>CAWAWR010000018.1:0-185790 GCA_963785745.1 uncultured Alphaproteobacteria bacterium
AGCGGCACGGCGCCGCCGGCGGTGAGCTCGGCCGCCAGGCTCGCAGCGGCGTCGATGCCGTCGCGGATGGCGGCAAGGTCGCGCGGGGAGCCGCGGCCGACGACCAGCCGCGAAAGCGAGCGGGCGAGATCGGCGCAGCCTGTCAGCCTGGCGCGCATCGCGCTACGCAAGCCCGTGTCCGCCACGAAATGCGCCACCGCGTCGAGCCGCTCCGCAATCGCGGCCGGATCGGTCGGTGGCGAGGCGAGCCGCTGCGCCAGCAGCCGGGAGCCGGCGGAGGTCACTGTGCGGTCGATGGCGGAGAGCAGCGAGCCGCGCCGCTCGCCGCAGAGCGTCCGCACCAGCTCGAGATTGGCGCGGGTGGCGGGATCGATCGCGAGCGCCGCGCCCTCCGCCTCGCGCAGCGGCGGCGATAGCGGCCGCCGCCGGCCGGCGGCGGCCTGCAGTAGGTGTGCAGGCGGCGGCCGCCGTGGGTTCGAGACGCGAGAGCGCGCCGAACGCGTCCGAGGTCGCCACCGCGAAATATGACGACAGCCGCCGGTCGGCGGTTGCGCCGTCGAACACGTCGCGGGTGAGCGGGGTCACCGCCGGCAGCGAGCGCAGGAACGGCGCCAGCTCCGGATCGGAATAGAGCGCGTCGGAAACGATGATCTCGCTCGGCTCGAGCCGCGCCAATTCGGCCGCGAGGCCGCACGGTCGCATTCGGCGATGCGGAACTCGCCGGTCGAGATGTCGATCCAGGCCAGCGCGAAGCGGCCGGTCTCGTCGCTCGACGACGAGCGCGCACGGGCGAGCGCCAGCAGATAGTTGTTGCGCCGCGCGTCGAGCAGCGTGTCCTCGGTCAGCGTGCCGGGCGTCACCAGGCGGACGACGTCGCGCTTCACCACGCTTTTTGCGCCACGTTTGCGCGCGGCCGCCGGGTCTTCCATCTGCTCGCAGACCGCGACGCGGTGGCCCTGCGCGATCAGGCGATGGAGGTATTCGTCGGCGCGGATGACCGGCACGCCGCACATCGGGATGTCGCGGCCGAGATGCTTGCCGCGCTTGGTGAGCACGATACCGAGCGCGCGCGCGGCGATCTCGGCGTCCTCGAAGAACAATTCGTAGAAGTCGCCCATCCGGTAGAACAGCAACAATCCGGATTGGCAGCCTTGATCTCGATATACTGCTCCATCACCGGCGTCGGCCGTGCTCCGCGTCGGGCGGTGGCGTGGCGCGGCCTTCCGCATCGGACGGCGGGTCGGACGCGAAACCGGACGGAGCGAGGGAACGGGCGGCATCCATGGCGCCGCGACGCTAGCAGAAGGCGTCCGGCCCGTCATCGCGGGCTTGACCCGCGCGTGAATTGTCCTGCGAATAAGATGTGCACGGATTGTGGAGCGTCTGCAAAATGAAGTCTCTGCTCATCGCTGTGCTTGCATTCCTGGCCGACTCACTGCCGGCAACCGCGCAAGACGCGGCGCAAGCGTGGCCCGCCAGGCCGGTCCGGATCGTTGTTCCGTTCGCGGCCGGTGCGACGCCCGACATCATCATGCGGCTGATCGGCGAGCGGCTGCAGGCGAAAACGAAACAGTCGTTCGTGGTCGACAACCGCCCGGGCGCCAGCGGCAATCTCGGAACCGACGTGGTGGCGAAGGCGCCACCCGACGGCACGACGATCGGGATCAGCATTCTCGGCCCGCTCGGGCTCAACACGCTCTTATTCGCGAAGATGCCCTACGATCCGTTCACCGATCTCGCGCTGGTCACGCGGCTGACCGATCAGCCAAGCGTGCTCGCCGTCAACGCCGACGTGCCGGCGCGCGATACCGCTGCGCTGGTCGCGCTGCTCAAGCGCGAGCCCGGCAAGTTCAACTACGGCTCGATCGGCAACGGCTCGCTGTCGCATCTCGCCATGGAAGCGATTGCGCTCAAGAGCGGCACGCAGCTCGTGCACATCCCCTATGGCTCGTCGCCGCAGGCGGTCACCGCGCTGATCCGCGGCGACGTGCAGATCGTGTGCCTGCCGGCGATCTCGGTCGTGTCGCAGGTCCATACCGGGCGGGTGAGGGCGCTTGCGGTCACCTCGCAGAAGCGCTCGCCGCTGCTGCCCGACATGCCGACGCTGAACGAGGCCGGCATCGACGTCGAAGCCAATGCCTGGAACGGGCTGATCGCGCCGGCCAAGACGCCGGAGCCGGTGATCGCCGCGATCGCGCGCGAGGTCAACGAGGCGCTGGGCGACCCGGGTATTCGCGAGAAGCTCAGCGCGCAATACATGGAGCCGCTGGGCACGTCGCCGGCCGCGTTCAAGGCGTTCGTCGATGCGGAGATGCGGCGCTGGACCCCTGTGGTCCGGGCCGCGAAGATCAAGATCAACTGACGATTGCCGGAAACGCGGCGTCATGGCCGGGCATAGCCCGTCGAAGACGGGCGTGAACGCCCTTTCGTTCCCGGCCATCCACGCCTTGTTATCTGGCGAAATGAGACGTGGATGCCCGCGACAAGCGCGGGCATGACGGAGCTTGTCGCTACTTGACCAGCTTCACGCCGGTGACCTTTTCCAGGTTCTTGTAGTCGATCGCCTCGCGGTCGGCCTTCGGGATGTTGAGCGAGTCGAGGATGCGCAGCGTCTCGCGCGGATACATCTTGCCGCCTTCCGGATCGAACGGGCAGTCGGACGCGAACACGATCTTCTCGAGCGGGAAGAACTCGAGGCCGCATTTGGTCGCCGGCTCGCCGCCGAACACCGCGGTGTCGGCCCAGAAATCCTGCTTGAAGTAGTCGAGCGGGCGCTTCTTGAGGCTCTTGCGCAGCCCGACATAGTCCTCCTCGGAGGTGCGCGAGCCCATCACGTCGTTGCCCGGGCCGAGCCGACCTTCGAGCATCGGAATGATACCGCCGAAGTGGTGGGTGATGATCTTGAGATTGGGGAAGTCGTCCATGATCTTCGAGTAGACGAGGCGCGTCATCGTGCAGGCGGTCTCGTAGGACCAACCGAGCGTCCACCAGATTTCGTACAGCGACTTCTTCTCGTGCAGCGGATAGTCCGGCGTCTCGGCGCCGCGCGCCGGATGGATCCAAATCGGCTTGCCGAGCTCATTCATCTTCTTCCAGAACGGACGGTACTCGGGCAGGTCAATCGGTTTGCCGAGGACATTGGTGTAGATCTGCACGCCGAGCGCGCCGTTCTTGATCGCGCGCTCCGCTTCCGCGACGCCGGCATCCTTCGCGCCGAGCGCCACCTGCGCCACCCAGCCCGGGAAACGGTCTTTCTCCTTCGCGCACAGCTCGGCGAAGCCGTCGTTGCAGATCTTGATCATCTCGTCGAGCTGCTGCGGCGTCTTGCAGAAGCTCTCGAACGGCGGCTGCGGGTAGGACAGGATCTGCTGATAGTCCTTGTGGCCGTCGACGATCGACTTGCGGAAATCGAGATCGTAGAGCGCCGGCAGCGACCGCACGCGCTTGCCCATGTCCTTGTAGTCGCCGGCAATCTCCATCAGCTTGTCGAAGAATTGCTTCGGGAAGAAATGGGTGTAGGCGTCGATACGCATGGGACGATGCTCCGGGTTTTGGCGTCGGCTTGTGGCCGGCCGGGAAGCGCGGCGGTAGGTCGCGCGTTTGTTAGCTTGTCGGGCGGCCCCTGTCCATCTTAGGACCGCCGTAACCCTGCGGCGGAGCGCGCCTTTCGCGGCGCCGGGGGCCACGCTACCCTGCACCGACAAAAGCGAATTGAGGGAGGACTGACTTATGCATCGTTTAGGCAAGGCGCTCTGCGCGCTCGCGGCCGGCCTCGTGGTCACCGTCTCCCTTGCGTCTTGGGCACACGCCCAAAGTTGGCCGCAGCGGCCGGTCCGCTTCATTGTGTCGCTCGGGCCGGGCAGCGGCGCCGACATTGCCGCCCGCCTGATCGCCGACAAGCTGACAGCGAAGTGGAAGCAGCCGGTGGTGGTTGAGAACCGGCCGGGCGGCGACGCCGTCATCGCCATCAACGCCTTCATCGCCGCCAAGGACGATCACGTGCTGCTCTACACGCCGACCTCGTCGTTCACGGCGCACCCGTTCCTGATGGCCAAGATGCCCTATGATCCGAACGATCTCGGCCCGATCGCGCGCATCTCCAACACGCTGGTCGGTCTCGTCGTTCCGCCGGCGCTCAAGGTCGACACCGTCAAGGATTTCGTCGCGCAGGTCAAAGCGCAGCCCGGCAAGCTGAACTACGCGACCGCGACCGGCATGACCGACGTGATCTTCGAGGGCTACTTCAAGAGCGCGGGCCTGAACATCACGCGCGTGCCGTATCGCGACGTGGTCGGGCCGGTCACCGATCTCAGCGAAAACCGTATTCAGGCCTATGTCGGCGCGCTCGCGATCGTGCAGCCGCATATCCAGTCCGGCCGTGTCAAGCTGATCGCGGTCACGAACAGCCAGCGCGCGCCGACGCAGAAGGATAAGCCCACGGTGGCGGAGGCGGGCTTCCCGGCTTTGACCTTTGACGGTCTCATCGGCCTGTTCGGCCCGCGCGACATGCCGGCGGCGGTGCGCGACCGCATCGCGGCGGATGTGAAGGAAGCCGTCTCCGACCCTGGGATCACGGCGAAGCTCACATCTACCGGTCAGGTGGTCAGCCCCGGCACCGGCGCGGAATTCAAGAAGTCGATGGACGAGCAGAGTGCCAAGCTCGGCGCAATCGTGAAGCAGCTCGGGATCAAGCCCCAGTAGCTTTGAATTTGGCTACGACATCGTCCGGCATGGCCTGCGCGCGCAGGCCGCCCGGGCGGCTCGGGTCGCGCGTCACCCAGCAGCGGGTCTCGTTGCCTTCCACCGCGAGTGCGCCGGCGAGCGTGAGCTTGTGCTGGATGGCGAAGCTCGAACGGCCGATCCGGATGAACGCGGACTCGATCTCGACATCGTCGCCGTAGCGGGTCGGGAGCAGGAAGCGCGCCTCCGTCGCCACCGCCGGAAACCCGCCGAGACCGTGCTGCTTGTTGAGGGTGATTTTCTTCACGCCAAGCGCGCCCTCGATCAGGAGTTCGGTCGAGTGATTGAACATGGCGAAATAGCGCGGATAGAAGACGATGCCGGCGGGATCGCAATCGCCCCATTCGATGCGGACCGTACGACGGATGGAGAACATGCGGGGCTGGCTCTCGGGCATTGACGGCGTGGCATTTGACCCCGCCAATAGCCCCCCGTAAATAGCCGCAGTCAATGGGACTTGTCCGATGGCGCGTTTCCTGTCGCTTGCCGAGGCCGTGCAATCGAATGTGCGCGACGGCGACACCGTGGCGATGGAGGGGTTCACCCATCTGATTCCCCATGCCGCCGGCCATGAGATCATCCGCCAGCAGCGCAAGCGTCTGACCCTGATCCGGATGACGCCGGACCTGATCTACGACCAGCTCATCGGCATGGGCTGCGTCGACAAGGTGGTGTTCTCCTGGGGCGGCAATCCGGGCGTCGGCTCGCTGCACCGTTTCCGCGACGCGGTCGAGAACAGCTGGCCGCAGCCGCTCGCGATCGAGGAGCATTCCCACGCCGCCATGGCCAACGCCTACGAGGCCGGCGCCGCCGGCCTGCCGCTGGCGGTGTTCCGCGGCTACATCGGCGTCGACCTGCCGAAGGTCAATCCGAGGATCAAGCACATCACCTGTCCGTTCACCGGCGAGCAGCTCGCGGCGGTGCCGTCGCATCGGCCCGACGTCGCGATCATTCATGCGCTGCGCGCCGACCGCGAAGGCAATGTGATGCTCGAAGGCATCGTCGGCGTGCAGAAGGAGGCGGTGCTGGCCGCCAAGCGCTCGATCGTCACGGTCGAGGAGGTCGTCGACGACTTCGGTCCGCGCAATCTCAATGCGGTGATCCTGCCGCACTGGACCGTCGGCGCGGTCGCGACCGTGCCGGGCGGCGCGTATCCGTCCTATGCGCAGGGCTATTACAAGCGCGACAACGCGTTCTACATCGCCTGGGACAAGATCGCGCGCGAGCGCGAGAGCTTCCTCGCCTGGATGAAGGAGAACGTGCTCGACGCAGGGGCCGGAAGCCTTCGCCGCGCATGTGCGGCGACTCAACGCGAAGGCCGCCTAAATGAGCGACTACAAGCCCAACGAGATGATGACCATCGCCGCGGCGCGGGCGTTGCGCAACGACGACGTCTGCTTTGTCGGCATCGGCATGCCGTCGGCGGCCTCGAACGTAGCGCGGCTCACGCACGCGCCGGGCATCACGCTGATCTACGAATCCGGCACCATCGCCACCAAGCCCGACGTGCTGCCGCTGTCGATCGGCGACGGCGAGCTGTGCTCGACCGCGCTCACCACCGTGTCGGTGCCGGAGATGTTCCGCTACTGGCTGCAGGGCGGGCGCGTGACGGTGGGCTTCCTCGGCGGCGCGCAGATCGACCGCTTCGCCAATCTCAACACCACGGTGGTCGGCGCCTACGACAAGCCGAAGGTGCGGCTGCCGGGCGGCGGCGGCGCGCCGGAGATCGCGTCGGCCTGCGGCGAGATCTTCATCATCATGGCGCAGTCGAAGCGGAGCTTCGCCGCCAAGCTCGATTTCATCACCTCGATGGGCCACGGCGAGGGCGGCGATCATCGCGCCCGGCTGGGCCTGAAGACCAAGGGCCCGACCAAGCTCGTTACCGACCTCTGCATCTTCGAGCCCGATCCGCAGTCGAAAGAAATGACCGTGACGTCGATCCATCCCGGCGTCACGCGCGACCAGATCAACGACAACACCGGCTGGCCGGTGCGCTACGCGGCGAACGTCGCGGAGACCAAGCCGCCGACCGCTGACGAGCTGAAAATCCTGCGCGAACTGCACGCCCGCACCGCACGCGCCCACGGCGCCGCGGCGTAAGGAGAACCCATGAGCACGACGCGCGACGTCTTCCTCTGCGACGCCATCCGCACGCCGATCGGCCGCTACGGCGGCGGGCTGGCCAAGGTGCGCGCCGACGATCTCGCCGCGATCCCGATCAAGGCGCTGGTGAAGCGCAATCCGAGCGTGGACTGGGGTGCGCTCGACGAGGTCGTGTTCGGCTGCGCCAACCAGGCCGGCGAGGACAACCGCAATGTGGCGCGCATGGCGGCGCTGCTGGCGGGGCTGCCCGATCACGTGCCCGGCGTCACCGTGAACCGGCTCTGCGCCTCCGGGCTCAACGCGGTCGGCGACGCCGCGCGCGCGATCCGCGCCGGCGAGATCGAGCTCGCGATCGCGGGCGGCGTCGAGTTGATGACGCGGGCGCCGTTCGTGATGGGCAAGGCGGCGGAAGCGTTCTCGCGCTCGGCCGATATCCAGGACACCACCATCGGCTGGCGCTTCGTCAATCCGCTGATGAAGCAGCAATACGGCGTCGATGCGATGCCGGAGACCGGCGAGAACGTGGCCGAGGAGTATCAGATCGTCGCGCGCCGACCAGGACGCTTTCGCGTTCCGCTCGCAGCAGCGCGCCGGCAAGGCGATCGCGTCGGGCTACTTCGCCGAGGAGATCGTGCGCGGTCGAGGTGCCGGGCGGCCGCGCCGGCCCGGTGACGGTCGACAAGGACGAGCATCCGCGTCCCGACACCACGATGGACGGCCTCGCCAAGCTCAAGCCGTTCGTGCGCAATCCGGGCACCATCACCGCCGGCAACGCGTCCGGCGTCAACGACGGCGCGGCGGCGATGATCCTCGCCAGCGAAGCCGCCGCGAAGAAGCATGGGCTGACGCCGCGTGCGCGGGTGCTCGGCATGGCGTCGGCGGCGGTGCCGCCGCGCGTGATGGGCATCGGGCCGGTGCCCTCGACCCGCAAGCTGATGGAGAAGCTCGGCCTCAAGATCGGCGATTTCGACCTGATCGAGCTGAACGAAGCCTTCGCGTCGCAGGGGCTCGCCTGCCTGCGGCAGCTCGGCGTCGCCGACGACGCCGAGCACGTCAATCCGCACGGCGGCGCCATCGCGCTCGGCCATCCGCTCGGCATGTCCGGGGCGCGGCTCGCCCTGACGGCGGTGCACGGCCTCGAAAAGCGTGGCGGCAAGCTTGCGCTCGCGACCATGTGCGTCGGCGTTGGGCAGGGCGTGTCGCTGGCGTTGCAACGGCTCTAGCCGTCGTCCGCGCGGCGTAAATGCGGAATAATTTTCTACACCCATGACCTTCGGATGATTTGACGAACGCAGGCGCATTGTTCCATCAAGCGCCCGGGATTCGATGCCCGCTCCCGCGGGACTGATAGAGAGACACCCCCACGTGGCGATGAGTGCAGGCTACATTCCGTTTCATCCAAACCCGTCGAAGCCGAAATACAAGCCACCGGCGGGCGCGGTGGATACGCATTGCCATGTGTTCGGGCCGGAGGCGGCGTTTCCGTTTGCGCCCAAGCGCAAATATACGCCCTGCGACGCGCCGAAGGAGAAGCTGTTCGCGCTGCGCGACTTCCTCGGTTTCGACAAGAACGTGATCGTGCAGGCGACCTGCCACGACACCGACAACCGCGCGCTGGTCGACGCGCTGGTCAGCGCCAACGGCAAGGCCAAGGGCATCGCCTTCATCGGCGAGGACATCACCGACGCCGAGCTCCGGGAGCTCGACCACGCCGGCGTGAAGGGCGTGCGCTTCAACTTCATCAAGCGGCTGGTCAATTCCACGCCCAAGGACGTGATGCAGCGGATCGCGGCGCGCATCGCCACCCTCGGCTGGCACATCGTGATCTATTTCGAGCACGCCGATCTCGACGAGATGGGGCCGTTTCTCCAATCGCTGCCGACCACGCTGGTGTTCGACCACATGGCCTGCCCGAACGTGAAAGAGGGCGTGAACGGCAAGCACTTCCAGAACTGGCTCAAGGCGCTCGACGCCAACAAGAGCTGGATCACCAAGGTGACCTGCCCGGAGCGCTTCACCGTCGCCGGGCCGCCCTATGACGACGTCGTGCCGTTCGCGAAGGCGATCGTGGAGCGCTTTCCGGACCGCGTGATCTGGGGCACCGACTGGCCGCATCCGAACATGCCGAAGGAGGCGCCCGACGACGGCGTCATCGTCGACATGATCCCGAAGATCGCGCCCACGGCGGAACTGCAAAAAAAGCTCCTGGTCGACAATCCGATGCGGCTCTATTGGAGTTGATAGGTCGGGGGAGCAAAGGAGCAAGCGCATGCTCACCGGCCAATTGGCACTGACGACCGCCGCGATTTTCACCGGAGCCGCGATCTACGTCAGCCTCTGCGAACAGCCCGCCCGGCTGCAGCTCGACGACCGCGCCCTGCTCATCGAGTGGAAGCCGTCCTACAAGCACGGCTTCGCCATGCAGGCGCCATTGGCCCTGATCGGCGCCGCCTTGGGCTTCGCGGCCTGGTGGCAGGCGGGCGACTGGCGCTGGCTCGCCGGCGCCATCGTCATCCTCTCGGCCTGGCCCTATACGCTGCTGGTCATCAAACCGACCAACGACGAACTGCTGGCGATCGACCCAGTCAATGCGGGCCAGCGGGTGCGGGTACTGATCGAAAAATGGGGGTGGCTGCACGCCGGCCGCAGCGCCATCGGCGTGCTTACAACGGTTCTATTTCTCTGGGCGTCGCTGCGCGCTTGAGGCACAAACCACGGCGCAGCGCGACTTACATTGCATTGGTCCGCTGAGCTATATATGTCAGGCAAACCTAGCCGATTTGGCGTGGATGGAGCTAAGCCGATGGCGCGCAAGGACACTGCTCGCAAAGAGAAGGACTACGACGACATCCCCGGCACCTTCGTGTTCGACGCGGAGCGCTCGCGCCAGGGATTCGGCATCAACATGTTCTGCATGTCGCTGATGAAGGACGAGAACCGCAAGGCCTTCAAGGCGAACGAGCCGGAGTACCTCAAGCGGTTCAATCTCACGCCGGAGCAGACGGAAGCCATCCTCAAGCGCGACTACAACCGCATGCTCGAGCTCGGCGGCAACATCTATTTCACCGCCAAGCTCGGCGCCACCGACGGTCATTCGTTCCGGCATCTGGCCGCGGTGATGACCGGCTCCACGCAGGACGACTACGCCGCGATGATGCTCGCCGGCGGCCGCTCGGCCGAAGGCAATCGCAGCAAGTCGGGGCGCAAGACGACCAGCATGCTGGTCGGGAGCGCCAAGGCATCAAGCAAGCCGAAAGCCGGCAAGGCAAAATCGAGCAAGCCGAAATCGAAATCACGCAGCAAATCGAGGTCGAAACGTGGCTAGGATCATCGCAGGAGTGGCGTCATCGCACGTGCCGGCGATCGGCGCGGCGATCGACAACAAGCAGACCGAGGAGCCCTACTGGAAGCGGGTGTTCTCGGGCTTCGAGAAATCGAAGGAGTGGATGGCGAAGGCGAAGCCCGACCTCGCCATCGTCGTCTACAACGACCACGCGTCGGCGTTCTCGGTCGAGGTCGTTCCGACTTTCGCGCTCGGCTGCGCGGCGGAATTTCCGCCCGCCGACGAGGGCTGGGGTCCGCGCCCGGTGCCGGTGGTGAAGGGCCATCCCGAGCTTGCCTCGCACATCGCGCAGTCGGTGATCCTCGACGAGTTCGATCTCACCATCTGCAACAAGATGGAGGTCGACCACGGGCTCACCGTGCCGATGAATCTCCTGTTCGGCTCGCCCAAGGAATGGCCGTGCCCGGTGATCCCGCTCGCGGTCAACGTCGTGCTCTATCCGCCGCCGACCGCGCATCGCTGCTACATGCTCGGCAAGGCGATCCGCAAGGCGGTCGAATCCTACCCGGAAGATTTGCGGGTCGTGATCTTCGGCACCGGCGGCATGTCGCACCAGATCTCCGGTCCGCGCGCCGGCCTGATCAATTCGAAATTCGACAAGGCCTTCCTCGACAACCTCACCAAGGACCCGAAGAAGCTCACGCGCATCTCGCATCTGGAGTTCATGCGCGAGGCCGGCGCCGAGGGCATCGAGATGGTGATGTGGCTGATCATGCGCGGCGCGCTCGACGACAAGGTCGAGGAGACCTACCGCTTCTACACCGTGCCGGCCTCCAACACCGCGGTCGGGCACATCATCCTCGAGCCGAAAAAGAAGGCGGCCGGCAAGAGCAAGCGCCCCGCCACCAAGATGAAGCGCGCCGCCGCGCGCGCGAAGACTGACAGTACGCAGGAGCAAGTAACGATGAAGATTTGCGTTGCCGGGCAGGGCGCCTTCGGTCAGAAGCATCTCGACGCGCTCAAGCGCATTCAGGGCGTCGAGGTGACTTCGCTGGTGGGTGGCAATCAGGACGCCACCGCCGAGGTCGCCAAGAAGTACGGCATCCCGCACTACACCGGCGATCTCTCCGAGGGCATCAAGCGCGCCGACGCGGTGATCCTCACCACGCCGACCAAGATGCACTTCCGCCAGGGCGAGCAGGTGATGCGCGCCGGCAAGCATGTGCTGGTCGAGATTCCGGTCACCGACTCGGTCGAGGACGCCGAGGCGCTGGTGAAGATCGCGAAGGAAACCGGCGTCACCGCCATGGGCGGTCATGTGCGCCGCTTCAATCCGAGCCACCAATACGTCCACAAGAAGATCGAGAAGGGCGAGCTGAAGATCCAGCAGATGGACGTGCAGACCTATTTCTTCCGTCGCAAGAACATCAACGCGGCGGGAAATGCGCGCAGCTGGACCGACCATCTGCTGTGGCATCACGCCGCCCACACCATCGACCTGTTCCAGTACCAGGCCGGCGAGAACATTTCCGATTGCTACGCGGTACAGGGCCCGATCCATCCGCAGCTCAACATCGCGATGGACATGGGCATCGTGGCGAAGACGCCGTCGGGCGCGATGCTGACGCTGTCGCTGTCGTTCAACAACGACGGGCCGCTCGGCTCATTCTTCCGCTACATCTGCGACAACGGCACCTACAAGGCGTTCTACGACGACCTCTCCGACGGCAAGGACAACAAGATCGACGTGTCGAAGGTCGACGTGTCGATGGACGGCATCGAGCTCGAGGACCGCGAATTCATCGCCGCGATCAAGGAAAAGCGCGAGCCGAACGCGAGCCTCGCGCAGGTGCTGCCGTGCATGCATGTGCTCGGCAAGCTCGAGAAGATCATCGATCCGCAGCGCAAGGCGCACGCGTAGTCCGTCTCGCGACGCGCAATTTCGTTTACACGCAAGCCGGGGAAGCCCGGCTTGCTTTTTTTGTGATGCGTCCCGCGTCGCGGACGCAAGATCCGAACGCGGCCGCGCAAATCCGCATAGCTGCCTACGCTTCGTATCGGCCTTGCGGAGAGGCTCAAAAAATCCAAACATCGGCTCCATCGAGATGCAAAAAGCGCATCAACGCGCAACGATCTCGCAGGGAGCGAAAAAGATGACACGCACCATCCGGGCAACACTGGCAGTCGTCGCTGGCTTTTGTGCTGTGCAGGCCGCGGCACAGCCCGCCGATACGGTCGAGGCGCGCCTCGCGGCGGCGAAGGAAGCGGCGGGATTCGATTTCACCGGCACGCTGGTGCGCCTCTGCATCGCGCCACAGACCGGGCCCGGCCGCGATGTCGCGCCGCCGCCGGCGCCGCCGCGGGCGCAGTGGTACACCGAGCCGGGCAAGGTGTTCGACAATCTCTACTTCGTCGGATCGCGCATTCATTCGGCGTGGGCGCTGACCACGAACGAGGGCATCATCCTGATCGACACGCTCTACGACTACAATTCCGAGGAAGCGATCGTCGGCGGGATGAAGAAGCTCGGGCTTGATCCCGCCAATGTGAAATATGTCATCGTCAGTCACGGGCACCGCGATCACGTCGGTGGCGCGAAGCTGATGCAGGACCGCTTCAAGGCGCGCATCGTCATCAGCGAGCCGGACTGGGACGGCCTCGACAAGATGCAGAACGCTTATCCGCAGGGCAAGCCGACACGCGATATCGTCGCGGCGGACGGCCAGAAGATTGCGCTCGGTGACGCGAGCGTGACGCTCGTGCACACACCCGGTCATACGCCCGGCACGATGTCCATGATCTTCGAGGTCAAGGACGGCGGCAAGCCGCTCACCGTCGCCTATTCCGGCGGTACCGCTTTCAACTTCGTCAACACCGTTCCCGCCTTCGACACCTACATCGCCTCGCAGCGAAAGATGGCCGCTGCGGCCGCCAACGCGAAGGCGACGGTGCTGATGTCGAACCATTCCGAATTCGACAATGCGGTGACGAAGATCCGAACTATCGCGGCGCGCCAGCAGGGCGAATTGCACCCCTTCGATATCGGGGCCGAGGCGGTGGCGCGCTATTTCCAGGTCACCGAAGAATGCGCGCAGGTGGCGCGGCTGAAGCTGATCCAGGCGGGGCGGAAATAGCGGCGGGTGGGCTTCGGCCCACGCGACGCTGCGCGCTGTCGGCAGCACTTTCCTCCCGCCCCGTTCCGCGCTACCGAAAGGGCAAAGCTTGAGCCGGAGGGAGCGTCCCATGCAGCGTACCAAGCCACCATACCGCGCCGACCATGTCGGCTCGATCCTGCGCTCGGAGGCGATCCACACCGCCCGCGCCAAGCGTGAAAAAGGCGAGATCACCGCTGCGCAGCTCAAGGAGATCGAGGACCGAGAGATCGAGAAGATCGTGCGCAAGCAGGAGGAGGTCGGCCTCAAGCTCGTGACCGACGGCGAGTACCGCCGTTCCTGGTGGCACCTCGATTTCTTCTGGGGTCTCGACGGTGTCGAGAAAATCACGCTGCCTCACGGCATCAAGTTCCACGGCGTCGAGACCCGGCCGGAGGGCTACAAGATCACCGGCAAGCTCGACTTCTCCAACCATCCGATGCTCGACCATTTCCGCTATCTGAAATCGGTCGCGCGGGTGACGCCGAAAATGTGCATCCCGGCGCCGCCGGTGATGCATTTCCGCCTGCCGGCGGACGGCATCCCGAAGACCGTCTATCCCAGCATCGATAATTTCTTCGCCGATCTCGGCAACGCTTATGCCAAAGCCGTGAAAGCGTTCTATGACGCCGGCTGCCGCTACCTGCAGTTCGACGACACCGTCTGGGCCTATCTGTGCTCGCCGGAGGAGGTGGCGGCGGCGCACGGCCGTATGCCGATGGCGGACAACCTTCCGCAGATCTATCAGGACGTCATCAACATCGCGCTGGCGGCGAAGCCTGCCGACATGACGATCACCACGCATGTCTGCCGCGGCAACTTCAAGTCAACCTGGGTGGCTTCGGGCGGCTACGAGCCGGTCGCCGAGCGGCTGCTGGGCGGCGTGAACTATGACGGCTATTTCCTGGAATACGACAGCGACCGCTCCGGCGGCTTCGAGCCGCTGCGGTTTCTGCCGAAGGGCGACAAGATCGTGGTGCTCGGCCTGGTCACCTCGAAGCTCGGCGAATTGGAGCAGAAGGACGACATCAGGCGCCGCATCGACGAGGCGACGAAGTACGCGGCGCTCGAGCAGTTCTGCCTGTCGCCGCAATGCGGCTTCGCCTCGACCGAGGAGGGCAACATCCTCAGCGAGGAACAGCAATGGGCGAAGTTCCGGATGATCGTGGAGCTGTCGCGCGAGGTGTGGGGCAACACCTGATGCTGCTGCCAACGTCGCTGGTCGGCTCCTACCCGCAGCCGGACTGGCTGATCGACCGCGCCAGCCTTGCCAAGCAGATGCCGCCGCGCGTGCGCGCGCGGGAGCTGTGGCGCGTCGATCCCGAAAGGCTCGACGCGGCGCAGGATGACGCCACGATCATCGCCATCCGCGACCAGGAGCGCGCCGGCCTCGACATCGTCACCGACGGCGAGCAGCGGCGGGAGAGCTATTCCAATCGTTTCGCGACCGCGCTTGACGGCGTCGATCTCGACAATCCCGGCAAGACGCCAAACCGCACCGGCGGCTTCACCATCGTGCCGCGCGTGGTCGGCAAGATCCGACGGCGCCATCCGGTCGAGGTGCGCGACGTGGAATTCCTGCGCGCCAATACCGACCGCAGGATCAAGATGACGGTGCCGGGCCCCTTCACCATGGCGCAGCAATGCGAGGATCACCACTACCGCGACGAGGCGGCGTTGGCGTTCGACTATGCCGCCGCCGTGAATGCCGAGATCAAGGACCTGTTCGCGGCCGGCGCCGACGTCGTGCAGCTCGACGAGCCGTGGATGCAGGCGCGGCCGGAAAAGGCCAAGGCTTATGGGCTTGCGGCGCTCGATCGCGCGCTCGACGGTGTCAGCGGCACCACCGCCGTGCACCTGTGCTTCGGCTATGCACAGATGGTGAAATCGAAGCCGTCGGGCTATTCGTTCCTGCCGGAGCTCGAGCAGTCGCCCGCGCAGCAGATCTCCATCGAGGCGGCGCAGCCCAAGGTCGATCTCGCGGTGCTCAAGGAACTGCCGTCGAAGACGATCATCCTCGGCGTGATCGATCTCTCGGACCTGTCGGTTGAAACGCCGCAGACCGTTGCCGATCGCATTCGCCGCGCGCTGCCGCACGTTCCGGCCGAGCGCATCGTGATTGCGCCGGACTGCGGCATGAAGTACCTGCCCCGCGACGTTGCGCTCGGAAAGATGCGCGCGATGGCCGAGGGCGCCGCGATCGTGCGGCACGAACTCACCGGACAGCGAGTACGCCCATCATGATGCGAGTAAATCCGCCGTTCCGCGCCGACCATGTCGGGAGCCTGTTGCGTTCCGCGCCGCTGAAGGAGGCGCGCGCGAAGCGGGAGAAAGGCGAGATCACGGCGGACCAGCTCAAGGCCGTCGAGGATCGCGAGATCGACGCGATCATCAAGAAGCAGGAAGCGGCGGGGCTCAAGTCGATCACCGACGGCGAATATCGCCGCGCGTTCTGGAACTACGACTTTCTGGGCAAGCTCGACGGTGTCGAGACCTATCTCGGCGAGCGCAAGATCAGCTTCCAGGGCGTGCAGCCGAAGCCGATGATGCTTCGCGTCATCGGCAAGCTCGGCGGCTACGTACCACATCCGATGATCGAGCATTTCAAGTTCGTGCAGTCGCACACCAAGGCGACGCCGAAGATGACCATCCCGTCGCCGTCCTCGCTGCATTTCCGCTACGGCCGGGCGGCGGTACCGGAGACGATCTATCCGGCGATGGACGATTTCTACAACGACCTCGGCACGTCCTACCGCAAGGCGGTGCGCGCCTTTGCTGACGCCGGCTGCCGTTATCTGCAATTGGACGAGGTCAATTTCACCTATCTCTGCGATCCCGAGCTACGCAAGCACGTCACCCAGCGCGGCGACGATCCCGAGCAGATGCCGCACATCTACGCGCGCATGATCAACGCGGCGATTTCCGATATCCCGGCCGACATGACCATCACCATGCATCTGTGCCGCGGCAACTTCCAGTCGACCTTTGTGGCCTCCGGCGGCTACGAGCCGGTCGCGGAGATCCTGTTCAATGAGATCAAGGTCAACGGCTATTTCATGGAATACGACAGCGCGCGTGCCGGCGGCTTCGAGCCGCTGCGCTTCGTGCCGAAGGACAAGACCGTGGTGCTCGGGCTCGTCACCTCCAAGAGCGGCACGCTCGAAAGCAAGGACGAGCTCAAGCGCCGGATCGACGAGGCGGCGAAGTACGTCAGCATCGACCAGCTCTGCCTCAGTCCGCAATGCGGTTTCGCCTCCACCGAAGAGGGCAACATCCTCACCGAGGAGCAGCAATGGGCGAAGCTCAGGATGATCGTCGAGCTGTCAGAAGAAGTGTGGGGCCGTTGAACTGATGACAATGCGTACCAAGCCGCCGTTCCGTGCCGACCATGTCGGCAGCCTGTTGCGTTCGCAAGCGCTCAAGGACTCGCGTGCGAAGCGCGAGAAGAACGAGATCACGTCCGCCGAGCTCAAGGCCGTCGAGGACCGCGAAATCGAGGCTCTCATCAAAAAGCAGGAAACGGCAGGCCTGAAGTCGGTCACCGACGGCGAATACCGCCGTGCCTCCTGGCAGACCGATTTCCTGAAGGCGCTCGACGGCGTCGAGTTCTATGTCGGCGAGCGCGCATTCCAGTTCCATGGCGCGACATCACATCCGATCCAGCTACGCGTGAACAAGAAGCTCGGTGGCTACACGCCGCATCCGATGATCGAGCATTTCAAATTCGTGCAGTCGCACACCAAAGCGACGCCGAAGATGACGATCCCGTCGCCGTCGACGCTGCATTTCCGCTTCGGCCGCAAGGTGGTGCCTGAGTCGATTTATCCGTCGATGGACGACTACTATCGCGACCTCGGCCAGACCTGGAGCAAGACGGTACGCGCCTTTGCCGACGCCGGCTGCCGCTATCTCCAGCTCGACGAGACCAATCTCACGTACCTGTGCGATCCCGAGCTGCGCCCGCAGGTCGCCGCGCGTGGCGACGATCCCGACAAGCTGCCGTTCGTCTATGCCGGTATGATCAACGCCGCGATCGCGGACATCCCGGCCGACATGACCATCACCATGCATCTCTGCCGGGGCAATTTCCGCTCGACCTTCATCAGTGCGGGCGGCGGCTATGAGCCGATCGCGGAGATGCTGTTCAACACCATCAAAGTGCACGGCTATTTCATGGAGTACGACAGCGCGCGCTCTGGTGGGTTCGAGCCGCTGCGCTTCGTGCCCAAAGGCAAGACCGTGGTGCTCGGGCTCGTCACCTCGAAGAGCGGCACGCTCGAAAGCAAGGACGAGATCAGGCGCCGCATCGACGAGGCGGCGAAATTCGTTGATATCGACCAGCTCTGCCTGTCGCCGCAATGCGGCTTCGCGTCGACCGAAGAAGGCAATATCCTCGCCGAGGACGAGCAGTGGGCCAAGCTCCGCATGATCGTCGAATTGGCCGAGGAAATTTGGGGGCGGTAATGGCCGCAGGCATCGTTTCCGGAAAAGTCGCCATCGTCACCGGCGCCGCGCGCGGGATCGGGCGCGGCATCGCCCTCGGCCTGGCCCAGGAGGGCGCCAAGGTCGTTGCCTGCGATATCGGCGCGAGCCTGCAGGGCGCCGGCACCGACGCCGGTCCGGCGCAGCAAGTGGTTGACGAGATCAAGAAAGCGGGCGGGGACGCGATCGCCTCGACGCTGTCGATTTCGGAAGCGAAGAACGCCGAGGCGATCGTGAAGGTCGCGGTCGAGACCTTCGGCCGCGTCGACATTCTCGTGAACAACGCCGGCATTCTGCGCGACGCGATCTTCCACCGCATGAGCCACAAGGACTGGCAGGACGTGCTCGACGTCCACCTCAACGGCTCCTTCAACATGAGCCGCGCCTGCGCCGCGCATTTCCGCGAGCAGAATTCCGGCGCCTTCGTGCACATGACCTCGACCTCGGCGCTGGTCGGGAATTTCGGACAGGCCAACTACATGGCGGCCAAGTTCGGCATTGTCGGGCTGTCGCGTTCGATCGCGCTCGACATGCAGCGCTTCAAGGTGCGCTCGAACTGCATCGCGCCGTTCGCCTGGACCCGCATGATCGATTCGATTCCGGCCGAGACCGAGGAAGAAAAGCGCCGAGTCGAGCGCTTCCGTGAGATGACGCCGGAGAAGATCGCGCCGCTGGTGGTCTATCTCGCATCGGATCGCGCCGACGGCATCACCGGGCAGATCTTTGGCGTGCGCAACAACGAGGTGTTCCTGTTCTCGCAGCCGCGTCCGGTGCGCACCATCCATCGCTCCGAGGGCTGGACGCCCGAGAAGCTCGACCAGCAGCTCAAGGGCGCGTTCGGTCCTTCGCTCACGCCGCTGGAGCGTTCCGGCGACGTGTTCTCCTGGGACCCGGTGTGATGGCGATCGACTACGAGAAGCTGCTGGCGCTGAAGATTCCCGACGTCGAGCACAGCTACGGCCCGAAGGACTGCATGCTCTATGCACTCGGTCTCGGGCTCGGCTACGACCCCGTCGATGAGGATCAACTCGCGTTCGTCTACGAGAAGAATCTCAAGGTGCTGCCGACCATGGCCGTCGTCATCGGCCATCCCGGCTTCTGGGTGAAGGACCTCGACACCGGCATCGACTGGGTGCGCGTGGTAGCGGGCGAATATTCCGTGAAGCTGCACCGTCCGTTGACGCCCGTTGGCACCGTCATCAGCAAGACCCGCGTCATCGAGATCATCGACAAGGGCGACGGCAAGGGCGCGGTGCTCTATTCCGAGCGCACCATCGACGACAAGGCGACCGGGGCGCGCATCGCGACGCTGCACCACACGACGTTCTGCCGGGCCGACGGCGGCTTCGGCGGACCGTCGCGCCAGCAGCCGCCGGTGCATCCGATCCCGGAACGCGCGCCCGACATTATGTGCGACCTGCCGACCCGGCCGGAGATGGCGCTGGTCTATCGGCTCTCCGCCGACCCCAACCCGCTGCATGCCGATCCCGCGGTGGCGAAGGCGGCGGGCTTCCCGCGGCCGATCCTGCACGGCCTTGCGACCTATGGCGTCGCTGGCCACGCGCTGCTCAAGAGCCTTTGCGGCTATGACCCCACGAAGCTGACGGCGATTGCCGGGCGGTTCTCGGCGCCGGTGTTTCCGGGCGAGACCATCCGCACCGAGATGTGGCGCGACGGCACGGTCGTGAGCTTCCGCTCCCGTGTGGTTGAGCGCGACGTGGTCGCAATCAACAACGGCCGCGCGGAAATCGCGCTATAGTCCGCCGCATGGCTCAACCCGACGTCCAGCACGACGACCACGCGTCGATCCGGGAATCGGTGCGCGCACTGTGCGCGGGTTTTCCGGGTGAATATTGGCGCGCGCTCGACCGCGAGCGCGGCTATCCCACTGAATTTGTCGCGGCGCTGACCAAGGCCGGCTTCCTCGCCGCGCTGATCCCGGAGCAATACGGCGGCAGCGGGCTGCCGCTTTCGGCCGCGGCGGTGATCATGGAGGAAATCCATGCGTCGGGCGGCAACGGCGCCGCCTGCCATGCGCAGATGTACACCATGGGGACGCTGCTTCGTCACGGCAATGCCGCGCAGAAGGACCGCACTCTGCCTGCGATTGCCAAGGGCGAATTGCGGCTGCAAGCTTTCGGCGTGACCGAGCCGACGTCGGGCACCGACACGCTCAACCTTCGCACCACCGCGGTGCGCGACGGCAACGACTACGTCGTCAACGGCCAGAAGATCTGGACCTCGCGCGCCGAGCACTCGGACCTCATGCTCTTGCTCGCGCGCACCACGCCGCGCGAGCAGGCAACGAAGCGCACCGCCGGGCTGTCGGTATTCCTGGTCGACATGCGCACGGCCAAGGGCCTCACGATTCGGCCGATCCGCACCATGATGAACCACGCGACGACGGAGATCTTCTTCGATGCGATGCGGGTGCCGGCGGAGAATCTCATCGGCGAGGAAGGCGAGGGCTTCCGCTACATCCTGTCCGGCATGAACGCCGAGCGCATCCTGATCGCCGCCGAATGCATCGGCGACGCCCAGTGGTTCATCGAGAAGGCGACCGCCTACGCCAAGGGGCGCAGCGTGTTCGGGCGCCCGATCGGGCAGAACCAGGGTGTGCAGTTCCCGATCGCGCGCGCCTATGCACAGATGCGCACCGCCGCGCTGATGGTGCGCGAGGCCGCGGCGCTCTACGACGCCGGCCGCGACTGCGGCGCCGAGGCCAACATGGCGAAGCTCGCGGCGGCGGATGCATCATGGGCGGCGGCCGAGATGTGCGTGCAGACCCACGGCGGCTTCGGCTTCGCCGAGGAATTCGATATCGAACGCAAATTCCGCGAGACGCGGCTCTACCAGGTGGCGCCGATCTCGACCAACCTCATTCTCTCCTACCTCGCCGAGCACGTGCTCGATTTGCCACGCTCCTACTGAGGTCGCATGACCCTCCCGCTCGAAGGCCTGCTCGTCGTCGCGCTCGAACAGGCCGTGGCCGCGCCGATGTGCACCTGCCGGCTCGCCGATGCCGGCGCGCGCGTCATCAAGATCGAGCGCCCGGAGGGCGACTTCGCGCGCGGCTACGACGACGTCGCGAACGGCGAGTTCGAGCTATTTCGTCTGGCTCAACCGCGGCAAGGAGTTGGTCGTTCTCGATCTCACGAAGGCCGACGACAAGGCGCTCTTATCCGCGATGCTCGTGAAGGCCGACGTCTTCGTGCAGAACCTCAAGCCCGGCGCGGTCGCGAAGCTGGGCTTCCCGATCGAACGGCTGCGGCGCGAACATCCACGCCTGATCGTCTGCTCGGTCTCGGGCTACGGCGAGGCCGGTCCCTATACCGAGCGCAAGGCTTACGACCTCCTGATCCAGGCCGAAGTCGGGCTTGCCTCGATCACCGGCGGGCCGAACGAGCCCGCGCGCGTCGGCGTCTCGGTGTGCGACATCGGCGCCGGCATGAACGCCTATGAGGCAATCCTCGAAGCGCTGATCGTGCGTGGCCGCACCGGTGAGGGTGCCGAGCTGTCGGTCTCGCTGTTCGATGCGATGGCCGACTGGATGGCGACGCCACTGCTGCAGCAGGAAGGCGGCAAGCCGCCGAAACGCGTCGGCCTCGCGCATACCTCGATCGCGCCCTATGGCGTGTTCAAGAGCCGCGACGGCGTCGACGTGCTGATCTCGATCCAGAGCGACCGCGAATGGCGCGTGCTCGCGACTGAGGTGCTCGCCGACAAGGCGCTCGCGAGCGATCCGAACTTCGCCAGCAATGTCGAGCGGGTGAAGCGCCGCGCCGAGACCGACGGCCGCGTCGCGGCGGTGTTCAAGTCGATGGACATCGAGCCGCTGATTGCAAGGCTTGCCGCCGCCGACATTGCCTTTGCGCGCGTGAACGATCCGGCCGGGCTCGCGCAACATCCGCATCTGCGGCGCATCGCCGTGCAAACGGCCGGCGGCGTGACCAATTATCCGGCGCCGGCGGCCCGCCGCGCCGGCGAGACGCGCCGCTACGGCGCGGTGCCGTCGCTCGGCGAGCATACGGCGAAAATCCGCGCCGAATTTCTATCGCTAGACCAAAGCTAAATCGGCAAAGGCGTCCTGATGATGCTTCGCCGAGTCCGGCGAGAAGCAACAGAACACGACCTGCGTCAGCTTGCCCGGCGCTGCGGAGATTTCCGCCGTCACGGTACCGACCGCGATCCGCGCGGCGCGGTCCGGCGGGAAGCGATAGACGCCGGTGGAAATCGCCGGAAAGGCGATCGACGTGAGTTGATGCTCCGCCGCCAACGTCAGCGCGGTGGAATAGCACGAGGCCAGGAGGTCTTCCTCGTTGCGCCCGCCGCCGTTCCAGACCGGCCCGACCGCGTGGATCACGTGTTTCGCCTTGAGCCGGTAGCCTTGCGTGATCTTGGCCGACCCGGTCGCGCAGCCGCCGAGCGTCTTGCATTCGGTGAGTAGCTCAGGCCCCGCGGCGCGGTGGATCGCGCCGTCGACGCCGCCGCCGCCGAGCAGCGACGTATTCGCCGCGTTGACGATCGCGTCGACGTCAAGCGTCGTGATGTCGGCGACGCAGATGTCGAGCCGCGTCGGTCCGATTGCGGCGGTCAGGAGAGGGGCGCTCATGCCCTTAGTCTAGCTCCCGCTCATTCCCGCGAAAGCGGATCAAGCGATATTCTTGGCCGGGGCCGACCCGCGATCGAGCCATTCCGGCGCCGGTTCGATCGGCGCATCGATCGTGCTTCTGCGCCCGATGTCGCCGAAATGCGCGTCGAGAAACCGCTGCGCCGCGGCCTGGCCGAGCTGGCGCAGCCGGTCGAAGGTCTCGTAGTCGTTGTTGAGCCTGCTGCGGTCGTCGATCGCCCCGGTATCCATCACGATGCGGTGGAGCCGGATGCGCCGGTACTGCCCGGGCGCGGTGCCGCGCGGCAGCCCGCCTTCGGTGATCAGCCGTTCCGCAAGCTTGAGCGCGCGCAACTCCGCCAGCAACGGTGCGTTGAAGGTCAGCTCGTGCAAACGCGTCACGATATCGCGCGCGCGGGTCGGCGCGCCGCCGCGTTCGAGCGGATTGATCTGCACGATCAGCACGTCCTCGGTCGCGGTCGCGCGCAGGAACGGCAGCACCGACGGATTGCCGCTGTAGCCGCCGTCCCAAAAGGGCACGCCGTCGATCTCCACCGCCTGGAACAAGAGCGGCAGGCAGGCGGACGCCATCACGACCTCCGGCGTCATTTCAGCGCGCGAGAACACGCGCTGCTCGCCGCTGTCCACATTGGTGGCGGAAATGAACAGCTCGCGGCGGGTATCGCCGCGCACCTGCGCGAAATCGACAAAGCGCTCGATCAGGTTCTTGAGCGGATTGATGTTGAGCGGATTGAGTTCGTAGGGCGACCAGTAGCGCGACAACGCGCCAAGCCACGGCGCCGGCGAGCTCTGCCGCGGCACGAATGCAAACAGCCGCTCAATGGCTTCGCGCTGCACCTCAGGCAAGGAGCCGCCAAAGCTCGCCGCGCGCCAGAAGTCGGCGAGCCGCTGCCGCGCCTCCTCGGCGCCGCCGCGCGCAAGCCCGTCGGCGAGCATCACGGCGTTCACCGCGCCGGCCGACGCGCCGGAGATGCCGTCGATGGCGATCCGCCCGTCCGCGAGCAGCTGGTCGAGCACGCCCCAGGTAAAGGCCCCGTGCGCCCCGCCGCCCTGGAGGGCGAGGTTGACGCTCTTGGTCGCGTCGGCGAATCCCAGCCGGCGCGCCCGGCTGGGACCGGAGCGGCGCGTGAGGGCCGAAAAGACCTTGTTCAACAGGACTGGAAGCATCACAACTAGGGGGTGTTAACGACCAAAAGTTGAAACGACTCAGTTACATAGGAACTTGAGGCAGCGCTTGTTGCATTGCAATATGTAATTGTTGCGACGCATCATTGTTCCGAATACGGCGCAAAGGGTTAAGGTTCCCGGATGGCTAGGGCCAGAACGGCACATGACAAGGGTGAAGCGGCGATCTTTCCGGCGCCCGGGCACGATCATGACCGCTGCACCAGCGACGCCATGGCGGTCGCCGAGGCCCGCTGCAGCGAACGCGGGCAGCGGCTGACCCCCATTCGCAGGGATGTGCTGGGCGCGTTGCTGGCCAGCCATCAGCCGCTCGGCGCCTACGAGATCATGGAACGGGTGGCGCCTTCAGGACCGCGCCCGGCCCCGATCACGGTTTACCGTGCGCTCGAGTTCCTGCGCGAAAACGGCCTCGTTCACCGGATCGAAAGCCGCAACGCGTTCGTTGCCTGCGTGCACAGCCATGTGGCCGGCGACCTGGTGGTGTTCCTGATTTGCGAACGCTGCGGCACGGTCGGGGAGGCCTCTTCGTCGGAGGTCGCCAGCACGGTAAAATCCGCCGCCGATGCCGTGGGATTTACGCCGAAATCGCCGGTCATCGAAGTCTCAGGTATCTGCACCCATTGCGGCAAGGGTTAATTCAGGGGCGTAGCCCCCACGTTGACGCCGCCGGATGGCTCTGGCACCGAAGCGGCGCGAAGGAGAGAAATTATGATCGCGGGTCCGCAGGAGCGACGCAAGTCGGTAGCCGTTAACGTCGGCGGCGTGACCGTCGGCGGTGGCGCGCCGGTCGTCGTCCAGTCGATGACCAATACCGACACCGCGGATATCAACGCGACCGTGGGGCAGGTCGCCGCGCTCGCGCGCGCCGGCTCCGAGATCGTGCGCATCACCGTCGACCGCGACGAAGCCGCGGCGGCGGTGCCGAAGATCAAAGAACGGCTGCTGCAGCAGGGCTGCGAGGTGCCGCTGGTCGGCGACTTCCACTATATCGGCCACAAGCTCCTTGCCGATCATCCCGCCTGCGCCGAAGCGCTCGACAAATACCGCATCAATCCCGGCAATGTCGGCTTCAAGGACAAGCGCGATCGCCAGTTCTCGACCATCGTCGAGACCGCAGCCAAGCACGGCAAGCCGGTGCGCATTGGGGTCAATTGGGGCTCCCTCGATCAGGAACTGCTCACGCACCTGATGGACGAGAATTCGCGCTCCAACAATCCGAAGGACGCGCGCGAGGTGACCCGCGAGGCGATGATCCAGTCCGCGCTGCTGTCGGGTGAGCGCGCCGAAGAGATCGGCCTGCCGCGCGACCGCATCATCCTGTCCGCCAAGGTCTCGGCGGTGCAGGACCTGATCGCGGTCTATGCGGATCTGGCGCAGCGCTCGAACTATGCGCTGCATCTGGGTTTGACTGAAGCGGGCATGGGCTCGAAGGGCATCGTCGCCTCCTCAGCCGCGCTGGGCGTGCTGCTTCAGCAGGGCATCGGCGACACCATCCGAATCTCGCTGACGCCCGAGCCCGGCGGCGACCGCACGCAGGAAGTCCGGGTCGCGCAGGAGCTGCTGCAGACCATGGGCTTCCGCACTTTCGTGCCGCTGGTCGCGGCATGCCCCGGTTGCGGACGCACAACCTCGACGACGTTCCAGGAGCTCGCGCGCGACATCCAGAGCTTCATCCACACCTCGATGCCCGAGTGGAAGAAGCAATATCCGGGCGTCGAGACGCTCAACGTCGCGGTGATGGGCTGCATCGTCAACGGTCCGGGCGAAAGCAAGCACGCCGACATCGGCATCTCGCTGCCCGGCACCGGCGAGAGCCCGGCGGCGCCGGTGTTTGTCGACGGCAAGAAGTCGGTGACGCTACGCGGCCCGACGGTGGCCGCCGATTTCAAGCAGATGGTGATCGAGTATATCGACCGCCGCTTCGGCAATGGCGGGGCAGGGCGCACCGCGGCGGAGTAGGGGACCGGCGAGACATCGCGCCGTCCCGCAACCGGGAACTTCCCCGCCATTGCGCTCGGCCGACGCGGTCATACATGACCCGGCATGACCAACCGCGACCCCCAGGACTCCGGCGCGTCCCGGCCTCGGTCGGAGCCCGAGATCATTCCGCCGGGTCGCCCCGGGCGGGACGCCCGCCCGCGCATCTTCGTCTCTGTCGACGAGGACAACGGCGGCACCCGGCGTGTCTACATGGCGCAGCCCGGTCCGTTCACGATCATTCTGGCGTTGGCGGTGCTGGCCCTGATCGCCGGCATCATGCTGATCGTGCTGCTCAGCGTGGCGCTGATCTGGATTCCCGTCGTGATCGTCCTGATCGCGGCGTTCGTCCTGTCCGTCACCTTCCGGCAATATTGGTGGCGCTTCCGGAACTGGCTCGGGCGCTGACGCTCCTTCGAGCAGACTTTCCTCGTCATCCTTTGATGTACTCGCCGCCGATGTTCACCATCAGCGCGAGCACCGCGACGTTGTAGAAGAACGACACGATACCGTGAAAAAGAACGAGGCGGCGGAGCGACGTGCGCGTGATCTGCACGTCCGACACCTGGAACGTCATTCCGATCACGAACGAGAAATAGACGAAGTCCCAATAGGCGGGCGAAGGGGTATCTTTCTTCCCGTCGGCCGGCGGAAAAATAAGACCGCCTTTTTGCTGCCCGTCCGCTTCGCCATAGAATTCATGCGCGTAGTGGAACGCAAAGATGGTGTGGATGAACACCCAGGACAGGAACACGGTGATCATGGCCAGAACGGGCGACAGCCGGTTGGCTTTGTTGCCGGCGCCCAGTCCGGCAAAGATCGCAAACACGCTGGCCGCGGCCACGGCCACGGTGAGCGCAAGGATCAGCGCCGCGCCCTCGTCCTCCTCGGAGAAGAGGGCGCGCAGATGACTTTCCTCATGTCGCGCAATCACCCACGCCGCGAGCGCCAGATAGACGAGAACGGCAACATTCCAGGCCGCCAAAAAGTGGATCACGCCGCGCGGTTCGGTCTGCAACATCTCGATCTGCAGGATCCTCCAGCGCAGCGCGAAGAACACCGCGATGCCAAGCGCCGCTGACACGAACAGCTTCATGTGGACATGGAAGGTCTGCGCAAGCTTCGCGCGCCTGGCCTTCCGTGGCGGCTTGGACTGAGCCGTGGGCATCAGCCGTCATTTCCCGGTGAAGATCGAGGCATAGAGCTTGGTCCAGCGCTCGCCTTCGTCGAGGAATTTCGCGACGTCGATGAGGGCGAGGTTGTCCGGCATCGGCCGGATTTTCGGATTGACCGGCACGTTGAAGCGGTCGGCGATGATCGGCTGCGCGTCGGTGAGGAAGAAATCGGCGAGCAGCGCCGCAGCATGCGGATGCGGGGCGCGCCGCACGATGCCGGTGCCGGTCGGAAGCCCGATCACCGGCGGCAGATAGAGGATCTCGACCGGCGCGCCTTCCTGCTTCAACTGCTCGACCCGGTAGCTGTAGAGGGTCAGCGCCAGCGCGACCTCGCCGCTCGGCACCAGGTTGGCAAGCAGCGAATGGCCCCGGCGCACCGACATGCCGTTGCGCGCAACGATATCGCGGAAAAGTTTTGTCGCCTTGTCCTCGCCCATGATGGCGGCGAGCTGCATGAACCAGTTGGCGTCGCTCGCTTCGACCGCGAGCCTGCCCTTCCATTTCGGATCGGTGAGGTCCTCATAGCGCTTCGGCGCGTCGGCGGCGGCGATCAGCTTGGTGTTGTAGCCGCCGACAAAGGCGTTGATGCGCGTCGCGATCCATTGGCGGTGGGCATAGGTCGCGGCCGGGATGAGCTCGGCCGAGACCGGAGTCAAATACGGCTGCATCGCCTTCTCGCGGACCAGCACCTCCATCTCGGAGCCCGCGGTCTCCACGACGTCGGCTTCGAAGCGCGACGCGCGCTGCTCGTTGATCACACGCCGCGCGACGTCCTCAGAGCTGGCGCGCCAGAGCCGCACCTTGATGCCATACTTCTTTTCGAAGGCGGAAATCTGCGGGCCCATGTCGGCAACCGTCGCCGACGAATAGAGCGTGACGGTCCCTTCCTTTTTCGCGCCGTCGAGGATGCGCTGGCTGCGGTCGGGACCCGCATAGCTGAAGATATCCTGGGCGGGCGCGGCCGCCGGCAGGACGGCGATCGCGAGGATCGCCGCGGCTGCAAGCCGGAACGCAGCGCGCCGTGGAGCGCTGTGTTCAGGCCCGCGCCCCGGTTTCATCACGCCGCGGCCTTGGGCGGCAGGTTCGGCACCTCGGCTTCGTAGACTGGCTCCATCTTCGAGGTCACGCCATGCTTGGCGAGCTCGTCGTGGAACATATTGCGCACCGCGGTCGACTCGTCGGCGTAGTCGATCTGGTTGCCGCCGAGGCGGCGGCTGATCCAGGACAGCGGCACGCCCTGGCTGTTGCGCGGCGACGCGTGCTTGAAGGCGAGATAGCGCGCCGGCGTGGCGCCGCCGTTGAAGTGCTGGTGGAACCAGGCGTTTGGCGGCACGATCAGCGTGCCGTATTTCCAGTCGTAGCGCTTCGGCTCCTCGCCTTCCGGCCACATCAGCGAATAGCCTTCGCCGGTCAGCACGATCACGTGCGCGCCGGGCCCGTGGGCGTGCGCCTTCTTGTAGGTGCCGACCGGAAACTGCGAGATATGGCTCGCGATCGAGCCCTTGGCCATGTTGAAGCGGATGTGGCCGCCGCCGGCGCCACGCTCCTTGGCGGTGATCAGCGGCAGGTTGATGGCGTCGGCGACGAAATTCGTCCGCAGCAGGAAGCCGTCCTGCTCGCCCTTGGACGCGAAGTAATCCGGCTCGCCGGAGAACCGATTCTTGAAGTCGTAGGTGAAATTGAAGACGAAATCGACGTCCTCATAGAGGTTCATGACCGACGGAAAATTCGTGACTGCGACCAGCCGCACGACTTCCTGCCCGGAGCCGTTGAAATGCTGGTACCAGCAGTTGAGCGGAATGGCGAAGATCGATCCCGCCTTCCACTCGAAGGTGACGCGCGCGCCGGAATTGTTCCAGACCGTGGTCGAGCCGCGGCCCGTCAGCACCATGATCATTTCCTCGAACAAATGGTGGCGCGGCTCGAGCTTCTTGCCCGGCGCGATCTCGCAGACGTAGCAATCGTTCGAGGTGCGTGAGGCCTCGTGGTTGATGAATACGCCCTTGGCGCCTTCGCCCCGGCGCGGCCACGGCTTCAGATCCACGGTGCAGAGATTGGGAACGTATTGTGCGCTGATGATGTCGAGGCCGTCGCCGCGCACGAACCGCAGATAGGGCGTATCCTTCTCGGTCTTGAATTTTTCCGCCAGCTCCTTCGAGACGATTGCGTCCTTGGCCACGTACTTCCTCCTGGGTAGACCTTGCTTTGTGAGGGATTAAACAGCGGGGCGGGGGCCGCCGCAATGCCGTCGCGAAATACCAATAGGAACCGGCTCTGCCGATGACCACGCCGACCACCCCGATCACGTCTGCGCGGGCGCATATTTCGCGTGCTGCGGTTCCTCGCGATCGTCGTGCTGATCCTGGTGCTCGTGCCCTATCTGATCGCGCCGCTCTACCGGTTCATCGACCCGGTTTCGACGGTGATCGTGTGGCGCTGGGTCACGTTCCAGCGTGTGGAGCGCACCGTGGTGCCGCTGGACCAAATCGCGCCGGCGCTCCCGCGCGCGGTGATCGCGGCCGAGGACGGCAGTTTCTGCACCCACCACGGGATCGATTGGCGGGGGCTGCGCGAGGCGTTCTACGAAGCCGACGACATCACCGAGATGCGCGGCGGCTCGACCCTCACGCAGCAGGTCGCCAAGAATCTCTTCCTCTGGCAGGGCCGCAGCTACGTCCGCAAGGCGCTGGAGCTTCCGCTGGCGGTGTGGATCGACCTGGTGCTGCCGAAGCGCCGCGTCCTGGAGATCTATCTCAACGTCGCCGAATGGGGTCCGGACGGGCAGTTCGGTGCGGAGGCGGGCGCCCGCCACGCCTTCGCCAAGCCGGCGCGCCAGCTCACCGCCCGTGAGGCGGCATTGATGGCGGCGATGCTGCCCAGCCCGCGCCGCCGCAGCGCGCGCCAGCCTTCGGCGAATGTGCGCCGGCTGGCGGGGATTTATGAGGCCCGCGCGGTCCGATCCGAGGCCCGGACGACCTGCCTCGAAGCCGCCCGCGGGCGTTAAGGGCCCTGCCGGCTTCGGGTCGGGGACACTAGCGCTTGGCCGGTCCATCCTTTATAAGCCCGGCTTTCCGAACATTCGCGCCCCGGCAAGATCAGGAGTTTCGACAATGGCCGTCCCCAAGAGAAAAACATCGCCGTCCAGACGTGGGATGCGCCGGTCCGCCGACGCGCTCAAGCGGCCGACCTATATCGAAGACAAGGATTCCGGCGAACTGCGCCGCCCGCACCACATCGACCTCAAGACCGGCATGTACAAAGGCCGGCAGGTGCTCAAGGCGAAGACCGAAGCCTAATTCGTTGCCAGGGCGTGTACTCAACGCGATGTCGGGCTTCGGGAACAAAGCGGACTAGAAATGCTCGCTGCGAGGGTTTCCACTTATAATCCGCCAATGTGATTCACAGCGGCGGATTACGCCTTCGGCGAAATTTCGCGCGGGGCGCTCGCTACCCCGCCGGCGAAATCGTCCGCATCAAGGTGGCAGAGTTGATCTGATACGCCACGGCGGTTTGCGCGAGGTTGATCGCCGTAAGCAGCAGGAATTCGGTATTGTCGAAAATCGCAAGCGCCGGCACCTTTGCGGCGCCGAGTGCGAACAACAATATCTGAACGATGGCGATCAAGCCCATGAGCAGGATTTCGGTGGTATTGTTGAGGCCGGGTTTGGCCACCTTAATCTGCTCGGCCATAGCCATGATCGCGGCGGCGACCAAGAGGACTTCGACCCACGAGAGCTTGTACCCCATGAAATCGACCAGCGTTGCTCTCGGATCGGGGAAGAGGTACGTCCCGACGACATACAGGATCAGGATATAGAAAAATCCCGGCACGAGACTTAAAACGCCTCCCCCTCTGCGGGCGGCTCGATCTCGGCCTACGACTGCGGGTTCAGGATGGTCTGTATTTGACATCCGATTGAATCCTTCTGTCCCTCTGGGTGGATTGTAAGATGGTTGAGCGAGGCGAAACCATCGCATTTGCCACGACATCTGGAAGATAATGGTTTCGCTTCGCTCAATCCATCCTATGCGTTTGATTGAAGGGTAACACGCATCCATCGACAGTTAGGCTACAACATCGACTGCAACATTGGAATTTGCATCGGATCGAGAACGCGCCATCATCGCCGCAGATCGTATAGCCCACATCGCTTTAGCGCGTGAATTCATAAAACGAGCGATGTCGGCTTTCGGGTGCAAGGCGGACTAGCCCGACACAAAGGAGCAACGCCATGTACCTGATCGCCTTCCCGCTGCTCCTGATCCCGTTCGCGCTCTACAACATGGTCGCGTTCCTGCTGGACCTGGATTTCACCACGATCCTTTTGCACGTGCCGCTGCTGGCTGGACGGAGCATGGCGGTCTCGACCGGCGATCTGCTGGTGCTGTTCGGCATCGTGCTTCTCTATGTCGAAATCCTCAAGGCGGCGCGGCTGGCCAGCAGGGCCATCATGGATCACGTGCTGTCGTTCATTCTTTTCGTTGTGATGATCATTGAATTCATCGCGGTGCCGAACGCCGCGACATCGACGTTCCTGATGCTGATGGCCTTGTGCTGCGTCGACGTGCTCGGCGGCTTCACCATCACCATCCGCACCGCGGAGCGCGACATCTCGATGGATCGGCCGGAACAGATGGTCGGCGGCTGACGGCAGGCCTCGTTACATCGATACTTTGATCACGCTCGGCCGGCCGCGCCGGTCGGCGGCGGCGTACAGCGCTGCCGCATGATCGGCGGTCGCTCGCCGGCGGGTGCGCGTTTGCGGCGCGTGCTGTGCGGTGGCGACGAGTTGTGCGAGGAAGGCGGCGGACGGTCGCGGATTGTGCAGGCGCACGGGGCCATCGCCCGCAGCGGCAGGCTGCGCAACCGGGACCAGGCTGCGTCCGGTTGCTGATGGTGAATCCTCGGTATCGCGGGCCGGCATGGGGACGCCTTGTGTCGCGGATCGGGACAGCCCGCCCGCTTCTGGGGTCAACGTCGCAAGGGGCGTGCCGTTTCGCGGTCGCCGGTCAAATGCCCGCGACCGGCCGGGCTTAACCGGTCAATTTCCAAATAATTTAAGGTTTTACGGCACCTTAGCCCCGCTCGGCCGGCGGCCTGCCAGCTCTCGCCCCGGCACCAGCGAGCCCAGCGGGGACACCGTGCCCAACCAAAATCGGACAGACGCCTCCGATCAGCGCGATGACACGCGTGACAAGCCCGGTCACCGCGCGCATCCGGCCGCGGCCGGCGCCCTCGATCACCATCAGATTCTCACCTCAACCGGTGTCGTTCCCTACGCGTGGAGCGTGGAGACCGACGCGCTCACCTGGGGCGCCAATGCCGGCGAGGTTCTCGAGGTGCCCGACGCCGCGCTGATTGCCAGCGGGTCCGCCTACGCGCGGCTGGTCGAACAGCAGGACGGGCGGACTCGGTTTGATGCCGTCATGAACGCCGGCATGAAGGACGACGGCGCCGGCGTGCCCTACCAGGTGCAATACGCCTTGCGGCCGACGCCGGATTCCGCGCCGCTGCACTGGATCGAGGACTCGGGCCGCTGGTTCGCCGGCTCCGGCGGAACGCCGGCACACGCTCACGGCATCGTACGGGTGATTGATTCACGCCGGGAGCAGGAGCAGCAGCTCTCCTATCTCTCCCGTTTCGACGCGCTCACCAACGAGATGAACCGCTGGCACATGACCGCGGTGCTCGAAGCCACCATCGCCGAGGCGGACAAGCTGCGCTCGTCCTGCGGCTTCATGCTGGCGGCAATCGACAATCTCGGCCGCATCAACGAGGCCTATGGCTTCAACATCGCCGACGAGGTGATCGCGGCGGTGGCCTTGCGCATCCGGTCGCAGCTTCGTGGCAAGGATCATCTTGGCCGGTTCTCCGGCAACAAGTTCGGCCTCATCCTCAACAACTGCACGCCCGATGACCTGCTGGTGGCCGCCGACCGTCTGCTGCTCGGCGCGCGTGACCATGTGGTGCAGACATCGGCCGGTCCGGTGGCGGTGACCGTGACCATCGGCGGCGTCACCGCGCCCCGCCACGCCCGCAATGTCAGCGAAGTGCTGGCGCGTGCGCAGGACGCGCTCGACAGCGCCAAGGTGAAGCGGCGCGGCTCGTTCCAGGCCTATCGGCCAAGCCCCGAGCGCGACGCGCAGCGGCAGGAGAACATCCGCGCCACCGACGAGATCATCAAGGCGCTCAACGATCGCCGGCTGTTCCTGGTCTACGAGCCGGTGGTGGCGATCGGCTCGCGCGCGCCGGTTTTCTATGAATGTCTGATGCGCGTCCGCCGCCACGACGGCAGCCTGCTGGCGGTCAATGAAGCGGTGCCGCTTGCAGAGCGGCTCGGCCTGGTGCGGCTGCTCGACCATCGCGTGCTCGAACTTGTGCTTGACCAGTTGTCGGCCGCGCCCGCCCTGAAGGCGAGCCTCAACCTGTCCGCCGCCTCGACCGTCGATCCGGACTGGTGGGCGTCGCTCGGCGCCGCGCTGCGCGCCAATTCCGGAATCGCGGAGCGGCTCACCATCGAGATCACCGAGACCACCGCGATCCAGGACCTCGACGACACCCGCGGCTTCGTCGCGCGCGTGAAGGACCTCGGCTGCCGGATCGCGATCGACGATTTCGGCGCCGGCTACACCTCGTTCCGCAACCTGCGCAAGCTCGGCGTCGATATCGTCAAGATCGACGGCGCCTTCGTCCAGAACCTCCGACACTCCGAGGACGATCGCGCCTTCGTGCAGACGCTGATCGACCTGGCGCGGCGGCTTGGCCTCGAGACGGTCGCGGAATGGGTGCAGGACGAAGAGTCGGCGGCGATCCTGGCCGAGTGGGGCTGCGACTACATGCAGGGCGCGCTGGTCGGGCTCGCCACCACGGAACGGCCGTGGCTGGACCACACGCCGCGGATCGTGGCCCATTCGGCCTGACAGACGCGGGTTTCAGCCCGGCGGCTTGGGGTTTCCCTTCAAGCGATCGATCTCCCGTTTCAGGTCTTCGATCTGGCGCTTGAGCGCGGCGATCTCGCTGTCGGGACGGTTGGCGTGGCCGACTGCCTGCTGTTGCATCTGGCGCGACAGGAAGATCCACACACCGATCAGCAGGAAGAAGGGCAGCCACGAGGCCAACAAGGACACGATCCACGGTACCTCGCTCTGCTGGGAGCGTGCGGTGACGGACACACCCTTGCCGAGCAGGCGCTGCGTCAACGTCGGATCATTCGGCGCGTGGGTCCAGAACGAGCGGCCGTCGGTGAAGTTGCCGTGGATTTCCGGCCCCTGGATCACGACGCTACGGACGCGGCCGCTATCGACCTCGTTGATGAACTGCGAATACGAAATTTCCTGAGCGTCGATCCGCGGCCGCCGACTTGGAGTCTGGAATGCCGACTTGGAGTCTGGAATAGCGTGAACAGGGCGAGCAGCAGCAGGACGACGATTGCCCACAAAGCAAAATTGCGGAATGTGGTCATCCGGCGCCTATCGCGACTGCGGTGCTGTTGCCGCCCGTTCGTCAATCGTCTTCAGATTGCCCGTGATCGCTCAATTTCGCCCGGGCGGGTCAATCAAATCGCGTGCCGTCAATCCTTGTTGCCGAGGCGGTCGAGCCGCTTCTGCATCTCTTCCATCTGGCGCTTGAGATCGTCGATTTCGTCGGTGCCGCTGCTGCCACTGCTGCTGCCGCCACCGCTGGCGGCGCGCTGCTGCCGGTCTGCCTCGGCCTGCGCTTCGCGCTTCGCGAATGGCGTGAACATCGTGAAGGCGCGCTGGAACATCTCCATGTTCCGCCGCACCTGGTCTTCGAGCGGGCCGAGCGAGCCGAGCGATCCGAACGCACCGGTGCCGAATGCCTGCGAAATCTGCTGACGGAACTTTTCCTGCTCACGCGTGAGCGATTCGATCGAGGCTTCGAGATAGCGCGGAACCAGCATCTGCATCGAATCGCCGTAGAAGCGGATGAGCTGGCGCAGGAAGTTGATGGGCAAAAGGTTCTGCCCTTCCTTGTTCTCCTGCTCGAAGATGATCTGCGCCAGCACGGAGCGGGTGATGTCCTCGCCGGTCTTGGCGTCGAAGACGACGAAGTCCTCGCCGGCTTTCACCATCTTGGCGAGATCCTCCAGCGTCACGTAGCTCGAGGTTCCGGTGTTGTAGAGTCGCCGGTTGGCGTATTTCTTGATCGTGACCGGTTCCGCGGGATTAGCCATGGCGCCTACGCTCGACAATGATCTGTTGGAGCATATCGAGCGTCAGATAGGCGCCCGCAGCCGGATGGTAGAGCCGCTTGCCGGCATAGCATTTGAAAATCAGCGGTGTTCCGGCCTCGGTCATTCTTCGGCGTCGCTCCAGCCCCAAATGAGAGCATAGACCCTTTCCAAGTGGGCAAGCCACCGTTTTGTCGGGTGAATTCGGGAAGCGGTAAACACGGCCGTTTGACCGCCGGTTGGGCGCAAAGCTGATCCGCAAGGCGTCCAATTGACAGGTTTCAAAGGGGCGGCCATGGGTAATGAAGGATTTGGTCGCCGCCAGCCGGGTGTCGTCGGGACGCCAGATTCAACGGCTAGACCACCCAAGCTGGACAGGAAGGAGTCACGAGATGAAGGACGATATCGTCATCGTCAGCGCGGCGCGTACGCCCGTTGGCGCGTTCAATGGGGCGTTTGCAACCCTTCCGGCGCACGAGCTTGGCAAAGTCGCCATCGCGGAGGCGCTCAAGCGCGCCGGCGTCGAGGGAACCCAGGTGTCCGAGGTCATCATGGGGCAGATCCTCACCGCCGGGCAGGGCCAGAACCCGGCGCGGCAGGCGTCGATTGCGGCCGGCATTTCGGTCGAGAGCCCGGCCTGGGGCGTCAACCAGCTTTGCGGTTCCGGCCTGCGCGCGGTCGCGCTCGGCTATCAGGCGATCCTCAACGGCGACAGCGACATCGTGGTGGCGGGCGGCCAGGAGTCGATGAGCATGTCGCCGCACTGCCAGCATCTTCGCGGCGGCGTGAAGATGGGCAATTTCGAAATGATCGACACCATGATCAAGGACGGCCTGTGGGACGCGTTCAACGGCTACCACATGGGAACGACCGCCGAGAACGTCGCGCGCCAATGGCAGATCACGCGTCAGCAGCAGGATGAATTCGCGGTCGCGTCGCAGAACAAGGCCGAGGCCGCGCAGAAGGCCGGCAGGTTCAAGGACGAGATCGCGCCGGTGACAGTGAAGACCCGCAAGGGCGACGTGGTGGTGGATGCCGACGAGTATCCCAAGCACGGCACCACCATGGACGGAGTCGGCAAGCTGCGGCCGGCGTTCGCCAAGGACGGCACGGTCACGGCCGCCAATGCATCCGGCATCAATGACGGCGCCGCCGCGCTGGTGCTGATGCGAGCGAGCGAGGCGCAGAAGCGCGGCAAGACTCCGCTCGCCCGCATCGTCTCGTGGGCGCATGCCGGCGTCGATCCGGCGATCATGGGCTCGGGTCCGATCCCGGCCTCGCGCGCGGCGCTCAAGCGCGCCGGGTGGAAGGTCGAGGACCTCGACCTGATCGAAGCCAACGAGGCGTTCGCGGCGCAGGCCTGCGCGGTCAACAAGGACCTCGGCTGGGATACTGGCAGGGTCAACGTCAACGGCGGCGCGATCGCGATCGGCCATCCGATCGGCGCGTCCGGCGGGCGCGTGCTGGTGACACTGCTGTTCGAGATGCAGAAGCGCAACGCCAAGAAGGGCCTCGCCACGCTGTGCATCGGCGGCGGCATGGGCATTGCCATGTGTGTGGAGCGTTGATGATGGCGCGCGTTGCAGTGGTGACAGGTGGAACACGCGGGATCGGCGAAGCGATCTCCAAGGCGTTGAAAGCGGCCGGCTACAGCGTCGCCGCGAACTACGGCGGCAATGACGAGGCCGCGCAGAAGTTCAAGTCCGAGACCGGCATTCCGGTCTACAAGTGGGACGTCTCGTCCTACCAGTCCTGCGCCGACGGGCTGAAGAAGGTCGAGGCCGAGCTCGGTCCGGTCGAGGTCCTGGTCAACAATGCCGGCATCACGCGCGACACCATGTTCCACCGCATGAAGCCGGAGCAGTGGACCGACGTCATCAACACCAATCTCAATTCGCTGTTCAACATGTGCCGGCCGGTGATCGAGGGCATGCGCGAGCGCAAGTTCGGCCGCATCGTCAACATCTCGTCGATCAACGGCCAGAAAGGCCAGATGGGGCAGGCGAACTACTCCGCCGCCAAGGCCGGCGAGCTCGGCTTCACCAAGGCGTTGGCGCAGGAAAGCGCACGCTCCGGTATCACCGTGAACGCGATCTGCCCGGGCTACATCGCCACCGAAATGGTCAAGGCGGTGCCGAAGGAGGTGCTGGAGAAGAACATCCTGCCGCACATTCCGCTCGGCCGTCTCGGCGAGCCGGAAGAGATTGCGCGCTGTGTCGTGTTCCTCGCCTCCGACGATGCCGGCCTGATCACCGGCTCGACGCTGTCCGCGAACGGCGGGCAGGTGATGGTCTAGAGCACGATCCCGAAAAATGGGAACCGGTTTTTCGGATAAGATCATCCTCAAGCGAGAGAGGCTGAACCGCGGTTCGATCGCTCAGATCAGATTGCGGTCTAAGCCGTGAGCGGCGGATCCGACGGCGCGCGTCCCGGCATCGCCTCCCAGTGGATCAAGGCCAATGCGATCGGTGGCGTCCTCAACGTCGCCATTACCTTCGTCGCGTTCCTCGTCGGTCAAGTGCTCGGCGTCAATGACGCCGGGGCCTCGCGGGTGATCCAGGCGGGCTTTGTCGTCGTTGTGACGGCAGCGCTTGCGTTCGGCCTCTTTGTGCTGGGCTATCTGTCCGGCGTCGTGCTGCGCACCAAGCTGCCGGCGTTTCCGATGCGCAACTGGCTCGCGCTTTATGTCGTGCTGGGTGTAATTTTCGGGCTGATCTCGGGCATCGCCTGGCTGACGCCGGATACGTCACCGGACGTCGGCGAGGTCGACACCGATATCGTCATTGGTCTTGCGGTCGGAGCGGCCATCGTCGGCGTGGCGATCAGTGCCGCCGTAGGGTCGTTGCAGGCGCTGATCCTTCGTCCGGCCGCTCAAGGGCTCGGCCGTTGGGTCGCATGCTGCGCCGTCGCCGGCGTGCTTTTTGCGCTCATCGTGCCGGCCGTGCTCTACGGACCGCAATCCGGCTTTGCCCAGGAGCTCGTGGTCGAGCTGGTCACCTTGGTGGTGACCATCCTTGCTGCGGTCGTCTTGCTGCCGGCGGTGCTTCGGCTGCGCCCGCGCTGACGGCGCACGAGGACGGCGCCCGGCGTCCGCCGCGGCGAGTCTCCTAGATCTTCGCGCAATTTTGAGACCCGTCCGTCTGACCGGCGCATGCGGCAGCGGAGGACGCTGCCCACCCGTCTGACCCAAGCCCGCCTTCTGGCGAAAATGGCTTCAAATTCGAAATTCTTAGGAGAACAGAAATGCACGCCGCCGCCAATGCACTGCCGATGCCGTCGGCTGGACCGTCGCCCGGCGCCAAGTGGCTCAAGGCCAACTTCCTGGTCGCCATCACCTTCCCGCTGACCGTCAGCCTGTTGCCGTTCGTACTCAACAGAACGTTGCCACTCGACGTTGTTTCTGTGACCACGTTTAGCTGGCTCAACGCCGGCCTCGCCTTCTTCGTGACCGTCGTGAATGTCGCGGTCTACGCAATCCTGACAGGCTCCGTCCTGAGCCAGAAGCTCCCTGCCTTCTCCCGTCGCAGCTGGATCGCGGCGCATCTCGCGTTCGCTGTCGCCTTTGGCGTGATCATGGCGATCCTCAACTTCGGGCCGGATGGCGGCAGAGGATCATCGCCGACCGGTCAGCATGACACGGTGAACTTTCTTATCGGTGCATTTGTCGTGCTTCCGATCATTGGCGTCTTGCTCGGCGGCTTTCAGGCGCTGCTGTTGCGCCGCGCGGCGCGCGGTACGCTTGCCTGGACCGCAGGCTTTGCGATCGCCTTCACCACCGTTTTTGTCTTGGGACCGATGGTGGTCGGCACCGCCCCGATCAGCTTCCAGTCGCAGGTGGTGACGTCCATTGTCGCGAAGATCCTGTCCGCCGCCATGGTCATGGTGATGGCCATTCTCATGCTGCCGGCGTTCAACCGCCTCGCGCCAAAAAACTAAGGAACTGGGTACGGCACAAGCGGCGCACGCCCTCGCGGCGGGCGCCGCTTGCGTTTGCACGGTGAGTTATCCGCCCGATCGGCCACCGGAGCCGGGCGACCATCCCTTGGGCGCGAGCGTGAAGCCCTCGAATTCGAAACCCGGCGCCACCGTGCAGCCGACCAGCGTCCAGTCGCCGAGGCTTTCGGCGGCCTGCCAGGCATGCGCCGGCACCACCGTCTGCGGACGCTCGCCGGCCGCGATACCCGGGCCGAGCGTGACGCGCTCGATCGGACCGTGACCGCTCGCGGCGATCTCGAGCTGCAGCGCGCTGCCCGCGTAGTAGTGCCAGACCTCGGCGGCATCGACCTTGTGCCAATGCGAGCGCTCGCCGCGCGCGAGCAAAAAATAGATCGCGGTCGCGTGCGCGCGGCCGTCCGCGCGTGCATCGCGATGGGTCTCGACGAAGTGACCGCCTTCGGGATGCGGCTTGAGGCCGAGCAGCCGGATGATCTCGGCGGCGGAGAGCGACATTGGTGCTGCTAGAACTTGTTCTTGCGCGTGCGGATTTCGGCAAAGATCTCCGCGGCCGGCGCGCCGGCCATGCCGACCGCCTTGGCGACCTCCGGCACGTCGGCGCGCAGAAACACATTGGCGGCCTTCTCGTCGCCCAAGCGCGAGGGCGCCGTGGGCTTGCCGGCGGCGAGGAGCTGCGTGACCTCCTGCTCACGCGCGGCCAGCGCCTTGTTGTCGGGCTCGATGGTCTTGGCGAAGCGGATGTTCGCCAGCGTGTATTCATGGCCGCAGTGGACCATCGTGTCGTCGGGCAGGGCGCGCAGCTTCAGCATCGACTGCCACATCTGCTCCATCGTGCCCTCGATCACGCGGCCGCAGCCGATCGAGAACAGCGTGTCGCCGGCAAAGACGAGCTTGTCGGCGGGAAAGTAGAGCGTCGATGGAGCCGAGGTGTGGCCGGGCGTCACGATCACGCGGCCTTCGAGCGCACCGACGCGGACGGTGTCGCCGTCGCGCACGGTCTCGTCGACCTCAGGGATGGCGCCGGCTTCGCCATGCGGCGCGACCACGCGGCAGCGGTAGCGGCCCTTGAGCTCCTCGATGCCGCCGGTGTGGTCGCCGTGATGGTGCGTCACCAGGATATCGGTGAGCTTCCAGCCGGTGGCCTTGAGCGCGGCCTCCACCGGCGCGGCCTCCGGCGCGTCGATCGCCGCCGTCCGGCCGCTGCCGGGGTCGTGAAGCAGCACGCCGAAATTGTCCTTGAGGCACATGAAAAGACGCGTTTGCGCAGCCATTGGGTTCCCTTGTCATTCCATAAACCACAGGTGGCTAAGGTAGGCCCCGGGCATCGAAAACGGAAGTTCAGGGGGTAGGGATTCCGCGCCTGGCGGAATGACGTGATAGGTTCCCTCCCTATGTCCATCGACGTCGTCGACTTGCGCAGTTTCTACACCCAGCGCCTGGGGGTGGTTGCGCGTCGCTTCATCGGCCGCGGCATCCGCGCACGCTTCAACGATACCCGCGGGATGAGCCTCCTCGGTGTCGGTTACGCGACGCCCTATCTCGGACTGTTCCGGGAGGAGGCGGAGCGCTGCCTGGCCTTCATGCCGGCCGCGCAAGGTGTGGTGAAGTGGCCCTCGCAACGGCCGGGTCTGGCGACGCTAGTCGACGAGCTCGACCTGCCGCTCCAGGATTCCACGATCGATCGCGTCCTGTTGGTGCACGCGCTCGAAATGGCGCACGACCCCGGCGCGCTGCTGCGCGAAGCCTGGCGCGTCCTCGCCGCGGGCGGGCGCCTGCTGGCGGTGGTGCCCAACCGGCGCGGACTGTGGGCGCGTATGGATACGACGCCGTTCGGACACGGCCGTCCGTATTCACGCTCGCAGATCACGCAACTGTTGCGCGACACCTGGTTCACGCCGGTCGGATGGGGCGAAGCGCTGTACGTGCCGCCGATCGGACGCGGCTGGTTCCTGCGCTCCGCGGTGGCGTGGGAGCGGACGGGTGCGACAATCTCCGCGCCGTTTGCAGGCGTGCACATCGTCGAGGCGACGAAGCAGGTTTACCGCGCCATACCCTCAAGGCGTGAGAAACGGCGGCTCGTGCCGGCGCTCGAGCCGGCACTGGCGCCAGCGCCGTCACCGCGCGACATGGAAATTTCTTAAATCTGCAGCCGGTAAATCTGCAGCTAGTCCTGCTGCGAGGCGTCGTCGCGCTGACCGCCTGGAACGTCCGGGCGCGGACCGCGATGCCGTCGCCGCCGGCGATGCAGCGGGAAACGATCCGGCTGGCCGTCGTGGCCATTCGGTCCCGCCTGCTGACCGCCCGCGCCCTGCGGCTGACCGCCGGTGATGAACGACGGCAGCCGATCCACGTCGCCGGCGTCCTGTCCGGCCGGCTGATGCTGCCGGGGAGCGGGCTGCTGCGGCGGATTGGGGAACGGCTGCGCCTCGCGCGGCAGATACGGCTGCGGCTCGCGCGTGCCGTAGGCGTAGGGCACTTCGCCGCCGCCGGCTTGCACCGGCTGCTGGTTGCCGGGGTTGCCGGCGTTGTCCTCTTCGGCGTCGTCGAAGGAGTCGTCGCGCATGTCGCTGCGCATGTCGGCTTCGGGCCGATTGTTGAATTGCGGATTCTGCTGGCGGAACTGTTCCTGCGCAGCGGCGATCAAACGATTGTAGTGCTCGGCGTGCTGATAGTAGTTCTCGGCGGCCACCGGGTCTCCCGACGACTGCGCGTCGCGGGCAAGCTGAACATATTTCTCGGCGATGTGAGACGGATTTCCGCGGATCTTGACGTCGGGTCCGTTGGACTCGAAAACCCGCGACATCGGGTTCTGGTTCTTACGCTGGTGATGATGATGATGCTGGTTGTTGTTGTTGTTACGACCGCGCATCCGCTTGTTCTGACCGTTTCTCATGACTCGCCTGTTTGTTGACCTCTTGATCGGCGGTTATGGCCGCCTTGCTTCAACCGATCGCGTCATTCCACACGCTGCCGAATTGCGGCACGGCGTGCCGCAACCCAGGAGCTCGTGTCACGAAGCAGCAACCCCTTCCGCAACCTTCTCTGCGGTGTTGCCCACCTCTCGTCATGCGCAACGCCGCGGCTATGTCATATCGCGGGCGGCGCGTAACCGATGAAGCATTTCGATCCCAGGAAGGCGAACCTACTGCCGGATTTTCCGGCTTCAAGTGTTTCGCGCCTTCGCGCCTGTGGCTCTCCGAAGCGTCGCTGCGGGCTCTTGCTGGCGTGGGGTCGATTCCTGCGGGGAACCTAGTCGGTCTTGACCCACAATCCAAGTGCTTTTTTGCGTGGCTGAACTGTGGGGCCGGTATGCCGGTTCCGCCCATTTGGAGCTTCCAAAAGACCTATGGCGAGACCGTGACGGCGAGGGCGCGCGGGACGCCGGACAGGTCGCTTCGAAACCCGTCCACCGGCCGGAATCCCGCGGCGGCGGTTAACGATGTGACGGCGTCAAGCTGCCCGGCGCCGAGTTCGAGCACCAGCACGCCGTGCGGCGCCAGGATGCGCCTCGCATCGCCGGCGATCGCGCGATAGGCCGCCAGTCCATCCGGACCGCCGTCGAGCGCGCGGCGTGGATCGAAGTCGCGCACCTCCGCCTGCAAGCCTGCAATCTCCCCGCTCGCCACATAGGGCGGGTTTGCGACGACCAGATCGAAGCCGCCTCCCTGCGCCGCTGCCATGAGCGCCGCGCCATGGTCGCAGGCGACGAACGATGCGCGGGAGGCAAAGCCGAGCGCGGCGGCATTCGATCGCGCGCATTGGAGCGCGGCCACGCTGATATCGGTGCCGACACCGTGCGCAGCCGGCCATTCGCTGAGCAGCGCCAGCAGGAGTGCGCCGGATCCGGTATCGAGATCGGCGACGCGCAACGCGCGGCCGCGCCCGCCGCCCAGCGCGGCGAGCGCCGCTTCGACGACGGTTTCGGTCTCGGGCCGCGGCACCAGCGTGTCGGCATTGAGCGTAAGCGGAAGGCCCCAGAATTCCTTGCTGCCGACGATCCGTGCGACCGGCTCGCGATCGAGGCGGCGCTGCATGAGCGCGGCGACGGCGGCGGTTTCCTGGTCGGTGAGGCGGCGATCGGACTGCGCCGCGAGCGCTGCATGATCGAGGGAGAGCGCATGGCCCACCAGGATGCGCGCGTCGAGGTCGGGCGTGTCGAGGCCGGCGTCGCGGAAGCGCTGCGCCAGACGCCGACGCGCGGCGGCGACGGAGACCATGATGCCGGCTTCGGCGGTCGCCATCACGACGACTCCGCCGCCAGCAGCTCCGCCTGATGCTCCGTCACCAGCGCGTCGATGATCTCGCCCAGCGCCTCGCCCTCGATGATCTGCGGCAGCTTGTGCAGCGTGAGATTGATGCGGTGGTCGCTGACGCGTCCTTGCGGAAAATTGTAGGTGCGGATGCGCTCGGAGCGGTCGCCGGAACCGATCTGGCCGCGCCGCTCGGCCGCGCGCGCGGAGTCGCGCTTCTGGCGCTCGTGCTCGTAGAGACGAGCGCGCAGCACCGCCATCGCCTTGGCGCGGTTGCGGTGCTGGGAGCGGTCCTCCTGCATCTTCACTTCGATACCGGTCGGAATATGGAACACGCGGATGGCGGATTCGGTCTTGTTGACGTGCTGGCCGCCGGCGCCGCCGGCGCGCAGCGTGTCGATCCTGAGATCGGCATCGTTGATGACGATGTCGACGTCCTCGACTTCCGGCAGCACCGCGACCGTCGCGGCCGAGGTGTGGATGCGGCCGGAGGCCTCGGTGTCGGGCACGCGCTGCACGCGATGCACCCCGGATTCGAACTTCAGCTTGGCGAAGGCGCCGCGGCCGCGAATCTCGGCGACGATTTCCTTGTAGCCGCCCATCGAGCCCTCGCTCGCGGAGACCACCTCGACCTTCCAGCCCTGCTTGGCGGCAAAGCGCTCGTACATGCGGAAGAGATCGCCGGCAAACAACGAAGCCTCGTCGCCGCCGGTGCCGGCGCGGATTTCGATGATGACGTTGCGGTCGTCCATCGCGTCTTTGGGCAGGAGCGCGACCTTGATCTGCTGCTCCAAGGCGGCACGCTTCTGCTCCAGCGCCGGCTTTTCGGCCTGCGCCATCGCCCGCATTTCGGCGTCGGTCTTGGGGTCCTCGATCAGCCCGTCGAGACCGTCGATCTCCGCGACCGCGTCGCGGTAGGCCGTGATGGCGTCAACGACCGGCTTGAGCTCGGCGAATTCGCGCGACAGCTTCACAAAGGTCTCGGGCGCGAGCTGGGTCGACAGCTCGCTCTCGATCGCCTTGTGGCGGGTGATCAACACGTCGAGTTTCTGTTCAGGCAGCATGTGCTCTTGCGTCGTATTTATATGCCCGGACGGCGTCGCCGGCGCGCACCTTGTGCATTCGCGGTATGTCTTGCCGTCGTGCCAGGTCAGTTCGCCCGCGCACCCTGTGACGTATACCGGGGCCTTATCATATTTGCAGGCTTTGCTCGGCCGCGAACGCCTTCAGCCGCTCGCGGATCGGCGCGCTGCCGGCCGGGCTGTCGATCAGCGGGCCGAGGAGCTTGCCGGCCTTGCCGGCGTCGAGCTCGAGCAGCATCGCCTTGACCGGTCCGATCGCCGAGGGTGCGACCGACAGCGAGCGATAGCCGATGGCGACCAGCGCCAGCGCGCCGAGCGGGCTCGAAGCCAGCTCGCCGCACAGCGTCACCGGCCTGCGCTTGGCATTGCTCTTGGCGGCGATCGCCTGCAGCACGCGCAGCATCGGCGCGGACAGGGGATCGAACCGCCCGGACACCCGTTTGTTGCCGCGATCGGCGGCAAACAGGAACTGCAAGAGATCGTTCGACCCCACCGACAGGAAATCGACGCGCTCTATCAACTCGTCGAGCTGGTAGAGCAGCGACGGCACCTCGACCATGGTGCCGACCTCCACGCGATCAGGCAGCTTGTGGCCGTGGCGGCGCAGATGGGTCAGTTCCCGCTCGACCAGGCCCTTGGCCTCGTCGAATTCCTCGACGGCGGCGATCATCGGGAACATCAATTTGAGCTCGCGACCGCCGCCTGCGCGCAGCAGGGCGCGAATCTGGGTGCGCAGCAGTCCGGGGCGGTCGAGGCCGAGCCTTATCGCGCGCCAGCCAAGCGCCGGATTCTCCTCTTCCTCGTTGCGCATATAGGGCAGCACCTTGTCGCCGCCGATATCGAGCGTCCGGAAGGTCACGGGCTTGTCACCGGCGGCATCGAGCACCGCGCGGTAGAGCGAGAATTGCTCGGCGGCGCGCGGCAGGGTCGCCGCCACCATGAACTGCAGCTCGGTGCGGAACAGGCCGATGCCGGCGGCGCCGGTCTCGTCGATGTGCGGCAGGTCGACCGCGAGCCCGGCATTGAGCAGCAGCGTCACCGGCACGCCGTCCTTGGTGACGCAAGGCTTCTCGCGCAGCGCGAGGTACTGCAATTGCCGCCGCGCCCGCAGCCGCACGCGCTCGACATAGGCCGCTTCCATGTCGGGCGACGGCCGCACATGCACGTCGCCAGTGGCGCCGTCGACAATGATCGGATCGCCCGGATCGGCCACGCCGGTGGCGTTGGCGATCTCGCCGACCGCGGGAATGCCGAGCGCGCGCGCGACGATTGCGACATGCGAATTTGGCCCGCCTTCCTCCAGCACCAGGCCGCGCAGGCGTTTGCGGTCGTATTCGAGCAGCGCGGCCGGCCCCATGGACCGCGCCACGATGATCGCGTTCTCCGGCAGCCGGTCGCGCGGCGGCGTGTAGTCCTTGCCCAATAGCTGGTGCATCAGCCGGTTCGACAATTCGTCGAGGTCGTGCAGGCGCTCGCGCAGATAAGGGTCGGTGGCGCGCAGCATGCGGGCGCGGGTATCGGACTGCACGCGCTCGACGGCGGCTTCCGCGGTCAGGCCGGTCACCACCGCCTCGGTGAGGCGGTGCTGCCAGCCGCGGTCATAGGCGAACATGCGATAGGCTTCCAGCACGTCGCGATGCTCGCCGGCGTCGGGGACTTCGCCGCGCTCGAGAATCGTGTCGAGGTCCGAGCGCATGGTCTCGATCGCGGCTTCGAGGCGCTTCATCTCCTTGTTGACGTCGTCGGCGATGAAATTCGTGATGACGATGCGCGGCTCGTGCAGCACCACGTGGCCGAGCGCGATGCCGTCGTTGAGCGCCGCGCCGTTGATATGAACCGGCCGCCGCGCCGCCGGCTCCGGCGCACCGGGGCGCGCGATCGCCGACAGCTCGCCCGAGGCGATCATCTCCGCGACCACCATCGCGGTGGTCTGCAGCGCTTCTTCTTCCTCCTCGGAATAGGTGCGCCGCGCCCGGTTCTGCACGACCAGCACGCCGAGCGTGTTGCCGGCGCGCAGGATCGGGACGCCGAGGAAGGAATGGTAGATCTCTTCGCCGGTCTCCGCCCGGTAGGAGAAGGCGGGGTGCGACTGCGCCTCCGAAAGGTTGATCGGGTTGGCTTCGCTGGAGACGAGGCCGACCAGGCCTTCGTCGGCACCGAGCACGGTGTTGTGCACGGACTCCGCCTTCAAGCCCTCGGTGGCGTAGAGCTCGAGGCGGCCGTCGACGCGCAGCACATAGACGGAGCAGACCTCCGCCACCATGTTGGCGGCGATCAGCACCACGATCTTGTCGAGGCGTTCCTGCGCGCTGACCGGCTCCGCCATCACCTCGCGAAGCCGGCGTAACAGCACGCGTGGACCGCCGAGCGCGCCACGCATCGCGTGATCCTCGGGGTGGCCGGAGCGGGAGGCTCCGGCGCTACTCAGTCAGGAAAGCGCGCCCGCAAGGCCGGTCACCCGCGGACACATCCACCCATGGCCTATAGCGAATGCCGTATGCAAACCGCAAGCCAAAGGGCGCTGGGCGCCTCGGAAGTGTCATCGAGCCGGCACAATTCCCCCTGATCCCTCTGTCGATCGGCGGGGCGATTTCTGGCCCCCAAACGATCGCGCCTTCCCGCGGCGGCCCTAGGCCTTGTCCAGCTCGTAGAGGTGATGCAGCGTGCGCACCGCCAGCTCGGTGTATTCGGCGTCGATCAACAGCGAGAACTTGATCTCCGAGGTGGTGATCGCGCGGATGTTGATCTGGCGCTCGGCCAGCGCCTTGAACGCCTTGGCGGCGACGCCGGCGTGGCTGCGCATGCCGACCCCGATCACCGACACCTTGGCGACGTCGGTCGCGCCGTCGAGCCGCTCGTAGCCGATGTCCTTGCGCGCCTTGGCGAGCACGTCGGCGGCGCGCTCGTAGTCGGCGGCCGGCACGGTGAAGGTCAGGTCGGTGGTCTGGCCGTCCGGGCGAGACGTTCTGCACGATCATGTCGACATTGATGCTGGCGTCCGCCAGCGGGCCGAAGATCGCGGCGGCGACGCCCGGCTTATCGGCGACGCGCCGGATCGAGATCTGCGCCTCGTCCTTGGAGAAGGCGATACCGGTGACGACCTGCTGTTCCACGATCTCCTCCTCGCCGCAAATCAGGGTTCCGGGCGGCTCTGCGTGCGGGTCGATGTCCTCGGGCTTGTCGAAGCTCGAGCGCACGAAAATGCGAACGTTGTGAATCATGCCGAGCTCGACCGAGCGCACCTGCAGCACCTTTGCGCCAAGCGATGCGAATTCGAGCATTTCTTCGTAGGCGATCTTGTCGAGGCGTTGGGCGCGCGGCACCACCCGCGGGTCGGTGGTGTAGACGCCGTCCACGTCGGTGTAGATGTCGCAACGCGTGGCCTGGATCGCGGCCGCGATCGCGACCGCCGAGGTGTCCGAGCCGCCGCGGCCGAGCGTGGTGATACGGCCGGTGTCCTTGTGCAGGCCCTGGAAGCCGGCGATCACCGCGACCTCGCCGCGCTCCTTGAAGCGGGCGACCAGCTCGCCGCCGTTGACGGCAAGGATCCGCGCCGCGCCGTGGGCGTTGGAGGTCACGACCGGCAACTGCCAGCCCTGCCAGGAGCGGGCGTTGACCCCGATGCCCTCCAGCACGATCGCGAGCAATCCTGCGGTGACCTGCTCCCCGGAGGCGACCACAGCGTCGTATTCGCGGGCGTCGTGCAGGGGCGCCGCCTCCCGGCACCAGCCCACCAGCTCGTTGGTCTTGCCGGACATGGCGGAGACCACGACGGCCACCTCGTGACCGGCGTCGACCTCGCGCTTGACGTGCTGCGCGACATTGCGGATTCGGTCGAGATCGGCGACCGAGGTTCCGCCGAATTTCATCACCAGGCGGGCCATAGGGGACCAAGTCTTCTGCTAGGGACGCGGGGGCCGCAAGACTTTGCCGCAAGCCGCCGCGCCAAAAGGCGCGTATACATAGCGGCGAGGGAATGGGGCTGCAACCGCGCCCCGGAGAGGCACTGATGGCAGCATCTGCGAGGCCCGAAAGTCCGACCGTCGATGCCGACGAGATTGCCCGGTTTGAACGGCTGGCGGCCACGTGGTGGGACCCGCGCGGCAAGATGGGCGTGCTGCACAAGTTCAACCCGGTCCGGCTCGGCTTCATCAAGGAGGCCGCCTGCCGGCGGTTCGACCGCGATCCCAAGCGGCTCGACAGCCTGGCGGGGCTGCGCTTCCTCGACATCGGCTGCGGCGGCGGCATCCTGAGCGAGCCGCTGGCGCGGCTCGGCGCCGACATGGTGGGGGCCGATCCGGCGGCGGCCAATATCGAGGCGGCGCGGCTGCACGCCGCGGAAAGCGGGCTCACGATCGACTACCGCGTCACCACCGCGGAGGCGCTGGCGGATGCCGGCGAGCGCTTCGACGTCGTGCTCGCCATGGAGGTGGTCGAGCACGTTGCCGACGTCGCGCTGTTCATCAAGCGGTGCGCCGAGATGGTGAAGCCCGGCGGCATGATGATCGCGGCGACCCTCAACCGCACGTTCAAGAGCTTCGCGCTGGCGATCGTCGGCGCCGAATACGTGCTGGGCTGGCTGCCGCGCGGCACCCATCAGTGGGACAAGTTCGTGACGCCCGACGAGCTCGAGGCCGCGCTGGAACGCCACGGGCTACGCGTCGTCGACGAGACCGGGGTGATCTACAATCTCATTGCCGACCGCTGGCAGATTTCGACCGACATGGACGTGAACTACATGGTGACGGCGGAGAAGGCGGACTAGGTTCTGAGTCATGCTCGGCCTTGTGCCGGGCATCCACGCCTTCGCTTCCAAGCAACAAGATAGACATGGATGGCCGGGACAAGCCCGGCCATGACGAACTACAAGATAGTCATCATGCTCGACTCTTCCTGGCTGTGGGCGCTGTTCACTCTCATCGCCGCCGGCGCCCAGACCGTCCGCAACGCGACGCAGCGCGAGCTCACCACCACGCTCGGCACTGCCGGCGCGACCCATGTGCGGTTCCTGTTCGGATTGCCTTTCGCGCTGGTCTTTCTGCTGATCGTGCTGTTCGCGAGCGGCGCGACGCTGCCCACGCCATCCGTGGTCTATTGGCCGTGGATCCTGCAGGGATCGATCGCGCAGATCGCCGCGACCGCGCTCATGCTCGCCGCCATGAGCGACCGTTCGTTCGTCGTGGTCTATGCCTACATCAAGACCGAGCCGGTGCAGGCGGCGCTGTTCGGCCTCGTGTTCCTCGGCGACGTCGTCACGCTGCCGATGGGCGTCGCGATCCTGATTGCCACGACCGGCGTGGTGCTGATGGCGCTCAAGCCCGGCACCAGGCTCGACGTCCGCGCGACGCTGCTCGGCATCGCCGCCGGCGGCATGTTCGCGCTGTCGGCGGTGGGCTATCGCGGCGCGATCCTGAGCCTCGGCCTGGAAAGCTATCTGATGGCCGCGACCTTCACGCTCGTGGTCGGCCTGATCATCCAGTGCGCGCTGGTGTCGGCCTGGCTGTTGCTGCGCGAGCCCAAGGTGCTGACGGCGATCGCGCGGCAGTGGCGGCCATCGCTGCTCGCGGGCTTCCTCGGCGCGCTCGCCTCGCAATTCTGGTTTTTGGCCTTTGCGCTTGCCACCGCCGCCAGCGTGCGCACGCTCGCGCTGGTCGAGGTGCTGTTCGCGCAGGCGATCTCGTCGTTCGTGTTCAAGCAGAAGACGACAGCGCGAGAAGCCGTCGGCATCGTGCTGATCGTGATCGGAGTCGCGGTCCTGGTGTGGGCGCACTAGGGCATTGCGGACTAAGCATAAAGCGCGGCGCGCAATTTACTTCGGCTAATAAAAATTGAATCCGGTCCTCAGCCGACACAGTTCATTAACGAACCGATCAACTGGCGGCTCAACGCTAACACTATTCCTTCACCGGCCATGGCTAAGGATCGCCCGAAGATAACTGGGGAGAGACGTGCAGACTTCACAGAAAAAAAATGGATACGACCTGGCTCAGCGCGGGGCGCACACGCTACGCGGTGAGGTGATCGACCTGTTCGCGCAGATCGAGCGCGCCGTTGGTACGGTGCTTGTTCGCGCCGCCGCTTTGCCCGAATACAGGGCCCTAAAACCGGCGTTCCCGCACCTCATGGGTCAAAAGCTCGAACGTCTTCGTAAATTGATGAGCGAGGCTGGACCCTTGAAATCGCGCGCTGATGAAGTTACGCCCCTCGTCGATAAGCTCGCTTCATTCCAGGACCTTCGAATTTTTATGGCGCACGGCACGGTAGAGGTGGCTCTGAAGCAGTGTGGCGAACCGATCTACGTTTTCCGCATGATCTGTTCGCCGTCTGATGGCTTGACAGGTTCCACTCTTACTCTCACGGGACCGGAAGCTCAAAGCCGCAGGGCGGTTCTCGCGGACATTGCAAAAGCTTTGGAATCGAAGCTCGAAGCGACAACAGATGGTAAGGGCAAATAGCCGAGTCGCGACGCTGGTGTGGGCGCACTGACAATCCGCGCGCGGTAAACGCTGTCGAGCGCTCGCCGCGAAAATCAGACTGATCGATTGATTTCGTCGCCTTCGGCGATAGTCTCTTGCGCGTGCGTCCATTCGACGCAAGATGGCTTGTTGGTCTTATCGCGGTGCTGACATGATCGATCCTAGGACCGTTCAGCAGTTTCTGCAATTCACCCGATTGAGCTACACGCTCTCCGGCTTTGCGCGCCACATGGAGCTCGAGCGCTTCCGCGAGGATGAGCTCGCCAAGCCGCGCCACAGTGATCCCAAGCGGCTGCTGCGTTACGGATTCAAGGTTTATTCCCAGTGCGACGAAGACGGCATTATTCACGAGATATTCAATCGCATCGGTGCCGGTAGCCGGACCTTCATCGAATTCGGCGTGCAAAACGGCGCCGAGTGCAACACGGCGATGCTGCTGCTCGGCGGTTGGCGCGGGCTTTGGATCGAATTGTCAGGAGCGGAGATCGCGCAAATGCGTCGCGATCTCGCAAACTTCATCCGGGAGGGACGGCTGAAAGTGGTCGAAAGCCGGGTCACCGCCGAGAACGTCAACACGCTGTTCGAGCAGGCCAGCTTTTCCGGCGAGATCGACCTCCTCAGCATCGACATCGACTATAACGACTACTGGGTGTGGAAGGCGATCGACATCGTGCAGCCGCGCGTCGTGGTGATCGAATACAACGCGACGCTCCGTCCGCCGCTCTCGCTGGTCGTGCCCTATGCTCCCGCCATGGCATGGAACGGCACCAGCTATTTCGGGGCGAGCCTCGAAGCGCTGGCGCGGCTCGGCGCCAGCAAAGGCTATCGTCTGGTCGGCTGCACGATATCCGGCGTCAATGCATTCTTCGTTCGCGATGATTTGTGCGGCGATCGTTTTCTGGAGCCGGCAACCGCCGAGGAACACTACGAGCCGGCGCGCTATTTCTTCTCGGCGTTGATCGCCGGCCATCCGCCCGCGCTGGGCCACTTCCTGACGGTGTAGGACGCGTTGATAGTTGCCGCACTAGGCAATCAAAAGGGAAGAGGCTGCACGGCCAATACCCGTTCGGAAATCCGGCCGATTTCGGCACGGACCCGTTGACCCGCGGCGACGGCGTCGAAAACCTGCTTTGTTGTCTGGTATCGCTTGGTGCCGACACCCATGGTGTAGTCCGGTATGCAGGCGCGGGTACAGGGCTCCCGGATCACAATCCGTTTGTCCGATACATACCCTTCGATTTGTACGCGCCGGAGCAGGAAGTCTCCGGCCAGATTGTAGAGCCCCCATCCCAGGCTCGTGAATCCGAGCGCAGCGAAGGCAATCGCTCTCAATCGCGTGAAGCGATTGCGCCAGACTCCATACAGAAGCAACACGCCGATACCCGCCGCGATGGAGTATGTCATCGCAACCGCCGTTGCCGAGTGATGGGGAAAGAAAATGGCGACCGCGATGAATGCGCCAATCGCCGCGAATAGGGCGAGCGCGCTCAAGGCCCGGAGAAGAACGCGGCGGATATCCTTCGCGTGCGGCGGGAGCGACTTGTACCCAAGCCAGATGCCCGCGGCCGCGAGCGGCCACATGCTAAGCGCGACCAGGTCAACGGGAGTCATGCGCAACCTCGCACGGAGATCCGCGTAGCCTATTCAGACGATGTTAAAGAGGACGTAACGGTTGCGCGGCCGCGCCTAATTCCGCTCGTCGGGCAGCACCGGCAGCGGATGAAATTCGATGCCTTCCTCGGAGAGGTCCTTGGCTTCCTCCGGCGACGCCTCGCCGTAGATCGAGCGGTGCTCGGCCTCGCCGTAGTGCATCTTGCGGGCTTCTTCGGGAAATTTGCGGCCGACATTGTCGGCGTTCTTGGTCAGGTGGTCGCGCAATTCCTTGAGCTTCGCCCGGAATTCACGCTCCTCCGGCGACACCATCGCAACCGGCGTCGGTGTCTCGCTCGGCGCCGGCGCGGCTGCCGGCGTGGGCATCGCAGCCGGCATCGACGGGCGGCCGCGCTTCTTGGTGCCGGACAGCGTCGGCGCCATTAGCGCCTTCTCGACCTTGCTGTCGCCGCAGTGCGGGCATTCCACCAGCCCGCGTTTCGCTTGCTTGTCATAAGCCGCGGAATTCTGGAACCAGCTCTCGAAGGTGTGGCCTTTCGAACAGGCCAACGCGTAGCGGATCATCAGGAGCCTCCGACCGCGTGCAACGGCACCGGCTTTGTCGAAGGATCGACCATTTCGAAGCGCCGGCCGTGCTGCAGCGAGGGAATCCGCGCCCGCGCCGTCGCAACCTCGGCTGGATCGATCTTGGCCATCACCACACCCGGCTCCGTGCCACCCTCGGCGAGGATACGTCCCCAGGGGTCAATGACCAGTGAATGACCGAAGGTGTCGCGGCCGTCCTCGTGGCGCCCGCCCTGCGCCGCCGCGAACACGAACGCGGTGTTCTCGATCGCGCGGGCGCGCAGCAGCACATGCCAGTGCGCCTCGCCGGTCTGCTTGGTGAAGGCCGCCGGGCTCGCGATAAAGGACGCGCCGGTCTCGGCGAGCGCGCGGTGCAGCGTGGGAAAGCGCAGGTCGTAACAGATCGTCAGGCCGAGCCGGCCCCACGGCAGATCGGCGACCACGGCCTGCTCGCCCGGCCGGTAGCTTCGCGACTCGCGGTAGCTCTCGCCGCCGGCGAGATCCACATCGAACATATGGATTTTGTCGTAGCGGGCGACGACCTCGCCTTGCGGATCGATCACGAACGAGCGGTTGGCGGCGCGCTCCGGCGAAATCTTGACGGCGAGCGAGCCGATGTGCAGGTGGATGCCGAGCGCGCGCGCCAACGTGCGGAACGCGGCCAGGCTGGTGTCGCTCTCTTCCGGCGCGGTCGCGGCCAGCATGATGTCGCGCTTGTTGGCGACGATGTTGGTCATCTCCGGCGTCTGCACATAGTCGGCGCCGTTCGCCTTGGCCTCTTCGATCAGCTTGACGGCGGCGTCGAGATTGCGCGCGGGATCGAGCCCCGAGCGCATCTGCACCAGTCCGACGGTGAAGGTCGTCGTCATGCCGCTTGTCCTTTTCCGTTCAGCAGCGCCTCGAGCTTGCCGGCGCGCTCCAGCTCATGCAGGTCGTCGCTGCCCCCGACATGAACCTCGCCGATGAAGATCTGCGGCACGGTCATGCGGCCATTGGCGCGCTCAATCATCTTCACGCGTCCTTGCGGATCGCCGCTGACGTCGATTTCGGTGAATTGCACGTTCTTGCGGGTCAGCAGCGCTTTGGCCGAGGTGCAATAGGGGCAATAGCGGGTCGTATAGATTTCGACTTTGCTCATCTGAATGCCGTTTCTTCGAAGTTTATATGGGATTGCGAGCCCCCGCCACAACCCGCGCGAATACCAGTGCGTCGACCTGCGCAGCACCGGCCCGCAGCAGCGCACGCGCGCAGGCGTCCATGGTGGCGCCCGATGTGAGCACGTCGTCGACCAGGATCAGCCGCCGTCCGGCGACCTCGGCCTTGCCCTCCGCCGGCACGCGGAAGGCGCCCTGGACATTCTGCGCGCGGGCGGACTGTGAGAGTCCGACCTGCTGCGGCGTCGCCTTGACGCGCTTGAGCGCGCGGTAGGCCACCGGCACGCCGCTCGCTTCGGCGACGATCTCCGAGAGCAGAGCCGACTGGTTGAACCGCCGCGCCCAATGCCGGCGCCAGTGCAGCGGCACCGGCACCAGCGCGTCGGCCTCGCCCAGCAACGGCTTTCCGGCGGTCGCCATCCAGCGGCCCATGGTGGGGGCGAGATCGAGCCGGTCGCCGTATTTGAAGGCATGAACGAGGCTGCGCGCGACGTCGTCATAGCGCACGGCGGCGCGGGCGCGATGATAGGCCGGCGGATCGGCGATCGCTTCCATCGACAGGATCCCGGGGCCGGGATCGTAGGTGAACGGGATGCCGAGCCGCTCGCAATAGGGCGGGGCGATGAACGACAGCTTCGCCCAGCAGGCCGCGCAAACGCCGGCGTCGCCGACCGGCTCGCGGCACGATGCGCAGAGCTGGGGCAGCGCCACGTCGACGAGGAGGCTGAAGGTCGCGCGCAGCGCACCGGCGATGCGGGAGAGCCGCGTCGGTCGCGGGTCGGCGGTGGCGAGCTCCGTCTCCATGCGGCAAGGCTAACGCGCAATTGCTGGGCCCTCAATGTGGACTGTCAGAGGAGCGGTGCTCGCGCCGCGAGTCGCCCCTCCCCCCGCGTAGCGGCGGGGAGGGGTCGGGGGTGGGGGGTTCAGCAAACCAAACACCAATGGCGGGTGATCAGGATCGCCCATCTTTCGGATCAGCATCTTCCGATTTCTGATCCTATGGCCCCCCACCCCCGACCCCTCCCCACCACTCGCTTCGCTCGCGGGGGGAGGGGAGCGAGAGATCCGTCGCGCATCGCTCGCGTTGCCACCGTGGTATTAGATCGCCCCATGACATCGAGCCCCGTCATCTTCGACCGTCAACTCCTCCGCGCGCGGCGGCGGCGCGCGGAGCGCGCCGGTGCGTCGGACTTCCTGATCGAGCGGGTCGCGGCCGACATCGCCGAGCGGCTCGCCGTGGTGCTGCGGCAGTTCGATCTCGCCGTCGATCTCGGCACGGCGGGCGACGCCGTGCGGCGCGCGCTGGCGGCGAGCGGAAAGGTCGGCGCGACTGTCGCGGCCGCTCCGTGGGCGAGCGGACCGCTCGCGGTCGTCGCCGACGAGGAGGCGCTGCCGTTCCGCGACGGCGCGATCGATCTTGTGGTGTCGGCGTTGTCGCTGCAATTCGCCAACGACCTGCCGGGCGTGCTGGTGCAGATCAGGCGCGCGCTCCGGCCGGACGGCCTGCTGCTCGCGGCGCTGCTCGGCGGCGATACGCTCACCGAGCTGCGCCAGGCGTTTGCGCAGGCCGAGGCGGAGGTCGAGGACGGGATTTCGCCGCGTGTCGCGCCGTTTGCCGATCTGCGCGATCTCGGCGCGTTGCTGCAGCGTGCGGGCTTTGCGTTGCCGGTCACCGATGTCGACAGGATCACGGTCCGCTACACGTCACCGTTGGCGCTCATGCAAGATCTCCGCCGCATGGGCGCGACCAACGTGCTGACGGAGCGAAGCCGCAGGCCGCTCAGACGCGCGACGCTGACGCGGATGCTCGAGGTCTATGGCGCGCGTTTCGCGGACGCCGATGGCCGCGTGCGTGCGACGTTCGAGATCGTGTGGCTGTCAGGCTGGGCGCCGCACGAAAGCCAGCAGCAGCCGCTCAAGCCCGGCTCGGCGCAGCATCGGCTGGCGGATGTGTTGGGAACGAAGGAACAGTCGGCGGGCGAAAAGGCGAAGCGTTAGAACCCGTTCGCGACGCCTTGATACAACAACGCGGTGGTGGCGCCGAGGCTGTAGACGGTCGCGGCGACGGCGCCGCCGATGCCGGCCGCGATCATCGCATATTCGATCACGGTCGCGCCGTCCTCGCTGCGCGCCACGCGCCTGCTCAACAGTGCGATACGCAATCGCAGCGAAAATTTTCGCATCGAAGGGCTCGGCTGCGAATTTCTGGACATCGTGCGTTCCGTTTCGGCTTTCGGTGTCACAACAGCGTCGTCAGGTGCGAGATCAAGGGAACGTCCGCGGGCGGCATCGGGTAGTCCCTCAGCTTGTTCGGGCGGACCCAGGCGAGCTTCTGGCCCTCCCGCGCCGTGACTATTCCCTCCCAGCGCCGGCACACATAGAGCGGCATCAGGAGATGGAAGTCCTCGTAGCTGTGGCTCGCGAACGTGAGCGGTGCGAGACACGCCTCCTTGACGACGATACCGAGCTCCTCCTTCAATTCCCGGATCAGCGCGTCCTCGGGACGCTCGCCCGGATCGACCTTGCCGCCCGGGAATTCCCAGAGGCCGGCCATCGATTTGCCCGCCGGCCGCTCCGCGATCAGGACGCGTCCGTCGGCATCGACAAGCGCGCAGGCGGCGACCAGGACGACCTTCACGCTCACAGTCTTGCTCCGGATGTTATCGAGGCTTGGGTTAACGGGCGTGCAACGTATTACAGACGCCCCGCGGTGTAAGCCCGCTGGTTAACCGCCGCCTAAGGACGGCGCGGCGCCCCACGTATTGAAGCAACGAAAGGTTGCAGCGTATCATTGCCCATTCAAAGGGGGGAATCAAAATGATCAAATCGCTGGGATTGGTCTGCATCATTATCCTGGCCTTGGGAGCGGAAGCGTCGGCGCGTTGCTCGGTGCCAATCATCGCGACGCTGGGCAATCAGACCGTCGATGGACGCATGACGGTCTCAAGCGGCGATCGTTGCTCCATCAGGATGCGTCACTCCGCCGGTCCAATGCACAGCGCGGAAATCGTGCAGCGGCCGTCGAACGGTACCGTCGTCATCGAGCCGCCGCATCGCATTGTCTATCGATCGCGACCCGGGTATGTCGGCAATGACAGTTTCACCTACGCACGACGCGGCATGGACACCAGAAACAATCCGTCGGTGCGCACGGTCCGGATCAGCGTCAGGGTGACGGCGCGGTAGTGCTAGGACCGGTAGTCGCCGTTGATGGCGACATACTCTTTGGTTAGGTCGCAGGTCAGCACGCGGTCCTTGCCGCGCCCGAGCCCGATCTGGACTTTCAGGTTGATCGTCGGGCTCTTCATCGCCTCCGAGACCTTGGCTTCGTCATAGCGCGGATCGCGCGCGCCCTTGTGAGCGACGCGGATGCCCTCGAACCAGATCGAGAGCTTGTCGCGGTCGGCTGGCTCGCCGGCCTTGCCGACTGCCATCACCACGCGGCCCCAATTGGCGTCCTCGCCGGCGATCGCGGTCTTCACCAGCGGCGAATTCGCGATCGACATGGCAATGCGGCGCGCGGAGGCCTTGGAGACCGCGCCTTCGACCTCGATCTCGACCAGCTTGCGCGCGCCTTCGCCGTCACGCGCCACCTGCTCGGCGAGATCGGCGAGCACCATTTGGAACGCCTTGCGGAAACCCTTCAAGCGAGGATCGTTGGCCTTCGTGATCTTCGGCGCGCCGCGCGCCGCGCCGGTCGCGAACGCGAGCAGCGTGTCGGAGGTCGAGGTGTCGCCGTCGATGGTCACGGCGTTGAACGTATCGTCGACGGCCTCGCGCAGCAGCGTCTGCAGCGCCGGCGCCGCGATCGGCGCGTCGGTGAAGACGAAGGACAGCATGGTCGCCATGTCGGGCATGATCATGCCGGCGCCCTTGGCGATGCCGTTGATGGTCACGGTGGTCTTGCCGATCGAGGTCTTGGCGGTCGCGACCTTCGGGAACGTGTCCGTCGTCATGATCGCCTTGGCGGCGTCGAGCCAGCCGTCGCCGCGCGCGTTTGCGACCAGCGTCTCCATCACGCCGTCGAACACGGCGGCGTTCAGCGGCTCGCCGATCACGCCGGTCGAAGCGAGGTACACCTCGTCCGCCTTGCAGCCCACCGCCTTGGACGCAAGCCTGGCGGTGAACGCGCAGGCCTGGCGGCCGGTCTTGCCGGTGAACGCATTGGCGTTGCCGGAATTGACCACCAGCGCGCGCGCCTTGCGGCCCTTGAGCTGCGCGCGGCACCACTCGACCGGCGCCGACGGGCATTTCGATTTGGTGAAGACGCCAGCCACCGCCGTGCCGGGATCGAGCACCATCAGCAACACATCGGTGCGGCCTTTGTAGCGGACGCCCGCGGCCGCGGTCGCGAAGCGCACGCCGGCCACGGCAGGCATGTCAGGAACGGAGGCAGGGGCGAGGGGAGAGATCTTGGTGGTCATGTCATTGCCGTGTCATTCCGGGGCGCAAGCGAAGCTTGCGAGCGCGGAATCCATAACCACCAGCTTCTCAGGCAACGTGCAAGAGTGGGGTGATGGATTCCGGGCGCGGCGCTGTGCGTCGTCCCGGAATGCCGAAACAGAGAAGGACTTACTTCTTCTCGGGCGTCGTCGCCGGTGGCGCGGCGGGCGGCGTCGCGCCCTTCTTGTCGAGGCGCTCGATCTTCGCCTTCTCGCGCAGTTGACCGATCAACTCGGTCTGTCCCCGGCGGACCAGGAAGGTCTCGATCTGGGGACGCACCTTCTCGAACTCCGGCACCGGACGGTTGCGGCGGTCTTCGAGCTTGATGATGTGCCAGCCGAATTGCGTCCGCACCGGGTTGGACATCTGCCCCGGATACATCTGGAACGCCACATTGGCGAACTCCGGAACCATCTGGTCCTTGGTGAAATAGTCGAGGTCGCCGCCGTTCTCCTTGCCGGACGGATCCTCGGTCAGCTCGCTCGCGACGGTCGCAAAATCTTCGCCCTTCTTGAGGCGCTCGAGCGCCGCCTGCGCGCGGGCCTGCGCCTCGGCCTGCGCCTTCTCGTCCTTGGGGTCGGCGCGGAAGAGGATGTGGCGGGCGCGGATTTCCTCGGCCGCGCCCATCGGCTTGATCTGCTCGTCGTAGACCTTCCGCAGCGCTTCGTCGGTGACCAGCGACCGGGCATGGTCCTGCAGCATCAGGCCCATCAGCAGCTTTCTGCGAAAGAACGCCTCGCGCTGCCGGAAATCGTCGGTCTTCTGAAGGTTTCGCCCCTCGGCGGCCTGGGCCGCCAACATCACGTCGGCAACGTAGCTGATGAGCTGCTCGCGCCGGTGATCGGGCGGCAACTGCTGAAGTTCGGCGCCGAGGTCGTCCTCCGCCATGGCGAGGTCGCTTTCCCGGATGTCCATGCCGTTGACCCGGGCGACCACCGCATCGGATGCCGAGGAGGCCGATGAAGACGACGAGGACGTGGAAGACTGCTGCCCGCAGCCGGTAGCGATCGGCAGCACCAGAAGCGCCAGCGCGGCGACGGTCGAGACCGCAGTGCGGCGCGGCCGTTCGTCCACAGGCGCAGGGTACGTCAACAGGGGAAGTTTCAACGAAATCATGGCGCTGTCCTTGAAAAAAATCATGCGGGCCCGCCGACCACGGCACGTGGCCGGACAGTCGCCCAATCGGCACCCCTTTGCAATATCCGCAAGGGGCCGTGAATCTGAAAAGAAAGTGAGAAAACTCGCCAATTGACAAGGGTCTAGCCCACTCCTATGTCTCGGCGAAACCGGCCAAATCAGGCCTCAAAGCCGCCGTTTGCCCACCGAAAGTCACTGATATTTCCGGCATGCTGTGGCAAGACCGATGAACGCGCGCGCCACTTGCCGCGACAAAGGTTGGTTTCGCAATGTCCGGTGCGCCACTTTCCGGCCGGCTTTGGTAGACTGGCGTTAAAGCATGATCCCGAAAAGTGGGAACCGGTTTTCGGACAAGGTCATGCTCAATCAAAAAGCTTTAAGGTCCTGAAGGGAATTCCAAGATGATTGGCGCGCTCGCCCGCAAGATTTTCGGCTCTTCCAACGAGCGCCGGATCAAGGCCTACCAGCCGCGCGTCGCGCAGATCAACGCGCTGGAAAAAGAGCTGGAAAAGCTCTCCGACGACGCGCTGCGGGCCCGCACCGCCGAGTTCAAGCAGCAGCTCGCGGACAACAGCAAGACCCTCGACGATATCCTGGTACCGGCCTTCGCCACCTGCCGCGAAGCCGCCAAGCGCACCCTCGGCCAGCGCCATTTCGACGTCCAGCTCATCGGCGGCATGATCCTGCACGACGGCCGCATTTCCGAGATGAAGACCGGCGAAGGCAAGACGCTGGTCGCGACCTTGCCGGTCTACCTCAACGCGCTCGCCGGGCGCGGCGTCCATGTCGTGACGGTGAACGACTACCTCGCCAAGCGCGACGCCGAGTGGATGGGGCAGGTCTACAAGTTCCTCGGTCTCTCCGTCGGCGTGATCGTGCACGGCCTCGACGACGAGCAGCGCAAGAAGGAGTACGACTGCGACGTCACCTACGCCACCAACAACGAGCTCGGCTTCGACTATCTGCGCGACAACATGAAGTACCGGCTGGAGGACATGGTCCAGCGCGGGCACATCTTCGCGATCGTCGACGAGGTGGACTCGATCCTGATCGACGAGGCGCGCACGCCGCTCATTATTTCCGGTCCGCTCGACGACCGCTCCGATTTCTACAACACCATCGACGCCTATATCCCGAATCTCGAGAAGTCCGACTACGAGGTCGACGAGAAGCAGCGCACGGTCGTGCTCACCGAGGCCGGCATGGAAAAGATGGAGCAGCGGCTGCGCGCGGCAAATCTGCTCAAGGGCGATTCGCTCTACGACGTCGAGAACGTCTCGACGGTGCACCACGTCAACCAGGCGCTGCGCGCCCACAAGCTGTTCCAGCGCGACAAGGACTATATCGTCCGCAACGGCGAAGTCGTCATCATCGACGAGTTCACCGGCCGCATGATGCCGGGCCGCCGCTATTCCGACGGCCTGCACCAGGCGCTCGAGGCCAAGGAGAAGCAACCGATCCAGCCCGAGAACCAGACGCTCGCGTCGATCACGTTCCAGAATTACTTCCGCATGTACGAGAAGCTCGCCGGCATGACCGGCACCGCGTTGACGGAAGCGGATGAGTTCTCCGACATCTACAACCTCGAAGTGATCGAGGTGCCGACCAACATGCCGATGGTCCGCATCGACGACGACGACGAGGTCTATCGGACCGCCATCGAGAAATACCGCTCGATCCTGACGTTGATCGACGACTGCAAGCAGCGCGGTCAGCCGGTGCTGGTCGGCACCACCTCGATCGAGAAGTCGGAACAGCTCGCCGAAATGCTGATCAAGGCGGGATGGGAGCAGCACGATTTCTCCGATCCCAACGCGTTCGCGGCGCTCTATTCGGGCGACGACGGCGCCTCGAAGGTCAAGGTCTTCGCCATCCTCAACGCGCGTTTCCACGAGCAGGAAGCGCAGATCATCTCGCAAGCCGGCGTGCCCGGCGCGGTGACGATCGCCACCAACATGGCCGGCCGCGGCACCGACATTCAGCTCGGCGGCAACATCGACATGCGCGTGCGCCAGGAGCTCAAGGACGTCACCGACACCGGCGAGCGCGACGTGCGCACCGCCGAAATCAAGATGCAGATCGCCCGCCTCAAGGAGAAGGCGCTCACCGCCGGCGGGCTGTTCGTGCTCGGCACCGAGCGGCACGAGAGCCGCCGCATCGACAACCAGTTGCGCGGCCGCTCGGGACGCCAGGGCGACCCCGGCCACTCCAAGTTCTTCCTGTCGCTCGAAGACGACCTGATGCGCATCTTCGGGTCCGACAAGCTCGACACCATGCTGCAACGTCTCGGACTCAAGGAGAACGAGGCGATCGTCCATTCCTGGATCAACAAGGCGCTCGAAAAGGCGCAGCAGAAGGTCGAATTCCGCAATTTCGATATCCGCAAGAACCTTTTGAAGTTCGACAACGTCTCCAACGACCAGCGCAAGGTCATCTTCGACCAGCGCGTCGAATGGATGAAGATGGAAACGGTCGCCGAGATCGTCAACGACATGCGCCACGTCGCGATCGACGATCTCGTCGCCAAGCACGTGCCGGAAAACGCCTATCCCGAGCAGTGGGACACCGCCGGCCTCAAGACCGAAATCGAGCGCGTGCTCGGCCTCGATCTTCCGGTCGATCAATGGGCGAAGGAAGAAGGCATCGCCGATGAGGAACTGCTGTCGCGCATCGAGCGGCGCGCCGACGAGCACATGGCGTCGAAGGTCGCCCAGTGGGGCGCCGAGACCATGCGCGCGGTCGAGAAGACGGTTCTGTTGCAGACCCTCGACCATCTCTGGCGCGAGCATCTGGTGATGCTCGAGCATCTGCGCCAGGTGATCGGGCTGCGTGGCTACGGCCAGCGCGATCCGCTCAACGAGTACAAGGCCGAGGCCTACAATCTGTTCGAGGCGATGAGCCAGAACCTGCGCGAGCAGGTGACCGGCTATCTCATGCGCATCCAGGTCATGGACACGCCGCCGGATCAGTCGCCGGAGCTGCCCTACATGGAGGCGCACCACCTCAACCCGGACAACGGCGCCGACTACGCCATGTCCGAGCCGACGCTCGCGCCGGCGATGGCCGGCAACGGCTTCGGCGCCGCGCGCGCCGTCGACCGCAATCCGTCCGATCCGTCGAGCTGGGGCAAGGTCGGCCGCAACGAGGTCTGCCCCTGCGGTTCCGGCAAGAAGTTCAAGCACTGCCACGGGCGGTTCGGCTAAGGCCGCGCCGGTTCCTCGAGCGCGTCACACTTTCTAAACCGCGGCGTCGCAAGGCGATTGACGGACGCCGGACCGCGCGCGACGGTCCGGCATCTTGAACCTTGTCGAGTGAGGGCCATCATGTCCGATCACAGCCGCCGCGAATTCGTGGCCGGCGCCGCGCTTGCCGGCGCAGCGTCCCTCCCGTCGACGGGCGCCATCGCGCAAGGGGCGTCACAGGGGACTTCCATGCATCAGGGCATGAGCTACGACGATGTCCGCAAGCTGCTCAATCTCGAACCGAACGCCACCTGCGGCTATGTGCGCGTCACGTTCATGAGTCCGCAGCGGATCGCGCCGGGCGGCTTGCCGGCGCCGTTCGACGCCGGGCGCCCGATGGGATCGGCGCTCTATTTCATGCTGACGCCGGACGAGCCGGTGAAGCTGCACCGCATCCGCAACGACCAGTTCTATCATTACTACCTCGGCGACCCGATCGAGGTGCTGATGCTGCTGACCGACGGCTCGACCCAGCACCACGTCGTCGGCCCCGATCTGCGCGCGGGGCAAAAGGTGCAGCTGTTCATCCCCGGCAACACGTTCCACACCGCGCGCGTCATCGGATCGCGCCGCTGGTTCCTCGGCGGCAGCACGGAATGGCCGGGCGTCGAGCCCGCCGATGTCGAGCTCGGCAAGATGGACGAGCTCGCAGCGAAGTATCCGAGCGTGGCGGAGCAGATACGGACGTATCCGCTGCCGGCGAAAGGGTAGGGCGCGCGCTCGCAGATTGATCGCTATGAGAGTTCTTTCCAGCCAAGAAGCCCAACTTTGGTGTCGGACAAATCACATCGCTTTGGACGAGCGTGGGCGGCCCAAGTACCTGGACATTGATTTGAAGTTTGAAATCCCGCCCGGTACGGGGAGGCGGGTCTATCTTGTCAGCCAAGCCCTAAAGCCGTTCGCCGGCGAACCGCACGTTCTTGTCTGGCTTGACGATTGGTCGGTGTGGCCCTCCGGTCAGCGGATGCACGTCTTCGATCGCTTTCGCATGTCATACGGCGAGACGCGTCAACTGATTGACTCGCCCGGGCACCTCTTCGATCGGACAGAAATCGAGGACGCTATTTCGTTCGTGACGATCGCCGCCTTGTTTCTCTGGGACTGTTACGTGGTCAGTCCGGGCCAGAGCAGGCTGCTCTACCTGTCGCATGACGAGTACGGCGTCAGCAAAGGACTCGACTTGCAACGAGCGGTGCCTTGGCTGACGGCTCAGCCGAAAGGGTAAGTCGGATATTTGGCCTACCGCCAGGCGCCGAAGCAATTCTCGAAGCTGCCGGTGGGCACGGTCGGTGCCGCGCCGTTGATCGTCGTCTGACCGGACGACGGCGGCTGCGTGGCGGCGGCCTGCTGGGCCGGTTCGGCCGCGGTCGGCTCGCTCTTCGGGCGGATGGCGCCAGGATTCGTATTCGTATTCGTATTCGCGGTCTGCTTCGCCGGCTTCTTGTCGTCCGCCTTCGTCTTGGCGGTTTTCGCCGCCTTGGTCTTCGGCGCCGGCGCCGGCTTCTCGGCGCTTGAGGAGGAGCCGCCGAGGCCGACCATGCGCGCCATGCGGTCCATCACGCCGCCGTTGCTCGACGACGAAGAGCTGCTGCTGCCGCTGCTGCCCGCTGCTGCTGCCGCTGCCGTTCGATGCAAACATATTGCTGAAGAAGCCGCCGCTGCTCGATGACGACGCGGTCTCGGTCTTGGCGTCGGCACGCACCACCGGCTCGGAGACGCTGCCGGTCGTGGTCTTGGGGGTTGCACGCGACGCCAGCGTGCGCTCGCCGCTCGGCGGGGTACGGATATTGGCCGGGATCGTGCCGACGGAGGTTGAGATCCGGGAGCGGACGACGCCGTCCTCGTCGACATGGTGCGACTGCACGGCGGAGGCGAATGTCGGGTGCATGCTGCCGTCGGCAAAGGTTCGCACCGCCGGCAGGTTGGCGCCGCGCCGGACCAGGTCGGCCACCTGCGCTTCGTCGCGCTGCGTCTTGGTCTGCACCGCGGCGAGAACGTCGTCCGGCGTCGTCATGGCCGGGCATGCCGCGGTCGGAACGTAGCGGCCTTTGGACTCGGTGTTGAACACGTAGCGGCGGTCGCAGACGTCGACCTTGGGCTCCTGCCGCGTCACTTCGAAGTGGTCGTAGCCGGTCTTGAGCATCTTCCAGAACGCCAGGTGCTGCGAGTTGCGGTGCCGCGCCATGTTCTGCGCCGTCATCCGGAACGGGAACGCCTGGATCTGGAACGAGGCCTGGCCGCCGAAGAACAACTCGCGCGCCAGCGCGTAGATTTCCGCGACCTGCTCGTCGGTCATGGCGTAGCAGCCGGCCGAGGAGCAATCGCCATGGATCATCAGGAACGCGCCGGTGCGGCCGTTCGCCCGGTCAAAGGAGTTCGGGAAGCCCATGTTGATCGAGAGGTAGTAGCTCGAATTCGGATTCATCAGGCTCGGAGTGATCGTGTAGAAGCCCTCCGGGGCCTGGCGGTCGCCTTGCTTGACCTTGGGGCCGAGATCGCCCGACCAGCGGCAGATCGGATAGGTCTTGAGCAGCGCCATCCGCCCGCTCTGGTCTTCCTTCCAGACTTCGAGCTCGGACTCTTCCTTGAAGATGCGGACGAGGATCGGCAATTCCTTGCTCATGTTCCGCCGCTCGATCTCCGTGATCATTTGCGGCGAGAGCGGCTGGAGCGAGCGCAACGTCGGGGTGGTGGTGCCGTCGGTGTCGCAGCCGCCCAGCGCCACCGCAGCAAGGATTGCCGCGGACGCCAGAAGCGAGCGCACCAGTGGGCGACGGTTCAAACCCGAAACTCCCCCGACCAAAAGGCTTCCCGAGCCTTTAAGAACATTAATGATTATCGCTTGGGGGAGTTTACCGCAAGGCAATGCCCCCGCGCGATAGCCGTTTCAGCACGCCGGTGGTGAACGAATAGTAAATATTAAGAAAGTGTTCCCCACCAAACCCATATTCGCAATGCAAAAACTCGCCCAAAACTTGGGAGATATCGGGGCAAGCAAGTGAAATCCCCAGGGAAGTTCAGAGGCCTGGAGGTATAATCCGGCCATCATTGTTAAAACGCTGGTGGACTTTGGCTCATTAGCCGCCACAATTGCCAAAAGGCGCCCGCCCGACCCCTCCCACGGGGTCTGGCCTCGGGGGCCCAAGAAGATCAACATCAAGGGAGAGGCTCATGACCATGAGACATGGTTTGATGCTGGGCGTGGCGGCGATTGCGCTTTTGGCGCTGGCCGGGGTGCCCTCGCAGCCCGGAGCTCAGACCCCCACCGTCGCCATCGACAATGACGACATCGGCGGCATCGTCACCGGGCCGAAAGGGCCGGAGGCGGGCGTCTGGGTGATCGCGGAGACCACCGACCTTCCGACCAAATACGCCAAGATCGTCGTCACCGACGACCAGGGCCGCTACCTGATCCCCGATCTTCCGAAGGCAAAATTCAAAGTGTGGGTACGCGGGTACGGGCTCGTCAATTCGCCCAAGGTCGATGCCGAGCCCGGACGAAACCTCAACCTCACGGCTGTGGTCGCGCCGAACGAGCGCGCGGCGGCCGAGCTCTATCCGCCGATCTATTGGTATTCGATGCTGCGGATTCCGGCGAAGAGCGAATTCCCCGGCACCGGCCCGAAGGGCAACGGCATCGCTGCGGCCCAGCGCAGCCAGCATCATTGGCTCTCCGACGTGAAGAGCCTCGGCTGCCTCGCGTGCCATGCGATGGGCACGCCGGGCACGCGCGTGATCCCGCGCGAGTTCGGCGACTTCCCCAATTCGCGCGACGCCTGGACCCGTCGCATTCAGGCCGGGCAGGCCATGACCTCGATGGTCAACGTGGTGTCGCGCCTCGGCGCCGATCGCTCGGTCGCCGAATGGGCGAACTGGACCGATCGCGTCGCGGCCGGCGAGCTGCCGAAAGACAAGCCGCCGCGGCCGCAGGGCGTCGAGCGCAACGTGGTGCTGACGGTGTGGGACTGGAGCGATCCGAAGCTCTACCTGCACGACCTGATCGCGACCGACCGGCGCAGGCCGACTGTCAACGCCAACGGCAAGATCTACGGCACGCATGAGAACAGCTCCGATCTCGTGCCGGTGCTCGATCCGGTGACGCATACGGCATCGTCCATCCCTCATCCCGTGCTCGATCCGAAGACGCCGTCGCATCGCACCGACCCGATGACGCCGTCGGCCTATTGGGGCGAGGAGGTGCTCTGGGATGCGCAGGCGAACCAGCACAATCCGATGATGGACGAGAAAGCCCGTCCGTGGTTCACGGTGCGGCTGCGTCCCGCGGCCAATCCGGCGTTCTGCCGCAAAGGCTCGGACCATCCTTCGGCCAAGGTGTTCCCGATCGAAAGCTCGACACGGCATGTGTCGATGTTCGATCCGGCGACGAACAAGTTCACGCTCATCGACACCTGCTTCCCGACGCATCACCTGATCTTCGCCGAGGACGCCGACAACACGCTGTGGCTGTCGAGCGGTGGCCCCGGCCCGCAGGTGGCCGGCTGGATCAACCGGCGGATTCTCGATGAGACCGGCGATCACCAGCGCGCGCAGGGCTGGTCGCCGTTCGTGCTCGACACCAACGGCAATGGAAAGCGCGACGAGTGGGTCGAGCCGAACCAGCCGGTCGATGCCGCCAAGGATAAGCGCGTCGCGGTCGGATTCTATAGCGTGGCCGTCAGCCCGGGCGACGGTGCGGTGTGGGGACAATCGCTCAGTCCGTTCCCCGGCTATGCCGTGCGCTACGATCCGAAGACGCAGCTCACCGAGATCTACTCGCCGCCTGCTCCAGGTTATGGCGGACGCGGCGCCGACGTCGACCGCAACGGCGTGTTCTGGACGTCTCTCGCGAGCGGCCATCTCGGCGAGTTCGACCGCCGCAAGTGCAAGGTGCTCAACGGTCCGACGGCGACCGGCAATCATTGTCCGGAAGGCTGGACATTGCACCGCATGCCCGGCCCACGCTTCGACGGCGTCGATGAGGATCACAGCGCGGAGGGCAGCTACTACACCTGGGTCGACTGGTTCAACACCGGCGGGCTCGGTGAGAACGTGCCGATCGCGACCGGCAACCAGAACTCGTCGCTGCTTGCGCTGGTGAACGGCAAGTGGGTCAATCTCGTCGTGCCGTATCCGATGGGCTTCTTCACCAAGTGGGTGGAAGGCCGCATCGACGATGCCAACGCCGGCTGGAAGGGCAGGGGCCTTTGGGCCACCACGTCGACGCGCGCCATGTTCCATCTCGAAGGCGGCAAGGACAACCGTCCGAAGGTGGTGAAATTCCAGATGCGTCCTGATCCGCTGGCGAAGTAACGACGCTTCATTCGGGCGTGGCGCGAGGCGCCGCGCCCGGATGTACACAACGATATAAGCAGCCAAGACCCTGGGGAGGGGACGACATGAGACTCAAACAAGCATTGATGCTGAGCGCAGCCGTCGTGGTGCTGGGTACGCTGTTCGCCGGCGTGCCGTCGCAGCCGAATGCGCAAACCACCGCCGTCGCGATCGACAATGACGACATCGGCGGCGTCGTCACCGGCCCGAAGGGACCGGAAGCCGGCGTGTGGGTGATCGCGGAGACGACCGACCTTCCAACCAAATACGCCAAGATCGTCGTCACCGACGATCAGGGCCGCTACGTGCTGCCCGATCTGCCGCAAGCAAAATACAAGGTGTGGGTGCGCGGCTATGGGCTGGTGGATTCGCCCAAGGTCGACGCCGAGCCCGGCCGTCAGCTCAATCTCACCGCCGTCGTCGCGCCGAATGAAAGAGCGGCGGCGGAGTATTACCCGCCGATCTACTGGTACTCGATGCTGCGCATCCCGCCGAAGAACGAATTCCCGGGCACCGGTCCGACCGGCAACGGCATCAGCCCCGGACAACGCTCGCAGGCGTATTGGATCGCCGACGTCAAATCGCTCGGCTGCATCTCCTGCCATGCGCTCGGCACGCCGGGCACCCGCGCCATTCCGAAGGAATTCAGCAGCCATTTCGCCAATTCTCGCGACGCGTGGATGCGCCGCCTCCAGGCCGGGCAGGCGATGGGGCAGATGGTCGGCGTGGCGACGCGGCTCGGCCCCGATCGCGCCGTTGCCGAATGGGCCGCGTGGACCGACCGCGTCGCCGCCGGCGAGACGCCGAAGGCGACGCCGCCGCGGCCGCGAGGCGTCGAGCGCAACGTCGTGCTCACGCTGTGGGACTGGAGCGATCCGAAGACCTATCTGCACGACCTGATCGCGACCGACCGGCGCAAGCCGACGGTCAATGCCAACGGCAAGATCTACGGCACCCAGGAGCACAGCTCCGATCTGGTGCCGGTGCTCGATCCGGTGACGCACATCGCGTCGGCGATCAAGCATCCGGTGCTTGACCCGAAAACCCCCTCGACCCGCGAGCTCAATTCCATGACGCCGTCGGCCTATTGGGGCGACGAGCCGATCTGGACCGCGCAGGCGGACAATCACAACCCGATGATGGATGAACAGGGCCGCCTGTGGTTCACGGTGCGCGTGCGTCCGCCCGCCAACAATCCGGGTTTCTGCCGGCAGGGCTCCGAGCATCCGTCCGCCAAGACGTTTCCGCTCAACAGCTCCACGCGCCAGACGTCGATGTACGATCCGGCGACCGGCAAGTTCACGCTGATCGACCTTTGTTTCCCGACGCATCACCTGAACTTCGGGGAAGACGCCGACAACACGCTTTGGTTCTCGAGCGGCGTCGGCGGGCTGAACGTGGCGGGCTGGCTCAATCGCCGTGTCTTCGAAGAGACCGGCGATCACACCAAGGCGCAGGGCTGGTCGCCGTTCGTGCTCGACACCAACGGCAACGGCCGGCGCGACGACGGTTGGGTGCAGCCCAACCAGCCGGTCGATCCGGCGAAGGACAAGCGCGTCGCCGTCAATTTCTACAGCGTCGTCGCCAATCCGCGGGACGGTTCGGTGTGGGGCCAGGCGCTGAGCCCGTTCCCGAGCTACGTCGTGCGCTTCGATCCGAAGACGCAGCTCACGGAGATCTACGCGCCGCCGTTGCCGGGCTACGGCGGTCGCGGCGGCGACATCGACCGCAACGGCGTGTTCTGGACGTCGCTCGCCAGCGGTCATCTCGGTGAGTTCGACCGCAGCAAGTGCAAGGTGCTCAACGGTCCGTCCGCGACCGGCGATCACTGTCCGGAAGGCTGGAAGCTGCACCGCATGCCGGGCCCGACTTTCGAGTCGGGCGTTGACGCGGAGCACAGCGTCGAGGCGAGCTACTACACCTGGGTCGACTGGTACAACATCAGCGGGTTTGGCGAGAACACGCCGATCGCGACCGGCAACCAGAACTCATCGCTGCTCGCGTTCGTGAAGGGGCAGTGGGTCAATCTGGTGGTGCCGTATCCGATGGGTTTCTTCACCAAATGGGTGGAAGGCCGCATCGACGATCCGAGTGGCGGCTGGAAGGGCAAGGGTCTGTGGACGACCTATTCCAACCGCACCATGTTCCATCTCGAAGGCGGCAAGGAGAACCGTCCGAAGGTGGTGAAATTCCAGATGCGTCCCGATCCGCTGGCGAAGTAGCCGGCAACGCAAACGCGCACAATGCAAGACCGCCCGGCTCGTCGAGCCGGGCGGTTTTTCATATTCGATTGTGCCTTCAGGCCGTGCCATTGATAGCTGGAGACCCAGCCTGGATTCGAACCAGGATGCGAGCGGTGCCCCGCCCTCGCGTAAACCACTTCCGCGCACCGGGTCGTCAGCGCCAGCGTAGTCAGATGCTGGCGAACGGCAATCGATAGCGCCGAATATGCCTAAGACCGCGTAACTTTGGCGGGACTTACGTGATCATCCGCCCGATCGCCAAAAACTTCTCGCGGCGCTGGCGGCGCACCGCCTCGCGGTCGAGTCCCTTGAGCTCCTCGAACGCGTCAGCGATCGCCTGGCCGGCCGACGCGATCGTCGCCGCAGGATCGCGGTGCGCGCCGCCGACCGGCTCGGTCACGATCCGGTCGATGACGCCGAAGCGCGCGAGATCCTGCGCCGTGATCTTCATGCTGGTCGCCGCTTCCTGCGCCTTGGTGGTGTCGCGCCAGAGAATGGACGCCGCGCCTTCCGGCGAAATCACGCTGTAGAAGGAATGCTCCAGCATCAGCACGCGGTTGGCGGTCGCGATCGCGATGGCGCCGCCGGAGCCGCCGACGCCGATGATGAGCGCGACGTTGGGCACGGTGAGCCCGAGACAGCACTCGGTCGACCGCGCGATCGCCTCGGCCTGTCCGCGCTCCTCGGCGCCGATGCCGGGATAGGCGCCTTCGGTGTCGACCAGCGACAGCACCGGAATGCCGAAGCGGTCGGCCATCTCCATCAGGCGCACCGCCTTGCGGTAGCCTTCCGGCCGCGCCATGCCGAAATTGTGCTTGAGGCGGTCCTCGGTGGTCGAGCCCTTCTCGTGACCGAGCACGCATATGCTTTCGCCGCGGAAGCGCCCGAAGCCGCCGACGATGGCATCGTCGTCGCCGAACTTGCGGTCGCCGGCGAGCGGAACGAAGTCGGCGATCAGCGCGGCGATATAGTCGAAGCAGCGCGGCCGCTCGTGATGACGCGCAACAAGGGTCTTCTGCCAGGGCGTCAGGTTGGCGTAGAGGTCCTTCAGCGTCTGCGACGCCTTGGCCTCCAAGCGCGCGATTTCCTCGCCGATGGCGGCCGCCGTCTCGCCGGTCTGCAGCGCGCGCAGTTCCTCCAGCTGGGCCTCGATCTCGGCCACCGGTTTTTCAAAGTCGAGGTAGATGCGCATCGGGTTCGGTCTGTCTTGGCCGTTCAATATCGTCGTTCCGGAGCACGCCCAAAAGATGGAAAGCCGGAAACCATCATCACGCGGTTAACGATTCCGGCCGGCGGCGGCGCCTTCCGGAATGACGAAGCATAATGTACCGGATCATACATCCGGCCGCTTGTAGTTGAGGTTCGCGCCACCCTTCTGCGACTTGAGATAGCCTTCGACGTCGCCCAGCGGGTCCATCACCCGGCGCAGCCGCTGGCCGACCAGCGAGTCGAGCTGGATCGCCTGCGACAGCGAGAGGTCGCGCCCCATCTGCACGGTGATCTTGTGGTGCTCCAGCGGCGCCAGGTGCCGGGTCGCGAGATCGCGCGCGAATTCGATCGTGTGAGCCTCGAGCTTGTCGGCCGGCACCGCCTGGCTGATGATGCCGAGCGCGTCGGCTTCCTTGCCGGTGACGTTCTTGCCGCCAAGCGCGATCAGCGAGAGCTTCTTCACCGGCAGGCCGGAGTGCAGCAGCGTCGAGGTGACGAGCTGGCCGAACGAGCCGCGCAGCACCTCGGGCATGCCGAGCTGCGCGTCTTCGGCCGCGAACACGAGGTCGTGGCAGTTCATGATGCCGAGCGCGCCGCCGAGGCAATAGCCGTGCACCTGCGCGATCATGATGCGCGGGAAGGCGCGGACGTCCTCCGCGATCTGGATGGTGAGGTTCGGCCGGTCCCAGTCGAGCATCGGACCGTTCGAGACTTCGCGCAGGAAGGTGAGGTCGAGGCCCGACGAATAGACCTTGCCGGCGCCGCGGGTGATGACGACCTTGAGTTCCTTGTCGGCGCGGATGATGTCGAGCAACTCCAGGAAGGCGTTGCAGAGCGGGCGGTTCCAGCAGTTGCGCTTGTCCGGCCGGTTGAGCGTAATGCGTGCAACGCCCGCGTCCTCGAGCCGCTCCAGGTAGAGCTCGGGCCACTCCTTGATCTTCTTCCAAGTGTCGGCCGCCTGAGTGTCGGGCATGCGATCCCTCCGCGTCTGTGGGGCTGTTATGGCGCGGCAGGCGCGGCGGTGTAAAGCCGTCGCCGGCGCGGCTAGCGCCCCAGGATCGCCTTGGCATTCGAGGTGGCAAAAAAGATCGAGCCGGGCTTGGTCAGATGCTCGCGATCGAAGGCGGTCGGCTCGCCCTGTCCGTTCGGAACCACCAGGAGGCAGCCGTCGTCGTTGCAGAGCGAGGACAGCGGCGAGATGAAGGTGACGCCCGCCGGGGCAAACGCCCGCTCGACATTCGCGTTGATGACGAAGACCGACGGTCTCACATGCGCCTTGTCGCGCTCCGGGATCGGAGAATTGTTGTCGGCAAGGCCCGCGAGGCGGGCGCGAAACATCTGCGCGCGAATCCGTTGCGGCGATGCCTTCCAGGTTGGAAATTGCCCGATGACGAAAATCTGCCGGACGCCCGCGGCCCGCAGCCGCGCCATGGTCGCCGCGATGGCGTCTTGGGAGATCAGGCTCTCGCCCTGCGGGTTGGTGTACTTTTCCCAATTCGCAGCCATGATGACGGCGTCGGGTCTCAACGCTTCGATCTTCTTGCCGACGAATTCATTGTGGGGAACGCAGCTTTTGAAGTCCCTGCTGACGAACAGGAAGATCGGCGGACACAGCGCCACCGTGTATTGAGCAAGATCGAACGCGCCCGTTGTCTTCGCGAGTTCGTCCAGGCCGGTAAAGACGTGGGCGGCGTGCGAGTCGCCCCACAGGACGACCTTGCGCAGCTCTGCATTCTTGGACCCGTCGCATTCGTCGGAGACTTTTTCTCCGTCGCCGACGAAGCAAGTGCCTCCACGAAACGCGGCGATCGCTTCCACGCGATAGTCCTTGGCAAAGCTCCGCATGTTGTCGGGGAAGCGCCCGGCGGCGCCGCCGCTGACGTAGATCAGCAATCCGAGGCTTCCCGCCGCCGCGAGCGCGATCGAAGCACCGACAGCTTTGGTCAGTGTCGGCACGCCGAAGCGGATCGGCTTCTCGATAAATCGGTAGGTGAGATGCGCCAGGATGAATGCGGCGGCGATGCAGGCCGCCTTCAGCAGCGGCGTCGGCTCCTCGCCGACCCGCAGGATGCGGGCGAACGACAGCAGCGGCCAGTGCCAGAGATAGAGGGGGTAGCTGATCAGCCCCACATAGATGAGGGCAGGGTGGCCGAGCAGCCGGCGATTGAGGGACGCCGCCGGCCCGGCAACGATCAGCAGCGCGGCGCCCGCCGTCGGCAGCAGCGCCCACCAGCCGGGGAACGCGCTTTCCCGGTTGATAAAAATGAGACCGGAAACAATGAGTGCGGCGCCGAGCCAGGCGGCGGTTTCGTGCGCCGTGCTTCGATGCTTGCGATAAAGGTCTTCCAGCCGGCTCGCGAACCGGCTTTGCCCGGCCAAGAACGGGAACGCGAGAACGCAGCCGAGCATCAGCTCCCAGAACCGGGTCATCGGCAGATAGAACGCCGCCGCCGGGTCGGTCCGGCTGAGCACGATGTTCCAGGCGAATGAAATCGCCAGCACCGTGCAGGCGAGCACAAACGGTGCGATCTTCCGGCGCCAGCACAGCATCAGGAGAACCGGCCAGACCAGGTAGAACTGCTCTTCGATGCCGAGCGACCACAGGTGCAGCAGCGGGTTGAGGTCGGAGGCGGTGTCGAAGTAGCCCGCCCCCTGCAGGAGCGCGAAATTCGAGACGAAGATCGCCCCGGCGCCGATCTCCCATCCGAGGCTGCGAAAATCCAGCGGGAAAATGACAAACCATCCGGCGATCGCGCAGGCGATCAGCACCACAGTAAGCGCCGGGAAAATCCGCCTGATCCGTCGCGCGTAGAATTCAAGGAAGGAGAATTTGTTGTCCTGTAGTCGCTGGTAGATGAGGGTCGAGATCAGGAAGCCGGAAATGACGAAGAAGATATCGACGCCGATGAAGCCGCCCGGCACCTTGCTGGGGAACGCGTGAAACCCAATGACGGACAGCACGGCGACCGCGCGCAGGCCATCGATATCGCCGCGATAAGCGTCGCTCACTCGGAATTCCTGGGGAGTGCGTCGATCTCAAGAAACTCGGCGCATGCAATATATCGGCAACGGCGTGCTGCCAATAGAGCGCGCCGGCCTCAAGTCTCCGCCAGCGGGTGGAGGTCGCGCACCAGGCTTTTCAGCCGCTCCTCCAGCACATGCGTGTAGATCTGCGTGGTCGAGATGTCGGCGTGGCCGAGCAGCGTCTGCACGATGCGGAGATCCGCGCCGTTGTGCAGGAGGTGGCTCGCGAAGGCGTGCCGCAGCACATGCGGGCTCACCTGCTCGGCGCGCAGCCCCGAGCCCGCGGCGAGCGTCTTCAGTTCGCGTGCAAAGTGCTGGCGGGTGAGATGGCCGCTGTCGCCGAAGGAGGGGAACAGCCATTTCGATTTCACCACCGGCGCTTTCGCCGGCTTTTTTTCGTCATCCGTGCTGTCATTCTTGGGCCCGCGCTCCGCCATCAGCGCGCGATACTCCGTCATCGCGGTCTTGGCCGCGTCGTTGAGCGGCACCAGCCGCTCCTTGCCGCCCTTGCCGCGCACCACCAGCATGCGCGCGTTGCGCTCCGCCGCCGAGGCCGGCAGCGACACCAGCTCCGATACCCGCAGCCCGGTGGCGTAGACCAGCTCCAGCAGCGCGTTGAGCCGCGCGGCGCGCAGCCGCTCGCCGTTGGTGCGGCCGGTGCCGATCCGCCTTGCGCGCGGTGGCGAGCAGGCGATCGACCTCCTTGATGCCGAGCACCTTCGGCAGCCTGCGTCCGCGCTTCGGCCCTTCGATGATGGCGGCGGGATCGTCGCCGCGCCGTCCTTCGGCATAGAGGAAGCGGTAGAGCTGCCGGATCGCGGACAGCCGCCGCGCGACCGACGCCGCGGCGAAGGAGCGCTTCGAGAGCGACTGGAGATAGCCGCGCACGTCGTCGGTCGCCGCGCTCGCGACGGTGCGGCGCTTGGTGACGAGGTATTCGCCGAAGTCGTCGAGGTCGCGCCGGTAGGCCGCCAGCGTGTTCTCGCCCGCGCCGCGCTCAGCCGCCAGCATGTCGAGGAACAGCTCGATCAGGGTTTCGTCGGAGTGTCGCGCCGGGCGGGCCATCAGCGGCTGCCGCTCTTCATCATTTTTGCTTCGAAAACCGGTCGGGCGGGATCGGCACCGTGATTTCGCGTGGCGGCGGATCGTAGAACTGCGCAAGCGCGAACATGCCGCCATAGATCGCGCCGGCGACGATGCCGACGAAGAAGAGGAATCGGAACAGGCTGGGCATTGCTTGCGCTCGATCCGGCGTCGTCCCCGAGCTTGCGGATACATCGAATTGGCACTAAATGATGAAAAAACTACGTCATACGCCCCCTGACAAGAGGCTCGATCCCCGCGGATGGATGGTTTATTGAGACGGGGCCGCGCTAGTGTGGCGGGATTCGAGCCATGTCCAATTCGGCAGCGTCAAACCCGGCAGCGCCGCAGCCGGCGGCGCACCATACGAACGGCAGTGCGGCGCCGGAAACGGCCATTCTGGCCGCGCTCGGCGCGCGCTCGGTGGTGCTCGTCGGCATGATGGGCGCCGGCAAGTCGTCGATCGGCCGGCGGCTGGCGACGCGACTTGACATCCCGTTCGTGGATGCCGACGCCGAGATCGAGAAGGCGGCCGGCATGTCGATCCCCGATATCTTCGCGACCCGCGGCGAGCCCGATTTCCGCGCCGGCGAGGCGCGCGTGATCGCGCGGCTTCTGGACGGCGGCCCGCAGGTACTGGCGACCGGCGGCGGCGCTTTCATGAACCCCGATACCCGCGCCGCCATCGGCGCCAAGGGCGTGTCGATCTGGCTCAACGCGGATTTCGACATGCTGATGCGCCGGATCAAGCGACGCCACGATCGCCCGCTCCTGCATACCGACGACCCGGCCGCGACCTTGCGGGAGCTCATCGACGTGCGCTATCCGATCTACCGGCTCGCCGATTTCACCGTGCAGTCGCGCGAAGTGCCGCACGAAAAAATCGTCGACGAGATCATCGTTGCGCTTTCCGCCGCGCCGCTGCCGCGCAGCGCCGTGTCGGATAGTTCAACCAAGGGAGAAGCGACGTCATGACCGCGCCGCTGCGGGGAAGCGATCCGATCGTTGTCGACGTTGCGCTGGGCGCGCGCAGCTACGACATCGTGATCGGCCGCGGCCAGCTTGCGTCGCTCGGCGCGCGCATCGCGAAGCTGCGGCCCGGCGCCAAGGTCGCGATCGTCAGCGACAGGAACGTCGCCGCCCGGCATCTCGACGCCGCGGTCGCCGCCGTCAAAGGCAATGTGCTGCAGGTCTCCACCATCGTGCTGCCGCCGGGCGAGAGCACGAAGTCTTTCGAGCATCTCGCCTCGCTCTGCGACGATCTGATCTCGCAGCGCATCGAGCGCAACGATCTCGTCATCGCGCTGGGCGGCGGCGTGATCGGCGATCTCACCGGGTTTGCCGCCGCCATCGTGCGGCGCGGGCTCGACTACGTGCAGGTGCCGACCTCGCTGCTGTCGCAGGTCGATTCCTCGGTCGGCGGCAAGACCGCGATCGACTCGCCGCAGGGCAAGAACCTGATCGGCGCGTTCCACCAGCCGGTGCTGGTCATCGCCGACACCGCGCTGCTCGACACGCTGCCCGAGCGCGAGTTTCGCGCCGGCTATGCCGAGGTCGCGAAATACGGCCTGCTCGGCGACGCCGCGTTCTTCGCCTGGCTGGAAGCGAACTGGAAGGACGTCTTCGCCGGCGGGCCGGCGCGCGAGCACGCGATCGCGACGAGCTGCCGCGCCAAGGCCGCGATCGTGGCGCGCGACGAGCGCGAGACCGGCGACCGCATGCTGCTCAATCTCGGCCACACCTTCGGACATGCGCTGGAAGCCGCCGCCGGTTACTCCGACCGGCTGCTGCATGGCGAGGCGATCGCGATCGGCATGGCGCTCGCCTTCGAATTTTCGGCGCGGCGCGGCCTGTTGCCGAAGGCCGAGGCCGAGCGGGCGATCGGTCATCTGGCGGCGGTCGGCCTGCCGACGCGCATCGGTCAGGTCGAGGGCGGCGGGCCGCCGCTCGACGAGCTGATGGACCTCATCGCGCAGGACAAGAAGGTGAGCCGCGGCAAGCTGACCTTCATCCTGGCGCGCGGCATCGGGAACGCCTTTGTCGCCCCGGACGTTGATGCTCAAGATGTGCGTGCTTTCCTGGCTGAGATGCTCAAACAAGCCAACTAGAGCAATGTTGACCGAAGACTGGCTGTCACTCGCTGCTATCGTGCTCTGTCTCTTCTTCTCGTTCTTCTTTTCCGGCGAGCGAGACGGCGCTGACGGCTGTCTCGCGCGCGCGGCTGTTGCGGCTGGAGAAAGCCGGCAGCCGGCGCGCCCGGCTGGTCGCCAGCCTGCTCGAGATCCGCGAGCGCATGATCGGCGCGATCCTCACCGGCAACAACGTGGTCAACATCGCCGCGACCGCGCTGACCACCGGCCTGCTGCTCTCGTGGTTCGGCGATGTCGGCGCGCTCTACGCGACGGCGATCATGACGGTCGTCGTCGTGGTGTTCACCGAGGTGCTGCCCAAGACGCTCGCCATCAATGCGCCGGAGCGGGTGGCGCTGCTGGTCGTCCGTCCGATCTTCTGGACGGTGCGGCTGTTCGGCCCGCTGCTGATCGGCATCGAAGGCCTCGTCCGATTCATCTTGCGGATGTTCGGCGTGAAGATGGGAACCGACCAGGCCTTCCTTTCGGCGCATGAAGAGCTGCGTGGACAGGTCGACCTCCTGCACAAGGAGGGCAGCGTCGAGAAGCAGGACCGCGACATGTTCGGCGGTCTGCTCGACCTGCGCGATCTCGTCGTGTCCGACGTGATGATCCACCGCACCAAGATGATCACCGCCTGCGCCGACGACTCGCCGGAGGACGTGGTCAAGGAAGTGCTGGAATCGCCGGTGACGCGGGTCCCGCTGTGGAGTCAGCGTCAAGAGAACATCATCGGCATCCTGCACGCCAAGGACCTGCTGCGCGCGCTGCAGGGCGCCGACGGCGATCCCACCCGGATCGACGTCAAGGCGATCATGCGTCCGCCCTGGTTCGTGCCCGATATCCGCCCGCTGTCGGAGCAGCTCAAGGCGTTCCGCCGCCGCAAGACCCCGTTTGCGCTGGTGGTCGACGAATACGGCGAGGTGATGGGGCTGGTGACGCTCGAAGACATTCTCGAGGAGATCGTCGGCGACATCACCGACGAGCACGACATCGTGGTGCCGGGCGTGCGGCCGTTGCCCGACGGCTCGGTCAATGTCGACGGCGGCGTGCCGATCCGCGACCTCAACCGCGCCATGGAGTGGGGCCTGCCGGACGATGAGGCGACGACCATCGCCGGCCTGGTGATCCACGAAGCGCGCTCGATCCCGGAGCCGGGCCAGAGCTTCACCTTCCACGGCTTCCGCTTCAACGTGCTGCGCCGCGAGCGCAACCGCATCACCGCGCTGCGCATCACGCCGGTGGTGCGCAAGGCCGCCAAGGCGGCGTAAATCCCATCGGAGCGATTTGAATTCCTAGTGAGTTTGCGACGATCGTCCGAAAAACCGTGCTGCGAAGCGACGGACATGGCGTAGCGGTGAGGTAATACGCCATGACATCGTGTGCTCCATCGCTTCGAGCTTGGTCCGAAGATCAGCCATCACTTTCTCGGCCTCGGCTAGCTTGGCGCGCAGCGCCACGGGGTCACGCTCGGCGCTAGACTGCAGTTCGGCAGCGCGCCCGTTGCTCGACAGCACGAACAGGCGGGGTCGCTCCATTGTTCCAGCGGATGCAAGGCGCTGGAAAATCAAGTCGAACCCGGAATGTTGTGCCGAGTTCGCGGCGAGACGCTTCACGACGTCCGGCCGCGATATGCCGCTTGCGCCGTAGCCGAGAAACTGATCACCAAGGAACACGGCGATGGTTTGCGCCGGCTGCCGGCCATGGTCGACCGCCCATCCGACGACTTGGATCCTGGTGGCGCCGGCCGTGATCGTCTCCACGTAGCCCTGAGTGCCATCTTGTTGGATTGGGTATACTTCGCCCGTCGAACTGAGAATGCTCCCGCCTTGATCATGGTTCTCAATCCGGTAGGTGCGATCAAACACAATGGCCGGATCGCTCTCCGTCAGTGGCTCGCCGTTCAGGCAGGCGCGCAGAAGGTCCTGCAAAGCCGAACGCGTCGGGTCATGATCGCAAGCGCCATGCGGACCCGGCAGCAGCAACAGCCGAAAACCAGACTGAGCGAACGACTGCCACTGGCGTCGACAGTCGTCGCCGGCGACAATGGGATTTCCCGTGCAAAGGAAATAGGTGAGTTCGCTGTGAAAGCAATTCCGGTCCAAACCGATGTCCAGGACATAGTTGCGACGCGCGCGCACATGGGTTTCAGAAACACGCAGGTTGAGTGCCTCAATCCAGTTGTTCGGCTGTGGAGAGTCGATCAACTCCAATAGCTCGGCGTCAGCACTGCCTTCGGGCGGCCAATTTGGCGGATTGCTGTCGACCAGCCCCAAGAATTCGATCGGCTCGCCCTGGCTTTGCAGTTGCAATGCCATCTCGAAGATGACGAGCCCGCCGAAGCTGTCGCCGAGCAGGCGGTAGGGCCCGTGGGGCTGTATCGCCTTCACCTCGTTGAGGTAATGCGCCGCCATGTCCGGTAGCGTCGCACATCCGGCACTGGCCCAGTCCATTCCCGGCGGCTGTAGCCCGTAGCACGGCTGATCGGGCCCGAGCGCACGCAGGACGGAAAACAGTCGAAAGCAGTGACCGGGTCTGCCGGGCACGGCGAACAGCGGACGCTGTGTGCCGTCGGCGTGGATGTGGAGCGTATTGTTGATAGCGCCCAGCGTCGACGTGCCAAGGCGCTCCTCCAACTGTCTGACGGTCGGCGCTTCCATCAGGATATTGAGCGGAAGCTGGTACTGTAGCTCCTGCTCGACGCTGTGCAGCAGGTCAACGGCAGAGAGCGAATCGCCCCCGAGCAGGAAAAAATCATCGTCCAGGCCGATGTCTTGGCGTTTGAGCGCATCGCGCCACAACGCCAACAGCGTCCTCTGGGTCTCCGTGTGTGGCTCGTTCTGTATATTCGGCGGCGGCTTGGGGGCGAGATCGAAATGAGCCGCCAAGTCTCTGCGGCCGAGCTTGCCGGTTGGGCCTTTCGGCAGTTCGCTCGTGCACAGGACGACGCGGGGAATTTTGAACGGTGCCAACCGCGTAGTGAGGAAGCGCCGCAACTCCTGTCCCGTCACCTTCGCGCTGGCACGCGGTACCACGGCAGCCGCGATTTCCTGATTCAGTGTCGGGTGTGGCACGGGAAAGGTGACGGCCTCCGCGACTGCTTCGTGCGCGAGCAGGGCGTCATCAATTTCGCGCGGGGCAATTTTCTCTCCCCCGCGGTTGATGACTTCGTCGAGGCGGCCAAGGAGCTTGATGTAACCGTCGGAATCGATGACTCCCTGATCGCCGGTTCGGTACCATTCGCCCCGAAAGATGCGCTTGTTGGCGGCGGGATCATTCTCATATCCGCCGAAGACGGTCGCGCCGCGCACGACCACCTCGCCTTCCATGCCGGCCGCGAGTAAATTGCCGTCGTCGCCCATGATTGCGACATCGTTGTCCGGGGAGGTTCCTACCATGCCCGGCTTCCGCGTGCCGACCAGCGAATTGGCCGCGACAGTTCCGGTTTCGGTTGTGCCGTACACTTCGAGCAGCGGTGCGCCGACTGTTTTTTCGATGCCATCTCGAACGCCGGCTGCCAGCGGACCTGAGCCTGCGCGCATGAAGCGGGGCCGATTGCCGGCCAACACGTTCGGCCGTTGCTGCAGCCATTCAAGGATGACCTGATGATATGTGAAGCTCGCCGTGTACCAGGTCGGTGAAAAATCGCGCATGCAAGCAAGAAACGTTTCGACATCGAATGTCGGTGGGCAAATCACCGTGCTGCCGGCAACGAGTGGCAACATCAGGCCGGAATTGAGCCCGTGATGGTAGCAAAGCGGCATCGGGTTCAAGCAGCGATCGCCCGGATTCACATCGAACAGGCGGCGCGACTTCGCGGTGCGCGCGACGACGTTGCGATGACTGATCGGGACGATCTTGGATCGAGATGTCGTGCCGGACGTGCGCAAGACGAAAGCAAGATCGCCGTCCGCAGCAGGACCGCCCTGCGCGACTGTCGCCGCGATGCCGCCGTGGATACGAAACTTGCCCGCCGGTGCGCCTTCCTCCACGGAATATTCCAGCAACAGAATGCCTGCACGGTGAGCCAAATCCTTCATCTCAGCAGACGCGGCAACGGTTGGGACCAGTAGCGCTCTGGCTCCAGTCTCCGATAGCCCATGTTCAAGCTCCGTCACCGGAGTTGTGGAGTTCAGCGGCACGCACACTGCGCAGCTTGCAATGCCGAGCAAGGCCACGGCCGTGTCGGGGCCGCGTCCGCCGAGCAGCGCAATGCGGTCGCCTCGCCCAAGGCCGCAGCCATTGAGGGTCGTTCGGATGTTGTCGATCTGCTCCAGCAGCGCGCCGAAGCCGAGCGGCGTCCGCCCGAGCGCCAAGATCGCTGCGGCATTCGGATCGCGTTGCGCTTGAGCGGACAGCAATTCGTACAAGCTGCCTGCTGATCGGCCGGCATGCGGGCTGACGACGCGAGAGCCATCAGCGGTACGAGCGACAATATTTTGATTAGGAGATAATTCTCGCATACCAACCGAAACGATCAATACCCTCGGTGACTAATACCGTCATCCTTTCATTGCGCAAGACCAGTTTCACTGCGCAAGCCAAGCTGCAAGATTATGAGCACGCGCCTGCGTGGACGTTCGAGCCGCAACCCCTGGAATAAAACGGGGCACGGCTTATCATCCATCAAAATTCCAAGCGGAAGGGGAAACGCCGTGACAATATTTTGCCGACTTGTTGCTGGTTTTATGGCGATCCTGATTGCCTCCGCCGCGCTGGCGCAGACCTATCCTGATCGTCCGATCCGGCTGATCGCGCCGTTCCCGGCCGGCGGCCTCGCCGATGTGCTGGCGCGTGCGGTCGGCGACCAGATGACGAAGTCGCTCGGCCAGCCGGTCGTGGTCGAGAACCGCGCCGGCGCCGGCGGCAACACCGGGGCGCTCGCGGTCGCGACCGCCGCGCCCGACGGCTACACGCTGTTGATGTCGTCGGCCGGCATCCTCACCGCCAATCCGTTCCTCTACGCCAAGATGCCGTTCGACGTGGAGACTGCGTTCATCCCGGTCTCCAACGTCGCCGAGATGTCAATGATCATGGTCGTGCATCCCAAGGTCGAGGCGAAGACGCTGAAGGATTTCGTCGCGCTCGCGAAGGCGCGGCCAAACAAGCTCAATTTCGGCTCGCCCGGCATCGGCACCACCGGCCATCTCGGACTCGCGATGTTCATGCACGCGGCCGGCGTTGAGATCACGCACGTGCCCTATCGCGGCGCCGCGCCTGCCGTGCAGGACCTGATTGCCGGCCAGATCGACGGCGTGGTCGATAATCCGCCGACGGTCATCTCGCACATCGAGAGCGGCAAGCTTCGTCCGCTGGCGGTGGCGGCGAAGTCGCGCATGAAGCTTCTGCCCGACGTGCCGACCGCGGCCGAGGGCGGCGTCGCCAACTACGAGGCGTCGTCCTGGTTCGGCATCGCCGCACCGGCCGGCACGCCGCCGGCGATCGTCGAGCGGCTGCACAAGGAGATCGTCGCGGCGCTGCGCAATCCGGCGATGCAGGAGCGCTTCGCGAAATCCGGCGCTAACCTCGTCGGCAATTCACCGCAGGAGTTCGCCGCGCAGATCCGTGCCGAGCGCGTGCGCTGGGGCGAGATCATCAAGGCGGCCGGCATCAAGGCGGAATAGGTCACATCCATGAAAGCTGTTCGAATGATCGCGGGCTTGCTGCTCGCAGGCGTCATCGCCTACGCGCCGCAGGCGGGCACGCAGGAGGCCGAGGCGACCGGCAAGACCCGCGCCAAGCGCATATACTCGGCGACGACGACCAACAGCGGCCAGCCGATCAAGCTGCCGCAGGGCAACGTCGAGGTGGTGGTTTGGATGTACGACATCCCGGCCGGCTCGAAACTGCCGGTGCACAAGCATCCCAGCCAGCGCTACGCCTACGTGCTGCAAGGCACGTTGCAAGTGACCGACGTCGAGAGCGGCCGCAGCTTCGAGTACAAGCCCGGCGACTTCATCGTCGAGATGGTCGACGGCTGGCACTACGGGGCCAACAACGGCAGGGGGCCGGTGCGGCTTCTGGTCATCGACCAGGTGGAAAAGGGTCAGGCCAATACGATCCTCAAGAAATAAGGGCAGGGGAGACGCGCCAATGAAGCCGAACTTGCTTGGAGCGCTCGTTGCATTCGCGGCGCTCGCCGCCGGCGTCGTGCCGTCGCAGGCGCAGTCCTATCCCACGCGGCCGGTCAAAGTGGTTGTGCCGTTCGCGGCCGGCGGGCCGCTCGATCTCGTCGGCCGCGCCGTGTTCGACAAGCTGTCGGCAAGCCTCAAGCAGACCTTCGTGATGGAGAACCGCACCGGCGCCGGCGGCAATATCGGAACCGAGGCGGCCGCGAAGGCGGCACCGGACGGCTACACGCTCCTGTTCGTTCTCTCCGGCACGTTGACCGCCAATCCGGCGATGTACCGCAAGCTCGCGTTCAACCCGGAAAAGGACCTTCGGCCGATCTCCCTGCTGGTTGCCAGCAGCCAGATGATGGTCGTGCATCCGTCGCTGCCGGTGAACACGCTCGCCGAGCTCGTCGCTCATGCGAAAAAGCAGCCGCTTACCTATGCGCATGCCGGGTCCGGCAGCAGCGGCCATCTCGCGATGGAATATTTCCGCACCATGGCCGGCTTCGAGACCGTGCAGGTGCCGTATCGCGGCAACGCCCCGCTGGTCATCGATCTGGTCGCCGGGCAGGTGAAGGCCGGCTTCGTCTCCACCGCCGGCGTCATCCAGCATGTCCGCGACGGCAAGCTCAAAGGACTTGCGATCTCCTCGGCCGAGCGTTCGACGCTCGCACCGGATGTGCCGACAACGGCGCAAGCCGGCTATCCGGAGTTCAAGCTCGAGACCTATTTCGTGTTGCTCGCTCCTGCGGGCCTGCCGGACGCGATCGCCGATCTCCTGGAGCGCGAGGTCCGGGCGGCGCTGAAATCTCCCGACCTGCAGGCCAAATTCCGGCCGGTGGACATCGAAGTCGTTGCGTCGAGCGCCGCCGAGGCGCGCGAGTTTCTACGTGCCGACACCGCGCTGTGGGCGCGGATCGCGAAGGACGCCAACCTGCGCGTCGACTGAAACGGTTCGATACACATCGCTGTGATCGAGACACAGTGTCGTGATCGGCACACGCGGCTGTGATCGGCGCGCAGTGCTGTGATCGGATCGGGCCATAGCTTTGCGACGGTTGTTTCCTAATTGAGGGGCCGATGAGCATGAGCGCTCATCGACAACCTTCTTCAGGAGACAAAAGAAATGAACATCAAGACCAAGCTCGTCATCTCCGCCTCGTTGCTTGCGCTGCTCTCGGCGCCGGCCTCGGCCCGGATCGACGGCGACGACAGCGCTGCGAGCGCCTATGCCGATTATAATCGCCAGCATTCTTACACGCCGGATGCTGCCTCGTCCTACGCGTCCGGCACCACCGTTCAGCCCCGTGATAGCGTTCAGCCCCGCTCCAACGGTCAGCGCCAGCAACACCTGCAGCATCCGCAGCCCCGGCGCTAACGTCGCGCGCAATTCGAACTGATGGGACGGCGGGCTTCGGCCCGCCGTCTTTTTGGCCGGCGCACAGATCTCGAAAGGCGCGCGGTCTAATTGATATGGCGCGACCAGTTGGCGGCGCGCAGCATCTTCATCACCAGCGCCGCCACGGCAGTCCGCTGGCGTCCGGCCACACTGTAGAGGTGAACCGGCCGGCTCAAGTCCAGTCCATTGATCATGATGCGCGCCAATGTGTCGGGGCTCGACGTGCTTCTCGGCACGATCGCCACGCCGAGATCGGACGCCAGCATCGACATCAAATCGCTCTCGGACGTTATTTGGTAGCAATGGTCCACATCGAGACCGTGGGTCCGCAACAGCGCCGCGGTCGGCTCCGCATGCTCGCAGTAGGTCCGCAGCAACAGGCGTTCCTGGCGTAATTCCTGAAGCGCGATCGCGGACAAACGCGCGAGGCGATGCTGCGCATTGACCAGCAGGATGAAGTCTTCGGTGAACAACGGCCAGCGATCGAGGCGATCCCAGCCCTCGCCGAGTTCCGACGCAATGCCCAGCTCCGCTTCGCCGCTTTTCAGGAGCTCGACAACCTCCGGCGCCGTTCCTCGCAGCAGCCGGCAGTCGAGCCGATCAAAGCGCTGCCGCACCTCGTTGAGATGCGGCATCAGGAGGCTGATGTCGAACGTATGCGACAACGCGAGACGCAGCGACGCGACCTCGCCCTTCTTCATCGACAGCGCCAGCTCGCGCGCGCTGACCGCGCTCTCGTAGCACTGCTTCAACAATGGCAGCATGCGCTCGCCCAGCTCCGTGAGCTGCGCCTGCGGGCGTTCCCGGCGAAACAGGTCGCCACCGAACTCGCTTTCAAGCTGCTTGATTGCTCGTGTCAGCGAGGGCTGGCTGACATTGCACTCTTCGGCGCCGCGGGTGAAATTGAGGTTCTTCGCTACCGCGAGAAAATACCTCACCTGATGCATTTCCATCGGTCAGGCGCCCGTGTCGTCCCTTGGCCTCTCAGAGGCCAGACGACCCCTTATCCGGATTAGCGGGCGCAGTCTATCGACAGAGGTTGCGCGGTCGCAAGCAAGTGCACCCGCCGCGTCCATCGATCACATTTGAGTTAACCCGCGTGCAGCGGCCTGCGCCGGATAGCAGGACGGTATCGGCACAATAGCCCATCGATATTTCAGTTCGGACGCGCCCGGCCGCAGATTGCCGCCGGTTAGACCGGCCGAATCCACCGGCCGCCAGCGAGGAGGTTGCGATGGACACGATGACCGTAGATACGACGCAGTCGACGAGCCCTCGGGGCCAGCGGGCTGAGGGAGCGCTCCATGCGCTGATCGTCCGGGACAAGGTCTTCGCGGACCTGATGCAGCGCGCGCAATGCGGGAGCGAGGGTGCGTATTCGCGCTTGCTTCAGGAGCTGCCACCGATCATCGGCCGGATGATTCGCCGGCAGATGGCCGGTGCTTCGCCGAGCGATCAGGAAGACCTGCTGCAGGAGGTGCTCATGAGCATCCATGCGGCGCGGGCGACCTACGATCCAACGCGCCCGTTCACGCCCTGGCTCAAGGCTATCGTGGTCCACCGGGTGATCGACTTTGCGCGGCGGCACAAACGTCTCGCCACGGGACAGGTTCTGACCGACGACATGGCGGCCGACATCGCCGACGACACGGCGGGCGACGCCGTGGTCCGCTACGATGCCGTTGATGCGCTGCAAAAGGCGATCAGCAAGCTTCCCGCCGGGCAGCGTTCGGCCATCGAGCTGCTCAAGCTCCGTGAGATGAGCCTGCGCGAGGCCGCCGCCATGACCGGCATGAGCATCACGGCGCTCAAGGCTTCGGTTCATCGCGCGGTCAGGACGCTGCGCGTTTCTCTGGCCCCGTACCAGGTCGCATGAGTGGCACTGGCATGGCCGCTACGGACGCGTTATTGATGAAATCGCCCGGCTGACGTAGCGAGAACGGGCCACCGAAGCTTCGGTTCGCTGGATGAACGAGACGCAGACACAGCTGGAGCTGAGACAGGCCTTCGAGCGCCTCAACGAATCGAATCTGTCGTTGACCGAGCAGCTTGATGCCGCCTCGCGCTCCGTGAAGCAGCGGCGTCCGGACGCTTCCGATGCCATTGATCGGATGGTTGGGCGTCTCAAGGACGGCGGCGCCGGCGCCCAGGCGCCGCAGGTCGGCGACGAGATGCCGCCGTTCCACCTCCCCGATGAACATGGGCGCATCGTCGGTCTCGATGATCTCCTGAAGCGCGGTCCGGTGGCGGTCACGTTCCATCGTGGACACTGGTGTCCGTTCTGCCGCATCAGCATCAATGCGCTGGTGCGTGCGCACGAACAGGTCTCCGCGGAGGGCGGACAGATCGTTGCCGTCATGCCCGAGCGGCAGCAATTCGTGTCGGATCTCAGGGCGACGTCGAAGGCCCCGTTCCTGGTCCTGACCGACATGGACAACGGCTATGCGATGTCGCTCGGTCTTGCGATCTGGGTCGGTGACGAAATGCAGAAGATTATCGCGGAACGGCACGACCTGGCCGCGTATCAGGGCAATGACACCTGGGTGCTGCCGATCCCGGCGACCTTCGTGGTCGGGCAGGACGGTCGCATCAAGGCGCGCTTTGTCGATCCCGACTACCGCAAGCGGATGGCGATCGAGGATTTGCTGGCCGCCATGCGCCCCTGAACACTGAACTTTGTTGTCATCTCGGCAATGGTGCAGATGAAAGCACGGCCCGCTTCTTTCGAAGGGGCCGTGCTCAAGAGCGTCTGTTCGCGTTCGACGCTTTAACGCGTCCTGCCGTTCAGGCAACCGCTGATGAAGTTCATCAGCGACCGGCCTTCCTGCTCATGGTCGACGGTGCTGTAGCCGCGCTGGACTGCCAGCGAGTGGCATGCGTCGAAGCCCGACGGATTCGATGCGCGCATCTTGGCCATTTCAGACCGGGTCGATGCGCTCATTTGCGCGCTCGCCGGGGCGGCAACGCTGATGGCGGCGAGAGCGGCGATGAGGACGGCAATCATTCGCATGGTGGTTCTCCCTTGGGGGCGGTCGCAGACCATCCGCGATCCAGTGTCCCGCGCCGTCCGACGATCCGGCTCGGTCTCGAGACGCTCGGACTTTGTCGGGCGGCGTCGCTGGATGGAAATGCTTGCTGGGCATGATCTCCATTGACGGCGGCTATTCCCGTTCTCGACCTCACAGGAATTCAATGGCGACTGCGTGATCGTTCACGTGGGTGCGTCCGTCGCGCGCGTTCGACACACGGGGCTGTGATGAGATCGCGCGCAACTTTGTGCCGGGTGCCTCCGAACTTAGGGGACAGATGAGCAGCAGCGCTCATCGCCAACCCCCCCAGGAGACAGCATCATGAACATCAAGACCAAGCTCATCCTCTCCGCGGCGCTCGTTGCGCTCCTCTCGGCTCCGGCCTCGGCCCGTATCGATGGCGACGAAGGCGGTGCCAGCGCCTATCCCCGCTTCACCAAGGAGCGCACGCAGATGGTGAGCAGCGGCTTCGTTGGCGCCTCCGGCCATCTCATCAACCGTCCGTTTCATCAGCGGTAGAATTTTCATCTAAGGTCAATCGAATGGCGGCGGGCCTGGCCCGCCGCCATTTTGATTCCAGCCTGCGCGAGCAACGCGCCGCTACATTGTGGTGATTCGCGCGGCAACCCTCGTGGGGATCCTTCCGGGAGTGTGGATGGCGACTGCATCAACGCAGGGATGCGCGCTGACCAGGAAAGACGCGGCATAGCGCCCCAGCGCCATCGCTTTTATGAGATTTTTCCTTTGACCGCAGTTCTACTGTAGAATGTTTCCACGTCACCAACCCGTGCAATTGTAGTAAGCATTCAACTGGAAGCGTTCACCCAAGCGCAGTTTTCCCTCGGGGGGCTAAGGATTGGCGCGCGGTTCGTCGTCGGTCGGCAACATTCCAATTGATCTGCTCAAGACGCTCGTCCTGATCGCCGATCTCGGGAGCGTGACGCGCGCGGCGCGCGCGCTCGGCATCAGTCAGTCGGCAGTGAGCGCCCAGATTCGCCGGCTTGAAAGTCTTGCGGCCGGCGTTGTCTTCGTCAAGCAAGGCCGTGGCGTCCAGCTCTCCGACCTTGGCCAGTTGATCGCGTCCCATGCGCGCCGGATCGTGGCGGCGAGCGATCAGCTGCAAACGATCATCGGTGCCGGCCCGCGCAAGACGCAAGTCCGGATCGGCCTTCCCGGCGGCGTCGACCCGGTTGTGATGGCCCGCGTTTTTAGAGCGGTGTCGTCGGAGCTCGGCGAACAGGCGATGGTCTCCTGCGATACCCAAACGAACCTCCTGCGCGCGCTGGATTCGGGATTCATCGACGCCGCGTACCTGCCGGACGTCACCCCCATTTCGGCGCCGGTCGCGGCCGAATGGGACGAGCAATGGCATTGGGTCAAGGCGCCCGACTTTCTGCTGAGCCCCGGTGCACCGGTGCCGATCGTCGGGTGGCCCGGCAGTCTCTCTGACCGGTTGAGCATGACCGCGTTGCGGAGAGCCGGTATCGAATATTCGGTGACGTTCACGAGTGCCGACCGCAGCCTGCGCACGGCGGCAGTGCGGGCGGGGTTGGGGCTCATGGTCGTCTCGGAGCGCTCCATCGAGGCGTCGAATCTGTGCATTGCCCGCGAATATTACCTGCCGCCGCTGCCGCCGCTGCGCGGCGGCATCTACATGGCCGATGGCTTCGAGGGCGAAAGACGAGGTTTGACGTTGCGCGCTCTCTTGAGTGTCTTCCAGCCGGCGGAGTCCGCCTCCGACCAGGCTAAAAAGCGCTAGTCGTTGCCAATCCATCAAAGTTGCCGAAGTGTTAAGATATCGCCCGGGTGCTTCCGGCGGCACGAAAAGCAATTCCAGCCACGATTTGTCGCGTCTCCGAGTATTTCGTTACTCAACTGCAACCCTTTGATGGGTAACGTCCGTTGGCGGGCGGGTCGTCCCAAACCGTGCTTGGATCGTGCCGATCTGCGGATGCCAGCGTGTCCGCCCGGTCCGCCCGGGGCGGATTTCCTGCCAGTGCACGCGCAAGTCACTTCCCAGCGCAGAACGGGTCGGCAATGCAAGCTGCGACTTCACTTATCTCGGACCTCGAAACGGCGATCACCAGCAGCGGAAGCGACCGCCGGATCGAGACGCTGCGCCGTGTAACGGATCTCTTCCTGTCCAACGCGGATCGCTACGACCCCGAGCAGGTCCAGGTGTTCGACGACGTGCTGGGACGCATGATCGTCCATATCGAGCAGCGCGCACTGGCCGAGCTCAGCGAGCGGCTCGGGCCGGTGGACAACGCGCCGCTAGAGGTCATCCGCACGCTGGCGCTGAATGACGCCATCGAAGTTGCGGGCCCGGTCATCGAGAATTCGAGCCGCCTGTCAGTCAGCGACCTTGTGAGCATCGCCTCGACCAAAAGCCAGGACCATCTTCTGGCGATCTCTGGGCGCAAGCAGATCGACGAATCGGTCACGGACGTCCTCGTCGAGCGCGGAAACACCGCAGTCGTCAGGAAGGTCGCGGTCAATCAGGGCGCGCGTCTTTCCAGTCCCGGATATGTCGCGCTGGTGCGCCGTGCCGAGAACGACGACGAATTGACCGACAGCGTGGGCCGGCGTGCCGATCTGCCGCCGCAACTGTTCCAGGAATTGCTTCAAAAAGCGACGGAAACAGTCAAGGCGCGATTGATTGCGGCCCGGCCGGGCGCTGCGGATGGCGTGTCGGACGCCCTTCAGAAGGCTTCCGAGGAGCTGGCAAAGACAAATGTTGTTCGCGACTACTCCTCGGCGAAGCGCATGGTGCAGCCGATGCACCACGACGGCAAGCTCCACGAGGAGGCCATCATGGCGTTTGCGCGCGACAAACGTGTTGAGGACGTCGTGGTTGCGCTGTCGTTGCTCTGCGGGACCCAGCTCGAGATCATCGACCGTCTGATGCAAGGCAGTCACATCGACGCGTTGCTGATTCCGTGCCGCGCCGCGGGCTTCAGCTGGCCGGCCGTCAAGGCGATCACGGAGCTCAATCCCTGCCATCGTGCTTTGACCGACGACAAGTACGAGCGGTTGCACAAGGACTACCAGAAGCTCTCCGCCGCCACCGCGCAGCGGATCATGCGGTTCTGGCAGGTTCGTTCCAAGACCGAGCTCACAATACCGGCCTGAACGGCATGCGCGGCCGCGGCCGATTCGCCCTCAATTTTCGTCCGGCGCGCTCGCGTGGATTGCGAGCGCATGCACGCCGCCGGCGAGCTCATCCGCAAGCGCCGCATTGACCATGCGGTGGCGCTCGATCCGATTTTTCCCCCGGAACGCCTCCGACACGACGTGGACCCGGAAATGGGTTTCGCCGCCCGGCCGGCTTCCGGCGTGGCCGGCGTGCTGATGTGATTCGTCCTGCACGTCGAGCCGAACAGGTGAGAAAGCCGAAGCCAGCTTCGTGGCGATTCGATCGCGAGTGCTCATGGCGCTAGTTTCATCGGAATGTCCCCGAGCGGCGGTTGCAGCGGTGAGGAAACGACTATCACCGATGGCAGAAACGGTAATACTCAGTATCGACCCATCACTATGGCTAATAGTTCGGTAAACTGCAGCGCAAGAGCTTTTCCTTATGTTCCAGCTCACGACGTGATGGGACTTGGGGCATTCGGAATCTCCGCAACGTAGTTTCTGACTCGCTTCCACTCCATTGAAGGCCTCGATTGACGCGTCCGCGGACAGCCACGGTTCGGCGCGCCCAAGGATTGGGAGCATATTCATGAGCAATGAAGGCGTGAATCAGACGACGCAGGCCGCCACGGGCCGGGCGGCGGCCGACGGCGGACGTGCAGTCGCCGATCTCAACCAGTTCATCACCTTTGCCATCGGCGAAGACCAGTACGGCGTCGACATCATGGCCGTGCGCGAGATCAAGGGCTGGTCGCAGATCTGCGCCCTCCCGCGTCAGCCGGACTACATGCGCGGCGTCCTCAACCTGCGCGGTGTCATGGTTCCGATCGTGGATCTGCGCTGCCGCTTCGGACAGGGCATGACCGAGGCGACACCGCTCCACATCATCATGGTGGTCCAGATCGACGACCGGCCGGTCGGCCTGCTCGCCGACCGCGTTCTGGATATCGTCAACGTCGAACCCTCGAAGATTCAGCCGGTCCCCCGCGTCGCCGAGGTGGCCCGAATCGACTTCCTCTCCGGCTTGGTGACCGTCGAAAGCGGCATGATCGCGCTCATCGACCTGTCCCGCCTGTTGGCGATGGCGGTTCGCGACGGCGCCAATCTCGAACCGGCCGAACAGGCTTCCGCGGCATAGAAGGACCCGTAACCGCCGAAATTTCCGGAAACCCGATCCAAGCCAGCGTCAATGCTCAAGGGCCAAACCTCACAACTCAATTGGGCGACGCACGCCCAGGAAATCCGTGGAGACCGATCATGAAGGGTTTTGGACTGCTTAAGAATCTCAGAATCGGCGCCCGGATCTATACCGGATTCGGAGTCATCCTCGTCCTGCTGTGCCTGGTGAGCGGGATCGGCATCGTCAGCCTCATGAACGACTCGCTGACCCAATATTCGAACACGGCTTCCAACGCCTTGCGGGTAGCGAGCGTCGACACCGACTTCATTTCGATGCGACGGCAGGTCCTCGTGTTCTCCGGCAGCGGCGATCAAAAGGTCGCCGCCCGCATCCAGGAGATGGGAGCAAAATTGCTCAAGGACACCAACGCGGTCCTGGCCACGGAAGCAAACCCCGAGCGGAAGGCCACTCTGCAAAAAGTCATCGATGGAGTCAGAGACTATCTTGGCAATTTCGATACGGCCGTCAAATCGCGTACCGCGCGGGACCAGGTGATCAATGAACGGATGAACGTATTCGGGCCGCAAGCCCGCACCAGATTGTCCGAGATCGCAAAGTCGGCCATGGACGAGCGCGACTACGAGGCCGCGAGCCATGCCGGGGTGGCCCAGGAAAAATTGCTGCTGATGCGGCTCGACGCGATGCGATTCCTCGACAGGCCGGAGCAGGCGGTCATCGACCGCGTCAAGGCCGACTTCAACGATTTCAATCGCACGATGGAAGCGTTGATCAAGCAACTGCAAAACCCCGCGCGTCAAAAATTGGCGACTGAGGCGAGCGATTTGGCAAATCGCTATTTTCAAGCGTTCGTCGAAGTCACCACTGCCGCGTTCGCACTCAACACCATGGTCAACGTGACGATGGCCGAGAAGGCGGAGATGATCGACAAGACCGCTCATGACATCGTCGGCGCGTCGCGCAAGAATCTCACAGAAGTTCAGGCCGCAGCCGAAGCCGCGGCGGTCTTCGAGGAATGGCTGATGTCGCTGCTGGCGTTCGGCGCCTTGTTGATCGGCGCTGTGTTCGCCTGGTTTATTGCCCGCGGCATCGTCAAGCCGGTGAACGGCCTGACCGGCGGCATGCGCCAGCTCGCTGCCGGGAATTTCGATGTGGTGCTGCCCGGGCTGGGGCGCAAGGACGAGATCGGCGACATCGCCGGTGCGGTCGAGGAGTTCAAACGCAAGCTCGAAGAGAAGATGCGTCTGGACGCGGAGAAAGAGCAGGAAATCGCCCGCCGCGAGCAGGCGGAACGCGACGAGCGTGCGCGCCAGGACGCTGAAAACGCCCGCATGGTCGCAAATGTCGTGGCTGCGCTCGGCGCCGGGCTGGAGAATCTTTCTCGCGGCAACCTGACCTACCGGGTCACCGACGAATTCGCCGACGATTACAAGAAGATCCAGCAGGACTTCAACGCCGCGATCGGGCAATTGCAGGAGACCGTCAAGAACATCGCAACGTCTTCGGCGGAGATATCCAACGCGGCCTCCGAAATCTCCACCTCGACTACAGATCTTTCGCAGCGGACCGAGGAGCAGGCGGCCAGCCTGGAGCAAACCTCGGCCTCGATGGAACAGATGGCCGCGACGGTGAGAAAAAACGCCGAGAACGCGAACCATGCCGACAAGCTGGCGCGGGAGACCCGCGATGTGGCCGACCGCGGTGGCGCGGTCGTCGCTCAAGCGGTGTCGGCGATGGCGAAGATCGAAGAGTCCTCGCGCAAGATTTCAGACATCATTTCGGTCATTGACGAAATCGCACGTCAGACCAATCTGCTGGCGCTGAACGCGGCGGTGGAAGCCGCGCGCGCCGGCGAGGCGGGGCGCGGCTTCGCTGTGGTGGCGTCAGAGGTACGCAGCTTGGCGCAACGGTCTTCGCAGGCAGCGAAAGACATCACCGACCTGATCACCGACAGCGCAGGGCAAGTCAAAGACGGCGTGGCGCTGGTCAACAATGCCGGTGCCTCACTGACCGAGATCGTGGCGTCGATCAAGAATGTAGCGGTGACCATCTCCGAAATCGCCAGTGCCAGCGCCGAGCAGGCTGGGGGCATCGAACAGATCAACAAGGCGCTCAATCAGATGGACGAGATCACTCAGCAGAACTCGGCGCTGGTCGAAGAAAATGCCGCAACCGCGAAAACGCTGGAAGGCCAGCAATCCGCAATGAACGAGCAAGTTAGCTTTTTCAGCTTCAAAGATGCGGGCAGCAATCCCACGGTCGTTTCGATGCCGGCAAAAAAACTCGAACCCGCGCGGGAAAAAAGATCGCCAGTCGCGCGCCGCGGAGAACGTCAAGCCTCGGGCAAGACCGCCGTGGCTGTCGGGCAGGACTGGCAAGAATTCTAAGCGCCGCTTGGATTGGATATCTAGTCAACGGAGAAAATGATGTCGTGGATGAGCAAGGTTGGCCGGGGCGGCCGCGTCTCTGAATTGCAGGACTTACGCGGGCAGATGGCCGCCATCGGCAAGTCGAGCGCCGTGATCGAATTCAAGCTCGACGGTACGATCCTGACCGCCAACGACAATTTTCTGAAGACCCTCGGCTACACGCTGGAAGAAGTGCAGGGCAAGCACCACAGCCTGTTCGTCGATCCGGCCCATGCGCGCACCCCGGAGTATCGCCAGTTCTGGGACAAGCTCGGCCGCGGCGAGTTTGACGCCGGCCGCTACAAGCGGATCGCCAAGGGCGGCAAGGAGATCTGGATTCAGGCGAGCTACAACGCGATTCTCGATCGCAGCGGCCGCCCGTTCAAGGTGGTGAAGTTCGCGACCGACATCACCGAGCAGAAAATGCGCGACATGGACGTCGAGGGTCAGCTCGCTGCGATCAACAAGTCGCAGGCGGTCATCGAGTTCACGCTCGAAGGCAAGATCCTGCACGCCAACCCGAACTTCCTGAACGCGGTCGGTTACACGCTGGAGGAAATCCGCGGGCAACATCACAGCATGTTCGTCGACCCGACCTATCGCCAGAGCGCCGAGTATCGGATGTTCTGGGAAAAGCTCGGGCGCGGCGAGTTCGACGCCAATCAGTACCAGCGCTTCGGCAAGGGCGGCAAGGAGATCTGGATTCAGGCCAGCTACAATCCGATCCTCGATGCCAACGGCAAGCCGTTCAAGGTCGTCAAATACGCCAACGACGTCACCGCCACGGTGAAGGCTGTGCAGCAGACCCGCGAAGTCGTCGCCGCGGTCAAAGCCAACGATATGACCCAGCGCATCCCGCTTGACGGCAAGACCGGCGACATTGCGCAGCTCTGCGAGGGCGTGAACGGGCTTCTGGACACGATGACCGACATCCTTGTCGACATCAAAACCGTCGCAGCCGAAGTGTCCAACGCGTCGTCCGAGATTTCCGCCTCCACGACCGATCTGTCGCAGCGCACCGAGGAGCAGGCGGCGAGCCTGGAGGAGACGTCGGCCTCGATGGAGGAGATGTCGGCCACGGTGAAGAAGAACGCCGAGAACGCCCAGCAGGCCAACCAGAGTGCGAACGAAACGGCCGCGGTGGCCGATCGCGGCGGCGCGGTGGTGGCGCAGGCGGTGACCGCCATGTCGCTGATCGAGCAATCGTCGCGCAAGATCTCCGACATCATCAGCGTGATCGACGAGATCGCGCGGCAGACCAACCTCTTGGCGCTCAACGCCGCAGTCGAGGCGGCCCGCGCCGGCGAGGCCGGCCGCGGCTTTGCGGTGGTGGCTTCCGAAGTGCGCAGCCTGGCGCAGCGCTCCTCGCAGGCCGCCAAGGACATCAAGGACCTGATCACCAACAGCTCGAGCCAGGTGCAGGAAGGCGTGCAACTGGTCAACAAGACCGGCACCTCGCTGACCGAGATCGTGGAATCGATCAAGAAGGTCGCGCAGATCGTCTCCGACATTGCGGTGGCCAGCAACGAGCAGGCGAGCGGGATCGACCAGATCAACACCGCGCTCAACCAGATGGACGAGGTCACGCAGCAGAACTCCGCGCTGGTCGAGGAGAATGCCGCGACGGCCAAGACGCTGGAGACGCAATCGGCCGCCATGAACGATCGCGTCGGCGCCTACAAGGTCGCCGGTATGGGATCGAGCGCCGCTCCGCAGCAGCGGGTGGTGCCGATGGCTCGCACCGAAACCGCCAGGGCGCCCCTGAAGCGTCCGCCGTCTGCCGCGCGCCGCGCCTCTGGAGGCCGGACTCAGGGCGCGCTTGCGCTGGCCGACAAGGCCGACGATTGGCAGGAATTCTAAAACCGCCTCGCACGGGAATTCTGAATCGAAAGGGGCGCGCCTGCCGGTCGCGCCCCAACATTTACATTAACAATCCAAAATAACACACTTAACGAGCGGTTAAAGAAATCTGTAACGATACGGTGGCATTCATCATCGTCAGATGGTGCGTGCAGCAAAAACAATTCCGGACCCAAGGCGGCCCGAAAAAAATTGCCACGGCGCGTTTTCGGCTTTGCCACGCGACCAGTTCGCCCTCGTGATCATCGGCTTGGCGCAGCGCGGTGCCGCCTGTAACGGCGCGTCCGCGGCGATGAGCGTTTCGTTGCGCGATGGACCGCAGTCAAATCCCGGTAAGGGCCGCTCGCGGGTCCGAGTGTGGAGAGTACGACGTGACCAGTGACACCACGATGCAGAGCCCGTCCGAAAGGTCGGCGGACTCTGAACACGGCGCCGGCCTCAGCCAATTCATCAGCTTCGCCATCGGCGACGACCAGTACGGCGTCGACATCATGGCGGTGCGCGAGATCAAGGGCTGGTCGGGAATCACGCATCTGCCCAAGCAGCCCGACTATGTGCGCGGCGTGCTCAATCTGCGCGGCGTGATGGTCCCGATCATCGACCTGCGTTGCCGCTTTGGTCAGGGCCTGACTGAAGCAACCCCGATGCACATCGTGATTATCGTGCAGGCCGGCACGCGCCAGGTCGGCTTGCTGGGCGACCGCGTGCTCGACATCGTCTCGGTCGAGCGTTCGCAAATCCAGCCGGTGCCGCGGATTGCCGAGGCCTCGCACGTCGACTTCCTGTCGGGCCTGGTCACGGCCAGCAGCGGCATGATCGCGCTGATCGACCTGACACATATTCTCTCCTTTCCGGCCGCCGGCGATCAGCGGCCGGGCGAGGCGGCCGCGGCCTAGGTGCGATCCGATCCTGTAAGCGCCTGCCGTTGGGCGCCGTGCGAGAAACGGCAAACACAGAAAACGTGAACACGGCCGCGAAATGCCGGCTGCCTACGGAGTTCTCGAAATGGCCTTCCTCGACAACATCAAGATATCGGTCAAGATCATCGGCGTCGTGTTGCTGCTGGCGGTCGTCTCGGTGTGTCTCAATGTCTTTAGCGGCGTGACCATGAGCCGCCTGGACAACGATTATTCGCAGCTTCTGGAGGGCGACGCCCAGACTCGCGTCGAGCTTGCGCGCGTGACGCGCCGTATCGCCGATCTCGGCTACAACGCCTTGGCCGTCACCACCTACGCGCCGGACGCGCCGGACGCCAAGAAACATGCCGCTGAGATCGACGCCGCCTACAAGGCGGGCATCGGCAATCTCGACAATGCAAGGAAATTCAGCCCGCAGCGCAAGGCCGAGCTCGACAAGTTCCAGCGCTCCTTCAGCGACCTGCGCAATCTCGCCGCCGGCGTTGCGAGCAGCTACATGCAGACCGAGACGACCAACGCGACGGAAGTGAAACGGCTCAACGACACGATCCCGGTCGTCGCCGACGAATTGCGCACATACAATCAGCAGCTTTCGAAGGAGATGGCGTCGGCCATGTCATCCCTGAGCGCGTCCGCCGATCGGTCGCTGATGCTTGTCTACGTGTCGAGCGCCGTCGCCATCCTGCTCAGCCTTCTGCTGGCGCTGTGGGTCTCCATGGCCAAGATCGCCAAGCCGTTGAATCAGCTCGGGCAGCGCATGGGAGCTCTCGCCGGCGGCGATCTCACGGTGGACATCGACGGCCAGAACCGCCGCGACGAAGTGGGCGTGATGGCCAAGGCGGTGCAGGTGTTCAAGGACAACGCGCTCGCGCTGAAGGAGTTGGAAGCGCAGACGGCGGTGCAGCGCCGCGCCGCGGAGGAAGAGCGCGCCCGCAATGAAGCGGTGCGTGCGGAGGCGACGCGCCAGGTGCAACGGGTCGTGACCGGCCTCGGCACCGGCCTTGAACGGATGGCCAAGGGCGACTTGACCTATCGCATCACCGACGAATTCATCGACGAGTACAAGAAAGTGCAGGAAGACTTCAACGCCGCCATCGCGCAGTTGCAGGACACGATCACGAGTATCGCCATGTCCAGCAGCGAAGTATCGAGCGCGGCGTCGGAGATTTCGGCCAGCACCAGCGACCTGTCGCAGCGGACCGAAGAGCAGGCGGCAAGCATCGAGGAAACCTCCGCCTCGATGGAGCAGATTTCGGTCACGGTGAAGAAGAACGCCGAGAACGCGCAGCAGGCGAACGAGTTCGCGAACGAAACCGCGGCGGTGGCCGATCGCGGCGGCGAGGTGGTGGCGCAGGCGGTCTCGGCGATGGCGCGGATCGAGGACTCCTCGCGCAAGATCTCCGACATCATCAGCGTGATCGACGAGATCGCGCGGCAGACCAATCTCTTGGCGCTCAACGCCGCGGTCGAGGCGGCGCGTGCCGGCGAAGCCGGCCGCGGCTTCGCGGTGGTGGCGTCCGAGGTGCGCAGCCTCGCGCAACGCTCATCGCAGGCGGCCAAGGACATCAAGGACCTGATCACCAGCAGCTCCGGCCAGGTGCGGGAAGGCGTGGACCTGGTGAACAAGGCCGGCGCCTCGCTCAACGAAATCGTGGAATCGATCAGGAAGGTGGCGGCGATCGTTGCCGACATCGCGGTGGCGAGCAACCAGCAGGCCACCGGGATCGACCAGATCAACACCGCGCTCGTCCAGATGGACGAAGTCACACAGCAGAACTCGGCGCTGGTCGAGGAGAACGCGGCGACCGCCAAGACGCTCGAGCAGCAGTCCGGTGCGATGAACAGCAGCGTCGGCTCGTTCAAGCTCGCGGCCGGCGAATCCGCGGCCGTCCCATCGGCGCCGGTGGCGGCGATCAAGCGCGCGCCAGTGGAAGCCGCGCGTGAAAAGGCGGCGCCGGCCAAGCGGGCGGCGGTGCCGGCACGGCGCGCCCGGACGCAGGGCGCGCTCGCGCTCAAGAACGACTTGGATTGGAAGGAATTCTGATCCTCTTCATGGAAATTCCATGTCGCAACGAGGCGCGTCGCCGGCGGCGCGCCTCGTATCGTTTGGGGCTCTGCCGGGTGCCCGCGGCCGGTGCCCGGCGCGCCCGCGGCCGGAACGCCTCAGTGAAACGCCGGCAAGCGCGCATTCGTGAAAGTCAAGACTTGAAGGTTGATGGGCCGCGCCCGCATATTAGTCGGTCATGTCCAGCGACTCGCCATTCTTCGACCGCATCCGGGTCAAGCCCGACCAGGACCGGCGCCTGCGCGCGCAGAATCCGCCATGCGAATGGCCGGGCTGCAAGGGCGCCGCGACCCATCGCGCGCCGAAGGGGCGCAGCCGCGAGAACGAGTATTGGCGGTTCTGCCTCGACCACGTGCGCGAGTACAACCACTCCTACAATTTTTTCGCCGGCATGAGCACCGACGACATCGCGCGCTACCAGCGCGAAGCGGTCATCGGGCACCGTCCGACCTGGAAGATGGGCATGAACGGCGGCAAGCCGACCGGACGTTCCCGGGCGGCGCGGTTCGGGCCGGCGTTCGAGGGCAACGACGATCCGTTCGAGCTGTTCGGCGAAGCGCAGAACGGCGAGCATCTGCGCCGCCGCGAGACCCGCGTCATCCGCAACGCCGAGCGCAAGGCGCTCGACACCCTCGGCCTAGAGGGCGAGATCACCACGGCCAAGATCAAGATCCGATTCAAGGAACTGGTGAAGCGCCACCATCCCGACGCCAACGGCGGCGACCGCTCCAGCGAGGAGCAGCTGCGCGAGATCATCCAGGCCTACAATTACCTCAAGTCGGTCGGCTTCAAGTGAGCGGTGGCGGCAGTCTCAAAAATCGATCTGGGACTTCGTCACTTCGATCTCGCGTACCTCGCCGGACGCGAGCCGCCGGCGCACCCAAACGCCGTGCATCGCGCGGGCCGTGAGCGAGCCGCGACATACATATTCACGCTCGCCCCCGGCCTTGACGACGGTCATCACCAAAGCTCCGGGCTGATGGTCATGCTTGGTGCCGTCCGCTGAAGCGATCTCCTGCATCGTGAGGTACAAGAGCAGGTTCTTGATCTGACTCTGTTTCCAGACGAGCTCGAAATTGTTGCGATCGCCTGCAACATTGGCGACGCGTTCGAATGTTATCGGCTCCTTTTCCGAAACAGGCGGATAGAGCGCCTGCATGGTGGCCGCGCACGCCACCCGCGCGGCTTCCAGCCGCGACGTGGCCCCATCGCTGCAAGCGGCCAGCGCGGCCATGGCCAGTGCAATGTGGGTTGCAATTCCGACTGGACGAAGAGCAATAAAATTCGGCACTACGTTCACCGAGCGGCTGTGTGTGACCGACGATCTTCCGTCAAAGATAGCAATCTATCTCAGCCGCCGCGCCAACAATTGCCGGACTGGCTAACAATGCGTTGAAGAGCAGCACGACCGCTTTCAAGGATCTGAGCTTGGTCGGCTTCCGCTGAGAGGCAGGATGATCACGACCGCCGCGGCAATCTCCAGCGCGATGCAGAGCGCCAGCGACGCGCCGTAGCCGCCGGTCGCGTCGCGCAACACGCCGAGCAGCCCCGGACCGACCACGCAGGTGAACTGGCCGATCGCCGTCGACAGGCCGACCAGCAGACCGAACGACGCCGCGTCGAACTCGCGCTGGATGACGATCGCCGGCAGCGTGATCAGATTGCCGACCGTCAGCCCGAACACCGCGCAGGCGATGAACAGCGCCGCAACGTCGGTCGTCTGCGTCATCGCGAACAAGGCGGCGGCCTGGCTCGCGACCGACAGCGCGGTGACACGCCGTGCATCCAGCCGCGCGATGAATGTGCCCAGCACGATGCGTCCGACGACCGCCATGACGGTCATGACGCCGACCGCGAGACCCGCGCGGGGACGGCCCATCGCCGGCTCCAGGAACGCGATCTGGTGCACGATGAAGCCGATCTGCGCCATCAGCGCGACGGCGAACGGCCCGGCGACGCTCCAGAAGGCCGCGCTGCGCAGCGCGCTGGCGCGCGTCCATGCTCCGGCCGGCCGGTCTTGCGGCGACGCCTGCGATCGCGCCGGCGGGACGGTCGATCCACAGGACGGCGGACGGCAGCACCGCCACCGCCATGATCGCGGCGGCGCCGACCATGGCGGTCTGGAATCCGACGGCTTCGATGGCGATGACCAGCGCGGGCGTCACCAGGATGCCGCCGAAGCTCGCGCCATTGAGCGCCAGGCTGATCGCCAGGCCGCGCTGGCGGTCGAACCACAGGCCGACGATGGTGGTGATCGCGCCGGTGTGCATCGCCGCCGCGCCGGTCGCGAGGATGAGATAGGCCGCGAAGAGCTGCCAGGGCGCCGTGATGAAGGCGAGCAGCGTCACGGCGCTGCCCATGCAGGCGGCGCCGGCCAGCACGACCCAGCGTGGGCCGAGCCGCGCGATCGCGTCGCTGATGAAGACGACCAGCGTGGCGCTCAGGAGATAATAGGCCGAGGCGGCGCTGGCGATCAGCGACGCCGGCCAGCCGTGCAGCCGCTGAAGCTCCACCAGATAGACGCCGTGGCCGTAAAGCCCGAACCCCCAGCAGAACACCGCGACGATGAAGCACGCGGCGACGACGCGCCAGCCGGCATAGCGCGGCGAGGTTTCGTCGGTCGCGACCGGCAGGGCGGGGGAGGCGGCTGACATCGAGAGCAATCCACTGTCGTTGAAGCATGCTCCGCGGGGACGAGCGGAGCTTAGGTAGCAGAGTGGCATGTTGACCTGCATCCATACTTCGGAAACAATCAAACTATGAAAGCAGGCCCCGATATCTCGCGCATCGCCGCGCTGATCGGCAATCCGGCCAATGCCAACATGCTGATGGCGTTGATGGCGGGGCCGGCGCTGACCGCGACCGAGCTGGCGCAGGAGGCGGGCGTGACGCCGTCGACCGTGAGCGGGCATCTCGCCAAGCTTGAAAAGGCGGGATTGGTCGAAACCGCGCGGCAGGGGCGGCACCGCTATTTCCGTCTTGCCGATGCCGACGTGGCGCACGCGCTCGAAGGCCTGATGCCGGTCGCCGCCCGCGCCGGCCTGATGCGGGTGCGCACCGGCCCGCGCGATCCGGAATTGCGCCGCGCGCGCTCCTGCTACGACCATCTGGCCGGCCATCTGGCGGTGACGATGTTCGACCGGTTCATCGACCGCCGCCTGCTGGCGCGCAACGGCGAGGATCTGCGCCTGACGGCGGAGGGGCGCCGCTTCTTCGCCGGGAGCGGCGTCGATGTCGGCGCGCTGGCGAAGGGCCGGCGGGCGCCGTGCCGCTGCTGCCTCGACTGGAGCGAGCGCAAGTTCCACCTCGGCGGCACGCTCGGCGCCGCGATCCTGGACAAAATCGTCGAGAAGGGCTGGGCGGTGCGCGAGGCCAAGACCCGGATCGTGCGGTTTTCGCCCGGCGGCGAGCGCAAGCTGCGGGCTTGGTTCTCCCGCTAGGCGGTCCGGCGGCCGCGCGCGCAGGTGGTGTTATGCGACCGGCGCAGGCCGGCTGCGCGGGCAAATTTTCGCTGATTTACTTGAATTTCCGGCCGTTTCAGCCGATCTGTAGGCAGCTTCCGAACCGCTGCCGCATTTGCTAGGTTCGCCCCCGATTTCCGGCCGCATTCTCGAACGATTCGGGTCTCGCGTGCGTATCGAGACCACGGAGGAGCAATGACTGTTGCAACACAAGAAGTCGCCGGCCTGCCCGACATGAAAGTGTCGGTCCGTCAGCTGTTCGGCATCGACAGCGACATGGAGGTACCGGCCTATTCCGAGCCCGACGACCACGTGCCGGATATCGACCAGGATTACCGCTTCGACCGCCCGACGACGCTCGCGATCCTCGCCGGCTTCGCGCACAACCGGCGCGTCATCGTCTCCGGCTACCATGGCACCGGCAAGTCGACCCATATCGAGCAGGTCGCGGCCCGCCTCAACTGGCCGTGCGTGCGCGTCAATCTGGACAGCCACATCAGCCGTATCGACCTGATCGGCAAGGACGCGATCGTCATTCGCGACGGCCAGCAGGTGACCGAGTTCCGCGACGGAATCCTGCCGTGGGCCTACCAGCACAATGTCGCGCTCTGCTTCGACGAATACGACGCCGGACGCCCGGACGTGATGTTCGTGATCCAGCGCGTGCTGGAATCGTCCGGCCGGCTGACGCTGCTCGACCAGAGCCGCGTGATCAAGCCGCATCCGGCGTTCCGCCTGTTCGCCACCGCCAACACCGTCGGCCTCGGCGACACCTCGGGCCTCTATCACGGCACGCAGCAGATCAACCAGGCGCAGATGGACCGCTGGTCGATCGTGACCACGCTCAACTATCTGCCGCATGACAACGAGGTCGAGATCGTACTCGCCAAGGCGAAGCACTATCGCACCGGCGAGGGCCGCGACATCGTCAACAAGATGGTGCGCGTCGCCGATCTCACCCGCAACGCGTTCATGAACGGCGACATCTCGACCGTGATGAGCCCGCGCACGGTGATCACCTGGGCGGAGAACGCCGACATCTTCAAGGACGTCGGCTTCGGCTTCCGGCTCACCTTCCTCAACAAGTGCGACGAGCTGGAGCGGCCGATCATCGCCGAGTTCTACCAGCGCTGCTTCGGCGTCGAGCTGCCGGAAAGCTCGGTGAACGTGGCGCTCGAGCTAGCTGTTCTTACCTCTCCCCGCTTGCGGGGAGAGGTCGCCGCGCGTAGCGCGGCGGGTGAGGGGGACTCTCAACGGCTCGTGCTCATGGAGAGCCCCCCTCACCCCGACCCTCTCCCCGCTGGCGGGGAGAGGGGGCCGAGAGACCGAGATCGGATCGAATGTCCTCGAATTTCAAACCCAAGACGCCCAACCGGGAATCGCCGACCGAGCCGTTCAAGCGGGCGGTGACCGGTTGCCTGCGCGCCATCGCGCGCAAGGGCGAGCTTGATGTCACCTTTGCGGCGGAGCGCCCCGGCGTGATCGGCGGCAAGGTCCGGCTGCCGGAGCCCGCGCGCAAGCTGTCGTCGCAGGAGGCCGCGATCGTGCGTGGCCATGCCGACTCGATCGCGCTGAAACTTGCCTGTCACGATCCGGGCGTCCATCGCAAGCTGGCGCCGGGCGGCCAGACCGCGCGGGCGGTGTTCGATGCCGTCGAGCAGGCGCGCGTCGAGGCGATCGGTGCGCGGCGCATGTCCGGCGTCGCGAAAAATCTCGGCGCCATGCTCGACGACCGTTTCCACCGCGGCAAGTTCGACGAGGTGACCGACCGCGCCGACGCGCCGATCGAGGACGCGCTCGCGATGCTGGTGCGCGAAAGGCTCACCGGGCAGGCGCCGCCAGCGGCGGCGAAGCGGCTGGTCGAGCTCTGGCGTCCGCTGATCGAGGACCGCGCCGGCAAGGACCTCAACCGGCTCGAAAAGCTGATCGAGAACCAGGCGCTGTTCGGCGACGTCGTCCATGACCTGCTCGACTCGCTCGACATGGGCGAGGATCGCAGCTCCGATTCCGACGAGGAGGAAGGCGAGGAGGGCGATCAGGACAAGCAGAAGGACGAGAGCGGCGAAGAAGGCGAGGGCGCCGAGACCGACGACGCCGACGCCTCGACCGACGATTCCGCCGCCGCCGGCGAGGACATGTCGGAATCGTCGTCCGAGGCGTCGGAGGCGATGACCGCCGAGATGTCCGACGACGCCGAGATGGGCGACAGCGAAGCGCCCGCGGAGGCGCGGCGTCCCGGCCGGCGCGGCCAGAACGAGCCGCGCGGGCCGGAGTACAAGCCGTTCGTCACCCGCTTCGACGAGACCGTGGACGCCGACGAATTGTGCGACGCCGACGAGCTCGACCGCCTGCGCGGCTATCTCGACAAGCAGCTCTCGCATCTGCAGGGCGTGGTGGCGCGGCTCGCCAACCGCCTGCAGCGCCGGCTGATGGCGCAGCAAAATCGCGCGTGGGAGTTCGATCTCGAAGAGGGGCTGCTCGACACCGCGCGGCTGCCGCGGGTCGTGATCGATCCGATGCATGCGCTCTCGTTCAAGCGCGAAAAGGACACGACCTTCCGCGACACCGTGGTCACGCTGCTGCTCGACAATTCCGGCTCGATGCGCGGCCGCCCGATCACGGTGGCGGCGACCTGCGCCGATATCCTCGCGCGCACGCTCGAACGCTGCGGCGTCAAGGTCGAGATCCTCGGCTTCACCACCCGCGCGTGGAAGGGTGGCCAGTCGCGCGAAGTCGTGGCTCGGCGCCGGCAAGCCCGCCAATCCGGGCCGCCTCAACGACATCCGCCACATCATCTACAAGTCGGCCGACGCGCCGTGGCGGCGGGCGCGGAAAAATCTCGGCCTGATGATGCGCGAGGGCCTGCTCAAGGAGAATATCGACGGCGAGGCGCTCGATTGGGCGCACAAGCGCCTGCTCGGGCGCACCGAGCAGCGCAAGATCCTGATGATGATCTCCGACGGCGCGCCGGTCGACAACTCGACGCTGTCGGTCAATCCCGGCAATTACCTCGAGCGCCACCTGCGCTGGGTGATCGAGGACATCGAGCTGCGCTCGCCGGTGGAGCTGATCGCCATCGGCATCGGCCACGACGTGACGCGCTACTATCGCCGCGCGGTCACCATCGTCGATGCCGAGGAGCTTGGCGGCGCCATGACCGACAAGCTCGCCGAGCTGTTCGACGAGCACGCGGCGCAAGAGCTGCGCGCCGCCTCGCGGCCGCAGGCCAGTACATGGTCGCGCGCTTCCGCCCGCTTCCTCGATCCAGCCCCCGGAGCGCGGAGATAGGCCGCAACATCATGGCGACGCGAAGCATTGGCTGCGCCGCCATCGCGTTGATCGCGGTGCTGGCCGTTTCGCTGCCGGCGGCCGCGCAGCGCAAGGAGGCCGCGCCGCCGCCTGCGCCGGAAGCGATCGAGATCCAGGCGCAGCCAATTCCGTCCTTCGACCACCGCGAACCGGACCGGCGGCGGTTCGGCAAGCTGGATTTCCGCGGCGGCCTGGTGCTCACGTCGAAATTCAGGGAATTCGGCGGCATCTCTTCGATCAGCATGGCCGCCGACGGCGCGAATTTCATCGCAGCCAGCGACCGGAGCTGGTGGCTGCGCGGGCGCATCACCTACGCCGGCACGCGGCCGACCGGCATCACCGCCGCCGAAATGGCGCCGATGCTCGGGCCCGACGGGCGCACGCTGGCGTCACGGCGCTGGTACGACACCGAAGCCATGGCGCGCGACGGCAACACGGTCTATGTCGGCATCGAGCGCGTGCACCGCATCGTGCGGTTCGATTTCGGCAAGGACGGCCTGTTGGCGCGGGCGCGGCCGATCGACGTGCCGGCGGCGTTCCGCTCGTTCCCCAACAACGGCAGCGTCGAGGCGCTGGCCTTCGTGCCGCGCGGCTCAGGTCCGCTCGGCGGCTCGCTGATCGCGATCGCGGAGCGCGGCCGCGACCGTGACGGCAATCATCTCGCGTTCCTGATCGGCGGGCCGCGCCCGGGCCCGTTCACGATCAGGCGCAGGGACGACTACGACGTCAGCGACGCCACCGCGCTGCCGAATGGCGATCTCATCGTGCTGGAGCGCAAGTTCGGCTGGACCACGGGTCTCTACATCCGCATCCGCAGGATTCCGATTGCGGAGATTGCGCCCGGCGCGCTGGTTGACGGGCTGGTGCTGTTCGAAGCCGATCTCGGCTACCAGATCGACAATATGGAAGGCATCAGTGTGCACCGCTCGGGCGGCGAGACCGTGCTGACGATGATTTCGGACGACAATTTCTCGATGCTGCAACGGACATTGCTGCTGCAGTTTTCGCTGGCGGGGGAATGAAGCAGACTCGTTTTGGTCCGGCCGTCCAGATCGTGACGCAAATCAGAGATCAGAGATAGCGCATCGGGATACCGGCGTACTCATTGCGCTCATCTTGCGCGCCGTTGATCGTTATGATCGATACGCGACGGCATTGAGCGAATCCATTTCTTCTGTGGCGCGTCAGTGACAAAAGATTTCGAGACTCATGCTAGATTTTTGTAACGCTTGTGTTGTGGCGTTCTCGTGCGTGCGTTGCTGCCATTGGAATGATCTGCTGTCGAACAGGAGGTCATCGTGTCAGGCGACATGCACACGCCCGTTTGCCGCCGCATCGCGGCCGCCCTGACGCTTGCGCTCATCACCGCTCCCATTCCGACGCTCGCCCAAGGCTGTAGGTCGAGCAGCGCCGCCTTCATCGATTGCGTCAAGGCGCTGCATCAGAGCGGCAAGTTCACGCTGCAGGATCTGGATGTTCCGACGGAGCTGCCGGGCCGCGTCGCGCCGAAAATCGGAAAGGTGTTCAAGAATTTTGGCGGTCCAAAGTTGCCCGGCGCGGAAGGCCGCACCAAAGGCGATACCAAGGGCGGTATCGGCACCCAGGGCAAGGGCAAGGGCTGGGGAAGTGGCGACAAGGGCGGCGGTCAGGACAAGGGCGGCCAAGACAAGGGCGGTATCGGCAATCAGGGCAAAGGCAAGGGTTGGGGGAAAGGTCTCGGCAAGGGCGGTGGCGAGGACAAGGGCGGTCCCGGCCAGGGATGGGGGAAAGGCAAGGGCAAAGGTGGCGGCGGAGACAAAGGCGGTGGCAAAGGTCCGCCATCGCCGCCGCCGAAAGGTATTACGCCCCAAGTGCCTGGCGGTGTGGTGCCGCCGATCGCAACCTTGCCGCCGCCCCCACCGGAAGGAATCACACCCGGCCTGCCGGGCGGTGTGACACCGCCGATCGCGCCGCCGCCGCCGCCGAAAGGTATCACGCCCCAAGTGCCTGGCGGTGTGGTGCCGCCGATCGCAACCTTGCCGCCGCCCCCACCGGAAGGAATCACACCCGGCCTGCCGGGCGGTGTGACACCGCCGATCGCGCCATCGCCGCCGCCGAAAGGTATCACGCCCCAAGTGCCTGGCGGTGTGGTGCCGCCGATCACAACTTTGCCGCCGCCCCCACCGGAAGGAATCACACCCGGCCTGCCGGGCGGTGTGACACCGCCGATCGCGCCGCCGCCGCCGCCGAAAGGTATCACGCCCCAAGTGCCTGGCGGTGTGGTGCCGCCGATCGCAACCTTGCCGCCGCCCCCACCGGAAGGAATCACACCCGGCCTGCCGGGCGGTGTGACACCGCCGATCGCGCCGCCGCCGCCGCCGAAAGGTATCACGCCCCAAGTGCCTGGCGGTGTGGTGCCGCCGATCGCAATCTTGCCTCCGCCCCCACCGGAAGGAATCACACCCGGCATGCCGGGTGTGACAGTGACGCCACCGGGCGCACAGGTGCGGCCCGCCGCCAGACAACGCGAACGACAACTCACGCGCTCGGACGTTCGATGCCCGGATCCGCGCTCGCCCCAGGCACAGCGCGATGATTGCCCGGACACGCAATTTCAGCAGGCACCGCCGCAGCGCGGTGATGCCGGCGTGCCGCTCACACCCGGGCGCGATACCGCCGTCCCGCTCACGCCCGGGCGCGACATCGGGGTCGAGACCCTCTGGAATGCATGGACGGAAGGAACCTTCGTCGACCTGTCGGACCGCCGCCACGGGCTCGACAATAAAGGCCGCACGGGTACCGCGACATTCGGGCTGGACCGCAAGCTGACGGATGAAATCGTCGTCGGCGCTTCGATTGGTGTGCAGAAAAGCTGGAGCCACGGGTTCAGTGGGTTCACGTCCGCCGAATTTGACGGCATCACCATCGGCCCGTACGTTGCCGTCCGGCTGTCGCCCAATTGGGCGGCCGATGTGTCACTCAGCTACGCGGACAACCAGCGCGACGCGCGGATCATCTCGCTCCGCAGCCAATCCAGCCTGCAGGCGTACACCGGATCGGCGACCTTACATGGACAGTATGTGGTGAACGAGTGGTACCTGCGCCCGAAGTTCACAGTGAACTACACACGCAACGTTAGCGGTGCGCACGATCTCGCCGGCACCGTTCTCGGGCTGCCGCTCTCGCTCCACTTCCCCACTGCCATATCCCATTTCGGTCTGGCCGAAGCCTACGGTGAGGTGAGCCGCCTGTTCAGTTTCCCGAACGGGGTCTACATGATCCCTTACCTGGAACTGGCCGTGCACTACGCGTTCGATCGTCCCAACAACGGAGAAATGTTGACGGGCGATCTGCGGACGTTCATTCCGTCGGCCTGGGTTGGCTCGGTACGGTCGGGCGCGCGCATGCAGCTTCCGGGCAATGCGCTGGTCGAAGCGTCCGTCGGATATCTCAGCTTTGGCCAGAATGATTTGAACGTGTGGGAAGGCAAGCTTCGGTTGTCTGTCGGATTCTAGTCAGCGCACCACGGCGCGTGCGCGCTCCGGACACGAACCGGCAATGCCGCGCACAGGCTGGGACAGATCGAGCTTTCAGGGTGGCTTGAATCAGCTCGCCGGCGCAGCGGCCTTCTTCTTCTTGATCTGCCGCTTGAGGTCGAGCGCCTTGGGCGAGAGTTCCGAGTCCTTCGCCTTGGCGAGGAAGGCGTCGAGCCCGCCGCGGTGATCAACCGACTTGAAGGCATTGGCCGAGACGCGCAGCCGCACCGAGCGCCCGAGCGCGTCGGAGATCAGCGTCACGTTCAACAGATTGGGCAGGAACCGCCGCTTGGTCTTGATGTTCGAATGGCTGACCTTGTGGCCAACCTGGGCGCCCTTGCCGGTCAATTCACAGCGTCGCGACATAACGAAACCCTTAAATCCGGTAATCTGGCGAGCAGTCGCCACGGCAATCGGGCCGTTCAGCGGACAAAAGGCTCGCTTGGAGACCGCGGACGTATAGGAACGGGGGCCCAAGGTCAAGCAGCGGCGCCTGGCGGCTTGCCCGGGGGCCGGGTCCGAACGAGACCCGGGCCGGCGCGGCCTTCTCGTACCGCCGCGCGACCGGCCGGGCCCGATTACCCGGATTTGCCTTGATCGGGTCACGATGACACGGCAAACCGTCGGCGGGGTGCGCATCTTTTTCAATCGTCTTTTCACGCGCCCCGAAGGCCGTGCCCGACTTCATCCCCGAGGGGACCGGTATGGGCCCGGCGCGGTCGCCGGATTGGCGCCGCTGAACGGAAGGGCCTGAAGTCTTGATGTCACTACGTCCTCTTCGGCGCGTGGCGCTCACGGGTGCGGTCCTTGTCACCGCACTGGCCGACTGCGGCGGCAGCGACGCCCGGGCGCAAGGTTCCTTGGACGCGCGCTACCAGGTGACGCTTGGCGGCGTGTCGTTCGGCAGGGGCAACTGGCACATCAATGTGAGCGACGACCAGTTCACCTCGGCGGTCAGCGGTACGACCACCGGCGTGCTGCGTCTGTTCAGCACCGGGCGCGGCAACAGCGCGTCGCGCGGCTCCGTCGCCGGCGGTGCGCTGAATGCGTCGTCCTACTCGTCCAGCATCGCGACCGACCAGAAATACGACGAGGTCCGGATGCTGCTCAACGGCGGCACGGTGAAGGAATACATGGCGGAGCCGCCGAACAATCCGGATCCGCAACGGGTGCCGATCGAGGCTGCGCACCGGCGCGGCGTGCTCGATCCGATGACCGCGGCGATCATACGTGTTCCCGGCAATGGCGACACCTTCGTGCCGCAGGCCTGCAACCGCAAGCTCGCGATTTTCGACGGGCGCATGCGATACGACCTGCAGCTGGCGTATAAGCGGCTGGACAGGGTGAGGTCCGAGAAGGGCTACCAGGGTACCGTGGTCGTCTGCGCGGTCCGGTTTGCGCCGATCGCCGGCCATGTCCCGACCCGGTCGGTGATCAAATACCTCATCGAGCTGCGCGAAACCGAAATGTGGCTGGCGCCGATCGCCGGTACCCGGTTGATGGTGCCGTACCGGGTGTCGCTGCCGACCCCGGTCGGCGTAGGTATCCTGGAGGCGACGCAGTTCGTGACGATCGCGCAGTCGCCGCGGCCGACACCGACCAGCGCACGGCACTAGAGGTGGGTTAGGCAGGAGTTAACAGCGCAGGTCAAATGCGCCAGACAGGCTGGAGTGCATTTACTCGATTTAGTGGGACTCCAAGGGGCGGGCGCGAGATATGGCCGTGAACGAAACCACACTGGGAATGAGTTACCGATTCGGCGCGCGATTCGTTCCAGACTCGTTCCACAGCTTAACCACAGGCTTTTCCCCCGTCGCATTGTGGTACAGAAGAAGGCTTGGAAAGGGTGGGCGGCCCTTTCCCTTCCCCGGACTCGAAATGGCAATTTCATTTTCTTCGCCGAGCAACCGCGACGGCCGCACCCGCGGCGCCGGTGTCACCGCAGTGCTCGGGCCGACCAATACCGGCAAGACCCACCTCGCGATCGAGCGAATGCTCGCGCATTCGTCGGGCATGATCGGGCTGCCGCTGCGGCTGCTCGCGCGCGAGGTCTACAACAAATGCGTGGAGCGGGTCGGCGCTGAGAACGTCGCGCTGATCACCGGCGAGGAGAAGATCAAGCCGCCGAACCCGCGCTTCTGGGTCGCCACCATGGAGGCGATGCCGCGCGATCTCGACGTCGCCTTCGTCGCGATCGACGAGGTGCAGCTCGGCGCCGATCTCGAGCGCGGCCATGTGTTCACCGATCGCATGCTCAACCGGCGCGGCCGCGAGGAGACGCTGGTGCTCGGCGCCGCGACCGTGCGGCCGATGGTCGAGCGGCTGCTGCCGGGCGCGCATGTGCTGACGCGGCCGCGGCTCTCGCAGCTCACCTTCGCCGGCGAGAAGAAACTGACCCGTCTGCCGCGCCGCTCCGCAGTGGTCGCGTTCTCGGCCGAGGAGGTCTACGCGATCGCCGAGCTGATCCGCCGCCAGCGCGGCGGCGCCGCGGTGGTGCTGGGCGCGCTGAGCCCACGCACGCGCAATGCGCAGGTCGCGCTCTATCAGTCCGGCGACGTCGAATACATGGTCGCGACCGACGCCATCGGCATGGGCCTCAATCTCGACGTCGATCACGTTGCGTTTGCCGCCGACCGCAAGTTCGACGGCTATCAGTTCCGCAAGCTCAATCCGTCGGAGCTGGCACAGATCGCCGGCCGCGCCGGCCGCGCCACCCGCGACGGCACCTTCGGCACCACCGGGCGCTGCCCGCCGTTCGAGACCGAGGTCGTGCAGGCGCTGGAAAGCCATTCGTTCGAGCCGCTCAAGCAGTTGCAATGGCGGAACACGGCGCTCGACTTCATCTCCGTCGGTGCGTTGCAGGCGTCGCTTGTCGGAAGTGCCGCAGGAAAACGGGCTGACCCGCGCGCCGGTCGCCGAGGACATCCTGGTGCTCGATCATGCGTCGCGCGACGACGACGTGCGGCAGATGGCGACGACGCCGGAGGCGGTGGCGCGGCTGTGGGAGGTCTGCCAGGTTCCCGACTACCGCAAGATCTCGCCCGCCTCCCACGCCGAGCTCGCGATGACGCTGTTCGGCTTCCTGATGCGCGAGGGCAAGATCCCGACCGACTGGTTCGCCAAGCAGGTGGATTTCGCCGACCACGACGACGGCGACATCGACACGCTCTCAAATCGCATTGCGCATATCCGCACCTGGACCTTCGCCGCCAACCGGTCCGACTGGCTGGCGGACCCCGAGCACTGGCAGGGCGTGACGCGCGCGGTCGAGGACAAGCTGTCCGACGCGCTGCATGAGCGGTTGACCGAGCGCTTCGTCGACCGCCGCACCAGCGTGCTGATGCGGCGCATGCGCGAGAACGACGGACTTACGACCGACATCGGCAAGACCGGCGAGGTCGTGGTCGAGGGCCACAAGCTCGGCCGGCTCGACGGTTTCACTTTCACGCCCGAGGCATCCGCCGCGGGCTCGGAGGCGAAGACCTTGGCCGGCGCGGCGCAGAAGGCGCTGGCCGGCGAGATCGACGCGCGCGCCGGCAAGGTCGGCCGCGCCAACGACGACCAATTCGTGCTGGCGACCGACGGCATCATCCGCTGGCAGGGCCAGCCGGTCGGACGCATCGTCGCCGCCGAGGAAACCCTGAAGCCGCGCGTGCGCATCATCGCCGACGAGCAACTCACCGGCGCGCCGCGCGACAACGTGCAGGCGCGGCTCGACCAGTGGCTCAAGTCGCACATCGAGAAGCTGCTCGGGGCGCTGTTCCAGCTCGCCAATGCCGAGGACGTGACCGGGCTGGCGCGCGGCGTCGCCTTCCAGCTCGCGGAGTCGCTCGGCGTGATCGAGCGCGGCAAGGTCGCCGACGACGTCAAGTCGCTCGACCAGCCGGCGCGCGCGACGCTGCGCAAATACGGCGTGCGGTTCGGCGCCTATCACATCTATGTGCCGGGGCTGCTGAAGCCGGCGCCGCGCGTGCTGGCGACGCAGCTCTATGCGCTCAAGCACGACGGGGCGGAGAGCAAGGGCCTCGACGTCATCCAGAACCTGGCCGCGTCCGGCCGCACCTCGATCGTCGCCGACAAGACGATTGCGCACGATCTCTATCGCATCGCCGGCTTCCGCGTCTGCGGCGAACGCGCCGTGCGCGTCGACATCCTCGAGCGGCTCGCCGACATCATCCGTCCGGCGCTGGCGTGGCGCCCGGGCGCGCCCGGTCCGCGGCCGGCCGCCGCCGCCGACAAGTTCGGCTTCGTGGTGACGAGCGCGATGACGTCGCTCGCCGGCTGCTCGGGCGACGACTTCGCGTCGGTGCTGCGCGCGCTCGGCTATCGCATGGAGAAGCGGCCGAAGCCGCTGCCGGAACCGGCGCCTGCCGAGACGCCAGCGGCCGAGATGGCTCCCGTCGAGACGGCAGCTGATGCGGCTGCTGTGGAGCCGTCGGCCGCCGATGCTGCGCCTGCCGAGCTGGCAACGGCTGAAACGCCCGCGACCGAAGCGCCGATGACCGATGCCGGCGCGGTGGACGTCACGCCGCTGGTCGCGGACGCCGCGCCTGACGCTGCGGCTGCCGTGGAGCCGGCCGGAGCGGCGACGCCACCGGAACCGATTGTTGTCACGGAATCCGCAGAGCCGGTCGCGGCCGCAGCCGAAACGGAAGCAGCGCCGGATGTATCATCTGTGCCGTCCGCGCCGATCGACATGTCGGCCGAAGCCAGTGCGCCATCCGAGCTAACGGCAGAGCAGGCCGCCGCCGCCGCTGCGCCGGCAGAGCCGGAGATGATCGAGGTCTGGCGGCCCGGCCGTCCCGAGGGCCAGCGTCGTCCTGCGCGGCCGCCACGCGAAGCACGTCCGCGCCGCGAGCCGCGCCGGCCGCCGCGGCCCGTTCCGCAAGCCGCCGCGCCGGCCAACGGCACGCCGGTGTCCGCCGAAGGCGTCGCGGCTGCGCCGCCCGCCGACAGTGCGCCCGCCGCCGACGGTGCGCCGGCGGCGGACGCGCCGAAACCGTGGCAGCGCCGCGACCGGGGCCGCGACAACCAGCGCGGCGAACGTGGCGATCGCCCCGAGCGGAGTGCCCGGCCGCCGCGTCCCGAGCGTTCCGAACGTCCGCCGCGCGACGAGCGTGGCGGCGGCCGTCCCAATCGCGGCGAGCGCGGTGCGCCCCGCAGCGATCGTCCCGACCGCGATCCCGAATTGCGGGCGAAGTACATCAAGGGCCGCGAGGGCCGTGGCGGGCGCGACCAGCAGCCCGATCCGAACTCGCCGTTCGCCAAGCTCGCGGCGCTGAAGGCGCAGCTCGAGTTCGAACAAGGAACCGAGTTAAACGCATGATCCCGAAAAGGCATGCCCCGGACTTGATCCGGGGTGGACACCGGTTTTCGGGAACGATCATGCGCAGCTAGCAGTTAGTTCCTTGGACCGGCAGCGCATCGATAAATGGCTGTGGCACGCGCGGGTGGTGCGCACCCGCAGCGCCGCCGCCGCGCTCGCCGCTTCCGGACACGTCCGGCTCAACAGCCAGCGCATCGATGCCGCGAGCCGCACCGTCCGCGCCGGTGACGTGGTGACCATCGCGCTCGATCGCTCGGTGCGGATCCTCAAGGTCGCGGGCTTCGCGGAACGGCGCGGATCGGCCGATGCGGCGCGGGCGCTTTACGAGGATCTGAGCCCGGCGCCGGCGCCGCCGGAGCCGAAAGACGCTGCAGTGGCGGAACGGGAACCCGGGACCGGGCGTCCGACCAAACGGGAACGCCGGGCCATAAACCGATTTACCGGAGAGGATGGCCAATAAGCCCGGAAAACGGCCGTTTGACTTGCTCCACCGGGTTCCTTGGGCTACTCAGCCCGCAAATCCTGGAGTTGGTAATGACCTACGTCGTCGTCGAGGGCTGCATCAAGTGCAAGTACATGGACTGCGTCGAGGTGTGCCCCGTGGATTGCTTCTACGAGGGCGAGAACATGCTCGTCATCCATCCCGACGAATGCATCGACTGCGGGGTTTGCGAGCCGGAATGCCCGATCGAGGCGATCAAGCCGGACACCGAGCCGGGGCTTGAACGGTTCCTCGGCCTCAATGCCGAGTTCGCGAAAATCTGGCCCAACATCACCGCCAAGAAGCCGTCGCCCGCGGACGCTAAGGAGTGGGAAGGCGTGCCCGACAAGCTCGAGAAGCACTTCTCGTCCGAGCCGGGGGAGGGCGACTAGGCCGGTCCCGACGGCGGCACTCCGTCCGGGTCACTATTATGCTTCAAGCAGTATTTGCTGCGACGCAACAAGTCGTCGACGGAATATTTCTTCGCATTAACTACGTGACAGCAATTTAATCGCTGTGCATGACTGAAATACCGTTTTGCGACGCCATAAGGCTTTGATTTTTGGGAAAAATGTGGTATACATCTTGAAAATGAGCGAAAGCCCCGCATCCGAGCCGCTCCCCGTGTGGAGCGTATTTTTTCGGGGTTAATTTCCGAGGAACCGTCACTAGAAGGCGTGAGACCCACGAAGAGTGCCGTGGCAGGCAAGACGCGTCATCGTTCGAAGAAGACCCCCGCCGTGACCCGGCGGCCCAAGAAAGCCGGCTCACGCCGGCGGACGTCGCCCGCCCGCGGCCATGCTCGTGGGAGGGCCCCCGTGACCAGCCTCCGGCGCAAACCGGAGGCCGAAGGAGCAACTCTCGGAATGACCACCAAGAAGACCACTCAACGGCAAGGCTTCAAGACCAACGAGTACATCGTTTATCCGGCCCATGGCGTGGGCCAGATCGTCTCGATCGAGGAGCAGGAGGTCGCCGGCGCGAAGCTTGAGTTGTTCGTCATCAACTTCGTCAAGGACAAGATGACGCTGCGCGTCCCCACCGCGAAGGCGGCGGCGGTCGGCATGCGCAAGCTGGCCGAAGGTACCCTGGTCAAGCGCGCGCTCGAGACCTTGAAGGGCCGCGCCCGCGTCAAGCGCACCATGTGGTCGCGTCGTGCGCAGGAATACGAGGCCAAGATCAATTCCGGCGACATCGTCGCCATCGCCGAAGTGGTGCGCGACCTGTTCCGGTCGGAGTCGCAGCCCGAGCAGTCGTATTCGGAGCGTCAGCTCTACGAGGCCGCGCTCGACCGTCTCTCGCGTGAGATCGCTGCCGTGCAGCGCGTCACCGAGACCGAGGCGATCAAGGAAATCGAGGCGGCGCTCGCCAAGGGTCCGCGTCGCGGCCCGGCCAAGACGGCTGAAGAGCTGGTCGAGGACGAGGCTGCCTAACGCTCCGTTAACGCGAATCGCATCTAAGGCCCGGCGGCAACGCCGGGCCTTGTTCGTTGGGGGACCCTTCGGGTCTCCGGCCGGGAAGAACTAACGGTTGCTGGATACCTAAGCCCGCACGTCCTGCGGGTAGCGTCGGGCAGAAATATCACGGTCAAGTCATATTGTTGCTCCGATTGTGAGTGACATTTGGGGTTCTTCGGGATGGTCGCAGACGGGGGTTTGCGTTTGAAAGCAGGTAAATTCTTTGCGTGCCTCGCCATGGTTGGCGCGGGCGCGATCGCTGGCACACTGTCCGGCGGCAATACCAATGCAGCGCGCACGCCGGACGTCGTTCCGGCGCAGGCCGCGACTGACAGCAGCCCCGCCGTCGCGCAGATGGCGTCCGTGGCAGCCATCCAGGACGATACCGCCGAGCCCCGGTCCAACACGACGACCATCAGCAAGAGCGCGGTCCGGACCGTGAGCACCGCGCCGGCGCCCGAAGCTGCGCCGGCCGAGCCGGCGCCGACCGCGATCGTCGCGATGCGCTTCCCGAACCAATGGCAGCAGCAGCCCGCCCGTTCCACGTCGGGCGACAACGATCCGCCGGCGCAGGTCCTGGCCTTCGCGGCCGAGCCGCGCGCCGTCGAGCGGCAGGCCGAGCCGGTGCCGCCCGCGGCCGCCTCGGCGTCCGGATTCCAGCTCGCCAGCGTCGATCGCGCGGCCGAGCCCGCGCCGATGCCGAAGCGCATGGCCAAGCCCGCGCCGCCGAAGCCGGCGGTGCTGTTCAACGACGCCCAGCTCGCCAGCATCAAGGCGCGCCTGCGGCTTACGCGCGATCAGGAGTCGCTCTGGCCGAAGGTCGAGGACGCGCTGCGCGCGATTTCGTGGAAGCTCGCGACCCAGCAAAAGGGGGTCGTGCGCGGCAACCAGGCCTCGATGATCGACCCCAACAGCGCCGAAGTCGCGCAGCTGAAGTCGGCGGCATTCCCGCTGATCATGAGCATGCGCGAGGACCAGAAGCATGAAGTCCGCCAGCTCGCCCACACCATGGGGCTGAAGCAGGTCGCCTCGATGTTCTGATCGGCGAAGATCGAGCGATTTGGAAAAAGCCCGGCTGCGTGCCGGGCTTTTTTTTATTCACCGCTGCGTCACGCTCTATCGTGTGTCCCGGACGACGCGCAGCGTGAAACGGTGCGCCGCTGATCCGAGACCGATCTCACTCCACCTTGATGCCGGCCGCCGAGATCACATCCGCCCACTTCTTCGACTCCGATGCGATGAACTTCGCAAAATCCTGCGGGCTGCCCGGCCGCGGCTCGACGCGGAAGCGCGCGAGCGCGGCCTTCATCTCGGCGGAGCGCAGGCCGTCATTGATGGCGCGGTTGAGCCGCTCGACCACCGGCGCCGGCGTGCCGGCGGGCGCCACCACGCCGGTCCAGAACGTCATCACGAAATCCGGATAGCCCGCTTCCGCCATGGTCGGCACGTCGGGCAGCTCGGAATAGCGCGCCGGGCTCGTGACCGCGAGCGCGCGCAGCTTGCCATCCTGGATGTGCGGCATCAGCACGCCCGGCGCGTCGATGATGAAGGCATGGCGCCCCGCGATCAGGTCGGTGATCGCCGGCGCCGCGCCCTGGTAGGGCACGAACAGCACGTCGGTCTTGGTCAGGAGCTTGAACAGGCCATAGGCAATGTGCGGCGGCGTACCGAGGCCGGAGCCGTAGTTGAGCTTGCCGGAATTCGCCTTCGCGTGCGCGACCAGCTCGGCCATGGTCTTCGCCGGCACCGACGGATGGGCGGCGAGCACCAGCGGGCCTTCCGCCACCGCGGCGACCGGCGCGAAGCTCTTCACCGGATCGTAGCCGGCGTTCTTGTAGAGCGCGGGCGTCACCGCCAGCGAGCCCGACGATCCGAACAGCAGCGTGTAGCCGTCGGGCTCGGCGCCGGCGACGGCGCGGCTGCCGATCACCGCGCCGGCGCCCGGGCGGTTCTCGATCACCACGGTCTGCCCGACGCCGTGCGACAGGCGATCGCCGGTGAGGCGGCCCATCACGTCGATCGGCCCGCCCGGCGGGAACGGCACGATCATCCGGATCGGTTTGGCGGGATAGGATTGGGCATGCGCATCGGCGGCCGCCAAAACCATGGCGGCGCATGCCAATGCGCACAGCACGGTGCGCTTTGACAGCATCGTTCGCTCCCTGGATCGTTTGCGCTAGTTTTTTCTCGTGTCCCGGGCGCAGCGCAGCACGAAGTGGTGCGCTGCAGACCCGGGACCCCGGTTTCTTATCTTCAGATGACAATAAGGTCAGCGGTCAAATCGCGCCATCGCGGATTGACGCAAGAGACGATCAATTCACCGCCGCGGTCGCGTCGTAGCGGTAGATCCAGTCGTAGCGCTCGGTGACGCGCTCCTGCTTCCATTCGCGCTCGATATGCGCGGCCGCCGCCTCGGCATCCGCGAAGGCGCGATCGACCGCCTTCAGCCGGGTCTGGATCGAGCGTGCGACGATCGCCGCCGTGCGCTCGCGGCGCGCCGCTTCGTAGCGCGCGAACGCCGCCGCGTGGTCGCCCGGATGCTTCGCGATGCAACCCGCCAGCACATAGGCGTCCTCGATCGCCATGACCGCGCCCTGGCCGAGGAACGGCAGCGTCGGATGGCAGGCGTCGCCGAGCAGCGTCACGCGGCCGATGCTCCAGTACGGCATCGCGGGGCGGATCATCAGCGCCCATTTGAACGGCTCGTCGATGTGGCGGAAGATCGTGTGCACGTCTTCGTGCCAGCCGCGGAAGTCATTCGCCAGCTCGTCGTGCGTGCCGCGCTCGGTCCACGAACTCGACCTGCCAGTCGTCGCGCTCGACAAAGGCGACGATGTTCATCACCTCGCCGCGCCGCACAGGATAATGCAAAATATGCCGCGCCGGCCCGAGCCAGTTGGTGGCGGCGCTGGTCCGCAGATGCGCGCGGCAGGCGTTCCATCGGGATGAGCCCGCGCCAGGCGACGACGCCGGTGAATTCCGGTCTGGTCCGGTCCGAACAGCGCCGCGCGCACCGGAGAGCGGATGCCGTCGGCGCCGATCGCGAGCGCGCCTTCGACGGCTTCACCGTTCTCGAACGTCATCGTGACGCCGCCGTCGCTTTGCGTCAGCGCCGCAAAACGGCAGCCGAGCCGGATCGCATCGGGCCGCTCGCGGCGGATCGCATCGGCGAGGGCGGCGTGCAGGTCGCCGCGGTGCATGAAGATGTGCGGCGCGCCGTAGCGCTCCTGCGACACCGCTGAAAGGTCGAAGGTGGTCCAGGTCTGTCCAGTGTTCCACAGCCGCGCCTGCTTGCCGGAGGCGACCACCTGCGTGGCTTCAAGCGCGTGCTTCAGGCCCAGCGCATGCAGCACGCGCGTGCCGTTCGCGCCCATCTGCACCCCGGCGCCGACCTCGCGCAGTTCGCTGGCCTGCTCGTAGACCGCGACCTCGATCCCCCGCCGGATCAACGCGAGCGCACAGGCGAGCCCGCCGATGCCGCCGCCAATGATGAGGATGTTGTCCGCCATCCATCGAGCGTAGCAAAGTGAGTTGCCCTTCGGGCCGCGCCTTGTCCCCACCCATGAACCACTGCCCGTTCACAGCGGGGACAAACATCACGTTGATATTGACTATATTCCTAGATCGGGTATGCCCATTCCGTCCTGCTCTGCGAGGGGCGTCTCCGGAGACGAGCCAGAGGCGGAGCGGGATGCGGCGTCCTGCGGGTGTGGCTCGTAACCGCGCTCCCGGGAGGCCCCGGACACCGGCCCTCGGCCACTAAGAGCGGACGCGAGCAGCTCGCAGGCGGTGAAGCGCTTTGCTTCAACCCCGCGCCGGACCGGAGCCACAAATCGCCGTGGTGGAGCGCCGGAAGGCGGGCATCCCGATCGTTAGGGATGCGCCGCGCCCAAGCGCGGACTGGTTAAACGCCTCCCGGCGCTCCACCCGCGCCAAGCTTAAGCAATTGATATGTATATATATTCCGCGAGCGATCGCCCGTTATCCCAAAGCCTATCCCAATTCCCTGGGCGCTGTGCGCCAACGATGTCTGATGTCGATTTCGCGCGCTCAGGAACTCGAACAGTTCAATGACCAGCGCATCGCTTCAATTTACTTGCTTTGATGGGTTCGCTGCGGTTTTACGTCAGCGGTCCTGCGCACTCGAGGAGGCACGGAGCCTGATGAGCTGCAGAAGTTCATCTGCGTCGAAAGGCTTAGGGGCAACAGCGAGGCCATGTTTGGCAATCGATTCGGTCACATGTGATCTTATGTCGCCAGTCAACACGATGCCCGGGATTTTCCAGGAAAGAGCCGCGCGCAAGGCCTCGATGCTCTCAACTCCATTCATTCTTCCGGGAAGGTTGTAATCGGATATTACCAAGTCGGGGCGCAGGCCGTCCTTGGCCACAAGAGCCAGAGCCTCATTTCCGGACGTGGCAGATAGCACGCTTAATCCTTCCGCTTGCAAGAGATCATCGAGCGCACCACGCACATCACTTTCATCTTCGATGAGAAGAATCTTGCCGATGAATGGTGCGTCAGAGATGTTAGGTAACGTTTGGGGTCGATCTTCGGTAACTGCGCTCTTACTCGCCAGCGGAACTTCGATGGAGAAGCCCGATCCCTTGCCTGGCGTAGAGCGAACATCAACGTGATGGCCGAGGAGCTTTCCCAATCGTTGAACGATTGCCAGACCTAGACCGAAACCCCCAAGGTCCGCTCTTTCCGGAACCTGATAATATTCTTCGAATATTCGGTTGATGTGCTCTCCCATAATCCCCGCACCGCTATCCCAGACTTCTATGCGGACTTTGTCATCGGCGCGACGACAGCCGACCAAAATCTTCCCCCGATCGGTGTAGCGTATCGCATTCGAAAGCAGATTGCGGAGCATCTCTTCGAGCATGCGCTGATCGCTTCGAACAAAAACTCCGGACTGAACGATCCGTAGTATCAAGCCTTTTTCTTTCGCAGGTTCGCAAAAATCGGCAATCGCAGAGTCAAAGACATCTTTGATCGGAAAGGTACAGAGCGACGGAACGATCGGCCCTGATTCGAGTCGATTGATGTCAAGCAGACTGTTCAACATACGACTCATGGTGCCCACTGAGCGCGAGATACCAGCGAGCATTGTGCGCAACTCTTCATCCCGAATGCGCGGCTTCAAGGCCCGGTGCAATAAACTCAAGGCCTGCAACGGCTGCCGCAGGTCATGGCTCGCCGCGGACAGGAAACCCGATTTGGCGCGGTCAGCCTGCTTCGCCGTTCTCAACGCGTTTTGGAGGCGTGTATAGAGTGCGGTTACCTCGTACAGCAAGGCGAGTAGAACGATGCTGCTGGACAGAAGGCTGAAGACTTTTCCGGCATACCAGTTCACAGTGTAGCGGGCTGGAATAGGAAAGAAGCTCAAGCACAATTTCGATTCCGTACGCGCACATTACAACGATCAACCAAAAATCGAGTGTTGAACGTCGTCTGGCCCATAGCGCCACAAGTGCGATGACGCTCAGCAACGCGGTAGGTACCGCCAAATAGAGCCATTGCGAATTCAGCTGGAGGGGATCGCGCTGCAGGCGAGGCAATATCGGATCGCCAATTATGAAAATCGACGCTGCTACTAAGACGACGATGCTCGTCAACGCGATACTAAACGAGACTGCTCCAATGACGGAGCCACGCCAGTATCGTTTTTCCGGGCTTGCATCCTTTATCAAGGCATAGGCGATCACTGATATCGGGAAACCGGCATGCCAGAAAAAGTGGATGTATGGCGTACTCTGGAGTCCTCCGATCAGGTTGCCTGGCACAAACACGTCTGGAAAAGTCAAAATCCATGGGATCACGATAATTGCATTGAAGAGGTACCCACTCGCGATCACGAGCAAAGCACGCGTCCGAACGATGGAGAACTCGGAAAATAGAAAAGCAGCCGTGATTGCGTCGGTCACGATCATCGCCATCGCATAAGCTGGGATGAAGGCGTCTACCCGATCCGTCTGGATGTTCGAGAATGGTCCAAGAAGAAGAAGAAAAGGAGCGACAAACAGGCCGAGCACGACAGCTAGAACGAACCGTTTTTGTGCTTGAGTTGCCGCCTCGACTGAAAAAGTGAAATGCTCCTCTGCGACAATTGTTGTACGCGGCATCGGGGCATTCTTCATAGGTACGGTCTAGCCCATAACCACGGCGGAACATAGCAAGCGCCAAGTAGTACGGCCATCGCTCGCAGTTGGTGACCTTCAGCAACTAACTGTTCTGGGCGCCCTTTGGTTGGGGCCGGCCCCCTCACGCGCCTGGCCCCCGCCATACCGAACGCACACAAATCGATCTAACGACCGTTAGATCGGGTTGTGTGCGGGATGTCGCCGGGTCCAATCGGTGTCCGCTTGTGGCCCAAAGCGGACATCCAGGGTGCGCTCTCCCAATGTCCGCTTCTGACCCAAAGCAGACATCGGGCCGCTGAGATTCGCGGAACGAGACGTATGGAATAGTTTCGCCGCGGTCGTGCGGATCATTCGGCCTTGATGCCCGCGAACTTGATCACCTTGGCCCACTTGTCGGTTTCGTCGGCAATAAACTTGCCGAAGTCCGCTTGAGACATCGGCATTGCAACACCGCCAAGGTCGGTAAGCTGCGCCTTGATCTTGGAGTCGGCCAAGCCTGCATTAATCTCATTATTCAGCTTGGCGATGATTTCGCCCGGGGTGTTTCTTGGTGCTCCGATGCCGGCCCAAAAACTCGTCTCGAAGCCCGGCACAGATTCGCCGACAGCAGGCACATCCGGCAGCATCTCCCAACGGGTCGCGGAAGTGACCCCCAACGCCCGCAACTTGCCGGCCTTCACGTGCACAGTCGATGAAGCCGTTGAGGGAAACATCATTTGCACTTGTCCACCAAGAAGATCAGTCATCGCTGGTGCTGCGCCGCGATACGGCACGTGCACCATGTTGGTGCCAGTCATTGTCTTGAACAACTCGCCGGACAGATGCGGCGCGGTTCCGACACCAGCCGATGCCATATTGAGCTTGCCTGGGTTGGTCTTGGCGTACGCGACCAATTCGGAGACCGTCTTGGCCGGCACCGACGGATGCACGGTGAGTAGGTTAGGTATGCGAACAACGCCCGCGATCGGCGCGATATCGCGCAGGAAATCATAATTCAGCTTATCGTAGAGCGTCGCGTTGGTGGCGTTGGCGATAGCGACCAGAAGGAGGCTGTAACCGTCGGGCGCCGCCCGCACGACGGCCTCCGTACCAAGATTTCCACCCGCGCCCGGCCGGTTTTCGACGATGAAGGGCTGGCCCAACCGCTCCGATAACCATTGACCCATCAGGCGCGCGATGGCGTCGGGCGCGCTGCCGGCGGTCGTGGCTGCAACCAGGCGTACTGGTCGTGACGGATAGGTCTGCGCTCTCGCGATCCGCGAAACGGATGACAGCGCGGCAGCACCGCCAGCCAGCTGCAAGAAATTGCGGCGGGGAAGTTTCATAGCTTCTCCTATCAATAATGCGCAGCGCCAATCGCGCGCGTGCGCGAACCAAACGTCGGGTCATTTTTTCGGGATGATCGCCCGCCGCCGGCATCGACGCTGCCAATTCGCTCAGAGGGACTTTCGGCACGTCCCGGTGGCAGTTCTTAAATCAGGCTATATGACGGCCTGCTTAGGAGGAAGGGTCACGCACACGTTTTGATACAGTGCGTGGGTCTCCTTGTGGCGCGAAGCGGACATTCGCATCGCAAGCGGCGCACCGGTCATGTTAAGTATCGGCAGATCGAGGGGCCTCGGAATGGTTGCAGCGCGGACACCCTGGTGGGCTTGGGCATGGCCTGTACTAGCCTGGACGATGTTGTTGGTGACGACCTTGACCGGCGCCGGCGGGCTCATTGCCGCTGCTGCAGGGGCAGTCCTGCTCGCCACGGTTTTTGCGGCCGTGTACCACGCCGAGGTGATCGCACACCGCACCGGTGAGCCGTTCGGCACCCTTATCCTGGCCGTCGCTGTGACGGTTATCGAGGTGGCACTGATCGTCTCCGTCATGCTTGCAGCTCCGGCCGAAAAGGCAGGGCTGGCGCGCGATACGGTCTTCGCCGCCGTCATGATCGTATGCAACGGTATCGTTGGCCTGTGCTTGCTTTGGGGCGGCGCAAGCCATCACGAGCAAGGGTTCCAGATCCACGGAGCGAGCGCTGCATTGGCGATACTGGCCGCGCTCACCACTCTCACCATGGTTCTGCCGAATGTCGCGACGGCCGTGCCCGGTCCGCTGTTCAGCACGTCGCAGCTTGCCTTCGCCGGAACCATCTCTCTTATACTCTACGGATCGTTTGTTTTCATCCAAACCGTGCGGCACCGTGATTACTTCCTCCCGGTCGACCGTGAAGACGAGGAATCGCACGCGCCGCCGCCCTCCAACACGACTGCTGTCGTCAGCGCTGGTCTGCTACTCGCCGCCCTCGTCGCCATCGTGGGGCTTGCCAAATCTCTCACGCCGACCCTGGAGATCGGACTAGCGCGGCTTGACGTGCCAAAAGGCGTGGTGGGGATCGTTATCGCGGCGCTGGTGCTGCTGCCTGAAGGTCTAGCGGCCCTCAGGGCAGCCCGGAGTAACCGATTGCAGACCAGCTTAAACTTGGCATTAGGATCCGCACTCGCGAGCATTGGCCTGACGATCCCGGCGGTTGCTGTCGTTTCGATTGCGCTCGGCCATCCGCTCGAGCTCGGGCTGGGCGAGAAGGACCAAGTCCTGCTGGCGCTGACGCTCCTCGTCGGGGTCATCACGTTGGGCACCGGCCGCACCACCATACTTCAGGGGATCGTGCACTTGGTCATCTTTGCGGCATTCTTGTTCTTCGCCGTCATACCGTAAGCGCGATGTCGAGACCGATTGTCCTGATCGCCGCGCCGTGGACCGACGCCGGCACCAGAGTAAGCTAGGCCAGGCCCACACCAAAGCGCTGCGATCGTGCGGCCAAGGTTACTTGGTATGTGCCCCTAATCCGAGGGTCACAAGCCTAGCCAAAATCGTCGCCGGATAGAGTTGGCCAATGATGCTTTCTATATTGCAAAGACTTCGTGCCAGCGGGTGCACGGGAATGATATCGCCGTAACCGGTCGAAGTCAGGGTGACAAAGCTCAAATAGAAAAGTGAGCTGGCGAGTGCCGAATCGTCTTGAAACGCAATCCCCTTGAATGCATCTGGAATTGACAGGCCGACAAACGCAAACAGCGTTGCGAAGATCACCCCAATTAACAGGTACAGAAGGATCGCTCCGACTATTCGGTGATAGGTGATGCGGCCTGCCCCGAACACTGCCCAAGCGACCAGAATTCCGAGAGTGACCGAAATGATCAACCATGCAATGGTCAAGACGTGCAAATTGTAGGGCCACGCATAGTACAGCCGCAGGAAAAAGACGACAAGATTGGCAATGAAAGCAATCGACATCAACCCGAGCGCGATCGGATTGTGGGAAATGAGCATCGCCCCACCGATAATCGCAACATCCCACCGATTGCAAGCGTCTGAAACAAGAAAACGCCGGCTGCTTGGAACGGGGCAAAGACAAATATTATGAGGGCCCAAATCACGGTCATCAGCGTGAGCAGCCGATCGCGATTCCGACCACCTAAATCGTGCGGTTTGCGCAGGCCCGCTACCGTCATCGCAATTGCTCCTTTCGCGGATTTAGACAGGAAGCTTTAGCCCTTTCGAAATGGGTAGCCACTCCCGTCGTTTTGAAAACCGAGAGTCTTGCCGAGCCGCGCCTAACCGGCGCGACACGGTCGCCCAGCACGTTGTCTAAGATTACGTGTCTTGCCACTAGCAAAGATCGAACCATCAGTTGGCAGAAGCTCGGCGCGACCCGCTACAACATTATCATGCAGTGTCATCACACAGCACCTTGCTTGGGTAGCGAGCGCGTCTCATACCTTCGTGTATAGCTCCCACACCTTGGGGTGATTGATTGCACCGGTTGGGCCATGGTGACGTGCGAATACCCTGCAAAGCAATTAGTCCCTTCCGATTTCCCATGCAGGTCAGTGGCTCCCGTTTCCCCCCGGACGGGAGCCACACTCACGTCCACGTCGCCCCGCTCGCTGGCCGTGGGGGTTGGAGAGCGCCATGAGTTTCGGAACGCTCTGCCGGATTGCCGACTGCTGCCGGGTACACGCCCACACGCAACCACGAAGCAGCTCTCCGGGTTCAGCCGGGTCTCCGGATATGGCCGGTCGCGGACTCCCACGCAGAGTCCTGAATTGGCTTGCCCAGGTCCTCACCGGCCGCGCCACCCGCGCTCGGCCCGACTATCCGCGCACAGTATCGACGGCGTTCGAGGACTCCGCGTCGACCAGGCTGGGCCAATTTTTCGGCGCGGCCGCCGACGAGCATCCGGGACTCTCCGGCTTCAGCCTCTTGAGCCACGGACGCGAGGCCTTCATCCTTCGTCTGGCGCTGGCCGACTTGGCCGAGCGAAGTCTCGACATGCAGTACTACGTGTGGGACGGCGATACGACCGGCCGGATCATCGTCGACCGCGTGATGAAGGCGGCCGATCGCGGGGTCAGGGTGCGGCTCCTCGTCGACGATCCCTACTACAAGGCCAGTGATTCCGTTAAAGCCGCCCTCGATGCCCATCCCAATGTCGAGATCCGTCTGTTCAACCCGCTCACCAACCGGAGCTGGTCCATTCTTGATTTCATCTTCGACTTCGGCCGGGTCAACCGCCGCATGCATAACAAATTGGTGGTTGTCGACAATGCGGCGGCGATCGTGGGCGGCCGCAACATCGGTGACATCTATTATGGCGTGAACACCATCGCCAATTATCGCGACCTGGATGTGTTGGCGGTTGGCCCCGTGGTCCGCGATCTGTCGGGAGTATTCGACCGATTCTGGAACAGCGCCGCGACCGTGCCAATCGGGGCCATTGTCGATCGCGCCTATGGCGCGGCCGATCTCGATGCCATTCTAAATCGCTTGCGTGAGGAGATCGCCGCGGCCGACTACCCTTATCCGATCGACCAAGACCTGGACGAGCTCGCGGCCCAGGGCGGCGAGCTTCGCGACAACCTAGTGTGGGCACCCGGCCGAATCATCGCCGACGACCCGGAAACCGTCGCCCGCGGCAAGGAGAGCGACCACGTGGTCGAGTTCATCCGGGGGCGGGTCGCCCAATTGAAAAAGGAATTGCTCGCCGAGTCACCCTATTTCGTTCTGCCCGCCCGCGCGCAGGCAACCGTAAAGGCGCTGCGCGAGCGCAACGTCCAGGTGCGTGTGCTGACCAACTCTCTCGCTTCGAACGACATGCTGCTGGCGCATTCTGGCTATGCCAAGACCCGTAGGCGGCTGCTCGAGAACGGCATGGAGCTATATGAGTTGCGCCCAGATACCGATGCCTTCCGGTCGGGCTGGTCACTCCTTTCAGGGCGGTCACCAGCGGCCTTGCATACCAAGGCCATGGCCTTCGACCGCGAAGCCGTGTTCATCGGCAGCTTCAACCTCGACCCGCGCTCTGCCGTGATCAACACCGAAGCCGGCCTCTATATCGAGAGCCCGGAACTTGCCCAACGGCTGGTGGCCTACATGACGACTGGTGTCGTGCCCGCAAATAGCTACCGCGTCCTCCTCGACCCGAATGGCAAGATCGTCTGGGAGACGGTGAGGGACGGCGAAAGGGTGCGCTACTGGGACGAGCCCGAAACCGGCTTCCGCCTTCGCTTCGTAGCCGACCTGTTGAAGCTCCTACCGATCGACTCGCAACTCTGAGACCCCAATTTCCATAAGCAGGGGATCATGACCATGCATCCGATCGCATACGGCGTAGCCAGGCCTGGGCGCACCGAGCGCCGCGCACAAGGCAAGAAGTTACGCGACAAATGTTCCCGTGCCGAGCATCGCCGGACGATCCTAGGGAAAGGCAAGCGCGACCCGGTCGCGCTTATCGAACAGTCCAACCAAGATCGGTGGGAGCACCTGCTGCCGGTGCGGCATGGACGTATGTTGGAATCTCCGTTCGCCTTCTTCCGCGGCACTGCGCTGCTTCAGGCGCATGATCTCGCGGGCGCGCCCACGAGCGGTATCGAGGTGCACGCCTGCGGCGACTGCCACCTTATGAACTTCGGCGGTTTCGCCACACCAGAGCGCAACCTAACTTTCGACATCAATGACTTCGACGAGACATTTCCGGCACCGTTCGAATGGGACCTCAAGCGGCTTGCGTCGAGCTTCGTGCTCGCTGGGCGGTGGCGAGGCTTCAATTCCGGCGACTGCCGGCAGGCGGCTGAACGGGCTGTCCGCGCGTATCAGCGACACATCCTCAAGAGCGCCGAAGCGCATAACCTTGAGCTCTGGTACGACCAGATCAGCTTTGACGATCTGCGAGAGCTGGCAGACAACGACAAGGAGGTGGCGGCGCGACTCGAGACCGTAGCCAAGCGCGCCAAGGGCCGAAATTCGCACCAGGTTTTCGAGAAGCTGACCGTGAGCAAGGGCCGTCATCCGCGACTGATTGACCAGCCGCCGCTGCTCTATCATCTGGATACATCAAAAATCGACCTAGGGAAGGAAATCAGGCCATTCATGGATCGCTACCGGAAAACGATGAGCGCCGACCGGCGGGAGTTATTTGACCGATGGCATCTGGTGGACCTGGCAGTCAAGGTCGTCGGAGTCGGCAGCGTCGGCACGCGCTGCCTCTTGGCACTGTTCATGGCTGACGACGATGACCCGCTGTTCCTTCAGATCAAGGAGGCGCGCCCTTCGGTCCTTGAAGGTTATGCCGGCCGATCGCGCTACGAGAACAATGGTGAGCGTGTCGTGGTCGGGCAACGCCTGATGCAGGCTGCCAGCGACATCTTCCTGGGCTGGTCGCAGGTTCTCAATGGCCGGCATGCCTACGTTCGCCAGCTCCGTGACATGAAAGTCGCAGCACAACCAGAAACCTTCACGCCGCGTCTCTTGCGCTTCTATGCCGAAATGTGCGGCACGGCGCTGGCGCGCGCACACGCCAAAGCCGGGGATGCTGCCATGATCGCTGGGTACATCGGCCGCGGCGCGCAGCTTGGCGATGCGCTGGCCGATTATGCCGTCGGCTACGCCGACCAGGTCGAGAAGGATTTCGAGCTTTTTCAACGCGCCGTGCGCAGCGGACGGCTGATAAGCGATACAAGCCTGAGCCCGCGCGCGACCATGCTGCGGTGACCCGCGTCGCCGCGATCCGCATCAGAAAACTTCCCAGAGGCGCACTGGGCTAAGACTTCGTCGAGGCCTATACCAACGTCGTCAGGAATAGACTTTGTTGCGAGCGAAACGGCGCTCCATGGGGAATACCTTTCTTGGGTACGAGGAGGTATCCATGGATTTGCTATCGTTGGGATACTGGGCGCTGATAGTTGGGTTGGTCGCGGCTACGTTCATGGTGGCGTTGGTCGTCTTCCGCAAATGAGAACCGCCCTCGCCTTAGGCGCGCGCCAGCATCGGGAGCAAGGCGAGGAAGCCTAGAAGGCGGAGAAGAAGAAGCCACGGTGGGCTGGCGCGGGCCTGACCGTCAATGACCTGATCGACCTGCACGGGAAGCCACCGAGCGGATGCGGGTTTAACCGTGACATCGGTGATGCGGACGATTTTTTAATTCTGCTGCCCTTGCATGCACTTGATCACGAAGGCTCTCGCCGCTGCTTGCTGGGTACCGCCATCGAGATCGGCGGTCGAAAAGCCGCGGTCCATCGCAAGCTTGACGCACCTGTTGAACGCTTGCTGGAACGTCTCGCCCTGGAGTTGGGCAAAGCTCGATGTTGAAGCGACTAGGCTAACCGCAACGGCGGCGACGGCTAGGGACATGATGATACGCATGACAATTATCCTCCCTGAATTAATTGTGATTGCATTCCAAGCATTAAATGCTGCGAATTGACCTTCTTTCAATTGAGCGATGGTTGATTGTGCCCATACATTGGTTCAGATTTTTGCGAAACTACAATGGCTCCACGCGTCGTGCGCTGTTGTGCAGTGCTCACCGACCCCTTACGCCCGTTTGGCTTGAAGCTGATTGTACCTGCGAGCCCGGCAGCGAATCCACCGGCCGTTTCTGAGTCATGGCGGGTCGGAATTAAGAAGCGCCCCCCATGCAAAGGGCCACTAAAGGCAACGACGCTGACTTATTGAGCATCTAGGCATTCATCCATTTGGATGATGTGCAGCACCTCAGCCTTGTTCTATTTTGTACACTTCGTGCGGGTCCCGGGATCGTTTGTAAAGCGTTGAGGCAAGGAGGCTGGCATGCCTTCGAAAACGGAATGGCGTGATCTAGAGCAAAGCATTGGGCGAGACGCATTCAAGTTTGACAGCGCAACACGAGGCGGAAGCGCAGGGGTGATCCTCTGCCTGTGGCTCGCCTTCTACGTTCTTGCGGTCACACACGCTGTATTGCCGCCGCGCGTTGTTGGCCCCATTACCACGGCCGAGGTGCAAGAGCCGTCGCTCGCGGGAACATCTCGCTAACCTCCGTTGTCGACCTCTATCGGCAAAAGCAGCAGCCGATTGGCGTGCGTTGCAAACGCCTCGACAAGGCGGTGCTGGACGAGGAGATGACGAGGAAGCCGCATGATGATGGCTCGTTCAACCCGCAAGGAGAGAAGTGGTGGATAGGAAGATGGATTAGTCGCCATTCTCGCCGCCGCTTTGGTCTGGTGGGCGCGCTCAAGGTCAGGCATCAGCAAACTGGATTGAGAATGCTGCTTTCTGTTGCGCAGTAATAATGCTGACGAATGTTTTGGAACGATGGGGGAACCAACAGCTCACCGCGTGATCCTCTTAAGAAAAAGGGGCCCCGTTGTTAACCAGACCCTGCTCACCGCTAGTCGGCATAGCAGCGGCCCCTGTGGGGTTTCCTTGGGGCCGCTACACCACGCTACACGGAGGGGCAAATAGGTCCCAGGGCAAGCGGGACCGGCGACATAGGAACATGCGGCAGTTAAGTGCTCAATTCCGTCCGAAGGCGTAAGGGGATTGAGTGCAATGTCACGTGGCTGCCAAACGAGCGTCGCACTTCTAGGCAGCCATCTCCAGTCAGCGCCTTGCTGATCGGCATTCACTGTCAAGCCGGAATGAGTGTGGCCCCCGCCGGGGGGCGAGGGCCACTGCCTGCAATCAGATCGGGGGGATCGGGGGGTTGCAGGACGCTTGACGGGACCATGGCCGCCATGGGCCAGCAATCCAACCAAAGTACTAGAGGGTCGGCTCTCAGCGAAGTAGCCGGCGTAACAGCCTGTTTTGCCGCCTCGGCAGATAACAAATGCGTGAGGTTCTCGCTCAGGAGCGGCCGGTCTCTCTCGCCGATGTCTGCTTTGGGCCAAATGCGGACATCACCCGCGGCGCGCATTGGCGTCTGTTTCTGACCCATCCGGCCATGAGCCGGCTGGTTGCTCCGACTGCTCTCCTGTCGCAAATCTGTTGGGTCCCAACGGGGAATCCAATGGCTGCGTGTCATTGAAAGATTACGCCGCTTTCCTGGAGGCGTTCGAGCGGGGCGAGATCAATCGTCTGGTCGTGGTCGAGCGTCTCGCTAACCCGCCCTCGCCCAAGACAGCGTCGGATTGGCTCGCCAATACGCTCAAAGATATCTTCGGGCGATCTTGACCAATGCGAACTTGGTCCCAGACTTAGCCAAACGCGCTAAGGCTTCGGACCTGATCGCATAAAGAGCGCCGGACATTGTCGGAGTGCCTGAAGTTTCAGGCTCCTGGCTTTCATCAGTTCGGATTGCTGGTCATTGCCATGCGCGGGCGGCCAAGACCCGGAGCCAGCACGACGACGATCGCGCCCATCTTCACGCGGTTGTAGAGGTCGATTACATCCTCATTGGTCATACGAATGCAGCCCGAGGAGATCGCGTGTCCGATATACTCGGGTTGGTTGGTGCCGTGGATACGAAACAGCGTGTCGCGGTTGCCCTGATACAGATAAATGCCGCGTGCCCCGAGCGGATTATGTGCGCCACCTTCGACGCGATTCGGAACTTCGGGAATGCGCCGTTTGATATCAGCGGTCGGCACCCAGGCCGGCCACTCTTCCTTGCGTCCAACTCGCGCGACACCCCAGAAGGCCAAAGCGTCTTCGCCAACAGTCACGCCGTAGCGGATCGCCTTGCGGTTGGGGAGTACGTAGTAGAGATAGCGCGAGTCTGAATCGACAACGATAGAGCCCGGCGCTTCCGAGCGGTGATAATCGACGACGTGGCGCTGATAGGCCTGCGGGATCGCAACCCGCGCATACGGAGCTTTGGCGAGAAGCTGACGGTCGCGCGGCGTAAAGTTAGCTTGGGTGGCAGGTTCAAGTGTCGCCTGCATGCAGCCGCCCAGCATCAATCCGAGAAGAAGTACGCTCTTACGCCCTGCCATATCCGCCCCATCCCATGTATGGCGCCCCACAGCCTACCACTCCTCACTGCAGGTCGAACGGTCTAAGCTTATCTCCGACCGCTTGCCGAAACGAAAGAAAAGGCCCCTCGAATTGGCGAGGGGCTGAGTAGCCTGCCCTGACCGGCGCAGGCCATATTTAGAGACACGCTCGGGGGAACGGCTTGCCTCTCACGTGGAAAGCAAACTCAGGAAGCCGCCGTCATTAGATCAGCGCGCCGCTGTCTCCATGGTAACGCCCGGTCCAAGCGTTGGCGGCTTTCGATCCTGTTTTTTTCTAGAAACGCGGCGACAAAATGCTTGTCTGGCTTCAGCGGTGGCAAGTCCGTCCCATTTCGGTCGACGGCTCGTAGGAGTTCTCGTGCTGCGCGCCCCGTTTGCATTTGTAGTCCCCTTCGTTGGCTTGGGGATGAGGGCCTGGACCCCGGAGATCGGGACCCAGGACCACATTATGCATCAACCCAATCGCTCGGGCAGCAAGCTCAGTATCGCGCAACGACCGGTGCACCATACCCGCCGAAGCGATAGTTCATCCGGAGCGTAAACACGTGGAAGCTTTGGTCCACGGCGCCAGCCAAGGCGACAGCATTGGGGAAAGCTGCGAAGTTGACCTCCCGGTCGCCGAGATCGATCCAATTGTATTGGGCGGCGAACGACCAGTTCGGCGTAAAGGCGTATTCAGCACCTATGCCGAACGTCCAACCCGTACGGGTAAAGCTCACCTCCCTGGAAAGGATTACCCCTGCACCAAGAGGCGTGTGTAAGTCGAGATTAGCGCGCGCACTCACGGCGCCGCCCGTCACATAGAACAGCGCCCGGTCCGCCGCCCAACCGAGGCGGCCCGTGAGCATCAGCAGCGACTTGCCGTCCAACTCAAAGAAGTGGCCGCCCGGCAGGACCCCTGCGTTAACGCCGCCGCCAAGGTCGGCGAAACTGCCGGAGAATTCGACGCCAAACACAACCTGTCCGGCCTGCCAATTGTAGCCGATCTGGCCGCCACCGAGCCATCCGGTTCGGTCTACGCAACCCTCGACATTTAGCAGCTCCAGGCATCTTTCAACCTTGGCGCCACCGATGTGACCGCCGATGTAGAAGCCGCTCCAAGAGAAGGGCGGCGCCACCACGACTGGCGGCGGCGCTTTCCTCGGCAGATCGGCAGCGGAGGCGGAGCTACCGGCAAGAGCGATGAGCGCCAGGCTGCTGAGCAGAATTTTCTTCATCGGAAATCCCCCGTTCGAGTGAACACCCGAAAACACGATAGGGCCTTCCACCGTTTTAACGGTGCTAAATCAGCAACAGTCGTCCCGATAGCTACATTGATCTGTAAGGGTTTTCAGAGTTCGAGCAATCATCGAGTGTCTTAATGGGGCCGTATCATGGCATCAATGGCCGGATCGACGTAGAGAACCAACGGCGGATATCTGGATCACGACGCCGGTATCTGGTTCTTCACGGATTAGTATTCGTGGAGTGCCTGGAATGGTATTCGCGCTGGCTGCGGCAATTGCCTTCGGGGTTTGTCCTGTGCTGACGTTACCGGAATAATAGGCTTCCGCAAAAACGCCGGCTTAAGGCTGTCGGCTATGGTCTATGTTCATCCCGCACGAGGCGCAATTCGCAAACGGCGATTTGGCATGATCTGTGGGGGTGGCAGGTGATTAGCGGCGTTCCAGCCGCGCGGGCCCGCGGAGCGTCTAGATCGCTTGCCCCACACCGGCTGTCACTTCGTGTCATACTCGGGCTAAGCGTAACGGCGTTGATGGTCGCAAACGCGAACGCCCAGGATGCTGAACCAAGGGCATTCACAAACACACCGGTTGGAATTAATTTTCTGATCGGGGGCTACGTGTATTCTCAGGGCAAAATGGCGTTTGATCCGTCTTTGTCAATCGCCGATGCACAATTTCATACTCATACCGCAGTCTTAGCCTATGTTCGCTCCCTCGATGTCTGGGGGAAGTCAGCGAAGTTCGATGTGATACTGCCCTATTCGTCCTTTTCCGCGCATGGTCTCGTGAACGGCCAGCCTAGAGCGCGCGAGATGTCGGGATCGGGCGATCCGCGATTTCGTTTTTCGATAAACTTGTTCGGGGCCCCCGCGCTCTCAGTGAAGGAGTTTGCCAACTACCGACAGGACCTCATTATCGGGGCGAGCCTGCAGGTGTCGGCTCCGCTGGGGCAATACGACAACAGCAAATTGCTCAACCTCGGTAACAACCGCTGGTCACTTAGACCCGAGCTTGGCATTTCGAAGGCGTGGGGTCCGTTGACGGTAGAAATCGCCCCAAGCATTACACTTTTCACCGACAATATCGATTTCTATAACGGGAGCACGTTTGCGCAGGCACCGATCTATTTGGTGCGAGGACACATCATTTACAATTTTGAATTTGGCGTGTGGGTCTCATTGGACGGCACCTACCTTGCGGGCGGCCACACCATCGTGAATGGCGTCAAAGGATATAACGAGCAAGCAAATACGCGCGCAGGCCTGACACTTGCGCTGCCCGTGGATCGCAACAACTCAATAAAAGTCAATGCCAGTACTGGCATCACAACCCGCACAGGAAGCGAATTCAGCGCCTTTGGCGCCGCGTGGCAATATCGATGGGGTGCGGGTTATTAGGCGAAGCGGTGCGGCGTACCTTGGATCCTGCTGGCTCAGTGTATTGTCTAACGCTTTCCTTTCACTTGGATCTGATCCATGTGGGGCCGTGAACCCACCTCAGATCATCCTTTGGTTCGTCCCTGTGATTGCTATCGCGTTTGAATTGGTCGCCATCTTGCTCTCGCGATGCAAATTGCCAGTACCGGGCCTATTTGACGGATGCAACCAGCACGCACGGCAGCTCCTCAGACTTGCACAAGTGAGGAACTCCGCGCTGCACACCACAGGAGGCGATGTTGTCCGAATCCCATCAAAACGGAATGTCCCAAAGGCTGCGCAGGCTCCCGGGACAGTTTCTGCTCGCGCTAATTAATGCGACAGCGATCCTAGTGATCGTCGCCGCAGTTGTCGCACTCATCGCGATGGCGCGCGTAAATACCTTTGCTGAAAATATAGTTGCGACAATGACTGAAGCGGTGCTGTCAAAAATTGATTTGCCGTCAAGAGATGTCCTGGCAAATCTCCGAAATCTGACCGAGGAAGTTCGCACGCTTGGCAATACCCTCAGGGAAATCAATGTAAGGGAAAACCCAGTCGCGCAATCTCGGATTGAACAATTGAAAGAGGCGCTAACCGCCCTTAATGCGAGCGTCGACCGGCTCGCAAATTCGAGGACGATCCTTACCGGCGAAGCGATTGGACAACTGAGCCGAGCCGTCACCGACAATCTAACGAGGATGAGAGGATGTGCTGCCCACGTTGGCCAAACTCCTCCCTATCGGAGCGTTAATGCGGCCCAAATCCAAGTTGTCCTCGGTCGGCTATGAACATGGCCGTAAGGCTCATAATCGCCAGGAGCTCATTCTTGTCCCCCCGAGTAGTCCCATCGGCCGGCGGGGTGATTCCTGAGTGGGCGCCGGAGCAAGCTGCTGGGCTCCGCCACTGACAAATTCCTGCGTCGAGGTGAGTGAATTCGAGATAGCGGTTCTACCAATCCAACAAGCAACCGCTCCCTGCGGTGGGCGGCCGAGACGTTCGCATGGGAAATCGATTGGTCTTACCGCGAACTAGGGCTGGTCAGACTGGACAGCTTTTGCGCTGGCACTCTTGCGCGTCGGGACCGAATCGGAATCCCAATGAGATGGTGGCTACCGCCCGCCTAATTGCGCCGGAGATGGCCTTCGGCGTTAGATCCTTCGGCAGCGGGGACCGATAGAAATCCGCTCTACTGCTCCCGCGGCGAAGCGTTGGCCGGAGGGCGGAAAGGTCAGTCAGCAGCAGCTTCGGCCTCTTGCTGTATTTGCGAGACCGCCCCGCCTGCCTCTTGCGGAACTGTTGGTGGTGAGGATGTTTCGACAAGAGCCGCTCTGCGTCCAGCCTCGGTCAGCAGATCGGCAAGACCAAGGTTTCCTTCATCGCGTGCAATTTGAGCCATAGCAAGAAAACGAGAGGCCTGCTCTCGCAGAGAATCTGCAGGGGTACGCATACAACGTTCCTTACATTACTGCACCGGCACATGACGACGGTGGGGGCACGGCTTGGCCAAATTTGGGCCGGCACTTGTCGATCCCCGCCCCTTTGGGCGGCCCCATCGCTGTGAAGGTTATATAAAACAAAGAGCCCGGGTCGACTTGTCCGGACGACCTGGGCTCCTCGTACGCAAACCAGAAACATAGGCAGGATAGCGCGAGACCATTGCGGGAAAGTTAAATCCGCGGCCCGGCGTCGGCACCTATCGGCTCACGCTCTAACCATCCGCCGCCCCTTGTCGCATCCGGATCGCTCGCTCAAGATGCGTCTCGCTGGCATTAGCGCCGGGTAAAGGCTGGAGAAATGGCAGAAACAAACATCAACATCGTCGATGCCCTCCGCGGACAGCAAGACCAGTTGAAGCGGCTGATCGCTCAGCAAGTCTGGATCAGCCAAGCTGCAAAGCCCACGCTAGCGGACATGCAGGCCCAGGTGACTGAGATAAAGCGCCTCCTCGATCAGCTCGAGGTAGACATCAAAGGTGCGTTGCAGATGCGCCGGTAAGGTTTGTGAAGTGCGGAGCTTGGAAAAATCAAAAACCGCCCGTACACGACGTGGCAGGGGACTTGCGGGCAAACCAATTGGTGACGTGTGCTATGATACTCGTCAGGTCCGTTTCTTTGGATCTTGGGCCCTGACCCCATTCTTAGTAAGATGCGGGGACGGCAATGCAGTCGAATACGCATTCCCGATGGTCGTTCTTAAGAGCGCTGAAACGCGCGATCATCAACGACTCTGAAATACCTCAAAAGCCTGACGAGGCGTTTGTTGCCGCGGTTCTCCAAAAAAGCAAAATGAAATGCCGCCGACGCTTGCATCGCGCCAAGAAACGACGCCAGCGGTCACGATAGAGGCGCCGAATAGGCACCCCTGCCTCGCCCTCACGGCGGCCGACATGGGAAAATTGATTGGTCTGATTGCGAACTAGCGCTGGTCCGACTGGACAGCTCTGGAAAGGTCGAAACTGATTAGACCGCGACCTTTCGTAAAACGCAGGCTCTTGGCGAGCCGATCCCGGAGCACTGCTTTATGTTTCGCGATGGTGGCTGCCACAAAGACGGGATCCGGTTTGTACCGGACGAAGTCTCTCGTTTGTCTCGATCACCGTGCTGCACTTCATTCTTGCGTTTGATAATTCATAGCGGTTCTCTCGACTCTGAAAAGCCTAGCGGTGCCATGTGGCCGCAAAGTTGCCTGCGGCTCCTATTCATCGTTACCGCAAGAAACTGTTGCCCAACCCAATTTTCGACAAGTCAGCCGCGAAACTTAACGGCATGCAGTTGGATGAGTCGGTTGTGGACCTTCAGTCCTGACGGAGCCCGCCATGCACAATTTTCGTCCTGTGGAATATGTCGAGCAGTGTGCCGGACCCTTCCCGACAACAAGTCGCCCACCGTTGATTCCTTTGCTCGCTGCCGCAAGTGGTGCGCTTGGTATTGGAATGGGGACTTGCTTCGCCATCGTGGCGGCATCGATGCTTTTTTGAGAGCATCCAGAGAGGCGCGGTGATCTCGCACGTTTTATTACAGACGGCAACAGTGCGATTGGGCGTGAACGCTAATCGTTTCAGTTCGGCAATCGATGTCCGCTTTGGGTCAGAAGCGGACCTTCGTCCCACGATAAGCAGCGTCTGCTTTGCACCCAACAGCAGACATGCAGTTTTTAGGAGAGCCGGGGCGAGCGGAGCGCGCTGGGATTTTCACTGTGCGTCTGCTGCAGACGACCTTCCCTGCCTCGACATGAGTTAATTCGACTCATCGCGCTACTAACACAAACCGATCTAACGTCCGTTAGATCAGTTTGTGTGCGGGGGTTTCGGGGCTGTGTCCAAGGGTAAATTTCTCTCCTATCTGCGGGTCAGCACCGACAAGCAGGGACGCAGCGGTCTCGGCTTGGAGGCGCAGCGCGCGGCCGTCAGCGCCTATCTGAACGGCGGCAGGTGGACGCTCGTGCAGGAGTACATCGAGACCGAGAGCGGCAAGCGCACCGACCGGCCGAAGCTCGCAGCGGCGCTGGCGCATGCGAAGGCCATCGGGGCGACCATCGTTTTCGCGAAGCTCGACCGTCTCTCCCGCAACGTCGACCTGCTCCGGTCGCTGGTCGCCAGCGATGTCGACTTGGTGTTCTGCGATCTCCCCCACGTTCCGCCCGGAGCGATGGGGCGCTTCCTGCTCACGCAGATGGCCTCCGTCGCGGAGCTTGAGGCGGGCCTGATCAGCGAGCGCACCAAGGCCGCGCTTGCCGCCGCCAAGGCGCGCGGCGTGAAGCTCGGCAACCCGAATGGTGCCCGCGCTCTCAGGGGCAAGCAGACGGGCAACGCCGAGGCCGTGGCGAGCATCAGATGGAAGGCGCAGGGACGCGCTGAGAACCTCAGGGCCATCGTCGGCGATATGAGGAAGCAGGGCATCGTGGGCATTCGTAAGATTGCCGAGGCCCTCAATGCGCGGGGCATCCTGACACCGCGCGGTGGCCAATGGCACGCGACGAGTGCCGCAAGGGTCCTTGAGAGGCTCCAGACCAGTGGCCTCACCTGACCTCCGCGATGCCGGAATTCATTCTACAGGCCCGTTATGTTCTTTAAGCGTTCCGCAATAGACCTTTAGGCTTGATGCAGAATGTAAATTTGGCTTTGTTTTCTAAATTGTTCGGATATCGCGGCCACATGGGCGCGCGTTGCTGACCTCAGGCCACTCGGCGGCTCAAGATCAGAGCCCCGCATTTTTGCAGAGCGCCCACGCAAACGAGCGAATTGTGCAGCGCACACAAATCACGCATGGAGAGGCCGTGGAATAGGAATAGTTGAGATTGTCGCGCTGGGCATGGTTTCAAATCGTCGTTTCGAGCCCGGCAATTTCAGGAGCGGTCAATCTGCCCCAGCGGGGTACGGCACAGTACCCGTCGCGCCGGGCCGACCTCGCCTCTACCTATGTCATGGCCAAATGCGCGTGATGTGCGCCAAGCAACAGCGAATGCTCTGTAGGACCGGACGTACTGACTAGACCATGCAGCATCGGATCAACGGAACCGCAACCGCAACCGTCTACATTGTTGACGACGACCTCGACGTCCGAGAGGGCTTGCGGAGCCTTCTCCAATCCATCGGCTTGAGGGGCCAGGCTTATGGCTCGACCGCAGAATTCTTGACCGCGAAGCGTCCTGATGAGGTGAGTTGCTTGATCCTTGATGTCCGATTGCCCGGACTCAGCGGACTGGATTTTCAGGCCGAACTCGCGAGAATGCAAACGGTCATCCCGATCATTTTCATCACAGGCCACGGCGACATCCCAATGACCGTGAAAGCGATGAAGGGCGGTGCAGTCGAGTTCCTATCGAAGCCGGTGCGGGAACAAGATCTTCTAGACGCCGTACGAATTGCGCTGGATCGCGATCTGGCCAGGCGGGAAGCGGATGTCAAAAATCCGTGATCTGCGTGAGCGTTACAACTCGCTCAGCACGCGCGAGCAGCAGGTGATGGTTCTGGTTTGCGCAGGCCTGATGAACAAGCAGGTCGCCGCAGAACTCGGGATCAGCGAGATCACTGTGAAGGTGCATCGCCACAACGTAATTAAGAAACTCGGGGCGAAATCGCTGCCCGATTTGGTCAGGATGGCTGGTCTCCTCGAAATCTCCCGCGCAAGATGAACGCCGCTGGCGAAGGCGAATATCCTCTGCTTCTCAAACTAAGAAGGCGCAAACGTCGGAACGGCAACATGAGCGAAGATCAGCTACGGCTGCTGGGGGAGCGATATTACACGACCGATCTCAACGGAAGCCGCGTCCTATATGGACTGACCCTTGAGGAGACTAGCGAGTACGAGGAGCTCTTGCGCGCCGATTTGCACCGTACGGGCCAGAGCTCCTACTCAACGGCCGAGGAGCTGAAAATTGGTCGGGCTCGCAGAATAGAGCTGCGTCGTAAGCTTGAGTGCGCGTGGTCGGAAGTAATCGGTTCGCTGGCGCGCATCGTCACAATCGTACGGTAATTAATCTTGGCCACCCTCGCGAGGTGTTCAGCACCGGACGACACGAACCAAAGGCCTCAACATTTGTCGCGCCATCGCGTGGTGATGGAGCGATATTGCTTGTGTCGTTAGAAGCGTGACCAGCAGGAACTGAGCGTTTCTTGTTTCATGCCCGTCACGTTTCAGGTGAGCGACTAGAGCGCGTTGCTTTTTGATGCGCTCCTCACGAGCAGCAATGTGCAGTTCCAAGGTCGGGCAAAATGCCTCGTTTTGCGCAAAATTGTTTTTTTCTCTGATCAGCAATCTGAGCAACCGCTCGCGTTCGGCAGCGTCAAGCGTCGCCTCGAGTTGCTCCTCAAGTTGCGAAATGTTTCGCTCGAAGGTGGTCACGTCCTCTAACCGTCAAGGCGGATGTACGGCTTGTACGGTACGGCATTTTATGCTCGGTAGTATGCTGCGGCAAGCGCGACCGATTGGTCCTACTGCCGCACCAGCGCGATCTGGATGGCGCGCAGTAAATCGCCTTCATGGAAGGGCTTGGCCAAGAACGCGGTGGCTCCTGCCTTCATCGCGCGTTCTCGAACATTGGCCTCCGGAAATGCGGTGATGAAAATCACTGGAACATGACTGCCGTCGGCAGTCAGTTGGTTCTGCAAGCCAAGTCCATCCAGCCCCGGTAGTTGCTGGTCGGTGATCAGACACAACGTCGTCTCGACCTGACCGGAGTTCAAAAATTCCTCCGCCGTTTCAAACGCGAGAGCCGGATAACCCAAAGAACTGAGGAGATCGACAGTTGCGTCGCGCACGAGCGGATCATCGTCGACAATGGAAATCATTGCTTGCGACCTCCGGAAAATGTCGCTCCATCACGAACTGCTGCTGATGAACTGATGAACTATATGTGTCGGATCAAATGTTCCAGAACAACTTCGTATAGTCGTGTGGATAGTCAGACCCCATCAGTTTATGTGGTTGGTTTGCTTACTTAAAACTGTGGTTGTTTTTTCTGTTTCTTGTTTTTACCTGCCAGATTATTGATTGATTTTGCTGCGCGAAACTCACGGCCGGGCCCACTGTGATCACGCCAGCATGAAACTGATGGCGGCGACTTTGGTTAATTGACCCCCGGTCCTGACATGCCGCTCGCTCCTCGGCGATTATTTCGAGCAGTTCGGCGTCGCTGAGGCTGTCGGGATCAGCCGTGGCCTCGACCTTCCTCCGCTCGACGAAGGATCGGTTTATCGCCGCAGCAGCATCCATATCCCAATGACCAGTACTGCAATGCCGGTCACGAGAGCGATGGCAAGGATCGCAGTCAGCCACTCCATGCTCATCGTTGTCTCACGCAGCAGGCTCGGACAGGACCGCCGACGTCATGTCGGGTTTCATAGTGATCCAATCCTCGATTTTGATCTGGATCAGGCGCGCGAGCGCGTCGATGGTCCGTCGATGTTGAGGCGTTTGTGATCCGCCGTCTTCTAAACGCCCCTCAAATTTGAGCGCCAATTCCACTGCGCCGGTCACTGCTTCTGCGCTCGATGCCGACCGCAGCAAATTCCGCGCGATGTGCCATGGCATCGTCATCGGCCGCTGGGCGGCAATTCTTTCGATATATCGCAAAGCATCGCTGCGAGTGCGCAGCGTTACGCCGTCGATGCGATCTCTGATAGGCCGAGTAAGGCGTCGGGCAGAAGGCGGCTTTGTCATTGGGGGCAATCAATTGAACGACAATGAGTGACGGTGCTTATTTCGCACCGACGGGCCTGTCTTGTTCTGACAAGCCAATTTCTTGTTCGCGGTTGCCTCGCGAGAAGGTTTTGCTGTCCGGCTGGACCACCGCGATGGTGGTGCCCCATGATTACCAGCGGCCGCTCATTTCTCGATCTCGCCCTGCTGGGTCATGCACCGCAACAACTCATCGATACACACCCCGTCGCGTTTGATGGCGCAATCCCCGTGGCCATGCACGCAATCGAAATGGTCGACCTGCGGGAACGTGTCGACCCTGCTGCGCCACCTATTAGACGAGCCCCTGCGACCGACGGTGGTGATCGGACAGGTTCGATCTGTTTCTCTGAGGCTCATCTTGCGCCAGCGCGTGAAGCCGCCGGCGCTGCTCACGATGTGCCATGAGCCAGAGAAGAGTGGCGGATACGGCCCGCGATCATCCTCGACGGTGCTCGCGTACTCGATGAGTAGGAGATCGCCGTCGGCGACGTTGTCCGACGTGCACCGATCTTGCCGGGTGTGGAATTCTTGCTCGGTTGCGGTCGGACTATTGCCGCGACCAAATGCGTCAGCTATGCTCTTCTTTGTCATCGATAGTTCCTTTCGGCCCGGATTGCGTGGCGCGCAGCCGGGCCGTTTCATTCGCACAATTCCGAGATCTCGATCACTTAACGACCGGTAGATTCTCTAGGAACCGCTGCACGTCAGCGCGCAGTATGATTGTGCGTGCCCCTACTTTCCTGGCGGGCAGAACGCCTTGGCCAATCAAGTCATAGACTGTCGTGCGGCCGAGGCTCGTGACCCGACAGGTTTCCGGGATCGACAGTGCTTCCGGATCAACATTGGCTCTATCATTCATCAGCGTTCCTCCGGTCCCAATCGCGTTTCCGCGAACGTGTCCCGAAGATACCGATGGTTAGCCGCAGGAATAGGCGCTACGATTTCACTTGGGGTAGCGAATTGATTTTGCCGGCGGCCGCCCAGATTTGGACCAGCTCGAGCAACCAATTAGGCAAATCGCTTCGACCCACGCACGTGCAAATTGCTTCTTCCCGAGGTTTGGAAATCGCGCGCGTGCTTCCGTGAAGAATTCGGCCTTGGCCTTTGGTCGGACCGCTGGCGAGCGCCGCATCTCGTCCATGAGCCATTCGCAGCACGCCGTTTCAGTTTTCGCCAGTGGAGTGGGTGGAATAGGACGGGGCCATCGGCTCAGGAGATGTGCCTTATTTACCTTCAAATGCGTCCACATCGGTCCCGCTCGTCCGCTTACGAAGAGCTTGTCGTTGAAGTCGCCCCGCCAAAGCTTCTCGTTGATGTAAGCCGAACAGGAGATATGGGCTGGTCCGCTTACAGCAAAATATTCATCGTCAAACGGTGCAAGAATCCGAATCATAGCAAGCGCCGTGGGCGACAATGTTTCAGCGAGACTACACCCCGCTTTGATGCCGATCACTTCGACGTGGCCGCAGCTAACAAGCGGCCAAAGGGCTTTTACTGCGGCATTCCACCTCTCCAGGTCGTTGATCATGACCACTCGCGTGCCGCAGTCCGTCATGACCCACTGCAGCGCAGCGCAGAGCGGGACGTGACCAGCCTCGCCAGGAGTAATGATCGACGCGAACATTTCCGAACTTGCCGGATGGTTCAGATTGATTTCGATAGCGGAATAGTCGTGCCTTGGTGGCTCGAAATCCCTCTGATGGCCGCGCCGGGTCTGCGGGATCGGATGGCGTTGGGGCTTTGGAACGGGTCATGGCTGCTACGCTCGCATGGGCGTAGGACACATGTTACCGCAACGGTTCACTCACGTCCGCCTCGGTGGAGTAGCACGCTACCGAAATGACTGTAACTCGGCACGCTCTAGTCGTACGCCTTTGGTCTTCGACCATAGCTCGCACATCTACCCAAGCGCCCATGAGTTTGCGGCGCTCTTCGGCCAACGCTTGCTGCGCACCGACCTGGCGACTGATCTCGTACCGAGATAGGACTGCAACAGCGCCAGGATCAGACCCACGATGAAAATGAAAAGGCTGGCGCGCTGGGCAGGGTCTCCGCCTTTATCTCGTTGCTTCAAGCCGAGCAGCGCGATTGCGCGCGCGGTCCTCCAGAAATTGCTCGATCTCACGGCGTCGCCACACCACACGTCGGGTCGGAGTCAACTGGATACGCGTGGGGAAGATGCCGGCCTTTTCCAGCGAATCGATCGTGGCCATGCAGAGGGGCACGACGACCAGCAGCTCCCGCCTGGTGTAGAATTCGCGCAAAGGCTTCGGACACTGGCCGGTGCGCCCGCTTGCGGCGGGTCGCCGCGATAATTTGCTCCGCCTGTTCCATTTCCGTCTCCCGCTTCTTTAGGTGATCCTGGGAGACGATAAGCCAGCACAGTACGCCCTGGGAAATGGTGGACGGCGGACCGTAGAAGTCGACTGCGAGCATGAGCGGACGTGTGCGGCCATGCGAAGCAATCGAACTCTGATCAATCAAGTTTTGTTTCGTAGTTTCTCATGCGCGCAACTTAATGATCTCGCCATCAATATCGCTGCCGTTGCAGTAATTCTCCCAATCCGCCATCAAGAATCTTGCGGCGATCGAACAGATCACCGCGCCGGTAGGCGCGCTCGACGCTCGACTTAATCCGATGCCCAAGCGCCTGCTCAACGACTTCGGTCGGATAGTCGCGCAATTCGTGCGCACCAGTCTTTGAACGCCGAACGGAAGCCGTGCGGCACAGCATGCGCGTTGTGCCCAATGGCCTTCAATAGCTTGGCCAATAGTTTGCCCGCTTGGTTCTTCCCGATTGGGTGGGAGCCGCCGAAGACGAACTCGCCATCTGGCTGGGCTGCCTTCAGTTGTTCGATAATCTTCACCGCGCGAGAGCTGAGCGGGATTCGGTGATCGCGCTTGAGCGATTTCATCCGGCTTGCGGGCACGGTCCAAACGCGCCCGGCGAGATCAAACTCGTCGAAGCGCGCAAGGCGCACTGCGTCACTTCTCATGTTGGACAGAATGATCATTTCCAACAGCCGCGCGTCGGTACCCTCCGTCGCGCGCAGCACTTGCGTCAGCGCCGGCATCTGGGCGAACGGTAAGGCTGGCTGATGGACAACGTTGGCCTTTTCCGCACGCAGTGGCAGCATGTGGCCAATCACCGTCTTGTCGGCGGCGTTCTCGCCGGTCCTCCGCCCCGCGGCCTTCGCGTAGTCGAGCACAGTCTCGATGCGGCCGCGCAGACGAGCAGCTGTGATGGGCTTTACAGTCGCGAGCGGCGCCAGCACCTTGTGAACATGGCCGCTGTCGATGCTATCGACCGCCAAGTTGCCGAGAACCGGATACGCATAGCGGCTGACTGCCGAATGCCACTCACGCCGGTGCTTTTCATTGGTCCAGCGTGTCTTGTTGGCCGCGTAGTATTCGTCCGCACACTGCTTGAACGTGGTCAGCTTGGCGCGAGCGGCCTGCTGCGCCAATTGGTCCGTCCGCCGGGCGTCAACCGGATCAATGCCGCGCGCCAACTTCTCCCGCGCGGCCGTTGCAAGCTCGCGCGCTAGAGCCAACGTTACCGAGCGCGCGGAGCCAAGTCCCATGGCGCGGCTTGTACCGTTGCGCGTGAACATGAAAGTCCACGCGCGCGTGCCGCCCTTGGCCACCTGCAGATACAACCCGCCACCGTCGGCATAACGCCCGCGCTTGTTGGCACCGCGCACGAAGTTTGCTGTGAGCCGATTCCACGCCCGCGTCATTGCTTTCGATCCCTGCCTCTATCCCTGTTTCGAGCCACGCATCCCTGGGATTTTACAGGACGCGTTGGGAGGGCAGAGTTAAATCATCAAGGTATTTCAGTGACTTTTGGTATCTGTTGGGAGGTGGTGGGGGGTCGCGTGGTGGACCGGCGCTCCGCCCCCCTCGATCCCGCGTGTTTCAGGCGCGCGGGCGGCGAAGCGTTGGCTTGCCACGTTCACGCGGTGGCCGCGGCCGGCGTTCATGGCCTACACTCGCTGCAACGACAACGACAGAACAACAACCGGGGACCACCATGTCAGAGATGAGCGTCAGCATCAGCCCGAAGGGCGACGATCAGAAACCCGAAACCGCCGGGGCGCGCAAAGGCGCGGCCGGCGCCAATTCGAGCGATCTCGATCTCTGGCTGGAGAAGGTCGAGGCGATGGGCGAGCTCAAGCGCATCACCGCCGAGGTCGATTGCGATCTCGAAGCCGCGACCATCACCTATCTCGTGGCGCTCGAGAAAAGCCCGGTGCTGCTGTTCGAGAACATCAAGGGGCATCCCGGTCACAAGGCGCTCTACAACATGATCGGCTGCAACCTGTCGCGCTTCTGCCTGATGATCGGCGAGGAGCCGGTCGATCATCCGCTCAAGGCGGTGCAGGCGCTGCAGAAGAAGCTCGGGCGCAAGATGACGCCGAAGGAGGTCTCGCCCGACAAGGCGATCAGCAACCAGAACGTGGTCACCGGCGACGCCATCGACATCCGCAAATTTCCGGCGCAGCGGATGTGGCCGCTCGACGGCGGCAAATATCTCGGCACCGCCGATGCGGTGGTGACCAAGTGCCCGGAGACCGGGCGCATCAATGTCGGCACCTACCGCATGATGATCAAAGGTCCGCGCGAGATCGGCGTCTACACCTCGCCTGGCAAGGACGCGACGCTCGACCGCGAGAAGTGGTGGAAGATGGGCAAGCCGATGCCGATCGCTGCCTGCTACGGCATCGATCCGCTGTTGTTTCTCGTCGCGGCGACGAGCCTGCCGAAGACCGAATGCGAATACGACTACTATTCCGGCATCGCCGGCGCGCCGATCGAATTGTTCACCGGCGACGTGACCGGGCTGCCGCTGCCGTCGCGCGCGGAGATCATCCTCGAAGGTTTCGTCTATCCCGACGAGACCTTCGCGGAAGGGCCGTTCGGCGAGTTCACCGGCTATTACGGCCGCCCAAGCGGTGCGACGCCGTTCATGCGGGTCGAGAAGGTGCGCTATCGCGACAACCCGACGCTCACCTGCGCACTGATGGCCGACGGTCCGTCGAACGAATGCGGGCTGTTCTGGGCGGCGCTGCGCTCGGCGGGGATCTGGGCCGACCTGCAAAAGCTCGGCGTGCCCGGCATCCAGGGCGTGTGGTCGATTCCGGAAGCCGCCGGCTGGGGCATGACGGTGGTCTCGATCAAGCAGATGTATGCGGGCCACGCGCCGCAGGTGATGGCGCTCGCCGCGCAATGCACCGCCGGCGCCTATTTCGGCAAATACGTGATCGTGGTCGACGAGGACATCGACCCGACCAATGTCGGCCAAGTGCTGTGGGCGATGGCGACGCGCTCGCGGCCGTCGCAGTCGATCGACATCTTACGCGAAACGTGGAGTACGTTCCTCGATCCGAGCCTCAATCCGCCGGAGATCCGTCCCTGGGGATCGAAGGCGCTGATCAACGCCTGCATGGACTACAAGCACATCAAGACATTCTCGAAGCGCACCAAGCTGTCGAAGGCCTCCTACGACGGCGTGGTCGCGCGCTGGAACGAGCTCGGTTTGCCGGGCAAGCCGCCGGCGATCACCGTATTCGAGGACGAGACGTCGGGCGGTGCGATTACGTAAATCACCGCGTCGGCTGGATGTTCAGCGTCTTCACGATTTTCGCAATCGTCGCGCGCTGGCGCGCGATCGACTCCGCGAACTCTTTGGCGCCGCCGAAGGTCGGCTGCTGCGCGGTGGCGTTAAGGCGATCCTCGATCGCCTTGTCCTTGGAGACCGCGACGATGTCGGCGCCGATCCGGTCGATCAGCGCGGCCGGAACGCCCTTGCTGGCGAACAGGCCGACATTGCCGTCCATCTCGAGCTCGGGGAAACCGGCCTCGATGCCGGTCGGGATGTCGGCGAGGCTTGGCGCCCGCTCGCGGCCGAGCTGCGCCAGCACGGTGATGCGGGCGGCCTCGCGCTGCGGCCGCAGGATCGCGTAGGACGACGAATAGAACTGCAGGCGGTCCTCGGCGAGATCGTTCACCGCCTGCACGATGTCCTTGTAGGGGACCTTCTGCGTGGTGATCTTGGCGTTGTGCATGAAGTAGTCCATGGCGAGCTCGGTGATGCCGGGCACCGCGGCCGAGTTGAACTTGCCGTCGGCGGCGCGCGCGAGCTTCACGAACTCGGCCACGGTCTTGATCTTCATCGAGGCCGGCACGCCGACGCCGAGGATGGTCGACGAATAGCGCGCCACCGGAATGAGATCGTTCGGATCGTAGGAGAGCTTCTTGTACTGGAACGGATGCACCGTGAAGTTGCCGCTCGGTCCCCACAGGAAGGTGTGGTCGTCATTGGCGGACAGCACCGCCTGGATGGCGATGATGCTGTCGCCGCCGGGGCGGTTGTCGATCACGACCGGCTGGCCCCACTTCTTCTGCAGCCGCTCCTGGATCAGCCGCGCGCCGATGTCGGCGCCGGCGCCGGGACCGAACGGGATGATCCAGCGCACCGGCCGGGTCGGCCAGCTCTGCGCCTGCGCCGGCGTCGGTGCGGCGGCGAGAATGAGGCTACCCAGAAATCCCGCGGCGGCGGCCAAGCCCGCGAGCCGGCGTTTCGTCTGGTGCATGGCGTTCTCCCTCTGGTGTTCTTTCGTTGGACGTGTCGCCGCAGCTCACTGCTTCGGCTTGGCGGTTGCCTTGTGAATGGCCGCGACCTGGTCGCGCTGGGCGTCGATCGCGGCGGCGAATTCCTCCGGCGTGCCGCTGCGCGGCACGGTGCCGACCTTGAGCACGCGGGCGCGGAAATCGGGATCGGCGACGATGGCGGCGACGTCGGTCACCACGCGCTGCCGGATCTCCGCCGGCATGTCGCGCCAGCCATAGACGCCGGAGACGCCTTCAAAGGTGAGGTCGGGGAAGCCCGCTTCCTTGGCAGTCGGCACGTCGGGCACCTGCGGCGAGCGCTCGCGGTTGGTGACGAACAGGAGCTTGGCCGTGCCGGCGCGATGGTGCGCCACCTGCGTCGGCACGCCGGTGCCCATGACATGCAGGCGGCCCTGGTTGAGGTCCTGATAGGCCGGCGCGAAGTCGCGGTAGGGGACGTTGGCCATGTCGATGCCGGCCTGCCGCTGCAGCGCCAGCAGCGCATAGACCGGCAAGCCGGGCGTCGCGGCCCAGTTGAGCTTGCCGGGCTGCGCCTTCGCGGCCTGCACCAGTTCGGCAACCGTATTCGCTTTCAGCAATGCGGTGACGGACACGCCGAGGAAGTTGTCGATGACCGGCGCGATCGGCACCAGCTCGCGCGGATCGTAGGGCAGCTTCTCGTGCAGGAGGTGGTTGAAGGTGACGATGCCGCCGAACGAGAACAGGAAGGTGTGATTGTCGCGCGCCGCGAAGAACGAGGTCACCGCCGGAATGCCGTCGGCGCCCTGGCGGTTCTCGACCACGACCGCCTGGCCCCATTTCGGCGCCAGCCGCTCGGCGATCACGCGCGCCGACAGATCCATTCCGCTGCCGGGCGGCAGGGGAACGATGAGGCGCACGGTGCGCTGTGGCCAGGCTTGCGCCTGCGATTGGGCTTGCGCGGAGGGCGCGGCAGTCAGGACGCCAAGCGTAGCAACGGCAGCGAACACAACGACAACGCGATTGGACATGAACACTCCGGTTTCATCCGCCCGGGTTCGCCCGGGCGTCTGTCATGCCGGAATACTAGAGAGGCGGATGGACGGAACAAGCCCGGCCGTCTGGGACGGCAGGACAGATTGCCGCTGGGCCGTGGCTCAGGCGTGATCGGGGCCGACCTCGTAGCCGGAATCCTCGATCGAGCCGGCGCCCATCCAGCCCCACACCAGCACGACGTCCTCGCTCGACGTATTGTTGAAGCCGTGCCAGCAGCCGCGCGGCGAATAGACCACGTCGCCTTCGCCCGAGGGCTCGTCGCCGTGCTCGCCGTAGATATGGCCGTGGCCCTTGAGCACGATGAAGAACTCGTCGCAATTATGATGCCGGTGGCGCTCGTGCCGCGCACCGGGCTTGAGCACGGTCCAGCCGACGACGTGGTCGGCGCCAGCGGTCTTCTTGTCGATCAGGAATTGCACCTGCATGTCGACCCAGCCGTCCTTGCGCTGGAGACCTTCCACCTTGGGAACGTCGCGCATGTTGGTTCGGTACATCGGCGTGCTCTTTTTGCGATCTTCGGCGAGCTTGGCTTGCGTGCCCTTCACGGCTTTCGCCAGCGCGGAGCCGAGTTTCTCAAAGTCCACCATTACTGTCCTCCCAATCGGCGATACACCTGATGCGCGACCACGAAATCGTTGGCGTCGATACCGAGCCCGCGGCAGGCATTCATGATTTCATTCGCGGCGGCGGCAAGCGGCACCGGGCTGCCGAGCTTGCGGCCGAGATCGAGCGCCAGCACCATGTCTTTCTGCTGCAGCGTGACGTCGGCGAGCGGCACCGCCGGCATCTTGCCTTCGAGGATGAACGGACCGCGATAGCCCAGCACCGGCGACGCCGCGACGCTCTTGAGGATCGCGTCGACCGCGACCTCGCGCGCCACGCCGCCTTTTTCCGCGAGCGCGACCGCCTCGCCGAAGGCGATGACCTCGACCATCAGCAGCAGGTTGACCGCGATCTTCATCTGCACGGCAAGGCCGCTGGCGCCGATGTAGGTGACCTTCGGGCCGATCGCGCGCATCACCGGCTCGGCCTTGTCGAACGCGGCCTTGTCGCCGCCGACCATGACCGAGGCGTTGCCTTGCGCCAGCGTGACCGGGCTGCCCGAAAGCGGCGCGTCGAGCATTGCGAGGCCCTTGCTCGCGAACTCGGCCGCGATCGCGCGGCTCACGTCGGGCGAGATCGTGCTCATGTCGGCATAGACCGCATCCTTGCGCAGGCCCGCGATCACGCCGTCATGGCCGAGCGCGACGGAGCGGACCGCGGCGCCGTCGGTGACGCAGGAGAACACGATCTCCGAGCGCGCCGCGACCTCGCGCGGGGTGTCCGCGAAGGCCATGCCTTGATCGATCAGCGGCCTGGCCTTGTCCTTGTTGCGATTCCACCCGGTGACGCTATGCCCGGCGGCGATCAGGCGCGGCACGATGCCTTGGCCCATCACACCGAGCCCGACGAATCCCACGTTCATGTCTGCTCCGCTTCGGTTATGCAGGCGCTATGTTCGCGAAAAGCGGATCGATTGCAATTGGGCGGGCGCTATCCACCGCTCATTCCCGCGCAAGCGGGAATCCAGGAACTCTTGCTTTCTTTCTGGGTCCCCGCTTTCCGCCTTCGCACTTCGGCGGACTCGAACCCGCCGTAGCTCGAGTAGAGCGTAGGCGGGTCGCGGGGACGAGCGGAAGGCTAAACGGCGCCTCACTCCGTGACGATCTTCACCTGATCGCCCGCGCGCAGTCCATCGGACGGCCCGAGCCCGTTGAGGATGCGAAACCGCTCTTCCTTGCGATCGGTTCCCATGCGGCCGGCAAGACGTTCGACGGTGTCGCCGGCGTTGACCGGCACGATCCGGATGCGCAGCGGTTTGGCGGAGTTCGATTCGGCGGTGCTCATGCGGCGGGATGTGTTGACCGCTTCGCGGAACGTGCGGTCGATCGCCGCCGTCATTTGCTTGGTCGCGAAGATGAACCGGTACACATCGCTGCCGAAGCGGACCACGAACAGCCGGAACGTCCACTGGTCGTTGGAGGCAAGCGCGGTCGCCGCCGGAAATTCGCCGATGGTGAGCTCTTCGACGGTCGTGCGATCGATGTTCTCGATCCAGCCGGAGTTGAGATAGACGGTCAACGGCTGCTCGGCGGGCACGCGGACCACGTCCATCCGCAGCGCCTGGCCGCCGCCGTCCTTGATGCCGAGCACCGCCTGCGGGGTGTTATCGAGCGAGAAGCCGTCCGGCGCCGTGAAGGTGAAGCCGAGCCGCGGATGCAGGAAGCGCCGTCCGCGCACGAAGCCTTCGCTCGGATCCTCGCCGTAGAGCATGCCGTTGATGCCGGCGAGATAGACCGCGCGATCGCGCTCGCCGGCGCCGGGCCCGCTGAACTGGCGGGCGTTGATCTGGGCGTTGCGCACGCGCTCGGGCGTCGCCGGATGCGACGACAGGAAATCGGGCATGCGCCCATCGCTGGCGGGCTGGCTCGCGGGGCGAAGATCGGCCTGCCGTCCCAGCGAGGACAGGAACCGGACCGCGCCGAACGGGTCGTAGCCCGCGCGCGCGGCGATGCCGACGCCGATGCCGTCCGCTTCCAATTCCTGCGAGCGCGAGAAGGTGGCGAGCGCGATCTTGGATTTTGCCAGCGCAAGCGCATGCGTGTCCGGATCGGCGGCGCCGAAATTGTCGAACACGCGGCCGACCAGCGCGACCTGTCGCGCACGGTCCTCGCGCATCGCCGCATGGCTGGCGATCACGTGCGCCATCTCATGCGACAGCACCGAGGCGAGCTCCGACGTGTCGTTGGCCAGCGAGATCAGCCCGCGGGTGACATAGAGATGCCCGCTCGGCAGCGCGAAGGCATTGACCGCGGAGGAATTCAGAATAGTGACGCGGTAACGCTGGTCCGGACGTTCCGAGGCGGCGACGAGCTTCTCGACCGCGCGATTGACCACGGTATCGAGGCGCGGGTCCTGATAGGCGCCGTTGTAGGAGGCGAGGATACGCTCGTGCTCGCGCTGGCTGGCGGTCGGTGCCGCGGCGCGCTGCGGCGGCGGCTCCGGGAGGCTGACCTGGAACTCGGGGGTCGAGGTCGATGGTGTCAGACAGCCGCCGAGCAGCAACGCGAGCGCGACAGCTGCCGGCGCCGCGAGGCGGCCGAAATTTCCTGTCTGTTTGCGCGTCGTCTGCACGGTCTGTCTTCAGTTCAGTTCTACAAACTCGATCTGCTCCGGACGGCCTGCCTCGATTCGCGGGCCATTGCGAACCTCGACCCAGCCACGCACGCGGACACGCCTATTCTCGAGCGCCTTAGGATTGATTCCGGCGCCCGTGAAGATGCGCTCTTGTCGTTTCGATATGGTGACCGTGAGCGCCTGCGACCATCGTCGGCCAAAATTCGCATATATGGTGCCGCCGCTTTCACGGACCGACAACACTTTGCCTTCGACGACCGTGAAACGACCCCGTTCGGCCACCAAACCCGCCAAGTTGCCGGCTGGCATTATGGCATATTGCGGGTCTCTCCACAGGCCAATCTTGACAATCCGGGCCGCACGCTCCTGCGAGAGCAGCTCTGCGGCGCAGGCAGGATCGTCCACCTGCGCGCCCACCCGGGCATGACCTCCGGCCAGCATGGCATGGGCGACCGGCCGGCTGGCTCCCTCGCCGGTGATGAAAGCATGGGCAATGGCACGGCCGTACCGGTCCGGCGGGGCGGCTGCGCCGCGCAGTTCGACGGTTTGGCCGGCCAGCATGGTGGTGAGCGCCGCCCGTGCGGCCTCGCCGGCCGGAGAGGCTTCGGCGGCGGGCGGGACCTCGAGCGATGCCAGGCGGATTTCGCGTCCGTCGTCGAGCACGAAGCTTCGGCCATCGGTGACGCGGGCGACGCGTCCGCTGGCCAGCACGTCGGCGCCGCAACGAGACGACGCATCTTGGGCGCGGGCGTCAAGCGCCGCACCGGACAACACGCCGACAAGAACGATAGGGGCCCACCCGCCCATACCGCTCACGAAAAGGGCGGAATGGGGCGCAACTGCGGCGCGTCCACGACATTCAGAACAATTGCATCGAGCCCTGTGGGTATCCCGATGCTCTTGCCGCTTGCTAGTGTCCTTCGATTCCGAAGTCCGTATAGGAGCCCACCGCAAGATCGTACGAACGTCGGAATCGGGACACTAGGTGCGCTTGCTGAAATCCGTCGACGGGTGCTGCGGCAATCGAACGAGGAGAAATTTCGATGATTCAGGTGAAGAGGCTTGGGCACGCGACGTTCAAGACCCCCGACCTCGAGCGGATCGTGGACTATTGGACAAGGATCATCGGCCTCACGTTGGTGGACAAGGACAAGAACCGCGCCTTCCTGGCGACGAAATACGGCGAGGAGGCCGTCGCGGTCGAAACCGGCGAAGGCGCCAATCTGGTCAAGGCTGCGTTCCAGGTCGCGCCCGGCACCGAGCTTGCCGACGTGCAAAAAGCGCTGGCCAAGGAGGGCGTCAAAAGCGAATTGCAGAGCGACATCTCGCCCGGCGTCGCCAAGGCGGTGGTGTTTCCCGATCCGAAGGGCACGATCGTCGAGATCTATTCCGACTACCGGCATTGCGGCCGCGACGCCGTCGAGCAGGGCGTGATGCCGTTGAAGTTCGGGCACCTCGCGTATCGCTGCAAGGATCCGGTGAAGGTGACGAGCTTCTATACCGACGTCCTCGGCTTCAAGGTGTCGGACTGGATGGGCGACCGCTTCTCGTTCCTGCGTTGCGGCCGCGATCATCACTCGGTGAATTTCGCGCGCTACGACGAGGAGCGCCTGCATCACATCGCGTTCGAGGTCGCCGACATGGCGGAGGTGCAGCGCTCGAGCGATCTGCTCGCGCGCAACGGCATCCAACTGGTGTGGGGGCCGATCCGCCATCTCGTCGGCCACAACATTGCCGCCTATCACCGCAATCCCGACGACCAGCGCATCGAGATCTTCGCCGAGATGGACATCATGCGCGACGAGGAGCTCGGCTATTTCGAGCCGCGCCCATGGCATCAGGATTTTCCGCAGCGGCCGAAGGTCTGGCCGGCCGACACGCTGCGCGCCTATTGGGGGTTCGGATCGTTCGGGACGTTCCCGGGATATCCCTGAGAGCGCGCCGCGCGTAACCGGTCAGTTGAGGCGCGTGCCGGACGTGCTGATTCCGATGGCCGAAAGGAAGTGCCAGCACGGCGCGCTCGGCGGCACGCCGGCAAGGCCTGGCATCGACCGCAGCAATGGCGGGACCGTGTGCTGCGGCGGCAGGTTGACCGCAAATCCGCGGTCACCGAGTTCTCGATAGCGCTCGGATTCCTCGAGTGTCGGTACGGCGATCTGTTCGATCCTGGAGGACTCTTCGCGTTCTTCTTCGCCGAGGCCGTCAAATCCGTGCACGAGCCGCCCGTCGGCCGACATGACGTATTTGTGCGGAATCACATTGGCGAGCTCGCCGCGGTGCCCGAGAATACAAACGACAAAGTAATGCTCGCCGGCCGGTGCGCCGACGAGAGATGGCGAGCGTTCCTCGCCAAGTCCCCGAAAGCGAACCCAGTCGACCCAGGACAACTCCGCCCACGCGGCGCTGCATTCGTCCCAGTGCAAAATGACTGTGCTCTCGGGGGTTCCTCTGACGGTCATTCCCATCTTGTATCCATCGATCGCAACTCCAAGCCTCGTTCGCCGCGCTCGGCCGCAATCCGCAAAACAAAAGCCGCCGCACAGGCGCGGCGGCTTTTCTCGCTCGGTCGGAGATTCAAACCTTGAGGTTCTCGGCCAACTCTTTTCCGCGATTGCTGACAATTTCATACGTCACGGTCTGGCCCTCGTTGAGGGTGCTCAGGCCCGCGCGCTCGACTGCGGAAATGTGGACAAACACGTCCTTGCCGCCGCCTTGGGGTTGGATGAACCCGTAGCCCTTAGTCGGGTTAAACCACTTCACTGTTCCGGTAGGCATCGTCGTCTCCTTAGAGTCTTGCCTGTCGAACTCTCGCCGCGAGAGCCAAACATCAGGGTCCGAGTTTTGGGAATTGACTTGGGAGAGCAACCCAAAATGGGAGCCTGGCAAGACAGACCAAAAACTTGGCCCCCTAGCCTGTACGATTGAGGCGGAGAGGTCAATTAGGAATGACGGGGGTTACACCCATCTATGGGCCCCCATAACGGGCGAGCGGGCGCGGATAAAATTTACGATAGCCGCGGTCAAGGGGGCGCCGAGCGGGAGGTCGTCGCGACCGGGCTTCGTCGCTCCCCGAAATAGGCAGGGTTCGGGACCGGCGTTGGGACGTTCGCCTGCAATTCGTCGGCAATCCAGCCCAGCATATCGGCGAGTCTGCCGGGGTCGACGGAATCGGCCCGCATGACGGCCTGGACGATGGGGTCGGACAGCATTTCTTGGAGCGTCGGCTCGCCATAGCGGCCGAATTCCTCGCGGATCGGGATGACTGTTCTCATCGCACTGCACCTTGTCATTCTGCTGCAATCCGGATGGGGGTGAGGTGAGGGGCGAATTCATCGACTTCCTCGGCGGCGGCCACTGTCTCGTCCTCGCGTACGCGGAACCACACGGCGTAGAGCGCAGGCACGACCAGCAGCGTCAGGATCGTGGCTACGAACAGGCCGCCCATGATGGTGATCGCCATCGGTCCCCAGAACAGGCTGCCGGTCAGGGGGATCATGCCGAGGATGGCGGCAAGCGCGGTGAGCACCACCGGCCGCGCGCGGCGGACAGTGGCGTCGATGATCGCGCGATGGCGCCCGTGGCCGGCGGCGATGTCGTTGTCGATCTGATCGACCAGGATCACGGTGTTGCGCATGATCATGCCGGCGAGCGCGATCATGCCGAGCAGCGCGACGAAGCCGAACGGCCGGCCGGAAATCAGCAATGCACCGGTCGCTCCGACGATGCCGAGCGGCGCGGTCGCGAACACCAGCGCGAGCCGGGAGAAGCTCTGGAGCTGGATCATCAGGATCGCCAGCATCACCACCGCCATGACCGGGAACACCACGGCGAGCGAGGCATTCGCCTTCTCGCTTTCCTCGATCGCGCCGCCGGTTTCGATCCGATAGCCGTAGGGCAGGGCGTTCTTGATCGGTTGCAGCCGCGGCAGCACCTCGTTGCTCACGTCGGGCGCCTGTACGCCGTCGACGATGTCGCCGCGCACTGTCAGCACGAGGTCGCGGTTGCGCCGCCACAGGATCGGCTCTTCGTACTCGTAGTGAAGCCGGGCGATCTGCGAGAGCGGCACCGCAACGCCGTTGCGGGTTGAAATCGTGAGTGTCGGCAGGCGTTCGAGATCAAGCCGCTCGTCGGGCACGGCGCGGGCCACCACGTCGATGCTCTCGATGCCTTCGCGGTATTGCGTCACCGTCAAGCCCGTGAGCAGCGTTTGTAGCGTCTGCGCCACGTCCTGCGGGGTCAGGCCGAGCGCGCGGGCGCGGTCCTGGTCGACTTCGAGCCGGATCGAGCGGGACTGTTCGCCCCAGTCGAGATGCGGGTCGATGAGCTTGCGGTTGTCCGCCATTACCTTGCGGACCTGTTCGGCGATCTCGCGCACCTTCAGCGGGTCCGGTCCGCTGACACGGAACTGCACCGGATAGCCGACCGGCGGTCCGAAATTGAAGCGGTCGACCCGCGTGCGTGCTTCCGGCAGCGCGCCGGCGGTGAGCGCCTGCTCGAGCCGCGCCTTGACGCGCTCGCGGCCTGCGAGGTCCTTGGTGACGATGACGATCTGCGCAAAGCTCGTGTTCGGCAGGACCGGATTGAGCCCGAGCCAGAACCGCGGCGCGCCCTGACCGACATAGCTGGTGTAGGTCACGATGTCGGGATCGCCGGTCAGCATGCTCTCGGCTTTGCGTGCGGCCGCATCGGTGACGCCGATCGCGGTGCCCTCCGGCAACTGCATCTCGAAGAACAGCTCGGTGCGCGACGAGGTCGGGAAGAATTGCTGCTGCACCAGCGGGAAGATCGCGATCGCGAGGCCGAACGTGACGACGGTCGCGGCGATCACGCTCTTGCGCCAGTGCAGGCAGAATTCGATCACGCGCCGCAGCGAACGATAGATACGGGTGTCGTAGATCGCGTTCGGGTCGTGATGCCCGCGCGCCGCTGCGCGCTTGGCAAAATCGGGCAAGAGCTTGACGCCGAGATAGGGCGTGAACAGCACCGCCACGAACCAGGACGCGACCAGCGCCAGCGCGACGATCCAGAAAATGCCGCCGGCATATTCGCCGGTGCTCGAATTGGCGAAGCCGACCGGCAGGAAGCCGGCGGCCGTCACCAGCGTGCCGGTCAGCATCGGGAACGCGGTCGAGGTCCAGGCAAAGGTGGCGGCGCGGGCGCGGTCGAGGCCCTGCTCCATCTTCACCACCATCATTTCGATGGCGATGATGGCGTCGTCGACCAGCAGGCCGAGCGCGAGGATCAGCGCGCCGAGCGTGATGCGGTGCAGGTCGAGGCCGATCGCGTACATGACGATGAACACGATCGCGAGCACCAGCGGCACGGACAGCGCGACCACGATGCCGGTGCGCCAGCCGAGCGTCAGGAAGCTCACCAGCAGCACGATGCCGAGCGCTTCGATGAAGGTCCTGAGGAATTCCGACACCGAGCCGTCGACGATGTGCGGCTGGTCGGCGACCTGGGTGATCTCGATGCCGACCGGAAGCTCGGCCGTGATCGCCTTCATCGCTTGCTTGAGGTCCTCGCCCAGCGTCAGGATGTTGGCGCCGTCGCTCATCGAGACGCCGAGCCCGAGTGCCGGCTTGCCGCCTTCGCGCAGCAGGAATTGCGGCGGGTCTTCAAAGCCGCGCTTGACCGTCGCGATGTCGCCGAGGCGGAACACGCGGCCGTCGGCCTGGACCGGCACTGCGGCGATCGCGTCGGCGCCGGAGAAGGCGCCGGTGACGCGCAGGTGAACGCGGTCGGAGGAGGTTTCGACCGAACCGCCGGAGACGACCGCATTCTGCCGCGCGACGCTGTCGAAAATCTGCTGCGGCGTGATGCCGAGGGTGGCGAGCTTGGCGTGGCTGAACTCGATGAAGATGCGCTCCGGCTGCACGCCGATGAGGTCCACCTTGTTGACGCTCGGCACGCGCAGCAGGCGCTGGCGGATGTCCTCGGACAGCGTCTTGAGCTGGCCGAGGCTCATGCCGTCGGCGGTGAGCATGTAGAGCGCCGAATAAACGTCGCCGAACTCGTCGTTGAAGTTCGGGCCGATGACGCCCGCAGGCAGGTCGCCGCGGATGTCGCCGACCTTCTTGCGCACCTGATACCAGAGCTCCTTCACGCGCTTGGGCGGCGTGGTGTCGGAGAGCGTGACCTGGATGAAGGCGACGCCGGGCTGCGAATAGCTCGAGACCCGGTCGAGGAACGACAGCTCCTGCAGCTTCTTCTCGATCTTGTCGACGACCTGCGTTTGCAGCTCGGCGGCGGTCGCGCCCGGCCAGGCGACCTGGACGTTCATGACCTTGATCGTGAAGGACGGGTCCTCGGCGCGGCCGAGCCTGGAATAGGAGTAGAGGCCGGCGGCGCCGATCAGGAGGATCATGAACAGCACCAGCGCCCGGTGCGTGATAGCCCATTCCGACAGATTGAAGCGTCGCATGGTGTCGCTCCCTGCGTTGCGGCTTATCGGGTGGTGGCCTCGACGGCGCGGACCTTGAGGCCGGCTTCGAGCTTCTGGACGCCCAGCGTGACGATGCGGTCGCCGTCATTGACGCCCGCGGTGACAAGCGCCGCGTCGCCGGTGAAGGCCGAGACCGTAACCGGGCGCAGCCCCAGCGATCCGGTTTCGTCGACCACATAGACCGACGGTCCGGTGCCGCGATTGAGCACGGCCGCGAGCGGCAACCGGGCGACGGGCGCTTCGCGCACGCGTTCCAGGTTCACCGTTGCGGTCATGCCGAAGGCGACGGAGTCGTCGGCATCGAGGATCGTGAAGCGCGCCGCGAAGGTGCGGGTGGCCTGATCGGCTTGCGGCGAGAGCTCGCGCAGCTTCGCCTGCAAGCGGCGGTCGCGGTCGGACCACAGCCGCACGGTCGCCTTCGACTGTTGCGCTTCGGCCAGCCACGTTTCGGGCAGCGCGATGACGGCTTCCTTCTCGCCGCGATGGGCGAGCCGCGCGACCGCCTGGCCGATGGCGACGACCTGGCCGGGCTCGGCGAGCGTTGCGGTGATGACGCCGTCGGCGTCCGCCTTGAGCTCGGCATAGGCGAGCTGATTGCGCGCGAGATCGAGCGCGCGCCGCGCCCGCGTCAGCCGTCCTTCGGCTTCGTCGTTGGCCGCCTGCTTGCGGTCGAAATCGGCGATGGCTGCGTAGCCGCGGGTCTTCAGTTGGGTGTAGCGCTGCAGGTCGGCGGAGGCTTGCGTCAGGTTTGACGTCGCTGCCGCAAGCTCGGCCTCGGCGCTTTCGACCTGGAGGCCCAGATCCTGCGCGTCGATTCGCGCGATGACGTCGCCGGCGCGCACCTGGTCGCCGACATTGACGACCCGCGCGATGATCTTGCCGCCGACACGGAAGCCGAGATCGGTTTCGTGCCGCGCGCGCACGACGCCGACGAATTCGCGGGTGGCGCCGGTGCTCTCGAACTTGACGCGCTGGGTCTGGACCGGACGCTCCGACTTCGGGGCCGGCGCGGTTTCGGCGGCGCAACCGGCCAGCACGAACGCAGCGGCAAACACGACGGCGAGCGAGCGCCACGCCGCCGGGACGCGAGACTTTCGCCGGGGCAGGGCGTTCACGCCCGTCGCATTTAAGGAGTCATGATGGCTGATGACTGACGAAAATACGAAATCGTCAGACTTTAGTCGTAGTGAGGCCTTGGGGGACTTGGTCATGACGGGCCTACTTTCGGGGGGTTATGGCGCGGAGCAGGAAGCGGATAAGCGAGCGCGCTTCGGTCTCGAGATCGAGGCCTTCCTGGAGGCCCTGAGCAAGCATGACCGGATGGCAGTAGTGGACATACGCCCGCATGATCATCACGGAGGTCTCGTGCGGGTCGACCTTCTCGAATTCGCCGGTGTCGATGCCGTCGCGCAGGATCAACTCGATAACCGAGCGAATGCGCTCCTTGTGCGCCATGATGGCATCCCAGCTCTCTTCCATAGCGACCATCACAATGTCGTTAACCCTCTGTTCTTCCAGAAGGTTTTCCTTGTGATAGGTGAAGACTTCGAGCTCGAGCTTTTCCAGGCGCTCGCTTGCCGAGCCCTTGGAGCGTGCGATCGTCCAGACCTTTTCGTCGAGCTCGGTCAGGCAGCGCTGGCAGATCGCTTGCACGATCGCGGTCTTGGAGGGGAAGAACCGGTACACATTGGCCGGCGACATTCGGAGTTCCGACGCAATGTCGGCCACCGCGGTCTTGGCGTAACCGAGACGACGGAACAGCGTCTCGGCGGTTTCCATGATCCGCTCGCGGGTATCGTCGGGCTTGGTTTTGACGTTCGGTATCATAATGCCAGGCCGCCTTGGGCCGACTTGTCGCCGAATGACTAGTGACGATTTTGATAATTCGTCAGTCTCGCAAAGTCAAGTCCCAAGGCAAGCCCTGGTTCCAGGGAAATTCGGTTATTTCGCGTCTAGGATCGCCTTGTAGCGGGCGACCAGTTCCGGCGGGCTTTGCGCCAGCCGCGCGACCATGCCCCGCACGGTCGCGCCGTCGAGCGGACTGACGTCGAGATCGAGCTTCTTCGCCTCGACGAGATAGTCCGGGTCCTGGAACGTCTTCATGAAAGCGGTCTGCAGCACCTGCGCGCGATCCGCCGGCACGTTCGGCGGCGCGACATAGGGATAGGTGACGCGGAACGGCAGTTCGACCATCTCGAGCATCGCGCGGTCCTGCGGATTCGATGCGAGCTCGCGAGCAGTCGGCACGTCCGGCATCTTGCCCCAGCGCGTCTCGCGGCCGAACTGCAGCAGGAAGCGCAGCTTGCCCTCGCGGATGTAGTTGCCGTAGGCGCCGACCTGCAGCGGCGCCCAGCCGATCGCGCGGCCGTCGATCTCGCCGCGCTCCATCGCGATCGAGAGGTCGGTCGAGCCCTTGTAGCCGCGGATCAGTTTCAGATTGAGATTGAGCACGTCCTTGGCGACCAGCACCACGTCGGTGTCGGTGCCGCCGGCGCCGAGGCCGCCGATCAGCGCCGGCCGCAAGGCCGGGTTCTTGAGATCTGCGGCGGTCTTGAACGGCGCGTCCCCCATGGTGACGAGGAAGTAAGCGCTGTCGGCGTAGCTCGAGGAGGTGCCGAGCCAGGTGTAGTTCTCGGCTTTGTACTTGGCGGCGGTGACGCCGAGCGTCGGCTGCATCGGCGTCGCGCGCGACAGCACCGCAAAAGTCAGCCCGTCCGGCTCGGCGACCGAATACATGTAATTGGCGGCGGCGAGCCCGCCCGCGCCCTGCATGTTCTTGACGATGATGTTGGCGACGCCGGGGATGTACTTCTTCATGTGGCGGGCGAGCGCGCGCGCCGCCACGTCATAGCCGCCGCCCGCGGCATTGCCGACGATCAGCGAAACCGTCTTGCCTTCGTAGAAGTTCGATTGGGCGTTGGCCGAATGACCGAGGATGAGAATGCCGGCGGCAACACAGAACAGACGCAGGCTCATGCTCGCACGCATCGCTTTCATCCGCTCGCCCCTTCCGCGGTTGCTACTTCAGCATGTGCTCGTAGTCGGCGCCCATGACTTCGGTGATCGGCTTGCCATTCTGCAGCGCCTTGGCCATCGCCGCTTCGCGCCCGGCGATCAACTCCGCAGCGTCAAGAATTCTCTCTGCATCGGCCTGCGCCAGAAATACCACGGCACTGCCGTCGGCCAGGACGTAGTCACCGGGAACGACCGTCAAATCGCCGATGGTCACCGGAATGTCGGTGCCGATCTCAACGATACGGTTGCGCGCCGTGCGCGCAGTGGCCGTTCGCCCGAACACCGGAAAATCCATCTGGCGTGCTTCATCGACATCCCGCACCGGGCCGTCGACGACGACGCCGGCGGCGCCCCGTAGCTTTGCGCCCAAAGATAAGATGCCGCCCCAGGAGCCGGCGTCGATGCCGGATTTTTGCTCCACCACGATGATCTCGCCCGGCTGGCAGGCTTCGATGGCCGTGGTTCCAAGATGACGCGGCGGACCTGATGTCGGTGGCGCCTTGTCCTTGGCGACCAGCCGCACGGTGTGGATGCGGCCGGCAATCTTACGCATCGACGTGAGCGGCGATAGGCCGGTGACGCAGCCGTGCAGTCCCAGCTTATCGAGAGCGTCCGATACCGCGCAGGAATCCAGCCGCATCAGTCGTGCGGCGATTTCATCCCGTCCTGTTGCCATTGACGCTTCACGCCGCGAGGTTGCCGAAGCGGCGGAGGTTCTCTTTTTGCTTCTCGTTGCGCGGCGGCAGCTTGTACAGGCGCGCGGCATTGCCGCCGAGGATGTTGTGCTTGGCCTTTTCCGAGAGGAACGGCAGGTCCCAGATCGACGACGGCAGGTCGAAATCCCAATGCGGATAGTCGGAGGCGTAGAGGAGCTGCGTCTCCGCATTGATCATGCGGAAGGTGCATTCGAGCGCCAGCGGGTCGACGGTCTCCATCGGCTGCGACGCGTAGTACATGTCGCGCATGTAGTCGGACGGCTTCTTCTTCAACAGTGGATATTCCGACGGCCGCAGCATGAACTCGTGGTCGAGCCGCTGCATCAGGAACGGGATCCAGGCCAGCCCGCCTTCGATCCAGATCACGTTGAGCTTTGGGAAGCGCTCGCCGATGCCGTTGGTGACCCAATTGGTCATGTGCAGGATGTTGTAGAACGGGAAGCCGAGCCCGTGCACCGAGGCGAAGCGGTTGAGCGTCTTGAACACCGGCTCCATCGGATTGATGGCGGAATGGAACGCGAGCGGCAGCCCGCGCTCCTCGAGCGCACGAAACACTTTCATGTGCCGGTTGTGGTGCACCGGCTGGCCGCGCACCGAGGTGATCATGAAGCCGGTGACGCCCTTGCGGTCGGCAAAGGTCTCGATCTGGCGTATCGCCGCGTCGGGCTCCGACAGCGGCAGGCTCAGCATCGAATAGAAGCGCCCGTCCGATTCCGGCAACGCCTTTTCGGTGAGCCAGCGATTGTAGGCCCAGCACAGCTCGACCTCCATCTCGGATTCCGGATGCAGGCCGATCGCGAGCATCAGCGTCGGGAACAGGCAGGAATAGTCGACGCTCATCGCGTCCATCCAGCGATGGCCGAGTTGCACGTCGCGCATCTTGCCGCCCTTGTCGGTCTTCTCGGAGGAGCGCAGCGGGTAGCGCGTGATGCGCCCGCCCATGTCCTGGAATCCGACCGCCATGTTGGGGACGAGGCTGCCGCGGCCCTTGGCCCGGCTGGCGATCGCGAGCTGGCGGATGACGTCGTTCTCCAGATAGGGAAGGATGTCGTCCATGCACTCGTTTTCGTAGTGATGGGCGTCGACGTCGACGATCAGGATGTCGTCGAACTTGCGCTGCTGCGCCTGCTTCTTGGCATGGGCCAGAAGCCGCGTGGTGTTGAGCTCTTCGACGGTGACGCGCCGGCCGCGTTCGGCAAGAAGTTCCATGGTCGTTTCTCTCCGTTTTTATTGGTTTGGCGGGCGCTGTCGCGTCGCTCGATCGGCAGATTATAACGCTGCCAGGCTAGCTGGGAAGGCCGCGTACCTGTGCGCGGTATATCAATCAACGTCGTCATGGCCGGGCTTGTCCCGGCCATCCACGCCTTACCTTGTGTGCCGGGCCAAAGACGTGGATGCCCGGCACAAGGCCGGGCATGACGCCGAAATCTCTGGCGATGGCTGGCCTAGTTCCGGTAGCTCGGGTCGATCTGGTCGAGCACGCGCAGATAGGCCGGCCAGTCGGCGGCGCCGCGGCCGGAGTCGTGCGACTGGTATTGCGCCGCGACTTTTTCGCAGATCTCGCGCGGGATCTCGATCAGCTCCGAGCCGGTCGCCTCCATGCGCAACTGGATCTCGGCGGCGCTCATCAGGTACTTCATCAGCACGAACGCCTCGCGCGCGTTCTTGCCGACGGTCAGGAAGCCGTGATTGTTCAGGATCAGCGCGCGGTTGTTGCTGAGCGCCTGCAGGATGCGCGCGCGCTCGCCGAAATCCTCGGTGATGCCTTCATAGGGGTGATAGCCGATGCGGTTGTGAAAGCGCATCGCCTGCTGCGACACCATCCGCAGGCCGTGCTTGAGACCGGAGAGCGCCATGCCGGTATCGGTATGGACATGCACCGAGCAGTTGACGTCCGCCCGTCCGGTGAGCACGCCGCCGTGCAGCGTGAAGCCGGGACGGTTGACGCCGGCGGACTCGTCGAGGTCGTCGCGCATATCGACCTTCACCAGATTCGACGCCGTCACCTCGGTCCACAGCAGCTCGTGCCGCTTCATCAGGAATTTGGTGTCCTCGCCGGGCACGCGCATGGCGCAGTGGTTGTAGATGACGTCGTCCCAGCCGTAGTGAGCGCACAGGCGGTAGACCGCGGCGAGGTCGACGCGCGCTTGCCGCTCGGCGTCGGAAACGTCGGCGAGGTTGATGGCCGGTTTGGTGGCAATGTTCATCGCTGTTGTCCTTCAGCTCCTAAAACAGGTGGCAGTCGGGTCCGCTTCATTCCAGTGTAGCACCGGACGCCTTGATGAGCGCGGTCCATTTCGGGATTTCCGCCTTGATATAGGCGGTGAGTTCCTCCGGCGTCGTGGGCATCACATCGAGGCCGAGGCTGGTCAACTGCTTGCTGGTCGCGGGATCCTTCAGGGTCTCCATCATGGCCTTGTGGATGGTCGCGAGCACGTCTTTGGGCAGGCCGGCCGGCGCCGACCAGCGCGTGCCAGGCGGTCGCCTCGAAATTCGGGATCGCGAGCTCCGCCACCGATCCGATGTCGGGCAGCAGCGCCGTGCGCTTGAGCGTCGTCACCGCCAGCGCCCGGACCTTGCCGCTCTCGATCTGCGGCTTCGCCGGCGACACCGAGGAGAACATCATCTGCACGTGGCCGGCGATGACGTCCTGCAAAGCCGGCCCGGTGCCTTTGTAGGGCACGTGGACGATGTCGATCTTGGCTTCCGTTTTGAGGAGCTCTCCCGCGAGGTGAGGGGAGGAGCCGTGACCGCCCGATGCGTAGCTGACCTTGCCCGGGTTGGCTTTCGCATGCGCGATAAACTCCGCGAGCGTCTTCGCCGGTATGCCGGGGTTGATGACGAGCACATTGGCTTGCGCGCCGACGAAGGTGATCGGCGTGAAGTCGCGTTCCGCGTCATAGCCGGTGCGCTTGTAGAGCGCCGCATTGGCCGCGAGGATGCCCGAGTTCGCGAGCAGCAGCGTGTAGCCGTCGGGCGCCGCGCGCGCGACCATCTCGCCGGCGATGTTGCCGCCGGCGCCGGAACGGTTCTCGATCACGACCGGCTGGCCGAGCGCCTGCTCAAGCCGCTTGCTGAAAATGCGCGCCATCACGTCGCTCGGACCGCCGGGCGCGAAGCCGAGCACCAGCGTGACCGGCCGTGTCGGGTAGGCGGATGCGGAATTGGGCGTGAGCCCACCGGCCAGCGCGAGACAGGCGATGAGCGTAGCGACGAAGCGCGTCATTGGCGTTCTCCCGTGATCGTGCCGGCATTCTCAAAGATGCCGTTGCAACACCGCTAAAGTGCGCTTTTTCCGATGCCTCGGCAAGAACCGAGAGCACCTGCGACGCCGCTCCGCCTTGCATCCGCCGCCGCCAAACGCACAATGGGCGTCCTTCATTCGCCGGCCCGCGCTGGCGCCTTCGAAAAACAACGCAGGGAGCAAGCCCATGAAACCCCAGCAGGCGCTGGCGACCGTCGCGATGGCCGTCGCCGTATTGTTCGGCGCGGCTGTCGCGGCGCATGCGCAGGACCCGGCGAAGGACTATCCGTCCAAGACCATCACGCTGGTGGTGCCGTTCCCGCCCGGCGGCGGCAACGACGCCATGGCGCGCATCATGGCCGACCGGCTCAGCGCCGGCCTCGGCAAGACCGTGGTGGTCGAGAACCGCGGCGCCGGCGCCGGCATCATCGGTACGCGATCGGTCGTCAAGGCGGCGCCTGACGGCTATACGCTGATGCTCGGCCACACCGGCAGCATCGGCATCAACCCGACGCTCTACGTCAACGCCGGCTTCGATCCGCGCAAGGATTTCACGGCGCTCGGCCTGATCGCGCAATTGTCACTGGTGCTGCTGGTGCATCCGTCGGTGCAGGCCAAGGATGTCGCCGGGCCTGATCGCGCTCGCGAGAGCCAATCCCGGCAAGTTCAACTTCGCCTCGTCGGCGCTGGGCACCGGCTCGCACATGTGCGCCGAGATGTTCCGGCACGAGGCGGCGATCGACATGAATTTGATTCCGTACAAGGGCACGGCGCAGCTCGTCACCGATCTCGTCGGCGGTCATGTACAGGCATCGTTCGCGGCGATCACGCCGTCGTTCGGCAACATCAAGGCCGGCAACCTGCGCGCGCTGGCGGTGACCGGACCCGAAGCGCTCGCCGCTGCTGCCGGACGTGCCGACGGTCGCGGAATCGGGACTCCCCGGCTTCGACGTGTTGCTCAATTACGGCCTCTTGGCGCCGACGGGCACGCCGAAGCCGATCGTCGACAAGATCAACGAAGCGATGCGTGTTGCGATCGCAGAATGAAGAGGTGCGCAAGCGTATCGCCGCCGACGGCGCCGAGGCGGTGTCGAGCACGCCCGCGGAATACGGCGCGATCGTCGATCGCGACATGACGCGCTGGTCGGCGCTGATCAAGAAACTCAACCTGAAAGTCGAATGATGAAGCGCAGCGACAGGCCGGATCCTCACCACCCATACCGGCAGCCTGCCGCGGCCGCCCGACCTGGTGGCGCTCCTCAACAAGAAGGAGCTGGGCGAGGCCTATGACCGCGGCGGCCTTCGACGCGCGCATCGCGCGCGCGATCGCGGACGTGGTGCGGGCGCAGGCCGATGCCGGCATCGACGTCGTCGACGACGGCGAGCACAGCAAGGTCAACTGGATGGCCTACGCGCGGGCCCGGCTGTCCGGTCTCGAGGAGATCGACGCGCCGGTGCGCTTCCGCGGGCCACGCGCAACTCCGCCGAATTCGCCGATGCCTACGAGGACATGAAGGTGATGCTGGCGGCGCGCTCGGGCGCGCATCGTCGCCAAGCGCACGCGTGCGGCCGAAGGCGCAGGTCTGCTCCGGCCCGATCAAATATATCGGGCACGACGAGGTGCGCGCCGACATCGCGAACCTGAAGCAGGCGCTCAACGGCGCGAAGGCGGAGGAGGCGTTCGTCACCGCGATCTCGCCGTCCAACCTCGAGCTCTACTACGAGAACCGCTACTACGCCTCGAACGAGGAATATCTCACGGCGCTCGCCGACGCGATGCACGAGGAATACAAGGCGATCGTCGACGCCGGCTTCCTGTTGCAGATCGACGATCCGCGCATGGCGACGCACTACAACCGCGCGCGCGACGCCTCGGTCGAGGACTGCCGCAAGTTCATCGCGCTGCGCGTCGAGGCGGTGAACCACGCGCTGCGCGGCATCCCGGAAGACCGCGTGCGCTTCCACACCTGCTACAGCGTCAACATCGCGCCGCGCGTGCACGACTTCGAGCTCAAGCACTTCGCCGACCTGATGCTGAAGATCAAGCGCGTGCGCCTACCTGATCGAAGGCGCGAACCCGCGCCACGAGCACGAATGGCAGGTCTGGCAGGAGGTGAAGCTGCCCGACGACAAGATCCTGGTGCCCGGCGTGGTGTCGCATTGCATCCACCTGGTCGAGCATCCGGAACTGGTGGCGCAGCGCATCGAGCGCTTCGCCGGCGTGGTCGGGCGCGAGCGCGTGATCGCCGGCACCGACTGCGGCTTCGGCACCTCGGGCGCCGGCGACGAGGTGCATCCGCACGTCGCCTGGGCGAAACTCCGCGCCATGGTCGAGGGCGCGAGGATCGCCAGCAAGCGGCTGTGGGGGCGGTGAGGCGGGCTACTTCGCCGCCACCGCCGCCACGACGTCGACCTCGAACATCATGCCGGGGCGCGCGAGCTGCACGACATTGAGCAGCGTATGCGGCGGCAGCGGCCGGCCCTTGAACACCTCCGTGCGGCACGTGCGCATCTCGTCGCGATAGCGGATGTCGGTGACGTAGGTCGTCGCCTTGACGATGTCGGAGACGCTCGCGCCGTGCTCCGCGAGCAGCTTGCCGACCTTCTCCCACGCGAACCGGCATTGCGCGAGGAAGTCGTCCTTATGGCGGATCGAGCCGTCGTCCGGTTCCTCCGACCCGATGCCGGCGAGGTAGATCATCTTCGCCGGCCCAGTGACGGTCACGACTTCGGAAAAGGCGCCGGTGGCGAACTTGCTGTAGTTGAAGTTCTTCTTTTCGAAGGTCTGGGCATTGGATGCGCTGGCGAGCACCATAAGAGGTCGAAGTTGAGCTGCTACGTCCGGCAGAAGCAATTGCCCATACGGTTCTCTTCACTGGCAGTAATGATTTCACCATTGGTGTGCTCGACGATCAACTCCGTGCACATTTTCCTGGTCTCAAGATTTCGGCGAGCAATATCGGGTCGCTTGGCGGTCTGTCGCGCTGAAACGCAACGAAGCACATATTATCGGTACGCATCTGCTCGATCCCGCCACGGGGGCATACAATCTTCCTGATCTCAAGAGACAACAATTGCTCGCAAAAGTCGTGGTGATGAATCTGGTTATTCGTGAACAGGGGCTTATCGTCCCGAAAGGCAATCCGAAGAAGATCAAGGGACTGAAAGACCTCACGCGGGCAGACGTGATGTTCGTCAACCGCCAGCCAGGAGCGGGCACTCGAGTATTGCTTGATTACAAACTCAGCAAGCTGCAGATCACGCCTGAGCAGATTCACGGGTACGAACGGGAGGAAGTGACGCACATGGCTGTGGCCGTCGCCATCGCCAGCGGCTTAGCTGACACTGGCCTTGGCATCAAATCCGCCGCCAAAGCCCTTGGTCTCGACTTCGTTCCCATCGAGCGTGAGGAATATGACTTAGTGTTCCTCAAAGAGTTTTATCATGGTGAACTGGGACAAAAACTGGCGACGGTCATTTGCTCCGGAAAACGTTCAAACAGGCAGTGATGGAGCTTGATGGGTATGATACGAAGAAGACGGGAACCGTAAAGAAAGGATAACAGTTGGAATCAAGGAAGAAAAAGAAAGTCGCTGCAAGGATTAATATCGTCAAGATACGTAGCACTGTCAAAGATCAGCGAGGTCATCACATCTACCTGACAGACAAGCGCTGCACCACATCTGCGACGAGCACCAGGAAATGCAAGGGTACAGACGGCAAACTCTGGAAACAATTCGCAAGGGGCAGCGGTTTCAGTAACCCAGTCAGGCCACAAGTATATCTGTATTATCGAAACTACCAACGACTCACCTACAGCAACACGACAATAGTCGTCGTAGTGTATTTGGGTTATTCTCCTGATGGTCAGGAGAATAACTTTATTATGACTGCTTACCAAATTCGTCGACAAAAAGGGGTAAGAAACAATGAAATCTGTCCGTATTACCTACGATCAGGAAGGAGACCTTCTCTACGTCATTTTGGGCAACCAATCGCAGCGACGGGGTACCAGTTATCAGATCAACTCCTCCTGCGGGTTGACGCGCAAAGCCTAGAAGCCGCGGGATTAACGATCTTTAATTTTTCGATTCACAAGCAGGGTAGCCAAGGAATTCCCCTTCCGGGTCTCAGTGGAGCATTGGCGGACAATCCACTCCTGCTGCAGACCCTTGCTTCGCCCCCGGTGTCTCACTTCCTCAAACTTGTAAAGCGCAAGCAAGGAACCTGCGCTCTCCTGCGCCATCCTTCTTTACAAGAGGCGCTTGTTGCGTAGTCAGAGTTTTCCCTCTCGTCTCTCACCGCAAAGTCTCTGCAGAAGGTATTATGATCGACTTCACCCCTCCCCCACACGTTCAACAGACCGTCAATGACATTCATCGTTTCATCGCCGCCGAACTCAAGCCGATTGAGCGTGAGTTATCGGCCCATCTCACCAACGAGCATCTCTATCTGCGCGAAGATGGTCGGCTCGCACCAGAAGTGTTGGAGGCGCAACGGACCATCCGCACGCGTTCGGCGGAGCGGGGGTTTTATGCGCTCCACATGCCCAAGGAGGTTGGTGGTAGTGGGTTCAGCCTGACCGATATGTTCTTTGTTCACGAAGCTGTCTATCAACATGGCATCGGCGTCATCCAATGGATGCTGTCGTGGACCGAAGGGCCAAACCGGATGCTGATGTTTCTGACAGATGAGCAGAAACAGAAGTACCTCGCGCCGATGATGCGAGGGGACTGGACCGCAGCATATGCAATCACCGAGTATCGCGGTGGCTCTGACGTGCTCGGCATGGAAACCTGCGCCGAGCAGCGTGGGGATGAGTGGGTCCTCAACGGCACCAAAGCCTATATCACTAACGCTCCGTATGCCGAACTGATTCTTGTCTGTGCGATGACCGATCCCAGTAAGCACGGTGCAGGAGGGACGACGTTTGTCGTCGAACGCGATGCGCCAGGTCTCCGCATCGGTCGGACGTATCGCACGATCATGGACGACGGCATGACTGGAGAGCTGATTTTTGACAATTGCCGAGTACCGTTAGATCATACATGGGGCAAAGAAGGAGAAGGTTTCTATCTCAGTATGGGAATGATCAACTGGATCCGCGTGCGTCGGGGTGGCATGTGTACGGGCCTCGGTCAGTATCTGCTTGATCGTTGCGTGTCCTATATCAAGAATCGCCAAGCGTTTGGTGGCCCGCTCAGTCGTTTTCAAGCGTTGCAATGGATGATTGTCGATTCGTATCTGGATGTGCAAGCCATGCGCAGTATGTCGCTGCAAAGCTTATGGCAAGCAGACCAGGGTAATCTCTGGACGTTAAAAGTTGATCCTCGGCTCATTCAAGTCGTGTGTGCCCTCAAAGTTTTTTGTGACGAAGCGCTCTACCGCGTTGCGGACCGTGCCGTACAACTCCACGGCGCCCACGGCTTGATGAAAGAGTCGGGAATCGAGAAAATTTTCCGTATCGCGCGTAACCTCCGTATTCCCGGCGGGACTGATGAGATTCAGCGGGTGAACATTGCAAAGGCACTGGGGCTGTAGGGAAGAGTTGCGAGTTATGCGTAGAGAGTGAAGAACAAAAAAAGTAAAGTGGCGTAAGAGAATTCTTTTCCCCATTCTTAACTCTTCACTTTTTACTCTTAACTCCTCACTAAAAGACACGGTGGCTGATGAACGAGGCGGAGCAAGTAACCAGTAAACTCCAACCGATGTCAGACGACCAGAGGCTGCACGAGGGAGTGTCTTTTACGGTTGGGTCATTGTGGCTTGTACGTTCACTTATACTCTGTGTTGCATATGGCATCCAGTTTTCCTTCGGGGTGTTCATGGCAGAGATCTCGAAGGACACGGGCTGGGGACGCGACAGCCTGTCTCTCCCCTATTCTCTGTATGTGTTTCTCTACAGCGCTCTGGGAGCGGTCGCCGGTCGGTTCACCGACCGTTGGGGGCCACGCATCGTTATCACTGTTGGTGGATGTCTTCTTGGTATCGGCATTATCCTCACCAGCCAAGTAACTGCCCTCTGGCAGATGTATGTCTCGCTAGGACTGATTGCCGCTTCGGGGATGAGTGCTGCATACGTGCCCTGCAATGCCACAGTCGTTCGCTGGTTTATCGAGAAACGTGGGCTGGCAATCGGCTTGACCTCCAGCGGCGCGAGTTTCGGCACGTTTATTTTTCCGCCACTCGCCGCGGCCTTGATTGGTGCCTACGGCTGGCGTCATGCCTATTTCCTGCTCGGTGTCATCGCTGTTGCCGTGATTAGCTTGTGCGCCGCTTTCACTGTTCGTGATCCAGAACAGATCGGCCTATTGCCGGACGGGCATGCCCCAACACCCTCACCACCAACGACAGTTGCATCTCCTACCGGTGCTGTGGCAAACGACTGGACCCTCGCAGAAGCGAAGCGGACCACATCCTTTTGGCTCTTGAATCTCGTGTTCACACTGACGTGGCTCGTCGTCTTCATGCCGATGGTCCATATCGTCTCTTTCGCCATGGATCTCGGCGTCCCCCAATTCCGTGCGGCCATGACTATTAGCGTGATCGGCTTTGCCGGTTTTATGGGACGCTTATGCATCGGGACGATCTCGGATCGTATCGGGCGCGTGCCGACGCTTGGCCTGTGTTTTCTGCTCCAAGCTCTAGGGTTCACAGGCTTCGCCTTCAGTACCGGCCTTGCGTCGTTGTATCTCGCGGCTGCCGTTTTTGGGCTTGCGTATGGCGGAGTCACTGCTCTCTTCCCTGCGATTATCGGCGATTTTTATGGTCGGACTTCAGTTGGCTCCATTGCCGGTTTCATCTTTGCCGTTTCCGGTTCACCTGCTGCTTTCGGCCCGCTTATCGCTGGATACCTGTATGCTGTGACCGGACGGTATAGTGCCGCATTTCTCTTAAGTGCGGCATTTAATGTGGCAGCGCTCGTTCTCTTGTGCCTACTGAAGAAACCAGACCGAGTCCCAGCTGCTTCGTGATGGTCGCAATATTCCTTTGCTACGGACAAAAACATCTTTACAATGGCAATGGAGACGCACTCGTCAGTACGAGGAGGTCTTACTACATATAACTCCCCTCTCAGGGAAAGGAGATGATTATGAAACAGTGGAAAGGTTATGGCAATTCAGCGGCGCAGGTCATTGCCGGAGTGTTGCTGTTCACCGCTGCAGGATGTGCACAGCCGATGTCGAATACACAAAAGGGCGCGCTGCTTGGTGCCGGCCTCGGTGCTGGGACTGGTGCACTTGCGGGTGGCGGTAAAGGTGCGGCGATTGGCGGTGCCGTCGGTGCCGTCGGTGGCGCAATTGTCGGCAATCAGATGGACCAAAATGAACGCAGTCGGGACTACGACTATCAGTACGAAGAGGAACGCCGACGACAGGAATATGAACGGCAGCGCCTCGAAGATGAACGTCGCCGTGATCGTCGCTACGACGATTATTGATTCGCTATTGATCTTTCAGCTCCAGGGGCACCTTTGTCTCGCAGGCACCGTGCTCCTGGTCCCTCCTTCTTCTCAACCTCGTTCTGCTCCTCGATCCCCGCCCTATCGCAAACATTGCTACGATTTGCTGTTGCAGTTACAAAATGCCCCCGCCTTGGTGGTTATAATGCGACAATGATCTGCACGGTGCCGTGTCTTGGATAAAAAACGTTGAATTTTTGAACCGTATAAGAATTATTTTTCTGGCCTCCTTGTTGCAACGCTCTACGGACAGAGGGTGCTTATCGCTCAATCTCTTCCAGGAGGTGGACAGATGTTTCCGCACGCACTGTTTCATGGGGGTATAGCAACTGGGGGAATCAACATGACTGCCGATTTCGCACCGTTGTTCGTTGGGATGTGGGTTCTTCTCAGTCTCTGTGTTCTCGCGCTCGCCGTCGCTATCGGCAGGCACGACACTAGAGAAGCCCAGCAGAAAACCGCTCAAGTGACGCCTGAACCAATTTCCTTCCCGAAAGCGGCATAATACCTGTTAGTCTCTACTTCGTTGGGGGTGCGCACCAAGAAAGGCTCATGCACCCCCAAAGTGGATTCGTAACTTGCGACTCCGTACTGAGCGGGGTACAACATGTGTTGTTCTTATCCCCGCTCGTAGGAGTCTTTATGCCAAAGAAAGCGCGCGACCCTAAGAAGAACGGGACCTATCATATCCGTACACGGCTGATTCACGGCAGCGCCGATAACACGAGGTGGGACTATGATCACCATGTCGTCCCACCGATCTCTTCTTCCACTACCTATCGTCTCACTTCTACGCAGCGTGGCGAGCAAGGATTTCTTGAGTTCGGCACCGATGAGTCAGGTTTGCCACAGCATGTGCCAATCTACATCTACGACCGCCTCGATGAACCCACGCGTGGCATGTTGGAGGAGAATCTGGCTGCTGCGGAAGGAGGGGAGACGGCAGTCTGTTTTGCCACGGGAATGGCGGCTATCAGTGCAGTCTTCGGGATCACCGTCAAGCAACAAGAAGAGATTGTCGCGCATCATGTGCTCTATGGCTGCACCTATAGTCTGCTGACCAATTGGCTCCCACGGTTTGGGATCCACACCCGATTTGTTGATCTCACGAACCCGGAGAGCCTACACGAAGTCCTCAACGATCAGACCCGCGTGGTGTACTTTGAGACGCCGGTCAATCCGACGCTCCAGTTAATCGACATCGCGCAGGTCCGGCGTATGGTTGATCAGGCAAACACGGGACGGAAAGTCCCGATCCGCATCATTGTGGATAATACGTTTGCCACTCCCTACTGTCAGCGTCCGCTTGAGCACGGGGCTGACATGGTTGTGCACAGTCTGACCAAAGACATCGGCGGCTTCGGTACTGACATGGGTGGAGCGGTCATTGCCCCACACGATCTGCATGGTTTGTTGATGTATTACCGCAAAGATTTTGGTGGCGTGCTGACGTCGAAAAGTGCGTGGGCGTTCTTGGTATACGGGCTCCCGACCTTGGCCACACGCATGGTGAACCAACAAAAGAGTGCCCAGAAGATTGCCCAGTTCCTCGAACAACATCCGCTTGTTGCTCGCGTGTCGTATCCTGGTCTCGATAACTATCCTCAGCGGGAACTGGCGTTACGACAAATGACCGATGATCGTGGCCGGTTTGCACCAGGCTCAGTCCTCTACTTCACCCTACAAGAGAAAGAGGGAGACAACCGCTACGCTGAAGCTTTTATCGACATATCGCTGAGCACTCGTATACGATAACGTTGGCGGTGAGCTTGGGCCACACCAAGACGCTGATTGAAAACCCGTATGCAATGACACATGCTGCTGTTCCGGAAGAGCGGAAACTTGCACTCGGGATCGAACCTGGGGGGATTCGGTTGGCGGTCGGGCTAGAAGATTGGCGTGACCTGATCAATGACCTGGAAGAGGCGTTTGATCATGTGAGTCAGATGTCGTGACTGTGTTTCGCTCCCGGCTCACCCACCATAAAGACAACGTAAGGCGTAAAACGTAAAGCGTAAGGAAGACAGAACAGACCCTCCTCCGTCTCTTTACGCTGCCTTCCTTGTCGTTTCTCTGTGTCGCCGTTTTCACTTTTGCCTTTCCATGTAGGTCCAAGGTCGGACGTCAAACGGTTTCGAGTTCCAAGTTCCAGGCTCAGTCCTGAGTCCTCAGCCCTCAGTCCTTTTTTTCATCACTTTTGCCTTTTGATTTTTCCGAGTTTCACGCTCCTTGCACGCGCCGTTCGAGTCTCTTTCAGTTGCGGTGTTTCAGCGAGTGCGATGAGACTATCGCCCACCTCAATTTTCTCAGACGGAGGAGGGGTTAAAGAGCATTTTCCCCGATGCTCGTTTGAGTGCCACAATAATCACCCCCGGTTGCCCGTACACTCCAGTGTCGCGAAGCGGGAGACCCTTGCAGGGTGAAGTCGCAGGAATCTCGATCTCTTCCATTTGCAGGTCTAAACTCTGGGAATGCGTTGCGAGATCGATAATATCGACGACGGCTGGGCGGAGTGCAGCTTGCGCCATCCGATGTCCACCCATCGCATACGGGGAAATCACTTTGTCGGCTCCAGCATGAAGCAACCGTCGTGTCGTCCGATCGGCCTCTGCTCTGGCAACAACAAACAGTGACGGATTCAGTTCTTTTCCCGTAAGAATGACAAACACATTGTCCGCATCACTCGGCAGCGTGGCGAACAATCCCTTTGCCCTCATAATCCCAGCGTTCACCAGGTCATTCTCCTCGGTCGCATCACCCTGGACCGCTATATACTGCGCCGCTTCGGCTTCGCGTATACGCTCGTCGTGCTGCTCAATCACCACAAACGGCACGGGCTTGGTTGCTAACTCACGGCAGACCACTTCCCCGATGCGCCCAAACCCGCACACAATGTAGTGACCAGTCAGTGCTTCAATCCGCTTCTGCATACGCCGCCTCCCAAAGAACTCTTGGAACTCTCCCTTGACGACTTTCTCAACCACCGCCACAGCCGTATAAAAGAAAATTCCGATCCCACCAACAAGGAGCAGCATAGTAAAAATCTGCCCTCGCACGCCCAACGGATGCACTTCGCGATAACCCACGGTAGTCAGGGTAATGACCGTCATGTACCACGCATCTAACCACGAGTATCCCTCTATGACGCGATACCCGACGACGCCACACACCACCACCGCAAGAAAGACCATCACTGCGCCACGGAGACCGGAGACCAGCGTCATCGTACGCTCGGATCCTGATGCCCTTGTGGGAGCGCTACGATAAACGTCGTTCCGGAGCCCGGTTTGCTCGTATAGTCCAACGTCCCTCCGTGGGCACTCACAATTTGTCGAACGATTGGCAGTCCCAACCCCGTTCCTTCGGCTTTGGTTGTCACAAACGGTTCAAGAATGTTGACCCCATACGGAATCCCTACGCCGGTATCTGCGACCTCAAGGAAGACTTGGTTGCCGGAGTTCCTTGCGCGGACGGTCAAAGTGCCACCGCCAGGCATCGCTTCGACTGCATTTTTACAGAGGTTCAGGAGGACCTGTTGCAGTTTGTTTTGGTCTCCGTGGATGAGGGGAAGGTCAGGAGCGATATGGTGTTCCACCACGATTCTCCTCTCGGCGTGAATCGGCGCCTCTGCCGCCAGTACATCTTCCACCAGGGTGCGGATATCCATGGGCTGGAGCTTCAGTGCTTGACGGCGAGAAAGGGAACGAAACTCCTGAAGCAAATTTGCCAGGCGCGTAATCTGCCCGGTCAGTGACTGGAACGAAGAGCGGATATGCTCATCCCCTGCAGACTGCCCGAGCCGACGCTGCAACAATTGGATAGCAACCGACATACTGTTTAAGGGATTTCCGATTTCATGGACAAGCTTCGCCGCGGTCGCCCCCACCATGGCAAGCCGCTCCCGTTCCAGCAGTCGTTCCTGCAACTGCACACGTTCAGAAATATCGCGGATGAACGCAGCATAATGCACTTGGTTTTCGATGCGCACCTCCGTCACCGACAGCTCAATAGGAAAGATCTCTCCATTCTTGCGTTTTGCCGAGACAGTGCGAATCTTCCCGATGGCTCGCGCTTCATGCGTCTGTTCGTACCGTTGCACATAGCCATCATGCTCGCGCGCGTATGGCTCTGGCATCAGACGCTGGAGCGGTTGTCCGTGGATTTCTACCCGACTATAGCCGAAAATCTTTTCCGCCGCTGAGTTAAACATGGCAACGTGACCGTGCCGATCAATGGAAATCACCGCATCCTGCGTGGTCTCGATCAGGCTCTGCAACCACGCCTCTGTCCGTCGGTGTTCGGTAATATCGACAGAAACACCGGCCAGCAGGCGCTGTCCTTCATCTTCGTGGAGCGGGAACTTAAAAGATAACCAATGGTGAGTCCCATCCGCATGCGGAACACTCTCTACACTTTCTACTGTCGCATTGGCCGCCAGTGCGGCTTCATCATGAATACGGAGTTGCCGCGCAACTTCAGACGTCCAGAGTTCCGCATCGGTCTTTCCATACCATTGCTCTGGCGCCCGTCCCGCCAAGTCAGTCCCCCGGTTATTGATATAGATATACCGTCCCTGTTCATCCTTAATGTAGGCCGCGACCGGCGCGTTATTCATAAACGTACGGAAGCGTTCCTCACTCTTGTGCAGGGCCAATTCTGCCTGTTTCTGTGCGGTAATATCGCGCTGCACACCGAAATGTCCGGTGAGCCGCCCGGCCGCATCATAGAGACAGAGATAATCGCCTTCTACCCATAACTGTGTGCCATCGGCTTTCTGTTCAGAGCTTTCCGAATACAGGTGCCCATGATCTAACATCCGCCGCCACAACGCTTTCCCGTGTTCCGGATCATGCGCGAACAGTTGCTGCGGGGTCATGCCAATCAGTTGCTCGCGGGTCATCTTATACTGCGCAAGGAGCGCATCGTTCACGTCGGTCATGCGTTGATGGGTGCAGATGTAATCCAGGACTTGCTCTTTATCGACAGTCTCATCCCAACGAACCGGCTCGTCGAGTTGCATAAAGAACGCCCCCACAATGGATTGTGAGAACAACAACGCCGTATGCTGCGAGGGAGCAGGAGATGGTGCAGCGGTGGCGTCGGCAGCTTGCCGCGTCGCGAGTTGCCGGCGTAACGACGCCAGCTCGGCAATCAATTGGGCTTTCGTCTTGCGTTGGTCACTCATACGTCAGTCGAGAGGTATATGCGATGAGGACCAGAGAAGGAAGAGTCGAGTTTGAGAAAGCTCCTGTGTAAGCGTTCCGTCAGCATTTAGCAAAAACAAGGAGGTGTGTATTCTGGGGGTTTTGGCCCGTGTCAGAAGTTGGACAAAATCTTCTGTGTTTTCCTGTCTGGCTGACTACTGAAAGCTGAGAGCTGAACACTGCAAATAAAAAAGGGGCGGTTCGTGAACCGCCCCTCCGCAGCAGGAGCTCGTTAAAGGTTTATGCCGCTCATCCGCCAGCAATCCCGACCATGAAAGCGATCACCTCGCCTATTGCCCGCGTTCTGCAGGTCAGTCCGACTACGGTGATCAGGGAATTAAAAAAAAGGCTGCCGCGCTCTCGCCGGTGAACACAGGCGTCGTGGAGGGGGCTGTCCCGACGCGATTACGGTCGAGGTGCGCTCGCGTGGAGGCGGCAGAGGTCGATGAGAGGTGGAGTTTCGTGGGGAGCAAAGCCCACCAGCGGTGGTTGTGGCACGCGATTGATCATCTCACCGGGGTCGTCCTGGCCTATGTGTTCGGGAGTCGAGCGGATGAGGTCTTTGTCGAGTTGCAAAAGTTGCTCAAGCCCTTTGGCCTGGTGCACTTTTACACCGATGCGGCAGGGGTCTATGACCGCCATCTCCCCGCTGCGGCTCATACCGTCGGCAAAATCCACACGCAGCAGATCGAACGCAAACATCTGACGTTGCGGACGCGGATCAAGCGCCTCGCGCGCAAAACAATTTGTTTCTCCAAATCCGTGTTCATGCATGACACCGTGATTGGCCTCTTTGTGAATCGCTACGAATTTGGCACTCCGGTCTAACTCTCACTATCAACAATTTGAGAACACGACCCCAGGAGTAGGGTGCGCTGGGCGCACCTCAGGGTTGGGACCGAGCAATGGTGCGCAAAGCGCACCCTACTCCCGAGGCACGCTCACGTAATGCCATTGCCCTCTGGGGCTGATCCGCAAGCCGCCGGAGCGGAAAGACGCCCCACGCGGCGCGGAGATTTTACAAGCTGCCTCCTCCAGGCGGCGTCTCATTGCGTACAGCCCAAAACTTTCCGATATCTTTCATGGTTTCGACATACTCCTTGAAATCAACCGGTTTGACGACGTAGGCATTCGCACCAAGGTCATAACTCTCTATGATATCTCGTTCCACGCGGGACGAAGTCAGCATGACTACAGGAAGCCAGCGGAGTTGCTCGTCAGCCCGGATTTGCTTGAGCATTTCGAGCCCGTCGACTTTTGGCATTTTAATGTCGAGTAACACAACACTAGGCATGCCTTCCCCCCGGGTGACAAACTTTTCCACGCCGAAACAAATAGTCGAGCGCTTCGGCGCCGTCGCGTGCGACGGCGACCTCGTTTGCGGGGTGGAATTCTTCCAACACCGACAACATCAGCTCTACATCGTTTTGGTTGTCTTCGACGAGCAGTAGTTGCTGGGCACACGCCATAGATCAGTCTCTATTGGTGAGGAGCGGCTGGGCAACGTAAAAGGTGGCCCCGTGATCAACCGCGGCTTCCACCCAGGTGCGCCCTCCATGCCGCTGGATAACCCGACGCACGAGAGCAAGTCCGAGTCCGGTCCCTTCAAATTCTTCCGTGTGATGCAGACGTTGAAAAATCTCAAAGAGCTTCGGCGTATTCCATGGCGAAACCGATTCCATTATCGCGGACAAACCACACGACTTCATCCGCTGTCAAGGAAGCACAGGCAATCGTAATCTGTGCCTGCGTGCGCAACCGAGTATATTTCATGGCGTTGTCAATCAACTGCGTCAGGACAACCCGCAACATAGCCGGATCGCCAGGGACGTCGGGAAAGGAACCGATGTCCCAGAGAATGTCTCGGCCGTGCGCCTCGCGCGCGCTCTCGTGCGCGACTTCCTGCACGAGCTGGCCAAGCGCGACACGGGTGTGCTGCATTTCTTTGCGTCCTGTCCACACGAAGGTCAGAAGGCCATCGATTTGCATCCCCATCCGCTTCGACGGAGTCGGCGATGATCGTCAAGTAATGCTCCCCTTTATCGTCTATAGCAAGGAGGTGTCTCCTTAACAGATCGACAAATCCATGGATGTGTCGCAGCGGTGCACGCAGGTCATGCGCAATCGTATAGCTCAACGATTCTAACTCTTGGTTGACGGCCTTCATTTCATGACATGCGCGGCCAGGGTGGCATTCGTTTGGGCAAGTTCGGTCGTGCGTTCTTTGACCTGGCGTTCCAAATGTTCACTGGCTTCCTTGCGGGCCGTGATATCGCGGAGCGACCCGGCCATGCGGATCGGTTGCCCAGCGCGTTCCACAAACCCTGGCCATAGCTTTCAAACCACCGGTATTCCCCGTTCTTTGTCCGCAGCCGAAACTCCATATGAAATGGAGTCCGCTTAGATTAAATAGAACCTGCACGGGTTCCACGATACGGTCACGGTCGTCGGAATGGAGGAGATGTAGGTAATGGAAGCAAAGCTGGTGTCCAGTTCGTGCTCTGTATATCCCCGTTGTTCTTGATAATCGGGAGAGAGGAAGACCTTGTTGGCGGCGATATCCCAATCCCACAGCCCATCTCTCGAACTCTGGAAAACCAGTGCAAAGCGCTCTTGACTCTGCCGTAACGCCTCTTCGGTCTGCTGGCGCGCCCAGACGTTCACTACTATCTCGCTGACAATACTCAGGAGGCGCGTATCTTCCACAGACCACTCTCGAGTGCGTTCAATGTCATCAAAGCCAATGAAACCGAGCAGGGTGCTGTCAGGGGTACGCAAGGGAACGCTGAGGAGCGCACGAACCTTGCCTCTGAAAGTGCTCTTTTAAGCCTTCCTTATCAGGAAGCGTGCTTACATCTGAAACGATGAAGCGGCAATACATTTTTTTTTTTTTGCCTGTTTCTTCGTTCAGTTCGTGTTGCTGCTTCATCGTTTCAGATGCAAGCACGCTTCCTGATAAGGCATTTCCAAAAAGAGCACTTTCAGAGGCAAGAGATTCGTGCGCTCCTCAGCGTTCCCTTGCGTACCCCTGACAGCACCCTGCTCGGTTTCAATTGGCTTTGATGACATTGAACGCACTCGAGAGTGGTCTGTGGAAGATATGCGCCTCCTCAGTATTGTCCATGGATAGGGTGAGGTCTCGGCGCGCCAGCAGACCGAAGAGGCGTCAGGCAGAGTCAAGAGCGGGTTCCACTGGTTCTCCAGAGTTCGAGAGATGGGCTGTGGGATTGGGATATTGCTGCCAACAAGGTCTTCCTTTCTCCCGATTATCAAGAACAGACTGGGTTATCCAGAGCACGAACTGGACACCAGCTTTGCTTCCATTACCTCACACCTCCTCCATTCCAACAACCGTGACCGTATCATGCAAGGCCGTTGCAGGATCATTTAACTAACGGGACTCCATTTCATATAGAGTTTCGGCTGCACACGAAGAATGGTCAAGGATCGCTGGTTTGAGAGCTATGCCCAGGGTTTGTGGAACACGGGCTGGACAACCAATCCGCATCGCCGGTTCGCTCGCCATCACAGCAAACAAGGAAGCCGGTAGCGGTTGCTTTTGGAACGCCAAGTCAAAGAACGCACGGCTGAACTTGCCCCCCAACAATGCCACCCTCGCAGCGCATGTCAATGAAATGACGGCGGTTAACCACGAGTTAGAATCGTTGAGCTACACGATTCGCATGACCTGCGTGCACCGCTGCGCCACGATTTCCATGGATTTGTCGATCTATCACAGAGACACCTCCTTGCTATAGACGATAAAGGCAAGCGTTGCCTGACGATCATCGCCGATTCCGCCAAGCGGATGGGGATGAAAATTGATGACACTTGTTGTTCTTCTTGTGGACAGGACGCAAAGAAATGCAGCAAAACCGTGTCGCTCTTGGCTCGCTCGTACGGGAAGTGGAGACCGCGAATGCTCGCGTGCTGAGCACCGGCCGCGACATTCTCTGGGACATCGGTTCGTTCCCTGCAGATCCAGGGTGATCCAGCGATGCTGCGTGTGGTGCTGACTTCGCCTGATTGACAATGCCGTGAAATATACCCGTGCCCGTACCCCGGCGCAGATTACTATTAACTGTACCGGGGTACATCACGCATGAAGTGGTATGGTTTGTGCGCGACAATGGAATCGGGTTCGAACCATGCAATATGCCGGATGAGATTTTCGGCGTATTTCATCGTAAGCATCACACGAAAGATTTGCATGGACCGGAATCAGGCTGCCGATCGTGCGTCGCATCATCCAGCGCCATGAAGGCGCATCTGGCTAAAAGCCGCGCTTGATACCGGGGGCCGCTTTTCACGTTGCCTTGCCAATACATCCAATCAAACTCATCTATGGCCCGTGCCCAGCACCTCTTACTCGTCGTCGAAGACAATACGGAAGTAATCAACTGCTGATGTTGGCGGTGTTGAAGAATTCCACCTTGCAAATGAGGTCGTCGTCGCACGCGACGGAGCCGAGGCGCTCGACTATTTGCTCTAGGCACGGAAAAATCTGCTACCCGAGCGGAAGGCATGCCTAAGGTTGTATTACTCGACATGAAGATGCCAAAAGTCAAACGACTATTTTACGGAAATGCTCAAGCAAATCCGGGCTGACGAGCAACTCCGGTGGCTTATTGTGATCATGCTGGCTTCTTCTGATTCCACCGTGAAACAGGATGTCAAAAGGTATGACCTTCGTTTTCCGAAATTGCTGCATTGCATTGAGGAAACAGATTAAATTTATGGGGGTGTGTGTTGGGAACCATGGGAGAAATGGCAAATTTTGGGTTGTCAATGGACGCCGCCCTGGAGGAGGCAGCATTTATTGAATCTCCGCGCCGCGTGGGGCGTCTTTTCGCTCCGGGAGGTTTGGGGATAAGACCCAGAGGGCAATGGCATTACATAAGGCGCTCTGCCCCTCGGGAGTAGGGTGCGCTTTGCGCACCATTGCTCGAGTCCCAACCTTGAGGTGCGCCCGAGCGCACCCCTACTCCTGGGGTCGTGTTCTCAAATTGTTGATAGTGAGTTAGAGCGGAGTCCCAAACTCGTAGCGATTCACAAAGAGACCAATCACGGTGTCGTGCATGAACACGGATTTGGAGAAACAAATAGTTTTGCGTGCCAGTCGCTTGATCCGCGTTCGCAGCGTCAGATGTTTGCGTTCGATCTGCTGCGTGTGGGGTTTGCCGACGGTG
>CAWAWR010000019.1:0-357686 GCA_963785745.1 uncultured Alphaproteobacteria bacterium
CGGCATCGGCTCCGGGGTGATCATCACCGCGGGCCTGGGACACGGTCCGGGTTCGTTGGCATCGACGTGCGAGCAGATCGCGGGCAAGGGTCTGCGTCTCGTCGGGCCGAATTGCCTCGGCGTGATGTGCCGCACGCGAAGCTCAACGCGAGCTTTGCAGCCCGGATGCCGCCGGCCGGCGACCTCGCGCTGATATCGCAGTCGGGCGCCATTGCTGCCGGCATGATCGATTGGGCGGCAGGCCGCTCGACCGGCTTCTCCGCCGTCGTGTCGATCGGCGATCAACTTGACGTCGATTTCGGAGACCTGCTCGATTACTTCGCGCTCGACACTCGCACGCGCGCGATCCTGCTCTACATCGAGTCGATCAAGGATGCGCGCAAGTTCATGTCGGCGGCCCGCGCCGCGGCCCGTGTCAAACCGGTCATCGTCATCAAGGCTGGACGCCATGCGGAAGCGGCCCGCGCGGCCGCAACCCATACCGGCGCGCTCGCCGGCACCGATGATGTTTACGATGCGGCGTTTCGTCGTGCCGGGCTGCTGCGGGTGATGGACCTGGGCGAACTCTTCAACGCGGCGGAGACTCTTGGACCATTCGAGTCCCATAGGTAACCGGCTGGCGATCCTGACCAATGGCGGCGGGGTCGGCGTGCTGGCGATCGACCGGCTGATCGATCTCGGAGGAACGGCCGCCGAAATTTCCGCCGCCACGAAGGAACAGCTCGACGCGTCGCTGCCGCCGACCTGGTCGCGGTCGAATCCGATCGACATTATCGGCGACGCAAATGCCGATCGATATGCGCGCCGCGCTCGAAGCGCTGCTGGACGATGCCGCGGTCGACGCCGTTCTGGTCATGAACGTCGAGACGGCCTTAGCGCCAGCGCGGACATTGCGAGGACCGTCGGCGACATCGCGTGCGCACAGCGTCAGATCTGGTTGCGACCCAAGCCGATCTTGGCGACATGGGTCGGGAACAGCACCAAGGTCGCCGAGATCTTCGATCACGCCAATGTTCCGAGTTATCCGACCGAAACGGATGCAATCCGAGGCTTCATGCATCTTGTCCGCCACGGGGAAGTCGTGCGCACCCTGATGGAAACGCCGCCGATGCTTCCTCGTGACTTCTCACCGGATGTTCCAACGGCACGGCGCCTGGTCCAGCAGGCCGTTGCCGATGGGCGCCAATGGCTGGATCCGATCGAGGCTACCCAACTGCTGCAATGCTACGCCATTCCGACAGTGCCGATCGCGACGGCGGCCACGCCGGACGCCGCTGCAGCGGCTGCCGCACCGTTCCTGTCGAAGGGCGAAGCAGTGGTCGTCAAAATCCACTCCCGAGACATCGTGCACAAATCCGAAGTCGACGGCGTCCGGCTCAATCTCACCAGCGCCGCGGCCGTCCGCGACGCCGCGGAAGCTATCATCGAAAGCGCCAGGCAAGAATTTGCCGCAGGCGCGCATTGCCGGCGTCACGGTTCAACCGATGATCATCCGACCTAAGGCACGCGAGCTGATTGCCGGCATCGCGGACGATGCGACCTTCGGGCCGGTGATCGTGTTCGGCTGCGGTGGCACCGCCGTCGAAGTCATCAACGACAAGGCACTGTCATTGCCACCGCTCGACCTTAACCTGGCGCGTGACCAGATCGCCCGCACCCGCGTGTCACGCATCCTGGGCGCTTATCGGAATGTGCCGGCGGCAAAGCATGACGAGGTCGCACTCACGCTCGTGAAGCTCGCACAGCTGGCGGCCGACCTGCCAGAGGTCCGAGACTTCGACATCAACCCACTGCTCGCCGACGAGACCGGCGTCCTCGCGCTCGACGCCAGAGTTGCGGTCGCGCCCGTTGACAGCAAGCGGACCGGCCCGGGACATCCCCGGTTTGCCATCCGCCCCTACCCGAGCGAGTGGGAACGGCACATCGCGATCGACGGAATCGGAAGCATCCTTGTTCGTCCGGTCCGGCCTGAGGACGAAAGCCTGTACCCGGATTTCTTCCGCCAAGTGTTACCCGACGACATGCGCCTGCGGTTCTTTGCAGCGGTCAAGGATTTCGGCCACGTCTTTATTGCGAGGCTGACCCAGCTCGACTATGCGCGCGCCATGGCATTTGCCGCAATATCGGAATCGACGGGGCAACTGCTCGGCGTCGTCCGGCTGCACTCGGATGCCAACTACGAGACCGGCGAGTACGCGATCCTCCTCCGCTCGGACCTCAAGGGCCGCGGCCTCGGCTGGAAGTTGATGGAGCTGATGATCCAGTATGCGCGCGCAGAGGGCCTGGACCAAATCGACGGACAGGTCCTCAGCGGCAACGCGGCGATGCTAAAGATGTGTCGTGAGCTCGGCTTCACAATCGACGCGGAAAGGCAGGATCAGAACATCTTTAACGTCAGCCTGTCTCTTTGTTGATCATGCCGCCTGGGCCTATCCCGAGGCCCTTCTCCGGCCGCCGATATCGTCGTAGTAGACTGGGGATATGGACCCCTCAATCGCCCCGGAAGCAGCCCCGGCAGACCTCCAAGCCGCATTTCGGGCCCTCGAGCGCGCCCAGGCGATGGCGCGAGGCCTTGATGGCACGATCACCCATTGGTCGTCGGGCATGCAACGGCTCTACGGTTACGGACCGCAGGACGCGATCGGACGACGGTCCCACGAGTTGCTGAGGACCGAGTTTCCTTGTCCCATGGGAGAGATCACGAATGAGCTGCGGCAGCGGGAGCTCTGGAGCGGCGAACTGACCAACTATCGCCGCGATGGAGCGCGCTTGTGCGTCGCAAGCCAGTGGTCGCTCTGGCAAAACGGCGGCGCAGCCGAAGTCATCGAAGTCCATAGCGACGTCACGAATTTGAAAATCGTCGAGCATGATCTGGCGGCGCGTGAAGCGCATCTCAAGTCGATCCTGGAAACCGTTCCCGACGCCATGATTGTGATCAACGAGCGCGGGATCGTCCAATCTTTCAGCGTGGCCGCGGAGCGACTGTTCGGGTACGGCCCAAGCGAAGTAGTCGGCAAAAACATCAAGATGCTGATGCCCTCCCCCTATCGTGAAAGTCACGACGGGTTTCTGGACCGCTACTTGCGGACCGGGGAGCGCCGCATCATCGGCATCGGGCGCGTTGTCGTTGGAGAGCGCAAGGACGGGTCCACGTTCCCGATGGAATTATCAGTCGGAGAGATGCGGTCTGCGGACGAGCGATACTTCACCGGCTTTATTCGCGACCTGACCGAGCGGCAAAGAACCGAGGCGCGCCTGCAGGAGCTCCAGACCGAGCTCGTCCACATCTCCCGCCTGACCGCAATGGGCGAGATGGCATCGGCCCTTGCACACGAGCTCAACCAGCCGCTGTCGGCCATCGCCAACTATCTGAAGGGTGCAAAGCGAATCCTGGAAAGCCGGGCGGACGACGATTCTACGACGGTTCGCGGCGCTATGGACAAGGCGGCTGAACAGGCGTTGCGCGCCGGCCAGATCATCCGCCGATTACGCGATTTCGTGGCGCGTGGCGAGAGCGAACGGCGCGTCGAAAGCATTAACAAGCTGATCGAGGAAGCCAGCGCCCTCGCCTTGGTTGGGGCAAAGGAGCACGGCGTCAGGGTGCGCCTTCAGGTCGACCAGGCTCAAGACATGATCCTGGCCGACAAGGTGCAAATCCAGCAAGTCCTCCTCAATCTCTTTCGGAATGCCATCGAAGCGGTCACCCAGTGCGAACGGCGAGAATTGATCGTGTCGACCAAACCATCAGGCAGCGGCATGATCGAGGTATCGGTCGCAGACACCGGACCTGGGATCAGTCCTGACGTCGCGCCGCAATTGTTTCAGCCATTCATCACCACCAAAGATCAGGGAATGGGTGTCGGCCTCTCGATTTCGCGCACGATCATCGAGGCGCATGGCGGCCAGATCTGGACCGAACCCAATCCTGGCGGCGGGGCCATTTTCAGGTTTACGCTACGGGCGTTGAGCAAGGAGGACATTGGTGATGCCGCCCAATAGTCTTGTTCACGTCATCGACGATGACGACGCGGTGCGCGAATCTCTGGAATTCCTGCTCCGCACCGCTAAGATCGACGTTCGGACTTACGAATCCGCTACGGCTTTTCTGAACACCGTTTCCGACGGCACAACTGGATGCATCGTGACGGACGTTCGGATGCCTGGTGTCAGTGGCGTCGACCTCCTGCGTCAGCTTAAGGCCCGTGGATCGACCATGCCGGTCATCGTGATCACGGGCCACGGCGATATCCAGCTTGCGGTGGAAGCTATGAAGGTGGGTGCGGCTGATTTCCTGGAGAAGCCATTCGACGACGAGGTCCTCCTCGCCTCAGTCAAATTGGCGCTCGGCCGGCTCGAGAAGGATGCGCATCGCGAGACCGAACGCGCGCAATTGACGAACAGGCTCGCGACCCTCTCCACCCGCGAGCGAGAGGTTTTGGAGGGATTGGTCGCCGGAAAGGCCAACAAGGTCATCGCATTTGACCTCGGAATCAGTCCACGTACGGTCGAAATCTACCGCGCCCACGTGATGACCAAGATGGATGCCGGCAGCCTTTCCGAACTTGTTCGAATGGCGCTACTGGCGGGCGTGCTGAGCGCCGACAAAACCTAAGACGCCAGCACTCGGAACTTGAGGCAGATCAAGGCGCACACCGCCGATCCGCGATATTGATGCCGCTTGTTGGCGCAATAGCTTCGCACTCGGCCTTAAAGCATGATCAGCCACTCCGACATTGAACCCGCCGGCAGGACTGTGCTGATTGTCGAGGACGATCCGGCGGTCCGAAGCTCCCTGCAGTTCCGCCTCGAGATCGAAGGGTTCGTGGTCAGGACCTATTCATGCGGGGCCGACCTGCTGGACGATTTGAACATTCCAGAGGCCGGCTGCCTGGTGATCGACTATCGGCTACCCGGCATGAATGGGCTCGGTCTCTTAGCGGAATTGCGCCGCCGCATGATCAAGCTGCCAGCCATCCTAATCACGACCGATCCAAGCTTGTCTGTGCGCGCGCAGTCCACGGCAGCCGGCGTGGCTCTGGTCGAGAAGCCGTTGCTAAACGAAGCCCTGTTCGAGGGCATTCGGGCGGCCATACGTTCATAGCAACCGGATTCGGCCCGGAACCTTTGCGACAGCGATTGCGAATTTCCAACGATACCAGCAGACGAAGTCTGATCCGGACCCTAGGGGCGAACCAGCATGGCCTCCCCGCCTCCGCCACGGCTACGTACGTTCCCTTAGCCATTTGCCCCTACGGGCACTACCTGAATTTTTTTGTGATCAACCCCCTGTTAACGCTTCACCCTGGATCGAAGAGGGGAAAAGACCATGCTCGCAACATTTTCTTTCAACGTTCATGGACAAGTAAATTCACTTCAGGCATTCGGCAACGCTGCTGCCGGTCCTGTCGCTTCTGTTGTGTCCGATAGCGCCCTCGTTCGTGCCATCGCACGGGGGGACCGCCTAGCAATGGAAAAGCTGTACCTGCGCCACAAAGTCTCAGTGTACCGGTTCGCGCTGCGCATTACTCGAAATCCCACTGTTGCCGAAGACGTCCTCAGCGATACGTTTGTCGACGTGTGGCGTTACGCGAGAGCTTTCAAAGCGAACTCGCAAGTTTCTACTTGGCTGTTGGCTATCGCCCGCAACAAGGCGCTTTCGACCTTCCGACGCGCCTGCGAGCGATTGAATGAAGAGATGAGCGATACAATCGAAGACACAACTGCCAAGCCCGATCTCGCACTCGAGAATAAGGATCGAAGCGCGGCCGTTCTGAAATGCCTCACTCAGCTTTCGACAGTTCACCGCGAAGTTCTTGATCTTGTCTACTACCATGGAAAGACGATCGAGGAAATCGCACACATCGTCGGCGTTCCGGTCGGCACGGTGAAGACGCGTGTGCACTACGCTCGGCAGCGCATGCACGGGCTACTCAAAATGCAAGGCGTTGAGTGCATTTAATCTCAGGCGACGATGACTGGGAAATAATCTCAGGCGACGATGACTGGGAAAGAATGGTCGATTGTTGTGATGTCACTGAGCGCCTCCTGCGCATTGGTTTTCACTGCGGTTCTGATCGGCATGGGGCTGGCAAAGCTAGCTAGCCTTGAATCGCACTTGCTGGCCAGATACGAGGAAGTCTGCGAAGCGGGCTCAAATTCTCGTGCCCTTCCACTCGGAACTGGAAAGCATAAGTGCGGGTTCTATGAGTTCTTGCTCTTACGTCGGGCAGGCCACTCAAACGGGCGAGAGATTCCACCGAGCTGGCCCTCAAGATATTCAACCGAGAGATCTTCGCCGGCTACCCACTCCTTGAAGTCGACGTCTAACATGTCTTCCTCCAAGGCGGCGGCGTCCCCACCAATACCGATCAACAAACGTTTCTTGGACGGCTCCGCGACGATCGTGTGAAGCGTACCGGCACCCCGGAGATATCCATGATGGAATGCGGGAGACGATGATCAATTCAATGCCACGAACATTGCTTCGGCAGTTAGCGACTGGGCTGCCCATGCTTCAAGAGCTGGTAATCGTTGTTGCGAATGGACAGCCCCACGGTTCAATGGCCGGAGAAGTGGAGACTGAAAGTGATTGGTGCAAGCCAGCCAATCGCCGCTCCTCACTGCGACGCTGCCGGGAACGGCTTCCACGACTGCGGCCGTCCCGTGAGCATCCAAAATTGAATAGTTGTACTGCATGGCATGAGGAAGCCGGCGGAGCATGCCAATTGCCTCCGCGGTTGTCGCACATTGATCAAGGATGATTCTAACGATCAAGACGCAGGACAGGCCAGGAAATCGGCCCTTCATGCTCACAAGGTGAAGGCCAATCGTGAGACCATTCTCGTTCATCCCGTCGAGCCGCCCAGTGAGAAGCTCGCTAGAACCGACACTTGCATAGCTTCCGCTTGTCTGGACAAAAGCAAACCTGGCCCCGTAATACCGCGGCCGGAAGTCATAATTGCGGCCGTAGACGCCTTTCGCAATGCTCGCTGAACAAGCCCCGATCGGAGGTCGAAGGCCATTGTTACCGAAGCAAAAAACAGCTCGTTCCAGTGAAATCCCGAGCCCATCGGCCAAGCCGGCAATCTCCTCCCAGAGCGACGGCGAGAACTTGGCGAAGACTCGTTCTTCGGTACGGAGTTTAAACCACCACGGAAACTTGATCTCCTTTCGGCGCACAAATGCGCGACCCTTTTTCGTCGCCGCAAACAGTTGCCCCTGCGCACGACCGATTTCGTAAGGCGTTCCCCTGCACTGAACGATGCTGACTCGAAATGGCCTAATCGCAGCGTCCATCAAATGCTTGCCTTAGAAATTCGAAAATCATGGTGGGCCGCCAGCCATTGATGGCCGAGTCGACAATTATTTCAAGGCTACAGGTTCGAAGAATTGACGCTCAAGCCAACAAATTGGCTGGGTGACTGACGATTACGGAGCAAGCGTTTCGGCTTGGATCGGGGTCAAGTTGACCTTGGGGCGGGACGCAGCTCTTGTCCTCTTCTGTTCTCAGCCTCAGAAGATAGTCGATCTGTCGCTCGCGCCATCCGTGGTCTTTGGTGGCCAAGGTATCAATGCAGGCATCCACACAAATGTCGCAGATGAACAGGTTCGGACCTTGGACAAGATGCGTGACCTGGTTTTCCGTTCGCTCGCAGAAGCAACATGCGACCATCGTACGTCTCCATCGCGCCTATCATATCTAATTCTCAACATGCGATAGGCAAGCGCCGTACGCCCCTTTGCTGAAAGACCGATTTCCTGATGGGGCGGGAACTTGAGTTAGGTCAACGCGACGTTGGCCATTCTGCGATTTTGATACCGTTAGCGTCTGCACTGACTCACGCGCGCGGCTCGAAACCATGATCAGCAATGCCGACATTGTACCCGCTGGGCGGACCGTACTGATCGTCGATGACGATCCGGCGGTGCGTAGCTCGCTGCAGTTCTGCCTCGAGGTCGAGGGGTTCCTCGTCAGGGCCTATTCGTCCGGATCGGACCTCCTGAACGACCAGAACGTGCCTCAGTCCGGTTGCCTTGTGATCGACTACCGGCTTCCTAGCATGAACGGCCTCGATCTGTTGTCGGAATTGCGGCGCCGCAAGATCACGCTTCCTGCGATTCTGGTCACGACGCACCCAAGCGTGTCTATGCGTGCGCAGACAGCGGCGGCTGGCGCCGTCCTGATCGAGAAGCCCCTGCTGAACGAAGCGTTATTCGATGGCATTCGGGCGGCCATGCGGCCCTAGCGGCTCGCTGGGGTCGCGGCCGTCCAGCTTTTGATTCAGGTCAAAGCCGGCCCGCGTGGTGCCGTCATGATGTCGGTGTTACGCAAAGGAGCCTGACATGCCCGTCGAAACCGTCGTTGTCTTGACCGCCGTCGTCGCCGCCTTCGCCATCTTTGGGGCAGTGCTCGCATGGGCGGAGCGCCAGACCCACAGACATAGCTGATCTGATACAGCCTTGCTGTTCAGGTCGCCGCTTCGACCGATATCACCCGGAAGGTGTGGACGTCGCCGTCATCCTCGGTGATCGAAACGTATTCTCCAGGCGCGAAGGCGTGACTGCCAAAGCGGTATCCGGCCTCGTCGTCATCGGCTCGGCTCTCGTCGTAGTCGAAGACCCAGCGTGCGTGCTCGGCGCCGCCGGGCTTGTGCAGCAGCCGGCCGACTTGCTCCGGCTCTCCGTCCCAGAATCGCCGGACGCGGCAATGCTCCCGATGCTGCCGCCAAAGCTCGGGATCGATGTGACCTTTTGCATCAATCGGCGCGACAAATTCGTAGCCGCGGCGCGAAGAGCCCTCCGGAAATTCCTTGGACCGCGCCAGATGCAGCCGAATTCGTTTGAGCGTATGGGGCAGCGTCATGGCCTCTCCTCCCGACAAGCGTGTTGCATTTGCTGTACTAAGCCGCGCATCATGGTCAGACTGACTTATCGGGCATTGATCTAGCGCAACGGCACAAGCGCCTTGTTGAAGTCCCAAGCAAAACGTTGCAGTCACCTCACGATATTGATTTGCGTCAATCGGTTCAGAAAGATTGTCGCCGTAACGCGCATCCGAGGATTGGCGGTTGGTAGTGCAAAATCCAGAGGGGTCCGGGCTGGGACGTTTGCGCTGGATCAAAGCCTTCTGGCCCGCGCCAACCGATACTGCTAGATAGCCTCATTGCTCGAATGGAGCAGATTCATGAAATGGCGGTACCTGCTGGTGATGCTGGCCTGTGTCTCCGCGGCTCAAGCGCAGGAGGCCGGCGAACCGCAACGCGGCCTCAAGGTTGCGCGGGCGAACTGCGCAAACTGTCATGCCGTCGGCCGCGGCGAGCAATTATCGCCAAACCAGCTCGCGCCGACGTTCCAGCGCGTCGCGAATATGCCAGGCATGACGCCAATGGCGATCAATCATTTGATGCATTCGGCTCACAAGACGATGCCCCTCATCATTTTGCCGCCGGAAGAACAATGGCATCTCGTGGCGTATATCGTCAGCCTTCGCACGAGGTAGTGCGGGCCATTTCATTTCCGCGGTCCAGCGCCTGGAACTGGCGACACGCGGCTAAAGATTACAAGCTTGAGCTGACGATCCGATGATCGCCTCACGCGAACACTGGTCCGGTCGTGCCGGATTCATCCTTGCCAATGTCGCCGCAGCGGTAGGTCTCGGAAGCATCTGGAAGTTTCCCTACGAGGTCGGCACCAACGGCGGCGGCGGCTTCGTCATCTGCTATGTCGTCGGCCTGATCTTGATAGTGCTGCCGCTCATGCTCTGCGAACTGGCCATTGGCCGGCGCGGGCGCTCTGACGCCATCGACAGTGTCGCCGTGGTTGCCGCCGCCGCCAACGCGTCCCGATGGTGGCCGCTGTTTGCGTTCCTCGGCGTCGTCACGGGCGTGCTGATCCTCAGCTTCTACTCAGTCATTGGCGGCTGGGCGATGGCCTATCTCGTCGACACCGCCCGTCATGGACTGGTCCTTCAGGACGCCGCCGGTGCCAAGGGCCGCTTTGACGCGCTTCTGAGTTCGCCGGTGACCCTCCTGCTCTACCATCTGGCATTTATGGCAATGGCCGTCGCCATCGTAGGACGTGGGGTGTCCAAGGGGATCGAGCGCGCGTCCATGATCCTGATGCCGACCTTGATCGCATTGATCATCATGCTTGCGATCTACGCCGTGATACGAGGCGGATTCTGGCCAACCTGGAACTACCTCTTCGCATTCGAGCTATCTACGATCACGCCCAAGATCGCTCTAGAAGCTTTGGGATTGGGCTTCTTTTCGATCGGCGTCGGGCTGTCGATCATGATCGCCTATGCGGGCTATGCGGAGCGCGACATCAACCTGCGCCAAGTCGCAATCGTGACGCTGGTCAGCGATACCGCGGTTTCGTTCCTGGCCGCCTTCGCGATCTTTCCGATCGTATTTGCGGAGAACCTGGACCCGTCGAGCGGGCCCGGCCTGGTCTTCATCACGCTGCCACTGGCGTTCTCGCACATGCCTTTTGGAATGGGCGCTTCAATCGCATTTTTCACGCTCTTGCTGGTTGCGGCTATCGGCTCCGCGATTTCGTTTCTGGAGCTGGCGACAGCGCCGCTTCAGCATGCGCTCAAATGTTCGCGTACGACCGCTAGTATCGCTTGTGGGCTGGTCTGCTGGACGCTCGGGATTGTAACCGTACTGTCGTTCAACGTTTGGGCCGAGTGGTTCCCGCTATCCTCAATTCCTGGATTTGCGCGCGCGACCTGGTTCGATCTGATCGATCATCTCACCTCAAACGTGCTGTTGCCGATCGGCGGCTTCGGTATCGCCGTCTTCGTCGGCTGGGCCGTGCCAAGTTCGATGCTCGCGAGCGAACTCCGCTTTGGGAGGACCGCGCTCCGGGCGCTCTATGCCCTATTGCGCTACGTCGTTCCCATCGGCATCGCTGCCGCGAGCATCTCAGTCTTTCTCTAGCCGCCCTTCGATCGGTCAGACCGTGGCCAGCGCCGTCCCCGGCCTCGACACCAGGGCGTCACGCGCTGCGTCCTTGAAGGGCTGGTTCTGCGGCGGGATCACCGAGGCGGAACGCACCCGCTGGTGCGCAAGCTCGACGCCCGGCGGCGTCGCGTCCTTTTCCCCCAGCATCCTGGCTGCGCGTAATAGGCGGTGTCGCGCCATGATGATGCCGTTGTCGGTGTTAGTCCCGGCGCAACAACCTACGGACAAATACGTATGCCCGCCACGATCTTCGCTTGCGCTAGATCAACCCGGCTGACGATCGGCGACTTATCTTCAACTCACGATGCTACGAAACCAAACGTGAGAAGGGGATAGGTCATGTTGTCCAGCAATTCGTCGGAACGTTCGCTGATAGCGCGTCTGGGACTTTCGACACGAGCAGCGGCAATCACAGCGGCGACCCTCGTGGCCGGCGCCATCCTGACCAACCAGAGCGCGACAGCAACCACCAGCTACCAAACAACAGTCACCTGCCCCATCGACGGGCAGCCGTTTGGTACGATCATGGTTGGTTCCTATTTTCAATCGGGCATGCGGCTCGATTTCAAGCCGATTGGAGCGCTGGTCACGCCCTATCCTTTTCCAGTGTGCCCCGGCAATGGCTTCGTGATGTATCAGAACACGTTTTCCGACGAGGAACTCAACGCCATTAGGCCAATCGTATTGAGCGACGAATATCGCCGACTTCGAGCCGAGAATACCGACTACTTTATGATCGCCTATGTGAAGCAACGCCTGGGTGCAAACCAATACGACATCGGTAACACCTATTTGCGCGCAAGCTGGGAAGCGGAAGCTTCTGCCCCCGCGCGTATCGACAGATATCGAGAACTTGCGCGTCAGGCTTTCGACAACTTCCTGTCCGGAAAGCGTACCCGCACGGAAGAGTGGTGGACGGCGGCGGTCCTCGCTACCGAGATGAACAGGCTTCTCGGCAACTTCAAAGCAGCTGAGCTTCGCATCAGCGTCCTGCCACTTGCAGAACTAGCTGCCACGTATCCCGGCCTGAGTGCCATGCTTGATCAGATCCGAATGAACACGCTCCAGCGTAATTCCGCCCCGCAGCAACTGCAACTTCCCGCGCACATTGGCGGGACGATCGGGCGTGCGCCAACGAACGCCGTCAATTGAACAATAACGGAACTGCTTCACAAGCTCACAGCAATTGAGGCCAAAATGACCACGCAACATCAGTGTCGAAAGAATGCGTCCTACGCCCAAACGAGAGCCGCAAAGTGCAAAGATGCACTTACGAAGGGTCTATGGCAGGAGGTGGCTGGGTTCTGGCAGCAATTGAATGCACAAGATGAACGTGGATCGTTGGGGAGACATGGTGCAGCGAAGCTTCGCAAGCATCGATCAGAACAATGCTCTAAAGCGGATCACAAGGCATGGTGAGTGTTGGAGTCAAAGTTTGTTCCAGAACTGTTCTGCGAATCAACTGTTCGCTGAGGCCACCCCGCATCCGCGCGACTGATAATGAAATAGGTTTTTCATATCAGTGTTCACACCGACTCCAAAAATGCGGATTCTGACATGATAAAAGACATTGTCGTAAACCTCTCGCTGAGCGCGTCGCGCGATCACGCGTCCGAATTAGCAGTATCGGCGGCGGCGGCACTTGACGCACATCTTGCCGCGTTGGCGTTTGCCTACGAAGTGTTTTTTCCGGCGTTCGAGCTGGCGCCTATGCCGGCTGACCTCATCGAAATGCAGCGGGAAGAGAATGAGCGGATTTCGGCGGCCGCCAAAGACCGATTCTACGAACTCGCGCGCCGCAACGGAATTTCAGCCGAAGCCCGCAACATCCAAGCCGGCCCCTCGGTGGCACCGGATACATTCGCACGCATCGCGCGACGCTTCGATCTATCGATTGTTTCGCAGCCGCGGCCCGACAGTCCGGGCAGCGATGAGATGTTCGTCGAGGCGGCGCTGTTCGGCTCGGGCAGGCCGGTGCTCATCGTTCCATACATTCAAACAGCCGGACTAAAGCTCGAACGGGTGATGGTCTGTTGGGATGGCAGCCGGGCCGCCGCACGCGCGACAGCGGATGCCCTCCCCCTGCTGGCAAGGGCTGGCACGACGGAGGTCGTTACGGTGACCGACGGGTCGGCTGCTCAGGATGAGATTCCAGGGATCGACCTCGCGAAGCACCTTGCACGTCATGGCATTGACGTCGAACTCAACCGGCTCGTTCGGGGCGACATCGATATTGCAAATGTTATCTTGTCACACGCTGCTGACACGTCCGCCGATCTGATCGTTATGGGCGGATACGGTCATTCGCGCGTGCGCGAATTCGTGCTCGGAGGCGTTACACGGGGTCTCTTGAAGTCGATGACAGCGCCAACGTTGATGTCGCACTGATGATGATCGCGAGATCGAATATAGTCAAAGCCGCAAGCGGTGTCGCGCCCCTGCTATTACTGGCGGCGATTGCAGCTGGCATTGCACGTGCCCAGGAGGACGTCGAGCGCGGCCGGTTGCTGCTCACTAAGCTGTGCGGTGAATGCCACGCAATTGGCCGGATCGGAGCGAGCCCGCATGCCGGCGCCCCGGCGTTCCGATCGATCGACGACCGTACTGGCCTTGACAAGTTTGCGGACCGCCTGCGCGGCGGGTTGCAGAGCACCCACACCAATATGCCAAGCTTCCGGTTCTCGCGCGAGGACGCCCGCGCCGCCGTGGCTTACTTGCGCTCCATCCAGGCTCCCTGAGAAACGGCAAGCCGTCTCATCAACCCGTAGTGAGGTGAGCCTCCGACCCTGCCAACTTTTGCAGGCACCCTGCGGATTGATTTTACCGCAAACATAACAAGATGAGCTGGTGTTGCATTGATTTCCAACGGACCATAGCCCTCCTGAGCTTGCTGAACGGGCTACTTTTTCGGAGGCGGCCAATTACATTGCGCATCAATCGGGCCGCCCAATTGCGTTTATTCTTGCCACACTGACTATCGTCAGCTGGGCCTTTACTGGCCCATTTTTCAATTACTCTGATACTTGGCAGCTCATTATCAATACGGGTACCACGGTCGTTACGTTTCTCATGGTATTTATCATTCAAAATACTCAGAACCGAGACAGTGCCGCACTACAGGCCAAATTAGACGAGCTGATCCGCACGTCACATGCGCACAACCGATTTATTGGAATCGAACATCTGACCGATGAGGAAATCGAGGAGTATCGTCGTAGTTGCTATGCCCTAGCCAAAAAAGCTACGGAACGTGCAGCGTCTCGCGTTCGCAGCCGGCCTCACTCTTGATTCACAAATCGTTTTACGTCTGAACGCTCGCAGCTTAGCGGCAGTCTTCCCTTGCATCAGACCGGGCTGCGAATGCGAACGTGCCGCTCTTTATGGCTGGAGTTTCCACTATGTACATGAATTCGCCATCCGCAAATCTGGATAAGCGAGGTCCCCTATCTTCTCGAGGATGGTCGCCTTAAGGTCGTCACATAAGGACGAACTCTGGCAATAAGTGCCCGCAAACAACTCAAGAGATTGCCAAGTACGGACCCAGCAGCTTTGACGACGATCAATAGCAATGGAACATACGCAACGGCGTGTCAAAATGCGAAAAAGGCCGCACCACCCTGGTACGGCCGCTTCTCAGATCCGACACATGCGCCCGTAGCGCGCGCCCGCCGTTCATGACGTGTCAAATAGAATGTGCAATTCTACCTCACGACTAGCACCGGCACATGACTGCGCGCCGCAACCTCGTTGGTTTCGCTTCCGAGGAACGCTCGTTGAATGCCCCGGCGTCCGTGGGACGACATGACAATCAGGTCAGCGCCGGTCTTTTCGGCAGCGGCGATAATTCCGTCTGCCGGGTGCTTGTCCGGCACATGAATGCATTCGCATTCGACTTTTGCCGCCGCTGCGCTTTCGCTTACCTTATCCAGCACTCGCTTGGCAGCCTTGCGGGCGAGGGTTTCGAAATCGCGGACAGGGTCCTGAGAGCCCTGCCCGTTGTCATGCGCCATCTGAAAGGGAGACCAGTCTTCGGTAACGGTGACGATCGACACCGGCGCGTTAAGCAGCTTAGCCAGAGCAAGGCCGTGTTCCACACCTTTGCTCGCTAGCTCGGAGCCATCCGTGGCGATTAAGATGTGCCTGTACATTGCCATCTCCAACGAGGTTGAAATCATACCTTCCTGCGCTAAGGCGGAGATTACATTGCGCTAGATCAATTGCGCGCGACAGCGCGTATTTAAATGGAATATTTTGGGTGACGAAGATTTGTCTAGGCCCACGCCATCCCCTGCTGGCTGCCTCAGCTCGCTCGACATTCGCACCGACCGACGGGTGGCATTGCACCGACCTGCGGTCGCTCGTGAGTGTTCTTCGAACCGGTCATCCGCGATCGTCGGCAAGACACCGCCGCGCCCGAGGCATCTGTCGGGATGCCGAACTGGGGGCAACCTCACGAGCCCTGCGCTCTCTAGCCCATCGCGGCTTCGAGGGTAGCCACCTTGCGCGAACCGTTACCCCAATTATTACCCCCTCCCGCGAAGTCATTTTCCGGTGATACATCTAACTATTTGATTTATCTGGCGCGCGCGATGAGATTCGAACTCCTGACCCCCAAATTCGTAGTCTGACGCTCCCGACGGCGCCGATTGGCTGTGGGCGTTGATGCGGTATCAGTCAGTTAGGTGATGTCGTGGCGGAGAGAGTGGGATTCGAACCAACCCACGATGGACTTGCGCCCATGCCAGTTTTCAAGACGGGTGCCTTAAACCACTCGGCCATCCCTCCTCGATCGCCGGCACGATCGGCGCGTCAGCCCAATACGGCTATGGAACGCCGCGGTCGGGATCATCCGGAGGACTCTACGGTACCGGATCGAACCCAAGTAACACCTATGTCCAGCCACGCATCAATTCCAAGGCAGTTCCCACCAGAGGGCATTACCGGACCAATCCGAACGACCCTCAAACGGACAACTACGGCACGCGAGGAAAGGTGAACCCCTACACCGGCAGCAGCGGCACACGCACGCCGCGCTTACTAGTCCGCGACAACGCCACAGCCCCCCGGTTCACCGCCGGGCGGCTTTCGTTAACCCCATGGGCAGCCGCGGCTCTTGTTTCTTCCTGACCGGTGCCGGTGGTGGCGCGGGCTCCCCGGCTTCGGGGTGTTCGTCGGCAAGGGCCTCGATGAACGGCAACGACACCGACGTGCCACGAACGGTGTAGATGGTGCGCCGGATAGGTGCGGCTTCCTCTTGCTCGGCGACGGTGCAGTGCTGTTCATGTTCACGCCGCTGCAGCTCGACCTCGAGGGCGAGGCGCAACAGCTCGGCGCGCGAATCCCTCGGCTGCAACACACATGCCATGCGCGCCAGCGTCCCGGCTGGAAACCGGCCTGGCATTTCTTCAGCATTGATACGAGCGCGCGGCATGGCTCCGAGGCTACCCGCCTTTGGCGATCCGCGCATAGCCGCCTGGTTTACGCCGGGCACCGCTGTCGGGGCTGCGGACACAGCGCGGACACGGCTGAAACACGAAACGAGCCACTGTCCGAAATTTCCCTTAAGTGGTTGATTTATTTGGTGCGGACGGAGGGACTCGAACCCTCACAGCCTCGCGGCTAACGGATTTTAAGTCCGTTGCGTCTACCGTTTCGCCACGTCCGCTTGGCACCGCTTCTAACACGCACACGCAGGAGGCGCGCGTCATTCGGCGGCGGATTGGGCCTTATAGAGCTCGCCCCATAAGCTTTCCCAGTCCTGGCCGTTGGCGTCGGTGATGCGGCCGTCGCGCTCGTAGAACTTGTTGGGAATCTGGAACATCGCCAGCATCAGCCCGCCGTCCGGCGTCCAGGCCGAGTGGCGGCTGCCGGCGTCGCGCCAGACGAATTCGCCGGGGCCGATGTCGAGACCGGCGTCGGGTCCGTCCCGGTCCACCAGCCGGCCCTCGATCACATAGGTCTGCTCGATCCGCACATGCTCGTGGTCGGGCAGTACGGCGCCCGGCGCAAAGCGCGTCAGCGCCGTGACCAGTCCGCTTTCGGCATCGAACAGCAGCGTCTTGATCTCGCAGCCGGGAAACCGCGTCTTCTGCCATTCCATGTTGGCGGGACGCACATGGTGCGAACGCGGCTCGGTCTTTGTCTTGGGTGTGACGGCGTCCATAACGTTGCTCCGGCGCGAGAATGCGATGCGGTGATCATAGCACCGGGAAGGGCGCTGCTACAGCCCGGCCTCCTTGATCGGCGGCTGGAAGGTCAGGCCGGTGTCCCACGGGAAGAAGATCCACGTGTCCTGCGACACCTCAGTGATGAAGGTATCGACCAGCGGCCGGCCCATGGGCTTGGCGTAGACCGTGGCGAAATGCGCCTCCGGCAATAGCTCGCGCACGACCCGTGCGGTCTGCCCGGTGTCGACCAGATCGTCGACGATCAGCACACCCTTGCCGCGCCCCCCGCCGATCGTGGCGATGGCGGGCGCGATGGTCTTGATGACGCGCACGTCGTTTTGCTTGGTGTGGTCGTAGCTCGCGACGCAGATGGTCTCGATCAGCCGGATGCCGAGCTCGCGCGCGACGATCGCGGCCGGCACCAGGCCGCCGCGCGTGATGCAGGCCATCGCCTCGAACGGCCCGGCGTCCGCAAGCCGCCAGGCAAGCGCGCGTGCATCGCGGTGGAACTGATCCCAGGATACCGGAAACGGCTTGCGCGACTGCTCGGACTCGGGCGCCATGGGCAGAGTGCTCACATCCGCAAGTCGATGATGAAATCGAACCGCGCCGCCATCGTGCTGTCCTTGGCGCCGCTCTTGGCGGCGACCTGCATCAGCAGCTCCTTGCGGTACAGGCCGTCACGGCGGTTGCCGGGCTCGTCCGGGAAGTAGAGCTGCGTGGTCAGCAGCAACTGGCCGCCGGCGGCGACATTGACGTGGTAGTGGCGGGTGCGGCCCGGATACAACGCCGGCACGATGGTGCGGAAGCGATAGCGCCCCTTCTCGTCGGTATAGGTGCGGCCGCGATAACGGAAGCCCTTGTTGTCGTAGGCGCCGCGCTCGTCCGCATGCCAGAGGTCGACGACGGCACGCGCCACCGGGTTGCAACCGCGGGTCAGCACAAAACCTGTCAGCTCGACCTGGCGCGCCTTCGAACCCGCTTCGACCAGCTCGGCGCGGCCCGGCGATCCCGCCCGAAAGAACGGACCTTCGGTCTGCGGCGGCGTGGCCGTGCCTTCCGCACCGCATTGCGGCGTGAGCGGAAGCTCCGGCTCCTGCGCGAACGCCGCCGCGCTCATCCCTACACCGCCGGCGGCAAGCGCACCCCGAATGAGGGCGCGACGGGACGGACGATCATTGATCATGGCATCAACTCCTGAACTCTGACCTACAGCGCCGCCCTCACCCGCTTCACCATCTCCTCGACCGCGGTTTTCGCCGCGGCGAGCTTTGCCTGATCGCGCGCGCGCAGCACCACATTGGTATTGGGCCCGCGCTGCTCGTCGAAGAACGGATAGCTGCCGATCGCAACCTCCGGATGGGCCTTCGCGATCTCGCCCAAGGGCGTGCCGATATCGCCTTCGCGGCAGTCGGCGCGCACCGTCTCCGACAGCATGCGCACGCCGGTCTTGAGCTTCGGCGCGACCTCGTCGAGCATCGCCTGCATGATGGTGGGCACGCCCGCCATCACAATGACATTGCCGAGCCAGAATCCGGGCGCCGCCGACACTTTGTTGTGAACGAGATCGGCGCCGGCAGGGATGCGCGTCATGCGCATGCGCGCCTCGTTCATTTCACCGCCGGTCTGCGCCAGCCGCTCGCTCAGGATCTTGATGGCGCGCGGATCGTGACCGATCGCAACGCCGAACGCCTTGGCGACGCATTCGGCGGTGATGTCGTCATGCGTCGGCCCGATGCCGCCGGTCGTGAACACATAGGTGTAGCGGGCACGCAGCGCATTGAGCGCGGTGACGATCTCCGACTCGTCGTCTGCGACGACGCGTACTTCCTTCAGATCGACACCCAGCGCGGTCAGGTATTCGGCGACGTAGCCGATATTCTTGTCCTTGGTGCGGCCGGACAGGATCTCGTCCCCAATCACCAAGAGGGCGGCAGAGACCAAAGCGGCGGAATTGGGAGCGCTGGCAGCCGTCATGTTCGTCCTTGGGTCGGTTCAGGCTTCAAGTCGTTCGCGTTCCGGGGCAAAGTAGCGCCCGGACGGTCGTGACGCCAATCAGAAAGGTGCGTTTTCGGCGACAATTTGCGTGCTTGGCAGCGTGGCCGCAACGCGCGATCCAGGAACAAACGAAACGGCGGAGGAATGGTCATGACGAGGATTCGATTGCGGGGCTTCGCTGTCACGGCGGCGCTGACCTGCCCCCTCTTCTGGACCCTCCCTTGGACCCCGGCAGCAGCCCAGGACACCATCGACCGGCCCATCAACATCCATGTCGCGGGTACCGCCGGCGGCGGCATCGATCTCTACGCGCGGGTGCTTGCCCGCCACATCGGCCGCCACATCCCGGGCAAGCCGACCGTCAACGTGCAGGTGATGCCCGGCGCGGGTGGCATCCGCGCCGCCAACTTCCTGGCGCAGCAGGCCCCCAAGGACGGCACCGCGATTGTCACCTTCGCCGGCGGCCCGATCCTCGAGCCGCTGATCGGGTCGCGCAAAGTCGACTACGACAGCAGCCAGTTCACCTGGATCGGCGCCGTCAGCAAGGACGTCGGGATGTGCGTCGCCTGGGGTGCGAGCCCGTTCAAGACCATCAAGGATGCACAGCGCGAGCCGATGATCGTCGCCGGCACCGGCGCGGGCTCCGACACTGATACCTGGCCGGTCATCCTGAACGAGCTGATCGGCACGAAGTTCAAGCTCGTCACCGGCTATCAAGGCACGCAGGAAACCATCATCGCCATCGAGCGTGGCGAGGCGCATGGCCGCTGCACCTTCAGCTTGTCGGCGATCAAGACCGCCAAGCCCGACTGGCTGCGCGACAACAAGATCAACGTCCTCACCCAGCTTGCTTTCCAGAAGCACAAAGACTTCCCGAACGCGCCGCTGATCTACGACCTGGTGTCGAAGCCCGACGATCGGCAGCTCCTCGATCTCATGATCGGGCCGAGCGAGATGGCGCGGCCGTTTGCCGGACCGCCGGGGCTTCCGCCCAAGATCGCGACCATGCTGCGCCGCGCCTTCGACGCGACCATGAAGGACCCGGCGTTCATTGCCGAAGGTGAAAAGATCCAGGCGGAAGTCCTGCCGACGACCGGCGAGGACGTGCAGAAGCTCGTCTCACGACTCTATGCGACGCCCAAGCCGGTGGTCGACCGCGTGAAGAAGTATCTCGCCCATTGAGGCTGCACAGGAGATGACGATGCCATCCATACTTCGTAGCGGACGAACGTTGCTGGCGAGCCTTGTCATGATTCCGGCACTGGCCTCGGCAGCGCTTGCTGAAGCAAGTCTCGACGCGCTGATCAACGACCTCGTCGCCGCCAACCGGATTCTCTACCGCCAGGGCGTGGTCGACGGCTTCGGGCACGTCAGCGCGCGCCATCCGGCAAACAAGGACCGCTATCTGATGTCGGCGTCGCTTGCGCCGGGCCGCGTGACCAAGGACGACATCATGGAGTTCGACCTGGACTCGCGGCCGATCGACCAGCGCGACCGCACGATCTACTCCGAGCGCTTCATCCATTCCGAAATCTACAAGGCGCGTCCGGACGTGCACGCGATCCTGCACAGCCATTCGCCGACCGTCATTCCGTTCGGCGCCTCGAATGTGCCGCTGCGTCCGATCGTCAACACCGCCGGATTCCTGTCGCCCGACGTTCCGGTGTTCGAGATGCGCCGGGTCGCGGGGTCTCGCAGCCTGCTGGTCACCGATGCCAAGCTCGGCAAGGCGCTCGCCGACACATTGGGCAGCCGCTCGGTCGCGCTGATGCGCGGCCACGGCAATGTCGTGGTGGGACCGAACGTCCGGCGCATGGTGTCGCGCGCGATCTACACCGAGGTGAACGCGCGCCTGCAAATGCAGGCGCTCACGCTCGGCAGCCCGATCATCTATCTCGACGAGACCGAGGCGCGGGCCGGCGAAGAGAACCGGGACAAATCCGAGCGCGGCCACAGCACCGACCGCACCTGGCAGATGTGGGTCGAGGAAGCGATGGGACCGGGCAGCGGCGGCCGCTGATCCGGCGATGGCGAGCGCCGTTCGGATAGCCACATCCCGCCCAAAATAGAGGCAAAATCCACGCCGACGGATGCCCGCGGGCTGTGCAAAAGTCCAATTGGTTTGGCGCGCGGCTTGCTACTACACTTCCAGATCGTTCCAGAGCGGCGGACCGCCGCCCGGGGGCAGTAACGGTGGCAGTTGTTTTCGATGAGATGAGAGGGACCGACGGGTCGGTTCGCCCGCCCTATGGCGAACTGTCGCGCTGGCTCACCGAGGTTCCGCCCGAGGTGCTCGATCACCGGCGGCGCGAGGCGGAACTGATCTTCCAGCGGATCGGCATCACCTTCGCGGTCTATGGCGAGACCGACGCCCAGGAGCGCCTGATCCCCTTCGACGTGGTCCCGCGCATCCTTGCTGCGGCCGAATGGGACTTCGTCAGCCGCGGCCTCGAACAGCGCGTGAAGGCGATCAACGCCTATATCGGCGACGTCTATGGCCGGCGCGAGATTCTCAAGGCGGGCGTGATCCCGGAGGATCTGGTGTTCCAGAATCCGGTGTTCCGGCCCGAGATGAACGGCCAGAAAGTCCCGCACGACATCTACGTCCATATCGCCGGCATCGACATCGTCCGCGTCGACGCCTCGACGTTCTATGTGCTCGAGGACAACGCCCGCACGCCCTCCGGCGTCTCCTACATGCTGGAGAACCGCGAGATCATGCTGCGGCTGTTTCCGGAACTGTTCTCCCGCCATCGCGTTGCACCGGTCGAGAACTATCCCGATGAATTGCTGGCGACGCTCAAGTCCGTGGCACCCGTGACCGCCTCGTCCGATCCGACGGTCGTGTTGCTCACGCCCGGCATCTACAATTCCGCCTATTACGAGCACTCGTTCCTGGCCGACAAGCTCGGCGTCGAGCTCGTCGAAGGCCGCGATCTGTTCGTGAAGGACGAGACCGTCTACATGCGCACGACCCAGGGGCCGCAGCGCGTGGACGTGATCTACCGCCGCATCGACGACGACTTCCTCGATCCGCTGGCCTTCCGTCCCGAATTCAGCGCTCGGCGTGCCGGGCGTCATGTCCGCCTACCAGGCCGGCAACGTCACGCTGGCGAACGCCGTCGGCACCGGCATCGCCGACGACAAGGCGGTCTACAGCTACATGCCCGCGATCGTGAAGTTCTACCTCGGCGAAGAGCCGCTGTTGAACAACGTGCCGACCTGGCGCTGCCGTGAGGAGGACCACCTCTCTTATGTGCTCGACCACCTCGAGGAATTGGTCGTCAAGGAAGTCCACGGCTCCGGCGGCTACGGCATGCTGATCGGACCGAAGGCGGACAAGGCCCAGATCGAGGCGTTCCGGGCCAAGCTGAAATCGTCGCCGAAAAACTTCATCGCACAGCCCACGCTGGCCCTGTCGACGGTCCCGACCTGCGTGGAAGAAGGAATCGCGCCGCGGCATGTCGATCTGCGGCCGTTCGTGCTGGTCGGCCGCGACCGCGTCCGGATCGTTCCGGGCGGGCTCACTCGCGTCGCTCTGCAAAAAGGATCGCTGGTCGTCAATTCGAGTCAGGGCGGCGGCACCAAGGATACCTGGGTGTTGGACACTTAAAGATGCTTTCCCGTACCGCCGACAATCTGTACTGGCTTTCACGCTACGTCGAGCGCGCGGAATACCTCGCGCGCATTCTGGAAGTGACGCAGCGGCTGACCACGCTTCCGCTCTCCTATGTCGGCACCGGCAACGAATGGGAATCCGCCGTCGCCACCGCCGGCTGCGCCGGCGCGTTCTCCGCGCATTATTCGGAAGCCAACGAGGAGACGGTCACCGAATTCCTGTGCTTCTCGACCGCCAACCCGTCGTCGATCCGAAGTTGCTTCGAGCTCGCGCGCACCAATGCCCGCGCGGTGCGCACCGCGCTGACCATGGAAATGTGGGACGCGATCAACGGCACCTGGCTCCAGCTCAAGCGCTTCGGCAACGGACCGACCTCGCGCGAGGAATTCATGCGCTTCCTGCGCTGGGTACAGGAAGCCTCGCTGCGCTTCGACGGCCGGGCCTACCGCACCATGCTGCGCAACGACGCCTATTGGTTTTCGCGGCTGGGGCTCTACCAAGAGCGTGCCGACAACACCGCGCGCATCCTCGACGTCAAGTTTCACCTGCTGCTGCCGACCAACGAACGCGTCGGCGGTCCGCTCGACTATTTTCAATGGTCGGCGATCCTGCGTTCGGTGTCGGCACTGACGGCGTATCACTGGGTCTACAAGGAAAGCGTCAAGCCGTGGCTGATTGCCGACCTGCTCATCCTCAAGGATGAAATGCCGCGCTCGCTCGCAAGCTGCTACGGCAACCTGGTCCAGAACCTCGACTACATCGCGCAGGCCTATGGCCGTCAGGGCCCCGCGCAGCGCCAAGCCCGGGCGGTGCGCACGCGGATTCAGAACAGCCGCATGGAAGAGATATTCCAGCAGGGCCTGCACGAATTCATCGGCGAGTTTATCTCCTCCAACAACCGTCTGGGCGCGGCGATCACCGAGCAGTATTTGCAGTGATCCCACAGTAGACATTTCCAATGCCATCGTGATGATGGCTGTCCATGCGCATCCGCGTCGTCCACCGGACCACCTACCACTACGACACGCCGGCCAGCGGCGTGATCCAGATGCTGCGCCTGACGCCGCGCAATCATGACGGCCAATTCGTCGTCAACTGGCACATCGACGTGTCGACGGACTGCCGGCTGGATCAGCACGAAGACGCGTTCGGAAATATCTGCCATGCCTTCACCGCGGAAGGGCCGTTCAGCGATCTCGTCGTGTCGGTGGAAGGCGAGGTTGAGACCCGCAACACCAACGGCGTTGTGACCGGCGCGATCGAACGGTTCCCCCCTTCGCTCTTCCTGCGTGAGACGCCGTTGACGAGGCCTGACGAAGCCATTGCCGGCTTTGCTTCCGCGGCCCGCGCGGAGGCCGGGGATGACAACCTCAAGGTCTTGCACGCTGTGCTGGCGGGCCTGCACCAGGACATGACTTTCGATCCCGATCCGACGCATAGCGCGACGACGGCAGCCGAAGCCTTCGCCCTCAAGCGCGGCGTGTGCCAGGACCTCACCCACGTCTTCATTGCCGCGGCGCGCAGCGTCGGGATACCGGCCCGCTACATCAGCGGACACTTTCATCGCAACGACGGCGTCGTCGACCAGGAGGCCGGCCACGCCTGGGCCGAGGCTTTTGTGCCGGGTCTGGGCTGGGTCGCGTTCGATGCCGCGAATGGCATTTGCGCCACGGAAGCCCATGTCCGGATCGCGGCCGGGCTCGACTATCTGAGTGCGGCGCCAGTCCGCGGCACCCGCTACGGAGGCTCCGGCGAGACGCTGTCGGTCAATGTCCGTGTCGACCAGACACAACGGCAATCACAAAGCTGATCCAGTGTCCCGAAAACCGAAGTATGGTTGACTTCTGAGCCGCCACACTGGTGTCCCGAATTCGAAGTTCGCCTAACTTCTGAACCGCCACACTAGCGTTGCCCCCCTGCCTACGGGGTCGCTATAAGTGCTTTGCATCCGGGGAGCGGCCGACACATGACCTATTGCTGCGGAATTCTGGTTCGCGACGGCCTGGTGATGTTTGCCGACACCCGCACCAATGCCGGTGTCGACAACATCTCCACGTTCCGCAAGCTTCACGTCTTCAGCAAGCCGGGCGAGCGCATCATCGGCGTCGCGACGGCCGGCAACCTTTCGATCAGCCAGTCGGTGGTGAGCATGCTGCGGGAAGGCTGGGAGAATCCCGACACCGGCGAGACCGAAACGCTGATGACCGCGCCGACCTTGTTTCAGGCGGCGCAACGCGTCGGGCGCACCATCCGCAAGATCCACGAGGAGGAAGCGACGGTGCTGGAAGCCAACGATGTCAGGTTCGATGTCTCGTTCCTGCTCGGGGGACAGGTCAAGGGCGAGCGCCCTCGCCTGTTCCTGCTCTACTCCGCCGGCAACTTCATCGAGTGCACCCAGGACACTCCGTATTTGCAGATCGGCGAGCACAAATACGGCAAGCCGGTGCTCGACCGCGCCATCACCTATGACCTCGATCTTTATGACGCGCTGAAGATCGGGCTGGTGTCGGTCAACTCCACCATGCGTTCGAACCTGAGCGTCGGATTGCCGCTCGACATCCTGATCGCGCGCCGCGACGCCTACGAAGCCGAGGTCAACTATCGCATCGAGCCCGGCGAACCCTATTTCCACGATCTGCGCGAGCGCTGGTCGGCGGCATTGCGCAACGCCCACCTCAGCATTCCGCGCCCGCCCTACAAGAGCGCGCGCTGAGCTTACGAACTCATAAGCGCTGAGCTTAGGACTCATAAAAGGCGATAATCTATTTTGACCATTCGGCGGCGCTTTTTAACCGGCGATTAACGCCACCGTCTGAAATGCCAAGCCATTGTGCCGATAACCCGCGGAAAAGCGGCAAGGCAAGCCTATCGCAATTATTGCGACGGTATCTTTCAAGGCTAAAAAACCTCAAGGGGGGCAATCAGTTGGCCTTGGCTGTGCCGCATACGAGCGAAGGACGAGCGACCGCCGGCCGCTATTACGCGCGCCGCGGCGTCGTGATTCCGATCGGCATCATCGTCGCCGTCGCGATCGTCTGCGTCGTTGTCGCCGTGCTCGGCTCGGCGCAGCGTGCCGACGACGTCGCGATCGCGACCGAGCGTCAACTGTTCACGCGCGCGCTGCACAATCACGGCGAACGCATGCTGCGCGAGGTTGACGCCGTCGCCAATTCCGAATCCGCCTACCGCAAGATCCGCCTCAGCTTCGATGCCGAGTGGGTTCAGGTCTACGTCGGACAGCGGCTGCAATCCTATTTTGATCATCATTTCGTCTTCGTGACGGATCCGTCCGACCGGTTCCAGTACGCCACGCTCGGCAATCGCCGCGTCGATCCAAACTGGTTCAATTCGGTCCGCAACGATCTCAATGCCGCCCTCGATCAATTGCGAGGGCGCAGCAACGGCGCCTCCGGAAGCGCTCTCGCCGGCAACTCACCCGCCGGCGCCGACCATTTGCCGGCACATCAGCAAAGCCAGCGCATCACGCGGTTGCAGACGTTCCTCGGCCGTCCTGCCATCGTTGTCGCGGTCGCGATCGCAAGCCCCGAAGATCTCGCGAAGAATTCGGCGGACAAGGCCCCGATCGTGATGAGCGTGAAGCTCGTCGACAACGACGTGCTGGCGGAAATCGCGTCGCACCTGCAGTTGCGCAACCTTCGCCAGATCGGCGTCGAGCCCATTACGCCGGGCGACTACGTCTTCAAGCTGACCGATCCGCAAGCGCAGCAGGTCGCGACCTTCGCGTGGACGCCCAAGCGGCCCGGCGCGGAGATCGTCAGCAGCGTCATTCCCTTCATTGCCGTCGCGGTCGCGGGTTTCGCGCTCCTGGCCGCGCTTGTGCTCGGCCACATGCGCCGCACCGCCGCGACCATTGCATCCGGTGAATCGAGACTGCGCCACCTTGCGCTGCATGATCCGCTGTGCGGCCTGCCCAACCGTATCTTCTTCGGCGAGCGCCTCGAAGCCGTGATCGCGGACGTCCAGAGGGGCAACGCGCCGGCGGCGGTGCTCTATATCGACCTCGACCATTTCAAAGACGTCAACGACACGCTTGGCCATCCCATCGGCGACGAATTGATCCGCGCGGTGACGCAGCGGCTCACCCATACGGTCCGCGAAAAAGACCTTGTCGCCCGCATCGGCGGCGACGAATTCGCCGTCATCACCGCCGTGGGCTCCGACCACTCGACGCTGCTGAACATCGCCAACCGCCTGATCGCGGCGATCTGCGCGCCCTACACGATCAGCAACCAGACCATCGTGATCGGAGCTAGCATCGGCATCGCCGTGATCAACGAGAAGATCACCGGCGCGGCCGACATCATGCGTCATGCCGACATGGCGCTCTACCGCGCCAAGAACGAAGGCCGCAACCGCGCCTGCATCTATGACACGGCGATGGACACCGATCTCCTCAACCGCAAGCTGGTTGAGAACGACCTGCGGCAGGCCATCGAGCGCAACGAGCTGCGGGTGGCCTATCAGCCGATCGTCAACAACAGCGGAGAGACGGTGGTCGGCGTCGAGGCGCTGTGCCGCTGGACGCATCCGGTTCGCGGCGAGATTTCTCCGGCGGAGTTTATTCCGATCGCGGAAAACTCAGGCCTGATCATCGCGCTGGGCGAATGGGTGCTGCGCCGCGCCTGCATCGACGGCAAGGCTTGGAAGGACGTGATGGTCTCCGTCAACGTTTCGCCGCTGCAATTCCGCCGCGCCGACTTCGTCGACGTGGTCGAACGCATCCTCGCCGAAACCGGCTTCGACCCGACGCGGCTCGAGCTCGAGGTCACCGAGAGCACGCTGCTCGGCAACGTCGACACCGCGGAACTCGCGATGTTCCGCCTCAAGGCGCTCGGCGTGCGGCTCGCCCTCGACGACTTCGGCACCGGCTATTCGAGCCTGCTCTATCTGCGCCGCTTCCCGTTCGACAAGCTCAAGATCGACCGCAGCTTCGTCCATTCGATCGAGCGCGCCGCCGACGCCGCCGCGATCGTCCACGCCGTGGTCAGCCTCGGCCGCGGCCTCGGCATGAAGGTCACGGCGGAAGGCGTCGAGACCGCCGAGCAGCACCTGTTCCTGCGCGCAGCGGGCATCCATTCCATGCAGGGCTTCCGCTTCGGACGCCCCGGCCCGGCGGCGGACATCAGCACGCGACTGGCCGAACCGGGCTCGTTCCGGATCAAGGACGATGCGTCCGACCTCGCGATGACGGCCTGACGGACGACCGCCTTCAGTCCAGCTTCAAGCCGATTGACCTGATCACCGGCGTCCAGTACGCGATTTCATCGGCCAGAAGCCTCTCGGCCTTCTTGGGCGTGGATTCGAAATCAGGCGTGAACCCCGACGCGTTGAACATCCGCTGCAGATCCTTGTCAGCCACCGCCTTACGCGTGGCTTGCGTGAGCTGCTCAAGGATCGCTTTCGGCGTGCCGCTGGGCGCGTAGAGGCCGATGAAATTCTCCGAAGTCAGTCCGGGAAATCCCGCCTCTCCAACCGTCGGAATGTCGGACGCGACCCGCTTCGCGCCGGTCGACGCGAGGATGCGCAGCTTTCCAACCTTGTGCAGCTCGAACGCACCCGCGCTCGCGCTCTGCACCACCATCGGGATGTGACCGCTGATCAGGTCGGTCATGGCCGGCCCCGCGCCGCGATAGGGGACGTGCGGGATATCGGTTCCGGTCAGCGACTTGAACCGCTCGCCGACCAGATGATTCATCGAGCCCGTGCCCGACGATCCGTATGACAGTTTCCCGGGATTGGCTTTGGCGTAGTCGGCAAGGTCCTTCAACGTCCGGACCGGCAGCGTCGGATGCACGCCGATCAGGGTCGCGTTGTAGCCGAGGATCGCGATCGGCTCGAAATCCTTGACGGGATGGTACGGCAAGCGGGTCGACGCGATCGGGTGGACGACCAGCATCGGGGTGCCGCCGAACAGGATCGTATAGCCGTCCGGCTGCGCGCGGGCGACCGCTGCGGCGCCGAGCGAACCGCCGCCGCCGCCCATGTTCTCGGCGACGACCGTTCCCAGATGCGGCTTCACGCTCTCGACAAACGGACGGGCGGTGGAGTCGTAGAGCCCGCCGGGCGCAAACGGAACAATGAGCCGGATTGGCCGATCGGGGTATTTCGACTGGGCGAGCGCAGTTTGTGCCAGCGCCGAAGCGGCGAATGCGACCGGAACCAACGCAAGCAGATCACGTCGTTTCATGACGCGTCCCTCCCTGTGGTGTCGCTTTTCTATTTTTCTGGATATTAGCGCATTGCCTGGGTCGGCGCAGTGCTGATAATGCGCTCCGACCAGCAAGGATTTCCGACATGGCACAACAAAAAATCGCGGTCGTTACCGGCGCGGGCACCGGCATCGGCAGGGCCGTTGCGCTTGCGCTGATGAAGGACGGCTTTGCCGTCGCGCTGGCCGGTCGCCGGAAGGACAAGCTCGACGAGACCGCGACCGAGGGCGTCAAGACCAACGGGCAGAGCCTGGTGGTCCCGACCGACGTCAGCGACCCGGCGTCGGTGAAGGCGCTGTTCGCCAAGACCAAGGAGACGTTCGGCCGCTGCGACGTGCTGTTCAACAATGCCGGCATCGGAGCGCCGGCGACGCCGATCGAGGACCTTCCCTACGAAACCTGGAAGAAGGTCGTCGACATCAATCTCACCGGCATGTTCCTGTGCACCCAAGAAGCGATCCGGCTGATGAAGGCGCAGAACCCGCGCGGCGGCCGCATCATCAACAACGGCTCGATCTCCGCCCACACGCCGCGGCCGGGCGCCGCCGCCTATACCGCGACCAAGCATGCCGTCACCGGCCTGACCAAGCAGACCGCGCTCGACTGCCGCGGCAAGGACATCGTCTGCGGGCAGATCGACATCGGCAACGCCGCGACGCCGCTGACCGAACGCATGGTGCAGGGCCAGGGCGTGCTGCAACCGGACGGCCGGATGGCGGTCGAGGCGCGCATGGACGCCGGCGACGTCGGCCGCGCCGTGGTCTATATGGCGGGCCTGCCGCTCGACACCAACGTGCTGTTCATGACGGTGATGGCGAACGCGATGCCGTTCGTCGGGCGGGGCTGAGAAGGCGCCTGTCAACAGCACCGCGATTATTGTCGACCGGTTGGCGGCCAATTTGTATCCGCGGGTGGCGTCAATGTGAAGGGGGCCAATTTGGACGGCGGGTGGCATCGATACGAAGGGCGGCCAATTGAACCGCGTGGCGGCCAATATGCATCGGCGGGCTTCGATACCAAAGGCGGCCTTGGAGGTGGCTCAGGCGGTGGCGCCTGGATTGTCAATGCAGGGTCGTAACGTCGTGTCTCCACCCATTGGTGCGCGTGCGTCCTCGAAACGCTTACGGTTCGGAAGGGAATCCCGCTTGCTTTCTCCACGAACATGGATCGGTGGCTATAGAACGTTCTGGCTGACTCACTGTCTCGGTAGAAGTCATATTCGTACCAATCGTGGTCGCGGCCATCCACCGAGACCCTACCCAGACATTTGACCTGCCCGACATACTCAGACGGTGGAAACAAGCGTCCTGACGATCTTGTCTACGAAGTTCGGCTTTTCGGGAGTCTCTACCCAACTGTCCGGCATCGATCTGCTTTGCCCAAGCTCGCCCGTCCGCTGCAATGGTTTCGCCGAAACGCCCGCCAACGAACTGATGTGAACCGGTACTGAATCGCATCGGAGGGAACAAAGGTGCCTGTCAAGCAGCAAGGAATGGATTCAAACGATCCTTTGATCTCAAACTCAAAGGCCGCCATCCTGCCGCGTTGGACCGCGGTAAAAAACTCGGCCCGGCATGCGGGATCGCCTTTCTGCGCTTCTTGCGAGAGACGCCGCAGCGACTCCGACCACCGCTTTTCAAAGTCGACGGCAGGCGGATCGATGCGGATCGAGGGATCATGGCGATAAATTGCCATGGACGCCCGAACTTGCATCGCTCCGTCCGCGCGTCTCGAATTGAACCGGGAGTCCGGAATGCTCGTCGGTAAAAATCGTCTCGACCCAAACCCGCTCGGCGATCTGCTTGGCGAATTCGTATTTGTTCATTGCGCGACCGTCGATGACGACGCGGCCCAGGCATGTCACTTGACCGGCTGAAAATGGCACCCCGGGTGCGGGCACTCTGTCTTGGTGAGTCCAAATCGTTGAATATGGACCTCGCCACCCGGCGCGATCCTTCTCCCACTTGCGATCGCCAATCCACACCGTCTCGCGCTCTGTGCCGGCAGCGGCGTCGCAGTTGCGCTCGCGCTGGGCGATGCCAGGCACAATCTCTCCACAGATTTTCATCCGGACGTCTTTGCTCCAGCGCGTAGTCTCGAAATGGAATGGCCCCGAATTCCATGCACGCGTCCACGAGCAGCGTGAGCTTCGTCTTCGCAGTGGGAGGCTGCGGGCACGCCCCAAACACAGGCGATCAGCGCAATGACGAGCCGGCGCAATTTCGTCTCCCCGATCCTTGGCCGGCATGGCGCTTCTGGTCAGAGCCCTTGTGCCAGGCGCGTCTAAGTTGAATTTCGACTGCGGCAAGATCGAGACCAACGTGCCGTTGCCGACCGCGTTGGCGAACGCAATGCCGTTCGTCGGACGATTAAAGACCGTCCGACGGCCGGGCTATCTCGGGGAAACCTCCTGAGCAAACCGCTCCGGAAGCATCGCCCGGCGATGTTCTTCATCTGTCATCGAGCGTAACGGTGGGGCCGGGCTTTGGCCGGCACTCGATTCGGTCGGAGGAGCCTCGACCGTGAGCCCCGGCTCATACCAACGCATTTCGACCCACGACCGGGCGCCGCCTCTCGACAAGCCTACGGTTTGCGTGGGAAGCCCGGTCGCGTCATCGACCAGAACGCGCCGCGTATCGTAGAACTTCAGCGCCGACTCCCAATTCCGATACAGATCATAGTTGTAGACCCGATAGTCGCGGCCCGAGATCGTAACTTTGCCCAGACACCGCACATGGCCCACATGTTCCGGATTCGGCATCAATTCGCCTATGACCCAATCCACGCTGGGGCGTTGGTCAAGCGCTTCCAACCACTGCGGATCGACCCATTTCCATATCTGATCGCCAACGGCAATGAACTCCATTGCGTATTGGAATGAAAGCATCCTGTTATAGATGGACCTGGGCGCGACAAAGACACCGCGCATTCCGTGCAGGTGGGTGTGAAAGAAACGCCTCAAGTCATAGTGAAAGCTCGCCGTCCGTCCGCGCCGAAGGGCACTCATGACCTCCTGACGGCAGGCGGTGTCGGTGTCTTGCACGATATCCTCGAATTGCCGCACCGACCTTGCCCACCTCTTGTCGAGATCGACTGCGGGCGGCTTGATCGCGATCAAGGGATCATGGCGATAGACCGTCACGGTCGCGACCGAATCTCCGCTCCTGGTCTCAAAGCGAAACGGAAGGCGCGTGCCGGCATCGACGAATACAGTCTCGGCGACGTCAACCCGATCCCCGGTTTGTGCAATGAATTCGTACTGGTACCGACTCGCGGCCTTCCATCTTGACGCGGCCGTGACAGCGGACATGGTTGAACGCTCGGACCAGCGACCAAGTCGGCAGCTTGCTGCCATGAGACCAGCCGCTTGGATGCGAGCCTCGCCAACCAAAGCCGTCGTTCACCCAGCTCTGGCTCTGACTTTGGATTCGGATGTGTTCGAGGCGATTGCCGCTTGCCGGTTCGCAACTGCGTTCGAACTCGGCCTTGAGCGGATCGATTTCTCCGCATGTCCGCACGCCGGGGCTCGCTCTCGTCTCAAAATGGAAGGGGCCCGACATCCACACGCTCTTGCGCGCAGCATACGCCTCGTCTTCGCAATCGGCGGCGGCAGGCAATATCCATAGGAAGGCAAGAATGCAGATGCACCGGTTCAAAATCATGGCTCCAACCCTCGTCGCATGAGTTCGGAATCTCGCCGGAGTATTGCTGGCCAGTGTACTCCTTACCGCGGCTTCCGCAGCATCGGCACCAGCGGCGGCGACGAGCCGACCTGGATCGTGCCGAGCGGCTCGAAGCCGTGACGCCGATAGAGCGAAATGTTTCGCGGATTGGTGGATTCCAGATAAGCCGGCACTCGCTCGCGGTCGCAACGCGCAAGCACATACGCTATCAACGCGTCGCCATGGCCCTTGCCCTGACGCGCCGGATCGACGCCGATCAGCGGCAGATACCAATGCGGCTCGTGCGGGTGATAGGCCGCCATCTGTTCGAATATTCCGGCGCCATCCTGCAGACGTGATGGCGATACCGTACTCTGCATCACCGCGCTGAGACCCGCCTCATCGGGCTCGACCCCGGGCGGCAGCCACAGCGCCACGCCGGTGTAGCCATCGGTCGCAAGCGCGCCGCCGTGGGCAAACCCACGGCCACCGAAGGCCCGCGCCATCCGTGGCATGGCCGCGAGGTATTGGTCCGGGTTCGGCCACGTCCAGCGCGTCATCGGATCCGCGGCAAAGGCCAGGACGATCGTCGCGATCGCCGCGCTTTCCTCGACCGGCGCTAGGGCTCTGACCGTTGGAACATCCATGCCGTCCTCCCGGCTGACACTCCGAAGCCGACGTCCTGTCCTGCATTGCGATGGCCAAACTGAGGCTGCGGCGCAGTCAGCGGCGTGCTTTCGCCTTCACCTTGCGGACTGCGCCGCTCATAGCCGCGCGCATGTCGGCGATGAGGCGATCATTGTCGCGGGTGAAACGCGTAACCACGCTCTTGGGACAGAGGGAATTCGGATCGTGCCGCCCACCCCAACGGACCATCTCGACGAGCACGGGCGCGAGATCGCGGCCCTTGTCAGTCAGGGTGTAGATCACCTGCTTGCGGTTGTCGGGATCGGGGCAGCGCTCGATCAGGCCGCGCTCTTCAAGCTTCTTGAGCCGCGCGGTCAGGATGTTCGATGCGATGCGTTCCGGCGACTCCATCAACTCCTTGAAATGCCGCTTACCCGCGAACAACAAGTCGCGGATGACGAGCAAGGTCCAGCGGTCGCCGAAAAAATCGAGCGCATAATCGATCGGACAACCGGAGAGCCGGCGCTTGCGGCCGTCGCTCATCGAACCTCCAAAGAATACCTGTGATTATCAGGTCATTAGATGACTTGCAAAATGCAATTGATCTGCTACGGTTAACTTGCAAAATGCAACTAATGGAGGGATGTCGTGGAAACGCCGATCAGAGTAAGCGCATTCCGTTGGGTACCGCCGTTCGCGCAGGGCCTGGCGCGCGATTTTCGCGTGCGCTGGGCGCTGGAAGAGGCCGGCCTTCCCTATGAGGAGCGGCTGATCGGGCCGGAGGATCAATCCACCGAGAGCTACCGCGCGCTGCAGCCGTTCGGGCAAATCCCGGCGATCGAGGACGACGGGCTTCCCCTGTTCGAATCCGGCGCCATCGTCCTGCACATCGCGGAGCGTTCGGAAGCGCTGATGCCGTCCGATCCTGCCGGACGGGCGCGCGTGATGTGCTGGGCGTTCGCCGCGCTCAACTCGATCGAGCCGCGCGTGAATGCGCTTTCGGAGATCGACCTTTTCCATTCCGACGCGGAATGGGCGAAGCTACGCCGCCCCGCGGTCGAGCAGGCGGCGAAGGCCCGGCTGACATTGCTCGCGGACCGCTTCAAGGGACGCGACTATCTCGAGGACCGGTTCACCGCCGCCGACATCCTGATGACGACGGTGTTGCGCGTCCTGCGCCACACCGATCTGGTCGCGCAGATCCCGCCGCTCGAGGCCTACCGGCTGCGCTGCGAAGCGCGTCCGGCATTCAAAAAGGCGATGGCCGACCACCTGGCGCCGTCTGCGAAGCATGCGCCGGCGCCCGTAAACTAGGTGAGGACCGGCCCATGACGACGCGCTTCCTGCTCGCCGCCCTCGCCTACATCGTGCCGACCTTCCCGCTCGGCTATCTCTGGCATCTGGTCTTCTTCAAGAACTACTACGCGTCGCTCCTGGTCTATCGCCCGGATATGGCCTTCTCCTTGGGCGTGACGTCGATGGCGATCCAGAGCGTCATCTGGGCCTACCTCTACAACCGCCTGTTCTCCGGCGAGCCGGTGCTGCGCGGCGCCGTCAAATTCGCGGCGCTGGCCTTCCCGCTCGCCTGGAGCTTTTTGGTGCTGCCGATCGGCGCCAAGCACCTGATGGCCGACGTGCAGGGCTTCGTTCTGATCGAGACAGCGTTTGTCGCCGTTCAATACCTGATCGTCAGCCCGCTGATCGCGCTGGCGTTCTCGTATGGAAGAGCGCCACAAGCCGCAGCCGCTTAGCGTACATTCCGGCGGTATTTTCCTCCCGAGCCGCTACAATCCCCCGCGAATCCTTTGGGTTTGCGGGGGCATGCTGCAACTTCAATCGGCCTTGGGCGTCGTCGGCTTGCTCGCCATCGCCTGGCTTGTCAGTGAGCGGCGGCGTGCCGTGCGCTGGAAGCAGGTCGGTCTTTCGCTGGCGCTCACCATCGTTGTCGCCGTCATCCTGCTCAAGATTCCGCAGGTCGTCGCGGCCTTCGCCTATGTGAACCAGGCGGTGGGCGCGATCGCCGCGGCGACCCGCGCCGGCACGACGTTCGTGTTCGGCTATCTCGGCGGCGGCACCCTGCCCTACGACCTGAAGACGCCGGGCGCCGAGTTCGTGCTCGCCATGCAGGCGCTGCCGGTGCTGCTGGTGATGAGCGTGCTGACGACGCTGCTGTTCTACTGGCGCGTGCTGCCGCCCTTGGTGCGCGGCTTCTCCTGGGCGCTGGAGCGCACCATCGGCGTCGGCGGCGCGGTCGGGCTTGCGACCGCGACCAACATCTTCGTTGGCCACGTCGAGGCGCCGCTATTCATCCGGCCTTACCTTGCGCGGCTGACGCGTACCGAGCTGTTCATCGTGATGACCGGCGGCATGGCCGGCATCGCCGGCACCGTGCTGGTGCTCTACGCCACCATGCTCGTTCCGATCATCCCGGATGCCGCCGCGCATCTCGTGATCGCCTCGGTGCTGGGCGCGCCGGCGGCGATCCTGATCAGCCTGATCATGGTGCCGGAGACCACCGAGAGGCAGACCGGCGGCGATCTCATCGAGCCCGAGCCGGTGGCGTCGAGCACGATGGACGCGATCGTGAAGGGCACCGTCGCCGGGCTCGAGCTGCTGATGACCATCGTCGCCATGCTGATCGTGCTGGTCGCGCTGGTCTACCTCGCCAATGCCATCCTCGGCTTGCTGCCCGACGTCGCCGGTGCGCCGCTCTCGCTGCAACGCATGCTCGGCTGGATCATGGCGCCGGTCACCTGGCTGATGGGCATCCCCTGGGATCAGGCGCAGACCGCCGGCAGCCTGATGGGCATCAAGACGATCCTCAACGAGCTGATCGCCTATGTGGAACTGTCGAAGCTCGCCCCCGACGCGCTCGACGCGCGCTCGCGGCTGATCATGCTCTACGCGATGTGCGGCTTCGCCAATTTCGGCTCGCTCGGCATCATGATCGGCGGCATGGCCACGATGGTGCCGGAGCGCCGCGACGACATCGTGTCGCTCGGGCTCCGGTCGATCGTGTCGGGCACGCTCGCGACCTGCCTGATCGGCGCGATCGTCGGCGTGCTGAATTGAAAAGACCCTGCCGCTCGCGCGGCAGGGTCTTGTCGCAAACTCACATAAACCTTCGGCCTATCCCGGCGTCGGCGCGTAGCGGCCGGTCGCCTGCGGCGCGTATCCGCCCTTGCCGCCCTTGGTCTCCCATTCGAGCCGCGTGTCGCGGGGCCAGGTGCGCTTGAGGTCGTCCTTCACGTCGACGCGCAAGCGGCCAAGCCCGTCGATTTCGAGTTCGACCTTGTCGCCGTTCTGGAACGCATGCAGGCCGCGATGGTTGGTGCCGGTTGCGAGCACGTCGCCCGGCTCCAGGCCGTGGATCGAGCTGACGAACTCGATGCAGCGCGGGATTTTGTGCGCCATGTCGTCGGTGTTGTAGTTCTGCTTCAGCGTCCCGTTGTTCCAGAGCCGGACCTGCAGCTTGTGCGGATCCTTGATCTCGTCGGCGGTGACGATGTAGGGCCCGATCGGCGCGAAGGTGTCGCGCGATTTCATCTGATAGAAGGTGTTGCCCGGCGGCTTCAGTCCGCGGGCGGAGCCGTCGATGAAGTTGGTGTAGCCGAACACGTAGCTCATCGCGTCGGCTTCTTTGATATTGCTGCCACGCTTGCCGATGATCACCGCAAGCTCGGCCTCGCCTTCAAAGTGGGTCGCTGGCACATCGGGCAGCACCATCGTACCGGCAGTTGGCAGCACGCAATTCGGTGACTTGAGGAACGCGTTGATCGGCGCCGGCTCCTTGCGGGTGCCGTCCTCCATGTAGTTGACCGCCATGCAGTCGATATTGATCGGGCGCGGCAGCGGCGAACGGATCGTCACCTTATCGAGCGGAATCGAGCGGCCGCGGCCGGCCGCCTGCTCGATCCTATTGCGGTAATCGCCCCAGCGTTCGATGACACCATTGATCAGGTCGTGCGGCCCGAGCTGCGGCACGTCCTTGACCGCATCCATGACGTCGACGACGACGTCATCCTTGAGCACACCAAGCCGGAAATCATCGAAAAACAGGATCTTCACGGCGTCCTCCCTTGTGACTTTTTTGTCAGTGCGACACGCTAGTCCCTGAGGACGGATGTGATCAAGAGCCTATTCGCAAATCGTTGCCGATCGTCTTTTTGACCCTTCCTTCCCGGCAGGCAGCCATGTATTTTTGAATCAAAGCGCTCAGGGAACATGAGCGTGCAACGCGCGCATTGCGCGATGACAAGGGAGGATCTGATGACGCTTCCCCGCCGTACGTTCGTCCGGCTCGCTGCAGGGGCTGTCGCGGCCCCGGCCATCTCACGCTTCGCATGGGCGGCCCCGTCACGGCCGGTGCATATTGTTGTCGGGTTCGCCCCTGGCAGCTCAACCGACATCATCGCGCGCGTGCTGGCGCGCTCGCTGTCGGAACGGCTTAGTCAGGAATTTATCGTCGATAACCGTGCCGGTATCGGCGGCAATCTCGCCACCGAGGCCGTCGTGAACGCGGCGCCCGACGGCCATACGCTGCTCATGGCCGGTCCCTCGGACGCGATCAACGCAACGCTCTACGACAAGCTCACCTTCAATTTCCGCCGCGACATCGCGCCAGTCGCCGCTGTCGTCTACTCTCCCAATGTCGTGCTGGTCGGCCCATCGGTTGCAGCCGAGACGGTGGGGGACCTGATGGCGCTGGCAAAAGCCGACCCGGGCAAGCTCCGCATGGCATCGGCCGGCGTCGGCTCCGCGAGCCACCTCGCCGGCGAGGTGTTCAAGATGATGACCGGCACCGAAATGGTGCATGTCGCCTATCGTGGAGGCGGCGCGGATACGTTTGCCGATCTCATCGCCGGCCGAGCCGATGTCTATTTCCCGGCGCTCGCGTCCTCGATCGACCATATCAGGGACGGCAGGCTCAGAGCTCTGGCGGTGACCACGCCGCGCGGGCAACTCGGCATTCCGAGCATCGGTGAATTTGTGCCGTGCTATGAAACCAACACTTGGTTTGGCATCGGCGCCCCGCGCAACACGCCGGCGGAGATCGTCGAGCGGCTTAATCGGGCGATCAATACAGTTCTCGCCGACCCCGAGGTAGCAGCGTGGATTGTTGATTTCGGTGGCACGGCCGCCGGCGGTTCACCGGGCGACTTTGGCACGCTGATCGCGGGCGAAACCGAGCAGTGGGCAAGCGTCATCAAGGCCACCGGCACGACGTTGAGCTGACAGGCCCCTCATGAAACTCCACCGCCGTCGCTTCCTGCATCTGGCCGCGGGCGCGGTGGCCGTGCCCGCCGCTTCGCGCACGGCTTGGGCGCAAGCCTATCCGGCGCGTCAGATCACGATGATCGTACCGTTCGCGGCCGGCGGCCCGGCCGATACGGTCGCGCGGGTCATGGCCGAGCGCATGCGCGGGTCGCTCGGCCAAACCGTGGTCATCGAGAACGTCGCGGGCGCAGGCGGCAGCATTGGCGTCGGCCGGATCGCGCGCGCGACGCCTGACGGCTACACGTTCGGAATGGGCATCTCCAGCACCCAGGTCGTGAACCCGGTCATCTATTCCCTGCCGTACGACGTGCAGACCGATTTCGAGCCGATCGCGCTGCTTGCGAGCAATCCGCATTTCATCGTCGCGAAGAAGGCGAACCCGGCCAACGACCTCAAGGAGTTCATCGCCTGGCTCAAGGCCAACCCCGACAAGGCGACGGCCGGCACGGCGGGCAACGGCAGCCCGCCCCACCTCGGCGCGGTTTTCTTCCAGCACGCATCCGGCACCCGCTTCGGGTTCGTGCCCTATCGCGGCGGCGGACCGGCGATGCAGGATCTGGTCGCCGGACAGATCGACCTGATGATCGACGCGCCGGCGACGGTGCTGCCGCAACTGCGCGCCGGCGCCATCAAGGTCCATGCCCTGGCAGCCAAGAGCCGGATCGCGAGCGCGCCCACCGTGCCGACGACCGATGAAGCGGGTCTGCCCGGGTTTCATTTCTCCGCCTGGTTTGCGCTCTTCGCGCCCAAGGGCACGCCGAAGCCGATCATCGACCGGCTCAATGCCGCAGCCGTCGAAAGCCTGGCCGACGGCGGCGTGCGTGGTCGGCTCGCCGAGTTCGGCCTCGACATCTATCCGCGCGAACAGCAGACGCCACAGGCGGTGACGGCGTTGCAGAAGGCCGAAATCGAGACGTGGTGGCCGATCATCAAGGCCGCCAAGATCAAGGGCGACTAATCATGATGAGCTCCCGCCGCCGATTTCTGCAACTGGCGGCGGGCGCCGGCGCGCTCCCTGCCGTCTCCGGCAGCGCATGGGCGCAAACCTATCCGTCGCGGCCGGTGCGCATCATCGTCGGTCTCGCAGCCGGCGGCGCTACCGACATCGTCGCGCGGCTGATGGGGCAATGGCTGTCGGATCGCCTCGGCCAGCAATTCGTCGTCGAGAACCGGCCGGGCGCCAATGGCAATATCGCCACCGAAGCTGTCGTGCACGCCAGCCCCGATGGCCATACGCTGCTGGCGGTCTCGCCGGCAGCCGCGACCAACGGTGCGCTCTACGACAAGCTCAATTTCGATTTCCAACGCGATATCGCGCCGGTCGCCGGCATCCTCCGCGTTCCGAACGTAATGGCGGTGAGCCTGTCGCTTCCGGTCAAGACCGTTCCCGAGTTCATCGCCTATGCCAAGGCCAACCCGAACAAGATCAACATGGCATCGGCCGGCATCGGCTCCTCCAATCATCTGTCCGGCGAGCTGTTCAAGCTGATGAGCGGCGCGCCCATGCTGCACGTGCCCTATCGTGGCGCCGCGCCTGCATTGACCGACCTCATCGGTGGACAGGTGCAGGTGATCTTTTCCGCCGTGCCGTCGACGGTCGAATATATCAAGGCCGGCAAGGTGCGCGCGCTCGCCGTCACGTCGACGTCACGCGCCGACGCCCTGCCGGACGTTCCCGCGGTGGCCGAATTCGTGCCCGGCTACGAGGCGAGCAATTGGTGGGGCATCGGCGCACCCAAGAGCACGCCCGCCGCCGTCGTGGACAAGCTCAACCGCGAGATCAATGCGGCGTTCGCCGATCCCAAGATGAAGGCGCGGCTTTTGGAGCTCGGCGGCGCCGGCCTTGCAGGCCCACCCTCCGACTTCGAGAAGCTCATCGCCGACGAAACCGAAAAGTGGGGAAAGGTGATCCGAACGGCCAACATCAAGGCGAACTAGTTCCATTCCGGAGTTCACATTGCATCGCTTGGTTCCGCAATTTCGGTCCCCAACAACCTGACAACAGTCGAGGAAACGCCATGACTGGTTCCCGTCGCCGATTTCTGCAGTTGGCGGCAGGCGCCGTCGCCCTTCCCGCCGTCTCCGGCAGAGCATGGTCGCAAGCCTATCCGTCGCGGCCGGTGCGCTTCATCGTCGGCTTTCCCGCCGGCAACGCCCCCGACATCATCGCCCGCCTCATCGGCCAAATTCTGTCGGAACGGCTCGGCCAGCAATTCGTGATCGAGAACCGCCCGGGCGCCGCCAGCAACATCGCCACCGAGGTGGCGCTGTCCGCGCCGCCGGACGGCTACACGATCCAGATGATCGTCTTGACCAACGTGTTCAACCAGACGCTCTTTCCGCACCTCAAGTTCAATTTCATGCGCGACATCACGCCGGTCGGCGGCATCGCCGATGCGCCCTACCTCATCGTGGTCAATCCCTCACTGCCGGTGAAGACGATCCCGGAGTTCATCGCCTATGCCAAGGCGCACCCCGGCAAGATCAACTACGCCTCCGGCGGCAACGGCAGCTCGTCGCACATCTTTGGCGAGATGCTGAAGAAGATGGCCGGCATCGACCTCACCCATGTGCCCTATCGCTCGAGCTTCATGCCCGACTTGCTGGCCAACCAGATTCAGATGACCATCAATCCGATCCCGCAAGCGATGGAGTATGTCCGCACCAACACACTGCGCGCCATTGCGGCGACGACCGCGAAGCGGCTCGATTTCCTGCCGGACATCCCGACCGTGGGCGAATCCGTCCAGGGCTACGAAGCGACCGGCTGGTATGGCCTCAGCATGCCGAGGAACACGCCGGCGGAGTTCGTCAACGCGATCAACAAGGCCACCAATTCCGCCCTCGCAGATCCCAAGGTGAAGGCGCGGTTCGCCACCTTGGGCGTCCAGCCGATGCCGTTGACACCGGCCGGCTTCGCGAAATTCATCAATGACGACTACGACAAGTGGTCGAACGTGATCAAGACCACGGGCATCAAGACGGATTGAGCTTCGACCGCAAGCTTGCCGCGATCGTCTATTTCGGGACGCGCCCGGCGCCTGAATGCGACTTGAGAGTCCGGTGAGCGCATTCGACAAAGACCTTCGCGATCGGACTTAGTGTACGATTCCTGAGTGTCACAATCCCGACCGGGCGCGGCTGTGTGACCAACTTGATCGGCAGTATCTTCAAAGGCAGGTCACGGCCGCCGAAGCGCAGGACCGAGCTTGGCAGCATCGTGACGAAGCGTCCCGTCGCAACCAGCCGGCAGCAGATATGCATCGAGAGTGTGGTGACCGGCGCGCGCGGCGTCTCGGCGCCGGCGGCACGAAACAACTCGACCGCAAGCAAATCGGCCAATGTTCCGGCCGGCGGCAGAACCCAAGGTTCATCGCCAAGGTCGGCAAGCTTGAGCTTGCGTGCGCGGGCCCACTTGCTCGAACGGCCCACCACAACGACGACCTGGTCGTCATAGACGACATCCACGTCGAGATCGTCCTCGGTCAACGGCGTCGGAATCCGGCCGAGCAACAAATCGATGCGACGTTCGCGAAGTTCGCGATAGTGCAGCGTACTCATCACAGCCTGGGCAACATCGAGGTGAACAAGCGGATATTCGCGCGTGAAGCGCTCGATAATGGCCGGCAGCAAACCGGCCGCTACGCTCTCGGTGCTGCCGATGCGCAGTTCGCCGCCGGTCGGATCGGCCAAAAACTCGAGCTCCTCCACCCCGTGCTTGAGTTCATCAAAGATCGCGACGCCCCGTTTGACGAGCACGCGGCCGTAAGGCGTAGGCTCGATACCGTTTCGGCTGCGGTCCAGCAGGCGGAGCCCCACCGCGTGCTCCATGTCGGCGATCGCTTTCGATACCGCGGGCTGCGAGATCGCAAGTTCAGCCGCCGCCTTGGCCATGCTGCCACGCTGCACCACGCTCAGCAGAATATGCAGATCACGAAGCTTGAGACGCCGTCCGACGCGATTGGTCCATTGCATGGAGCAAGCTTATGAAAATGGTTATGCTTAGGTCAAACAATAGAATTGGACGTTTATGTCTCCGGGGGTCACGCTGGTCCGCTTGCTTCGCCACTGCTCAGACAAGGAGGCGCCCATGACCGGATCGACCGTCTTCCGCGCACGCAACCTTGCCGCCCTCGTCTTGTTGGGTACCGTCGTACTTGGCGTTGGGCCCTTGGCGCACGCACAGAGTTATCCATCGCGGCCCGTCAGGATCGTCGTACCCTTCCCGCCCGGCGGCCCGCTTGATCTGACGACGCGCTTACTCGCCGAGAAGCTCACGGCGAGCTTGAAGCAGCCGTTCGTGGTGGAGAACCGGGCGGGCGCCGCCGGCAACATCGGAACCGCTTCGGTCGCGAAAGCGAGTGGCGATGGCCATACGCTGCTGCTCGTCCTCGACACGCCGCTGACCGTCAATCCGTGGCTCTACGCCAAACTTCCGTTCGAGCCGGTTCAGGATTTCGCACCGATCTCGACGGTCGCAAGCTTCTCGCTGATGCTGGTCGCGCACCCCTCCATGACCGTGAACACGGTGGCGGAGTTCGTCGCCCACGCCAGAGCCCGCAAGGACCGCCCACTGATCTATGGCAGTGGCGGCGCGCCGGGCAGTCCTGGCCATCTCGCGATGGAATATCTTCGCATGCAGGCCGCCTTCCCCGGCGTTCATGTCCCCCACAAGGGCAACGCAGAGGTCGTCATCAGCCTCGTTGGGGCGCAAGTCGAGGCCGGCTTTCTGGCGACACCCGGGGTCATACAGAACGTGCGCGACGGCCGGCTGAAGGCGTTCGCCGTCTCCAGCCCCCGGCGCACGCCACTGGCGCCCGATGTCCCAACGATGGCGGAGAGCGGCTACCCCGATTTCGAGGTGAGGTTCTTCCTGATGCTGCTCGCTCCGGCGTCCACGCCCGAACCGATACGCGCCGTCCTCGAACGCGAGGTCCAGGCTGCAATGCAGTCGCCTGACGTGCGAGAAAAACTTCGCGCGCAAGATCTTGAGCCGATCGTGAGCACCGGCGCCGAGACGAAGGCCCTGATCCAGACCACTGGCGAACGCTGGAGGACCGTCGTCAAGTCCGCCAACATCCGAGCCGACTGATCCTCGCGGGGCTGATCCGGACGACTTCTGAAACGACGGCACCGACCCTATCGCCCGCGGCGACCGCGCACTAAAGTTGCGGCCGGACAACGCGGGCGAAATGATGGAAGAGCAAGCAGTCGAACGAACCGGTGGCTTTGCCGGCTCCAACCAGGCAAGCCCTGTTGCGTGGAAAGACCTCCGCGAGTGGATCGCGCTGGTCGAGGCCAACGGGCTGCTCAAGCGCATCGACAAGCCGGTCGACGCCGACGAAGAGCTTGCCGCCATCGCCTATCTCGCGACGCGACGCGAGGATGCTCCTGCCCTGATGTTCGACTCCATCGCGGGCGACCGTACCGACACCAGCATCCTCACCAACATGCTGGGCTCCAGCAAGGAGCGCTACGCCCTCGCGGTCGGGCTCGACCCCACCCTGTCCACCGCCGAGATGATCGCGGCGACCCGCGACATCATGCAACGGCGGATCAAGCCGGTGCCGGTGGCGAAAGCCAAAGCGCCGGTCAATGAAATCGTCCTGCGCGGCGACGAGATCGATCTCACGCAATTTCCGGTGCCGAAATTCTGGCCGGGCGACGGCGGCCGCTACATCGGCACCGGCGACATCACGCTGACGAAAAATCCCGACACCGGCCGCATCAATGTCGGCTGCTACCGGCAGATGCTGCATGGGCCGCGCCGGGTCGGACTCTACTGCTCGCCGGGCAAGCACGGCCTGATCGACCGTGAAGCCTGGTGGGCGCGCGGCAAGCCGTGCGAGGTGGTCGCGGCCTACGGTATCGATCCGGTGCTGTTCATGCTGGCCGCGCAGGTGTTCGGCATCAAGGAGTCGGAGCTCGACGTTGCCGGCGGCCTGATGGGCCGCGGCGTTGAACTGACCGAGGCCGAATTTGTGAGCCTGCCGATCCCCGCCAACGCCGAGCTGGTGATCGAGGGATTGCTGCATCCCGGCGACATGGAAGATGAAGGCCCGCTCGGCGAGTTCACCGGCTATTACGGCCGCGAGCGCGCGCCGCAGCCGGTGATCGAGGTGAAGGCGGTGCATCACCGCCGCGCGCCGATCCTCACCGCCGCGCTGATGGCGAAATATCCGTCGTGCGAGATCGGCGCCTATTACGCGATCATGCGCTCGGCGCGCATCCTCGACGATCTCGACCGCATCGGCGTGTCGGGCGTTCTCAGCGCCTATGCGCATCCGGCCGCCGCGTCGGGGTGGGGCATGGTCGTGGTGTCGATGCAGCAGCAATATGCCGGGCACGCGGCGCAGGTGCTGGCGCTGACCGCGCAATGTCCGGCCGCCGCCTACTACACCAAATGGATCATCGCGGTGGACGAGGACGTCGACCCGACCGATTTCAACGACGTGATGTGGGCGCTGTCGACGCGCTGCAATCCCGCCGACGATCTCGACGTGTTGCGCAACACCTGGTCGACCGGCCTCGATCCGAGCCAGTATCCGCCGGAGCTGCGGCCGTACGGATCGAAAGTGCTGATCAACGCCTGCAAGCCGCACAAGCACATCAAGCAATTCCCCCAGGCGACGCTGCTGCGGCAGAGCGTGTACGAGCGCGCGGCCGCACGCTGGGACGAGCTTGGCTTCGAGGGATCGCCGCCGAAGCCGACGGCGTTTCACAAGGAGTGAGCGGAACGCACTTGCTCTGCCCTGGTCATTCCGGAAACCGCGAAAGCGGCGGTCCGGAGTGGCGCCGGAGAATTTTTAGCCTGTATTAGTGCAGCCGGAATTCCCCGTTCAGCGCGCGGATTTCGGCGGGCTTGATCAGGCGGGCGTGTGCGACCGTCACCGAATGCAGCGGCCCTTCGAGCTTCTCCAGCCAGAACGCGAGAAACTTGTTGAGCACCGGAAACTTCGGACAGAGGTCGTAGTCCTGCCACACGTAAGTCTGCAGCAACGCGGGGTGATCGGGCAGCCGATAGAGGATTTCCGCCGTGGTGAGACCGTAGCCTTCCAGCTGCTTCCTGAAGCCTTCCGAAACCATGCAATGTCCTCCATATCGGGGACAACGAGTGTCAGGGAACCAGTGTTCCAATTTCAAGCCTAAAAGATAAATTATGTGTGTATTTTCAATGCATTAGCAGCATCAGCCAACGGCTGCTGACAAGCCCATTTTGGACCGTTCGAGCCCCGTCGGCTCAGCGCGGCTACCGAAATTAACCAAATAAATTCAGATATTTGGAAGGGCTGGTAGCACTCCACTGAAATGAGTGCTAAAAAATCGCCGTGCCCCTCTTGCGGGCCAAAGTGTGCGCCCTATGTCGCTCACAAGCAGTCGCCGGAAGTTCTTCCACGCGGCTGTTCATCAAAGACCGAAAAGACCGACCGAATCACTCAACGAGGAGGATTTCCATGAAGTTTCGCCCGCTTCACGACCGCGTCGTCGTCAAGCGCATCGATGCCGAGGAGAAAACATCCGGCGGCATCATCATTCCCGACACCGCCAAAGAGAAGCCGAGCCAGGGCGAGATCACTGCCGTCGGCCCCGGCGGCCGCGACGAGGCCGGCAAGCTCATCCCGATCGATCTGAAGGTTGGCGACCGCGTGCTGTTCGGCAAGTGGTCGGGCACCGAGGTCAAGATCGACGGTGAAGACCTCCTGATCATGAAGGAGTCCGACATCCTTGGCGTGCTGGAAGGCAGCGTCGCCGCGAGGAAGAAGGCCGCTTAAGCATTCACTCGATCCTTCGAGACGCGAGCTTGCCTCGCTCCCGGAAACGAGGATCACCAACGGAGATATTCAATGGCTGCTAAGGAAGTCAGAATTCTCGGTCGATGCACGCGACAAGATGTTGCGCGGCGTCGACATTCTCGCCAACGCCGTGAAAGTGACGCTCGGCCCGAAGGGCCGCAACGTCGTTCTCGACAAGTCGTTCGGCGCTCCCCGCATCACCAAGGACGGCGTCACCGTCGCCAAGGAGATCGAGCTCGAAGACAAGTTCGAGAACATGGGCGCCCAGATGGTGCGTGAGGTCGCATCCAAGACCTCCGACATCGCCGGTGACGGCACCACCACCGCGACCGTGCTCGCGGCCGCCATCGTCAAGGAAGGCTCCAAGGCGGTTGCCGCCGGCATGAACCCGATGGACCTCAAGCGCGGCATCGACCTCGCGGTCGAAGCCATCGTCGAGGACCTCAAGAAGAACTCCAAGAAGGTCACCTCCAACGACGAGATCGCCCAGGTCGGCACCATCTCGGCGAACGGCGACCAGGAGATCGGCAAGTTCCTCGCCGAGGCGATGAAGAAGGTCGGCAACGAGGGCGTCATCACGGTCGAAGAGGCGAAGAGCCTGGAGACCGAGCTCGACGTCGTCGAAGGCATGCAGTTCGACCGCGGCTACATCTCGCCGTACTTCATCACCAATGCCGACAAGATGCGGACGGAGATGGAAGACCCCTACATCCTCATCAACGAGAAGAAGCTCTCGGGCCTGCAGGAGCTGCTCCCGCTGCTCGAGGCGGTCGTGCAGACCGGCAAGCCGCTTCTGATCATCGCCGAGGACGTCGAGGGCGAGGCGCTCGCCACGCTCGTGGTCAACAAGCTGCGCGGCGGCCTCAAGGTCGCGGCGGTGAAGGCGCCGGGCTTCGGCGATCGCCGCAAGGCCATGCTGCAGGACATCGCGGTCCTGACCGGTGGCCAGGCGATCTCGGAAGATCTCGGCATCAAGCTCGAGAACGTCACGATCAACATGCTTGGCCGCGCCAAGAAGGTGATGATCGACAAGGAGAACACCACGATCGTCAACGGCGCCGGCAAGAAGGCCGACATCGAGGGCCGCATCTCGCAGATCAAGGCGCAGATCGAGGAGACCACCTCGGACTACGACCGTGAGAAGCTGCAGGAGCGTCTCGCCAAGCTCGCGGGCGGCGTCGCGGTGATCCGCGTCGGCGGCGCGACCGAAGTCGAGGTGAAGGAGCGCAAGGATCGCGTGGATGACGCGATGCATGCGACTCGCGCCGCGGTCGAGGAAGGCATCCTGCCGGGCGGTGGCGTCGCGCTGCTGCGCGCGGGCGCTGCCCTCAAGGTGCGCACTCAGAACGACGACCAGAAGACCGGCGTCGAGATCGTGCGCAAGGCGACGCAGGCCCCTGCCCGCCAGATCGCGACCAATGCCGGTGAGGATGGTTCGGTCATCGTCGGCAAGATCCTGGAGAAGGACCAGTACGCATTCGGCTTCGACGCCCAGAATGCCGAATACGTCAACATGCTCTCCAAGGGCATCATCGACCCGACCAAGGTGGTGCGTCAGGCACTGCAGGGCGCGGCGTCGGTTGCCGGGCTGCTCATCACCACCGAGGCGATGGTGGCGGAGCTTCCGAAGAAGAACCAGCCGGCCATGCCCCAAATGCCGGGCGGCGGCGGAATGGACTTCTAAGTCCTTCTTCGCTCCACGAAATGCGAGAGGCCGCCCCACGGGCGGCCTCTTTGCTTTGGACAACGCGACGATCCCTACATCCGCCGCCTTCCTATTCTCCTTTGCGGAATCGCCCCGGCGTATCGCCGAAGCGGCGGCGGAACACGCGATTGAAATAGGACAGGTCGCCGAATCCCGCTTCCAATGCCAGGCTTGCAATCGTTCGGGAACGGTTGGGCTGCGCCAGCAGCAGCTGATACGCGATCGCGAGCCGACGATCGAGGACGTGTTCGGAAAACGTCCGGCCGCTGTCTTCCAGCAGGAGATTGACGTAGCGGCGCGTCACACCGAGCTCGCGAGCGACCGCGTTCGCGCTGAAAGCCGGGTCCGTGGAGCACGCCTGGATCTTCTCAAGAACCAATTGACGGCGGGCCGCCATCAGTCCGCGCTTGGCTATCGCGTCGCCGCCGTCGCGATTGGCGCCTAGTTGCAACGCCACGATGTCTGCGAGATAGCGCCCAAACGCTTCCGACGCCTGCGCGTCTTTCGGGTCCGCTAAACGGAAATGCGTCTCCAGCATCGCGATCAGAAGAGGCGCGTACGACTTCGCCGTATGCAAAACCTGCGGATACGCGCCATAGGCACGCAGCGGCTGAACGACTTCGTCGCGAACCTGGATCACCCAGGTGTCGGATTGATTGGCATGCGATTGCGCGGCGTCAAGCTGCCCGAGGCAATGCCCTTCGTGTGACCGCTCAGCGTCGAATACGAATCCCTCTCCCGGGCTCAAGATCGAGGCGACATCGCCCTGACCGACGCCCATGCGCCCGTCCCGCGCCAGCAAAAGCCAGACGCCCCTCTCGCACTGGCGGGCCACATTCGGCGTCCGCACGAAATCGGCGGCCGAGCCGCACACCCGCCCAAAGACTGCCGGCCCCGTCACGTCGAGGTCGACAAGGCCGCGATACGGGCCGTCGCTCCGGCTAACCAGATCGAGTTGAAACAGACGGCGAACCAGATGGTCGCGAAACGCTTCGAAACGCGCCGCGGGCTCAAGGTCGTCGGTGTTGAAAGAAAATCGCATCGACGCAGTCCGAAACTAAAAAAGTAATGAGCCCCAAGCGCTCCAGTAAATCCACCATCGTGTCAAGCCGCTACCGGCGGCTCACATTTCCCAACAGGACAATAGATGCTTCCATCTAGGACAAAATCGTTTTTGATCTGCGCTCCTGGCGTTGCCGATACGCAACAGTCACCGAGAGAACTGTCGCCGACTACCCACCAGGCCAATGCCGCTGCTGTCCAAGCCGAGACCGCGCCCACCTCTGCGCACATGATGGCAAGAAGTCGGCCGAATCTCGGAGAGCGACATGCGGCAACGAATTTTCCTTGAACGCCATAGTGTCCGTTCGGTTGTCGCACGCCGCGTAACCGACTCGGGCCTCGCCGCGACGCTCATGATCAAACGCAGTTTGTTGGCGACGGTTTCGTGTCTGGCTTTGGGCGCCCCTGCGGCTGCCGAAGTTCCGATCTGGGCAGGTTCCTATGTCGGACTGAACGGCGGGATCGTTTCTCACCGCGTGGCCACCGACACCGTGTATGGCAGCGCCAACCTTGCGAACGGTGAACCACATGACTCGGCAAGAACGACCGCAACCAGCGGGACGTTCGGCGCACAGTTTGGCTACAACTGGCAATCGCAGAATTTTGTATACGGCCTGGAAGCGGATCTGAACTGGGTCAACGAGCGCAGCTCATTCTCGCAAGGACCGTCCTTCTTTACTGTCGTCTACAACACCAAACTTGGCTGGCTTGCCACCGCACGCTTGCGCGGCGGCATCGCGTTCGGCCGGACTCTGGTGTATGGCACCGGCGGCGTGGCGGCGGGCTATGTCGAAAGCAGTTGGGGCGTAAACGGGTCCCCTCTCATCGTGAGCAATGGGACGCGGACAGGCTGGACCGCCGGCGGCGGTGTCGAGCACTTCATCAGCAATCAGCATGTGACCGTGAGGGCCGAGGTGCTTTACGTCGACCTCGGAAGCAGGACCCGGGAAACGCAGGATCGTGGCTACAGAGCCCGCTTCAAGACCGACGCTGTTGTCGGCCGTCTGGGGCTGAACCTGAAATGGTGACGTGTCCGGCTTGCTGACAGCCGGCATGGTTCGGCCCCGCAATTTACCTGGGGCTGCAAGTGAAACGTGAATTCGGATCGTCTGCGCCCCGCGTCACACCGAGATGTCGAACAGCGACTTGACCATCTGATTGTGCGACGTCACCACCCGCGCATTGGCGGCGTAGGTGTAGGAGGCGATCAGTTGCTGGACGAGTTCGTCCGCCAAGTCGACGCTGGGCGCCGCGACCAGGCCGTCCTGATTGGCATAGGGCGCGGACGGGTTGTAGGTCGCCACATAGCCCGGCGACACCTCGCTGACCACCGCCCGCGTGCCGCCGGTCGCCAGTTCGACCTGATCGACGCGCAACGGCGTATAGGGCCGCGGCGCATCGGGCGCGTAGTTGCCCTGTGCATCAGGAAGCGCGCCGTCGGAACGCACGTTCGCGACATTCTGCGCCGAAACCTCCAGGCGCCGGCTCGCCGCCAGCATTCCCGATACCGCAATGGACTGCACGCTACTCATGAACCGACCGGACAACCGTTCCTTGGCCGGCGACTTTAGGCTGTCCCGATCAACACTTCCCTGCAAAGATCCCTTTGAATTGTCATCTTGCTGTTTACGCTTGGTTCACCGCGCCGGGCGGCAACAGGCGCCAGTGCTGTCGATGACCAGCGAGGCCCCTGGGCCAGGGATCAGGAACGGATCGAGCCCGTGAAAATGAAACGACCACGAACGAAAAGGGGCGCGTACATCCGGCGTCACCTTCTCGAAGCGCGGTCGTCGGCGATGGTACACTGTACAAAGCCATCGCCACTTGTATGACACCTAGCAGAGGCACACGACACCGCCATGACAGCGAAAGCAGGCCAAATCCGCATCGGAATCGGGGGCTGGACGTTCGAGCCGTGGCGCGGCGAGTTCTATCCGAAGGGGCTGCCGCACGCGAAGGAGCTCAGCTACGCCAGCGAGCGGCTGACCTCGATCGAGGTCAACGGCACGTTCTATCGCACGCAGACGCCGGCCACCTTCCGCAAATGGGCGAGCGAGGTGCCCGACGGTTTCGTGTTTGCGCTCAAGGGCCCGCGCTACGCGACCAACCGGAGCGTGCTGAAAGAGGCAGGCGAGTCCATCCAGCGGTTCCTGGACAGCGGCGTCACCGAGCTCGGACCGCATCTCGGCCCCCTGTTCTGGCAGTTCGCACCGACCAAGAAATTCGACGAAGCCGATTTCGGCGGCTTTCTGGAATTGTTACCGAACAAATTCAACGGCTGTCATATTCGGCACGTCGTCGAGGTCCGGCATGACAGTTTCAAGACGCCCGAATTCGCCGCGCTGTTGCGCAAATTCTCGATCCCGGCGGTGTACACGGACCATGCGCGTTACCCGAACATTGCCGATGTGACCGGCGACTTCGTGTATGCGCGGCTGCAACGCGGCGATGACAAGATCCCGACCGCCTATCCTCCCAAGGCCATCTCAGAATGGAGCAGGCGGCTCACCGACTGGGCAAGCGGCGGCGAGCCAGGCGATCTCGAGCGCATCGAGCCGTCTGCGAAAGGAAAGGGCAAGCCGCGCGACGTCTTCGCCTATGTCATTCACGAAGGAAAAATCCGCGCGCCGGCGGCGGCGATGGCACTGATCGAAAAAATTGGAAAAGCCGCCTTGTGACAGGGATATCCCCAGAAGTCACAACTCAACATGACAGCCTGAAAACGACAACGACCACGAACCAAGAGGTGCGCGTACATCCGGCGTCACCCAATGATCGTGGTCGTCCTGGACGGTATCCGATCTCTCGAAGGCCGCCCCAGCAAAGGAACCTTAGCGGCTCAACTTCGCCTTTGACGTCATATAGGTGTCGAATGTGACACCCGCAAGACAGTGGAGAACATTGTTTTTCGCTGTCATGTGCGGCCGTTCGCAAGATCGGGAGGGCCACCGTTTCGCGCCGGTGGCCCTCCGTCTTCGTCACGCAGCATCGGGCGCCTTCAGCCGCACGAGCTTCGTGAGCAGCGCATCGAGACCTGCACCCTCACCGGCATGCAGATCGATGCGGCCGACCTTCTCCACCAGGCGCTCGAGCGACTCGAGCTCCTTGAGCCGAAGCAGGAGCGGGTTGTCCTCCATCAGCTTCGCGGTGTTGAGGAGCGAACGCGTTGCCGCGGTCTCCTCCTGGCGGCGGATCAGGTTCGCCTTCGCGAGCCGCTCCGCCTCCACGACCTTGTTCACCAGCTCGCGGACTTCGCCCGGCAGGATCACGTCCTTGACGCCAAGCTCGGTCACCTCGATGCCGGTCTCCGCGAGCCGCTCGCGCACGAAGGCACGCAGCTCCGCGTCGAGCGCGTTCTTCGCCGAGAGCACCTCGTCGAGCGTGCGCGACGCCACCGCCTCGCGGATCGCGAACTGCACCAGCCGGTACAGCCACTCGTCCACATTGGCGACCACCGCCACCGTACGCTCCGGATCGACGATCCGGCGGAACGCGGTCAGCGTCACGCGCAGCGCGATGCGGTCCTTGGTCAGCATCTCCTGCGCCGTGATCTCGAGCGCCTGCGGACGCAGGTCGAGGCGCTTGACCTCGATCTTGCGGCCTGCGGTCCAGAACGCGTGCCGGCCTGCCGGCAGGCGCTCCACGAGACGGCCCTCGACGTAGAGCAGACCGGCCTCCTGGTTCTCGACCACGTGCTCGGCGACCAGCGAGTTGCGCTCGCGCGCGATCATCGCCAGATGCCGCGGCGAAACCTTCGCCTCGCCGGCGACGTCGATGCGCTCGACCTCGACCGTGGTCGCGACCTTCCAGAACACGCGGGTCTGCCACGGGCCCATCAGGTGCGTCGGCCGGCCGTCGAGCTTGACGATCGCGACCTCGTCCGACTTGGTCTCGACCGCCTCGAACATCGCCGCAGCGAGGTCCGGCCGCGCCGCCTTCAGCACGGCGAAACGCTCCGCCGAGAATTCGGCGCGAACGACATTGTGCAGCTCGGCGGTGAGCTCGCGCCGCGGGTCGAACAGCGAATGACGGCCCGGCTCGAGCACACGCTCGAGGCGGCCGTTGCGCATGAGGAAGGCGCGCTCGCCGTCCTTCACCGTCACGCGCAGTACAAACAGGTGCCGGGTCATGGCACGTCTCCTTCGTTGGCCGTCCCGGATGGCGACGGCCGGATTTCGTTTCCGAGGAACTGGGTTCCGGACGCGACTTCCCGTGCGACAAGCGGGCCGTGGCTTTAGTCCGCGTGAGCGGCGGGCGTGCGCATCCACCCGCCGTGCGCAAGCACGGCGGCCGAATGGACGACCCGACGTTCGCGCGGGCGGTATCCGCCGCGGCGCAAAGCCGGTGTTACGGTGTCGAGATACGAGCGAGGAGCCTTTCGGCGCGACGACCGGACCGCGACTGAAGTGCGCGTCCGGTCCCCTTCATTGGGCAATCAGCTTGGAAGGCTGATGGATCGGTTTTTCAGGCCGAACCGGAGCGTTGGAGCGGGAGTCGAACCCGCGACAGCATGATTAAATGTCATGTGCTCTCACCACTGAGCTATCCTCGCGTTTGGCGAAAATGACAGGAATCGAACCTGCGCCTCCGGGTCTTCCCCGGCGCTCTCCATGAGCTACATCCTCAACCTTCGTTCGGCGGAACACGAAGCCGCAGCGCGGCCCGCGCCAGCCAGGTGTTTAAAGCCTGGACACAAGGCGTCCCGAAGGAGCGCGGGCGAGTAAAGGTGAAGCAAGGCGGAAAAATGGCCGAGTTCCATCGCCGTGAAACTCGACCGAAGATTTCAAAAGACGAGATCGCGCGCGCGCAGAAAAGTTCAAGAGCGTCGTCGATCTTATCTCGTTTGTGTCCCTACTCCGCCGGCTGCGGGATGGACGCGCGCTCCTTCTCGACACTGTTCACCAGCACGGCGATCGCGGCGGTGGCGATGACGAAGCCGAGCGCGATCACCGCGGTGACGGCGAGCACGAGATCGAATCCGCCGCGCCCGTGCAGCAGCGCGATCAGCGACACCGCGGCGCCCGACACCAGGAAGGTCAGGAAATAGCGTACCGCGAAGACGCGGCCGCGCCACGCATCGGCGGTGTAGCGCGCGATCACCATGTCGTTGACGGTCACCTGCGCATAAATGCCGATGATCGCGGCGGCGAGCGCGAACAGGATGGTGATGCCGGTCGCATAGGCCGCCCACAGCACCCCGGCGAACTGCCAGAGCGCGACACCGGCGAACAGGACGTGCAGCGGGAATTTCTCGACCAGGCGGCCCATCGCCAGTTGCGCCAGCGCGCCGAATACGAAGATGAGCGTCGCAAGCCCGCCCACCAGGACCAGCGAGACATCGCCGAGCCGCTCGTCGACGATCTTCGGCAGCGCCACGGTCACGATGTGAAAGACCAGACCGGCGGTGAGCGCAATGACGATAAAGAGACAGAATACGGTCGCGGCCACCCAGGCAGCGAGCCGCACGTCCGGAGTGGCGTCGCGCTTCACCGACTTGCGATGATCATCGGGAACGAGCCGAAGATAGGCCACCCCCGTGAGGATGCAGACCACCGCCGGCACGATGAAAGCGCCGCGCCAGCCGATCACGGAGGCGAGCACGGCGGTGATGCCGGCCGCGAACGCAACTCCGAGGTTGCCGCACACGCCGTTGAAGGCGAGCGAGCGGCCGCGCGAGGTCGCCTGCGCAATCAGCATCGCGGTGCCGACCGGATGGTAGATCGCCGCGAACATGCCGAGCGCCGACAGCGCGATCGCGAGCGCGATCAGGTTCGGCGCCAGCGACGCGCCGATCAGCGACATGCCGCAGCCGAAATAGAATAGCGCCATCATGTTGCGCCGGCTCCAGCGGTCCGCGAGCCAGCCGGCCGGCAGCGAGAAGATTCCGAAGGTGACGAAGGACGCCGTGCCGAGCGCGATGAGCTCGGCATAGGGCCGGCCGTGGATGGCCTCGAGCGCGATCGCCACGGTCGGGAAGATCAGGATCACATAGTGATCGATCGCATGCGCGAAATTGATGAAGCCGATGGAAATCCGCCGCGCCTGATCGGCGGCGGCCTGATCGGGGGATGGAGCAGCGACGTCCGCCATGGTTTGGAACCCGGTTCTTATCCATCGCCGGCAAGACTCGGCCCGGCGATCGCGGCTGCCTTGTTTCTATTGCCTGAGCGGCGGAAAGTCGAGCCGACGCCGCTCAGGAAATCAATCCAGCGTGCGCCGGAAACGGGTGACCGCGATCGCCATGGCGAGCAACATCAGCCCCGCGAGCGCGAACGTATCGAAATAGAGGTCTTGCAGCGACGCCCCCTTAAGCATGATCGAACGCACGATGCGCAGGTAGTGCGTCAGCGGCAGCGCCTCGCCGATCCACTGCGCCCACACCGGCATGCCGGCAAACGGGAACATGAAGCCCGAGAGCAGGATGTTCGGCAGGAAGAACATCAGCGACATCTGCATCGCCTGCAGCTGGTTCTGCGCCAGGGTCGAGAACGTGTAGCCGATCGCGAGATTGGCCGTAATGAACAGCGTGCTCAGCATCGCCAGCAGCAGCAGACTGCCGAGCAACGGCACGCCAAACAGCAGGATCCCGATACTGAGGATGAGCGCCGCCTGAATGAAGCCGACCATGATGTAGGGCACGATCTTGCCCAGCATGATCTCCACCGGCGTGATCGGCATCGACAGCAGGCTTTCCATGGTGCCGCGCTCGATCTCGCGCGTGACCGACAGCGCGGTGAAGATCAGCATGGTCATGGTGAGGATGGTGCCGACCAGCCCCGGCACGATGTTGAGCGAGGTCTCACCGGCCGGATTGTAGCGGGCGTGGGTGCGGAATTCGAACGGCGACGTCGCGGCCTCGGGCACGCCGTGGTCGTAGCGCAAGGCCGTCTGCAAGACGCCATTGAGCGCGGCGATGGCCGAGCCCGACGCGATCGGGTCGGTCGCGTCGCTCGCCACCAGGATCGCCGGGCGGTCGCCGCGCCGCAAGTCGCGCTCGAAGTTGGCCGGTATCTCGATCGCGAACAGCACCTTGCCGGACGCGAGCAGCCGATCGAATTCCGCTTCGCTGCGCACCAAATGCGTGACCTTGAAGTACTGGGTGTTCTCCAGCGCGCGCAGGATCGAGCGCCCGACGTCGCTGCTTTCCTGCAGCAGCACCGCGGTCGGCAGATGGCGCGGATTGGTGTTGATCGCGTAGCCGAACAGCAGGAGTTGGATCAGCGGGATCATGATGATCATCGCGAACGACACGCGGTCGCGCTTGAGCTGGATGAACTCCTTCACCAGCATCGCCCAGGTGCGCCGCCAGAACTCGCCGCGCCGGGACAACCTTGCAGACGGGCTCTGCATCACGGTCATTGGAAATTGTCCTGCGCCCGGCTCATCAGGTCGATGAACACGTCTTCGAGGGTCGCATCGGAGCGCGCCCAGGTGAGATCGGGGCGTTCGCGATAGGGCGCGATCGCGGCATCAAGCGCCGCCTGATCGCGTCCGGAGACATGCAGGCTCGACCCGAACGGCGCCGCCATGTCGACGCCCGGGCGATCCGCAAGCTCGTCGCCGAGCTTGGTCAGGATCTGTGTATCGGGCGCGCTCACGGTGTAGGTGACGAGATGCGCCTGCGCGATCACCTCCGGCACGGTGCCGTGCGCCAGCAGCACGCCGTAGGCGATGTACGCGATCTCGTGACAGCGCTCGGCCTCGTCCATGTAATGGGTCGAGACCAGCACGGTGAGCCCGAGCGCCGCGAGCGCATGGATCTCGTTCCAGAATTCGCGGCGCGCCTTCGGGTCGACGCCGGCAGTCGGCTCGTCGAGCAGCAGAAGCTGCGGGTTCGGCAGGGTACAGGCGCCGAGCGCCAGGCGCTGTTTCCAGCCGCCGGACAATTCGCCGGCGAGTTGCTCCTCGCGACCGGTGAGGCCAAGCCGCTCGATCATCACGCGCGCCGCCGCGACCGGCTTTTCGAGCCCGTAGAGCCGCGCGACGAATTCAAGATTCTCGCGCACCGAGAGGTCCTGATACAGGCTGAAGCGCTGCGTCATGTACCCGACGTGACGCTTGATCTCGTCCGCCTGGGTCCTGATGTTGTAGCCGAGGCAGGTCCCCTCGCCTTCGTCCGGCGTCAGCAGCCCGGTCAGCATCCGGATCGTAGTGGTCTTGCCGGAACCGTTGGGACCGAGAAAACCGTAGATCGTGCCGCGCTTCACCTGCATCGACAGGTCGCGCACGACCTTGCGATTGCCGAACGACTTCGACAGCCCGTGCACATCGATGGCGATGTCGGACGCCGGGATCATTTTGGCCGCTCCTTGGAGCGATCCTTGGGCGCGAGCGTCACGGTGACCGGCTGCCCGACCCGCAGCTTTTCGGGGGTCGCCGGTAGGGCCTCCACCATGAAGACGAGTTTGTTGCGCTCTTCCAGGCTGTAGATGACCGGCGGCGTGAATTCGGCGGTACGGGCGATGAAGCTGACGCGGGCGGTCAGGTCGCCGGGGCAACCGTCGCATTGGATATTGATGGTGTCGTCGAGCGCGATCGTCGGCAGCATCGCCTCGCTCACGAAGAAGCGCACCTTCATGTTGCCGGGCGGCAATATCGCCACCACCGGCCGCCCCGCGGGAACCAGCTCCCCGACCCGGAAATAGATCTGCTGCACCGTGCCGTCCGCCGGGCTGAACGCCTTGCGCCGCGCCAGCTTGGTCTGCGCCGAATTGAGCCGTGCCTGCGTGGAGCGCAGCGCGGACTCGGCTTCGTCGTATGACTTCTGCGTGCCGGCTGCGGACTTCAGCAGGGCGACCGCGCGATTGAAGGCCTGCTTGGCGTTCTCGACCGCGGCCTCGCGCTCCGCGACCTCGGCGCGCTGCAGATCGTCGTCGAGCGTGAAGAGCAATGTCTTCGGCTCGACCCGATCGCCCTCGCGCACCGGCTGCTTCTCGATCCGGCCGGTCTCGTCGGGGCTGACGAAGATCAAGTTCGCCTCGATCCAGCCCTGATAGGCCTGATCCGAATTCTTGGCACAGGCGGCAAGGACGATGAGGCACGCCAGAGATGCACGCATTGCGAGGCGGATCATGACGACGACCTTTCACCGAACAGAATATCCAAATGGGCGCGCATGAGCTCGCGGATGTCGAGCGGCGCGAACCGGTCGAACATTCCGTTCCAGACCAGCGCGACGAGCGCCGGCGCGACCAGAAGCTGCGGAAAACGCGCGAGCGCGTCGCTCGACAGTTCGCCGCGCGCGGCGGCGCGGCTCATGATGGCGCGCAGCGCTGCCGTCACGCGCTCGATCACCTCGTGATAGTAGAACTCGGCGAGCTTCGGAAACCGCGCGCCCTCGGTGATGACCAGCCGGATCACGTCCTTGCGACGGGTGCCGAAAATCTCGCGCACGAACAAATCGGCGATGGTTTCCGCGATGACGCGGGCCGGAAGGTCGGCAATCTGCGCGGTCTCGATGGTGCCGACCATCGGACTGAGCGATGCGCGCACGAGCTCCTGGAACAGGCTCTCCTTGTCGCGGAAGTAGAGGTAGATCGTCCCCTTGGCGACGCCGGCGCGGCGGGCGACGTCGTCGAGCCGCGTCGCCGCAAAGCCCGAAGCGGCGAACTCTTCGAGCGCGGCGGCGAGGATCGCGTCGCGCCGCTCGGCCTGGCGGACCGCCCGGACGTTGCGAACCGGCGCCGGCGCGGAGCGGCGGGAGGAAGGCGCCTCCCCTTTCATGCGTTTTGCGGCCTGCTTTCGAGCCATTTGCGTCATTTCTCAAATGACTGACTGGTCAGTCATAATATAGTGCCACTGCTTCTGTTGCAAGAGCGGCCAAAAGGTTCAATCGCCCAATGCGCAGCAGTTCCCTCGTCCCGAAAGCCGAGGGCACCCTTTCGCGGACCAGTGACGCAGGTCCACAGGTGCACTTGCGCGCCGAAGACGCGCGTGAACGCGCTTCTGCGAGGCGCCTTGCGTCTCGGCGGAGACGCTCGCCTCTCGGCGCTCCACCTCGGCTCGGTGTTGAGCAATTGATCTTTAGATCGAATTGCCCCTGTTGCTCGATGAGCATCGCCATAACCCCATTGAAGGAGGCATCAGGCGTGCCGCGATGCGTGGCGCGTTCTCGCCGGTCGAAGCGCCGGCGTTGATGGCACCGACAGCGACCGGCCAGAGGGTCGAAGTCAGCGGGAACCGGCTATGACCGCCGGGCGTTCTTGTTGCAGTCCCTAAAGGGAGATATCCCATGCGGCAAACACTAACTCGCGGCCTCGTCCTGGTCCCGCTGCTGATCGGGTCGCCGGTCGTCGCTCAGGTTACGCCCAACCAAGTACCAGAACCTACCGACGGCAGGTCACTCGGCATGCCGCATCACCAGCAGCAGGCAGACGGCGCCATGAATACGCCGTCGGGGCGCGCCGGTACGGACCAGCCGGGTGTGCACGCACCAACCCAAGATGTGCCCGTATTTAAAAACGGAGTGTTCGACGTTCCGGGTGGCGCACGGATATCTGGCAGTGCTCCGCCGTCGCGACCGCCGTGACAGTCACGACGGGTGCTGCACAGGCGATCCGGGCCTTCAGGGCTCACGCACGACGTTGCCTGATCGCTCGTCGCGTCACGCTCTATGCTTATCGACCTGAAAGCCAATTCCGGATTGCACGGCCCCCAAGCCAAACAAGGATGCCCCAGCCGACGATTACAAATCCCAAAGGATCCTTGTTCGGCTGAGCGAAATAGAGCCAGACGACGATCCCAGCAGCGATCAGGATCACAGCGATCCATGACGCGATCCAATACAACAGATAACCGAGGCGCGGTACCATTTAGCGAATTGCCTTAGAGCGGCCGGCAAGTGCTCAGAACGGTGACTGCTCGATTTTGCCGATGACATACTCCCCAATCAACCGCGTTGTTCTATGGGCAAACTGAAAACCCTAGCGCGCCGAAATGGCGCGCCGTCGCGCCGGATTTTTGCCGGCCCCCTGCAAGTTTTCTTACAGCCCCTGGCCCAGACTTGTTCTGGGCCGAACGGGGGGCGATGATTGGCTACTCAGGCTTCCATTTGATCAGAGGGACGGGCTTCAATGGTCGACATCATGACGCTACGGAACGAAACTTCTGAAATGCTGAAAACGGCCACGAGTTACGGCATTGACAAGGAGCATGGGCAAGCGACAGTCCACGCTGTCAATGCGCAGAACCAAATTCTGATTGCACTCTTGGAAGAAATTCAGGGCCTTCGTGCCGATCTCAAAAACAGATCTACATAGCGATGTTGTACCTACGAAAGACCTATTTTAGGCCAACGCCCGATGGTATTGGTCAGCCAACGGGTCCATTCACTTTCGACGATATTTTACGCGAGGCATTTACGTCCATCCGATACTGTTGGCGCGTCTAGGTAACTGCGGCTCGGAGATAGGACCATGGGCAAGGCGGCGGATAACGAGCGCCTAAGACTGCGAGCCATGTTCTTCAACACCTTGGCAGCGGCGTGCGTTGTAACAGGCCTGTTCGTACCGTATTTCGTTATGTTGACAGCGTGGGGACGAATGGTCGCTACGTTCGAATCTCTCATTACCGGCGATTGGGTGCGCCTACACGGTTTAGTGGTGGGCCTGTTCGCTACCGCGGTGGCTCTCCTTCTCGGTTTTCTATTCCGGCGCAGAGCCGACAAGATCGCACAATCCATTCGCGACTAGTGCTTCAACGCCTGCCTTCGGCAAGTCCGCTCGCATTCGAATCGCCTCGCAGGCTTGGCCGCTCCTAAGTATACGTAAGTATCGGGAACTCCCACCTTTAACAAATTGATCCCTAAGGACCTGAATGCGAGGTTCAACGGCGATATGCTCGCGCTCTATCCGAGCTGCGTCGTCCTCGCCTTCGTGGCGAGCCGCCTCCTTCGTCACATCAATACCCAAGTAGGCGCGGGTTGAGACGACCATGGGCAGAGACATTTTGGCGTTGTTGGAGGAATCAAATGAAGCGGCGAGACTTCAATCGCGCGGCTCTCGGACTTGGCCTAAGCCCATTACTGGCAAATCGCAGCCTTGCTCAATGGTACGAAGGACCATCACCGCCGGCTTCCGCGCCGCCGAAAAAATTCAATGTCGTCATCAAGAATTCTCCACGGACTTACAACCAAGTAAATGTACCGCGCAAGTACGGCTCTGGCCGTCGGTTTAGCATCTATTGGACCTGGAGTTATCCCTGGGAGGCCAACCGCAATGTGGCCGAAATGGACAATCGCTTTTCCACGATGACAGAGGTGCGCCGAGTGGCGTGGCCCAATTATGAAACGCCGGAATTCTCCGAGAAGGCGTTCCTGCAAGGAATTGATGGTGTACTCGAGCTATTCCACCTTTCGACGATACGATTCCAAAATATCGTCGGCGAAGTGACCGGGCAGCCCGTCGTCGTCTACCAGCGAATCGATCAGGCTGGACAGCGGCTGCCGATCGAGGAGCGGATGCTGGCCGACACCGACACGTTGATGGTGTTCGGGCTAGATCACATGGTCACCGAGCAAGAGGCTTCCGCAGAAGAGATAGAAGCGATCAAGCAGTTTTTAACGCGTGAGGGCACCTGTCTGCTCCTCAGCCCCCATCACGACGTAGGTGCGTCACGGGACCCGAAACGGCTGCAAATGGAGTATGCCCATCACGGCGATCCGCTGGTGCCTCGCCAGCAGCGATTCGGCCTTTACACGCGCAGCCTCATGAAAGGTCTCGGGGTGCCGGTGGAGAACCGGTTTGGTCTTCGCCCGGCCGTCATCAAGGGCACAAACCAGCTTGCCCCGCTCACGGTCATGCGCGATATCGACACGCCTCGTTGGCTGGAGAACGTGACAACTTTCAATTTTCATCAGCACCTGCCGCACTACGCATTGACCACGGAGGACACAAAATCCATTCGCTTGCTGGCTCGGCAGCCGATCGACTTGACGAACCCGCATCCATTCATTGAAGCCGGAAACACCGAATTCAACATGTTCCTCTGGATGCCGCCGGCCGGCACACGCGCCGGCCACATCCTGCTGGCGGACCTGACCATCTTTACCACTTTGTTCGGCGGCTCCGAGAGTCTCGACAATTTTTGGTACAACCTCGCAACAAAAGGCTAGGCCCTCATCGATTGGAACTCATCATGATCGAGACGGTCATTCAAACAGATGTAGCCAAGCACATGCAGTTCAGGGGCTAGTGCGGACTAGAACCAAGGACATTCCTAAGTACGGAAAGGACTCTTCATGTCGAACGAACCGCTAGGAAACACAACTCGCCGGGGCTTCCTGGGCACGGCAACCGCTGTCACGGCACTTACGTTGACCACTCCGCCTGCCGCTGAGGCACAGAGTGGGATCAAGTCCACGGATGAAATCAAAATGGCGCAAGTGAATGCCCCTAACAGTCCGCCGGCGACAGCGGCCGCCACAAGCGACTGGACGAAGCCAGCAGCCATGGCAATCCCGAAAGAGGGATACTTCAAACTTGAGCAAGGCCGTTATGGCCCGATCTTTCCAAGAACTCCTGCAAACTATGGCTTTACCGTCATTGCGAAAGTGAAGCCCGGAAGGGAAAACGCAATTCGTGACTACGGCAAAACGATTGAACAGGCAGTAAAGGACAGCCCGACGGTACTGGCGCCGCTGCGGCTTCATTATCTGCGTTGGGTCCTGTTCGATGTCGGTTCCGGCTTGCACTTCATGTATCAGGGCATCTTCGATACCGACTTTGATAAGTATCTCGAGGACGCTGTAGCCCTTTTCCTGGCGACGGGGATCACAACCGTGTTTGTGAATTTGGAAGGCTGGCCCGAAGACTGGAAGACAAACTCGCCGGCCGTGATCAAATTCTTTCGTGATCACCAGAGGCCCAGCTTTCTGGAATACGGAGAATATCCGTATGTCACCGCAGACGAGGTGAAGAAAGCACTCAAAGTAAAAGGTGCGGTCTCCACCATGCTTGACCAGATGCAGTGACCCCGAAAGGTGCATAGGCAGGACCTGCGAAGCAAACGCGGCGACCAAGTACGCTGATGGTGGCGTAAGCGAAGCTGGGAGTAACGATGACATGAAACGTCACGCCTTAAGCCGCTTCGCGTTCGGTATCGGTGTAAGTCTAACATTGGCAAATGCGGCGATCGCCCAGGAAGTCGCGCAACGAGAGCCCTTTGCGCCACCGCCATCAAAGAACGTAGTGTCAGACGATCCGATGTCGGCAGTGCGCAAGTACGTCAATGCCTTCAACAAAGGTGATACGGCCGAAATGGGGATGGCTTTCGCTGTCCCTGGCTCCATCCTTGACGGGATGGCTCCGCACGTGTGGCAGGGGCCAACGGCGACCCATGATTGGTACAGAGATGTTTTGGTTGAAGGCAAGCAACACGGTGCTTCGGATTATTTCATCACTCTGAATGAGCCATTGCACAACGATATAACCGGCGACAGTGCGTATGTGGTCATTCCCGCAACCATGAATTTTAAACTGCGCGGCAAGCAGATCACGCAATCCGGAGCCGTATTTACAGTGGCGCTGCGCAAGTCCGCCGAAGGGTGGCGGATAGCATCATGGGCCTGGGCGAAAGGTACCCCTCGATAAACTTGAAGAGGTCCTATGGTGAGATTGGTCATTCAGGCTGACCAGGCGGTGCGATCAGATGCCTTGATCATTGCGGCCACACGTCATGCTTGAGTTCGATGATATCCAGCACCTCGTCGTAACCCGTTTGCCCGCGCTCACGGGTCGGTACGAGTTCCTTTCGTTTCGGCAGGCTGCTCAAGGACGGGCTTGGCTCTCAGGGATGCTCGACAAGGTGGCGTCCGTTCAGGAGGCTAGGGATTCCATCGAACGAGAGCAAAGATGGGTGTCGATCGCCTTTACTTGGCAAGGACTTCGTGCACTCGGGGTGGACGAACAGGCACTGGCAACATTCCCGGCGGAATTTCGGCAGGGCATGGTCGCGCGCGCTGAAGTGCTTGGCGATACAGGCAGGAACCATCCCGATCGGTGGGTTGGCGGCCTCGCCAGTCCGAGACTGCACGCCATTGCCATTCTTTTCGCGCGCAATGCTACTGAGCGCCAGCGCGCCACGAAAGAACACCAGACTTTCTTGGAAAGAATTTCGGGAGTGGAAGTGATCTCATCATTGGATTTGGACGGTTTTCCGCCATTTGACTATGCGCACGAACATTTCGGTTATCGGGACCGGCTCTCTGAGCCACAAATCGAAGGAGCGGGAGTGGTGCCGACGCCCGGCTCGGGCGCGCCTGTAAAAGCGGGCGAGTTCATTCTCGGACATGTCGATGAGAGCGGTGAGCTGGTTCCGTTGCCGCAGCCGGAAATCCTCTCCCGAAATGGCACCTTCATGGCTTATCGCAGATTGCAGGAGCACGTTGGCGCGTTCCGCGACTTTTTGCGACAGCATGGCGGACCAACAACCGAGGGTCAGGAGCTGATCGCCGCGAAGTTGATGGGGCGCTGGCGGAGTGGAGCTCCGCTCGTCCTGGCAGCAGAGAAGGACGATCCAGCACTTGCAGCCGATTACCAGCGCAACAACAACTTCAACTACGCGCAAATGGACCCTCACGGGTATCGCGTTCCGCTGGGAGCGCATATCCGACGAATGAATCCTCGGGACACGGCGGTGAACATGCAGCGGCGAAGAATGATTCGCCGGGGCGCGACCTACGGACCTCCTTTGCCAGAGGGTGCACCTGAGGATGGTGTTGATCGCGGCATTGCAGCTTTCGTTCTGTGTGCAAGCCTCGTGCGGCAATTTGAGTTTGCGCAGAACGTTTGGATCAATGACCCTAACTTTCACGAACTGGGCAACGAACGCGACCCATTGATTGGCAACCAGGACGGCACGTTCGACATGACAATTCCGAAGCGGCCGATCCGGAAAAAGATAACGGGCCTGCCGGCCTTCACCACGCTATTGGGAGGTGCTTATTTCTTCCTTCCGGGCATCAAGGCACTGCGATATCTAGCGGCCCTTTAGAGATGTATTTTGGCTCTTACCTAGTCGGCACTGGCCAAGCCACCCATGTCCGCCAAACTCGTGCGCACCGTCCGCTCCATGGATGGAGCGGCTCTCGGCGGCGTATCTGGCCGGAAATATAGCGAAGCGCGTGTGCCGCGTTGCGCGACGCGTGACACCCGAATGGCAGGGATATCTATCGAACGCGCCTATGCACAAAATTGATGTGTGACAGAAGGAAGACCAGGAATTGCCGAATGTCCGCTCGGGCCAGGAGCACACGCTCGCATTGGAATCACCGCCTTATAAACGGGTGGCAGAACAGTCAGTGGTGAAGCCAAAGCAGGGACGCGGAGGTAGACGCGGCCGCAACTCACAGGCCGGCCGAGGAACCTCTCTCCTAGGTGCTGATTTCCCTGACGGAAAATAAACATATCCACAACACACCGACACACCACGCCGGGGCAAAGATCGACACCTTTGTTCAGGACGTTCGACGACGTTCGGCGAACTGGGAAATCCGGAGTTGAGTCATGTCCTATGATTGTTCGATTCAGTGGCGTGCGCGTGCTGAACAGATGCGGGCTCTCGCGGAAGAAACCAAGGGCGGAATATCCAAGCATGTGATGCACAGAATCGCAGACGACTATGACCGTCTCGCTCAAACGATCGAGCACCGGCCGAACCGCTTTTTACCGATCCCCCCAGTCGTGCCTGCCGAAGTGAGACGATTCGCCCCCTGCAAGAATTCCTTCGGCGCAGCACCCGCGATCATCGATCTTGAACTCCCCGGTTTCCTCAAGCGAGGGCCGGCGACGGCGGATGAGTTGGGGGCTTCGATATGACAACGCAACACGTGCGCGCGGAATCCGCGGATCAGTTGCAGCAGCCATCGCAAGGATTTCGACGACATCGCGGCGAGCATTTCTGCGCTTGAGAAAGCGATGCTGGAGCCGCCGGCGCGGGACCGCGAAGCGATCCACGAGCTCGGATGCAGGATCGTCGCTCAGGCGCTCAAGAGAAAATAGCGGCTCGGCACGCGGACGATGCGAAGCGTTAGGCGCTCGTTCAGTCTCCTTTATTGGGAATCCGGTGCTAGCGTAGCGAACGCAGGTAACGGGATGACGCCACTCCGTCCATGCTGATCATTGCTGCGCCCGACGTCGATATTATCGCGCGCTCCCGCCTTCCTTCTGTCACACCGTGCAGGTTTCTTGCAGCATCAGTCAGCCGCGCGGAAAATCCGGCTGGTCCCTGCGATTGAAGTCGGCGTGAGTGGAGGTGCCAGTGTATTCCTCGCAAGATCTGCCTCGGAGCAATGGGTATCACGAGCGGGATGTCGCGCGCGATCTGGATGCTGAACGCGAGTTGTCCTCCAGGCGTAGCGGGAGAGCCAGGCGAGGACGGCCGTCGATTGGCCGGCGCGTATTCCGTACCCTTTTCCGGTTTCTCTTTGCGGTTCTGGTCGGTGTCGCCGCCACGCTTGGCTGGCAATCCCATGGTGACGAAGCAAAGGAGATGGTCAGCGCATGGAATCCAGCCCTGGGCGAATTGTTACCCGGCTCGATGACGAAGTCGCCGGTCGCGGCTTCAACTGCATCTGGGCTAGTGCCGCAACTCGAACCCATGGCGCGCGATCTCGCCGTCGTGCGTCGCAGCCTCGAACAGCTCGCGGCCAAGCAAGAGCAGATAGCGCTCCAAGTCGCGACGCTGCAGACAGTTGACAAACCGTCATCCGCGGTTCCGTCCTGGGCGGCGCCGATCCTGCCGAACAGGGCTCCGCCACCCGCGGCGAGGCCATCGGTGGCGCCCTCATCCTCATCGCCGCCGGCGCGACAACCTTTGGCCCTGGATCGCTTCGGCAGCCGGTAGCACGCGGACCGCCTCAGGGGCAAAAGCGGAAGGGCTCGCGCTCAGCAGCTACGGCTTGGGAGCAAGCCGCAGGAGAGAGCGCCTCAGCGCGGCTTCGGCCGGCTGTTCTTGCGCGGTCGCGGCTTTGCCAATTCGAGCCCGCAGGTCTTGTCCAGCCACGCTTTGACCGCCGGCCAGTACCGCCTGTCTCCCCATACTTTCTGCTTCTCCAGCAAGCCCGGATGATTGGCGTCGAAGTCCTGGAGGATGGCCTGCCCGAGTTCGTCCGGCACGCCGAGCCGGCGGATCAGCTCCGCTTCGGTGACAAACAGTGTGCGGGATTTTCCGGCTTGATCGACGAGAGCCTCAATGTCCTTCAGCAAGTCATGCAGCGTTCGCGCCGTGGCGCTATTGTTTTCAATCGCCGGCGTTCTCAATTTCGGGGTTTCTTCGACAATGAACCGTGTTGCTTCACGGATCCTGTCGATGTCGGCGGCTTGAGGGCCGCCATGGGTCAGGTAGTCGTCCACTTCGGACCACTTCCACATCAATTCGCCACCACGCTTGCGCGGCTGCGGCAAAATTCCTTGCGCGACCCAATTATTCACCGTGTCCGGAGAACATGAGATGTGCCTGCACAACGTCCTCATGTCCTGCCAAGGCGGGATGGGCCCGCTCTGAACTGGCGGCGTAATGATCGGTCCAATGTCGTCAGAACCCGGGTCACTCATGCGGCAGCAGTCTGGCTTGCACCTCGCCGGGTCGCAATGGCCGAAAGCCAAAGTCTCAGCCCCGCTTCATTTTCTGTTCCATTGAGGGCTTCCGCAGGTCGTTTTCATGCGGTTGCGGTCCCCGGTGCCGTGGCAGGCGAGCGGGCCGTGGTCTTGAGCCGACCGGCGGCTATGACAACGGTATCGCGCAGGCGCCATGGACCGTCAGCATCTCACCGGAAGGGGTCGCCCGGAAACATCCTCGGGAATTTTTGCGGCATAATCGCCGCCAACGCGGAGCGTGCCGATGCGGCCGGCACCGTCAATCGCAAATGTCGTTACTGGAGATACCAGACGAGAAACGGGCTGACGACGGTCACCAGAGCAAGCGACGAAACGCCCACCCAGATCGCCGCTGCGAAACCTTCGCGAATTTGCATGGGACGCTCCCGCCAGAAACCACGAATTGCCGACTGCTGCGAAGCGTATAGCGCAACGGGCCGCAAAGTTTGTGGCGCAAATGGTCAACTCGCCAATGATTTTCCTGTAGAGACAGAAATGACACACCGTGACCGCAAATCAACACGCGGAACAATAGTCATGATCGGCGCACGCACATTGCCGCGTATCGCCTTTGTCCAGTGCGCTATTGGATGCTGTCCAGGATCACCTCGCGAAGCACGCGGGTCGGCGGGACCCACTGATCGTCGGCAAGGTAGTTTCCGGCGGTGATGGCGACGGCGAGCTTGAGCCCCGGTATCAGGAACAGCCGCTGGCCGCCTTCGCCGTATCCGATCCAGGCGCGTTCAAGATGTCGTGGTGCCCATCCCAGCGGCTTGCCGAATGAAATGTCGGCGACGAACCACTGATAGCCGAAGCGGCGCACTTCATCGACGCTCACGATGGGCGACGTGCAGCGCTCAAGCCATTGCGACGAGATCACGCGACGGCCTTCCGACATGCCACCGCGCAACATCATCGTGCCGATCCGGGCCAGATCGCGCGGCGTCATGCGTAACCCCGATGCGGCAATGGGCTCGCCGTCCCGGCCGGTATGCCATTCGGTCGGACCGAGCCCGAGCGGATCGAACAAGGTTTCGCGTGCGAAAGCATGCAGAGACTTGCCGGTCGCCTTCGCAATGATCCGCGCCAGCAGCGCGGTCGCGCCGCCGGAGTAAGTAAACCTGAGGCCGGGCTCCCGCACGACGCGCCGCTCCAGGACATAGCGGTAGCGGTCGGGCGCCAAATCCATCGCGATCTCACTGTTTTTCGGGTCGGAATAGGGAAGGCTCGTCTCATCCCAGTCCGTTCCCATGGTCATGGAGAGTGCGTGATGGATGGTGAGCCGCTCGCGTCCCTCGTGCGCGGCCAAGTCGGCATATTCGGGGAAAGCGGCGAACAGCGGCGCTTCCGGCGGCGGTACCTTTCCCTGCTCGAGCGCAATGCCATACAGCAGTGCAACGACGCCTTTCGATAGCGAGCGCATGTCATGCAGCGTGTCGGGCTTGAACGTCACCTTCCCCAGCGGACGGCCGCGCGCGTTGTCTTCGCCCTCAAAATAGCGCTCAAGCACCAGCCGGTTGTCGCGCACCACGACGACGCCATGCAGATTCCACACGCGTTTGCCGGCGATGGCTTTGTCCAACCGCGCTTCAAGGTCGGGGGCGAAGCCGGCCTCGGCGGGGCGGATCGGCAGCAACGGTGCGGCGCACGACGGCCGCGCCTGCATCACGAATATGGCCCCTGCGCCGAGCATGGCTTGGCGGCGGCTTATCACCGATCGGGTATATGTCATGGCTCCAGCCCCTCTAGGCTTTCGGGCCGGGGGATTCTTGCGCCTATTGGCAGGGAAGCCAAGGCGCCAACGGAGTGCCGAGGAAGCGAAAACGCGCGGACAGGCCGGTCGCCGCGATGACCGCGCCGACGTCAGCCGCGGGCGTCGCAGACAAAGGCGCGGATCACACAATCCTTGCCGCCGTTGCCGTAGCACTGGCGCAGCGCCGTGTTCTGCGCCGGCCCGAGCCGGGCGGCGGCGGCAAAGCCGTAGGAGCCGCAGGCGTTACGCAAGTCGACCGCGAACGCCGCGCAATTAAGTTTCGTGGACACCACCACCTTGCAGCCCTTGCCGGTGCATTTGCGCAGCGCCTCCGCGCGGGCGCCATCGTCCTCGGCGTGGTCGTAGGCAACGCCGTAGGCGCCGCAGGGTCCGATCGCGAGCGCGCCGGCGGCGTGCACCAGACTGATCGCCGAAATCACCAAGACTCCCGCGACTGCAATGCGCGCGAAGGCGCGGCCGAACGCCGTCATGAGGTCCCTCCCCCGAGGAATGGTATGAGCTTACGCGGCAACGGTTTCGACTTGGTGAATTCGGAACGTCGGTCGTACCGTTATGCGCGGTGCGTCCTGCCGCGCCCCGCCGTGCCGCCACGCTTTGGCTCGGACGGGCGTGTGATCGGGAAGGTTTCGCGTACGTGCGCCGCCAGCATCTCGCAAAAGGCCGTAGCATAACGCGGAAGCGGTCGCCGCTTGTCCCAATAGATTGTCAACGGCTCGCGCAACGGCCTGCCCTGGTAAGTCACGCCGACGATCCGCAACGCGTACCGATAAGTCCGCAGAGTCGACGGGATGATCGCGACGCCGTGCCCATCCTCCGCCATCGCGAGCAGGGTGTGCGGCGCCTGGCTTTCAAACCTGACGTTCGGTTCGAGGCCCCAGAGGCGGCAGGCGGCGTCGAAGGTCCGGCGAAACACAAAGCTGCCATCCAGGAGGAGCAAAGGGTACGGTGCGAGCTGGCCGATTTCGATGCGGCGCCTGCCGCTGCCAAGCGCCAGACGCGGATGGCATGCCGCGAGCAAGTCGACCGGTGCCAGCGGGTGACTCGCGAAGCGCTGGTCGCCGGGTTGAACCGCATGAACGAGTTGCTGCCCAAGGTGTACTTCACCACGTTCCAGCATCGTCAGCACGTTGGTGCCGATCGCCTCGATCAATTTCAACTCGACGTTCGGGTAACGCTTTGCGTAGCGGGGCAAGAAACTCGCGATGGCGCCTTCGATAAATTGCGGAGAGGCTGCAACTTTCAGCACACCGGTGTCCCCGCGCTTGAGCATCTGGGCCCGCTCGCCGAGTGCGCCGGCGTAGCTCAACAGAGTGTGACAGTCGCTCAGCAACTGCTCGCCTTCGCCCGTGAGGATGAGGCGGCCGCCGACACGATCAAAGAGCTTCAGACCGAGCTCCTGCTCCAGGGCGCTGATCTGCCGTGACAACGCAGGCTGGGCAATGCGCAGACGCAGCGCCGCCTTGGAGACGGTACCCAGCTCGGCCACAGTCACAAAGGTTCGAGCGTGTTTCAGATCCACCCCAATTCCCTATGCCGAAACGGCATAGAGGGCTAGATGATTTATGTATTGGACGTTCGGCGCCGCCGGGGATCATTTATGTCGGAAACTGTACGGCTTCACGCAAGCGAGATTCAAGAAAGAGCGTCATGAATGCATTCCGCTCGGTGACGATACTTGCGCTTGGCCTTACCGTGGCGGCGGCCCAAACCGCCGCGCAGACTTGGCCGGTCAAACCCATCAAAGCGATTGTGCCCATTGCGGCGGGCAGCCTCACGGACATCGTCCCGCGCATCGTTTTCGAGCAACTTTCCACGCAACTCGGCCAGAATATCGTCGTGGAGAACCGTCCTGGCGCGGGACAGACGACCGGCGTCGCTCTCGTCGCCAAGTCGGACCCGGATGGCTACACGCTCCTCGCCAACTCCTCGGCACAAACGATCGCGCCGGCGTTCTATCCGAACCTGAGCTACGATCCGGGACGGGATCTTGCCGCCGTTGCCACACTCGGCGTTTCGCCATTCGTCCTCGTGGTTTCGCCCAACCGAGGATTTAAATCGGTCAGCGACCTTATCGCCGCCGCCAAGGCGAAACCGGGCGCGTTCAACTTCTCTTCGCCTGGTGTCGGAAGCGCGTCGCACCTGAGCGCCGAACGTTTCCGGCTGAGCGCAGGCGTGCAAGCGGTGCACGTCCCGTTCAAGGGCGGGGTCGAGGCCATGACCGAAGTGATGGCCGGGCGGATTGACTTCTTTTTCATGGCGCTCGGTGCGGCGCTCCCGCAAATCCGCGACGGCAAGCTTTCTGCGCTTGCGGTGAATGGCGCCGCGCGATCTCCGGCACTGCCTGACGTACCCACGATTCGGGAAGCGGGCTTGAACGATGCCGAATACCCGACATGGTTCGGGGTTTTCGTCCCCGCAAAAACCTCGCGCACGACTGTCGACCGGCTTCACCAGCAGACGCTCAAGGCGCTGCAGGAACCCAAGGTAAAGGATCGCCTTTCGAAACTCGGCGTCGATCCCATGACGATGACGCCGGCGGAGTTTGATGCGCTTGTCCGAAAGGAAATCTCCCTCAACACCGCACTCGTCAAGGCAATCGGCCTAAAGCCGGATTGAAGATCGGTCCGTTTACTCAAAAATGACTGCTGCAACGACCTTCGTATCCTCGGACGGCGACGGATACGAGCTTCAGATGGGGCGATGGAGCCGCCGCCTTGCTCCCGCTTTCATCGAATTTGCCGGGATCACTGCCGCGCAATCCGTTCTGGATGTAGGGTGCGGCACGGGCAACTTGAGTTTTTGCTTCGCGGCGAACCCGTGCATTGCGAGCGTTACTGGCGTCGACCTGTCCGCGGCCTATATCGAACACGCCAAGCGCAACAATCAGGACGCACGCGTGGAGCTTCGGGTCGGTGACGCCTGCGCTCTGCCGTTTGCCGATGCCTCGTTCGACCACGCCCTCGCAATGCTGGTGCTGCAATTCATTCCGCGGCCCGAACGGGCAATACGCGAGATGCGCCGTGTCACTCGCTCCGGCGGTACCATTGCGGCGGCCACATGGGACACCGCTGGAGGACTTATCCCTTATCGCATGATCTTCGACACCGCCGCGATGCTCGACCGCGACGGCGAGGCCGTGAGGGCCAAAGCTTATGCGAGGCCTCTGTGCCGTCCCGGGGAATTGGCCAGCGCCTGGCGTGATGCCCGTCTTGTTGATGTCGCGCAGGATATGATCACGATCCGCATGGACTTTGTGTCCTTCGTTGATTTCTGGGCGCCGGCGGAAAGTCGGGAAGGCCCGGCAGCGGCGTACGTCGGCACTCTTGGTCCCGCCGCGAAATCAAAGTTGCGAGACGCGGTCAGGCTGGCGTACCTGAATGGCGAGCCCGACGGGGCCCGCTCCTACGCCGCGACAGCCTGGGTCGTGCGGGGCAAGGTACCTTAGCTCAGCCGCCTTCGATCTCGGCTTTGACGCCGCGCAGCGCCTCCGGCGTGTCGACGTCGACCAGCGTTCCGCCGCCGGTGACGGGGACCTCGAAGACGGCTTCGCTATAGCGGCCGATCAGATGCCGCGCGCCAATGTCGCCCTCGATCGCCATGAGATCGGGGAAGAACCGCCGCGACCACAGCACCGGATTGCCGCGCCTTCCGTCGAATACCGGCACCACCGCGAGCGCGCCCTTCTCCGGATCGAAGCCCGCGATCAACTGGTCGATCAGCGCCGCGTCCACCTGCGGCATGTCGCCGAGGCACACGACGACGCCGTCCGCCTCCGGCGGCACGACCGCAATGCCGGTCTTGAGCGAGCCGCCAAGACCCGACGCGTAGTCGGGATTGTGCACGATCTTGACCGGCAGGCCGGCGAGCGCCGCGCTGACGCCCTCGTGCTGGTGGCCGGTCACGACGATGACGGGCGAGGCCTTGGAGGCGAGCGCCTGCTCGGCGGCGATCCGCACCAACGGCTTGCCGTTGATCTCGGCGAGGAGCTTGTTCGGCCCGCCCATCCGCGTGGAACGCCCGGCCGCCAGCACGATCGCCGCGATGTGATGGTCGGTCGGCAGGACCGGCTCGTCACGCGGCTGCGGCCGCGTCACGATCTCCATCAGCAGGCCGCCGACGCCGAGGCCGGTGATCGCCTCCCGCGGCACCTCAAGGCCGGCGAGTAAGCGCATCAGGACCCAATCGAATCCGTTCTCCTTGGGCGAGCGCGCGCAGCCCGGCGCACCGAGCAACGGACGCCCACGAGCCTCGGCAAGCAGCAGCAGGTTGCCCGGGTCGACCGGCATGCCGAAATGCTCGACCCGGCCGCCGATCGCCTCGACCGCAGCCGGGATCACGTCGCGCCGGTCGGCTATTGCCGAGGCGCCAAACACGATGACCAGCTCGGCGCCTTCGCGCAGCACCTCTTCCAGCGCCTTCACCAGCGCGTCCTTATCATGCGGGATGCGGCGCTCGGCGACGATCACCGCGCCCGCCGGCGCCAGCCGCTCGGCGGTCACCCGCATGGTCTTGTCGATCACCTTGGCGGCGAGGCCCGGCAGCATGGTCGAGATCACGCCAACCTTGCGGATGCGATAGGGCGCGACCTGGATCAGTGGCGCGGCGGCGCGCGCCACCGATACGGCCGCATCTCGCACCGCGCCGGCAACCGCAAACGGAATGATCTTCACGGTCGCGATCATCTCGCCGGCGACCACCGGCTTGAACGCGGGCAAGGTCGCGAAGGTGACGGCTTCGTCGATCAGGTTCAGCGCGTCGATCGCCGGCTTGTTGACGACGAGCACGCCCGGAACGTCTGAGAACAGGTTGGCCCGGCCGGTGAAGGCGCGGTCAACGCGCACCCCCTCGCCCGCGACCGCGGTGGCGATAGCGGCGGCAGCGACATCCTCCGATACGTCGCCGGGCTCGAGTCGCGCGACCACGATCTCGGGGATTCCCGCGGCCTGCAACGCCGAGATCTCGGCGCGTCCGATCACCGTGCCTTTCTTGAGCACCAGCGAGGCCTGGCGGATGGAATGGACGGCGACGCCGCCCTCCGCCTCGGCAATCGGAACCGCGCCGAATTTCACGATGTCGTCTCCGGCACTTTTTCGCGCGCCTTTTCCGGCGAGAGGCGCAGCCGCGCCGTGATCTCGCCCATGATCGAGACCGCGATCTCGGCCGGCGACACCGCGCCGATCGCGAGCCCGATCGGGGCGTGGATGCGCCCGAGGTCGGCGTCGGAAAAGCCCTGCTCTTTCAAACGGTCGAGGCGGCGGGCGTGGGTCTTTCGTGAGCCCAGCGCGCCGATATAGAAGCAGTCGCGCGCGAGCGCGTGGCTGAGCCCGGGATCGTCGATCTTGGGATCGTGGGTCAGCGCCAGGAACGCCGTGTAGCGGTCGACCCCGAGCGGCGGCAGCGCGACGTCCGGCCATTCCGCGATCACCTTCACGTCCGGGAAGCGCTCCTGGGTGGCGAAGGCCGTGCGCGGATCGACGATGGTGACGTCATAACCGAGGAGCTTTGCAATCGGCGCCAGCGCCTGGCTGATGTGCACCGCGCCGGTGACGACGATGCGCGGCGCGGGGACGTGCACGGTCAGGAAGAACTTGCCCTGCGGCGTCTCCTCCATGCCGCTCTTGCCGCTGCGGATGTGCTTCTCGATCAAGTCCTTGAGCGGGTCCTTCGCCACGTCGGCGGCCTTGACCAGGCGCTGCTCGCCGCTCGCCTGATCGGTGACGACGACGGCGGCGCGGCGCGCGTTGCGCTCGGCGTTCAGCGATTTGAGGATGTCGAGTTTCACGCTACTCCACCTTCTCGACGTAGACGCGGATGGTGCCGCCGCAGGACAGCCCGACCTTCCAGGCGGTCTCGTCGGCGACGCCGAATTCCAGCGTCTTGGGCTTGCCGCTCTCGATCACGTCGATCGCCTCGGTGACCACCGCGCCCTCGACGCAGCCGCCGGAGACGCTGCCGAGGAAATTGCCCTCGCTGTCGATCACGAGGTTCGAGCCGACCGGCCGGGGCGCCGAGCCCCAGGTCTCGACCACGGTCGCCAGCGCCACGCCCTTCCCGGCCTTGCGCCAGTCTTCGGCGGCTTTCAGGATATCGTCGTCGGTTGCGAGCGTAGCCATAGCCTGCTCCCTTATTGGTTTAAGCGGCCTTCTCAAGCCATTCCTTGGGATTCCCGGTCCGGCCGCCGTGCGATGACAGCGCGCGGACCAGGTCGCCCATGGCCTCCAGATTGTGAATCGGACGCAATTCGTCAACATGCGGCAGCATCGACCTTATGCCGCGCGCCTTGGCCTCGAAGCCGGAGAACCGCAGCAGCGGGTTGAGCCAGATCAGCCGCCGGCACGAGCGGTGCAGCCGGTCGATCTCGAATTCGAGCTCGTCGCCGCCGTCGCGCTCGAGCCCGTCGGTGATCAGGAGCACGATCGCGCCCTGGGTCAGCACGCGGCGGGCCCAGAGCTTGTTGAAGGCGTGCAGCGAGGTCGCAATACGCGTGCCGCCCGACCAGTCGTCGACGCTGGCGGTCACCGCGGCGAGCGCCTCGTCGGGATCCTTGTGCTTGAGGTCGCGGGTGACGTTGGTCAGCCGCGTCCCGAACATGAAGGTGTGCACGCGCTTGCGCGCATCGGTCACCGCATGGAGGAAATGCAGGAACAGCCGCGTGTACTGGCTCATCGAGCCGGAGATATCGAGCAGCGCGACGATCGGCGGCTGGCGCGTCTTCGGCCCGAGGAATTTCAGGTCGATCAGCGCGCCGCCGGCCTTGAGGCTTGCGCGCAGCGTGCGGCGCATGTCGACGATGTGGCCGCGCGGATGCGGCGCAAGCCGCCGGGTCTTGATCTCGTCGAGCGACAGCACCAGCCGCTTGATCGCGGCCTTGGCGGCGGCGATCTCGGCCGCCGACATCTGCGCGAAATCCTTCTTCTGCAAGAGCTCGCGGTCGGACACCGTGAGCCGCGCATCGATCTCGACGTCGCGGGCGTCGCGCTCGAGCTCGCGCAGCCCCGAGAACAGCGCGTCCTCGATGCGCTGCGCGCCGGGGCGCGGCTTCTCCTCCTCGCGCGGCGGCGCTTCCGACACCAGCGAGGCCATGAGCTTGTCGAGATAGTCGCGGCGGCGGAAGAAAATGCCGAACGCCTGGTCGAACAGTTGCGTATGCTCGTGTCGCTTCACGAACACCGCATGCAGCGTCCAGTAGAAATCCGCGCGCGTCCCGACCCCGGCGACGCGCAACGCGTCGAGCGCGTCGAGCACCGCGCCGGGCCCGACCGGAATCCCGGCGGCGCGCAGCGCGCGCGCGAAATAGACGATGTTTTCTGCGAGCCGTCCGTCGGCCATCGGCGCTCTCACTCCGCCGCGCGAAGTTGCGTCCGCACTTCGTCGAGCAGTTCCTTCGCCTTGGTGCCCTCGATGCGGGCGATGTCGTCCTGATATTTCAGGAGCACGCCGAGCGTGTCCGACACCGTGGTCGGATCGAGCGCCGCGACGTCGAGCTCGGCCAGCGCGCCGGCCCAGTCGAGCGTCTCGGCGACGCCGGGCGACTTGAACAGGTCCTGCTTGCGCAACGTCTGCACGAAGTGCACGACCTGCTCCGACAGCGCCTTGCTGATGCCTGGCACCTTGGCGCGCACGATCTGCAATTCGCGCTCCGCGGTCGGATAGCCGACCCAGTGATAGAGACAGCGGCGCTTGAGCGCGTCGTGGATCTCGCGCGTGCGGTTCGAGGTGATGACCACGATCGGCGGCTTCTCGGCCTTCACAGTGCCGAGCTCGGGGATCGTCACCTGGAAGTCGGCGAGGATTTCGAGCAGGAACGCCTCGAACGCCTCGTCGGCGCGGTCGAGCTCGTCGATCAGCAGCACCGGCGCGCCGGCGGGGTCGGGTTCGAGCGCCTGGAGGAGCGGCCGCTTGATCAGGAAGCGTTCGGAGAACACGTCGTGCTCGATCCGCTCGCGGTCGTGGTCGCCCTCGGCTTCGGCGACGCGGATCGCGATCATCTGCGCGGCGTAATTCCACTCATAGACCGCCGCCGCGACGTCGAGGCCCTCGTAGCATTGCAGGCGGATCAGGCGGCGGCCGAGCGTCGCGGACAGCACCTTGGCGATCTCGGTCTTGCCGACGCCGGCCTCGCCTTCGAGGAAGATCGGCCGGCCCATGCGCAGCGCCAGGAACAGCACGGTCGCGAGCGAACGGTCGGCGAGGTAGTCCGCCGCCGACAGGAGTTCGAGCGTCTGGTCGATGGTCGCGGGCAGCGGCCGGGGGGAAGCAGGCTTCATCGTTGGCATGTTGGCATGTTTATCGTGTCCGGAACCGGCGGGCCACCGCTAAGCGGCCTCAAGAAGACGTCGCGCGCCGTCACGCCTGGGCTTGGTGCGCTCAGCCTTGGTGCATAGTTAACGTCGAGTCGGCAAATCCGTTCATAAGTGGCCTGCCGGCGACCAAATCTCCTCGCAATATGCAGGGCATTTGGCGGCCGCGACACCGACCAGCCAGCATGCCAGCAATGCACCCGTCCCCTCCCCGCCCGCTTCGTCCGACCTTGCGTCAGCGCCTCGGATTCCGGGCAGCGCGGCTGTTGTTCTCTCTCCCGGCCGCGCTGCAGCTACGCCTCTCGCACCGGCCGCCGGTGGTGATCGAGGGGGCCGTGCTGCATCCGCAGATGCAGCTCCTGATCGCCTTTCGCGACCTCTGGCGCGGCGCGCCGATCACGGCGCTGACCCCGGAGGTCGCGCGGCGGAATTTCCGCAACGACACCGCGACCATCGCCGGCCCGCCGATCGCGGTCGGCGCCGTGACGGACATCGCCATCGACGGCGGCGACGGCGCCCTCGCCGCGCGCCACTATGCGCCGGCCGCGAGCGGTCCACGGCCGTTGCTGGTCTACTTTCACGGCGGCGGTTTCGTGCTCGGCGACCTCGACGGCCACGACAACCTGTGCCGCCGCATCTGCCGCGACGCCGAGATGCACGTCCTCTCGGTCGACTACCGGCTGGCGCCCGAGCATCGGTTTCCTGCCGCCGTGGACGATGCCGTCGCCGCCTTCCGCTGGGCTCGCGCGAACGCCGCCACGCTCGGCGCGCTGCCGGACCAGGTGGCGGTCGGCGGCGACAGCGCCGGCGGCAATCTCGCGGCGGTCGTGTCGCAGAAGGCGGTGACCGACGGCGGGCCCAGGCCCTGCGCGCAGGTGCTGCTCTATCCGGCGCTCGACCGCACCGTTGCGCGGCCTTCTCTCGGACTTTTCCGCGAAGGGTTTCTGATCGGCCGCGACGACATCGATTGGTATCACCTCCAATACACCGGCTCGACCGTCCCGCAGCCGGACCCGGCGCAGAATCCGCTATGCGCGAAAGATTTCTCCGGGCTCGCGCCGGCGCTGATCGTCACGGCCGGCTTCGATCCGCTGCGCGACGAAGGCGAGGCCTATGCCGACGCGCTGCGGCAGGCCGGCGTCCCGGTCGTGTTGAAGCGCTTCGACGGACTGCTGCACGGCTTCGCCAGCATGGCGGCGATCAGCCCGGCCTGCGACGCCGCCGTCGGCGAGATCATCGCAGCCCTGCGGCGCATGATTGCGGATCGCGGCAGCCGGGGGTTCTTGACCGATGACGGTATTATTTTACTGTCTCTTTGAACCTTTTTGCCCGTCGCTGCGAATAAGGAGTGTCAGTCCCCAATGCCGGGAAGGCTCCAATGTCGCGTCACCTTGTCCAAGTCCTCGTCGCCGCCGTCGTTCTGAATTCCGCCGCCGTGGCATCGACCATGCTGTGGCCCAGCACCGCAACGTCGACGGCAAGCCAGGTCTCCACGGCCAGCGCCGACTTCGATCACGTCTTCGCCAGCGTGACGACCCCGCCCGTCCGCACCCCGGTCGATCTGACAACCCCCGATTTTGACAAGGTCTTCGCCAGCGTGAGCGCCCCACGCCGAGAAAACACGCCGCCAAATCGCGAGCGGCTTCGTAACATCGGCTGGCAGCGAATTCTCGGATCGAGCTAGGCGACGCCGCAGACTTCGGGCGTTGCGGCGCGGTTCTCACCGCACCTGCAGGAAGCGGTCTGGGGTTGCTTGCCCGCGGATGGGTCCGTGCTAGGCTCGCTGCGCTGTGCAGTGAGACCAGGCCGCCGCATCACAAAAAATGGCGGAAGCGTCTCGACCAATCGTCGGGAGGAGACCGCACATGCTGAGCAGGCGTTCGATCGTCGCTGCCGGACTATTGTCGCCCTTTGCGGCGCAAGCCCAAACAGCGCCGCCGGGAATGGTGCGGATCATCAATCCGTTTCCCGCCGGCGGCACCTCTGACGCCATGGCGCGGCTGCTGCAGCCCGCCTTGCAACAGAGCTTCGGCGCCACCGTCATCGTGGAGAACCGGCCCGGCGCTTCCGCCTCGATCGGAGCGACCGCGGTGGCGAAATCGCCACCGGACGGCACGACCTGGCTGCTGACTTCGGAGACATTCCTGGTCTCGACGCTGCTGCTCCCCAATCTGCCGTTCGATGTGCAGAAGGATTTCGAGCCGGTGACGATGATCGCGCGCGGACCGATGGTGCTGTGCGCGCACCCCTCGCGGCCCTATCGCACGCTGCCCGAGCTGGTCGCCGCGGCGAAGGCAGCGCCCGACAAGCTGACCTACGGGACCACCGGCCTCGGCAGCAACGGACATCTCACGGTGGCCGCGTTGTGCCAGCTCATGGGAATACGCTGGTGCATGTCCCCTATCGGGGCGCCGCGCCGCTCTTGAATGACGGCACCGCCGGTCACGTCGACATGGTGATCTCGTCGAGCGCGACGGTCGCGCCGCAGGTCGAGTCCGGACAATTGCGCGCGCTGATCCAGTTCGGCGAGCAGCGCGCATCGTTCATCCCGGATACGCCGACCGCGGTCGAGCAGGGCATCACCAGCCTGCGCGCCTATTCATGGTTCGGCTTCTTCGGCCCGGCAGGAACGCCGAAGCCCGTCATCGACCGGTTCTACCGGGATATCGTCGCGGCGGTGCGTGACGAGAAAACCCACGGGATCTTCATCAACAAGTTCCGGGTCGACGTGCCGCTTCCCACGCCGGAAGAGCTGCGCAAGATGATCGCCGACGGGCTGCCGTTCTGGGCCAAGATTATCAGCGATAACAACATCAAGGGCGGATCCTGAACCCGCTCGAAACGCATCGCTGAGCGCCGCGGCGCGGATAGCGCCGTGGTTGAAACCCTGATAGAACGGCCCGCCAGAAAATTGCAGAGAACGGAATCACGTGCTCGATCGGACAAAAAGCGGAAACGTCGAAGAGCTTGGCGCCGACAAGCTTTATGCCCTCCAGAACCCGATGTTGCTCGACGGCCGGGTCAGCTCCTATCCGGGGAGCGCGCGCGGCTATTCGGTCACCAACTGCTACCTGCTGCGGCAACCCGATGCCGCCTGGCTGATCGACACCGGCTTCGGCGGCGATGAGCCGGCGCTGCGCGCGCAGATCGAGTCGCTGATCCCGCGCACGCTGCCGCTCTCGCTCTTGCCGCTGCGCTTGAACGAGTTCATGTCGATCCAGAACATCGATCCGTTCACGCTCTACTTCAACGTCAAGGAATGCTTCACCGGCAATCCCGACGCTGCGTTCTGGTTCGACTTCGGCGCCGGCTCGGATTCCGGCAAGAACACGCTCGACCAGCTCAACATCACCACCATCAGCCGCGAGGAAACGATCCCGATCGGCAACCTCGGCCGGCCGGTGGTCGTCTATCAGGCGCCGATCCGCCTGATCGCGACGCGCTGGATCTACGACGAAGCGACCAAGACGATGTTCACCTCCGACATGTTCACGCACACCTGGCGCGACCGGCCGGACGGCCCCTGGATCATCGAGGACGGCGACGACGATCCGACCGATTTCGATCACGTACGCTCGTTCCTGCTCAACACCCGCTACTGGTGGCTGGAAGGCGTCGACACCGCGAAACTGCGCAAGGGCATCGACAAGATCCTGTCGAAGCACGACATCGAGACGATCGCGCCCGGCTACGGCTGCATCCTGCGCGGCAAGAAGACCGTCGAGAAGCACATCACGCTGGTCGACGACGTGCTGAAGTCGCTCGACAAGTCGGTCGCGACATCGCGCTACGTCGACCGCGACGAGGAAAGATAATGCCAGTCCGTCATCAAGGCACCCTCAACCGCCCCAACCCGCTGCCGCGCGAGGTCGCGCCCGGCATCTTCTGGCTGGGCGAGTGCCTGGAGCAGCGCCAGCAGGGCAAGATCTATCACGGCTGCAACGCCTGCTTCCTGATCGTCGGCGGCACCGCCTCGATGCTGGTCGAGACCGGGCACCCGAAGGATTTCCCGATCATCGAGGGGCAACTCAACACGCTCCTCCCCGGCAAGCCGCCGCTGAAATATCTGTTCGTCACCCATCAGGAGACGCCGCATTGCGGCGGGCTCGGCCGCGTGCTGTCGCGCTTTCCCGACGCGATCCTCTGCGGCGACGTCAGCGACTACCACCTCGCCTTCCCGCAATACGAACACCGCATGCGCATGATGAAGGACGGCGACGAGATCGACCTCGGCGGCCGCGGCTTCCGCGCCGTCGAGCCTGTCGTGCGCGACATGCGCACCACCTGGTGGGGTTTTGAGACGCGCGACCGCGTGCTGTTCCCCGGCGACGGCTTCGCCTACAGCCACTATCACGAGGACGGCCACTGCGGCCTGGTCGCCGAGGAAGCGGCCTCGCTCGATCTGCAGGACACCACCGCCGTGTTCGCCGACCTGGCGCTGTGGTGGACCAAGTGGGCCGATATGCGGAACTACTGCGAAAGGCTGGACCACTTGATGACGACGCTCGACGTCAAGACCGTCTGCCCGACGCACGGGCTGGTCATCACCGACGTCGCCACGACCATGCCGAAGGTGAAGGAAGGCCTGCTCTACGGCTCGAGCGTCGCCGAGCGCGGCACCAACGACGCGTCATTCGGCAAGAAGCCGGCGGCGGCTGCGGCTACGACCTGATCGGCCCTCGGAAGTTTCACAGGCAAGACCAGCGGGCACTTGCGGTGGGGGCCGCCGGCTGCGCCGACGGCAATTTGATGCATTGCCGTCACACCTTCCAGAAATTCATCCGCGCAAGCGGGAAAACCCTTTGAATGTTGTTGCGCACGCGCGACCAAGGCCCCTAGCTAGCAGTCAATCTGAATCGCAGTGCCGGGCTTGATGGAGGTGGCGCACATGCGTGTCGCCAAGCGTTCCGCTATTCTCGTCGTTGCCGCAGGCTTGTTTGTCGCAACGAGCGGCACAGCCGCGCTGAGCAACGAGAGCAACTGCCGGCAACTGGAAGACCTTGCGCGGCAATATGCCGGGGTCAAATTGACCAGCGCACAGCAGCAGATCAAGCGCAGGCTGGTCGCCTGGTACAACGACAATTGCAAGCGGACGCGAAGCGTCCACGCGCGGCGCTGACGATCAACGCCCGGCGCGCCCTTACCTCCCCATCAGATGCACGCGATACTCCACGCCGCCTTGATGCGCGGCTTGGCGCCAAAGCGCTTCCTGTTGGACCAAGAATTGGGCCAGGAAGCCCGGCGCCGGCGAAAGAGCCCTCGCCAAGTCCGCCTTGCGCCAAACCACGAACGAACTCGGTGGTTATCGATCAACAAGACGTGAGCGGAAGCCCGGTACTTCAGTCTTTCTTGCGCCTTCCTCCCGCGTGAGGAATTTTCCTGCTTCCATTGAACCAGAACGGGTGCTGGCGCGACCAACCGCGTTAGCCCAGTTCCCAAGCCGGAGGTACCCCATGGCCATGGCCAATACAGCGACCAAAACAGCTCCCGTCAACAACGGCGTCAACGTCGAAGCTCTGATCGGCGCCCGCGAGGCGCTCACCGCAGCCCCCGCGGCCGCGCAATTCAAGTGGCGCGCGGCATGCGAATGGAAAAACGGCACCCATAGTCATTCCACCGTCGAAGGCTTCTATGGGCTGGGTGAAGAACAGCACCGCAAGACCACGTTCAAATTCGATGCCGACCATCCGGAAGTGTTCGCCTCCGAAGACAAAGGCGCCACCCCGGTCGAGTATGTCCTGGTGGGCCTCGCAAGCTGCCTGACCGCGGGCGTCGCGGCGATCGCGCAACATCGCAACATTCAACTGCGCAAGGTCACGGCCACCATCGAAGGCAACATGGACCTGCAGGGCATTCTCGGCATCGACAGCGACGTCCGCAACGGATTCGGCGGCATCAAGGTCACCTACAAGATCGACGCCGATGCGAAACGCGAAGACATCGAGGCCCTCGTCGCGCAATCGCAGAAGCGCTCCGCGGTGTACGACATCGTCACCAATCCGACGAACGTCACCGTCGAGGTGGTTTGAGCATTGCCGACGCGCTCAGCTCTATCCCGCTCGTCCCCGCGAAAGCGGGGACCCAGGAGCCACCAAGGAAGGTTCTGGATTCCCGCTTACGCGGGAATGAGCGGCGGATAGAACTCAGCCCGCCAACCACGGCCTGAAGGATTGACTGCCATTCGTACCGTCACAACAGTCGTGATCGGGGCCGGACACGCCGGTCTCGCCATGAGCCGTTGCCTCGCCGAGCGCTCCATCGACCATGTGGTCCTGGAGCGCGGCGAGGTCGCGAACACATGGCGCAGCGAGCGCTGGGACTCGCTGCGGCTGCTCACGCCAAACTGGCAAAGCCGCCTGCCCGGCTTCGGCTACAAAGGCGACGATCCGGACGGTTACAGGACCGTGCCGGAGGTCGTCCGCTTCATCGAAGACTATGCCAAGGCGATCGCGGCCCCGGTGGAAACCAACACAAGGGTGACATCCGTTCGCAGTACCGGCACAGGCTATCTGGTCCGGACGGAATGCGGCGACTGGCAATGCCGGACCGTCGTGCTGGCGTCGGGCGCGTGCAATCGCCCGCGTCTGCCTGCGATTGCCGATGTAGTGCCATCATCGGTCACCTACCTGGCCGCGCAGCAATATCGCAATCCCGGTCAATTGGCCGATGGCGGGGTGCTGGTGGTCGGGGCATCGGCGAGCGGCACCCAGCTCGCCCATGAGATCCAGCGCTCGGGGCGGCAGGTTTATCTGTCGGTGGGCGAGCATATCCGGGCGCCGCGCATGTATCGCGGCAAGGACATTCAGTGGTGGATGGATGCCGCCGGCGTGCACGACGAACGCTATGACGCCGTCGATGACATCGCGAGGGCGCGGAAGGTTCCCTCCCTGCAGCTTGCCGGCACGCCCGACCGGTCGACACTCGACCTCAATGCGCTCACCGATATCGGCGTCATTCTCGTCGGCCGCCTGGCTGGCATCGCCAACGGCAAGGCGCAGTTCGCAGGCTCGCTGCGCAACATGTGTGCGCTGTCCGATCTGAAGATGAACAGGCTTCTGGACACGATCGACGCCTGGGTGAACGCATGCGGTCTCGACACTCTGGCCGAGCCGCCGCGGCGCTTGCCGCCCACGCAGGTCGAAGACTCGCCTCCGCTCAGCATCGACCTCGCCGGCGGGACGATCAAGACGATGATCTGGGCCACCGGCTATCGCCCGGATTACACATGGCTCGAACTGCCGGTGCTCGACCGCAAAGGCATGGTCCGTCATGACGGCGGGGTCGCCGATATGCCGGGCCTCTACCTCATGGGGCTGCACTTCATGCGGCGCCGGAAATCGACGCTGATCGACGGTGCCGGCGACGACGCCCGCGACCTCAGCGATCATCTCTCGTCCTATCTCGACGGCCGGACTCCAAAGACAGACCGTCCGTCCGAGCAGCATCGCTTCCGTAATCTGAGCGAGGTGGTGTGATCGCTAGTTCAGCGACCGCTGGAACGACGGGGGCGTCACAATCGCAACCATCATCTGCTTGAGCGCGGCATCGACTTCGCCCAGCGGGTCGCGATCGCCACGGCCGCCCTGCGCTGGCGCCGCGACCGCGGGCGCGGCGAGCTGGCGACCAGCAACGTCCTTCAGAGATTCAGGCTGAGGCGCCTCGACATCGCTCGGGATATTCTGCAACGGTGGGGCCTCGATGCGCGGCAAGCCCACGCGTTGTCCCGCCAGCAATCGCGCCCTGCGACGGTCGGAGCGAGCAAACAGCCCCAGCAGCGATATGACTCTCCGGGCGGCCGACTTGCGCATCTGCTCGCGCGCCACAACGGCCGCGACCTGGGAGGATTGCTTGCCAAGTTCAGTCTTGAGGCGGCCGATCTCGGCGGCCTGTCTTCCAATCTCGGCGAGCTCGGCCGCAGCCTTGGTTCGCATCGCCGCCAGCCTCGTTTCCATGCGATACATCGACATCGCAAATTCAGCGCGCAGCAGGTCTTTGCCTGCCTGCACCTCGACAAGCGATACCGGCGTGGCGTCGAGAACTTTTTGGGTGGTCAAGCGCACGGCGCGCTCGTGAACGAACGGGACCACGATGACGATCAACAGGGACGCCGCCAGGAATCCCATGCCAAAACCCATGGCGATCTCAATCACGATACGCCCTCGGCCGTTGCGAGCGCGTGCAATACCGATCGAGCGGCGCCAACAATCCAGATCAAGGTGATCAGCCCCCGCAGGTCCCTCGCGTCGGGCTACCAGACGGCCGGCCGCGGCCGGTGGTAAAGCCACCATGCCGGACCGTGATCTCTAGGACGTTGGTTAATTTCTTTTGGGGATGAGCGACGGCCGCTCGCGGCGCACGGCAGGATGAATGAAGCGCCCGCCGGCGGAAAGAATATCCGCGGAAGAATGCTCGGACCGACTTTCGTCCGAGCCCTACGCCGTCGCCGCGGCCACCGCGCGGCGCGCCAGCACACCCACGAGGTGCGCGCGATACTCGGCGCTGCCGTGGATGTCGCTCGACATCCCGTCGGCCGGCACCGTCATGCCGTCGAGCGATTTTGCGCCAAAGCGCTTCTTGAGCGCCTCCTCGAACGAGGTCACGCGGAATACGCCGTTGGAGCCGGCGCCGGTCACCGCCACGCGGATTTCGGAGCCGCGCTTCGACACGAACACGCCGACCAGCGCAAAGCGCGAAGCCGGGTTCGGGAATTTCACGTAGGCGGCCTTGTTCACCTTCGGGAACTGGAAGCGCACGATGATCTCGTCCGGCTCCAGCGCGGTCTCGAACAGGCCCTTGAAGAAGTCGTCGGCCAGGATGCGGCGCTTGTTGGTGACGATGGTGGCGCCAAGCCCGAGGACCGCCGCCGGATAGTCGGCGTTCGGATCGTTGTTGGCGACCGAGCCGCCGATGGTGCCGCGATGGCGCACCGCCGGATCGCCGATCAGGCCCGCGAGCTCCGCCAGCGCCGGGATGTTCTCCTTGACGATCGGCGAGGTCGCGACCTCGACGTGCCGCGTGAACGCGCCGACGACCAGCGAACGGCCTTTCATCTCGATGCCGGAGATGCCCTCGATCTGCGACATGTCGATGATGTGCTTCGGCCCCGCGAGGCGAAGCTTCATGGTCGGGATCAGCGTGTGGCCGCCGGCGAGGAGCTTGGCCTCCTCTTGTCGTGCCAACAGCCCTGCCGCCTGCCGTACCGTCGTCGGGCGATGGAATTTGAATTCGTACATGGCGTGCCGTCCTGATTGCGAAGTTATGCGCTGGTGTTACGCGCCCTTGCCCATGGCCTTGGCGCCCGCCGCGATCGCTTTCACGATGTTGTGGTAGCCGGTGCAGCGGCAGATGTTGCCTTCGAGCTCGTGCCGGATGGTCTTCTCGTCGAGATCGTTGCCCTTGCGCTGCACGATGTCGACCGCGGACATGATCATGCCCGGCGTGCAGTAGCCGCACTGCAGCGCGTGGTTCTCGCGGAACGCCTCCTGCATCGGATGCAGCGGGCCGTTCGCCTCGGCAAGCCCTTCGATCGTGGTGATGTTGGCGCCCTGCACCTGCCAGGCGAAGGTCGTGCACGACTTCACCGCCTTGCCGTCGATGTGGACGACGCAAGCGCCGCACTGCGAGGTGTCGCAGCCCACATGCGTTCCGGTGAGCCGAAGTTGCTCGCGCAGGAATTGCACCAGTAGGGTGCGCGGTTCGACGTCACCGGTGACGGGCTTGCCGTTCACCGTCATAGCGACGGCGGTCATAGAGGTACCTCCAAAAATCCGGGCCGGGCGGCCTGTTTTGCGTGCCGCCGGCGGGGACCGGCAACAGATAGGGGCAAAATCGCGACGATTTTGCCCCGTTTTGCGGTTTTGAACAAGTTCAACTCTGAACCGGACATGCGCGCGTGGTCAAGGGTTTGGTCGCGGTATTCCAGATAATGAGAGGGACTGGGCGGGCGCCTAGCCCTCCTTCACCGCCTTGGCAAAATTGGCGAAGAAGTCGTCGGCGGTCTTCTTGGCGGCGCTGTTGATCAGCCGCTGCCCGAGCTGGGCGAGCTTGCCGCCGATCTGCGCCTCGACGTTGTAGGTCAGCAGCGTCCCGCCGTCCTTGTCGGTGAGCGCCACCGTGGCGCCGCCCTTGGCGAAGCCGGCCACGCCGCCCTCGCCTTCGCCGGAGATCTTGTAGCCGTTGGGCGGGTCGAGATCGGACAGCCGTACCTTGCCCTTCCAGCGCGCCTTCACCGGACCGACCTTGATGCTGGCGACGGCCTGGAATTCCGTATCCGACGTCTTGTCGAGTTGCTCGCAGCCGGGCACGCAGCTTTTCAGCACCACGGGGTCGTTGAGCTTCGCCCAAACCGCCTCACGCGTGGCGGGAAGCTGCACTTCCCCGCTCATGGTCATTGCCATCGTCAATCTCTCCGTTACGGCGCTGGTATAGGGCCTTGCCAGCACGCGAGGAAAGGCCTTTTGACGCAGAATGGGTCCGCGGCCGGCGGGGGTTGGCGCGGCCCGCTCAGGCCGCTAATGGTGCCATCCGGCCTATTGTACCCATGACGAGTACCTTGAACCCCTCCCCGCTGCTCACGCCGTTGATCTCAAGCGCTGCGATGCGGGCAGTCGTGGACGATCGCGCCCACCTGCAGCGCATGCTGGACTTCGAGGTGGCGCTGGCCCGGGCCGAGGCCGCGGTGGCGGCGATTCCGGCCGGCTGCGTCGGCCCGATCAGCGGCGCCTGCAAGGCCGAACGCTACGATCTCGCGGCGCTGGGCGAAGCCGCCCAACGCGCCGGCAATATCGCGACCCCGCTGGTGGCGGCGCTCGCCGACGAGGTCGCCAAGACCGACGCCGAAGCCGCCCGCTACGTGCACTGGGGCGCCAGCGCCCAGGATCTGATCGACAGCGCGCTCATGCTCGAACTGCGGGCCGGCATCGACGTGCTGATAACCGACCTCAACAGCGCGATCGACGGCTTCACCGCGCTCGCCGGCCGCCACCGCCGCACCGCCGCGGTGGCGCGCACCTCGCTGCAACACACGTTGCCGATGCCGTTCGGGCTCAAGCTCGCCGGCTATGCGGCGGCGCTCGCGCGCTCGCGCGAACGGCTGCGCCGGCTGCGCAAGGAGGCGCTGGCGCTGCAATTCGGCGGCGCCGCCGGGACGCTGGCGGCGCTCGGCGAGAACGGCCTGGCGGTCACCGACCGGCTGTCGGCGCTGCTCGACCTGCCCGCGCCCGACGCGCCGTGGCACGCCCACAGCGACCGGCTGGCGGAGATCGCGTCCGCTTTCGCGATCCTCGCCGGCACCTGCGGAAAGATCGCGCGCGACGTGGCGCTGCTGATGCAGACCGAAGTCGGCGAAGCGCACGAGCCGCCGGGCCTCCCCGGCGCCGAAGCCGTGGGCATGCCGCACAAGCGCGCCCCCAATACGGCTGCGGTCGGCATCGCGGCCGCGACCATCGCGCCCAACCTGTTGGCGACGATCATCGCCGGCCAGGTGCAGGAGCACGAACGCGGGCTCGGCGGCTGGCAGGCGCAGTGGCATGCCATCCCCGCGCTGCTGCTCGTCACCTCCGGCGCGCTCGCCGCGGTCGCGGAGCTGGCGCAAGGGCTCGAAATCGACGCCGACCGCATGCGCAACAATCTCGACGTCGCGCAGGGCCTGATCATGACCGACGCCGTGACCATCGCGCTCGGCGCCAAGCTCGGCCTGTCGCAAGCCAAGCTGATCGTCGAGGAAGCAAGCAACCAGGCGATCAGTTCAAAGCGCCATCTCAACAGCATCCTGGCCGAAGACCCGCGCGTCACCGCCCAGATGACGCACGGCGAGCTCGCGCGGCTGTTCGAGCTGATGGGCTACCAGGGGGTTGCGCAAACCTATATCGACCGCCTCATCGGCTCGCTCGGATCGCGCGCGCCGAAGCGGCCGGGCTGAAACTCAAAAAAGCACGGAGGAAATGCCATGCCGGTGATCGAATCCAACGGCTGCCCAATTCATGTCGAAGTCGAGGGCCCCGAAGGCGCTCCCGTGCTGATCATGTCGAACTCGCTCGGCACCACGCTGCACATGTGGGACGGCCAGGCAGGCCCATTTACCAAGCATTTCCGGCTGGTGCGCTTCGACCGCCGCGGGCACGGAAAATCCGGCCTGCCCAAGGGTCCCTACTCGATGGAGATGCTCGGCCGCGACGTGCTCGCGATCATGGACGCCCTCGGCGTCAAGAAGGCGAACTGGTGCGGGCTCTCGATGGGCGGCATGGAAGGCATGTGGCTCGGCGCGAATGCGCCGGAGCGCTTCGAACGGATGGTGTTGTCCAATACGTCGAGCTATTTCGCGGACAAGCAAGGCTGGAACGACCGCCTCGCGCTGGTGCGCGAAAAAGGCGTGCCGGCGTTCGCCGCGCCGAACATGGAGCGCTGGTTCACCAAGGGCTTCCGCGAGCGCGATCCGCAAGCGATTGCAGCGATGCAGGCGATGTTCGCGGCGACGCCGCTCGAGGGCTACCTCGCCTGCGGCGAAGCCGTGCGCGACATGGACCACCGCGATCTGCTGCCGCGGGTAAAAGTTCCTACCCTTGTCATCATCGGACGCCATGACCCGGCGACAACGCCGGACGCGGGCGAATATGTCCGCACCCATATACCGGGCGCCGAACATTTCATGATCGACGCGGCACATATTTCTAACATCGAGCAGCCTGAGCAATTCAACGGCGCCGTGCTGGGATTTCTGACGCAGCGCTGATCACAAAAACTGGCTGATCACAAAATTGCCCCGGAGGACTCCGGTATCGATTCAGCAAGCGTTAGGACGCGCGGGTCTACTACGCTCCCACTCTATAAAAACCTCGTCGGAAGAAACGTCGTCTGACAAACCAGGGGTGGTGGTCATGATGCTTATTCGCCTGACGTATTTCAGTCGCAGTCGCCTCGACCACTGGTACAGCAGCAAAGACTGCGGCATCGCCGAGATTCTCGCGACCTCGGTTGCCAACAATCTGCGGGACTGCATCACCGGCGCGCTTATTTGCGACGACCGCTGGTTTGTGCAGGCGCTCGAAGGGTCGGAGAGTAAAGTTTCCGCCGCTTTTGAGCGAATTTTGCGCGACCAGCGCCACCGCGACGTCTCGCTGGTCACCATGCAGGCGGTGGCCACGCGGCGCTTTCCGAATTTCGCGATGGTCTGCGTCTTCCGCGACGAGGACAACAGCGAGCTGTTCCGCCATTATACCGAGGACGAGCGTTTCGATCCGCGACAGATGCGGCCCGACCGGCTCTCCGACCTGATCGAGGCGGTGGCGCGGGATGGGGCAACGGGGGGACCAACATGGATGAAGAAGCGCGCCTCGAGCGCGGCCTAGCGAAGCGGCGCAAGGTGCTGGGCGGCGCCTATGTCGACCGATCGATCGCCGCCAAGACCGACTTCAACGCGGAATTCCAGGAGATCATCACCCGCTATGCCTGGGGTGAGATCTGGACCCGGCCGCACTACGACGAGCGGACCCGGCGCATCCTGGTGATCGGCACCACCATGGCGCTCGACAAGTGGGAGGAGTTCCGCCTGCACGTGCGCACCGCGCTCACGGAAGGCGGCTTCTCCGCCGACGACATCAAGGAGATCATCCTGCAGCAGATGATCTATTGCGGGGTGCCGGCCGCGAACCATGCCTTCAGGGAAGCCGGCGAAGTCGTTAAGGAACTTCGCAAAACCTGACCGGTCCGACGACCTCCCCCAGGAACCAAACGGACGCATTTCGGATTGGGGTGCCGGGGCCATTTCGCCCCCGTCCTGGATTCACGAGGCGTGCGCGATGGTGGGCTTCAACGTTCGCAAGGAGATGCCGGCGGTCGAACTCAGCAAGGACGAATTCAAAAAGCGATATTGCGAAAGATTTTCCGACCCGGTCTTTGCGCCGCTGCGCAAAGAACTCGATCAGGTCCTCGAAGCCGCCTGGCAGCCCTACGAACAATCGCGCAAGGCGCCGCACACGCGTCCGGCCGGATCGGGCTTCGCCGATCCCGACTATCAGCTCTCGGTCGACTGGACCGCCGCCAGCGAGAAGATCAAGGACGCCGAACGCCAGCAGAACGACCCGGCCTCGCCCTCGCGCATCCTCCTGATCAACGCCGCCAGCCGCAGCGAGCATACCTGCCCCGGCGAATCGTCGAAGACGTGGCGGCTGGCGATGCTGGCGCGCGAGATCTTCGCGCACGAGCCGCAGTTCGAGGTTGAGGTGCTCGACCTCAGCCGGCTGACGTCCGAATTTGGGCGCAATATCTACCCTTGCAAGACCTGCGTCTCGACCGCGATGCCGCTCTGTCACTGGCCGTGCTCCTGCTATCCGAACCATGCGCTCGGGCAAGTGCAGGACTGGATGAACGACATCTACGCGATGTGGGCCGCGGCGCACGGCGTGATGATCATCTGCCCGGTGAACTGGTACGGGCCGCCGTCGGGGCTGAAGCTGATGATGGACCGGATGGTGTGCGCCGACGGCGGCAACGCCGATCCGACGTCCACGCACGGCAAGGACGTCGAGCAGGCCAAGGCGATGGAGATGGCCGACTGGCCGTATCCGCAACACCTTGCCGGGCGCCTGTTCTCGGTGGTGGTGCACGGCGACTACGGCGGCGAGGCGATGGTGCACGCCGCGATCGCCGATTGGCTGCGCGGCACCGGCCTGATCGAGGCGGGGCAGATGTCGCAGCTTGCGCGGATGGTTGGGTATATGGAGCCCTATGCCACCAGCCATGACGCGCTCGACCGCGACACCGCATTCCAGGAAGAGGCGCGCAACGCCGCCCGCGCCCTGGTGCAGGCGGTGAAGCTCAGGCGCCGTGGGGAATTGCAGCAGCCGGACGCGAACTTGGACACGCCCCGTAAGAAATGAGGCGAGGTCCTACCGGCTGCGCAAGCGCGCTTCCGGAATGCGCGCCGGGGCGGCGACCATCCGCTCCGGCGGCGGACCTGCCGCCAACACGCCGACCGGCAAGCCAAGTCCCGACGCTTCTCGTTCGCGCACGGCCGTGTCGAGGCGCGACGGTTTCTGCTCGAGCGTGAGATGGCGCTCCACCACGATGACCGTGATGGCGCCCGCGATCAGCAACATCTGCGTAGCATAGAGGCGAACCATCGACGGCTCGGCCAGCGCCAGCGCCGGCACTGCGTGCAACAGGATGCCGACAACCGCCAGGATGAGGACGACGTCGACCGTTTCCCGGTCCGGCTCTCGGCCGGATCGCCCATGAACGGGCGAATTCGATGATGTAGGCGACAAAGGCGGCCGCGATCACAAGCTTGACGCCGGCCAGGACGTGCGAGGCGACAACCAGGCTGCCAAACGACAGATCGAACAACTGACTGAAATAGATCGCGGCCGTCGCGTGCACGCGATCGTTCAAGCCGTTGTAGGGCGACAGCAGCGCCTGGACCGCATCGCGACCCCAAACCGGGAAGAAATAGAACGACAGCAGGGCCAGATTGACCGACCCGAGACTAAGCGAGCTGAGCGAACCAAGCCTCGACCGCATCGATGCCTCCCGATGCCGACCGGCCCCTGCTTCGAGGGACTTCGGATCGGCCCGAACCGGCACCAGACTACGCCGTTAAATTTGTCTGCCCAATGGAAACCCTTCATTAACCTTTCCGGCGTGGCCGCCGAGCCACAGGGACGCGCGCAGAAGTGCAGCAGCCGACGAGCGCTACCCTCCCCGCGCCTCGCGGAACTCATGCGGCGCCGTTCCGGTCTGCTTGCGGAAGAAGCGGGCGAAATGGGACGGGTCGGAAAAAGCGAGCTCGTATGCGATCTCGTTGATCGGCTGGTTGGTGAAAACCAGTTGGCGCTTCGCCTCGGTCAGCACGCGCTGGCGGATCAGGTGGCCGGCGGTGACGCCGGTAGCGCGCTTCACGTGATCGTTGAGGCGGTCGACCGTCATCGCCAGCTTGTCGGCATAAAACCCAAGCTGGCGCTCGGTCTGGAAATGCTCCTCGATCAGCTTGCGCAGCGCCACCACGGTAGCGTCGGTCGGCGTCAGCGGATCGGCGCGCGTGCGGCTCGCGGCCATGCGCGCCACCTCGACCGCGATCAGCGCCAGCAAGCCGCGCATCGCGATCCGATAGCCGGCGCGGCCAAGACTGTGCTCATCGTGCAGCTCGGAGGCGAATGCGAGCACGCGCGCGTGGTCGGCGGGCAGTGGCACCACCGGATCGAACGCCAGCGCCTTGAGGCGCGCGAGCGCTTCGCCGCGGCGGTCGCCGATCGCCTCGGCGGCGTCTTCGGTGAAGCTCATCACCCAGCCGTCGGTGATTTGCGGACGGAAGCGAAAGCCGTGCGCCGTGGTCGGCGGCACCAGGATCGCGCACGGCGCTTCGAATGGTACGACCGACGCCTCAAACGTCATCTCGCCGCCGCCCTTCTCGATCAAAAGAATCTGGAAGAGATTGCGGTGCCGGTGCGCGCGGATCGTCCAGTCGTGAATCGACGAGCGCGACGAAATCGTTTCGATGTGGATGAAGTCGAACGCCTGATCGTCCGGCGGATCGCCGTAGAGGTGAAACAGCGGGAGTGCGGCAACGGTCCCCATGCCGCAAGCATAGCCCCCCATCCGAACGCCGCAATCAATCCAACGCCGCAGGCGGCGGTCGTGCACATCAATTCAAAACGGCGACGGCCCCGCCGGATGGTGGCGGGGCCGCGCTCATAGAACCCAAACTTTACGGGGACTTAGCGATCCTGATTGCGCTGGCCGGGCTGCTGCTGGCCCGGCTGTTGCTGGCCCTGCTGGCCCGGCTTCTGCCCGCCGCCGCCCTGCTGCTGCCCGCCACCGCCCTGCTGTCCGCCGCCCTGCCCGGGCTGCTGCTGCTGTTGACCCGGACGCGGGTTGTTCTGCTGGTTCGGGTTCTGGTTGGGATTGGCCATTCTTACTGCTCCTCGAGGGGTTGTTTGGGACGACGCGCCCCAACAAGATTTAACGTTTGGAACCCGGCGGAGTTTCTGGGAAATGCAAAAAGAAAGATGAGGCGCTGCGGGGCAAATTCGCCGGAAACTTGGTTTGAATTTGACGCTTGTTCGGCGTGTGTGGAACTTGGACGCGTGGAACTTCAGACCTGCTTGTAAGCCCGCTCATGATAGACGAGCGCGGGACCTTGCGGTCCGAGCCGCACCGCTTCCACCGCGCCGAAGAACACGTTGTGGCTTCCCACCGAACGCACCTCGACGATCCGGCAGTCGAATGCCACCACGGCGCTCGCCAGCACCGGGCTGCCGGTGAGCAGCGTCGTCCACTCACCCTTGTTGAAGCGGTCGCCGCCCATCACGCCGGTGCGGCCCGAGAACAGATCCGCGATCTCGGCTTCGCCCGCGCCCAGCGTGTTGACGCAGAATACGCCGTTCTCCATCACGACCGGATTGGTCTGGCTGCGCCGGTTGAGACACATCAGCAGCGTCGGCGGCGCGTCCGTCACCGAGCAGGCCGCGGTCGCGGTGGCGCCGGTCTTGCCGCCGGGGCCCGCGGTGGTGATGACATGCACCGCGGCGCCGAGCCGGCTCATGGCTTCGCGGAACGGCGCCGCCTCCACCGTCCGCACCGGTTCGGGACCGACCACCGTGAAGGCGCCGTCCATGGCATCATCGGGGCGTTGGTCGATCCAGCTCATGGCTTTGCCTTCGATCTATTCCGCAGCGCGCGGCCGCTTGCTCAGGCCGGGATAAGCAACATCGTCCGGATCGAGCCAGGTGTCGCCGGTCCAGCCGTTCTCGTCATATTCGGAGAGGCACTGATCCGCGAGCGCGATCATCTGGTCCATGGTGCCGGCGTTGCGCGCGTTCCACATCGCCTGGATGCGGATGTCCTCGTGATTGCCGGCGTAGTTCATCTCGTAGAGCTCGTGGCGGCCGCCGAATTCGGTGCCGATGGCGTCCCAGAGGAGCTTGAGCACCTTGATGCGCTCCTTGTAGCCGATGCCGTGGGAGCCGCGCACATAGCGCGCGAGATATTTGTCGATCTCGGGGTTGCTGAAATCCTTGGCCGACGACGGCAGATAGATCAGCGCCGAGGCGACGATCTTCTCGACGATCTCCTTGACCCGTCCGTAGGCGTCGCCGGCGAACACGCGGTAGCTCGCGCCCGACTGCGCGTTCGGCAGCACCGCGCCGTCGACCCACGGCGAGGGGTTCATCGCCATCGCGTCGGTGAGCGCCCAGAACAGGTTCCGCCAGGCGATGATCTCGCCGAGCATCGCCTGGTTGCCGCGGAATTCGTCGCCGCCGGTGCAACGCAAGGCCTTGGCGATGACGCCGACCAGGAAATCGAGCTTCACCGCCAGCCGGGTGCAGCCCTGGAACTGGTAGCCGGCGAGGAACCCCGACTGCGGGAAAAACACCTTCAGCTTGTCGAGGTCGCGATGCAGCAGCACGTCCTCCCAGGGGATGAACGCATTGTCGAACACGAAGATCGCGTCGTTCTCGTCAAAGCGCGACGACAGCGGATAGTCGTAGGGCGTGCCCATGACGCTCGCCTGCATCTCGTAGGAGGCGCGGCAGAACAGCTTCACCCCGGGCGCGTTCATCGGCGCGATGAACATGACCGCCAGATCGGAATCGTTGACCGGCATCGCCGCGTTCTGGCCGAGGAAATTGTATTGCGTCAGCGCCGACGAGGTCGCGACCACCTTCGCGCCGGAGACGTAGATGCCGGCGTCGGTCTCCTTCTGGATGGTGATGAAGACGTCCTTCACCTGATCGGCGGCGCGCGCCCGATCGACCGGCGGGTTCACGATCGCGTGGTTCATGAACAGGACGTTTTCCTGCGCGCGGCGATACCAGCGCTGCGCGTTCTCGGCGAATTTCCCGTAGAACTGGTGGTTGGCGCCGAGCGTGTTCATCAGCGACGCCTTGTAGTCGGGCGAGCGCCCCATCCAGCCGTAAGACATGCGCGCCCAGGCCGCGATGGCGTCGCGCTGGCCGATGACGTCCTCGCGCGAGCGCGCGACCTTGAAGAATTTGTGGGTGTATCCGCCCGACCCGGTGTCGGTCGGCGCCGTCAGCACGGCTTTGCTCTTGGGATCGTGCAGCGCGTCGTAGAGCCGCGCGACCGAGCGCGCGGCGTTGCGGAACGCGGGATGCGTGGTGACGTCCTCGACCCGTTCGCCGTAGATGTAGACTTCCCGCCCGTCACGCAGACTCGCGAGATATTCCGCGCCGGTGAACGGCCGCCCCGGCGCAGCGATTGCGTCCTCGGACCTGGTGCGGCTCATAGGGCTCGTCTCCACGTTTCGGGCAAGCAAAGGCACTCCGCGCGGGCCCGACGTGTCAATGCGGCTCGACCGCAGTATCCGAGCGCTGCCGCATGCGGTCACGGAGATCTGATCGTGTGCGGAACGGCTGGGTCAGCATCCGGTCGATCCGCAACTCGCCCGGATCGCGGAATATCGGAATGCCGATGGTCATTCCCGTGTGCCCGGCCTCGGGCTGCGCCCGGTAGGTGCCGAACAGCCGGTCCCACCACGGCAGATTGAAGCCGAAATTGCTGTCGGTCTCGTGCCGCAGGATCGAATGATGCACGCGATGCATGTCCGGCGTCACCACGATGAAACGCAGCACGCGGTCGAGCCACGCCGGCATCGACACGTTCGAGTGGTTGAACATCGAGGTGACGTTGAGCAGCACCTCGAACAGGATGACCGCGACCACCGGAATCCCGAGCACCAGGATCACCGCGATCTTGATGAACAGCGAGATCAGGATCTCCAGCGGATGGAAGCGCACGCCGGTGGTGACGTCGATGTCGAGATCGGCGTGGTGCATCCGGTGCAGCCGCCAGAGCACCGGCACTTTGTGGAAGACGACGTGCTGAAGGTAGATCGCGAGGTCGAGCGCCAGGAAGCCGATCAGCGCGGCGACCGATAGCCGCAACTGGAGATAGTTGATCAGACCCCAGCCGTTGCCGGAGGCGTAGAGCGAGGCCCCGACCGCCGCGGTCGGAACCAGGACGCGCACGGTCAGGATATCGGCCAGCAAGATCCCGAGGTTGCCCGGCCAGCGCCGGGCGCGGCCGACGCCGAGCCCGCGCCGCGGGGCGGCGAGTTCCCACAGCGCGAAAGCTGAGAAGAACACGCCAAACGCGGCCAGGCGAATGATCATCTCGACGGTGATGCTACCCATGCGGTCAATATAGTGCCGGTTCGAGCCCTGTGGACCACCACGGCACGCGTAACATTGCCCGCCCTGCAAGGCCCTGATAGAGCTTTGACTTGTCGGGGGTCGCGGGGACAGAGCGCATGGAAGTTTTCGTCCAGCAGCTCATCAACGGCATTACGCTCGGATCGATCTACGGCCTCATCGCCATCGGCTACACGATGGTGTTCGGCATTCTCGGAATGGTGAACTTCGCCCACGGCGACGTCTTCATGGTGTCGGCGTTCATCGCGCTGATCGCCTTCCTGATCCTCACCTCCTGGATCGGCGCCGGGGCGATCGCGCTGGTGCTGCTGATCGTGCTGATCATTGCGATGCTGATGACCTCGCTGGTGAACTGGACGATCGAGCGCGTCGCCTACCGGCCGTTGCGCGGATCGTTCCGGCTCGCGCCGCTGATCTCGGCGATCGGCATGTCGATCTTCCTGATGAACTTCGTGCAGGTCGCGCAGGGGCCGCGCAACAAGTCGATCCCGCCGCTGTTCTCGGAGGTGATCGTGCTGTTCACGGTCGACGGCTACGACGTCACCCTCTCCTACAAGCAGATCGTCATCTGGCTGACGACCGGCGTGCTGCTCCTCGCCTTCTGGTACCTCGTATCGAAGACCGCGCTCGGCCGCGCGCAGCGCGCCTGCGAGCAGGACCAGAAGATGGCCGCGCTGGTCGGCATCAATGTCGACCGCACCATCTCGATCACCTTCATCATCGCGGCGGCGCTGGCGGCGGTCGCCGGCACCATGTACCTCGTTCACTACGGCGTCGTGAGCTTCGCCGACGGTTTCACGCCCGGCGTGAAGGCGTTCACCGCCGCGGTGCTGGGCGGCATCGGCTCGCTGCCGGGCGCCGTGATCGGCGGGCTCCTGATCGGCCTGATCGAGACGTTCTGGTCGGCCTACTTCTCGTCCGACTACAAGGACGTCGCCGCGTTCTCGATCCTGGTCGTGGTGATGATCTTCCTGCCGCAGGGCCTGCTCGGCCGCCCGGAAGTCGAGAAGGTCTGAGATGGCGGTCGAGGCGAGCAAATCCGCCTCGCGTCCAGACTTCGTGCGCGCGCTGCGCTCGGCGGCGTTCACCGGCCTCATCGCCTTCGGACTGTTCCTGCCGCTGATCGCCTTCCGGGCCGTCCACGACATTCGCAACGAACTGGTGCTCGAGACGCGCTGGCCGCTGTTTGCGATATTCGTCGCCAGCGCATTCGTCAGCCGGCTGGTCTGGGAGCTGCTGCCGCGCGATCGACTCAAGCAGCAGCTTGCAATTTTTTTCCGGTCGCCGGTCAAGCTCGCGGCCGCGGCCGGCGCATGCATGTTGGTGGCCACGCTTCTGCGCATCGCCTCCAGGGCCGGGTTCGGGACCGAGGCCGCCATCGCGCTCGCCCTCTCCTACCTGTTCGTCTTCGGCGCGGTCGTCTTCGTCATCGGCGACCAGCATGGCGTGGGTCACCTCCCGCTACCCGACGTCGAGTGAAAGCGGCCGCCACCGCCGACGCCAGATCAGCGTCGGCCTGCGCATGGGCGCGCTCGGATTCCTGATCGTCTATCCGCTGATGATGTTCTGGCTCGCCGGCTCCCAGGGCTCGATCAAATGGATCGACAATTACGGCATCCAGATCCTGATCTACGTGATGCTCGGCTGGGGCCTCAATATCGTGGTCGGCCTCGCGGGCCTGCTCGATCTCGGCTACGTCGCCTTCTACGCGGTCGGCGCCTATTCGTTCGCGCTGCTCGCCAAGAACGGCCTGCCGTTCATCGCGTTCGCGTCGGAGTATCCGTTCCTCACCGTCGATTTCTATCAGCTTGGACCGTGGGCGTTCTGGGTGCTGTTGCCGATCGCCGGCGTGCTGGCGTCGTTCTGGGGCATCCTGCTCGGCTTCCCGGTGCTGCGGCTGCGCGGCGACTACCTCGCGATCGTCACGCTCGCCTTCGGCGAGATCATCCGCCTGGTGCTGATCAACTGGGTCGACCTGACCAACGGCTATGCCGGCATCTCGGGCGTGCCGCGGCCGACCTTCTTCGGCATTCCCTTCATCGACGGGCCCGACGGCTTCGCCGCGCGCTTCGGCATCGAGTTCAGCGCGATCCACCGCACGATCTTTCTCTACTACGTGATCCTGGTGCTGGCGCTGATCACCGCCCTCATGACCATCCGGCTGCGGCGGTTGCCGATCGGCCGCGCCTGGGAAGCGCTGCGCGAGGACGAGATCGCCTGCCGCGCGCTCGGCATCAACACCACCACCACCAAGCTCACCGCGTTCGCCATCGGCGCCATGTTCGGCGGCTTCGCCGGATCGTTCTTCGCCGCGCGGCAAGGCTTCATCTCGCCGGAGAGCTTCACCTTCATGGAATCCGCGGTGATCGTCGCGATCGTCGTGCTCGGCGGCATGGGCAGCCAGATCGGCGTCGCCTTCGCGGCGATCATCATGATCGGCGGCACTGAAGCCATGCGCGAGCTCGACGTGCTCAAGGAGATCTTCGGCCGCGATTTCGACCCGACCCAATACCGCATGCTGCTGTTCGGCCTCGGCATGGTCCTGATCATGATCTGGAAGCCGCGCGGCCTGATCTCGACGCGGCAGCCGTCGGTGTTCCTCAAGGAACGCAAGGCGGTGTCCGGCGCGCATGTGCGGGAGGGGCACGGATGAGCGATCCGCTGCTGCGCGTCGAGCATCTCACCATGCGCTTCGGCGGCCTCGTCGCCATCAACGACCTGTCGTTCACCGCCGAGCGCGGGCAGATCACCGCGCTGATCGGACCGAACGGCGCCGGCAAGACCACCGTGTTCAATTGCATCACCGGCTTCTACAAGCCGACCGAGGGCCGCATCGCGCTGCAGTTCGGCGACCCCGCGGTCTGGAACGAGCTCGACGCCCTCACCGAACACGGGCAGCGCAGCCGCAAGCACCACGGCGGCTCGCTGTTCCTGCTCGAACGCATGCCCGATCACCTGGTGGCAAAGGACGCGCGCGTCGCCCGCACGTTCCAGAACATCCGGCTGTTTCCCGGCATGACCGTGCTGGAAAACCTCTTGGTCGCGCAGCACGCGCCGTTGATGCGCGCCTCGGGCTGGACCGTGCTCGGCTTGCTCGGGCTCCCCTCCTTCACGCGCGCCGAACGCGCCGCGATCGAGAAGGCGCGCATGTGGCTTGATCGGATTGGCCTGACCGACCGCGCGGACGACCCCGCGGGCGACCTTCCCTACGGCGCGCAGCGCGAGCTCGAGATCGCGCGCGCCATGTGCACGGACCCGGTGCTGCTGTGCCTCGACGAGCCCGCCGCCGGCCTCAATCCGAGCGAAAGCGCCGAGCTGGCGCGCTTCCTGCGGACGCTGCGCAACGAGCACGCGACCTCGATCCTCTTGATCGAGCACGACATGTCGGTGGTGATGGAGATTTCCGACCACGTCGTCGTGCTCGACCACGGCGTCAAGATCGCCGACGGCCCGCCGGAGGCCGTGCGCAACGACCAGAAGGTGATCGCCGCCTATCTCGGCGTCGAGGACGACGAGGTCAGCAAGGTGGAAGCGGAGGTCGGGCTGTGACCTCCCTGCTCTCGGTCCGCGGCGTCCACACCTATTACGGCAATATTGCCGCGCTGAAGGGCGTCGACGTCGAAGTCGGCGACGGCGAGATCGTGGCGCTGATCGGCGCCAACGGCGCCGGCAAGTCGACCCTGATGATGACGATCTGCGGCAATCCGCGCGCGCGCGAAGGCGCGATCACCTTCGCCGGCCAGGACATCACGGAATTGCCGACACACGAAATCGCCCGGCTGCGGATCGCGCAATCACCGGAAGGCCGGCGCATCTTCGTGCGCATGACGGTGATGGAAAATCTCCAGATGGGCGCATCGTCCTGCGACCCCGCCCACTTCCAGTCCGATCTCGAACGCGTGTTCGTCCTGTTCCCGCGCCTCAAGGAGCGTATTGCGCAGCGCGGCGGCACGCTCTCGGGCGGCGAGCAGCAGATGCTCGCGATCGGGCGCGCGCTGATGGGCCGCCCGCGCCTGCTGCTGCTCGACGAGCCGTCGCTCGGCCTGGCGCCGCTGGTGGCCCGGCAGATCTTCAGCGCGATCAAGAAGCTCAATACGGAGGAGAAGCTCACGGTATTCCTGGTCGAGCAGAACGCCTTCCACGCGCTCAAGCTCGCGCACCGCGGCTATGTGATGGTCAACGGCTTGATCACGCTTGCCGGCACCGGCGCCGAGCTGCTCGACCGGCCGGAGGTGAAGGCCGCCTATCTCGAAGGCGGGAGGCACTGAATACGATGCGCGACCTGTTCGATGATTCATCTGCATTGCGGGACTTCCTGCTCATCACCATCACGATGGGCGGCGGCGCGGCGGCGCTGACCGGGCGCGCCATCGCCGCGGTCTGGCGGCCGTGGTGGCATGTCCTCCCGTTCATGCTGCTGCTGGCCGCGGTTGTGCGTTTCCTTCATTTCGCACTGTTTGGCGACCCGCTCTTGTCGCTGACCGGCTATGTGGTCGATACCGCGGTGTGTCTGGCATGCGGCCTGATCGGGTTCCGGCTGATGCGGGTGTCGCAGATGGTGACCTGTTACGGCTGGATCAACGAGCGCGCGGACGTCTACACGTGGCGGCGACGCAAAGCCGCGGCCGGCGGCGCCAAACCGTCCGAATCCGGATGACAATCGCCGGTTTTGCAGGTTAAATCCTCTCCTGGCACGGCATGGGCGGGATGCGTGCCCCACGGTTCCGGAGAGGGAGACCATCATGAAGAAGCTTTTGGCGCTGGGCCTTGCGTTTGGCCTGGGGCTCGCGTTGGCCGATGGCGCCGCGGCACAGGTCCGGCTCGGCGTCGGCGGTCCGATGACCGGTGGCGTGGCCGCCTTCGGCGCGCAACTGCGGCAAGGGGTCGAACAGGCGGTCGCGGACATCAATGCCCAGGGCGGCATTCTCGGCCAGAAAATTGAGCTCTACATCGGCGACGATCGCGCCGATCCGCGCGAAGGCGTGTCGGTCGCCAACAAGTTCGTGGCCGACGGCGTGAAATTCGTGGTCGGCCACTTCAACTCCGGCGTCACCATGCCGGCCTCCGACGTGTACCAGGAGAACGGCATGCTGGTGATCACGCCGGCCGCCACCAATCCGAAGGTGACCGAGCGCAGCATGTGGAACATATTCCGCGTCTGCGGCCGCGACGACCAGCAAGGCGGACTGGCGGGTGCGCTCATCGCGCAGCGCTTCAAGGGCAAGCGGGTGGCGATCGTCCACGACAAGACCACCTACGGCCAGGGGCTCGCCGACGAGACCCGTCGCGCGATGGCGAAAGGCGGCCTCAAGGACGTGCTGTACGAAGGCGTCAGCAAGGACGACCGCGACTTCACCGCGCTGATCTCGAAGATCCGGCAGGCGCGCGCCGACCTCGTGTTCTGGGGCGGCCTGCACGACGCCGGCGGCCTGATCGTGCGCCAGATGCGCGCGCAAGGCATCAAGGCGCCGCTGATGGGCGGCGACGGCATCACCGACGACGAGTTCGCGGCGATCGCCGGCCCCGGCGCGGAAGGCACGCTGATGACGTTCTCGCCCGACCCGCGCACCAATCCCAACAACAAGAAGATCATCGAGCTGTTCCGCTCGCAGCGCATGTTCGAGCCGCAGGCCTACACGCTCTACAGCTACGCCTCGGTGCAGATCATCAAGCAGGCGGCCGAGAAGGCGAACTCGCTCGATCCGAAGAAGGTCGCCGAGGTGATGCGCTCGGGCATGGTGTTCAACACCGTGCTGGGCGATCTCAAATTCGACAGCAAGGGCGACGTCTCGAACGACGGCTACGTGGTCAACGGCGTGAAGAAGGACCGCTACGTGCTCTATGTCTGGCGCAAGGGTCCGGACGGCCGGATCAGCTATTTCGAGACCAACGACTGAAGGCGCGCGGCGGGCGCCATCACGGCGGCGCCGGTTGCGCCCGCATTCTCGCCAGTTGCTTCTCGATCTCGTCAATCATCGATCGGCGCCGCGGATCGAGGCGTCCGGTTGCGTCGAGCTGCTTCAGGATCGCCACCGCCTTTTCGTAGTATGGCGCGCCGTTGGCGCCGTGCAGCATGCCGAGCCGAATGAGCGGCATCGCCGAGCCGAACAGCAGCGCGGGGTTGTCGGGCGAGCGCTTCAGTAACGAAACATAGATGTTGAGCGCCCGCTGGTACGCTGCTTCGGCCCGCTCGTTCCGTTTCAGCCCGGCAAAGACGCTTCCGACGCGTTCATAGGCGAGCGCGAGGTCCGCCTGCCAACCGACATTGTCGGGGTCGCCCCCCGCGATCACCTGCCGGATCGCGAGCGAAGCCTGGAAGTGCGTTAGCGCCTGGTCAGCATCGCGCAGCTTCATGAGCACATCGCCGAGCCGCTCGTGGTCGACCGATAGTGCACGTTGCCATTCCGCATTTTGCGGATCGCTCTTGGCCAGGCGCTCGCCGATCGCGAACGCCGTTTTGAAGCTGTCCAGTGCCTCCGCAAGCTGCTCCTGCGCGTACAAAATGGTGCCGACATGCGTATGCGCGATCGCAAGACGGTGCTGCAAGCGTGCATTGTCGGGTTGGGACGCGGCCACATGCACAACAAGCGTGAGAGAAGCGCGGTAGCTCCGGAGCGCGTCGGGCAACAACCCATACGCACGCTGTATCTCGCCGATCCGATCGTGGGCAACAGCCAATGCCTCCTGCAGCTCAAGGCTAGCGGGTGCAGCATCGGAGAGCTGCTGCCGCAGCACCAGCAGCGCCTTGAAGGTCGCGAACGCCTCGTCGAACTGCCCCTGCGCAACCTGCGCGTTGCCAATGCGCTCAAGCGCTATCGAGAGATCGCGCCGGTACGGCGTGTTGCCGGGATCGGCCTTGAGGAGACCCTCGAAGATTTCCCGCACCGCACGAAATTCTCGCAGCGCGGCCGCAAGGTCGCCCCTGGCCATTTCCACGTCGCCCAGACGCTGGTGCGCGCGCGCCTGCTCCCGGCGCGCTATCGGATCGGCGGCGTTGTCGCGCGCGAGCTCGGATGCCAAGCGTTGCGCCTCGACAATTCTCCGCTGCGCATCCGCGGTGCGCCCGAGCTCGCGATAGCTGTCGCCGAAGGCGATCAGCATGGCGATCTGGCGCTGCCGGAGCCGCGGCGTCGGGCGGCCGTAGCGGGCCATCACGTTCAGGATGCCTTCGGCCTCCTCCAGGAAGCCGAGCGTGACGCGCACCGGCAGCGAATAGGACTGGCTCGCATTCACCGCGCGGTTCACCAGGCTTGTAAAGCGCTCGAGCGTGGCATCCAAAAACTCCTCGTTGGTCTTGAGCTGCTGCCAAGCGTAGACGGCGCTGCCGGTGGCGATGATCGCAAGTCCCAGGAACGCTCCGGCCAGCGCCGACCAGAACCGCGTGCGCCGGCGCCGCTCCCGCTCGGCGCGCCGAATGATCTCATCGAGCCCGACGCCGAGGAGGCCCGCAACCACTTTGCCGATGGCCAGCCCCTTGCCGTCGCCGCTGCTTCGCGCGTCCGCCGCGATCGGCTCGTCGCGCTCGCCGGTCAGGCCGCCGTCGGGACCGACCTTGAACCGCAGCGCGGGCGGGAAGCATTCGCTGTCGGGCTCGCCGGGATTGCCGCCGACGATCACCGGGATGATGAAATCGCTGCGTCCAAGCGCCTTGAAACGCCGGACTTCCTCGTTGACGTATTCGCTCTTCGCCGCGTTCGGCGAGCAGATCACGATCAGGAATTGCGAGGCTTCGAGCGCAGCGATGGTTTGAGCGGCGAGCGAGGGCCCGGCGGAAAAATCCTCGCGGTCGCGGAAGATCGGCCGCAGCGTGCCCGGCACCGGACCGGCGGGTGTCGTGCGACCGACCAGGTCCCTGCCGATGCGATAGGTTTCCAGCGCGCGATGGAGCCACTCGCCCCACGCCTTGTCGCGGTGGCTGTAGCTCAGGAACGCGCGATACTTGAAGGGCGCGGGGTCGGCCAACGCAGTCCGCTCCAGGGGCGCGGGGAACTTATCCGATCGTCTGCAGCGCCGGGAAGGTTTCGATCAGCCAGGTATTGAACTGCGTGAAAAAGCCGAACAGGAATGCGAGCCCGGTCAGCACCAGCAAACCGCCCATCGCCTTCTCGACATAGGCGAGCTTGCTGCGAAAACGGGTGAGGAACGCGGCGAACGGCTCGATGGCGAGCGCGGCAATGATGAACGGCACGCCAAGCCCGAGCGAATAGACCGCGAGCAGCCCCGCCCCTTTCGCCACGGTCGCCTCCGACGCCGCGACCGCCAGGATGGTCGCCAGGATCGGGCCGATGCAGGGCGTCCACCCGAACGCGAAAGCGAGGCCCATGACATAGGCGCCCCAGAGACCCACCGGCTTCGGCATTTCCATGCGCGCCTGCCGATGCAGCAACGCAATGGGCGTCAGCCCCAGGAAGTGCAGGCCCATGACGATGATGGCGATGCCGGCAACGATCGAAAGCTCGTACGAATAGAGCCGCAACAATCCCCCGGCCGCGCTCGCGCCGGCGCCGAGCGCAACGAACACGGTCGAAAATCCCGCCACGAACAGCATGGCTGCAACCAGCGCGTTGCGCTTGACCAGCGCCGGCGCCTCTTGGTCGGCGAGCCGCTCGACCGACGCGCCCGTGAGATAGATCAGATAGGGCGGCACCAGACGGCAGCACGCAGGGCGACAGGAAGCTGATCAGCCCTGCAAACAGCGCGGCAAAGACGGAAACGTCGGGCGTCATGCCCCTAGATGCGACGGCAGGGCGCTCCAATGCAAGATGCCGCGGCGGTCATCGCATCGATGTGATCGCGGACATGGCGCGGCTCGCACCCGGATACTTGCGATTGAGCTCCGTTTCTCGGGCGACAGTGGACATCCCGGCGGTCTAAGCCATTGCGGTGCGAATGACCCGATACTGAGATGCGCGGCAGGCCGTGCTGCGCTCAGCGCCCGGTGCCCCGACCGCCGCGTTCAATGTCGGATTTGCGCTGTCGCGACCGGTCATCGCCGGATCGGCAAATCGATCGGCGACGGCTCTCAGCATTCATAACCGTTCAGCTCCGATTTTTTTTGCTGGCCGGTCCGACAGCGCAATCATCGACGCCCGCTTCCGTGATCCGCTTCAGCGGTGCACGCACCTTGGGTCTGTCGCCAAATTGAGCCGCTGGCTGAAGTCGCCGTATCGGCGGGACCAGCGCAAGCGGGCCGTCCGGGAACAATTAAGCAGGCTTTGCGCGCGCTAAATTAGCGGGACGTTAACCCAGCACCTTAAGTGGGGACTTCCCATTCGACGCTTAAAACATATGAAAACAGTCGGTCGAAAATTCCGGCTTGGTCCATTCACATGCGCGATCCAGTTGCAGCGATCGAGTCTGGCGCGGCCACACCCCGCGACGGGCGGTCGATTGCCATGCGGCGCCTGTGTTGGGCCGCTGTCCTGCTGCTGGGACTTTCGGCGGGAGCCGTCGGCGTCACAATTTGGCAACTGAGAAACGACGCGATCCGCCAAGCCATCGGAGACACCGGAAATATCGCGACAATTCTGGCCGGCCAATTGTCGAGATCGATCGGTTCGATCGACGCCGCGCTTCTGGAGGTCCAGCGAGAGAGCAGCAGCCGTGACCTCGAAAACCGCGCCGCATTTCGCGCTGCATACAATCGCAGGGACGTCTACGACACGCTCCATCAATACGTCGCCAAGCTGCCGCAGATATTCAACATGGCCATTGCCGACGCAGATGGTCAAATCGTGGTGACGACAGCGGCTTGGCCGGCTCCCGCGATCAATGTCGCCGATCGCGATTATTTCCAGAGCGCGCGGGCGGGCGCCGGCAACCAATTGAGCACGTCAATTCCTATCACCAACAGGATCGACGGAACTCAGACCGTCGTCTTCGCCCGAAGGTTGGAGAATTCGGCCGGCCAATTCGCCGGCATCGTTTTCGCCAGCGTGAACTCGAAAACCTTCGCGGCCATCTACAAATCGACGCACGCGATACGCAGCCTGATATTCAATCTGATCAGGCAGGACGGCACCATTCTGTTCCGCCATCCCGACACGGCGGGTTCGGTGGGGCGACGACTCTCCGGTGAAGCAATATGGCAGGACGCCGTAGCGACCGGTACCAAGAGCTTCCGGCTTCTCGCGAAATCGGACGGCAATTATCGGTACGTGTCGGTCAGCGCCGTGCCGGAATATCCGCTCTTCGTGAATATCTCCGTGACCGAGGGCGCGACGCTCGCGGGCTGGGCCCGGCGCGCGGCGGCCATCGGCATCGGCAGTGCGACATTGCTCCTGTGCTCGATTTTCCTGCTCATCGCGATGATGAGGCAAATGGGGTCCCTGAGAGCATCGGAGGCTTCGCTGACGCAAAAGTCCGGCGAGCTCGCGCATATGGCGCGCTATGACGCGCTCACCGGCTTGGCCAATCGCACGCTGTTCATGGAAAAGACAGACGACGCACTTGCGCGGATGAAACGATACGGAGAACGTTTTTCAATCCTGATGCTCGATCTCGACCAGTTCAAGCCCGTCAACGACTTGCATGGGCATGCCATCGGCAATTCCCTGCTGAAGACAGTGGCCGAGCGATTGCATGGGATCGTGCGCGACGTTGACTGCGTTGCTAGACTGGGTGGCGATGAATTTGCGATCATACAGACCGGCGAGCAGAATCCCCGGGATGCTTCAACCGTTTTGGCAAGCCGCGTTCTTGCGGCGATCCCGCAAACCTACGATCTCGACGGCCGGGAAGTCGTTGTCGGCGTGAGCATTGGCATTGCGTTGGCGCCCGAGGACGGCAGCGATGCCGACGCGCTGATCAAGAACGCGGACCTTGCGCTCTACAAAGCCAAATCCGAGGGCCGAAATCGCTATCGCCTCTTTGAAACGTCGATGAAGATCGAAGAACGCGATCGGCGCGATCTCAAAGGCGACATGCGCGAGGGTTTGGCGCGCGGAGAATTCGAACTGCACTACCAGACGATCATCGACACCGCCTCCGGGGAGTGTTGGGGCGCCGAGGCCCTGGTTCGCTGGCGTCACCCGGAGCGGGGTCTGCTGCTACCGGAGAAATTCATCGGGCTGGCGGAAGCAAGCGGCTTGATCGTTCCCCTTGGGGAGTGGGTTTTGCGGCAGGCGTGCGCCGATGCGGCGAAATGGCCACCGCACCTCCAGGTGGCGGTCAATCTTTCTCCGGTTCAATTCAAATGGACCGAACTGCTGAACACTTTGAAATCGGCGCTCGGCGAATCCAGACTGGCGCCCAATCGTCTGGATCTTGAAATTACCGAAACAGTGTTCGTCGAAAACAGCGAGGAAAACCTCCTGGTGCTGCGTGAACTCAAGGATCAGGGCGTCTCCATTGTCCTCGACGACTTCGGCATCGGATATTCGTCCATGCGATGCCTGCAGATTCTGCCGCTGGACAAGATCAAGATCGACAAATCCTTCATCCAGCGCATGACAGGCCACGCCGACAGCGCGGCGATCGTCCTCGCAATTGCCGGACTGGGACGCAGCCTCGGCATCGAAACGACGGCAGAAGGCGTTGAAACGCCGGAGCAATTCACGCTTGTGCGGAGCGCCGGCTGTCAGCTTGCGCAAGGCGATCTGTTCAGCAAGCCGGTCCCGGTCTCCGCGCTGTCGTTCGAGCGTCCGGAGTCGTTGCACCATGACGTGAGAGCGGCCTGAGTTTGGTAGGCCGAATATCGCTCGCGTGCCACCCATCCGGTTCCAGCGTTCCGTGATAGTCTCCCGCGCATGGCTCTACGTAATCTCATCACCGACGTCGCAGGCGTGACGGTCGGGCACGCCGATGATGCCCGGCTCGCCTCCGGCGTCACCGCGATCGTGTTCGACGAACCCGCCGTCGCCAGCATCGACGTGCGCGGCGGCGGCACCGGAACGCGCGAGAGCGTGCTGCTCGACCCGTCGATGACGGTGGAGCGGATCGACGCGATCGCGCTGGCCGGCGGCTCCGCTTTCGGGCTCGAAGCCGCCGCCGGCGTGATGGCGCGGCTCGCCGAACAGGGCCGCGGCTTCGCGATGCGCACGGCGCGGGTGCCGATCGTGCCGGGCGCGATCCTGTTCGACTTGCTCAACGGCGGCGACAAGGCCTGGGACCGTTTCCCGCCCTATCGCGAGATGGGCTATGCGGCGGCGGCCGCCGCCGGCGCCGACTTCAAGCTCGGCACCGCCGGCGCGGGCTTCGGCGCAACCACCGCGAATTTCAAGGGCGGCGTTGGCTCCGCCTCCGCGACCGTCGGCGACATCACGGTCGGTGCGCTGGTCGCCGTCAACGCGGCGGGCTGCGTGACCGTCGGAACGGGACCATGGTTCTGGGCCGCGCCGTATGAGCGCGATGCCGAGTTCGGCGGCCGCGGCATGCCGTCGCCGCTGCCAGCCGGCGCGCTCGCCTTCCGCACCAAAGGACGCGCGGCTGAGAACACCACGCTGGCGGTGGTCGCGACCGATGCGACCTTGAACAAGGTACAGGCCAAGCGGCTTGCGATCATGGCCCAGGTCGGCATCGCGCACGCGATACGGCCCGTGCACACCCCGCTCGACGGCGACCTGGTGTTCACGGCGGCGACCGGCCGCCGGCCGCTGCCCGATCCGATCCACAGCCTCGCCGAGCTCGGCAGCGCCGCCGCCGACGTACTGGCCCGCGCGGTGGCGCGCGCGGTCTATGAGGCCACCGCACTGCCGTTCCCGGGGGCCCTGCCGGCCTGGCGCGACCGGCATGGAACCGCGGGATAACGGCAGTCCGGGAGGGTCCCGCTGCCTTGACTTTAACCTTCTGATGGCACGCTATGGTCCCTTGCGGGGCACATCAAAAGTGCGGCGCGAGGTGGTAGCGTCGTAGGGTTGGGAGAAAGCCATGCGTCTGGCCATCGCCGCGTGCGCCATCGCGCTCGCTATTTTTGCCGGGATTTTTGGATACCTGATCGTCAGCAAGCCGCCGATCGCGGGCGTGCAGCAAACCGCCGCGCCGGCGGCCCTGGCACCCGCCGAGAGCCGGCCTTCCGGGCCGCCACAAACGGTGCGCACGGTCACTGAAGCCGCTCCGGTCGCCCTGCCCGCTCCTACGGCTATCGCTCCTCCGGCGGTCGCCCCTTCCGCTATCGAGAGCTCGCCGACCGTCGCGCAGCGCAACGCTGTCCCGGTCGAGCTGCCTCCGGGCATCTTTGCGCAGGCGCCGCAGTCGAAGGCGCCGCCGGCCAAAGCCGCGGCCGCCCCCACCTGTGCCAACCCGAATGCGCTCGGCGTCGCGCGCACGGTCGAGATCGACACCACCGGCGGCCCGGGCTTCGGCTTCGAGCATTTCCGGCAGCATGACTTCCTGGAGCCGGGCGAAGTCGTGCTCACCTATGACGACGGCCCGTGGCCGCAGCGCACGATGGCGGTCGTCAATGCGCTCGCCGCCCATTGCACGCGCGCGATCTTCTTCCCGATCGGCAAGCACGCCACCTACGAGCCGGGCATCCTCAAGCAGGTCGCCGCCGGCGGACATTCAATCGGCAGCCACACCTGGAGCCATCAGAACCTCGCCGCCAAGCCGGTGCAGGAAGGCAAGAACGAAATCGAGAAGGGCATCAGCGCGGTGGCGTGGGCGGTCGGCGGACCGACCGCGCCGTTCTTCCGCTTCCCGGCGCTGAAGCACCCGCCGGAACTGGTCAGCTATCTCGGCGAGCGCAATATCGCGATCTTCTCGACCGACATGGACTCGTTCGACTTCAAGATGCGCAAGCCCGAGCAGGTCCGCAATGCGGTGATGGCGAAGCTGAAGAAGTTCGGCAAAGGCATCGTCCTGATGCACGATTTCCAGCAGGCGACTGCCGCGGCCAGCGCCGATCTGCTCAACGACCTCAAGGCCGGCGGCTATAAGATCGTGCACATGCGGGCGCGCGCGCCGATCACGACGATCGCGTCCTATGACGAAGAGATCCGCAAGGATTCCAAGCTGCCGACGGTGAGCTCGAAGCCGACCTCGAGCGTGGTGCGGACGGTCAACGACTAAACCGCTCCGCCGCGTAAGGCGTCGGATCGCAGAACGGCGTCGCGCCAGTCATCATCTCGGCCAGCAGGCGTCCGGTCACGGGACCGAGCGTCAGGCCCCAATGGGCGTGACCGACGGCCAGCCACAGGCTCGACTGCCCGGGTGCGCGGCCGATCACCGGCATCGAATCGGCAAAGCACGGACGGCTCCCCATCCACGGCTGCGCCTCGACCTGCTCGCCGAGCGGAAACAGCGCGCGCGCCTGCGGCAGCAGGCGGCCGAACTGCACCGGCGTCGGCGGCGCGTCGCGGTCGGCGAATTCGGCGCCGGTGGTGAGGCGGAGCCCCTGCTCCATCGGCGCCACGCAGTAGCCGAGCTCGGCGTCGACCACCGGCCGCGTCAGGCCGGCATTGCCGCGCGGACGGAAATGCAGGTGGTAGCCGCGCTTCACCGCCATCGGCAGATCGATATCCATCGGCTCCAGCAGATCGGTCGCCCAGGGGCCGAGCGCGACCACCGCCTCGCGGGAGTCGACCGGGCCTTCGTCGGTCTCGACGCGCCAGCGGTCGGCGGCGCGATGCAGCGTGCGCGCATCGCCGGTCAGCACCACGCCGCCGAGCGCGGTGAAGCGCGCGAGATAGGCGCGCGTCAGCGCCAGCGGATTGGTCACGCTCGCGGAGCTTCGCCAGTAGATGCCATTGACGAATTGCGGCGCCAGCGCCGGCTCGAGCGCGAGCGCGCCGGCGCGGTCGAGCGCGTCGTACGGCAGACCGAACTCGTTGGCGAGCTCGCGCTCCCGCGCGGTCGCGGCGAAGGCGGCTGGCGTGCGATAGACCTTGAGCCAGCCTTCCTTGCGAAGGTATCGCGTCGCGCCTGATTCCTGCATCAGCGCTTCATGCTCGGCCAGCGCCGCGCCGAACAGCGGGCGCATGAGGTTGGCGTAGCGGATGCGGCGCTCGATCGCGGAATTGGCGCGATAGTCGAGCAGCCAGGGCGCAACGCGCGGCAGGAAGAATAAATGGTAGTTCGCCTCGGTGGCGCGCTTGAGCGCGACCTTCATCAGCGCCCCGAACGCGCTCGGAAACGGATGCGGCAGGAGCGTGTTGCCCTCGATCACCCCGGCGTTGCCGTAGGAGGTGCCCTGGCCCGGACCGGCGCGGTCGACCAGCGCGACCGACAACCCGCGCTTGGCAAGATGCAGCGCGATCGAGGTGCCGACGATGCCGGCGCCCAGCACAACGGCGTCGGTGCGCGCCATGGTGGTCCTTTCCGAACAAAGCGATCTCGCCCAAGGGGCGATCGGGGGCGGCGTACCTAGCACATATCCGGGGCGGAAGAATCGGACGCCGATTCCGTCCCTTTCTAGGCACCACAGAGCGGCGAAACTCGGGCTTAACGCCAAAAAGCGCCGGGGCTGGTGGATTACCGTGGGACATGTTACGCGATCCGCGGATTTCCGGAGCTATGGATGCGCCGACCGCTGCTCGTCGCCCCGTCAATTCTCTCCGCCGACTTCGCGCGGCTCGGCGAGGAGGTGCGCGCCATCGACGCCGCCGGCGCCGACTGGATTCACGTCGACGTGATGGACGGGCATTTCGTCCCGAATATCACCATTGGACCCGCGATCGTGCAGGCGCTGCGCCCGCACACCAAGAAAGTGTTCGACGTCCACCTGATGATCGCTCCCTGCGACCCCTATCTCGAAGCCTTCGCGAAGGCCGGCTCCGACATCATCACCGTGCATGTGGAGTCGGGCCCGCATGTGCACCGCTCACTGCAGGCAATCCGCGCGCTCGGCAAGAAGGCGGGCGTCACGCTCAATCCCGGCACGCCGATCGAGACCATCGAGCCGGTGATCGACCTCGTCGACCTGATCCTGGTGATGTCGGTCAATCCGGGCTTCGGCGGCCAGGCCTTCATCCCGTTCGCGGTCGAGAAGGTGGCGCGGCTGCGCGCGCTCTGCGGCGCGCGCCCGATCGACATCGAGGTCGACGGCGGCGTCACGCCGGAGACCGCGCCTCTGATCGCGCAGGCCGGCGCCAATGTGCTGGTGGCAGGCTCAGCGGTGTTCAAGGGCGGCAAGCCGGACGCCTATCGCGCCAACATCGCCGCGATCCGCAATGCAGCAGCGCTCGCGCGCGGCGAAGCCGCATAGGCATTTTTGCGATAGCGGCACGATGCCGCGCCGCCTCAATTCGAGTAGACATGACGGCATGAATCGAATCGGCACCGCGATCCTGTTTGCGCTCGCCCTGGTGCTCGCCTTGGCGGCGTCGGCGCCGGGCGCGCAGGCCGGCGACGGCTCCGCCGTCCATGTCCTCGGCTTCTCGGCCGACGGCCGCTATTTCGCGTTCGAGCAATACGGCGAGCAGGACGGCTCGGGCACGCTTCATTCGACCATCACCGCGATCGAAATCGCCGGCGACCGCCTGGTGAAGGGCATGCCGGTCACCGCGATCATGGACCCCGACAATCCGGCGTTGGGCAAGGAGCCGCGCGACAAGCAGCTCACCGACATCCGCGCCAAGGCGGCGGCGGACGCAGCCGCGCTGCTCCAGCAGCTCGGCGTCTCCGGCGTGGGTACGCAGGTTGCAGCCGTGCTGGCTAGCCGCTCGCGCTCGCTGCTGGGTCCCGAGCAGGTCAAGACCGCGCAGAAGGCCGTCGTCACGACGATCCCCCTGCCGACCGAGCGCTTCGGCAACGACACGCGGCTGGTGCTGCGGGAGTTCGACATCGCGCTGCCGCGCTGCAAGGACCTGGTGTCCGGCGAGCATCCCAACGGCTTCGGGCTGACGCTCGAGCGCAAGGGCCGCCCGACCATTCACTTGAGCCGCGACCAGACGATCCCGGCCTCGCGCGGATGCCCGGACAAATACGGCATCGCCGAAGCGCATGCGCTTCCCCTGCCCGACGGCTCGATCGCGCTTGCGATCGTGGTCCAGTATTTCTACACCGCGTTCGAAGGACCGGACCGGCGGTTTCTCGTGGTGACGGGCCGGGTCCTGTAAGCAAGAATTCCGCTACGCATTGATCGCATCGAGGCATTGAATGATCCCGCGTTACACCCGTCCCGAAATGGCGGCGATCTGGGAGCCGCAGACCCGCTTCCGCATCTGGTTCGAGATCGAGGCGCACGCCGCCGACGCCATGGCGAAGCTCGGGATCATCCCGAAGGCGGCGGCGAAGAAGATCTGGGACAAGGGCCGCAACGCGAAATTCGACATCGAACGCATCGACGCCATCGAGCGCGAGGTGAAGCACGACGTCATCGCCTTCCTGACCCATCTGGCGGAGATCGTCGGCCCCGAGGCGCGCTTCGTGCACGCCGGCATGACCTCGTCGGACGTGCTCGACACCTGCCTCAACGTGCAACTCGTGCGCGCCGCCGACATCCTGATCGCCGACGTCGACAAGCTCCTCGCGGCGCTCAAGCGCCGCGCCATCGAGCACAAGATGACGCCGACCATCGGCCGCTCGCACGGCATCCATGCCGAGCCGACAACGTTCGGCCTCAAGCTCGCGCAGGCCTATGCCGAGTTCGACCGCGCCAAGGCGCGGCTCAAGCAGGCGCGCGAGGAAGTCGCGACCTGCGCGATTTCCGGCGCGGTCGGCACCTTCGCGCAGATCGACCCGCGCGTTGAGGCGCACGTGGCGAAGGCGATGGGCCTCAAGGTCGAGCCGGTCTCGACCCAGATCATCCCGCGCGACCGTCACGCCATGTATTTCGCGGTGCTCGGCGTGGTCGCCTCGTCGGTCGAGCGGCTCGCCACCGAAATCCGCCACCTGCAGCGCACCGAGGTGCTGGAGGCGGAGGAGTTCTTTTCCGAAGGCCAGAAAGGCTCATCGGCGATGCCGCACAAGCGCAACCCGGTGCTGTCGGAGAACGTCACCGGGCTCGCGCGCATGGTGCGCGCCTATGTGACGCCGGCGATGGAAAACGTCGCGCTCTGGCACGAACGCGACATCTCGCATTCATCGGTCGAGCGCATGATCGGGCCGGACGCGACCGCGACGCTCGACTTCGCGCTCAACCGGCTCGCCGGCATCGTCGACAAGCTGATCGTCTACCCGGAGAACATGCGCAAGAACCTCGACCGCCTCGGCGGGCTCGTGCATTCGCAGCGCATCCTGATCGCGCTGACGCAGGCAGGCGTCGCGCGCGAGGACGCCTATCGGCTGGTCCAGCGCAACGCGATGCGGGTCTGGCGCGGCGAAGGCGACTTCCTCACCTTCCTCAAGGCCGACAAGGACGTGCGCAAGCACCTGAGCGAAGCCGAGCTGAAGGCCAATTTCGACCTCGGCCATCACTTCAAGCACGTCAACACGATCTTCAAGCGGGTGTTCGGCGGCAAGGCGTGACGAACCTCGACCCGTCATCCTGAGGTGCGAAGCACCATAAGCGCGTTGACGCGCGTCTTCGACGCGCTATGGCGCGAGCCTCGAAGGACGACGGCCCAGCTGTTGCAACATCGTGGCCGCACATCTCTTCGAGGGCCGCTACGCGGCCACCTCAGGATGACGGCGAGAGAATCACTCCGCGGTGATATTCCCGGTCTCGACCACCGCTTTCCAGCGCGCGATCTCGGCAGCCAGGAATTTCGCGAACTCTTCCCCATTGCTGGCGACGACGTCGAAGCCGATCGCCTCGAACTTCGTCTTGATGTCCGGCGCGTTGGCGGAGGCGACGAGCTCGGCCTCGAGCTTCGCCTTCACCGCCGGCTGGCAAGCCCCTGGGCGCCGCCGCGGCCTGCCAGGAATAGACGACCAGATCCTTGACGCCGGCTTCCGCCATCGAGCGCACGTCCGGCAGCGTCGCGACGCGGCTTTCGCTGGTCACCGCCAGCGCTTTCAGCTTTCCGGCCTTCACGTGCTGCGAGATCGCGCCGAGGTTCTGGAACGAGACATTGGCGTGGCCGGCGATGAGATCGTTGATGGCGGGCCCGCCGCCTTTGTAGGGCACGTGGATGCCTGACGTGCCGGTCTTCTGCCAGAACAGCGCGGCGGTGAGATGGTCCGACGAGCCGGTGCCTGACGATGCGAAGGTGACCTTGCCGGGATTCTTCTTAAGGTAATCGATCAGCTCGCCGACGCTGTTGGCCGGAAACGACGGGCTCGCCACCAGCACGTTCGGCGTGCGCACCACTTGCGACAGCAGGTCGAAATCCTTCTGCGGGTCGTAGCGGAGATTCTTGTAGAGCGCGGGATTGATCGCGAACACGCCGATCGAACCGACCAGCAACGTGTAGCCGTCGGCCGGCGCCTGCTTCATCGCCATCGCGCCGAGCCCGCCGTTGGCGCCGGCGCGATTGTCGATCACCACCGTCTGCTTGAGACGCTCCGTCAGCTTCGACGTGACCAGCCGCGCCGTGATGTCGGAGGCCCCGCCGGGCGGGAACGGCACGATGACGGTGATGTTGCGTTCGGGAAAATCCGCACGCTGCGCGAACGCGGCCGTGACCGCGGCAAACGCGGCAACGGCAAGCAGTCCAGCGGTCCTGAATTTCATCCGATCCTCCCGAAGTTGACGTCGTTGCGCCGTCGCGACGGCTTTGCCGTCGAGGGAGGTCGAGAGTATCGCGGGGCGAAGCCTATGGGTAGGAGGCGCCCGGCCGGACAGGCCGCAGCGAATCCGTCCGGCTTGCCGCGGGCGGCGGCGCGCGGTGTCGGGCTGTGGATGATTTGGTTTGCCCGACTCAGCGCGCCTGACCTAGGGTCGTGGCTCTCATAGCCAGGGAGGGCAACCTATGAGCCGTCTCGTGCGCATTCCGGCGGAGAGTACGAGTTCCGGTATCATCGGTTTGGACGAGCAATTGCTTGGCGGTGTCGACAGGAACGAGCGTTCGCAGACGGCCAGCGACGGCTATCTCGAACGGATCGCGAAATATCTCCCTGGCGAAGTGCTTGCCTTCTTCATCGTCATCAATGCGATCCTCAACCAGGTGGTGCAGGCGGGCGGCAAGGGCGCGCTGATGGCCGGCATCCCGGTGATGATCGTGGCGCAGATCGCGCTGGTCGTGTGCACGATCATGGTGCCGCTGTTCGTCTGGTACGTGCAGGAGAAAGGCGACGCCTGGGTGACCAACGCCGTCGTCTCCACGCTGGCGTTTCCGTTCTGGGCCTATGCGCTGGGCGCGACCGCCTTCGTCGAGCATTGGGACGGCAACCTCGCCGCCATCATGCTGGCGACCTTCACGGTCGTGAGCGGACTGATCTCGCCGCGCCGGCCGCAGCAGAAGCGCGAGGAACGGGCCGTCAGCGTGCCGCCACGGGCCGAGCAGCGTCGCCCGCAACTCGACCTGGTCGGGCCGGGCCCGGCGTAGCCGCGCCGCCGGTTGCGGCCACCGCCAACTTTTCGTACCAACGCTCGCCGTGGCGAGCGCTCCGACGATCCTTATCTTTGACTTCAGGCCTGGGCGGCCTCACCGTCCACCGCGAGGTCGCGGTCGGCGCGGCCCGACGCACGCTACGTCTATGTCGCCGACGATGCGTTCTTTCCTTACAGCGGCCATAGCGAGGCGGCGCTGGTCGAGCGCATCGTCCCGCTCATGGCAACGCTGATCGAAACCCACCGTCCGGCGTTGGCGGTCATTGCCTGCAACACCGCGTCGACGCTGGTGCTGCCGCATCTGCGCGCGCGTTTTGCGGTCCCGTTCGTCGGCACCGTGCCGGCGATCAAGCCGGCCTGCGCGGTTTCGGTGAGCAAGCGCGTGTCGGTGCTCGGCACCGAAGCGACGGTCTCGCGCGAATACACCCGCGCGCTGATCCGCGACTTTGCCAACGGCGCCGACGTGACGCTGGTCGGCTCCGCGCGGCTCGCGGCGCTCGCGGAGGCCGAGCTCAACGGCACGCCGGCCGCGGACGCGGCGATCGCCGCCGAGATCGCGCCCTGCTTCATCGATCGCGACGGCCGGCGCACCGATACCGTGGTGCTCGCCTGCACGCACTACCCGCTGCTGCAGGCGCGGCTGACGCGGCTGTCGCCCTGGCCGGTGACGTTCCTCGATCCGGCGCCCGCGATCGCGCGGCGCGTGCTCGATCTCGCGGGGCCGCCGGGGTCCCACGCCCCTCCGCCGGCCCAATTCGTGTTCACGTCCGGCAAGCCGCCCTCGGCGGCGCTCACCGCGGCACTGGCGCGTTTCGGCATCGGCCCATAGCATCGGTCTTGGAAGACTCGTTCCTCTCACAAGGCAGGCGATGCGATGGCGAATGAATCCCCGACGGCCCGGCGAACCCTTCAGTTCAAATTCACCCTGCCGACGTCGGATGCCTCCCTCCTGCTCTCGCTCCTGAAGGCGGCGCGGCCGTTCCACGAGGCGTTTGGCGGCAAGAAGTTCCGCCTGCTCCAGAACGTCGACGACCCGGCGCGCTACGTGCACGAGATCGAATACGAGATTCATGAGGCGATCGAATTCAACCGCCAGCGCTTCGCCTCGGACCCGCGGGTCCAGGCGACCCTGCAGTCCTGGCGGGCCATGCTGGGCGGCCAGATCGAGATGGACGTCTACCAGGAGGTCGAGTAGCTCCCCCGGCGGGCCCGGTTTCCCGGGTTTGACTTGGGCCCCCCGACCCCCTAGAAACCGCGCATCTCGCGGGCCTATTGGCCCGCGCGGTGTTTCGCGACCCGTGGTTTTGGCCAGCGCTAGGCCCCAAAACCTGTCGGTTCCGGCCAGTTCCGGGACAAAGGAGGGCGCGATCCTCAAACCGTAACGAACACCATGAGGACGCGATGACCAAGCGCCACCAGGCGAAGTACAAGATCGACCGCCGTATGGGCCAGAACGTGTGGGGCCGCCCGAAGAGCCCCGTCAATCACCGTGAATACGGCCCCGGCCAGCACGGCCAGCGCCGCAAGGGCAAGCTCTCCGACTACGGCGTGCAGCTCAAGGCCAAGCAGAAGCTGCGCGGCTACTACGGCAACATCCTCGAGCGGCAGTTCCGCGGGATCTATGCCGAGGCGCGGCGCCTCAAGGGCGATACCGGCGCGCACATGATCGGCCTGCTGGAGCGGCGGCTCGATGCCGTGATCTACCGTGCCAAGTTCGTGCCCACCGTGTTCGCGGCGCGGCAGTTCATCAGCCACGGCCACATCAAGGTCAACGGCCGGCGCGTCACCATCCCGAGCTACACGCTGAAGGTCGGCGAGCTGGTCGAGGTGAAGGACAAGTCGAAGCAGCTCGCATTGGTGCTGGAAGCGACCGGCCTCGCCGAGCGCGACGTGCCCGACTATGTCGAGGTCGACCACACCAAGATGACCGCCAAGCTCACGCGAGTCCCGCTGATCACCGAGGTTCCCTACCCGGTCCAGATGGAGCCGCATCTGGTGGTCGAGTTCTACTCGCGCTGACCGCCGGAAGACCTTCTGGATCCAAGCATTTCAAAACCCCGGCCTGGCGCCGGGGTTTTCGTTTTGCAGGGCAGCGAATCCACAGTTCTCTTTAGTCGCAGATGACTATTTATGGGGCAAAGATTGAAGGCAATGCCTACATTTTGTATGCTGAACGTCTAGTTAGTAGAATTTTACCACTGCGTGCGTTCGGAAAAACCTTTGCAAAGGGAGACGCACATGGATGCGTTAAACGCGGTAAAGGGTTGGATAGGCGCGTTGACAGACGTTGGTCTGATGCTTTTGGGCCTCGCCATCGTCTGTGCCTTGCTGGTGGGAGCGAATCTCCCGTTCTTCGGCAACGTCGTTACGAACATCATGGCCCTCGTGGGTGACCTGGGTAAGAACGGGCTCGTCGGCCTGATCGCTCTCGGCGTCATCCTGTGGCTGTTCGCCAATCGTAGGATGGCCTGACGCGCAGGCCGCCGCGCATGTCGCTGGTTGATCGCGGGCGTCTTGCCGGGTGCCCGTGATAGGGGACATTGGGTGGATGGCGGTGCCGTCCACCCAATGGATCGGAGGGCGAGCCATGCTGGATTATCTGCACAAGACCAAGCAGTACCTCTGGATTTTCGTCGAGATCGGATTTCTCGCGGTCCTGACGATCATCCTCATCCACCTGATCATTGGTCCGAACTCCGGCGTGTTCGTGACCACCGTCGCCGACAATGTGCTCAAATTCGCCAACGGCATTCAGCCGCAGGCGCTGGTCGGCCTCGCGATCGTGCTGGCGCTGGTGATCCTGCTCGCCAACAAGATCAAGTAGCGCTGAACGATCTCAGAACCGGTCGCTCGCCTCGGCGGCGCGGACATAGGCGGCGGCGTCGCTGGCAGCAGCAGCCGCTCGGCGACCAGCGTATCCGCCGCCGCCCTCACCTTCGCCACATAGTCCGCGCGCGAGCCGTAGCGCTCCCCGATCGAAGGCCGCGGATCGTTCGCCGCTTCGCGCTCGGCCTTCGTCTTGGCGAAGGGAATGTAGGAGCCGTCGCGATCGCACAGCTCGCTCGGAATGCGCGCGTAGAGATTCCAGCCGGTGTAGGTCGCAAGCGGCACGGCGATCGGCGGCAAGCGGATGCCCGCGGTTTCGTTGCCGTCGGAATCCACCGCCGCGACGCGCGTGCCATAGAGCTGTGCGCTGGCGAGCGTGGCGCCCGCCGTGGTCCGCGTACCCGGGGGATCGATCCAGTCGGCGAGTGGGCCGAAGCGGTTGCCTCCGCGAACCAGCGTCACGCCTTTGATCGCCGGCAACGTCACCGTCTCGTCACTCGACCGCTGTGTGCCCGCGCCAATGGTCGGCACGCGGCTTGCGGGCGGCGCGGTGCCTTCGGTCACCCATTGTTCGAGCGCCACCACGAGCGCGCGCATCGCCGGCGCCGGCGAATGCGGATTGGTCGGATTGGCGCAGACACCGCGCCCGGTGCCGAGCCCGGCGCGGCCGCCATGCTGGGTGCCGGCGATGAGATAGACACGGGAATTCGCAGGCAATGAGAGGTCGCGGCTGCCCGTCGCGTCCATGGTGAGCAGCGAGGCGCCCTTCTGCCAGTACTCGGTCGAGGTGTTGGTCTCGATCATCAACGGATCGAACCCGTCGCCGCGGAGCAACGAACCGGATTTTCCGGCCAGCGGATCGGTGGTTTGCGCGGTCGAGAACGGGAACCAGTTCTCGGGATAGTGATGATCCTCGTGCTGCGTAACGGTGCGGTCGGGCTCTGCAAATGAGTGATTGCCGAAGACCTTGCCGGCGCCGGCGGTGTGCGAATAGACGCCGTCGAACACCTTGCGACCGGCAAGGTCCTTGTTCATGCCGAGCTCGATGTAGTGGCGCAGGAAGCGGCCGGCCTGCGAGCCGCCGAACGCGAGCGTGTGGCGGACGCCGTGCGCGTTGAGCGGATTGGCAGTGCCTTTGTCGTCGGCCTTCTCGTGCCGCAGGAACGACACCACGTCGCGGGTGGCGGCAAAGCCGATGCCGACGACTTTCGATTGCGTCGCCTCGTAGAAAAGCTCGTAGATCGCCGCGGTCGTGAATTTCGTGCCCTTCGGCAACAGGCGAACCGATGTCGCGCTTGCGAACTCCCACTGGTCGGCCGGAACCTCGGTGCGCTGGTCGCCCTCGCGGTCGCGCACGAAAAGCTGCGCCTTGCTGCGGTCGGTGGTGGCGGCGGGATAGTTGAGCCGCACGGTTTCGAGGTCGGCGGGCCTGCGCTTGCCGACCTGGAATTCCTCGCGGATGCGGCGCACCATCGGCGCGCCGTTTTCCATCGCCACCGGGAAACGCGCGGTCATGCGCGCATTCGCATTCGACACGTCCGGGTCCCAGGCCGACCACACCACCGTGTAGCCGCGCTCGAACACGAACGCATTGCCCGCGTGCGCGGGCGTGGTCGGATTGTTGAGCGCGTTGGCCAGCGACACCTGCGCCGCCCGACGTCACGTCGAGCAGCCGCGTGCCGAGCTGCTTGTTGCCGCGGTTGAGCACCTCATAATAGAGGATGCCACTCCCCTTCGCCGGATCGGCCGGCCGCAGGATGAAAATGTCGACCTCGTATTCGACCATGCCGCGGGCGTTGCGCGGCGCCTTGTCGAGATCGACGATGCCGGCGTTCTCGCGCGCGCTCGGATCGAGCTCGCCTTTGGCGATCCCCTTCACGCGCTCATAGGGCCCGACTGCTCCAAACGAATGCCCGTCGATGAACGGCTCGACGGCGTCGATCCGGATTTCGACAATACGGGCTTGAGCGGCGGTGACGAAACCGAGAACTCGCGAGCGCAAGAACGAGCGTCTTCCACGGCATGGCGTTTCCCCAAGCGGTTATATTCGTTGAGGCCATTCGGCCTCCACGCGCGCGCGCCGTCAATAGGGGAAACCGGAAAGCGAGGGCTAGGCCGTGACCTTGCCCGCCACGCCCTTGTCCTTGAGCAGCGACTGCAGCTCGCCGGCCTGGAACATCTCGCGGATGATGTCGCAGCCGCCGACGAACTCGCCCTTCACGTAAAGCTGCGGAATGGTCGGCCAATTGGAGAAGCTCTTGATGCCGTTCCGCAGGTCGTCGGATTCGAGCACGTTGAGGCCCTTATAGGTCACGCCGAGATGATCGAGAATCTGCACCACCTGGCCCGAGAAGCCGCACATCGGGAACTGTGGCGTGCCCTTCATGAACAGCACCACGTCGTTGTTCTTGACCTCGTTGGCGATGAATTGGTCGATGCTCATCGGAAATCCTTCCTGTCGCCGCGCTCGGGGCGAGTCATGCCCTAAAATCGGATTTTTTGGGCCGTTTCGCAAGGGGAACCGGCCTGTTCTCCCGAAGGCATATCAGATCGTCGCCAACCGGTAGGCCGAGCCGTAGCGCCCGAAATCGTGGCTGGTGACGCCGTGGCGCACCGATCCCGTGAACTGCGCGGGCGGGGCCACCACCGTCACCTTGATGACGGCGACCTCGAGCGGCTTCATCAAACCCGCGTGAACGGCGGCGGCGCCGATCATGGAGTCGCCGGTGTAGACGTCGGTGCCCCACAGGCTGCCGTCGATCTGGCCGATCACCCGGAAGTAGTAGGACGTGCCGACGGTGTCGCACAGGCCGTGCATCGTGGCCGGCGCGTCGGCCGCGAGGAAGCCCTGCTCCAGCAGCTTGCGGAGCTGCTTGGGCGAGAGCTTGCCCTGCCGGTCGAAATAATTGACGAGCTCCTGCACGACCTTCATCGGCGTTCTCCTGGCTGCATCGCGACCACGCGACCGTAAGGCGGCTGGAATCCCGGCTGGCCATGCGGCGGCAGAATCCACAGCACGGCATAGGGCATCGGTTCGGCCGGAAAGGTGACATCGCCGTCGGTGATGACGATCGCGGCGGTGACGCGCGGATCGTCGGCCAGCGCCAGCATCGCCGGCGTGAGATCGCTGCCGCCGTAGCCGCCGACCTCGTAGCCGGCGAGCGCGCCCGGCGTCAGCACCTCGTCGGAGGTGACTTCGGTGTCGCACTGCACGAGCCGGATATCGTCGACGGCGGCGGCATCGCAGAAATCGGCGATGGCGCCGAGCGCGCGCGGAATCTCCTCGCTCATCGAGCCCGAGGTGTCGAGCACCACATTGAGCATCCACGAATGCCGCCGGCGGCCCGGCATCACCACGTCGTGGCGATCGGCGCCGCGCCGCGACGGCCGCACGAAGGTGCGCTCGCCGGGAACGACGCCTTCGAGCCAGGTCTGCAGCGCCATCTGCCACGGCGTCGCGTAGATGCCGCGCAGCGCATCGACCACCTGCCGGGTGCCGCCGGCATCAAAGCCGCGCCCCTGCATCGCGCCCATCGCCTTGCCGAGCGCGAGGCCCTTGGCGGCAAGCTCCTGGATCGCCTTCGCGCGGCGGACCTGATCGGCGGCATCGTCGGGAAACAGCTCGCGCTCGCGCGCGTCGCCGAGCACGTCGCCATTGTCATCAGTATTGGCACCGTTGCCGCCGCTGCCGACGGCCTGCGGGCCGAATACGCGGCCGGCGATGGTGGCCTCGCCGTCCCAGACGCGGGTGCGCGACGAGATGAAGTCGCCGTTGCGGCGCATCTCGACGACGATCTGCTCGGCGGACTTCTCGCGCGCGCCCGGCATGTCGAGACCGCCGGCGGGAATCGTCGCGACACCGAGCGCGCCGCGCAGCATGTCGTTGATGATGTAGTCGTGCGCGTAGTTGAACTCGAGCTGGCCTGAGCCCTTGGCGCGCTCATGGGTGCGCAACGCCAGATGCAAAAGCTCATGCGCGAGCACGAACACCAGCTCGTTGTCGGTGAGCCGCGCGGTGAACGCCGGATTGGCGACGAGACGCCCGGACGCGAACACGCCCATGGTCGGCACGCGCTCGTCGATATTGACGCGCACCGCGGCCGCAAGCCCGGCCAGATGCGGCAGCGGCACGGTCAGCATCCGCAGCCCCTTCTGGATGCGCGCCAGCGTGCCCTGCCCCGCGGTCGCGACCGGCGGCGCCGCGGTCATGTGGCGGTGACCTTCTTGAGCAGGTCGAACATCGCGCGGTCGGCGCCGAGCGCGCCCCATTGCTCGACCATCTCGGTGAGCACGGTGAGCTGGTGCTCGGACGAGAGGCTGCGCAGGAAACGGTTGATGACGCGCGGCTTGAATTGCGCCGCCTTGCCGTCGCGCACGAACTGGCGGATGCAATTGAGGATGAACCAGCGCGCGGAGTTGGACTGCGGCAGCAGGCCGGGCCGCTGGATGTAGTCTTCCATCGGATGCACCGGGCCGATCGCCTCTTCGGCGAGCGAGCAGAACACCACCGCGTCTTCCGCCGACAGGCGGCCGAACGCGAGCGCGCGCCGGGTCTCGTTCGTCAAGATGCCGGACGACTCCGCCATGTCGAGCGCCCGCGACAACAGCGTCCAGGCGCGCGGCGTCGAGAACGGCACCGGCTCGGCCGGCACCGGACGCATCAGCGCGTCAGGCATGCTGGCGATGAAGCTGACGATCTCGCCGCGGATGCCGTGACGCGCGGCCCATGCCAGCCATTCGTCGGTGTCGACGCGCAGATGCAGGATGGTGACGCGGTTGACCAGCGCCGAGCTCATCGCGCGCACCAGCGCGCGGTCCTGCAGGCGGTTGCCGGCGGCGACCACCCAGGTGCCGGCCGGCAGGCTGTGCTCGCCGAGGCGGCGTTCCAGCAGCAGCGAGTAGAACGCCTTCTGCACGTCGGGCGCGCAGGCCGGCAGCTCGTCGAGGAACAGGCAGAACGGCTCCGGCCGCTCCGGCAGCAGGATGCGCGGCGGGCAGAACACCGAGCGCTCGCCGACGATGCGCGGAATGCCGCTCACGTCTTCCGGCGCAATCTGGGTTCCGAGCAGGGAGCGGCATGGCAGGCCGGCGTCGGCGGCCGCCTCGTAGACCATCTCGGACTTGCCCATGCCCGGCGCGGAGAGCAACAGGAAGCTCTGCTCGTGCGCCATGCACTGGATCAGCTTCTTCGCCTGGCGCAGCGTGACGGTTTCTTCGAAGGCGGTGCGTTGAGCGTCCATCGCTCTCCCCCATGTGGGAAAAGCCCCGGGCTGGGGCCGGCCGCATGTAGGAGAGCGATTCCGGCGCTACCAGTCCGGAAGCGAAATCTTTTTGAAATGACGCGCTAGGACACTTCGGCGGCTTAACTGCCGTTCAGGATTCCGGCACGCCAGTCTGCAACGCCAGCGCGTGCAGCGCCCCGCCCATCTCCGCCTTGAGCGCCTCATAGACGATCTGATGCTGCTGCACCCGCGATTTGCCGCGGAAGGTCTCGGAGATCACGGTGGCGGCGTAGTGATCGCCATCGCCGGCGAGGTCGCGGATGGTCACGTCCGCGTCCGGGATCTTGGCCTTGATCAGCCGCTCGATATCGTTTGCCGCCATCGGCATGACTTGTCTCTCTTCGTCTCCGGCCTCGCTTGCGGCGTGCCGCCGCGAGGCCGAAGCCCACCGGCGATCGATTCGCGCAGCTTTGCCACCAAAATGAGGCGCTTGGCGCCGCAGGTCAACGCCACGGCACTGAGCAGGCGATGGAAAATACGCCATATTTCACGGGCGATCGACGGGCGCCTTGCCAAGATCGACGTATGCAATGGGCAAAGGAGACATGATGACGAAGGGCGGACGGGATATTGCCTTGCTCACCGGGTGCCGGACATCATTGGCGAAAGTGCAATGACAGCACGGCGATGGGGCCGTTGGCGGTTGCCTTCACCTGGTCGGATCGCTGCATGATCAGGAATGCGGCTAGGCGCCGGGCGCCCTCCTCCGACTCCAGGATTTCCTCGCGGCTTGGCAGCCGTCCCGTCAGTTCAAGTACGTCACCGGGGTAGGTCAGTGTTACATCGATGTCGAATTCGTCATAGCCGATCTCGATCGAGATCGTCCCCTTGACCTGGCAGTACTCGACAATCGCTTCCGCCGCCTGCTGCACGGCGAACTCAACGCGCGCGACGACATCGCGGCGCGCGCCCCAGATCGCCGCGTTACGCTCGACGAAATTCCCGACTTCCTCGTATTCCGGTGCCACCGGATCGACAGACATCGCTACCTTGCGCCGGATGCCAAGCCGGAACACGAAATTAAGCGCGAGCGCAACCAGCGTGCCGAGCACCAGCGGCGAGTTCACCAGCGGCTGCAACCAGTGCGGCACGCCGGAAAACGCCGACGGGAACATCGAGACGACGAAAAAGGCCATCATACCCATCCCGATCACGAGCGTGCGGCGCGCGTCGAGCGCGCGTGTCGAGATGATCTGCACCCCGCTGATCATGATGAAGACGGCGGTGAACAGCATCGCCGATGCCATGACCGGCGGCGGCATGATCGCCAGCACTGCCACGAAGCCCGGCACGAACGCAGCGATCGCGAGGATCGCCGCGATCACGAATGCGATGCGCCGGCTGGCCACGCCGGTCGCCGCTACCAAGCCGACATTGGCGGTCGACACCGTCTGCCCGTAGGTGCCGATCAAGCCGGCCACGCCGGTCGCGATGCCGTCCGCGAAGATACCGCCGCGGATCGAATTCATCTCCGGACGCACCCAGTCGGCATCGGCCAGGCGCTGGTAGGTCGCGATGACCGCGGTGGCGCCCATCGCCGCGGCAAGGCCGCTAACGGCGAACGGGATGATCAGCTCGGGGTCGAACGCGAAGCTGACATGCGCAAGCGTGGGCATCGCCACGAGCGGCTGCGTCAGCACCGACTGAAAATCGGCGAGCGTCAGCAAGCCGGTTGCGACCGCTGCGATGTATCCGACGATCATGCCGATGAGGATGCAAAACAGGCGGAGCTGACCCTTGTTCCAGATGTTGAGGCCGATCATCACCGCAAGCGCGAGGCCGGCGACGATGGCATCGCGTCCGGAGAGCGAGCCCGATGTCCCCTCCCCGAGCAGAACGCGGAGCGCCGCGAGCCCGATGATGACGCCTATCAGGAACACGACCAGGCCAGCAGTCTCCGACGGGATGAATGTCCGGAGCCGAGTCCATACGCGTGAGAGCGCAGCCTCGATCAGGCCGGCGAAGATCGTCATGCCCCACACCAGCGGCATCCCGCCGGTCTTGGCGGCCAGCAGCGATGGCGCGAGATAGACCCCGGTGAAGATCGACGGCGCCAGAAACCGGCTGCCGACCGGCCCGCGCGGCAACGCCTGCAACAGCACCGCAACGGCGAGCGCGAGCATCCCCATCCGCAACATGGCGGAAAGCACGTCGGCCGACACGCCCGCCTCGCGGCCGATGATCAGCGGGTAGATCATGAAAATCGCGATGACGCCGACGTGCTGAATAGCACTGATCAGCGTCACCAGATGCGGGGGTGCTTCCTCAACGCCGTAGACGAGATTGGCGGGCTTTCGCATGGGCGGGGGCGCTCATCATGGACGCCCGCCCGACATGAAAGCGGGGAACCAGCCTTCAAAGGTATCACGAAGCTTCGCGATCGGTACCGGGCGCTCGCCCGCAAGCGTCAATGCGTCGCCACCAGTGGTGCCGATCTCTCGCACCGGAATACCGGCAGCTTTGGCGCGATCGAGGATCCGCCCCGCCTTGCCGGGGTCGGCCGTGACGACATAGCGCGCCTGATCCTCGCCGAACCAGAACGCGTGCGCGGGGATCGGCGGCGCATCGAGTTCGGCGCCGATGCCGGACGCCATCGCCATCTCCGCCAGCGCGACGACAAGCCCGCCGTCGGATACGTCGTGGACCGCGGTGACGGCGCCCTCGGCAATCAGCGCGCGGACGAAATCGCCGTTGCGGCGCTCGGCGGCGAGATCGACCGGCGGCGGCGCGCCCTCCTCCCGCTCGCAGATGTCGCGCAGATAGATCGACTGCCCGAGCCAGCCCCTGGTCTCGCCGATCAGCAGGATCGCCTGGTCGGCGGCCTTGAAGGCGATGCTCGCCGATTTCTCGAAATTGTCGAGCACACCGACAGCGCCGATCGTCGGCGTCGGCAGGATCGCGCGGCCGTTGGTCTCGTTGTAGAGCGACACGTTCCCCGACACGACCGGGCAGTCGAGCGCGGTGCAGGCCTCGCCGATGCCGCGGATGCAGCCGACGAGCTGGCCCATGATCTCCGGCCGCTCCGGATTGCCGAAGTTGAGATTGTCGGTGATCGCCAAAGGCTTTGCGCCGACCGCCGTGATGTTGCGCCAGGCTTCCGCCACCGCCTGCTTGCCGCCTTCGAACGGATCGGCCTCGCAGTAGCGCGGCGTCACGTCGGCGGTGAACGCCAGCGCCTTCGGCCCGTCATTGACGCGCACCACGGCGGCGTCGCCGCCCGGCCGCTGCACCGTGTTGCCGAGGATGACGTGGTCGTATTGCTCCCACACCCAGCGCCGCGAGCAGAGGTCGGGCGAGCCGATCAGCTTCAACAGCGCGTCGCCGGTGCTCACCGGCGCCGTGACGTCGGCCGCCTTGATCACCGGCTGCTTCGGCGTCTCGACATGCGGGCGGTCGTAGACCGGCGCCTCGTCGCCAAGCTCCTTGATCGGCAGGTCGGCGACGGTCTTGCCGCCATGCTTCACGATGAACCGCTTGGTCGGCGTGGTCTTGCCGACGATGGCGAAGTCGAGGCCCCATTTGCGGAAGATCGCCTCGGCCTCTTTCTCCTTCTCCGGCTTGAGCACCATGAGCATGCGCTCCTGGCTCTCGGAGAGCATCATCTCGTAGGCGCTCATGCCGGTCTCGCGGCACGGCACGTCGTCGAGCTCCAGCGTCACGCCGAGATCGCCCTTGGCGCCCATCTCGACCGCCGAGCAGGTGAGCCCGGCCGCGCCCATGTCCTGGATCGCGATCACGCAATCCTTGGCCATGATCTCGAGACAGGCTTCGAGCAGCAGCTTCTCCGAGAACGGATCGCCGACCTGCACGGTCGGACGCTTCTCGTCGCTATCGTCGTCGAACTCGGCCGACGCCATGGTGGCGCCGTGGATGCCGTCGCGCCCGGTCTTGGAGCCGAGATAGACGATCGGCATGCCGACGCCGGACGCCGCCGCGTAGAAGATCTTGTCGGTCTCCGCGATGCCGACCGCCATGGCGTTGACCAGGCAGTTGCCGTCATAGCGGGTGTGGAAGCGGACCTCGCCGCCGACCGTCGGCACGCCAAACGAGTTGCCGTAGCCGCCGATGCCCGCCACCACGCCGCCGACAAGCTGGCGCGTCTTCGGATGCGACGGCGCGCCGAACGACAGCGCATTGAGGCAGGCGATCGGGCGCGCGCCCATGGTGAAGACGTCGCGCAGGATGCCGCCGACGCCGGTGGTCGCGCCCTGATAGGGCTCGATGTAGCTCGGGTGGTTGTGGCTCTCCATCTTGAACACGCAGGCGAGCCCGTCGCCGATGTCGATGACCCCGGCATTCTCGCCCGGCCCCTGGATCACCCAGGGCGCCTTGGTCGGCAGCGTCTTCAGATGGATCTTCGAGGACTTGTACGAGCAGTGCTCGTTCCACATCGCCGAGAAGATGCCGAGCTCGGTGAACTTCGGCGCGCGGCCGATCAGCGACTTGAGCCGCTCATATTCATCCGGCTTGAGGCCGTGGGCGGCGACCAGCGCCGGGGTGACTTTGGGTGCGGTCTTGAGTTGTTTGGAGGCCATGCGCCCTTGTTCTAGGCGAGATTTCACTGTTCCGGAAAGGCCTTGTCCACAGTTTCGCACTAGTGCCCCGCTGCCGAAGTTCGCCACAAATCGCGGCACCTTCCGATGCGAACTTCGGAAGTAAAGAGGCACTAGCAAGCTTATGATTCTAGTGCCGCTTTCGATTTGAAGTTCCTAGCTGAGCTTGCCGCAGCCGCCGTAGGAACTTCAAATCGGCGGCACTAGCCATGCACGCGTTGGCTATGCGCACGCTAGCTATGCGCGCAGTTGCTTTTGGGCGACGGCGATCCACTCGGCCTGGACCTTCCGGACATATTTGGGTGCCCGCCGCATCTGGGTGAGGAGGTCCGTGTAGATCGCCTTGGCCTCGGGCTGGCGGCCGAGCGATTCCAGCAGCAGCGCCCAGCGCACCCGCGCCTCGGCGCCCGCGAAATAGCTCGACACGGCCCTGTACTCATCCAGCGCCTCGTCAATGCGCCCGCTCCCTGCCAGGGCGCGCGCATAAAGCAGGTGGCCGTCAGCGGATTGAAAATCGGGCCAGCGCGCCCGCAGGTCGTCGAGCGTCGCTACCGCCGCCTGCGGACGGCCAACGCCGAATTCCGCGCGGGCTTTGCCCAAGACGTAAGCAGGCTCCTCCCCCAACGGGCGGTCGAGGATGTTGTCGTAGTGAACGAGCGCCTCGTCGAACTTGCCGAGCCGCAGGCATTCGTCGGCCAGCGCCGAACGATTGGCGATTGTGTCGGTGATCGCCAGATCATCCAGGAGGCGGCGATAGTCCTTCTCAGGATTGAGCGTGCTGACGACGCGCCGGCGGGCTTGTTGGCCCTGCCACGTCCCCATCCATTCCGGGATGAGCTCGACCAGCACGTAGGCGAGTGCGCCGACGCCCGGCAGAAACAGCATCACGTAGCCCCAGGGATTGAATCGGCCGGTCTTCGCCGCATGGACGATGAAGGCGACATTGATCGCCATCGCAATGATCGCAAATGGCATGGCTGCTCCCTCCACCGCCAAATTAGCACGACCACGATGGCGGCCGCACGACGGCTCACCGGTTATGAGCCATCAGGACGTGTGGCGCGGCCCTCGCTTCCGGGCGAAACGGGGCGGCACCATGACAGGTATGTCGCCGTGAAAGCCACGGCGGTTCAGGTGCTTGAGCTGACGGCCAGCGGCCTGTTGCGCCCGGCTAAACCTTCGGCTGCGGCCGCTGGATTCGCAAAATACGGTCCCAGATCGTGCCGCCCAGATAGCGGCGGCCGACGAAGAAATAGGCGGCCATCAGCACGAACAGCACCAAGGCGGGCAGACCGTCGAGCTTGAAGCCGGTCGACGTCGTATCGCCGGTGACATAGGCGACCGCCATGCCGAAAACGAAAAACGCCGTGAAAAAATCAAGAATGACCGCCAGCACCCGTTTCCACACCGGTGCTGCGGCCGTAGCCGGGTCCGTCATGTCCCGCCCCTTCAGCCGCTATGCCGCAACCTTGAAATGGTCCACCAGCCCTGCAAACAGCCCGCGCCCGTCGGTGACGCCCATGGACGCTTCGACGTGATTTTCCGGATGCGGCATCATGCCGAGCACGTTGCCCTTCGCATTGAGGATGCCGGCGATCGCGTTGATGGCGCCGTTGTGGTTCCAGTCCGGATCGATCATGCCGTCGGGAGAGGAATAGCGGAACAGGATCCGCCCCTCGCCTTCCAGCCGCGCGATGGTCTTGCCGTCGGCGATGTAATTGCCCTCGCCATGCGCGACCGGCACGCGGATCACCTGGCCGGCATTGTAGCCGCGGGTGAACGGCGTATCGGAGCGCTCGACCCGCAAATAGACATCGCGGCAGATGAACTTCAGGTTCTGATTGCGCATCAGCACGCCCGGCAGCAGTCCCAACTCGCAGGCGATCTGAAATCCGTTGCAGATGGCGAGCACCAGGCCGCCCTTCTTCGCGTGCGCACGCACCGCGTCCATGATCGGCGCCCGCGCCGCGATCGCGCCGCAGCGCAGATAGTCGCCGTAGGAGAAGCCGCCCGGGATGACCACGAGATCGGTGCCGGCGGGCAACGCAGGGTCGGCGTGCCACACCATCGCCGGCTCGCGGCCGGACACGAGCCGCAGCGTGCGCGCCATGTCGCGCTCGCGATTGATTCCGGGAAAGACGACGACGGCTGCTTTCATTTTTGCGGTGCCGGTGGTTTCTGGATGGCTAGCAGGAGCGCAACCCCATAGATGGTGTAGTTCGCTTCGGCCGCCTTCTCGTCAAGCGAAGAGCTTATCAGACTGACCGCTGCATGTTCGCCCATCAGCAGGCCGCTATGCACATGTTCCTGCATTCCGTTGGGCGCGACCGTCAGGCGGCGGGCCTTGTACATGCGCGGCAGGGATGCGCCATCGTCGCCCTCGATGGCCACGATCGCTATTTTCGTTCCCGGGGGCGCTCGCGTTTGCAGCGCCTTGATGATCATCTCCTGCTCGCTGCGGAACTGGTTGAGCGGCATGGCCGTGCCGGGAGGATAGAAGCGGTAGCTGACCCGCGATCCTGCAACGCATGCCGCAATCTTGCATTGAAAAAGATGGACGTCGGAGGCGCCCTTCTCATAGCTCCAGCCGCCGATGCCAACGGGCGGTCCTTCTGTCGATGACTGCGCTGTGGCCGGACCGACCGGGGCGTGGGCGATGCCAACCGCCAGGGCGATCATCGCGAGGGTGCGAACAACGAACGGACTCAATACCAAAAACTTGACCGCTGCCTGCATCAGATTCCGAACTGCGCCCTCGCCCATTTCAGGATCGGCTCACCGTTGAGGAAGGCGAGCACATGCCGCTCCGCGCTGGGCAAACGGTCGAGCGGCGCGACGACGGTGGCGACCATCACGTCGCAATTCTGGTTGAACGCCATCGCCAGGATCGGGCGCGACCGGTCGTAGGGAATGTCGACCTGGTAGATGCGGCTCAAGCCCCGCATCCAGCCGACCTGGATGTCGTCGCCGTGGGTCAGGCCGAAGAATTTCGGGCTGAACAGCTCGAGATCGGCGACGCGGTCGAGCTCGGCCTCATCGGCAACGCCGGTGTCGCAATTGCAGAACCCGATCTTGGGCCGCAGATAGAGGCTGACCTCGACGCCGCAATCGGCGGCAGCGCAGCGGAACGCCCGCCCGTCGCCCCATTGGTCGCGCGGGAACGGCCACTTGATCTCGACGAAGGTGGATGAGGCCGGGATGTCGGCGCGCTCGGGCGCACGCAGCCCGATCCCGACCGTCACCGCATCGCTCGCGAGCAGGCCTACGAGGCCGGCGCCGAGTGCAAGAACGAGGATGGCGGTGCGAAGCTTGGTCATCTCAAACCCGGCTACGAGCCCTCGGGCGGCTGCCGATGCTCCTTACTTCAACAGCTTCACATCATAATTCTCGATCACCGTATTGGCGAGGAGCTTGTCGGCCGCCGCCTTGAGCGCGGCGGTGGCGGCCTTGCGGTCCTTGCCCTTGAGCTCGATGTCGAAAACCTTGCCCTGGCGGACGCTTGCGACCCCTTTGACGCCCAATGTCTTAAGCGCCCCCTCGATCGCCTTGCCCTGGGGGTCGAGGATGCCGGACTTCAACGTGACGGTGACGCGGGCTTTCATAGCGGAACGGCTCGACCTCAATGCTGTGCGGTGCTGCGCCCCGACAGGACGCAATTCGTGGGCAAAATGCATGTGGGCGCGCAGAAGTCCACGCGCAACTGGGCTTAATGCACAGGGGCCGCCGCCTGCTCCAGGAGCCGGCCATGGCCGCCGACATGGCCGCTCTCGCCCACGAGCCGCATCGCCGCCCAGAACGCGGCCGGCGTCGAGGAGACCACCGGCAGCCCGTGCCGCGCTTCCAGCGGCTTGTGGACGCCGAGCGTACGCAAGCCGCCGCATGAAATGACGACGCCGTCGGCGCCGGGCGCGTTCGCCACCGACTTTCCGCTCAGGTCGATGATGTCGGCCTCGCTCATGCGCGACGGACCGCCGAATTCGAGAATGTGGAAGGCTTCGAGCGCCAGCACCTCATAGCCGCCCGCCACCAGCAGCTCTTTCAGGCGCTGGTTCACCACGTCGGTGTAGGCGGTTGTGACCGCGACGCGCTTGGCGCCGACCTCCTTGAGGCCGTCGAGGATCGCCTGGCTCATGGTCGAGACCGGCAGGCCGGTGGTCGTGCGGAGCTTTTCGAGCAGGCGATCGTGCGCCTCGGGACCGCGATAGAAGGTGAGCGACGTTCCGATCACCATGATCGCGTCGACGTTCTGCTTCACCAGATGCTCGGCCGCCGGCATGATCGCGTCGAACGCGGCGGCGTAGCCTTCCGGCGTCAGCGAGCGCACGCCGACGCCCTTCGGGATGAACCGCTGGTTCGGATACATCTGATGGCCTTCGGCCGGGACCTTGTCCTCGGCATGCGGGACGACGAGGCCGATCGTTGCGTTGTTGCTCATGTCTGTCTCTTCTTGTGCTGCTGGCAATGCGAGCGTCGCATGGGACGAACGCTCACTCAATGCCCCCTATCGCTTCAGTACCAATGTCACTCAATGCCCCTGGCGCCGGCGGCGTCCACCACCTTGCCCCAGCGCACCAGCTCGCTCTTGATGAAGGCGCCGAGCTCGTCGGGCGTGCTGGTCAACGGCCGCAATCCGAGTTCGTGAAAGCGGCCGCGGGTGTCGGGCGAATTGACGACTTCCAGCAGCGCCTTGTTGAGCCGCGCGACGATCGGCGCCGGCGTGCTGGCGGGCGCGACGAAGGCCTGCCACGCGCTTGCATTGTAGTTGGCGATGCCGGCCTCGTGCATGGTCGGGATATCGGGAAACGCGTCGAGCCGCTGCGAGATGGTGAGCGCTAGCGCCCTCACCTTGCCGGCGCGCGCGAGCGGCATCACCGTGCTGACATCGCCGAAGTAGATCGGGACATGGCCCGCGATGACGTCCTGCAGCGCCGGCCCGCCGCCGCGATAGGGAACGTGCGTCATCTCGATGCCGGTCAGCGTCTTGAGCAGCTCGGCATTGACGTGATGCTGGGTGCCGATGCCGGCCGAAGCATAGCTCATTGCGCCGGGTTTGCCGCGCACCAGCGCTACCAGCTCCGCCACCGATTTCACCGGCAGCGCAGGGTTCACGACCAGAACGAACGGCACCTCCGCGACCAGGGCGATCGGCGCAAAATCCTTGGCCGGATCGAACGGCACCTTCTTGTAGACGTTCGGCGCGATCGCGTAGGTGGAGCTGGTCCCGAGCATGATGGTGTAGCCGTCGGGCGCCGCGCGCGCGACGAAACCCGCGCCGAGCGTCGTGCCGGAGCCGGCGCGGTTCTCGACCACGAACGGCTGGCCGAGCTTCGCCTCCAATCCCTTCGCGAACCAGCGCGCCAGCGCGTCGGTGCCGCCGCCGGCCGGGAACGGCACGACGAGTTTGACCGGCTGCGCCGGATAGTCCTGCGCCCGGACATCGCCGGCGACGCATCCGGTTGCAACGATCGCTGCAAACACAATCCGCAACAGCATCATTCCCTCACTCCACGCCTTCGGCGCCGGCGGCTTGCATCACCTTGCCCCAGCGGACGATCTCGCTCTTGATGTGGTCGCCGAGTTGCTGCGGCGTGGTGTTCAGCGGCTGCCAGCCGAGCCGCGAGAAATGCGCCTTGGTGTCATCCGCGGAGAGGATGTCGTTGAACGCGCCGTTGAGCTTCGCAACGATCGCCGCCGGCGTCCTGGCCGGCGCCACGATCGCGATCCAGGCATTGGCCTCATAGTCGGTGATGCCGGCCTCGTGCATGGTCGGGATGTCCGGCATGGTGTCGACCCGGCGCGCGGTCGTCACCGCGAGCGCCCGCAGCCTGCCGTCGCGGATCAGCTCGTGCGCCGAACCGCCGACATCGGCAAACATCATCTTCACATGGCCGGCGACGACGTCCTGCACCGCCGGGCCGCCGCCGCGGTAGCTGACATTCTTGATGTCGAGGCCGGCCATGGTGCGGAACAGCTCGGCGTTGACGTGATGCTGCGAGCCGACGCCGCCGGACGCATAGTTGAATCCCGGATTGGCCTTCAGGTAGCGCACCAGATCGGCGACCGAATGGACCGGCATCGAGGGATGCACGATCAGCACGAAGGGCGCGGCCGCGACCAGCGCAATCGGCGCGAAATCCGTGACCGGATTGTAGGGCAGCTTCTTGTAGAGGCCGACCGCGATCGCGAAGGTCGATGAGGTGCCGAGCAGGATGGTCTGCCCATCGGGCGCCGACTTGGCGACGAAGTTCGCGCCGATGGTGGTGCCCGATCCGGGGCGGTTCTCCACCACGAAGGGCTGGCCGAAGCGCCGCTCCAATCCCTTCGAGAAATAGCGCGCCATGGCGTCGGTGCCGCCGCCGGCGGCATAGGGCACGACAAAGCGGACGGGCTGGGTGGGATAGTCCTGCGCCTGCGCGATGCCGCAAAGCGCAAGCCAGATGGCGGCCGCTGCTGCGATGCTGTGCGTACGGGACACGTCGCCTCCCGATCAATGCGTCCGCTCTTGCGTCGGGCGTCAGTTGTCGAGCGTCAGTCTAAAGACGCAAATGGCCGGCACAAGGCCGACCATCACGCATCGACATGCGACGAAATGATCTTTGAACGTCAGCCCTTCACCAGCACCGGGCCGGTGCCCTGCGGCCGCTCGCCCTCGTTCATGATGCCGAGCCGCTTGGCGACTTCGGTATAGGCCTCGAGCAGGCCGCCGAGGTCCTTGCGGAAGCGATCCTTGTCGAGCTTCTCGTTCGACTTGATGTCCCACAGCCGGCACGAGTCCGGCGAGATCTCGTCGGCGACCACGATCCGCATCAGGTCGTTCTCCCACAGCCGCCCGGTCTCCATCTTGAAGTCGACCAGACGGATGCCGACGCCGAGGAAGACGCCGGAGAGGAAGTCGTTGACGCGGATGGCCAGCGCCATGATGTCGTCGATCTCCTGCGGCGTCGCCCAGCCGAAGGCGGTGATGTGCTCTTCCGACACCATCGGGTCGTTGAGCTGGTCGTTCTTGTAGTAGAACTCGATGATCGAGCGCGGCAGCTGCGTGCCCTCCTCGATCCCCAGCCGCTGCGAGAGCGAGCCCGCCGCGACATTGCGCACGACGACCTCGAGCGGGATGATCTCCACCTCGCGGATCAACTGCTCGCGCATGTTGAGCCGCCTGATGAAGTGCGTCGGCACCCCGATGTCGTTGAGGTGCTGGAAGACGTATTCCGAGATGCGGTTGTTGAGGACGCCCTTGCCCTCGATCACCTCATGCTTCTTGGCATTGAAGGCGGTCGCGTCATCCTTGAAGTGCTGGATCAGTGTTCCCGGCTCCGGTCCTTCATAAAGGACCTTGGCCTTGCCTTCATAGATTCGACGGCGGCGGCTCATCGGCGTGTACCGTGGTTTGTGAAAATCCATATTGGATGCCGTGGCTCCGTTTTGCGAATTGTTTTTCCGCGGCGTGGAGAACGCTGGCGCCTACTGAAGCAACTGACTAGGCCACGCGTCCAGATCAGGCAACCTATCCGATCGGGCCCCCCAGCACAATCGATACGGACGGACATGTTCCACACGTTGTCACAGCGCGAATCATGTTGCCACGATGTTGCCTTGACCATCATGCCTCGCTATGCAAGGCGGCAGGAAGCTGCCATCAACAGTGACACCAGCAACACGAGGCATGTCATGACCACGTTCGACAAGCGTGAGGAAGGTTTCGAGAAGCAGTTCGCGCATGACGAGGAGCTGAAATTCAAAGCGACGTCTCGACGCAACAAGTTGCTTGGGCTTTGGGCCGCCGAGAAGCTCGGACGCAAGGGCCCCGACGCCGAGACCTATGCGAAAGAAGTTGTCATGGCGGACTTCGAGGAGGCCGGCGAGGACGACGTCTTCCGCAAGGTCCGCAAGGATTTCGACGCCACCGGCGTCGCCGCGACCGATCAGGAGATTCGCACCACCATGATCGAGCTGATGGGCAGGGCGGTCGAGCAGATCAAGTCCGGTACGTAGCCGCGCGCCAATACAAGCAGCCATACAAGTCAGGGCCTCATCGATGTCATCGCTCCCCGGCTTTTCACTCGCCGCGCGGTTGCGCGCCGGCGAGACCGTCCACACCGGCTGGTGCGGCCTGCCCGCGCCGATCGTGGCCGAGGTCGTCGCCCGCGAAGGCTTCTCGGCGGTGACGCTCGATTCGCAGCACGGCATGTGGGACCTCGCCGGGCTCGCGACCGGCATCGCCGCCGTGCGCCAGGCCGGCTCGGCGCCGATCGTGCGCGTGCCGCTCGGCGACTTCGCGATGGTCAGCCGCGTCCTCGATTTCGGCGCGGAAGGCATCATCGCCCCGATGATCAACTCCGCGGCCGATGCGCGCGCCTTCGCCGCGGCGGCGAAATTCCCGCCGATCGGCGAGCGCAGCTGGGGCCCGCACCGCGCCACCATGCTCGCCGGCATCGCCGACCAGAAGGACTATCTCGCGAACGGCAACGACAACATCGTCACGCTGGCGATGATCGAGACCCGCACCGCGCTCGCCAATATCGACGCGATCGCATCGACGCCGGGCATCGACGGGCTGTTCCTCGGGCCGTCCGATCTCTCGATCGCCTTGTCGGACGGACGCACGCTCGACCCGGAGTCGAAGGCGGTCGAGGCCGAGCTCGATCGCATCGTGGCGGCCGCGCAGAAGGCCGGCAAGATTGCGGGCGCCTATTGCGCGACCGCGGAGCGCGCGCTGGCGGTGGCCAAGCGCGGCATGCGCTTCTGCGCGATTTCGAGCGACATGGCGTTCCTGCGCGCCGGCGCGCGCCTCCAGCTCGACAAGCTCAAGTAACGATCGGATCGCCGTTCACGAACCGGCTTCGAGCGCGACAATCCTGGCGTCGAGATCGTCGAGCACGCCCGTGGCGTCGCGTTCGACGTCGCCGGCCGCGACCGAGACCAGACGATAGCCGCGCTCGGCAAGCCACGCGCGCCGGTCCGCGCGCTCCTTCGCCGCCGCCGCGCCCTCCCCCTCCGGCACGAGATCGACCACCACGCGCAGCGGGAACGACACGAGGTCGGCCATGTGGCGCCCGATCGGCGTCTGCCGCTTGAAGCCACGGCCGGCGAAGCGGCGGTCCTTGGTGAGCGCGTCCCACAACGCGCGCTCGGCTTCGGTCGGGTTGCGCCGGAGCAGGCGCGCGAGGCCGCGCACCGGCGCGCGCTCGTCCGGCACCCGCCCCGCGGCGTGCTCGGCCAGGAGCGTGCGCAGCATCTCCGCGTCGGCGCCGTCGAGCACGCCGCCGCGCGCCGGCCCCTTGCGGCCCTCGGCGATCGCCATGATGACGCCCTGCAGAGTCTGGATGTCCTGCCGCGATGGGCCCATGCGGTGGAAGATGTTGCGCAGGTTGATCAGCATGGTGTCGCGCTTGTCGGCGGGCCGGAAATATTCGACCCGCTCGAGCTCGCGTTCGAGATTGGCGAAGAAGGCGAGCAGTTGCTCGCGGGTCGCGGGCGCGGATTTCTGCGGCATCGCGAACGGCAGCACGCCGCCGGACGTGTGCTTGCACCACTCGTAGCCGATGATCAGCACCGCCTGCGCGAGGTTGAGGGAGGCGAAGGCCGGGTTGACCGGCAGCGTCACGATGCGGTCGGCGAGCGCGACTTCGTGGTTCTCGAGCCCGTAGCGCTCGCGCCCGAACACCACGCCGACGGTCTCGCCGCCCGCGATCTTCGGCGCCATCAGCTCTGCCGCCGCCTCCGGCGATACCACGGGCTTGGCCTGATCGTGCGCCCGCGCGGTGGTGGCCAGCACGAAGGTCAGGTCGGCGATCGCCGCCTCGACGGTGTCGAACAACGCGGCGTTGTCGAGCACCCGATCGGCGCCCGACGCGGCCACCCAGGCGCGCGGATTGGGCCAGCCGTCGCGCGGCTTGACCAGCCGCAGCCGCGACAGGCCGAAATTCGCCATGGCGCGCGCCGCCGCACCGATGTTGTCGCCGAGCTGGGGCTCGACCAGGATGACCACCGGGGCCGGCGTCTCGATCCAGCGCTTGGTCTTGTCGGTGCCTGCGCCCGGCATGCCGTGCTCCTCGGCGGGCAAATGCCCTGAGGGCCAGCCCCTGCCCAAGCCGGCCGCTTGCGTCAAGCGGCGGCACCGGCTCCTCAACCAGCCGCACCCTGGCCCGCCAGCGCCTATCTCGTACCTAGCAACAAGGCTTTTACCAGCGGAGTGCGGATGCTATAGGGCGCGCGCCGAACTCCCGTCAGTCGACTTCCCGGTTGGCGATGTCCGCGCCGAGAACAACCCATTCGAGGGCCCGAGGGGAGACGCCTCTCCAGCGCGCCCGCCAATGTTCAGTTTCCGGTCGGCCCAAACAAGCACGGCGACCAGAGGTGCAAGCATGCCAAATCTCGAAATCATGTGGACAAAGGTCGATGAAGCCCCGGCGCTTGCGACCTATTCCCTGCTGCCGATCGTCGAAGCCTTCGTGGGCGCGGCGGGCGTGTCCGTGAAGCTGAAGGACATCTCGCTGGCCGGCCGTATCATCGCCAGTTTTCCCGAAAAGCTCACCCCGGCGCAACGGATCAACGACGAACTCACCGAACTCGGCAAGCTCACGTTGAAGCCCGAAGCCAACATCATGAAGCTGCCCAACATCTCCGCCTCGATCCCGCAGCTCAAGGCCGCGATCAAGGAATTGCAAGGCAAGGGCTACGCCGTTCCGGACTATCCGGACAATCCGACGACGGACGCCGAGAAGGAGATCAAGTCCCGCTACGGCAAGGTGTTCGGCAGCGTCGTCAACCCGATATTGCGCGAGGGCAATTCCGACCGCCGCGCCGCCGGCGCCGTCAAGCAATACGCCCGCAACAATCCGCACAAGATGGGCGCCTGGAGTCCTGACACCAAATCGCGTGTGGCGTACATGTCGGGCGGCGATTACTACGGTTCGGAAATCTCGACCACCGTCGCGGCGGCGACCAACGCCCGCATCGAGCTTGTGGGCGCCGACGGCAAGGTCACAGTGCTGAAGGCGAAGACGCCGCTTCAGGCCGGCGAGATCATCGACGCGGCGGTGATGAGCCGCAAGGCGCTGCGCGCCTTCTTTGCCGAACAGATCGAAGCCGCGAAAAAGGAAGGCCTGCTGTTCTCACTGCACGTGAAGGCGACGATGATGAAGATCGCCGATCCCATCATCTTCGGCCATGCCGTTTCCGTCTTCTTCGCCGATGTGATCGAGAAGCACGCCGCTACGCTGAAGCGTCTCGGCGTCGATCCGAACAACGGCCTCGGCGAGCTGCTGACGAAGATCGAGACGCTGCCGGCAGCCGAAAAAGAAGCGATCAAGGCCGACATCAAGGCCGCGTACGCGAAACGGCCGGGCCTCGCCATGGTGAATTCCGACAAGGGGATCACCAACCTGCACGTCCCCAGCGACGTGATCATCGACGCTTCAATTCCGGCGATGATCCGCGAATCCGGCCGCATGTGGGGCGCCGACGGCAAGTCGCATGAAGCCATAGCCGCGATCCCGGACCGTAGCTACGCGCAGGATGTACCAGGCGGTCATCGAAGACTGTAAGGCCCATGGCGCATTCGATCCCAAAACCATGGGCTCGGTTCCGAACGTGGGCTTGATGGCGCAGGCGGCCGAAGAGTACGGCTCGCACGACAAGACGTTCGAAGTTCCCGCGAGCGGAACGGTTCGCGTCGTCGCCGATGACGGCAAGGTGCTGCTGGAGCGTCCGGTCGAGACCGGCGACCTCTTCCGCATGTGCCAGCTCAAGGACGCGCCGATCCAGGACTGGGTCAAGCTCGGGGTGCGCCGCGCGCGCCTCACCGGCGTCCCGGCGGTGTTCTGGCTTGATGCCAAGCGCGCGCACGATGCCCTGGTGATCGCCAAGGTCGAGAAGTACCTGAAGGATCAAGACACCACGGGGCTCGACATCCGCATTCTGGCACCGGTCGAAGCGATCAAGTTTTCGCTCGAGCGCATCCGCAAGGGGCAGGACACGATTTCCGTCACCGGCAACGTGCTGCGCGACTATCTGACCGACCTGTTCCCGATCATGGAGCTCGGCACCTCGGCCAAGATGCTGTCGATCGTTCCGCTGATGGCGGGCGGCGGCATGTTCGAGACCGGCGCCGGCGGCTCGGCGCCCAAGCACGTGGAGCAGTTCCAGCAGGAAGGATATCTGCGCTGGGATTCGCTCGGCGAGTTTCTCGCCCTTGGCGCCTCGCTCGAACATCTGGCGCAGATCTACAAGAACGCCAAGGCGCAGGTTCTCGCCGACGCGCTCGACATTGCCATCGGCAAGATCCTCGAGTTCAACCGCGCTCCTGCGCGCAAGGTTGGCGAACTCGACAATCGCGGCACCCATTTCTACCTCGCCCTGTACTGGGCACAGGCGCTGGCCGCGCAGACCAAGGACGCGGAGCTGCAAGCCCGCTTCAAACCGCTGGCCGAGAAGCTCAGCAAGGACGAGGCCAAGATCAATGGCGAGCTGATCGGCGCGCAAGGCAAGCCGGTCGACACCGGCGGTTACTACCTGCCCGATTCCGCCAAGACGTCGGCCGCGATGCGGCCGAGCGCTACGCTGAACGCCGCGCTCGCCGCGCTCTGACGCGGAGTCCGGCGGCGGCGGGCGTTTCCGAGGCCATCACTCGAAAGGTGACTCGTTAAAATGGCGAAGATCAAGGTGAAGAATCCGGTCGTCGAGATGGACGGCGACGAGATGACCCGGATCATCTGGAAGCTGATCAAGGACAAGCTGATCCACCCCTACCTCGATATCGACCTGCTCTACTACGACCTCGGCATGGAGAGCCGGGACGCCACCAACGACCAGATCACCATCGACGCCGCCAACAAGACCCGCGAGGTCGGCGTTGCGGTCAAATGCGCGACGATCACGCCCGACGCCGGCCGGGTGAAGGAATTCAACCTCAAGGAAATGTGGCGCTCGCCCAACGGCACGATCCGCAACATCCTCGGCGGCGTCATCTTCCGCGAGCCGATCATCTGCAAGAACGTGCCGAAGCTGGTGCCGGGCTGGACCAAGCCGATCATCATCGGCCGCCACGCCTATGGCGACCAGTACCGCGCCACCGACTTCAAGGTGCCCGGCAAGGGCAAGCTCTACATCACCTTCGTCGGCGACGATGGGGCGAAGATCGAGCGCGAAGTGTTCCAGTTCCCGGGCGCCGGCATCGCAATGGCGATGTACAACCTCGAAGACTCGATCCGCGATTTCGCGCGCGCCTCGATGAACTATGCGCTCAACCGCGGCTACCCGCTCTACCTTTCGACCAAGAACACGATCATCAAAGTCTATGACGGCCGCTTCTCCGACATTTTCCAGGAGATCTTCGACAACGAATTCAAGGACAAGTTCGCGCAGAAGAAGATCACCTACGAGCACCGCCTGATCGACGACATGGTCGCGTCGGCGCTGAAGTGGTCGGGCGGCTACGTGTGGGCCTGCAAGAACTACGACGGCGACGTGCAGTCCGATACCGTCGCGCAGGGCTACGGCTCGCTCGGCCTGATGACGTCGGTGCTCACCACGCCGGACGGCAAGGTGGTGGAGGCCGAGGCCGCGCACGGCACGGTCACCCGCCACTACCGCCAGCACCAGAAGGGCGAGCAGACCTCCACCAATTCGGTGGCTTCAATCCTCGCCTGGTCCCGCGGGCTCGCGCATCGCGCCAAGCTGGACAACAATCCAGAGCTGTCGAAGTTCGCCGACACGCTCGAAAAAGTAACGGTCGGGACCGTCGAGGCCGGCGACATGACCAAGGATCTCGCGATCCTGGTCGGCCCCGACCAGAAGTGGCTTTCCACCACCGGCTTCCTTGACAAGATTGACGAAAACCTCAAGAAGGCGATGAAAGCCTGACGCCAAATCGCGCTGTCGCGGCATAAAACGCCGCCGGCGAAGGCGTGATCACAATTTAGTCACGGAACGGCGCGGGCATCCGCGCCGTTTGATTTCGTTGTTCCTGTGTCTGGAACCGACGCAAGAGAGTGCCTACTTACCCGGTCGCGGAATTTTTCCGGCCGCGGACCCACCGATCGTCGAACATTTCACCGAGGAGAAGCCGTGATGATGATGACCCAGCCTGCTTCCGCTACCGGCGCCCTGCCCTGTGTCGACATCCATTTCGACGATCGCGTCATGGAAGGGATGCTATCCGTGCCACTCCCGGATACCCAGGAGCTGCTGGCGCGTCCCGCCGGCACCACCATCCCCGGTTTCGCGCCCGGGCGTCCGCCGCTGTCCGACGAAGTGGATGAGGATAGCCTCGACCTCGATGACGGCGACGACGACGATGATGAGGACGACGACGAAGAAGAGGATGAAGACGAGGACGGCGAGGAAGACGAGGAAGAAGGCGACGAAGAAGAGGACGACGAGGAAGACGAGGAAGGCGACGAAGAAGAGGACGAAGACGAGGAAGAAGAAGACGATGATGAGGAGGAGGAGGAAGAAGAGGAAGAAGAAGAAGAAAAAAAGTGATGCTGCCCTCCCGGCGGTAACAACGACATCGACTTCGGGCCCGGTGGCGACCTCGTCCGTCCGTGCCAGACCGACCTGAACATGGCAGACGGCGCGCCGGTCCGCGTTGCGATTCAGTCGCCGCGGGCCGGCCGGCCGGTCTTGCCGCTCTGCTTTCCGGAAATACGGCCGAGCTCCTCGGCGCGCATGTCCTCGAGCCGGCGCGCAATGGCGTCGTCCGAGACACCGAGCCCCTCGAGCACCCGCGCGCCGAGCTGAAGGCTCGCCTCCACCGTCTCCGGCGTGACCGCGACGGCGCCGAGCTTGAGCAGCCGCGAGGCATGCGCGGGGTCGCGGGCGCGCGCGAACACCGGCACGTCCGGACGCTCCTTATACGCCGCAGCGACCATGCGTTCGGCCGCGCGCGGCGAATTCACGGTCACGACGAAGGCGCGTGCGCCGGCGGCGCCGGCGCGATGCAGGAATTCGCGGCGCGCGGCGTCGCCGAAGAACACCGTCTCGCCGCGCTGCGCGCCTTCGCTTGCCAGCTCGGCATTGGTGTCGAGCGCAACGAACGGCACGTTCTCCGCCTTCAGCAACCGGCCGATGAGCCGCCCCACCCGGCCGTAGCCGCCGATGATGACGTGATCGGTATGCTCGGCCTGGTGGTCCGGCGGCATGTGGTCGCGATGCTCGATCTGCGCAATCCGTCCCGCGATCGCGCGGGCGCCCATCGCGAGGAACGGCGTGAGGATCATGCTGATGCCGACCACCGCGGTTGCGCCCTGCGCAAATTCGCTGGGCACGAGCCCCGTGCTGCGGCCCAGCGTGATCACGATGAAGCCGAATTCGCCGGCCTGAGCGAGCAAGATCGCGGCCTCGACCGTCACCCCCAGCGCCACCCCGAACAGCCGGCACGCGCCGTAGAGAATGGCGGCCTTGACCACCAGCAGCACCGCGACCATCAGCAGAATGCTGCCGATCGCGTTCCAGACCACGTGCACGTCGATCGACATGCCGACGGTGATGAAGAACAGGCCGACCAGCAATCCTTTGAACGGCGCGACGTCGATCTCGATCTGGTGGCGGTATTCGGTTTCCGACAGCAGCACGCCGGCCAGGAAAGCGCCGAGCGCGGTCGACAAGCCCACATAGCCAGTCGCGGTGGCGACGCCGATCACCATCAACAGCGTCATCGCCATGATCAGCTCGCGGCTGCCGGTGCGGCCGGCGACGCTGAACAGCGGCCGCAGCACGAACCGGCCGGCGACCAGGATCACAGCGATTGCGACCACCGCCACCAGCAGCGCCTTGGCGAGTCCGAGCGCCACGTCGCCGCCGCGGGCAAGGACCTCCGCGCCGAACAGCACCGGGGCTACCATCAGATCCTGAAACAGCAGCACGGCAATCGCGACGTGCCCGAGCGGCGTAGCGGTGCGGCCCTGCTCTTCCAGGAGTTGCATGACCACGGCGGTCGACGACATCGCGAGCCCCAGGCCGAGGAGAACCGCCGCGCTCGCGGGCGCACCCAGCAACGACAGCGCGGCCCCGAAAGCGACCGCCGAGAACAGGAACTGGATGCTGCCGATGCCGGCCACGAAGCGGCGCAGCGACCACAGCCGTTCGACCGACATCTCGATGCCGATCATGAACAGGAGAAACATGACGCCGAGCTCGGCGAACGGCTCGACACGGGCGCGGTCTTCGATGGTCAGATAGCGCAGCCAGGGGTAATCCCCGGCGAGCGCGCCGAAACCGTACGGTCCGACCGCAACCCCAATCAGCAGGAAACCCAGGACCGCGCCGACCCGGGCGCGGTGGAACAGCGGCACGATCAGACCGGCCGCCACCAGGAAGACGAACAGGTCCTTGAGCCAGGCTTCATGCTGCATTGATTCGCATCATGCCCGGATTTTCCGCGAGAATCATTGAACCAAAACACCCCCAGCCGAAACAAACCATGCCGCATCGATTCCACGGCGGGAACCTTTTTGCTTCGCCTCTCGCGGGGCGGCATCATGGTTAAAACAACAAGGGAGCTGATCATGAGTTGTATTTTTCGTCATCTTGCCGCGGGCGCGGCGTTGATGGCATTGCCGGGGGCCGCCTGGATGCCAAGCGCCTCGGCGCAGCAACTGCCGGCTGACATCGCCGCACCGGGCGAGAAAGAGGTCATTACGCTCCACGCGCAAGGCGCTCAGCTCTACGAATGCGCCGCGACGAAGGATGGCAAGTTCGCCTGGAGCTTCCGCGAGCCGATCGCGACGCTGCTGCTCAAGGGCAAGACCGTCGGCCGCCACTATGCCGGCCCGAACTGGGAATACATGGACGGCAGCGCGGTGGTCGCCAAAGTGAGCGGCCGCGCGCCCGGCAAGACTCCGAAAGACATTCCCTGGCTCAAGCTCTCGGCGACATCACACCGCGGCAAGGGCATGTTCTCGGACGTCACCACCATCCAGCGCATCAACACCTCGGGCGGCCAGCTCGAAGGCGCCTGCAGCACGGTCGGCACCTTCAACAGCGTTCCCTACGCCACCGACTACGTGTTCCTGCGGAAGTAAGGCCATACAACCCGCTCCTCGCTGCCGCGTTGTTGCCCGATTGGCATTCGACGCTGAGCATCCGGGGAGTCGATGAAGAAGACATTGCGGTATGGCGCCGCGGGCATCGGTTTGCTCGCGGCGTTCGTCTTTCTCAACAACACGATGTGGCTGGTGTTCGACCGGCCGGTCGGACCGACGCTGCTTGCCCATCGTGGTCTGGCGCAGACATACGATCCCGCGGGCGTTGAACGCGATACCTGCACGGCGACTCGTATCCATCCGCCGGAGCACGCGTTTCTGGAAAACACTCTGCCCTCGATGCGGGCAGCGTTCGACGCTGGCGCCGACATCGTCGAGTTCGACATCCACCCGACCACCGACGGCCACTTCGCGGTGTTTCATGACTGGACGGTCGACTGCCGCACCGAAGGGCATGGCATCACACGCGAGCACACGCTTGCGCAATTGAAGGCGCTCGACGTCGGCTACGGCTACACCGCCGACGGCGGCAAGACCTATCCGTTCCGCGGCCGCGGCGTCGGTATGATGCCGTCACTCGACGAGGTGCTCGACGCTTTTCTCGACCGGCGCTTCCTCATCAACATCAAGAGCAACGACCCGGACGAAGGCGTCGCATTGGCGAAGCGTCTGCGGCAATTGCCGGCAGAGCGCCGCGCCCGCCTCATGGTCTATGGCGGCGATGCGCCGATCGCGGTGATGCGACGGGAATTGCCCGACATCCCCGCGATGTCGCGCACGACGCTCGTGCAATGCGGGATGCGCTACATCGCGATCGGCTGGACCGGCTATGTCCCCGCGGCCTGCCGCAACAGCCTCATCCTGGTGCCGGTGAATTATGCGGCCTGGCTTTGGAGCTGGCCGGACGGCTTCATCAACCGCATGAGGCGGGTCTCGACCGAGGTGTTCGTGGTCGGCCGCCACGGTGGGCGTGATTTTTCAACCGGCATCGACAACGCCGACGATCTCAAGCTGTTGTCAGGATGGCCTCGCGCCGGAATCTGGACCAACCGGGTCGACCGGATCGCACCGCTGATGCGGCCGTAGCCGGATGACGCTCACCGTTTCTTCCGCTTCATCTCCTCAATCATCCGAGCATTGAGCGCCTGAAATTCGGCCAGAAGCTGTTTGCACGCTGGCTCCGGCGCGTCGCAGCGTATTTTCATTTCCAACTGGATTTGGCCACCCTGCTCAAGCATACGACGGCAAACTGCGGACGGATGCGCAGCATGGCCTGCCGCGGTGAACGTCCAAACCGTAGAATTCGCCCGATCCTCGAATGCCACGAACTGCTGATCGCGATTGAGGACCGGAAATTTCTGCTTGGTGAAGATTGCGAAAAGCTCGGAGGGCGGCGCCGTCGGACGACCGCAAAGGTCTTGGGCGGTGACCGGCGCAGCGGTGCTCAGAGCGACAACGAACGCCGCCGCGGCGAGACCGTTGTAAGACGTGAGCTTCATCCGCAGCTCCGTGCTGAGACCGCGCCGAAGATTTAGGTTGGATTATCCCCGCTGTCGATCAGCCGCCGAGCGCCGCTTCGACCGCCGCGAGCGCCGCGTCGGCCTTGGAGCCGTCGGGTCCGCCGGCCTGCGCCATGTCGGGGCGGCCGCCGCCGCCCTTGCCGCCGAGCGCTTCGGCGCCCTTGCGCACGAGATCGACGGCGGAGAAGCGCGCCGTGAGGTCGGCGGTGACGCCGACCACGATGCCGGCTTTGCCGTCGTCGGACTTGCCGACGATGGCGACGATGCCGGAGCCGACCTGCTTCTTGCCTTCGTCGGCCAGGCTGCGCAGGTCCTTCAGGTCGATGCCCTCGACCGCGCGGGCGAGGAATTTCACGTCGCCGACGGTGCGCACGCCGTCGGCGGCGTCGGCCTTGCCGCCGCCGCCCATCGCAAGCTTCTTCTTGGCCTCGGACAGCTCGCGCTCCAGTTTCCGCCGCTCATCCATCACGTGAGCAATGCGGGTCGGGAGTTCTTCAAGTGGCGCCTTAAGCTCGGCGGCCGCCGATTTCGCGAGGTCACCGAGATGGCGCGCCGCCTTGCGCGCGGCCGCGCCGGTAAGCGCCTCGATGCGGCGCACGCCGGCCGCGACGCCTGAGTCGGAGACGCCCGCGATCAGGCCGATATCGCCGGTGCGCCGGACATGGGTGCCGCCGCAGAGCTCGACCGACCAGCCCAGGGTGTTGCCGGAGCCCTCGCCCATGGCGACGACGCGCACCTCGTCGCCGTATTTCTCGCCGAACAGCGCACGCGCGCCGGAGGCGCGGGCGTCGTCCAGCGCCATCAGGCGCGTGGTCACGGGCGAGTTCTGGATCACGAATTCGTTGGCGATGTCCTCGACCTTCTCGATCTCTTCCGCCGTCATCGGCTTCGGATGCGAGAAGTCGAAGCGCAGCCGGTCGGGCGCCACCAAAGAGCCCTTCTGCGCAACATGATCGCCAAGCACCTGGCGCAGCGCCTCGTGGAGAAGATGCGTGGCGGAATGGTTCTGGCGGATGGCGCTGCGCCGGGCATGGTCGACGCTGAGAGCAAGCGAGGCACCGCCCTTGAGCGTGCCCTCCTCCACCGTGCCGGTGTGGACGAAGAGGTCGCCGGCCTTCTTCTGGGTATCGGTGACGCGGAAGCGCACGCCGTCGGCGGTCATCACGCCGGTGTCGCCGATCTGGCCGCCGGACTCGCCGTAGAACGGCGTCTGGTTGACGACGACCACGCCGCTCTCGCCCTTGCCGAGCGACGCGACCTCCTTGCCGTCCTTCACCAGGGCTGCGACCACGCCTTCCGCTGTCTCGGTCTCATAGCCGAGGAATTCGGTGGCGCCGAGTTTTTCGCGCAGCGCGAACCAGACCGCTTCGGTGGCGGCGTCGCCCGAGCCCTTCCAGGACTCGCGCGCCTTTTCCTTCTGGCGATCCATCGCCGCGTTGAAGGCGTCGGTGTCGACCTCGATGCCGCGCGCACGCAGCGCATCCTGCGTCAGGTCCAAAGGAAAGCCATAGGTGTCATAGAGCGTGAACGCGGTCTCGCCCTTGAGCCGGTCGCCCTTCTTGAGGCCCTTCGACTCCTCATCGAGGATCGAAAGCCCGCGCTCCAAGGTCTTGCGGAAGCGGGTCTCTTCGAGCTTGAGGGTTTCGGAGATCAGCGCCTCGGCGCGGACCAGCTCCGGATAGGCCTGCCCCATCTCGCGGGTGAGCGTCGGGACGAGCTTGAACATCAACGGCTCGCGCGCGCCGAGCAACTCAGCATGGCGCATGGCGCGGCGCATGATGCGGCGCAGCACGTAGCCGCGGCCTTCGTTCGACGGCAGCACGCCGTCGGCGATCAGGAACGACGACGCGCGCAGATGGTCGGCGATGACGCGGGGCGACGCCTTCTGCGCCCCGTCGGGATCGACGCCGGTGAGGTCGGCGACCTGGCCGATGATCGCCGAGAACAGGTCGATCTTGTAGTTGTCGTGCGTCCCCTGCAGCACCGCGGCGATGCGCTCGAGCCCCATGCCGGTATCGATCGACGGCTTCGGCAGGTCGACGCGCTTGCCGCCCGGCAACTGCTCGTACTGCATGAAGACGAGATTCCAGATCTCGATGAAGCGGTCGCCGTCGGCGTCCGGCGAACCCGGAGGCCCTCCCGGGATGTGCGGGCCGTGATCGTAGAAGATTTCCGAGCACGGGCCGCAGGGGCCGGTGTCACCCATCTGCCAGAAATTGTCGGAGCCGGCGATGCGGATGATCTTGTCGTCCGGCAGTCCCGCGATCTTCTTCCAAAGCTTGAACGCCTGATCGTCGTCGACATAGACGGTGACGATCAGGCGATCCTTGGGCAGCCCGAAATCCTTGGTGACCAGATTCCAGGCGAGCTCGATCGCGCGGTCCTTGAAGTAATCGCCGAACGAAAAGTTGCCGAGCATCTCGAAGAACGTGTGGTGGCGCGCGGTGTAGCCGACATTGTCGAGGTCGTTGTGCTTGCCGCCGGCGCGCACGCATTTCTGCGCGGTCGCGGCCTGCGTATAGGGGCGCTTTTCGAGGCCGGTGAAGACGTTCTTGAACTGCACCATCCCGGCATTGGTGAACATCAAGGTCGGGTCGTTGCGCGGCACCAGCGGCGACGACGACACCACGGTGTGGCCGTGGGCCGCGAAATAATCGAGGAACTTCCGCCTGATCTCGTTGACGCCGCTCATATCCGCTCTGGAATCCCGCCGCTAAATGCCGGTTTTTGCAGGGGATATGTAGCGGCGGGGTGCCGGTGTGTCCAGAAAGGCGATTTCGCGGGGTTTATTTCTTGTTGCCAACCTGCGGGCGGCATGAGGATGGCCGGGCAGCGCTACCCGGCCATCACGACGATAGAGGCATGGAGGGAATCGGGGGGCTATCCCTCCGCGGCCTCGTCGTCGTCATCTTCCTTGTCAGTGCCTTCCTCGCCGACCAGGATCTTCTCGGCGATCAGGCCCGAGTTCTGGCGGATCGCAGCTTCGATCCGGGCGGCCATATCGGGATTCTGCTTGAGGAAAGTCTTTGCGTTTTCGCGGCCCTGGCCGATGCGCTGCGAGTCGTAGGAGAACCAGGCGCCGGACTTCTCCACCACGCCGGCCTTGACCCCGAGGTCGATGAGCTCGCCCATCTTGGAGACGCCTTCGCCGTACATGATGTCGAACTCGACCTGCTTGAACGGCGGCGCGAGCTTGTTCTTGACCACCTTGACGCGGGTCTGGTTGCCGACCACCTCGTCGCGGTCCTTGATGGCGCCGATGCGGCGGATATCGAGGCGCACGGACGCGTAGAATTTCAGCGCATTGCCGCCGGTGGTCGTTTCCGGCGAGCCGTACATCACCCCGATCTTCATGCGGATCTGGTTGATGAAGATCACCATGGTGTTGGATTTGTTGATCGAAGCTGTGAGCTTGCGCAGCGCCTGGCTCATCAAGCGGGCCTGACTGCCCGGCTGCACGTCGCCCATCTCGCCTTCGAGCTCGGAGCGCGGCACCAGCGCGGCGACCGAATCGATCACCAGCACGTCGATCGAGCCCGAGCGCACCAGCGTGTCGGCGATTTCCAGCGCCTGCTCGCCGTGATCGGGCTGCGAAATCAGGAGGTCGTCGACATTGACGCCGAGCTTGCGGGCATAGATCGGGTCGAGCGCGTGTTCGGCATCGACAAAGGCGCAGATGCCGCCCTTCTTCTGGGCCTCCGCGACGGTGTGGAGCGCGAGCGTGGTCTTACCGGAGGATTCCGGCCCGTAGATCTCGACCACCCGGCCGCGCGGCAGTCCGCCGACGCCGAGCGCGATATCGAGGCCGAGCGATCCCGAGGGGACGGTTTCGACGTCCATCGACTTGTTGTTTTTGCCGAGCCGCATGATCGAGCCCTTGCCGAAATTGCGCTCGATCTGCGAGAGCGCAGCGTCCAGGGCCTTGGATTTGTCCATGGAGATACCTTCGACCAAACGCAAATTCGATTGGGCCATCGCTCCCACTCCCTTATGTCCGGCGCGACCGGGATTCGGAAGGCCGGAATTCGGAAGACCGATCACGAAGGGACCACCCCGCCGCCCGGCCCGTCCGACTAAAAAAACAATGTACACGATCTGTTCTATGTTCGCAATATGTTCTTTTAGAAAAATGGTGTGCCGACCCTGTTCGTCCTCTGATGGCCGGTTTTGACTGCGCGCCGGAAAATCCCCAAATGTGGGGCGCCACCTCCCCGGCCGAGCGGACGATGAGAGATCAGTGACGACTGGCCAAGGTCAGTAGCGATACGCAAGTCCGAGAGGCCGCCTCAGTGGCGGCCTCTTTCATTGGCGCGGGCGGGAAGGATCGACTTCACGTAGGCCGCCAACCATGTCCTTGTCTCCCGGCTGTGCTCGACCGGCAGGAGGCAGGTAGATACCATTTTCCGGAGCAGCCTCGCCCCCATGGAACTCTGCCCCGGCAACGCAATGATTCATTGTCCTAATTTACTCAGACTGAGGAACCGACTGCTTTAACCTATGTTAGCCCCCCGGTGTTGGCAGGGATCGGGGTCCATGAGTGCGTCAGAAGAATATCGGCAGCATGCCGCGGAATGCCTTCGCGCAGCGGAGCGAACGACCGACCTGGCGGCACGCGTAGCCCTGCTGGATATGGCCCGCGCGTGGCACAGCCTCGCCGACCAGGCCGAGCGGAACCGCAGGACGGATCTCGTCTATGAGACGCCGCCGCCACCGCCAGGACAGCAACCGGCCGCGGTCCAACAGCAGCAACAACAGCAGCAACAGCAGCCAAACAAAGGCGATTCCAACAGAGACGATTAAGGAACAGGCCGCTAAGGCGGCCCGTGATTTCGTTGCCGTTGGGACTCGCTATTACCAGCGCCGGGGCGCGCAGGGTCGATGACATGACCGCGCCCGAACCAAAGCCGTTGTTGTTGTGTCCGGGGTGCGAGGCGGAAATGCGCCTGCTCGGGATCGAACCCTTCAGCGCGTCGCATGAGCTCTACACCTTCGAGTGCATCAAATGCACTCGCCTGGAAGCCAGGTCCGTTCTGCTTAACTAGGCCGCCTCAGCAGACGCGGCATGACAGAAGCGCGCTGGCTTGCAGCCCTCCGGAGGACACCCAAAATTTGGGTGCAGCGGTCTGCTTTGACCTCGGGGGCCTCTTTCACGCAGCGCTCGCCTGACCGCGCACTAGCTAAAGTCGAGAGCCATAACCACTTCAACTAAACTACGAAAATTCTTTCTGATCCCCTGGAGATTTCAATGACCGAACCAACGCCCATGCACACGACGCCGATCGCTCCCATAAGGCAAGCTTCCATCAACGACAGCCTGCCGACCAGCAGCCCGAGCCCCAAAAGCACGCTGATCGGGCTCGCCTGCGTGCTCGGTGTCATCGTCCTTGCCGTGTTGTACGGGTCCGTGATCGGGTTTTGACCGCCCGCCGCTAGCCGCCTGAACCGACAAACCAAATAAAAGCCCCGCACGGGCGGGGCTTTGGAGTTGGAAGTGGGAGGTATATCCCGAGAGGGATGCATGTTTATACAAAATTTATTTCGCCGGACAAGGCGCGGAATGCCACAGGCCCGTCAGCCGGGCCGGTTGTCGAGCTGGACCGGACCATCCGCCTCCGCCGCAAAGCGGATGCCGGCTCCCTCCAAGCGCCTGCTTCATTAGCGTCGGTGCGAAGCGCCCTGGAGCGACCTTTCCGGCCTCGAAATTTCGCACGGTGATCACGCTGACGCCGGCGGCGCGCGCCAGATCGGCGGGCGTCCAGTCCAGAAGCGTTCGTGCTTTCCGACACTGCGCGGGACTCATGCCGGAACTACTGGCGTATAGATGACGTAAAAATGCAACAGATGGAGCAATGGATTTAATCGATTTCCGCCCATAACCGGCATGGTTTTCTACGGAAATGCCCAATTGTCGCGCCTCTGCGGCCGCGGCAACGGATCAGAAGCGTTAATACGACTTAGCCGGCTTTTTGCGACGGCATTGGCGTACCCGCAATATCTGGCCACTACGATCGCACCGTCGGTTCATGTGTGGACACAAACCGAACAAGCAGAAATCCCGGCCGTGCGGTGACTGTGCGGCCGGGATTTCACTTTCCGGCGCCCGCGCCGCTGCCCACCCCACGCAACGATAATCCGCGAGACCGTGCGGCACGTGCGAATCCGCTTGCACGGGCGGCGCGCGGAACCAATGATGGCAAGGGGGGTTGATCGAGCGAACGGTTCCGGGCGGGGCCAATCGCGTGTTTGCGTGTTGCGGGACGACCCCCATGCCAAAGCTTATGCGCCATGGCCTGATCGCGTTTGGCTCCGCGTTGTGGTTCGCCGGTCTCTGGGCGCAATTCCACTCCCTTACCACCACCGCCACCTACGTCGTGGTCTCGCTGCTGATGGCGCTCGCCGTCGTCGCGCTGTAACCGCGGATCATCCGGAATCACTTCGGACTTTTGGCGTCGATCTCGGCCAGCACCGGCTTCCAGGCCTGCTGCTGGCTGCGGATGAAGGTCACGAGCTCGGCGGGTGACATCGGCTCCAAATAGGTGCCGAGCTCGGTGAGCCGCTGCACCGCATCGGGCCGCGTCAGCACCGTGCGCAGATCGGCGGAGACCTTGCGCGCGATCGGCTCCGGCGTTCCCGGCGGCGCCATCAGCGCGAACCAGCCCATCGCAAGAAAGCCCGGCAGCGTTTCCGCCACGGCCGGCAGATCCGGCGCGGCCTTCAAGCGCTGCGCGGTCGCGACCGCGAGCGGTTTCAGCTTGCCGGCGGAGATCGCGGGCGCGAACGTCGACAGGCTCTCGATCACCACATGGATGCGCCCGCCCATCAGGTCGGTCAGCGCCTGCGGCGCGCCGGGATAATGCACGATGGTCATGTCGATGCCGCCCGCCATGCGCAGCCATTCGGCGGTGAGATGCGGCAGCGAGCCGCGCGTCGAGATGCCGACATTGAGCGCGCCCGGGCGTTTCTTCGCCAGCGCGATCAGCTCAGGCAGCGTCTGCACGCCAAGTTCGGTGCTGGCGCCGATCACCATCGGATGAGCGCCGACAAAGCCGATCGGCACGAAATCGCGCGCGACGTCGAACGGCAGCTTGGCCAGCATTTCCGGCAGCGCGAGGAAATTCGAGGCGACCGCGAGATAGAGCGTGTAGCCGTCCGGCGGCGACGTACCGGCGGCGCGCACGGCGATGGCGCCGCCGGCGCCGGGCCGGTTCTCGACCACGACCTGCTGGCCCCAGAGCTTGCCGAGATGCTCGCCGACGATGCGCGCGATCACGTCGGGCCCCGCGCCGGCGGTGATCGAGATGATCATCTTCACCGGCCGACTGGGATAGTCCTGCGCGGACGCGGGCGCGGCAAATACTGCCGCAAGCAGCAGCGCAAACCAGCCACGCGCCGGCGATGTCATGACGGATCAGCCAAGCTGCATCAGCTTGAGCACCTCGCGGCCGAGCAGGCCGTAGGGCGACGCCAGCGTCTCCTGGATCTCGAAGTGATTGTAGCCCTCGCCGACGATGAAGGTGATCGGCTTGCCGGCGGCTTTCACGGCGGCGGCAAAGTCGCGCGCCTGGCGCTGGAACTCGGGCGTCTCCTGGGTGCCGTGCGCGACCACGATCGGGCAGTTGAGCCGGTCGAGGTGGCGGATCGCGGAAAGCTCGTCTTCGATCTCGTCGGTGAAGTTGACGTATTTCGAGCGCTTGGAGAGACGCACCGGCTTGAGGTCATACATGCCGGATGCGAGCATCGCGCCCTTCACGATGTCCTTCGGCAGGCCGAAATCCTTCTGCCAGTCGCAGGTGACGATGGTGCTGGTCAGGTGTCCGCCCGAGGAATGCCCGGTGACATAGAGCCGGTTCTTGTCGCCGCCGAATTCTTTAGCGTTGTTGTAGACGAAGGCGACGGCGGAGCGCACCTGCTTGGCCATGGTCATCAGGTTGCCGCCGACGTCGTCGATATTGTTGAAATCGACGATGACGCTGTGCGCGCCGGCGTCGACGATCATCTCGGACAGGAACACGAAATCGGCCGAACGGCCGTTCCGCCACGCGCCGCCGTGGACATAGACGTTGATCGGCGCGTTGTCGGGATTCTTGCTGGTGCGATAGACGTCGACGCTCTCGATCTCGCTCGCGCCATACTGGTAGCGCTGCGGCGCGCCGAGCCGCGCCTTGGCGCGCGCCGTTGCGGCGTTGCGGCGCGCATGCACCAGCGGCTGGTTCGGCGCGTAGACCGCCTGGTCATAGGCGTTGTCGAGCTCGGTCTGGTCCATGCCCATCCAGACGATCGGGCCCTTGGTGCGCGGTGCGTCGAGGGTATCGGTCATTGCCACCTACTCCGTTTCTGTTCTGCCCGAGGCTACCACGCCCACGTCATTTTTTGGACAGCACGTCCCGGGTCCGCTGCACCACCGCCGGCGGCACCTTGGTGTAGACGTCGTTGACCAGCGCCGCGACCTCGGCGCCGCTGAGCGGGTTGATCTCAAGCTTGGCCTTCTCGGTGGCGGCGAGGAAATCCTTGTCCTGCATGACCTTCATGAAGGCCTGCCGTAGCGCCTCGGCGCGATCGGCGGGCACGCCCGGCGGCGCCATGAACGGCCGCCCGAGCGGCTGGCGCGCCAGCACGAGGCTTAGCATCTGCTTCTGCTCGTCGGTCTTGGCGTAGTCGGTGACCATTTCGACGTCGGGCAGGTCGGGATGCTTGGCGAGGCCGAACTGCACGAACACGTTCATCATCGATTTCGTCACCCAGTGCATACGCTCGGCCTTGATGCCCGACCACGACCAGCCGCAGCGGCCGCGCACCTCGCCGCGCTCGAGCGCGAGATTGATCGCATTGCCGCCGGGATAGCCGCTGACGATCCTGATCTTCGTTCCGAACAGGTCGTTCATCACCCGTGCGAACTGCTCGCCGTCGGCGCCCGCGCCGTCGCCGCCGATGATCAGATCGGTGTTCCGCAACTGATCGAGCGACGTGATGCCGGTCGAGCCCCAGGCGACGCAGGTCGACACCTCGTTATTGGCGCTGCCGATCCAGGTGAACTTCGCCGCCTCGAACGTGGCGCTGCCGGCGGCGCCAAGGAGCGGCGCAAACGGCGCCGCACGACTCGCGGTCGCGATCACGCTGCCGTCCTTGGGCGCGATATTGTAGAGCCAGTTGACGACGCGGAGACTCCCGGCGCCCTCCATGTTCATCGACACCACCTGCGGATTGCCCGGGATATAGCGGCCGATGTATTCGGCGACGAGCCGGCCATAGAGATCGTAGGAAGCGCCGGGACCGAATCCGATCTGCATCTGGACGGTCTTGCCCTTGTAGAAGTCCGCCACGCTTTGCGCCGGCGCCGGCGTAGCCAGCGCGCTGCCCGCGCAAGCCGCAAACACCAGAATTCTCATCCGCTTCATGGCGTCTCCTCGGTCGTTAGTTTGTTGTTGTCGTTTCGTGGCCCGTCACCATACGCGCGAGCCTTTCCGGATCGTCCGGTGGCGAATTGCCGCGCCAGACCACATGCAGGTCCGGCCGTACCAGCAGATAGTCGAAGCCGTAGACCGCGCGCGCGGTCCCTTCGCGGATATCGAGCACGCCGAACGGCGCACCGAGCGCAGCGAAGGCGCGCGCGAGCGGCGCGGCATCCGCCTGCGCCTTGCCGAGCCGCAGCAGCGTGTAGCCGTCGGGAATGCGTTCATGCACCGGCTCGCCCGGCCTGATCCAGACATGCGGCAGCCGCGCGCCCGGCCAGGTGGTCGGCACGTATTCCTCGACGCGATGCGGCGGCCCCTCGCCCGGCTCCTGGGCGATGATCGGTGAATCGACGTAGCGGTAGCCAAGCTCGGCGCCGACCACGTTCGACGATTTCGGCGCCTCGACCGCCGCCACGCGCACGAGGTTGCGGCGGGCTTCCTCGCCTTCCGGCGAATTGTCCTCGATCCACGGACGATATTCGGCGCGCCACTTCTTGCGCCCGTCGGTGCCGTAGCCGGACGCCGCGACATTGCGCGCGCCGATCTGCCGGCGCTCGGTCTCGTAGGACGGCAGCAGGCCGGGGCCGCCCCAGCCTTGCAGCGTCGCGGCGAGCTTCCAGGACAGATCGATGGCGTCGCCGACGCCGGTGTTCATGCCGAGCCCGCCGGTCGGGATGACGAGATGCGCGGCGTCGCCGGCGATGAAGACGCGGCGCTCGCCGTAACCGGTCGCGAGCAGCAGCCGCTGCGTCCAGCGCCCGATGTGGATGGTCTCGTAGTCGACCGGCGTGCCGACGATGGTCTCAAACATCTTTGGCATGTCCTTGTCCTCGCCCACCACCGAATGGACGGTGAAGTGGCGGCGCGAGTCCTGCACGATCAGGAACGTCCAGTTCGGATCGATGCGGTAGTAGTGACGGCCGCGCCCGATCGACACCCGCTCGAACAGCTCGTCGCAGCGGAACATCGCCTGCCGCATTTCCATCAGGTTGGGCTCGCCCTCCATGCGGAAGCCGAGTTGCTTGCGTACCGCGCTCGCGCCGCCGTCGCAGCCAACGAGATATTTCGAGCGGATCTCGAAACTCTCGCCGCCGGCGGTCTTGATGCGGCTGACGACCCCCTCGCCGTCCTGCGCAAAAGATTCAAACTCGCAGCCGAATTTCACGGCCACGTTCGGGATCGCCTCGGCGACCGATTTCAACAGCGGCTCAAGGGTATATTGCGAGATGATCTGATAAGGCTCGAGCGGCAGCGTGCCGTCTTGCCGCTTGCAATGGCGGCCTTCGCCTCCGCCACCGATGGAAACGGCATGCGCAACAGCGGCGGCTGCGCCATCGAGAACACCAGGAAATTATCCATCGGCCAGTCGGGCGGATAGCCGGCGGCGCGCACCCGCTCGACGATGCCGAGCCGGCGGAAGATTTCCATGGTGCGCGGATTGCACCGCTCCATCTTGGGATAGCCGAGCGGCGCTTCGTTCTTCTCGACCAGCGTGCAGGCAACACCGCGGCGGCCGAGATCGATGGCAAGGGTCAGGCCGACGGGACCGCCGCCGACAATCAGTACATCCGTCTGCATTCAACGCGCTCGCGACTTCACGCGGCCGCTGATAGCACGATTTCGGCGCCGCTCAATCGCGGCCTTTTGGGATCGACGACGAGTGGTGATGCTGGATCACCCAGTCGTTGCCGCGCTTGACCACCAGGAACGAGAAGCGCGATGGCCCGCTTTTGAAGGAATAGGTGCCGACCCCCAGCACCGTGGTGTCGTTGATCACGAACATCCGGCGCTCATGGATGGTGTTGCTGCTCCCGCCCTTGGGCAGATTCCGGAAGTATTTGCGCAGATCCGCCGTCCCGACATTGATCTGCGGTTCCGACGTGCCTTGCAGGATCGCGTCCGGCGCGTAGGCCTTCATCAGCGCGTCGAGATCGTTGGCGTTATAGGCGGCGTTCCAGCGGTCGATCGCTGCCGCACCGTCTTCCTCAGGCCCTGCCATCGCCGTCACCGGCACCATTGCGACAAGCGCGACGAGCGCGCAACGAACGAGCCAAGCCATCGGTCCCTCCCGAAGATATCGTCGGTCATCCCGGAAGCCTACCATGCGACGCGCGGCCCAGGGGCCGTGCTTCAGCGTGCCTGCCGCGCGATATTCTCATACATCCGCCGCAGCGAACGCTTGACCACCGCCATGTCCTTCGCCGACACGCCGGCCGCGGCCATCTGCTCGAGCTTGTGGGCGAACGGGATGATGCGCTCGACCTGCGCGCGACCCTTGGCGCTCAATTCGATGACCACTTCGCGGTTCGAGGTCTCGGATCGCTTGCGCGTGACCAGCCCCATCCGCGTGAGCCGCGTCACCAGCCGCGACACCGTCGACGCCTCGATGCTGGTCATGTCGACAAGATCGACCTGACGCTGCGCGCCCCGGTAGGACAGCACGGCCAGCAATCGCCACATGTCGATGGTGAGATCGGATGCCGCCAGCGCCTTGTCGGTCATGGTGGCGACCAGCGCGCCGCCGAGCCGGTTGACGAGATATGGCAGATAGTTGGCGAGGTCGAGCTGCGGGCGATCGGTCACGGCCAACGTCCTTTTGTGTCAGCACATTTGACCGGATTTTACACCTAGATCGTTGCGCTTACAACAATTGCATTGACAACAATTGTAGCCGCATTCAAAATTCGGCATGGCTGCTGCAGACGGCCGAACAGGAGGGCGCCATGGAATTCGGCTATTTCACGCTCAGCGACAACCACTACGACAACAATCCGCGCACGCCGAACCAGTTCGTCGCCGACATCACCGCCGAAGCGCTCTATGCCGACACGCTCGGCATGAACTCGGCCTGGATCGGCGAGCACCATTTCAACTCGCTCGGCGTGCTCTCCTGCCCCGATCTGGTGCTCGCCTATATCGCCGCGCGCACGAAGCACATCCGCCTCGCGCCGGCGGTGACGGTGCTGCCGCTGCATCATCCGATCCGGGTCGCCGAGCAATGGGCGTCGCTCGATCTTCTCTCCAACGGCCGCGTCGATTTCGCCGCCGGGCGCGGCTACGACAAGCGCGAATACGACCCGTTCCACGTCTCGTTCGCCGACAACCAGGGCATCTTCGAGGAAGGCCTGGAGCTGGTGCGCCGGCTGTGGTCCGCGGACGGCCGCATCTCGCACAAGGGGGAGCACTATTCGTTCGAGGACGTGCGCATCACGCCGAAGCCGGTGCAGAAGCCGATCCCGACCTATGTGGCGTCGTTCTCGAAACTCTCGATCGAGCTCGCCGCACGGCTCGGCTGCGGCCTCATCGTCGCGCCGTTCGCCGCCGCCATGAGTTTCGGCGGACTGAAGCAGGTCGCCGACCTCTACAACGAGACGTGTATCAAGTACGGCAACAAACCCGGCCGCCTGATGTGCAGCTACTTCACGCACTTCGCCGACAACAAGGAGCAGGAAGCGGCGCAGCGCGCGCGCCAGATCCGCTACTACAAGGAGTGCGTGATTCCGGCGTTCCCGGGCGACCCGAAGACCGCACCGCCGAGCTACCGCTATTTCATCGAGATCGTCGAGCGCCTGCATAAGATCAAGGCCGAGGACCTGACCGAGAATTCGGTGCTGGTGGGCTCGCCGGCGCAGATCACCGACACCCTGAAAAAGGTCGAGGCGGCGGGCTTTTCCGAAGTGATCCTGTACTTCAACGTGGGCTTGAAGCCGCACGCGCAAGTGAAAGAGGAAATGGACCGTTTCATGCGCGAGGTCGCGCCGGCGTTCGAGGGCCAGCACAAGCGCCGCGCGGCGTGATATAGCCTCCCCGGCTGCTCGGGCCGATCCGGCCCGAGCCGACGGGGAGAACGCATGATCCGTCATCTGGGCGATTGCCGCCGCCATCGTTGCCGGCCTGATGCCGGCAGTCGGCGCAGGAAGCGCCGTCGAGCGCGGGCCCCGCCCCTGCCGCCCTGATCGAGGATCTTGTCGTCGCGAACCGCATCCTCAGCGACCGCGGCATCCTCGATGCCTTCGGCCATATCAGCGTCCGCCATCCGGAAAATCCCACCCGCTATCTGATGGCGCGCGCCATCGCACCGGGCATCGTCAGCGCCGCCGACATCATGGAGTTCGATCTCGATTCCAACCCGGTCGACCGGCGCGACCGCTCGATGTTCATCGAGCGCTTCATCCATGGCGAGATCTACAAGGTCCGCCCGGACGTCGATTCCGTGATCCATACCCATTCCATGGGCGTGATCCCGTTCAGCATCACCAAGACGCCGCTGCGGCCCGTGATCCACAACGCCTCCTTCCTGCATGTGGGCGTGCCAGTATGGGAGATCCGCGAGGCCGGCGGCGTAACAAACATGCTGGTGCGCAACGCGGCGCTCGCCCAATCGCTCGCCGCCGCCCTCGGCAACCGCCCGGTCGCGCTGATGCGCGGGCATGGCAATGTCGTGGTCGGGCCGAATGTGCGGATCGCGACCTCGCGCGCCGTGTTCACCGACGAGAACGCGCGCATGCAGGCGGTTGCGCTATCCTTCGGCGGGCCAGTGAACTACATTTCGTCCGAGGAAGGCGCGCTGCGCGACCAGAACCCGAGCGACGGCGCGCGCTCCTGGGACTTGTGGAAGGCGCAGGCGCTCAAGAAGATACAATAGTACGATAACAACGCCGATCCGCGCGGGTACCATTCTCAATGACATCATCAGTTCACTTTGCATTGCTGGTCGCCGGCGGCCTGTTCATCGGTGTTGGCAACGCCGCCGCCGAGGCGCTCGACTGCCGTGCGCAGCTCAAGCGCCAGGACGAGCAGTGCCAGGCGCTGGCCGAGAAACTCGCCGAGGCCTGTCCCGGCGGCACCAACATCAAAGAGACCCCGCAATGCCGCGAGGTGTCGAGCCAAATCGCCAATACCTGCACGCGCAAGCCGTGCGCCCCGCCGCCGCGCAAGGGCAAGAAGGCATCATCGAAATCGAAAGGCATGGGAATGGGCGGCGGCATGGGTGAGCGGAGCAAGCCGACCAAGAAGGCCGCGCCGAAATCGAAATAGACACCGCAAGCGGGCCATTGGCCTGCAACATCGAACGGGAGCAAACACATGCGTGACAAACCCTGCCTCACCTCATCCGACCTCACGAAGGCGATGGCCGCCTGCCGGGCGGAAGCCGAGAAGAACAAGTGGAACGTCTCGATCGCCATCGTCGACGACGGCGGCTACCTCCTCTCCTTCGACCGCATGGACGGCGCGCCCGCGATCACCGCCGAAGTCGCGGTCGGCAAGGCGCATACTTCCGCGTTGACAAGGCGTCCGAGCAAATTCTTCGAGGAGCGCGTGAAGGAACGTCCCGCCTTCGCCAATTTCCCGGCCGGCATCCTGATCCAGGGCGGCCTGCCGATCCTGGTGCGCGGCGAATGCGTCGGCGCGATCGGCGTCTCCGGCGTCGCCTCGCACGAGGACGAGCAGGTCGCGCAGGCCGGCTGCAGCGCAGTGGCTTAGTAGGCCTCTGCATCACTCACGACATAGGCCATTGGCCGACTGCGCCAGTGGCGCACACTTCCTTAACGCGCGGTAAAGGTTAACGCTTCGTTAACGCTCGCACTTCTGGAGGTTAATGCTTCGTTAAAATCCCGCGCCGTCAAGGTTTTCACGCCTTGTTCAGCCCCATCATGTCCATCGCCGCGCGGCCAAGGACGGCATAGGGCTGCCCGATTGTCTCGCCGGTCTCGTAGTGATTGTAGCCGGGCGCGACGATCAGCTCGTGCGGCTTGCCCGCCGCCTTGAGCGCGGCGGCGAACTCCCTCGCCTGCCGCTGGAACTCCGGCGTCTCGAGCGCGCCGACGCCGATCACCACCGGCGTGTGGATCTTGTCGATGTGCCGCATCGCCGAAAGATCCTGCACCATCGCGTCGGTGAACTTCACGAACGACGAGCGCTTGGAGAGCCGCACCGGCGCAAGGTCGTACATGCCGGAGCCCATCACCGCCCCTTTCAGGATGTTGCGCGGCAGGCCCTGCTTCTCCCACTCGGTGATGAGAACGCAACTCGCCAGATGGCTTCCGGACGAGCGGCTGATGAGATAGAGCGCGTCGGGATTGGCGCCGAAGCCCTTGGCGTTGCGGAAGGTCCAGGCGACCGCACGCCGGACCTGGTCGACCATCGGGAAGATGTCGCCGTCGGTCTCGCGCACGCTGGTGAAATCGACCACGACGAAATTCGCGCCGGCCTTGACGAACGGCTCGGCATAGACCGTGAACTGCTCGGCGCGCCCGCCCCGCCAGCTTCCGCCGTGGATGAAAATCAGCACCGGCGCGTTCGGCTGCTTCGCCTTGTAGATGTCGACGCGCTCGATCTCCGCGGGCCCGTATTTGACGCGCTCCGGCTTGCCGAGAACGGACTGCGCGATCCGGTTGTTGAAGACGCGCCGCTCGTTGATGGTCTTTGAGTTGAAGGCATAGACGTCGTTGTCATAGCCCTCGTCGATATCGACCTGGTCGAGGTCCCGGAACACCGCCGGACCCTTGGTGCGCGCCGCCGCCGGCGGACAGCGCTGCGCCGAAGCCGGATCGGCCGCGAGCGCCAATGTTCCCGCTGCCGCGCCGGCGACCAGCGTGCGGCGCGTGATGCCGGGCATCTTCTTCTGCATGACGTCCTCCCTGATTTTTGTTTAGACAGCCGTGGTCAGTCCCATCATCTCCAGCGCGGCGCGGCCCATGATCCCGTAGGGATTGCTGAGCGACTCTCCCATTTCGAAATGATTGTGGCCCTTGGCGGCGATGAGCTGAACCGGCTTGCCGGCCTTGCTAAGCGCTGCCGCGAAATCGCGCGACTGCCGCTGAAATTCCGGGGTCTCCAGGAGCCCGATGGTCAGCACCAGCGGTGTGTGCACCTTGTCGAGATGGCGCATGGCGGAGAGCGCCTGCTCGGTCGCGTCGTCGATGGTCACAAACGACGAACGCTTGGAGAGCCGTACCGGCTTGAGGTCGTACATGCCGCTTGCAAGCAGCGCGCCCTTGAGGATGTCGCGCGGCAAGCCCTGCTTCTCCCACTCGGTGATCACGACGCAGCCGCCGAGATGGCCGCCGGACGAAAACCCGCTGAGGTAAAGCGCATTGGGATCGCCGCCGAAACTTTTGGCGTTGCGATAGACCCACGCCACCGCGCGGCGGCATTGGTCGACCATCGGATTGAGGTCGCTGTTGGTCTCCGGCAGGTTGTTGAACTCGACATTGATGAAATGCGCGCCGGCCTTGACGAACGGCTCGGCGTGGTAGGCGCCCTGCGCCGAGGTGCCGCCGCGCCACTGACCGCCGTGCAGAAAGATCATCACCGGCGCGTTCGGCCGCTTGGTCTTGTAAATGTCCACCTTCTCTTTATCGCCCGAGCCGTAGGCGAGGCGATCCGGCTTGCCGAGGACCTTGGCCATCGCCTGGTTGCGCTCGTCGCGCCGCTCCTGCACGAAGCGCTGGTTGAAGGCATAGACCGATTGGTCATAGGCCTCGTCAAGCTCGTGCTGGTCCATGTTCATCCAGACCAGCGGGCCTTTGGTACGCGGCGGCGGCGTTGCCGGGCAGCGCTGCGCGGATGCCGGCGCGCTTGCGAGCGCGGCAGCACCGGCCGCGGTTCCCGCGACTACGGCGCGGCGGCTGATGATCGTGCGGTTTTGTCCCTTGTTGTTCATGCTGCCCCCCTTTCAGTCACGCCGGATGTCAGGCGCCCCGGCCGATGCTATCAAGCTTAGCACCAGCCGCGGCCGCAGCCAGCGGTCTAACAGAGGAACAGGCATGCCGCCGATTGTGAGGATGATTGTCGCCGCAGCGCTCGCCATTGTGGCGTCGGGGATGTCAATCGCGCAGGAGATTGCCAGCGTCTATAGCTCAACCGCGATACGCAACTGCAAGAAGGTCGACGCCGCCAAGAACGGCGAAGGCGACTGGTCGACATGGCTGTGCCCCGGCGTCGGCGGCTATGTCGTGCGCGTGACCGAAGACGACCTGCGCACGACGGTGTCGATCGGACGCAACCTCAAAGCCGCCGCCAGCGAACCGGCGTCGAAGCACCAGTTCGCGCCCTTCAACAGCGCCCACGACACGCTCGAGTGGCGGATGGCGAAGGGTCAGCCGTTCGCGACCATTCAGCGCTGGTTCCTCGCCGACGTCGAGAACTCAGACAAGAGCGGGAAACCCGGTCAGGCTGCCATGCTGATCGTGACGCGGCTCAACCCCGCCTGCCACATCGCCTATGTCGACGTCAGCGCCAACGCCGCCAATGCCAATGAGCTGGCGCGCAAGGCGGCCGACGAACACGCCCGCATCTTCGACTGCAAGAACCAGCCGATCGTGATCGGCAATCGCGGCCGCGCCATCGAACTCGCGACGCCGTAGACTTGCTCACGTGATCGGGCTACACGGCCGGCAGAATCGGAAATCCACAATCGAAACCGCCGAAGACATGAGGTGTCATGGACGACAAATTGTTCCCTGGGCTTGAACGAAACAGTTCGAGCGGCACGCAAGAGCCGGCGGCTTCCGGCTCGATCGAGCGGAACATCAAATCGCCCGGGCTGAAACGCCTCTATCTGCGCTGGCGGCAGTTGTTGCTGGACGGCGCCGATTTGCCAGGACTGCGCGCGTTCGATTTCGACAACGATGAAATGTCTCCGCACGGCTTTGTCGTCGCCGTGGAAGGCGACGTTTTCCGTTATACTTTCGTCGGAGACGCGCTGGTCAAGCGCCTCGGCCGTTCGCCGGTCGGCGAAACCGTTGACGGCGACGCGCACGAGCTGTTCGGTTCGCTGCAGGCAACCTACCGGCAATGCCGGACGCAGCAGGCGCCGTGCTACGAATTCGTGCGCTACGCATTGGGCGACGAGCGGCCGTTCCTGTTCGAGCGCCTGGTGATGCCGTTTTTCGGTGGCGATACCGTCACCCACCTGGCCGGCGTTGTGCTGTTCAACGACGTCACGCCGGTGCATTGAGGCGGCCATGGTCGAATTCGATTCCCCGACGCTCGCGCGCGACGTCGAACGGCTGTCCGAACAGGACATCGACAAGCTCAGCTTCGGCGCAATCCGTCTCGACGACGACGGCCGCGTGCGTTTCTTCAGTAAGGCGGAGGCGCGGCTTTCGGGCTACGGCGATCGGCCGGCGCTCGGCCGCGTGTTCTTCACCGAGATCGCGCCATGCATGGACAACGCGGAGTTTCTCGGCCGTGTGCGCGCGGCGCAGGCAGCCGGCAAGCTCGATCTCGAATTCGGCTGGTTCGGCGACTTCGAGGATCGCAACCGCCATTTGCGGGTGCGCGTGCTGTCCGCCAGCGCGGGCGGCTACTGGATCTTCCTCAAGCGCGATTGACGTGCGCCGCGCGAGAGCTGCGCTCACGGGCTCGCGTGTTTGATGAACTTCTCCGGCGGCCCCTCGCCCCATTGCGAGACCAGCGCTTCTTCGGCCGGCAACAGGTGCGAGCCGTTCTTCACATTGAGGCGGTCGCTATCGGCCCAGTGCTCGTGCACGCGGCCCCACGGATCGGCCCAGTAGTCGTAGACCTGACTGCCGAGCAAATGCCGTCCGAGTCCCCACATGTGCTCGTAGGTCCCGAACTGCTTGAGATAGTTGTGGCCCATCGCGACGTCGTCGATGTCCTGCACCTCGAACGACAGGTGGTTCAGACCGGTCTTCTCGTGCACGAGGCAGAAGAAGACGTGGTGATCCACATAGTCGTCGCCGCGGTCGAGCCGGTTGAACGAGCCGATCAGGTTCGACTTGTCGCCGGCATAGACGTCATCGGAGCAGATGAAGCCGAGCGTGTCGCGGAACCAGGCCACCGTCTCGCGGAATTTCGGCGTGTTGAGCACGCCGTGGCCGATGCGCTTGACCTGCGACGGGCCCTTCGGCAGCCGCATCAGTTCGCCGGCGCGCGCCAGCGGGTCTTCGCCGGAGTTGAGCTTCTGCCGCGGCTTCAGCGCGATCGGCTCGACGGCGGCGATGCCGTGCACCACCTCGATCTGGTAGCCGTTCGGGTCGGTCAGCCGCACGCGCTTGCCGCCGCCGGGCTCGTCGATGGTCTCGATGCCGCCGGCACCGGGCGCCGCGGCGATCCGCTTGAGATCATCCTCGCTCTCCGCGTAGTAGGCGAAGCCGACGAATTTCGGATCGCCCTTCTCGGTGACGTGAATGTGGTGGAAGGGATCGGTGCCGCGCATATAGAGCGCGGTCGGCGTGCGCGCGGCCCGCGCCATGCCGAAGCGAGTGAGGAACTCCTCCATCAGGTCGAGGTCGGGCGACCGCATCCGCCCGTAGGCCATGTCCTTCGCCTTGATCAATGCCATTTCATCACCAATGCTTGCCTGTTATCGGCCAGTGGACGCAAGCATAGACCAAGCCGCTCCCGCCCGTCATCCGTGGCGTCACGCACGGGAAAGTCTTGACCCGGCCGCGGTGTCCGCCGTAGCTGAATACGCCGGTCAGACGCGCCCGGGATCGGAGGGCGCACAGAATCCAGGGTTGCTGGCCCGGAGTGAACGGAATGCGCCGCGAAGCCAATGCCGTCGATTTCTGGCGTGGGATCGCGCTCATCATGATCTTCCTCAATCATGTTCCGGGCATGTACTACGCGCGCTTCACGCACGCGAATTATTCGCTGTCGGATTCCGCCGACCTGTTCGTGTTCCTGGCCGGCTGGTCGCTGCGCTACATCGTCGGTTCCCCCGCAAGGCCTCCGCAGCCGGTCGGATACCTGGTGCTCCGGCTCGGCGGACGGGCGGTGGAACTCTACGCCGCGCAGATCATGATCACCGCGGTCGCCATTGCCATGCTCGCGGCGAGCGCGACGCTGCTCGACAATCCGCTGCTGCTCGAATGGCACAACGCTGCAGCCGTGTTCTACGACCCGATCCTCACCCATATCGGGCTCGCCACCCTCACCCACCACCTCGGCTATTTCGACATCCTGCCGCTCTATGTGGTGCTCATGGCGGTGGCGCCGGTCTTCGCCATCATCGACCGCTACGCGCCGAACTGGCTGTTGCCGCTCTCCTTCGCCTTGTACATCGCCACGCTGATCGTGCCGCTTCCGGTCCCGACCTGGCCGGTGGACGGACAATGGTTCTTCAACCCGCTCGCCTGGCAGCTCGTGTTCGTGCTCGGCTTCGTCATGGCCCGCGAGGACGGCGTCAGCGGATTTGTGCGCCGCCACATCGTTCCGATCCGCTGGCTGTCGCTGCCGATCGTCGCCGCGAGCGCGTATTTCGTGTGGAACCGGATGTGGCCGGATCCAACACTGATGCCGAAGCCGGTCCTGCTGTTCATCGCCGACAAGACCTATGTGACACCCATGCGGCTGATCCAGTTTCTGGCCCTGATTGCTTTGTTTTCAGCGACTTATCCCTTCATTAAGCGTTGGGCATCGGGCTTCGTCGACTTTAACGCAATGCTAGGGCGCAACTCGTTGATTGTATTTTGCGTGGGCTCGCTCCTTAGCCTTGCCGGGCAGATCACGCGCTTTGTCTACCGTGGCGATATCGTGGTGGACACGGTTGTGGTAATACTGGGCATCGCAATCATGGCCTTGTCCGCATGGCTTCCGGAATGGCGCGAGCAAGTCAGATCAAAGCCGTCGGTAAAGCCGTTGCCGGTCTCCTGACCGCAACGCTGATCGTCGGCACCGCACTCGGCGAAGCAACGGCGCCGCCCACCGCAGCGCCGGTGCCTGCGCCATTTTCGAAGGAGTGCTACAACGGATCGGCCGACATCGTCACCGAGTCGCCGTTGCCGAACGTCGCCACTGCGCTCCAGAAGCGGCAAACGATCCGCATCCTCGCGATCGGCGGAACATCGGGACGCCGTCAGGGCGGCTACACGCGCCAGATCGAGAGCATCCTCAAGCAGGTGATGAAGGTCAACGACGTCGTGATCATCAATCGCGGCGTCTCCGGCGAGCTTGCCACCAACGCCTCGCAGCGGATCAAGAACGAAGTAGCGATCAGCAGCCCCGATCTCGTGATCTGGCAGGTCGGCACCAACGACGCGCTCGCCTTCGTGCCGCTCGACGAGTTCGCGGAGAGCGTGCAGTCGACCATCGCGTGGCTCAAGGAGCACAATGTCGACGTCGTGCTCGCCGGCCTGCAATATGTCGACCGCCTGGCGCAGGACGAGAACTACTACCGCATGCGCGAGCTGCTGCGCGAGATCGCCGCGAAAGAGCACGTGATGATCATCCGCCGCTACGAGGCGATGCAATTTATCGCCGCCGCGCAGGAAAACAGCGGCGGGTTCGGTCCGGACGAGTTCGAGCGCACCGAAGCCGGCTACAATTGCCTCGCGCAATATCTCGCGAGCGCAATCACGGTCGGCGCCTTCGGTAAGGGTATGAGCGGGCGGCCGCTGCGCTCGCAGGGCCCAGGGCCGCAGCCACAACCGAAGCAAGCCCCACCACCACCGATGCAGTAGGCGCGGGGAAAAGTGAGCGCCATGCCGCACCCCGGACGCATCGGCCGCGCCTCGCTGATCGTCGCGACACTCGCCGCTACTCCCGCCACACCATCGCACGCAGATGCCGTTGCCGATTTCTACAAGGGCAAGGACCTGCGGATGATCGTCTCCACCACCGCGGGCACCGGCTACGACACCTATGCGCGCGCGGTCGGCCGCCACCTCCCCCGCCACATGCCGGGCAACCCTTCGATCATCGTCCAGAACATGCCGGGCGCCGGCGGCATTGCGGCGGCGAACCACCTCTATTCGGTCGCCCCGCCGGACGGCACCGTGTTCGGCATGATCCAGAACACCGTGCCGTTCGAGCCGCTGCTGGAGAACGCCGCCGCGCGTTTCGATCCGATGAAGATGAACTGGCTCGGCACGCCCGCGACCGAGGTCGGACTCTATATCGTCTATCGGACTTCCAAGGTGCGGACGCTGCGCGACGCGCAGATGCATGAGACGATCGCCGGAACGACCGGCACCGCTTCCACGCCGGCCCTCTACGGCCGGCTGTTCAACCAGATCCTCCACACGAAGACCAAGCTGATCGGCGGCTATCCCGGGCAGCTCGAGCTGCTGCTGTCGATGGAACAGGGCGAGACCAACGCGATGACCTCGCCGTTCTGGTCGAGCCTGAAGGTGCAGCGCCCGACCTGGTATCCGCAGAAGATCATCAGCATCATCTTCCAGTATGGCGCAGCCCCGCATCCCGAGCTCAAGGACGTGCCGTTCGCGTTGGATCTGGTCGAGAACGCCGACGACAAGCTCCTGCTCACCGCGGCCTCCGCGCCGCTGGGTTTTGGCCGCCCTTATGCCGCCCCGCCGGGCGTGCCGGCCGATCGCGTCGCCGCGCTGCGCGCGGCGTTTGCGGCAACCTTCAAGGACCCCCAATTCCTCGCCGATTGCAAGAAGCAGGGCGTCGAATGCGACGACAGCCGCACCGGCGCACAGATGGACGCCCATATCCGGGCGGCCTACGCGATTCCGGTGGAGATCAAGAAGCGGCTGGTCGCGATGCAGAAGTAAGCCGGCCCATGACAAACGCGGCGCCGCGCAAGCGGTGCGCATGACTACTTCACGGCAGCCTTGACGCGATCCACGACGTCCCTTGGCGTTGCGTAGAGCCGCTCAAGCACCGCGACAACTTCCCTGTCGCTGACATATTCGATATCGAGCCCCGCCTTGGCGGCATCGGCAATGAATGCCGGATCCTCGATGGTCTTCTTGAACGCCGCGCGCAGCGCCTGCAGCCGGTCGGCCGGCACGTCCGGCGGCGCTGCAAACGGCCGGGCAAAAAGAACAGGCGACATCATCAATTCGAGTGCCTGCCGGTCTGCCTTCGTCTTCGCCAGATCGAGGACCAGCGGCACGTCCGGATGCGCCGGATGCTTACGCAAGCCGAGCTGCATGAGCACGTTGATCTTGCGGTCGCGAAGCCAATCGGGACGCGTCGATTGGATCGAGGCCCAGCCCCAGGGACAGAAGCCTTCGACCTCGCCCCGTTCCATCGCCAGAATTGAATCGGCCGCTCCTTGATAGCCACCGACGCCCTTGAATTGCAGCCCGAGCACATCCCTGAAAAGTTTCGGATACATCGTTGCATCGGCCGCGGGGCCGGTGGTCGCCATCAGCATTTCGATCGTGCGCAAATCCTCGATCGATTTCGCCCGCGCCGAATGCCAGCCAACACAGGCCGAGATTTCATTCGACGGACTGCCAAGCCAACTGAACTTCAGGGGATCGAATTGGGCTTTCGCGCCTTCAAGCAACGGCTCCAGTGGAATCGTTCGGTTGAAGGTGCCGAAGACGGTGCCGTCTTTTGGCAAGACATTGTAAAGCGAGTTGGCGAGGCTCAAGCCGGCTGCGCCCGGCACGTTCTGGACCACGACATTGGGACGTCCAGGCACATGGGCGCCGAAATGCCGCGCCAGCGTGCGAGCATAGACGTCATATCCGCCGCCGGGCCCGAACCCGACCATGATTCTGATGGTGCGACCCGTGTAGAAGTCGGAAACAGCGTCGGCATGCGCGGAGACACAAAACGTGCAAGCGCAAAGGACCGTTGCCAGACAGAGGACGTATTTTCGAAACGGAGCACTCCACTTAAAAGCCCATTGAACGATCATACGACACGTCACCCCAAATTCAGTTCCTTGAAGAAGTCATTGCCCTTGTCGTCGACCACGATGAAGGCCGGGAAATTCTCGACCTCGATCCGCCAGATCGCCTCCATGCCGAGCTCGGGATATTCCAGCGTCTCGACCTTCTTGATGCAGTGCTCGGCGAGGTTCGCGGCCGCGCCGCCGATCGAGGCGAGATAGAAGCCGCCGTGTTTCTGGCAGGCTTCGCGCACCGCCGGCGAGCGGTTGCCCTTGGCCAGCATCACCATCGAGCCGCCCGCCGCCTGGAAATCGGCGACGAAGGAATCCATCCGGCCCGCGGTGGTCGGTCCGAACGAGCCCGACGCGTAGCCCTCCGGCGTCTTCGCCGGGCCGGCGTAGTAGACCGGATGGTTCTTGAAATAGTCGGGCAGCCCCTGCCCGTGCTCCAACCGCTCGCGCAGCTTGGCATGCGCGAGGTCGCGCGCGACGATCATCGGCCCGGTGAGCGACAGCCGCGTCTTCACCGGATATTTCGACAGCGTCGCCAGGATCTCCTTCATCGGCCGCGTGAGGTCGATCTTCACGACGTCGCCGTGGAGCTTCTCCGGGTCGATGTCGGGGAGATACTGCGCCGGGTTGGCTTCGAGCTGCTCCAGATAGACACCGTCCTTGGTGATCTTGCCGAGCGCCTGCCGGTCGGCCGAGCACGACACGCCGAGCCCGATCGGCAGCGAGGCGCCGTGGCGCGGCAGCCGGATCACGCGCACGTCGTGACAGAAATATTTGCCGCCGAACTGCGCGCCGACGCCGAGCGACTGCGTGAGCTTGTGAACCTCCTTCTCCATCTCGAGGTCGCGGAAGGCATGGCCGTCCAGCGAGCCTTTGGTGGGCAGGGCGTCGTAATAGCGCGCGGACGCAAGCTTCACCGTCTTCATGGTCATCTCGGCCGAGGTGCCGCCGATAACGATCGCGAGGTGGTACGGCGGGCACGCGGCGGTGCCGAGTGTCAGGATCTTCTCCTTCAGGAACGCGATCATGCGGTCGTGGGTGAGGATCGACGGCGTCGCCTGATAAAGGAACGACTTGTTGGCGGAGCCGCCGCCCTTCGCCATGAACAGGAACTTGTATTCGTCGGCATGGTCGTTGTCGGCGTAGATCTCGACCTGCGCCGGCATGTTCGATGCGGTGTTCTTCTCCTCGAACATCGTGATCGGTGCGAGCTGCGAATAGCGCAGGTTGCGCTTGAAATAGGCGTCGCGCGAGCCCTCGGCGAGCGCGGCTTCGTCGTCGCCCGCCGTGAACACGTGCGAGCCCCTCTTGCCCATGATGATCGCGGTGCCGGTGTCCTGGCACATCGGCAGCACGCCGCCGGCCGCGATGTTGGCGTTCTTGAGGAAGTCGTAGGCGACGAACTTGTCGTTCTCGCTCGCCTCCTTGTCGTCGAGGATGGCGCGGAGCTGCTTGAGGTGGCCCGGGCGCAACAGGTGGTTGATGTCGGTGAAAGCTGCTTCCGAGAGCGCGCGGATCGCCTCGCGCTCGACCACCAGCATGTCGCGGCCCATGATCTTCTCGACCCGGACGCCTGCGGCCGAGAGCTGGCGATACGGGGTCTTGTCCTTCCCCAGCGGGAACAGCGGCGTGTGCTTATAAGGCGGGACGATCTGGGCGGGGGCGTTCATGGGCAGAACTCGTTCGGTGTTGCGTTCAGGGCGTCTTAGGTCATTTTGGAGCACTTATAAAGCACCGCGCAGTTCTCTCACCTATGTATTCGCGCTGCTTGCCGCGAGGCCGGCCACGCGCCGAACACCGTCTTTACCCGCAAACCTCCCGCTCGCTCTTGATCGCCTTCTGCGCCGTGCAGGTGACCCAGAATTGCAGGCTGCACGTCGTCGCGGCCGCACCCATGGGCGTGCACAGCGGATTGCCGGACGTCGGCTCGATGCGCGCCCGCATGTCGGTAAGGCCTTCGGCCTTGGCGATGGCGGTGCAGCGCTCGTCACCGCGTGCGCGGCCCTGGTCGCGCGCGCTGAGGATCGCGTCCTCGCGCGAGCCGAAGCTGCCGGCGCGCGTGACGCCCATGACCGAGCTCTTCTGCTCGAACGGCTCAAAGCGCACGTCCTCGACGGTGCGGCAGGCGGCCACCGCGGCTTTCGCCTCGGCGGCGAAACGTCCGTCGGGATAGGCCTTTAAGTAAGCGCCGTAGAGCGCGCGCGTTCTCGCCTTCACCGCCGCCTCCCAGGATGCCTGCTCCGCGGCGGTGACCGCGGACGTCGTCCGATAGAGCGCCACGCCGAGCGCGCCGGCGGCAAGCAGCGCCACCAGCACCAGCGCCGCGATGAACGGAAGACCGCTGCGGCGCCGGCCGATCGGCGCCTGCAGCATGGCGAGCGGCTCGCCGCGCAGCGCCTTGCGGATGGTGGCGACAAACACGGCCCACTTCGGGTCGGCGCGGTCGCCCTTCCAGAACCTGAGATCAGCCGCCTGGATGAGACCGAAGCCCAGCGGCGGCTCGACATCGTGGATCAACGCCGGCACCAGGATCCCGCGCTGCTTGCCGGCGCCGGCCTCCTCCTTGACCCAGGGCGCGTTGACCGAGAGCGTCGACCAGACCGCCACCACGCAGTTCGCATCGCGCAGACGCGCCGCGACCGTTTCATCCCACGGCTGGGCGGGCTCGATGTCGCGATCCCACCAAACCGCGAGCCCCTCGGCGCGCAGGTCTTCCACAATCCGCGCAACGCGATCGCCGTCCTCGCGCTTGTAGGAGATGAAGATGTACGCCATGCCACTCGCCTACGCTGCGGTCTCCGGTTAGCACGCGGACACCGGCCCCGCTGCCTCCCCCCACTATTTGTTAGCTTGTCGCCCGGATTGAACGAAGCGAAATCCGGGAATCCTGCGCGCCGGAAAACACCGACCCGGGTTTCGCCATAGCCCGTCGAAGAGGCGCGTAAACGCGCTTGAGGCTCAACCGGGCTGCACATACGCCATCCTTCTCGCGAGGTATTTGTCCTCCGAGGTTTGCCAGATTCCCTCACCACTCAAAGTGAGGGAGCGGAGCGCCGACAGGCGCTCGGGTGCTTGCGAGGCACCCTTCCCGGACCGATGACGCCGGCCCGCCGGCGCGCGCGAGGCGCCTCGCATCCCTTGCGATCAGGATGCTCGCCTCTCGGCGCTCCACCGCGGGATTTTTGGACTCCGGTCCCGCGCTGACGTCGAAGCAATTGGTTTCGACGATCATGCGATCTCCTCGCGTCCACTCCTCGTGGCGGAGCGCGGGGTTCCGAAGCCTCCCGGGAATTTGCGTGCATGCGCAAACGCGCGGGACGCCGCATCCCGCCCTGCCCTTGCGATGCCTCGCGAAGCGCACCCTCGGCGGACGGGACGGCCGGACGATAGTCCCCGGCAAGCGGTCGTCAAATGAAAGCGAGCGCTGTACACCGCGGACGGTGGGCAACGTGTTGACACGCGCAAGGCAAAACGTCGGGAAAAGCGCGCAAAGCCAATCGCGATACCGGCACACGCGTATCAACAGAAATCTGCTGCCGGTGCGCTTATCCTTCGTGGCAGGCGCGCGCCTTTGCTATGGGCACATCCATGCCGGATAGGCGGACCGTGCGCGTGGATCGTCAGGGCAGTTTGGCGACGGGCCATAGGTCCCGCGTTGCATGCAGCGATTGATGAACCTCCGGCCGCTGGCGGTTTTCGCCTTGAGACCTTGCCGCGCGGCAAGTTCGACGCATCGATTGTACGTGCCTGTCTGCGACCAGGTTTGAGTAGAGCTCAGCCCTGCAGCTGCCAAACTCACCGCAACGACGGCAGTGGCAGTGATGATGATGCGCATGAGGTCTCCTGCTTTGTTGCGATCGCCCTCCAAGAGCGTGGCGTCTCGAAGGATGCAGGCCCGCGCGACCCTCATGGTTCGAGACGCGGGGCCTGCCGCGCTCCTCACCATGAGGGATCAGCGTTTCGCGCGGATCGGCCTTACGCCGCGGGCGCGTGCTTGCGCAGCTTAAGCCCGAACACCACGTAGATGACGCCGAGCGCAATCGCGTAGACGCCGATGATCCAGATCACCGCGAGCGCGCCGGCGCCCGGCCGAGCCAGCAGCAGGAGGCCGAACAGGACCGACAGCGCGCCGCTGAGGATCAGGAACCACTCGCCTTCAATCTCCTTGCGCAGCTTGATCGCGCCGTAGATCTGGAAGATGCCGAGCACGATCGCCCACACGGCAATGAAGATCAGCAGCACGAACGCGGTGATGCCGGGATAGACGAACGTCATGATGCCGGCGCCGATGCCGGCGAGACCGACGATCGCCAACCACCAGCGCGGCATCGGATTGCCGCCCATGACCGCGGCGGCAATCGCCAGCACGCCGTCAACGAGGGCATAAATACCCCAGAGCAGCACCAGCGTCACCAGCGCGATGCCGGGATTGGCCAACGCCAGGACGCCGAAGATGATCGCGGCAACGCCGCGCAATACCTCGAGCCACCAGTTCTTGGCGAGCGCGTGAACGAGCGTCGCGCCGGGCGCTAGGCCGTGTTGGCCCGTTTGCGGAGCATGAGCTGTGGACATAGCAAGCCTCCTTGGGTTTCGCGGTGAACCACTCGGTCGGCAGCGGGCTATTTTCCTCCCGTAGCGAACCCCGGCGCAAGCCGCTTGGCGGCAATGCTCCCTTGCGTCCGGGGTGACCGCGCTACCTCCAGGATGGTTAAGCAACTGGAAATCCGGGCAAAAAAATCAAACGCGTCCGTCTGACAGGTCAATAGCGATTGCTTCCGCCACTGTGGAGAACGACCATGACCGACACGCAACAAGCCATCCGGAAGGACGCCGGCAACTCGGCGCTCCCGGGTCTCGTCCGGGGCCTCTCGATCGCGGCCGCTGCGGCCTTCATCCTGCTTGCCTTCCTCGGCTCGCCGGGCGGTCCCGGAATGGAGGCCTGGGGAACGTTGCTCGCCCTTGTCGTGGTGACACCGATCTTCGCGGTCTTCGTGCGGCCGGCGCTGCTGCTCAGCGTGCTCGCCGGACCGGCGGGCGCCAAGGCGGCGTGCTAATGCTCGGCGGACTTGCCGCCGTTGTCATCGTCCTTGGCGCGCAGCTACTGCGCTAGCGCATACACGGAGCGAGCACGCCATGCCGAGCGACCAATCAACGCCCAAGCACGACAGCGCCAACCCGCAGCTTCGCGCGGTGGTGCAGATCGCAGGCCTCATAGCAACGCTGATCTGGGCGATTTCCGTCCTTTCAATTTTCGCAGGACTATCAGGCGCGAACAACGCGTTGACCTTGGCCAGGATTCTGATCGCGGTGGCGGGCACGCCTCTGTTCCTCTTTTTCGTGCTGCCGGCGCTGATCTACAGCCAATGGGGCGGGCCGTCGGGTCCCAAGGTCGGCGCCGCGCTGCTGCTCGGCGGCTTTGCCGTCGCTGTGGCTATCATCGCATGGCCGTCCGTGGCACCGATGTTCCGCTAGCGCCCCGAGCTACCGCCGCCACCCCAACAAACTCGTAATGTTCGAACGGCGCTTCGGCGGTCAACGACAAAGAGGTAGGACACGGACACGCCGGCATGCCCCGGCATGTCCTGAAGGGAGCAGGTACGATGCCAAGCCACACCATGTCGCGGCGTGCGTTCATGCCACTCGCTGCGTCGGCCGTCTTGTCGCCGGCCATCGTCACCGCGGCGCGCGCGCAAGAGGCCAACTGGCAACTCTATCGCCCCGAAGGTCTCGGCTTCGAGATCGAGATGCCCGGCAAGCCTGAGATCCAGGAAGACCGCGCCGACGGCTGGACGTCGATCGACGCCGAGATCGATTTCGACCGGATGCATTTCGGCGTCAGCCGCCAGGAGCACAAGGAAGGCATCTCGGTCCAGCAGATGTCCGCCGCCCAGCGCATGGCGGCCCGTCAGATCGGGATCGAGGTCACGCGCGAAGCCGCCATCACGATGGATGGCTTCCCCGGCCTCGAGATCGTCAGCGAGTCGGACGAGTTTTCGATGGTCATGCGGATCGTCATCGTGGACAAGCGGACGATCTCAGCGACGGTTACCGGCAATGGTGGCCGCCTCTCCGAAAACCCGTCGGTCCGCCGCTTCCTGGGTTCGTTCAAACTGCTGCCAGCGGCCGCCCCGCGCTAGTTCACGACGATCCCGGCCGCCTTCACGAGCTGCGTGTTGACCTCGATCTCTTGGCGGACCAGTTCGTCGAACTGCGCGGGCGTGATCAGGAACGGATCGGAGCCGAGCTTGGCGAGCCGATCGCTCAGCACCGGGGTCTTGAGCGCCTTGACGATCTCGGCATGCAGCCGGTTGCGGATCGCCGGCGGCGTCTTTGCGTTGACGAACACGCCGGCCCAGAAATTGTACTCGGAGTTCGGATAGCCGGCCTCGACCGTGGTCGGCACGTCCGGCAGCGCCGACGCGCGCTGCGAGCCTGACACCGCCAGCGCCTGCAACGTGCCCTCGCGCAGGAAGGTGATCGAATTCAAGAGCGGCGCGAAGTAGAAATCGAGCCGGCCTGCGATCACCTCGGTCAGCGCTTCCGGCGCGCCGCGCTGCGGCACGTGCACGGCTTCGAACTTGGCCGCGATGCGGAAGCGTTCGCCGTTGAGGTGGGACGAGTTGCCGGCACCGGCGGAAGCGTAGTTGACCGCGCCGGGATTCTTCCGCGCGTAGTTCACGAAATCGGACAGCGTCTTGTAGCCCTTCTTCGGATTGACCGCCATCACGACCGGCATGTTGCCGAGCGGGATCACGCCGGACAGATCGGTGAGCACGTTGAACGGCAGCTTGGAGCGCGTCGCCGGCGAGACCGTGTGGGTCGAGGAATTGGCGAGGATCGTGTAGCCGTCGGGCTCGGCGTGCGCGACCGCCGCCATGCCGATGGTGTTGCCGGCGCCCGGCCGGTTCTCGACGATGAACGGCTGGCCGACCTGCTGCGACACCTGGTCGAACACGGCGCGCGCCATGATGTCGGTCGCGGCGCCGGCGGTGAGCGGGATGATCACGCGGATCGGGCGCGTCGGCCATTCCTGCGCGGACAGCGGCTGCGCGGACAGCACAGCGACGGCAGCGAGGCAGGACGGCGGCAGCAAGCGAAATGCGGCGCATTGAAAGAACCTCCCTATTGCATTTTGTCGCAAGTGTAGCACGGCCGGCCGGGCTTCGTGCTATATGCCTCGGCCGGGAGCTGACCATGAAATTGCATGCCGCCATTGTCGTTGCCGCCATGCTGGGAAGCAGCGCCGCGCTCGCGCAGCAGGGAACGACCTATCTGCGCGGCTGGGGCTCGTCGAAATGCGAGGTCTGGACCGCCGAGCGCCAGAAGACGCCCCCCACCATCGCCGCCGCGCAGGCCAACTGGGTGTTCGGATTCTTCGGCGCCTACAATTTCTACGTCCATCAGGGCAAAGGAAGCGGCATCGACGAGAAGGTCGACCAGGACGCGTTCCTCGCCTGGATCGACCGTTACTGCGCGGCCAATCCCGACCATGCCCTGGCGCTCGCCGCCTACGAGCTGGTGAAGGCGCTCGGCGGCAAGAAATAGGCGCCTGCGCGAAATTCCGGGCATGCATGAGCCGCAGGGCTCCGAACGTTGCCCGCCGCGGTCAAGTCCAATAACGTGACGCCATCGAATGCGCCGCAATGGCCCGGGCCGGCGCGTTCGCGGGTGGTCACGCCTGAGACATTGTCACCCATCGGCGGCGGTATCGGCATCGCGATATCGTCAAGCCGGTCAACAAGGACGACAGGCTCATGCTCACCCTTCGACGCCGCTCGCGGACGCACCTCGCCGCAGCGATTTTTGTGTCGGCTGCGGCGCTCGCCGCAACGCTCCCCGCCCGCGCGCAGACGGTCGCGGAGTTCTACACCGGCAAGACCGTCACCATCTCGGTCGGCTACTCGCCGGGCGGCAGCTACGATTTCTATCCGCGCGTGTTCGCACGCTATCTGGGCAAATACATCCCGGGCCATCCGACCGTGGTCGTGCAGAACATGCCGGGCGCCGGAAGTCTGCGCGCCGCGAACTTTCTCTACAACGTCGCGCCCAAGGACGGCACCGCGCTCGGCGTCGTGACGCAGACCGTGATGCTCGAGGCGCCGCTCGGAACGCCGGGCGTGAAATACAACGCGGTCGAATTCACTTATATCGGCCGCATGACCGGCGTGCTGGAGACGATGATCAGCTGGCACGAGGCGCAGGCCAAGAATATCGAGGACGTCCGAAAATACGAGACCATCGCCGGCGGCACCGGGCCGACCTCGCCGACCGAGGGCTATCCGCGGCTGCTGAATGCCTTCGCCGGTACCAAGTTCCGGATCGTGTCGGGCTTCGGCGGCACCTCCGAGATCATGCTGGCGATGGAGCGGCGCGAGGTCGATGCGCTGGAAAATTCCTGGAACTCGGTGGTGCGCACCAAGCGCGAGTGGATCGAAAGCAAGAAGATCAACGTGCTGATCCAAGCGGTGATGGAGCGCAGCAAGGAATTGCCGAACACGCCGACGCTGGTGGAGATGGGCACCACGCCGGAAGCCAAGGCCGCCCTCGCCTTCTATACCAGCGCGGCGGAGGTGAGCCGCTCGCTGATCGGCGCGCCCGGCATTCCGGCGGACCGGCTGAAGGCGCTGCGCGACGCATTCCAGGCCACCACGCGCGACCCGGACTTCCTGACCGAGATCAAGAAGTCGCAATCGGAGTTCGATCCGGCGCCGGGCGAATATCTGGAGGATCTCGCGAAGAAGATCGCGGCGACGCCGCCCGAGATCGTGCGGCGCACCGCCGAGGCGCTGCGGGCGAAGTAGCCCGCGCGCCCTATTTCTTCTTTTTCTCCAGCCCCAGCTCAGGCGCGGGGAACGCGCCATAGGGAGTCGCGGGAAACGACAAGGGCGCCTTTTTCTCGGCGCCGCCCAGGGGGTGCGCATCCCGTCGGCCCAGTTGGAAACCGGCTGTGCCGGCTGCACGCACTTGTCGCGCAACGTCTTGATGCCCTCGGCGAGCCCGTCGGTCTGGAGCTCGATGGCGCGCGGCCCGTTGCCATCCGTGGCGGCGAGCGCATGGGTCTCGACGATGCCGATCGCGCCGTGCGCCGCCGCCGCCTCGATCTCATCGAACGGCACGGTGGCGAGGCTCGATAAAAACAACGCGCCGGTGTCGATGGCGTTCTGCTTTTTGCCGTCCCCCTTGAACGCAAATTTCGCCCGGTGTTTGCCGATCGAAAACGTCGCCGTCACGGGCCGCCCGACCTCGTCGCTCGCCAGGGCGCGCATATAGAGGATCGTGGCGCGCTGCGGCTGCAAGCACGACATCAGCACGATGCTGACGCGATAGTCCTTGCGGTCGGGGCCCCTCGCTTCGACGATCCACTTGCTGACATACATGGTCTTGTTGGCCATCTGGGCGACGAACCAGGGCGTTTCCGAATAGGGACGCCGGTCGATGCCGTAGGCGGCGATTTCGTCACGGCTCAGATAGTAGATGTCCTCATGCGGTATCTTCGCGGCCGTCTCGAACAACTTGCCGTCGATCCCCATGTCGCGGATGTAGCGCTGCAACTGGCCGTCAGCCTCCGCCATCCTGGTCTTGTGCAATGACGGCACGTCCTTGGCCGTGAGCTGCTGCACGCGGCCGTCCGCGCTCTTGCGGTAAAACGTGATCTTGCCGGAATGAACCCCGAGGCGCGCCGACGGCGGCACATGCCGGACCTTGCCGCCGAGCAGCGCATAGACGCAGGCCGAATTGCAGCCGGCGTCGGGCCGCCACGCGGCGGTCACCGGCTGGGTCGAACGCTTCGCGGCGCGGCAGGCGGCGGACGGGTCGGCGGCGGACGCGCAGGCGCTCGGAACGGTCTTGCCGACCCCGACCGTCAGCCCGCGCTCTCGCAGCAAGCGGCCGATCGCCATCGCGGCCGTCGCGCTGCCGCCCGGTGACTGGAAGTAGACCGGGAGCTTGCGCGCACCATGGCGTCTCAGGAAGGCCTGCACCCGCCCGGCCGCAGCGGGATCGAACCGGCCTTCGACGGCGATCCATTCACTGCAGCCTTCGCCGCAGGCATTGGCCTCGCCTTTCGCCAGGTAGACCAGAAGCGTCGGCTCCTCCACCGGCGGCGCCGCCTTCTGCCCCGACGACTGCGCTCCGGCATCGGCGACATTCCAAAGCGCCAAGGCCACCGCAAACATCACCAGCCGCCGTGTCATGAACCTCCCCAGCCACGACCCGAGGTTGTCAGACTAGCCGACCGCACAATGCATTTCCAAGACGGTAACGGCGCAGCGACTCGGACCTGAGTGGTTCACGCCATAGTCAATAGAAGCCGCGCGGGCGCCTATTGCGGCTCGACGCCCGCATCCTTCACGGCCGCGATTGCGGGTCTCGGCACAAGCGTCGGTTGCGTAATTGCCAAATTGCATCTAATGTTGCGGCGCCAGCCGGCCCGCAACACGGCACACGTGGTGTCGCGGCATGACCTGTGCTGCCCCAACGCGCGCAAGGGTGCAACCATGCGATTCAAATCAGCCAAGGTCGGCGGTTATCAGATCTTCGCGATCACCGGCGTGAACACGGTCTCGTTCGCGATCAACGGCGCCGGCGCCAACACCAAGGGCCTGCTCGGATTTGCCGTCGAGCGCCATGACCCGAAAGAGAACCAAAAATACTACATGCTGGGCTACAAGGTCTTTCGCAGCGTCATTCCAAAGCCCGACCGCAAGACCACGGTGAGCACGTTCGACCATCCGGTCCAGAGTTTCATCTGGGACGACTTCACCGCCAAGGATGGCTACAAATACGAATACATTTTTCATCCGCTGAAGGGCACGCCCAAGAATATCGACCGCAGCGCCAAGCCGATCCCGATCAAGATCGAGACCGAACCGCTGTTCTCGAACAACAAGCACGACATATTCTTCAACCGCGGCGTCGCCAGCAGCCAGGCCTATGTCCGCAAGTTCGACAACAAGAAGCCGGACCAACTCCCACCCGCCAAGCGCGAAGAAGCCCTCGAATGGCTCAGCCGCAAGCTCGACGACGCGCTCCTGAAGTTCATCGCGAACGCCAAGAAGGGCGACACGCTGCTCTGCTGCTTCTATGAATTCCGCTACAAGCCGGCGGTTGAGGCGCTGAAAGCGGCGATCAAGCGCAAGGTGAATGTCCGCGTCATCATCGACGCCAAGGTCAACGGGCGCAAAGACAAGACTGGCAAATTGGTGCCAAGCTTCCCGCGCGAAGAAAATCTGGCGATGATCAAGAAGGTCGGCATCCCGGCCAAGCACATCATCCGGCGCGAAGCCAAGCCCAACAATATCCAACACAACAAGTTCATGGTGCTGAAACGCGGAAAAAACCCCGTGGAAGTGTGGACCGGATCGACCAACATTTCCGAAGGCGGAATCTTCGGCCAGACCAATGTCGGCCACTGGGTGCGCGACAAGGACGTGGCGAAGGCGTTCGAGGCGTACTGGGAATTGCTTAGCGGGGATCCGGGCCCCAAGAAGAAAGATGATCGCAGCACAGCGTTGAAGAAGAACAACGCGTTCAGGAAACAGGTGGTCGCCCTGACCAAGGTCCCCGACAAGTGGGAGAAACTCCCGAAAGGCACGACCGTGGTGTTCAGCCCGCGATCCGGCGACAAGGTCCTCAAGATGTATGCGGAGATGACCGACAAGGCGGACGACCTGTCCTGCATCACGCTCGCATTCGGCGTCAACAAGGAGTTCAAGGCGCTGCTGAAGGACAACACCGCAAAGGATCATCTTGCGTTCTTCTTGCTCGAGAAGCAGGACAAGCCGAACAAGAAGAGCAAGCAGCCGTTCATCGCGATCAACGCGAAGAACAACGTCTACAAGGCTTGGGGCTCATTCCTGCGCGACTCGCTCTATCAATGGACGAAAGAGACCAACACCAGGAAGCTCCAGCTCAACCAGCACGTCAGCTACATCCACTCCAAGTTCTCGCTGATGGACCCGCTGAGCAATGACCCGATCGTGGTCAGCGGATCGGCCAATTTCAGCGGGCCCTCGACCACCGCCAACGACGAGAACATGCTCATCATCCGCGGCGACCAGCGCGTCGCCGACATCTATTTCACCGAATTCAACCGGCTGTTCTTCCACTATTACTTCCGGTCGGTGCAGGAGGTGACGCTGAACGACAACGATCGCGCCGACGACGACAGTCTGTTCCTGTCCGAGAAAGGCGAATGGCTGAAGAACTACGTCAAAGGCAAGCTGCGCCACAAACGCGTCATCGCTTACAGCAAAATGGACGGCTTCTGAGCCACGGCCGCACGGGACGGCCGGCGTTCGCGCGCTATTGCGGCTCGACGCCGGCCGCCTTCACGATCTTCTCCCAGCGGCCGTATTCGTCCTTCACAAACGCAGTAAAGTCGCGCTGGCTCATCGGCATCACGTCGATCGCGGCGCCAGCCATGCGCTTCACCATGGCTTCGTCCTTGAGCATGGCCTGCACGAAGCCGTGCACGCGGTCGACGATCGGCTGCGGCGTGCCGGGCGGCGCGACCACGCCGATCCACACCGTCATCAGGTAGTCGGGGACACCCGCTTCGGCCGAGGTCGGCACGTCCGGGATATACGGCAACCGGTTCTTGGTCGCGACCAGCAGCAGCCTGATCTTGCCGGCGTCGATTCCGGCGCGCAGCCCGCCGATCGAGCTCGACAGGAGCTGCACCTGGCCCGCGAGCAGGTCGGTCGTCGCCGGCTGGTTGCCCTTGTACGGCACGTGCACGAGGCTGACGCCGGCCTGGCGCAAAAATTCGGCCGCCGACAGATGCGGCAGCGAGCCGAAGCCCGCCGACGCGTAGCTCATGGTGTTGGGCTTGGCCTTGGCGAGCGCGACAAACTCCTTCAGGGTCTTCGCCGGAACGCCGGTGTTGATGGCGATCATCTGCGGCGCCTCGCCGATCGCCGCCACCGGCAGCAGATCCTTGAGCGCGTCGAGCGGAAACGCCTTCTGCACGAACGGATTGATCACAAGCTGCCCGGAGAGCACGACGCCGAGCGTGTAACCATCCGGCTGCGCCTTCGCGACCGCCTGCGCGGCGACCGTGCCGGCGGCGGCGGAGCGGTTCTCGACCACGACCGGCTGCCCGGTCTCGCGCGTGATGTGATCGCCTAAAAGCCGCGCGCCGAGATCGGCGATGCCACCGGCAGCGAAACCGACGATCAAGCGGACCGGCTTGTCGGGATAACCCTTGGCGCCTTCCTGCGCCGACGCGGCATTCGCGGCGGAGGCGGCGATCAATGCCGCCATGATGGTACGAACAATCATTCGCCTCTCCCTGTTGCGCCGAATGTAGCGCCGCCGGCCGGGATGTCCATTGCATCGGCGGCCGCTACAATCACCGATCTCGACCCGCTCCAAAGAGGCACCATGGCCAGCGCGACCCTCGACACCACGACCATCGTCGATTGGGAGACATTCCACGCCGCGTGCCGCGAGGCGTTCGGATTCCCGGACTTCTACGGCCGCAACATGGACGCCTGGATCGATTGCCTCACTTATCTCGATGAGGGTGACGGGATGTCGCGCTTCACCCTGGCGGCGGGCGAAACCTTGTGCATCGAGGTGCGCGATGCGGAAAGCTTCGGCGACCGCATGCCCGAACAAGCACTGGCGCTGATGACGGCCACCGCCGCCGTCAACCAGCGATACATCGAAGGCGGCAAGCCGCCGATGCTGATGTTGTTACTGACGTAAGAACTACACCGGCCGCACCACCCTCGCCTCGCCGATCGCGCATTCGAGCGCCTTGCGGTCCCATTTGCCGAGATCGGCCGCGGCGTCGTAGGTGCTCTGCAGGAATTCCATCAAGGCGGCGCGCGGGTCGGCCGCCGTGCGCACCGCATCATAAGGCAGGATGAATTCGCCGAGCTCCTTGGAGAACAACGCCTGCGCCGGACGCACACGCGCCGCGGCGAAACCCTCGGGCGCCGGATAGGCGTAGGAATAATAGGCCGGATAGTCGATCGCGCCGCCGCCCGGCCAGAAACCCGCGCTCGAGACCTCGTGCGAGTAGGCTTCCTGCGCGACGTCGTCGGGCAGGTTCGGCACGCCGCCGGGATGGCGCGGCGCGCTGCGTCCGGAGAACCGCGTCACCGCGAGATCAAAACTGCCCCAGAAGAAATGCACCGGGCTCGCCTTGCCGAGGAAGCCGGTGCGGAACTGCGCGAACACTTCGTTCGATGCGCTGAGCACGCGCCAGAAGCGGTTTGCGTAGTCGCGATCGTAGGAATGATGCACGCGATCCTCGGCGAACGGAATCGCATCGGGGATTTCGCTGGGCTTGCCGTTGATGCGGATGGCGATGCCGAGCTCCGAGAGCGCGTGCAGCACCTCGCCATAAAATTCCGCGACCGTGACCGGCTTGAGCACGACCTGCCGGAAGTGACCGTCGCTGGTGCGCAGCCACAGCACATGGTCGATGAAATCGAAATCGATCTGGAAGGTGCGCGCCCCATCGGGGATCGGCGACGTCGTGAGCCCGCGCGCGGTGACATAGAGCGTCACGTGCCAGGAGTGATTGAGCCAGGGCGTGCGGGCGAGCCGGATCTTGCCGACGATCTGCGTCCATAGCTGCAGCGTCTGGCAGGTGTCCTTCCACGCCGCATAGGGCAATTCGGGCCAGCGCGTCGCGTCCGATGGCGTCGACATGTCTCTCTCCACATTCGCGATGATCACAAGGAAGATGGGTGGCCGGAACGCATCCGGCAACAACCATCGCAGCCGCCATGCCCCACCCCGCCACGGGGTATGCGGATTTGGCGCTTGCCCCGCGGCCGCCGCGCCCTCTACTGCTGACGCCCGCCTTCCGGAGAATCCCTTCCTTGAGCGTCAGTCCGAGCGCCAACGGCACAGCGCCGCCGACCGAACCAGCGCGTCCGATGCGGCGCGAGCATGTGACGCTCGCGATCGGGCTGATGCTCGGCGCGACCTTCGTGTTCACCTGCACCAGCGCGCTGTCGAAATGGCTGATCGAGACCTACCCGATCGGCGAGGTGCTGTTCTCGCGCGTGTTCATCCCGCTGATCGGATTGGCCATCATCATCTTGCCGCGCACCGGGCTTGCGGTGTTCCACACCAAGCGCCTGAAGGGCCACCTGCTGCGGGGCGCGTCGCAATCGACCTCGCAGACCTTCCTGATGATCGCATTTTCCTGATGCCGCTCGCGAGCGCGGTCGCGATCAATTTCTCGGCCCCGATCTTCGCGACGCTCGCCTCCATCATCTTCCTGAAGGAGGTGGTCGGGGTCGCGCGCTGGTCGGCGATCATCGTGGGCTTTCTGGGCGTGCTGATCGTGACCAGCCCGGGCACCGAGACGTTCACCATCGGCGCGATGTTCGCGCTGGCCAACGCCGTGATGTACGGGACGCTGACCGCCGGGGTGCGCGGCCTGACATCGACTGAATCCACCGAGACGCTCACGCTCTACCAGATGCTGGTCATGTCGGCGGCGTTTTCGCTGGCGCTGCCGTTCGCCTTCGTGGTGCCGACCTGGACCGACGCCGGCTGGCTGGTGTTGAACGGAGTCGGCAACGGCATCGCGCAATATTGGTGGACGCGCGCGATCCATCTTGCGCCCACGTCCGCGGTGGCGCCGTTCCAGTATTTCTCGCTGATCTGGGCGATGATGCTCGGCTTCGCGATCTGGGGCGACGTGCCGACCGTCAGCCTGCTGATCGGCGGCGCGATTGTCGCCGGCTCCGGGCTGTTCCTGCTGTGGCGGGAGTCCCGCAAAGCCGCATGAGCGCTTTCGCGACAAACAGAGGCGTTGTTATTTCAGCTTGTAGAGCGCGCGCAGCGAACCCCGCGGCCAGCGGATATCCGCGATCCGCCAGCCGGCCGGCGTGTTGACGAGATCGAGCGTCACCGTGCGCGGCTTCATGAACATGACGAACGCCGCCGTCGCGACGGCGGTGTTGGCGCCGGTTGATTTCACGGTGGTCTTGAGATTTTCGATTTCCCAATCCTGAGCGTCGATGAACGGGTCGCCGTTGAGCATCGGAACCTCGCCGGCCTTATGCGCGGCGGCGAAATCCTTGACCATGGCGTCCGCCAGCGACGGCGCAAAATAGCCGCGGATGACCGCGTCACTGGAGAGCGCGAGGCCCTTCGAATCCTTTCCGAGATAATGCTTGTAGATGCCGTCGACGAAGGTCTGCGGCGACGCGATCTCGGCGTTCGCCGTTATCGCCATCGCGGAGGCGGCCACCAGAACGGCCTGCATCGCGAGAGCACGCCTCGTCGGTCTCTTCCATGCGGCCATTCTGTCTTTCCCCGTACGCGTCCATCGAATCAGCGCCTTGGCTTCGTAGCGTTGCACCACCAAGTCGGACGCGCAATCATGGCGAAAAAATGCTACCGACTCGCGCTTCGCCCGCTCTCTTCACCCGCCACCGCCCTCGGCGCAATGAACAGCGCTCCGTTAACCGTATAAAGTAGCCGCATCATGAAAATCGACGTCCACTCCCACCAGATCGAGGAGATTTTCTTCGACGCGCTGCGTTCGCTCCCCGGCGTGACGATCAAGACCAATCCGGACCGCTTCAGCTACCTGCTCAAGGACGGCAAGACCTGGCTGCCGTTCCGCCCGGAGATGTTCGATCCCGACCATCTGATCCGCGAGATGGATAGGAAGGGCATCGACATCTCGATCCTGTCGATGAACACGCCGAGCGTCTATGTGTTCGAGCCCAAGACGCGCATCGATCTCGCGCGGCGGCTCAACGATTCCATCGCCGCGCGCACGAAGCGCAACCCCGACCGGGTGCGCGGCTTCGCCACCCTGCCCTTGCCGGACGTCGAGGCCTCGCTGGTCGAGCTCGAGCGGATCAAGGATGCGCCCGGCGTGGTCGGCATCGGCGTCGGCTCGAATTTCGACGGCGTCGCGCTCGACGACCTTCGCCTGGAGCCGGTGTGGGCGCGCATCGCCGAGCTCGGCCTGCCGGTCTCCGAGCATCCGATGCTGCCGACCTTCGCGGAGCACCTGCCCGGCTACGCGCTGCCGATCCGCGTCGGCTTTCCGTTCGACACCACGCTCTGCGTCACCCGCATGATTTATGGCGGCGTGTTCGAGCGCCACCCGAAGCTCGCGTTCATCGTCGCGCATACCGGGTCGGCATTCATCGGGCTCCTGGAGCGGCTCGACCACGGCTTCCAGCTGTTCCACGAATGCCGCGAGCACATCACGCAGCCGCCGAGCGTGTTCGCGCGCAAGAACCTCTATTACGACACCTGCGCGTTCTCGAAATCGTTCATCGAGATGGCGGTCGGCGAGATCGGCATCGACCGCTTCATGTTCGGCACGGATTATCCGTACATCATCTCCGATCCGTCCTACATCGAGGCGCTGGATTTGCCGGCGGCCGACAAGGGCAAGATCTTCGGCGGCAATGCACAGCGGCTGTTTGCGCAGCGGCTGGCCGTCTAGAGCTAGTGTCTAAGAGGCACCACAAGCGGTCAATCGTTACCTAACATGGCAGCATGTGGGGTACGCAACGGCCATAAATGGTTGCGACCGGCGCCTTCAGCGAGCCACCAACCTCTTATACCCCGCGATCGCCCGCTTGAGGTCGTCGTACTCCTCGCAGCCGATCAGGCAGATGTTTTCCAAATGCGCGAGGTGCTGCTCGGCCGTGACCGGATCGCCAAGCGCCAGGTGGACTTCGCCGAGATGCTCGTGGGCACTGCGATGGCGCGGATTGAAAATCAGCGCCTGCTGGTAATGTCCGATCGCCGGCCCCATCTGGCGCAACCGCCGATAGGCATAGCCAATGTAGTTCTGGATGTCGGCGTTGCGCGGATCGCGTAACGCGGCGGATTGCAGCATCGCAATCGCACCATGCCAGTCCTCGGCGACCAAGGCTTTTTTGCCGGCGGCGAACTCGGGGTCGAGCTTAGCCCAGTCGGCATCCGGCATCGCGACCGTCATGGTACAGATCGGCCATTCTTCGACCGCGGGTTTGGCGTCTGCAGTTTGCTCCGGTCCGCCGGACCGCAACCCCATCGCGGTCTGCAACAGCGAGGGACTGATTGTGTAAGCGGCAACGCCAGCGACCAACGCGCCGAGGATAGCAGACACCGCAATCGTACGGATCATTCTCATCTGCCTATTGTTGCCGCGTCAGGAACGCCTTGGCCTCCCGCACTTCCTGCCGCTCGACATCGGCGTTCTTGGCGAGGTTTACGAGCTTGCCAAAATACTCAGCCGCTTGCGTTTGGTTGCCCACCGCATCGGCCGCGCGTGCGGCGCCCCAGAAAACGCGGTAGCGGTTGGGCGTCAGCCTGAGTGCGGTCTCATATTCCTTCAGCGCCGCCGCGGGCTGGCCGACTTCCAGCAGCAGCTCGGCCAACATCTCGCGCATCGGATAGAGGCGGTTCTCCATGATCACGTTCTTGATGCTCCCATCCTCGCCTTCCGCGGCTGCGCGCGCGAACCGCATCGCCTGATCGCGCAGGCCTTCCTTCGCCGCGATCCAAGCGGAGATCGCCAGCATCTGCTCCTCGGTGCGATCGGCCCAGTAGGACTGATCGGCGCGTTGCAGCATCGTGCGCAAGCCCTTCATCTCCTCGATCTCCGCCTTGGCGCCGGCGAGGTTGCCCGAGCGCGCCATGCCGAGGCCCCGGGTGAACCGATAGAGCGAATCCGCGATCGGTACCTCCGTGGGATTCATCGGCATCGCCGCAGCGCCTTGCCAATCGCCGCGGTCGAGCAGATAGCGCGTCTCCATCAGCGCCTTCGCCACGAAATTGCCGAAGCTGCTCCGACGGTCGCCGCGCGGCGGCGTCGCAATCGCCTTTTCGATCAGGGCTTTCGCCTTGACGTCCTGCGCCAGTTGCAGGTGTGCATACACGGTGAAATCGGCGGCGTGGTAGTAGTCGGGTTGGATTTCCATCGCGGATGTATTCGACGCGATCGACTCCTCCCACATCCCGACCATCGAATAGATGTGCGATGGCATGTGACGCGCGTGCGGCACCGCCGGCGCGATGCCCGCGTAGCGTTTGGCCGCAGCAATGCCGCGGTCTGCCAGCGGCGGGTAGTCATAGGCGTGAATGATGAAGTGCGAGACGCCAGGATGCTGTGGGTTCTGCTCGAATAGTTTTTCCAGGATGGCGGCCGACTTGATCTGGTTCCGGTAGCTAATGTCGGTCTTCGAGGCCGACGCCTGCAAGGTCAGCGCATAGAAAACCTGTGCCTCGTAGTCGTCGGGGTAGCGCTCCGCCATCTGCTCCATCGCGCTGTTGTAGGCGCGCAGTCGAGTCTCGACGTCGGTCTTGTCATGATCTCGGTAGTAAGCGCGGATCGCGTCGATCCAGCCGCGCTCGCGATCCGTCTTCGCGCCAATCTCGCGCGCCTTCTCCAGCGCGGCCCAGGCCGCGTTGGCATTCTCGCGCGACGGCGCCCCGCCCAGCGAGTTGCCGAGCAAATCCATCGCAATGCCCCAATAGGCCATGGTGCAACCGGGATCCTGCTTGAGGACACCCTCGAACACCCGGCGCGCAACCAGGAACCAGTAGGAATGGATCATCGCGACGCCGCGCTCGAACTCCGCCTGCACCTTCGGATCGCAGGAGGTCGGGAAGCTTAGCGTGCCAAGCTTCTCCTCCTGCTGCTCCTGGGCGAAGGCGCCGGAGGCGAGCGCCGCCGTGATCAGGCCTGCGGCGCACAGTGCCCGTCGAGATTGCCTCTTCATCGCGCGCTCCTTCGGCTGGCCGACAAGGGCGAGCGTCAAAGGACAGCCGGCCGCCCGCGAAACGGATGGCAGGCTGAGCTGAGTTGACTGTCGCCGATCATGGCGGGTGTGGCACCGTTTTGCGCCACACCGTCAGTTCAAAATCAGAACCCCGCTGAATGTAAGAGGGGCTAGTAGGGGTAACCCTCGAGCCTTGGCGTGTTGGGCTTCCAGTCATGCTCCTTGGCGTAATTATTGCCAATCGGCATCCTGACCTTCGGCAGACTCTGTCTGTCGAGTACCTGGTCCTCCGGGATCACCTCGTTGAGGAAGAGCAGGAAGGCGGTGAGCGAATAGACCTCATCGGGGGTGAGAGTTCCCTCTTGCCCGACAGGCATGCCGCGATTGATGTAATCCCACACGACCGTCGCATGCGGGGCGCGCAGTGGCAGGATGCGCTCCCGTTCCCAGATGGGAAGCTTTGCGGATTTTTTCGATCGCAATATGGGCGCCATTCCCTCTATGCCCGTTGCGCCATGGCAGGCCACGCACCCCTTTGCCTCGTAGACCTGCGCGCCCTGCTTGGCGTTGCCGCGGCCCGGAGGGAGTTCGTCTCCCTCCGGACTGATCGAGATATCCATGCGGCGGAGTTCTTCCGCGGTCGGAGTGCGTCCCACGCCATAGGTGGGCGACTGCGCGAACGCAGGGCTCCCCAGAAGGCTCCCGAGCAGCAGCGAGATCGTGACGACCTTAGGCTTAGGCCAACCCATTGGTCACGCTCCCGTCCTTGGCGATCTTCCAGGGCTGAATGCTGTTGTCGAGCCCCGGCACCCGGTAATTCCGCTCAATAGGCACGTTCCACCACTGGGCGATCTGCTCGCGCAGCGCCTGCACCTGCCCGACTTCGTCGGTGCAGCGCGAAAGAATCTCGGTCTCGTTTCCATCCCAATTCCAGGGATAGGCGAACCGGACGTGCGCCATGCGGTGTGGTGTCGTCTTCAGCTGGGCGAGGTTCCACTTCTTCCCGCCGTCGGTGGATACCTCCACGGTTTTAACGGCGCCGCCCCCTGACCAGGCCAGCCCGGAGATCTCGTAGAAACCACGGCCGGCCAGCCGCTGTGTGCCGGACGGGTACGTGATGACCGACTTTGGGCCTATCTGTTCGCTGAGCGCATGCTCTCTCGGATCCGGACGGAGATGGCCGAAGTCGTTGTAGTTCATGTAATACCGGTCGACGACCTTGATGCGCCGCAGGTATTTGGTGTGGAAGATTCCCTCAAAGCCGGGCGGGATGATGCGCACCGGGAACCCGTTCTGCGGCCGCAAGGCCTCGCCGTTCATGCCGTAGGCGATGATGCAGTCGTCCATCGCTTTGGTGATCTGCATGCTCGAGGCGCCCTTCACTTCCTCGGCGCCTTCGGCGACGAACCATTTCGCGGTGCCTTTCAGGCCGCACTCCTTGAGCAGCGTCGAAAGCAGTACGCCGGTCCATTCGGCGCAGCTGGTCATCCCGTGCGTTTCCTGCACCGTCTTTTGTCGCCCATTGTGCCGGTTTCCCGCACACTCGATGAAATGCATCCGAGTGACTGACGGGAAGCGCCTCAAGTCCTCCATGGTGAGGGTCAGGGGGTTATCCACCAGGCCGTGAATCGTCAGCGTGTGCTGCCTGGGATCGATATCCGGCATGTAGGAGCCGCGGGTCGTCGCCACATAGTGGAGCGACGATGGCGTGATCGTGCCAACGGAATCCTGCAGCGGCGTGGCGATGTGGAACTGCTTCCCGAACAAGTCGGGTGAAGGCCGGCCATCCGGCGGGTGCTGTATGCGCACCGAGGTCACGTACTTGGAGCGCTGGCCGTATTCGGTCAACTCCTTGCTGCCGTGGATCATCGGATATTGGTTTTCGGGGCCCGGGGTCCTCGGATGGTCGTGTGCTTGCGCCTGACCCGATGCTCCCACCGTCAGCCCACCGGCCAACGCCGCGCCGCCCTTGAGAAGCTCCCTGCGGCTAGTTCTTTTCGATTCCATCAGTCCCTCCTTGGACAGGAATGACACGACGACGAAATAATTATGTGTCCGCAGACGAGAGCATATGCCGCCTTGCCAAATCTGGCCAGTGCTCATGAGCAGGGGTTTGCGGATTTTGAACCGCCAATTGGTTCGCCGTCTTCCTGCCGCGTGGCGCGTCGTTATTAGCCGCTTTGGGCCAAAAAGCAGGTGCCGCGTGGCCTCACACTCTGAACCGCTCAATCAGATCGTCCTCCGGATCTGCGCCGAGGCCCGGGCCACGCGGCACTTCGATGCCTCCGTCGATTACCGGCACAGACTTCGCAAACGGCGTGAAGCCGAAATCGGCGAACATGCGCTCCAGCGGGGAGTCTTTCTCCTTCGCCGCGACGCAATGCAACGCCGCGAGATAGGCCGGCCCGAGATAGAAGGCATTGGGCGTGCAAGTGCCGCCCAAGCGCTCGACCTCGGCCGCCACGCGCGCCATCGTCGTGATGCCGATCTTGACGAGGCTCGGCTGCACATAGTCGGCCTTGCCGATGCTAACGATGTTGCGGAAGTCGATCAGGCTGCTGGTGTTCTCCCCCACCCCCATGGCAATGCCGGTCGCCGCCCGCAAACGCGCGAGCGCGTCCAGATCCTCGGGCGGATAGATCGGCTCCTCGACCCAGAACGGTTTTGACGACGCCATCGCCGTCACCGCCGCTTCCGCTTCGGCCGCCGTCCAGGCACAGTTGGTGTCCACCATCAGCGAAGTGCTCGGACCTACGGCGTCGCGCGCGACCGCGACCGCCTCGGCCGTGCGCTCATGCAGCTTGATGTGCTTGTAGCCGCGTTCGAGCGCACGCGTGGTGTTGCGCTTCAGGTGCTCGGCGTTACCGTAATATTGCAGCAGCGAGGCATAGCATTCGACACGCGTGCGCTTGGCGCCGCCGAGCAGGGTCGACACAGGAACGCCCTCGCGCTTGCCCCGGATGTCCCAGAGCGCAATGTCCAAGCCCGCCAGCGCATTGAGCATCGGCCCGGCGCGGCTCATCGAGAGCAGCATGCGTTCGAGGCGCGGAACGAGCGTGCCGTCGGTGGCGCTCTGTCCGACCGCGAGCCGCCTGATCCAGTGATCGAACGCCGCGATCACCATGGGACGGGCGGTGCCAAACGACTCGCCCCAGCCGACCAGGCCGGAGCCGGTCGTGACGCGTATATAGAGACACTCGACATGGGTGCGCGGAACTCCTTGCGACATCGGCGCAGGCGCCCAGATGTCCAATGGAATGCGCAGCGCGATCGTATCAATCGCGGTAATCGTATCGTCCATGCTGCCCGTCTGACCGTTGCGATGACCTTGCGCTTAGAATCGCGAAGGCTCGGATCAAGTCTGAGCGAGAAGGTCAAAGCAGACAAGGCAGGCGCGGAGTTGCTTGAGGGCCACCTGCGACGCGGCGCTCGGGCGCCAAGGTCCCGCCAAGGGCGCCAAAAAATGCCGGAGCCCTTGGCGGGGGTTCGCGGGCCACGTCCGGAGGGGGACGCGTTGGCCGGCGCGAAACGATCGAGGCGCTACGTGAGTTGAGGGAACGGAAACGACCGGCTGTTGGATCTCGGCGTGATGATCTTCATCGTCGGCCGGATGGTGGAACCCCGCCAGGGAAGAGCTCCCTGGCGGGGCCCCATCCAGCCAAGCCTTCGACATGGGGGGCCGATGGAGGAGGCCGGATGAGTGGTGTTACTTGCGCGAACGCAGCCCGTCCCGCTGCGATCACTCAGTCGTTGGCGCGGACCTTCAAGATGCCCTGCATGGCATTCTGAATCCGGGCGAGCGCGCTCTCAGCTTCGTTGGCGCGCTCCTCCTGGCGGGTGCCGTGCATTTGAGCGACCAGAAGATCGCCGCTCAGGGCTTCGATACGCTCCTGAGAAGTTTTGGTCAGGGTATCGATGCGTTCCTGATACTTGCGCTCGGTCTCTTCCAATCTGGTCTTCAGCTCTTTGACCTCGGCTTCGGCGACGCGCCGCCGCGTCTCCGCTGCTTCGAGCACGCGTTCGGCCAGACGCATCTCTTCTTGCAGGTGAGCGACCGCCGCTTCTGAGCGGGCCACGAGCCCGGCAGCGTGGTCCTCGGTCGCACGGATCAATTCCGCGGTCCGCTCCACAAGATCAAGGCCGGTCGCAGCCGCATCCAACTCCTGTGCGGCCTGCTCTCCATTCTCTCGACGCTGTTCCATGTTGTTACCTTTTTTGCCTTCAAACGTGCTTTGCCTTCAAACCTATTAGCGCTCGCGCAGCGAAAGCTGCCGCAGGTCTCCGCCCAGGGGTGCAGAGGTCGGATTGTCCAGGCCTGCCGAACCCGGCGCCATGCCCGCCGGATTGAGGGGAAGCTCGAGCGCCGTGATCAACTGCCGGACTTCCAGCCGGGCGAGGACATGCGACATCCTCGGCTTTACGCCGAGCTGCGACGTCTCGAAGGAATCAAACGTGGTCAGGCCGAGCGGGAAGAACTCCCGGTACACGACCCGCTCTACAAGCCCGCTTGCGGTCCTGAACGCGCCCTGCCGCGCCAGCGCATCCAATGCGTCGACAACGCCACGCTCGTTGCGTGACGTCAGCGGCGAAATGCGATTGCGCACGACGATCCAGTCCGGCTCCGGCTGGCCGAGGGTGCGCCGCGCCTCGACCGCCCTCTTGACGGTGTCTGCGTAGCGAGACGGCTTCATCGTCGTCTCGGGGGTCGGCCCCATGCTGAAGATGACATCGAGGTCGATGAAGCTGTCGTTGACGGGCGTGATGAGCGTATCCGCAAGCCCATGAGCAAACAGGTTGATCTGACTTCCGCTGCCTGCCGTGTCGAGCAGAATGAAATCACAGGCGCCGTCATATGACCTGATCAGATCGGACAGCGCCTGAATTCGATCGGCATCGTTCCACTTGACGCCGCGATGACTGAGTTCATCAATGCAAATGTGCTCCGGAATCGAAAGCGGATGTTGCTTCGCCGATATGCGCCTGTTCTCGATGTAGCGGGTGAGAGTCCGTTGCTCGTAGTCGAGGTCGACCGAAACGATTTGCTGACCGCTCTTGAGCAGCGCAATCGCAATGTGCATCGCAAGCGTTGATTTGCCGCTGCCGCCTTTCTGGTTGCCCAGCAAGATCACATGCGGTCTAGCTTGAGTGATGAACATAAGTGGACCCCTAACTACTTCACTTTTCAGGATTATTAAGTACACAATGTTGCTGATGACACACTAGTTGATGAATTTTAACCTCGATAAGTAACCCTACCCGCGGACTGCGCCCGTTGAGTTCCACAACAATTTGCCCGGAATCGCGCTGCGGACTTCTTGGGTCGGGCCAGAGCCGTTCTTTACGTTCAAAAAAACGGCACACGCCAAGAAGTGACCAACCCTCACCGCGCCGTTGCAACGCTCGCGACCAGACGCGCAGCCTCAAGGCCCGCGCAGAATTTCCGACGCTATTCGCTGTCCAGCCGCCTGAGCGCCGCGCGCAGACGCGCGCTTGCAAACAGCGTTCGAAGCTGCCGCATGGAGCTCGCCGGATTTCGAACGGGATCAAAGTGGTCGATGATTGCAAGCGCCCTGACGAGCGTTCGAATGATCAGCACCTGCTCTTCCCGATCGATATCTTTGAGCGAGGCGAGGTTGTCTTTCGGCGCCGGCAGATCGGCACCGGCGTATGGTGCCTCGGCTGTCGCCGTTTGCCTGACCCGTGAACCAGCGGACCGGTTCACCACCGATCTTGGTCGACCGACTTGGCGGCGGCGATCATTTGGGTTTGGCATCGACAACTCACGAAAACACAATCAACCTGTTCAATTTACTTGAGTTATTGCAAAACGGTTGGACCAACCAACGGTAACCCTAAGCCTTAACGTTCCCATGGAACCAAAGGTCCCTGCCGACCGTCCATCGGGCGCGTTTCGATGCTGGAACCGCGCGAACTGGCCCTTAACGGGCGCCGCATCGGGTCAGATCAGGTAAGAGTCGACGGTGAGAGACGCATGACAGCCCCACCCTATCGCGTCGGCCGCTCGCATACCGGGCTCGGGCTGTTCGCGACCGTGCCGATCAAGAAGCACGCGCTGATCGTCGAGTATTCCGGGCCGCGCATTCCGACTGCCGAGGCGCATGCGCGCGAGCGCGCCGGCCGCAGCAAGTACATGTTCGAGATCAGCAGCCGCTGGTCGATCAACGGCGCCGGGCGCGACAACATCGGGCGCTACGCCAATCATGGCTGCCGGCCGAACGCCGAGTCGGTGCTGATCCGCGGCAAGATCTTCCTCAAGGCGATCCGGCGCATCCTGCCGGGCGAGGAAATCACTTACGACTATGGCCGCGAATACGTGGCGCTGTTCTTCAAGGGCGGCTGCCGGTGCGCAGCATGCCGCGCCAAGTAGCGGCGGCTCACCTAAGCGCCAAGCCCGGTCAGGACGCCGCGCGCGGCGGCGACGGTGGACGCCCGGCGGCGCTGCTCTTGTTCGTTTCGGCCAGCAGATCCTCGTAGCGCTCGCGATAGGTCAGGATGTCGAAGATGTCGCCGATCTTCGGCGGCCGGCCGGTGCGTTGGCGGCGCTCGAAATAGCAGAGATAGACGCCGACCAGCAGGCTGTAGACCGCGACCGCTCCCATCTTTGCGATCCAGCCGCCGATGAGGACTTCAAATCCGGCGCCGGTCAGCACATGCAATCCGGCAAAGAACGCGAGCTGGTCGAACGTGAGCACCACCGCTCCGCTCAATGCGAGGCGCGCAAAGATCTGGTTCCCGAACCAGGCCCGCGAACGCTCGTAGAGCAGGATGATCAGGATGCAGTCGATGAACAGGATGCCGGTCCCCCACACCATCAACACGCCCATCTCATTGAGAAAGCCGAGATCGGCGACGCGGTCGGGCGCGAGCGGCATCAGCGCGTGGTTCCGCATCATGTAGGCCATCATGACGACCAGGACGTTGCCGACCAGAAGGCCGTAGATCGGCTGCCGCACAACGACGGCGTCTTCGTGGATATAGACCAGCAACAGCAGCATCAGCTTGCCGGTGAACAACACGGTCGAGCCCGGTGAGGTCACGATGCCGAACGGCAGCGACACATAGGCAACGCTGGCGAGATAGGTCTCCAGGAAGTGCATCACGCCGAGCGCGCAGAAGAATGCGCCGATGCCGAGGTGCGCGCGCAGCCGAAACAGCGCCGACAGGATCGCGAAGTAAAGAATGGCGTCGGCGACGAGATAGATCAGGTTGATGGTTTCGAACATCGACGGCATGCCCCCCGCATGCTTCGGCGTTGCGACGTCTTATGTTGGAACGTTAGAATTTGAGTCGGGCCGCTCTGGAATCTTCACGACAGCAGGGACCATCCGCGACTATGCGTCAAGCTCTTTGTAGTGGCGGAAAATTCCGTACTCGTTGAACGGAATGCGCCGCGGTGAGCTTAAATATTCGGCAATCCGCGGACGTGCCATCACCGCGTGATGCACGGCGAGCACACCGGGAACTTTCGGTTCCATCCTCCGCATCGATTTCGGAAATGCGTAACGCAGACCCTCGACCACCTGGAACAGCGAGAGATCGGCATAGCTGATCCGGCGCCCCAAGAGCCAGGGCCCGCCGCTGCGCGCCAGCACGCGCTCGAAATAGCCGAGATATTTTTGCGGCCGGCGTTGCCAGAACGCGCGGCTGTAGCGCTTCGCCTCCTTGCGCTGCTGCTCGTAATAAAGCGCCGAGCCGATAGGATGATGCGTGTTGTGCACCTCTTCCACGAAGTCGGCGATCGTGAGCTGGAGCTGGTGGACCCAAAGCCGGCCTTGCTCGTTCTTCGGGGCGAGACCATGCCGCGGCCCCAGATACTGAAGGATGTTCGCGGTCTGCGCGATCATCAGCCGGCCGGCCTTGAGGAACGGCGGCGCATAGGGTGGATGGTCCTGCCGCTTGCTGCCAAGCAGCGCGACCAGCCGGTCCTCGCCGCCCTTGCGGCGCGCCACGTCGACATAGGAAGCGCCCGCGTCTTCCAGCGCCAGACGGACGAACTCTCCGCGTCCCTGAATCTCCGGCCAGTAGTAGAGCTCGTAGCGCATGGCTCATGCCTCCCGTGTGTCGCTGCGCCCTTGTCAGCGCGGCGGGACTTCGATCGGATTGCAGTTGCGGCGGCCCGACGAGATGCATTCATCGGCGCGCCTGGCGTCAATCATGGCGTTCGATAGCCAGACGCCGATGCCGACCAGCGCCGCGAAGATCAGCAGCAGCACGATGTTGGTGATCGTGCGCTCGCGGTTTTCCAACCGGCGCGCTGCGGCGCGGTCGTCCTGCTGCTTTTGATCGTCGTCCATGTCCGCGTGACGATCCAGGGCCCGGCGATCAGACCTTCGCCATGCTCTCCTTCACCTTCGCGACCAATTGCTTGAGCGTGAAGGGCTTGGCCAGGAAGTTATAGTCGTCGGGGTCGGGCAGGCTCTTCTGGAACGCATCCTCGGCATAGCCCGAGACAAAGATGAACTTGGTCTCGGGATTCTTCTTGCGCAGTTCCTTGAGCAACGTCGGCCCGTCCATCTCCGGCATCACCACGTCGGACACCACGAGGTCGACCTTGCCGCCCTCGCGTTCGAGCACCTCCATCGCCTCGACGCCGTTGCCGGCCTCGATGACCGTATAACCGCGCGATGACAGGCCGCGGGCGTTGAGCGCGCGCAGCCCCTCCTCGTCCTCGACCAGCAGGATCACGCCCTGCCCGGTGAGGTCGGCGGCGGTCTTCATCGCGTCTTCGGCGGCGGAGAGCGCGCCGGCGAGCGCCGGTGCGGTGGTCTCGGGCAGTTGCGGCGGCTGCACGTCGTCGGCGGCCGGGATGTAGCGCGGAATGAAGATGCGGAACGTCGTGCCCCGGCCTTCCGTATCTTTGCCGGTCCGCAACTCGACGTAGATGAAGCCGCCGGTCTGCTTGACGATGCCGTACACCGTCGACAGCCCAAGCCCGGTGCCCTTGCCCACGTCCTTGGTGGTGAAGAACGGATCGAAAATCTTGTCGATGATCTCCTGCGGGATTCCGGTGCCGGTGTCCTGCACCTCGACCATTACGTATTCGCCGATCGGCATCCCCTTGTACTGGAACTTCGAGGTCTGGTCGGGCCCGACATTGGCGGTGCGCAGCGTGAGCTTGCCGCCCTCAACCATCGCGTCGCGCGCGTTGACCACGAGATTGACCAGCACCTGCTCGAACTGCGCGAGGTCGGCCTTCACCGGCCAGAGGTCGCGCTGCGGCACGACGTTGAGCGTGATGCGCTCGCCGATCAGGCGGCGCAGTAGCATGGTCAGGTCGTAGACCACGTCGCCGAGATCGATGACCTGCGGGCGCAGCGTCTGCTTGCGCGAGAACGCGAGCAGGTGGCGCACCATGGCGGCGGCGCGGTTGGCGTTCTGCCTGATCTGGATGATGTCCTGGAACGACGGATCGGTCGGCTTGTGGGCGTTCACCAGGAAGTCCGACGCCATCATGATGGCGCCGAGCACGTTGTTGAAGTCATGCGCGATGCCGCCGGCGAGCTGGCCGACCAGCTCCATCTTCTGGGCCTGGGTGAACTTGTTCTCGAGGTCCTTCTGCGCGGTGGTCTCGATCGCATAGACGATCGCGGCCTCCTGGTCCTTCTCCTCCACCGCGGTGGCGTAGAAGCGCGCCGAACGGTCGCCGGCGCCTTCGAGCGCGGCGTCGACCGGATCGATCTCGCCCTGCTTGTCGGCGGCGCGCTTGATCGCCGCTCCGAGCGCGGCGCGGTCGCGCTCCGCGACCACCGCGAGGATCGAGCGTCCGCCTGAGCCCCCTCCCTTACCCTCCCCCGCTTGCGGGGGAGGACTGGGAGGGGGTGACTTGAACAACCGCGCAAACAACGCGTTCGAGCGCACGATCGTGCCCTGCTTGTCGACGGTGGCGATCGCCATCGGCGTGTTCTGGAAGAAGCGCATGAAGCGCACTTCCGCCGCGCGCAGCGGATCGCTGCCGTTGTCGCCGGCGCGATTGATGACCAGCGTCCGCGAAGCGCCCGGTTCGCCATCAGCGCCGAACGCGACCTTGTGATAGAGCCGCGCCGGAACGGTGCGGCCGCCCTTGGTCTTGAGATCGATGTCAAACAGCTCGGTTCTCACCTCGCCGGGCGCGGCCGACAGCGTGGTGACGAGCGCACGGCCCTCCCCGGCGATGATGTCGCCGAGTTTCAAACCGCCGGAGCCCACCTCCGCCAGATCCTGCTCCAGCCATTCGGCAAGCGTCGCGTTGAGATAGGTGACGCTGCCGGCAGCATCGACCGAGAAGAATCCGGCCGGCGCGTGATCGAGATAGTCGATGGCGTGCTGCAATTCCTGGAAGACGTTTTCCTGCCGCTCGAGCTCGCGGGTGACGTCGTCGATCGACCACACCGTGAGCTTGGCCTCGCGCTTGCTCTCACCGAGCGGCCGCACGCGCATGCGCAACCAGCGCCCGGTCTCGCCGCGGATCGAAATCGACGCGCACCTCCTCCTGCAGGCGGCGGCCTTCGCGCGCCGCCTTGAGCAGCCGGAACACTGCCTCCGAGACGCCGGGATCGCCGACGAACACCCGCTCGACCGGCCGCACGTCGTGGGCGCCGGTGGCCTCGACCAGCCGCATATAGGCGGCATTGGCGTACATGACGCGCCCGGCGGGATCGGTGACCAGGATCGCGTTGGCCCCGCTGTCGACCAGGCTCTTGATCAACGGACTGGCCGCATCGCCGCGGGGGACCGTCAGCATGCCGGCCGCGAGCGCGAACAGGACGAACACGCCGAACATCGCCAGGACGGCCAGCAGGAAGAGGATATAGGGCTCGGCGCGGGGGTGGCCGATCATCATCAGCGACACGCCGGCGCCGACCAGCACCATGGCGATCAGGACGACAAGGCCGATGCTGCCGCCGCTTTGCCCGGTGCGGGTGCGGTCAACCGACGCCCGCCCGATATCGCCACGTGCCTGCTGCTGCGTCATGATCGTTGCGGTCTATCCGATTCCGCGCCCGCCTCGAAGGGCGAACTTGGCGCCCCTCGCGGGCGTCGATTGAGGCGGAAATCCCTTCAACTACCGTGGGTTCAGCGCGCGCCGGCCGCCGATCGGTTCAGCTTCATGACGTAGCCGATAACCTCCGCGACCGCCTGGTAGTGCTCGGCGGGGATTTCGTCGTCGATCTCGACGGTGGCGTGGAGGGCGCGGGCGAGCGGCGGATTCTCGACCACCGGCACCCCGTTGTCCTCGGCGACCTCGCGGATCTTGAGCGCGATCGCGTCCATGCCCTTGGCGACGCAGATCGGCGCGTTCATGCCGCGCTCGTATTTCAGGGCGACTGCGAAGTGGGTCGGGTTGGCGATGACGACCGTGGCTTGCGGCACCGACGCCATCATGCGCTTGCGCATGCGGCCCTCGCGGATCTGGCGGATCTTGGCCTTCACATGCGGATCGCCGTCGGTGTCCTTGAATTCCTGCTTGAGTTCCGAGAACGACATCTTCTGGCGCTCGAACCATTGCCGGTACTGGAACAGGAAGTCCGCCGCCGCGATGAGCGCCAGGATCGCGACGACGGCGCCCAGCATCTGCAGCGACAATGACTGCGTCATCGGCAGGATCGCGGCCGGATCGAGCGACACCAGCGTGTCGAGCCGCTTGCGTTCGGGCCACAGCAGCGCGGTCATCACCGCACCGAGCAGCGCGAGCTTGACCAGACCCTTGACGAAATTCGCGATCGCCTGCTTCGAGAACAGGCGCTTGAAGCCGGCAAGCGGGGAAATCTTCGACAGCTTCGGCTTGAGCCCCTCGCCGGTCCACACCAGGCGGTGCTGGATCATGTTGCCGCAGATCGCCGCCAGCACCAGCAGCAGCAGCGGGATCGCCGCGGCCGCGATGATCTCGATCCCGATCTTCTGGACGATCGGAAGGAAGCTCCTGCCCTCGACCCGGATCGCGTAGGAATTGGCCAGCAGCCCGCGCATCGAGGTGCTGAGGTTCTGGCTCATCGTGCCGGCGAACGCCATCAGCACCAGCGTCCCGCCCGCGATCACGAACCAGGTGTTGACCTCCTGGCTCTTGGCGACGTCGCCGCGCTGGAGTGCGTCGTCGAGCCGTTTCTGTGTCGGGTCTTCTGATTTATCGTGATCGTCTTTTTCTTCAGCCATGTCACCTCACGAATAAGGCGCAAGCTGGCGCAGCACGGTTTCCATCGAACCGAGGAACACCGCCATCAGCGCACCGAGCACGAGGAACAGGATCAGGAGGCCGGCCAGGATCGACAGCGGCAGGCCGACGAAGAATACCTGCATCTGCGGCATCAATCGCGACAGCACGCCGAGCCCGAGATTGAACAGCAGTCCGAACACCAGGAACGGCGCGGAGAGCTGGATGCCGATCTTGAACGCGATCGCGATGGTCTGCGTTGTCAGCGCCGCGACGTCGCCGATCAGCGGCATTTCGCCCGGCTTGAACAACGCGTAGCTGTCGTTGAGCGCGGCGATGATCAGGTGATGCAGGTCGGTCGCGAAGATCAGCGTGACGCCGAGCATGGTAAGGAAATTCGCGATCAGGACGCCCTGCTGGCCGCCCTGCGTCGGATCGACCGCGGTGACGAAGCCAAGCCCCAGTTGCTGCGCGATCACGAACCCGGCGATCTGCAGCGCCGAGATCATCAGCCGCGCGGTGAACCCGAGCACCGCGCCGATGAACATCTCTTGGCCGAGCATCGTGAGCACCGGCCCGAAGGTGCGCAGGTCGACCTCATAGGCGTTGCGATGCAGCGGCAGCAGCACCCCCGTCAGCACCAGCGCGAGCGTCAGCCGCACGCGCCGCGGCACGCTCATTTCGCCAAGCCCGGGAAGCAGCATCACCATGGTGCCGATGCGCGCGAACACCAGCATGAAGGCGGCGCCATAGGCGGGCAGGAATGAGATGTCGAACTTCATGCGGTGGAGTTCATGATCCCATCGCGACGATGCGCGCCGCGATGCGGCCCATCTGGCCCTGCAGCAGGTCGGCCATGAACGGAAGCGCGATCAGCATCGCAATGAAGATCGCGAGGATCTTCGGCACGAACACCAGCGTCATTTCCTGGATCTGGGTGAGCGCCTGGAACAGCGAGATGACAACGCCGACGATCAGCCCGATCAGCATCAGCGGGCTGGCGACCAGCACCAGCGTCATCACCGCGTCGCGCGCCACGTCGAGAACTTCCGCACCGGACATTGCTCCTCCTCATTTTGCGATTGAAGCGACTTCCGCGCCACGAACTCCGTAGCCCTCCCCTTGAGGGGGAGGGTGGCACCGAGTCCGCCTCCCAATTCAGCGTCAGATCGGCATGCGCATGATTTCTTCGTAGGCCGAGATAATGCGGTCGCGCACCGCGACCATCGTCTCGACCGCGACCTCGGTTTCGGCCACCGCGGTGACGACGTCGACGACGTTGCCTTTTCCGGAGGCCATCGCATGCGCCTGCGTATCGGCTTTGCGTCCGGCTTCGAGGACGTTGGTGGTGGCGGAGCGGAGCAGCTCGCCGAAACTCGGCCCCCCGCTGGCCTCGCCGACCGCCCGCCCCAGATTAGACGAGGGGTTGGCGAGACTCGCGAGGCTGGCATAGGCACCGGCTGCGGCAGAAGGCGACGTCATGGTTCAGTCCCCCGTCAGGCTTTCAGGATTTCGAGCGTGCGCTGGATCATGCGGCGGGTCGCGCCGATGATGTTGATGTTGGCCTCGTAGGAGCGCTGGGCCTCGCGCATGTCGGTCATCTCGATCATCGGATTGACGTTGGGGTACCGCACGTTGCCGTTGGCGTCGGCAGCCGGATGTCCCGGCTCGTGCTTCAAACGAAAATCGGTTGTGTCGGTGCGCACACGACCCATCGCGACCACGCGGGCATCGAGCGCGCGGTCGATTTCGGAGCGGAAGGTCGGGATCTTGCGGCGATAGGGATCCGTGTTCGGCCCCTGCGGAGTCGAATCCGAATTGGCGAGATTCTCGGACAGGATCCGCATGCGGCCGGCTTGCGCCCGAAGCCCGGACGCGGCGATCGAGATCGATTTCAGGAAGTCCATGATTCCCCTCGCCTGCTACGGTCTTTTCGTTTGAGCATGATCGGTTCCGAACACCGTCGGTTCAGCGACGGCCGATAGCGGTCTTCAGCATTCCGAGTCCGCGGGTGTAGAGCGAGGTCGCCGCCTGAAAGTCCATCTGGTTGTTGGCGACCTTCAGCATTTCTTCTTCGAGGGTGACCGCATTGCCGGAGGGCCGCGCCTCGAACCCGCCGTTGCCGCGATCGGTCTGGAAGCGGGTGGCGCCGGCGGCGCCGGTCATGTGCGCCGAGCTGGTGCGCGTCAGGGCGAGTTCCGAAGTGGCCGGGCGGCGCGGATCGAAGTTCGGCGCCACCAGGTCGCGCGGCTGGAACCGCGGCGTGTCGGCATTGGCCACGTTCTCGGCTAGCACGCGCTGGCGCTCCTGGTGCCAGTGCATCCGCGTCCGCAGCATGCTGAAAAGGGGGATATTGGAGATAGTCATGGCCGGGCCCGCCCAGTTCCCGACTCCGTTAATGGTAGCCGGTAGGCAGACTTTGCCGGCCTTATGGTTAATAGGGCGTTAAAAGGCGGAATGGGCGTTCCGGGGCGATTCCTGCCTTCAAATGGCCGTTTACCAAGGAAAAGGTTTACCCCGGTGGACGGAGGGGGCTATGCCACCCACCCATTAACGATCTGTTAGTATTGGCGGCGGCAAATATTGCCGTCGGCGTTAACTATTCGGATTCGTCTGGCAGACGCCGGCCCCCGTGGGCGCAGGGAGGAACGATGGATTTCCTATTTGGTGCGGACACGTCGCTCCCGGTGCGATTCTTCTTCGCATTCGTCATTGTGCTCGCACTGATCGGCGGCACCGCCTTCCTGGTGCGCCGCTTCGGCGGCGAGCGCCTGGGTGCGTCGTCCGCGCGCGGGCGTCAGCCGCGCCTGGCCGTGATCGATGCCGCGGCCGTCGACGGACGGCGCCGGCTGATCCTGATCCGCCGCGACAACGTCGAACACCTGCTGATGATCGGCGGCCCGAGCGACGTCGTGGTCGAAGCCAACATCGTGCGCGCCGCAGCGTCCGCGCGCAACTCGGCGGGACCGCGGTCGACCGCGCCGGCGGAAGCGCTGCCGCGCCCGGCGGCGATCAACGAAACCAATATGTGGCCGCTGCAGCCCGAACCGGCTCCCGCCCCCGCTCCCCCGTCGATCCTTCGTCCGCCACCGCGGCAGCAGCCGATGATGGACGAGCCGGCGCAGTGGATTGCCGATCCGGAACCGCCGACGCCGCTGGTTCCGCCAAGGCGCGCCGAGATGCGTGCAGAGCCGCGCGCGGATATCCGTCCGGAACCACGCCCGGAGATGCGCGCCGAGCCGCGCGTAGACGCGCGCCCGGAGCCGCGCACGGCCGATCCGCTGGCCGGACTCGCAGCCGAGCTCGCGCGCGTGCAATCCGAACCGCCGCCGAAGGCGCGGCCGTCGCGTGAACGCGAAGCGCCGCGCGAACGTGAAGCCGCGCGGGCCCGCGCGCCGCAGCTGGAGCGGCCGCCCGAGCGTCTGCGTCCGGTGCCGGCGCCGCCTGCCGCCGCCGACGAGCCGATGACACCGGCCAATGCCGATCAAAATCTTGCCGAGATGGCGCAGCGGCTGGAAGCGGCGTTGCGCCGTCCGAAGCAGCCGTCGGATCAGCCGCGCGCTTCGGAAGCGGCGGCGCGGCCAGCCATGATGTCGGCCCCGGCCGCGCACGAACCGATGATGGAGCCCGATCCCATCCCGATGATGGCCGAACCGGTCGCCGCCAACGAGGACGCTCCGCCCCTAGCAGCACCGCAGCAAGCGCCGCAACGCGCCGCCGCCGCGAGGCCCGCCGCACAGAAATCCGTCTACGACAGCCTCGAACAGGAGATGGCGAGCTTGCTCGGCCGCCCAAACAGCAAAGCTTGAAAACATCAAAGATCGGCCGCTGCGTCCGTCTGGCGACGGTGGCGGCCGGTATCGGTACGACGCTCGCGGCGGCTGTGTCTCCGGCCGTCGCGCAAGACATCAGCATCAATCTCGGTCAGGGCGGCGGGCTCACGGAACGCGTGGTCCAGCTGATCGCTTTCATCACGGTGCTCTCGCTGGCGCCGTCGATCCTGATCATGATGACCTCGTTCACGCGCATCGTCGTGGTGCTCTCGCTGCTGCGCACCGCGCTCGGCACCGCGACCGCGCCGCCCAACGCGGTGATCGTCGCCCTCGCCCTCTTCCTCACGGCGTTCGTGATGGGGCCGGCGCTGCAGACCGCCTACAACTCCGGCATCCGCCCGCTGATCAACAACGAGATCACCGTCGAGCAGGCGTTCGAGCGCTCGTCGCAGCCGCTGAAGCTGTTCATGCAGAAGAACGTCCGCGAGAAGGACTTGGCGCTGTTCTCCGACCTTTCGCGCGAGCCGCGCCCGGCCACGCCGGAGGAGCTGTCGCTGCGCATCCTGGTGCCGGCCTTCATGATCTCCGAGCTCAAACGCGCCTTCGAGATCGGGTTCCTGTTGTTCCTGCCGTTCCTGATCATCGACCTCGTGGTCGCGTCGGTGCTCATGTCGATGGGCATGATGATGCTGCCGCCGGTGGTGGTGTCGCTGCCGTTCAAGCTGATCTTCTTCGTGCTGGTAGACGGCTGGTCGCTGGTCGCCGGCAGCCTCGTGCAAAGTTACGGATTGTAGCGAGGCTCTTGACCATAGCGGCGGCATGGCAACGCCGGCGTGATGACAAGGCTCCGGCGGGGGTGATACCTTCAGGTTTGAGGGGCGCGCGACGAGGCTGCTGGTCGTTAATGATGTCGATGAAGCCGTTTTTGGTTGCCGCCGCCGCGCTGACAATGGCTGCGTCATCTATCTCCGCGCAAGACACGCCGTTCCCGCGCAATCCCAATATCGACATCGCTTATATGCGCCCGGTCGGGGGCAAGTTCGATCTCATCCACGACCGCATGCGCCAGTTGGAAGTGCTTGAGACGCTTCAGGAGTTCCTCTCCCCGCTCAAGCTTCCGCGCAAGATCACGGTCAAGATGGACCAGTGCGGCGGCGCCCTGACCATGCCTTACACGCAGGGCGTGGTGACCATCTGCTACGAACACCTCGCGTCGATCCGCGACACCGCCCCGCAGGACGGCTTCGTCTCGTTCGGCCAGGGGCGCGAATTGACCGCCGACCAGGCGGTCGCCGGCGGCATCGCGCGCCTGATCCTCTACGAGACCTCGTTCGCCGTGTTCGACGTGCTGCGAATTCCGGTCTGGGGCCGCATCGAGGAAGCCGCCGACAACGTCACCGCACTGATCATGCTCGATTTCGGCGAGGAACTGGCCTGGACCACGATCCTCGGCAGCGCCTGGTATCTCGCGCAGCGCGGCATGCTCGGCACCGGCTTCTTCAGCGACGCGGCGCGGCCGCTGGAAGCGCAGCGCTTCTACAACTATCTCTGCTTCGCCTATGGCGCGCAGGCGAAGGCTTACGAATTCCTGGTGAACGGCTTCAACCTGCCGCCCGACCGCGCGAAGCTCTGCCGCGAGGAGTTTTTCAAGCTCCGCCGCGCCTTCCGCGCGACCTTCATGCGCCACGTCGATCAAAAGCTGATCGAGCGCGTGAAGAGCCGCAAGAACTGGCTCCCGCTGTGAGCACGGATCGCATGCATTTGGCAGCACGACTCGCCTTCCGCTCGTGCCGACGGAGGATAGGCCTTCTGCTTACAGCAGGGCTGCTGGCTGCCGCGCTTTCCTCGCCGATCGCGCATGCCGAGACGGCGCCGCCGCTGGTGCGCAACGAGCGTATCCTGATCGAATACATGGAGCCGCGACACCCGATCTTCGCCTACTACAATGACCCGGACGATCCGGCCCAGGCGGAGGAATATCAGAACAACGTCAAGACCTTTAAGCGCTTCACCGCGATCATGGATCGCCTCAAGTCACGCCGCGTGATGGAGGAGTTCAGCCAGTTCCTGGCGCCGCTGAAGCTGCCGATCACGCTGCGACTGCGCACCATGCAATGCAACGAGGTGAACGCCTATTACGATCCCTCCGATTCCTCGCTCAACCTCTGCTACGAATTCGTCGCCGATATCGAGGATCGCGCGCCGCGGTCGACGACCCCGGAAGGGATCACGCGCGAGGAAGTGATCATCGGCCAGATCGTGGGCACGCTGTTGCACGAGGGCGGCCACGCCATCAGCAACCTGTTGCGGCTGCCCGTGCTCGGGCGCGAGGAGGACACCGCCGACCAGATCGCGGCGTTCGTCATGCTGCAATTCGGCCGCGACGTCGCGCGCACGCTGATCAAGGGTGAGACCTACGGCTGGAACCAGCGGCAGCGCACCCAGTCACGCTTCTGGGGCCCGCACTCGACCGCGCTCCAGCGCCAGCACACGTTCCTCTGCCTCGCTTACGGCAACGACCCGCAAGGATTCGAGGATTTCGTGACCAAGTTCCGCTGGCTGCCGCGGCAACGGGCCGACAATTGCGCGAACGAATACAAGCAAATCGAGCACGCGTTCCGCGAGACCATCCTGCCCCATCTCGACATGGCGCTGGTGAAGAAGGTGCGGGAACGCAAATGGCTTGCAGGTGGCGCAAAGTAAGCCGGACGGCCCCTCGAGAGGAGATGGCGATGACGACAACGGCAGTGCGCAAGGGCAAGCACTCGGCGCCCGGCAAGGGCAACATCTACGCCAAAGCCAATGAAGTGATTGTCAAAATCACCGGCGACGATACCGACCAGACGTTTGAAGTGGTGGAAGAAAACTGCAAGCCCGGCTTCCAGTCGCGTGCGCACTATCACATCAAAGCGTTTGAGACATTTTACATTTTCGAAGGCAGTGCCGACTTCCAGGTCGGCGATGATCTCTTTCACGCCGAGCAGGGCTCATGCGTGCACATTCCGCCTGGCGTCCCTCATCAGGTTACATCGCGGGACGGCGTCCGCATGCTGATGATCTATAGCCCGGCCGGCACCGAGGGAATGTTCGCGGCCATGCACGCCCTCACCCGAGATGAACTCATGAATGCCGAGCTGACCAAGCAGATCGCGCTCAAATACGACACCGTCATGATCGAACAGAGCCAGGACGGGCGCGGCAAGGGCACGATTTTGGGGTAGCCCCGGCTCCTGCATTCGCCGGAGACGAAGCCCTCACCGCTCCGACGCGATCGCCTTCTGCAGGCGCGCCGCGGTCTCAGCCGACGCCGAGGTGATGATCGCTATCACCTTGTCGACCTCGGGCCCGGTGACCGGCGCAACGTCGAGCTTGGCCTTGGCGCCATCGGCCTGAAACTGCTGGTCGGTCGCGAGCGCCGCGAACGCCGTGCGCAACGCAGCCAGACGGTCGGCCGGCACCCCGGGCGGCGTGATCATCGGCCGCGCCACCGTCTTCTGGGTGAGGTAGAGCTGCATCACCGCACGGTCGGCATCGTTCTTGACGAAATCGAGCGCGAACGGGACATGCGCGAGCTCAGGATCCTTCTCGAGCGCGATCTGCATCAGGAGATTGATCTTCCTGTCCGGCACCCAGGTCGGGCGCGCGGCCTTCAGGCTCGACACCGACCAGTCGCCGAGCCCCTGCACCTCGTTGCGCTCCATCGCCAGCACGATCTCGGTGACGCCGGGATAGCCCATGACCAGCTTGAACTTGGTGCCGATCAGCGCGTTGAGCAGCCGCGGCGTGATCTCCGGATCGATGCCGGAGGTTGCACCGACGATCAGCTCGGTCTTGAAGAGCTGCTCCGCGGTCTGCACCGGCGCGTCCGCACGCGCGACCGAAACCGCCACCTCGCGGTTGATGCTGCCAAGGAAACCGAACTTGCCGAGATCGAACCGGACCTGTCCGGGATTCCAGTTCTTGATCAGCAGCATGCCGCGCTGGACTAGAGCAATGGTGGAGCCGTCCTTGGGCGCGATGTTGAACATGTGGTTGGTCGCGGCGAGGCTCCCCGCCGCCGGCATGTTCTGCACGATGACCGTGGGATTTCCCGGGATGTGCCGCCCGATGTGGCGCGCCACCAGCCGCGCCTGGTTGTCGTAGCCGCCGCCCGGCGTCGAGCCGACGATCAGCGTGATCTGCTTGCCGGCATAGAACTCGGCGACCGACTGAGCCGCGGCGGGTGTGGCGGCGAAACAGGCTGCTGCCACAAGAAACATCATAGGACGCATCACGATACGCATAGACCTGTCCTTGCCACCTGAAGTTCAATCGTCCCGGCAACCGGCGCCATCAACTGAACCCCCAGTCCGCGCTCTTGTCCAGCATATCGACAAAAGCACGCACCTTGGTCGAGACCAGCCGCGACGACGGATAGACCGCCTGAATCGGCAATGGCGGCAGCGAAAACGGGGCCAGCACCTCGGCGAGCTCGCGGCGCGCGATCGCGTCACGGACCTGATACGAAAGCGCGCGCGCCAGCCCTCCCCCCGCGATGGCATAGCCGACGGCCACGTCGCCGCTGTTCGTGACAAGCCGCGGCGTGACGCGGACGCTGAGCTCCCTGCCCTTGTCGGCGAAGCGCCAGTCGGCGGTCGGCACGAACCCCATGAACGCGATCGTGTCGTGCCGTGCGAGCTCGTCCGGATGCTTCGGCGGGCCGTGCTTGCGCAGATAGGAGGGGCTCGCGACAACCACGCGGCGCGTCTCGCCAAGCCGGCGGACGATCAGTTGCGAATCCGGCAAATGGCCGATGCGGATTCCGACGTCGAGCCCGTCGTCGATCAAATCCACGATGCGATCCGACAATTGCAGCTCCGCGCTGACCTGCGGAAATTTCTGCATGAAGCGCGCCAGCATCGGCGCGACATGTATGCGCCCGAACAACAGCGGCGCCGCGACCGCGAGCGTGCCGGACGGCGCCGCGCGCTCGTCCTGCGCGGCGCGTTCCGCCTCGCCGACGTCCGCCATGATCTTGCGGGCGCGTTCGAGAAAGCGCTGCCCCGTCTCGGTCAGCCCGATCGACCGCGTGGTCCGCTGCAGCAGCCGCGCGCCAAGATGTTGCTCGAGACTTGCGACCTGACGCGTGACCACCGATGGCGACACGCGCAGCCGCCGCGCGGCGGCCGCGAACCCGCGGGCGTCGCAAACGGCGATGAACGTCGCGATGGCGTCGAGACGGTCCATATTATTGCTGTATCAGCAATAATATCTTTTCGGCAACGCCAATTATCATCGTTCTTTGAAGCAATTACTTTCGGGGGGTCGATTGCACCGGAGGAGAGGCCCCATGAGCGAGACAGCCAGCCCGGAAAAAATCTCCAGCGACATCGCCTTCACGCCGTCCGTTAAAGCCATTCAGGAACGGCGCGGCTCCCGCAAGGGTTACGCGAAAATGGAAATGCGCGGTGGCTTCAGGACGGCGGTCACGCCTGACCTCGCCGCGTTCCTGGCGCAGGCCGACAGCGCCATCCTCTCGACCGCCAATGCCCTCGGCCAGCCCTATGCCCAGCACCGCGGCGGCCCGAAAGGCTTCATCAAGGTCATCGACGAGACGACGCTCGCCTTCGCCGATTACAGCGGCAACAAGCAGTACATCACGCTCGGCAATCTGGCGGAGAACGATCGCGCGTTTCTGTTCCTGATCGACTACGCCACCCGCCGCCGCATCAAGCTATGGGGCCATGCGCGGGTGATCGACGGCGATCCTCAACTGCTCGGCCGGCTGATGCCGCCCGGCTACGCGGCGAAGCCCGAGCAGGCGATCGTGTTCGCGATCGACGCATGGGACATGAATTGCCCGCAGCACATTCCGCAGAAGTTCGACGCCGCGGACGTGGCGAAGGCGATCGAGGAATCCCAGACCAGGATCACGGCGCTCGAAAGCGAGAACGCGGCGCTGCGCCGCGCGCTGGCCCAAGCCCGGGTCGGCGTGCCGGCAGGAGACCGCTAGCCCCACACCTGCCGCGCCGTCTCCACCACCAGCTCGAGCTTGCGCTTCTGGTCGTCGGCGCTGATGAGGTTGCCGACCACGTCCGACGCAAAACCGCATTGCGGGCTGATGGCGAGCTGGTCGAGCGGGATGAACTTCGTCGCCTCGTCGATCCGCCGCTTCAGGCCATCGACTGTCTCCATCTCGGATGTCTTGGTGCTGACGAGACCGAGCACGACCACCTTGCCCTTGGGCACGAAGCGCAGCGGCTCAAAGCTGCCGGCGCGCGGGGTGTCGTATTCGAGCATGAAGCGGTCGTGGGCGAGCTCGTTGAACAGCCGTTCGGCGATGGCGTCGTAGGTGCCCTCGCGGTGCCACATGCTGCGCTGGTTGCCGCGGCAAAGATGAATGCCGGTCGCGACGTCGCCCAGATTCTCAACGACCTTGGATTCGGCCTTGAGCGAGCGGGAGAAATTCGCCATCGGGTCCTCGCCGCGCGCCTTCATCTGCTCCATCGTGGGCTTGTCGACATAGGCGGTGAAGCCCGGCGCATCGATGTGGATGTAGCGGCAGCCGGCCTTCACCAGGCTTTCCACGATCTCCCGCTCGATGCGCACGACATCGTCCACGAAATCGTCGAGCCCTTTGTAGATCCCCTTTGAGTTCTCGTAGTCGAAACGCTGCGAGATGCGATCCGGTCCGATCAGCGCGACCTTGGCCGGTGCCTTCGCGACCTTGGCGACGAACTGATATTCCTCGAGCGGAACGTTGCGCGCGAGCCTGAGCCGTTCCTTGGCGGGCCGGCGATGCGACACCGCCGTGCCGGTGTTGTGCATCCCCTTGATTTCCCAGCGCTGGCCCGGCGCCGCGCCCTCCACGCGCTGTTCGTTGCTCTTGATGGTCGAGCGGTTGGCGTCGAACCCCTCGACGGCGGCGCCGAAACTATCCTGGAAGTTGAGCCGCCGGATTTCGCCATCGCTGATCACATCGAGGCCGACGCTTTCCTGCAGACGCACCGCGCCACGGACCGCGTCGTCCTCGAGCGCACGCATCGCCTCGGCGCTGAGCTCGCCCTCGTCGAAGCGGATGCGCTCCTCCCTCAGTCCGGGCGGCCTGAGCAAGCTGCCGACGACGTCCGTGCGAATTGTCTTGAGATTGGCCATTTTCTTCTGGTTCCCGGTCATGATGAGCGGACACCTTGCTACAACGCATGAAGGCGGCGCAAGCGTGAGTCCCTGCGGCATGACGCATGGCTCGTGCCCAATTCAGGCAGATGCGTTGGGGCCCTCGCCCACACCCGAGGTGCCCAGCGTCGTGGCGGTCTTGAGCTTGAGTCCTAAGTCGATCTTCGTCTGTTGTTTGCACCGGGAGGTCGGACGGTTCCTCACTCTTGAGGATGCCGTGAGCGCGTCATTGCGCCTTGATGCCCGCCTGCTTCACGACCTTGCCCCACTTCTCCATCTCGTCGTCCATGAATTTGCCGAACTCAGCCGCGGCCAACGCAAGAGCCTCGGAGCCGTGATGCGCGAGCTGCTTCTTGAACTCTTCCGACCGCTGCAGCTCCACGATTTCCTTCTGCAACCTGGCAATGATCGGCGCGGGCGTTCCCGCGGGCGCTGCAAGACCGATCCAGTTGCCGGCCTCATAGCCGGACACGCCTGATTCCGCGAAGGTCGGGACATCAGGCAGTGCCTCGTTGCGATTCTTGCCGGTGACCGCGAGCGCACGCAGCTTGCCAGCACGGATGTGCGGCGACACCGACGAGATCGTGCCGTTGATCGCCTTGGTGTGACCGCCGATCACGTCGATGATGCCGGGGCCGGCGCCTTTGAACGGGATGTGCACAAGATCGATCCCGGCGGTGACCTTGAATAGCTCCATGGCGAGATGCAGCGAGCCCCCGGTTCCACCCGAGGCATAGAGCATCTTGCCCTGCTGCTTCTTGGCGAGCGCAATGAATTCCTTCACGTTCTTGACCGGCAGGTCGTTGTTGACCGCGAGCACGTTCTCGCTGGACACGATACCGGCGATCGGAGCGAACGACTTCTGCGGATCGAAATTGAGCTTGTAGAGCCACGGATTGACCGCATTCGCTATCGACACGATCAGCAGGACGTGGCCATCGGGCGGCGACTGCGCGACGAGCTCGGTGGCGATGACACCTCCTGCTCCGGCGCGGTTTTCCGGAATCACCTGCCGGCCGAATTTCTCGCTCAGGTGCGTGGCGACCATGCGCCCGATCAGATCGTTCAGACCGCCGGGCGCGAAGGGAATGATGATCCGCACCTGCTTGGTCGGATAGTCCTGCGCGCGCGCCGTCGTGATGGCCGCCAGGGCAATCACCGCAACGGCGAACAGCCGCAAATACAGTGTGGCCATGATGTTTCGCTCCCTCCGGGACTTCGCCCTTTGGCAGAAGCATCCGCCCATTCCCCACGGCCGGCAAGCCCGAGGCCGCGGATACGGCGTCGCAGCGGGCTCAGAATGTGGCGTTGGCTATCGCAAACAGGGATGCTGCCTATTTGCAAACAATGCTATGGACGGCATCCGACACGTGACTCTGTCCATCGACCAAGTACGCGCGGTCATCATCGACGATGTATAGAAACGGCATGTTTCCGGTGTCCTCGCCCGAGGCTGTTTTCCCTCGCACGTGGCCGCAAATAGTATCGACGGATTTGCTGACCAGTTTTTTGACGGCTCGCTGCAGCTTGCTGAACTCGGCCGATGCCGGGTCTTCCAACAACGCCGCGATACTTGTTTTCGCTTTTTCGGTGACGGGATCGGCTTGAAGATTGGGCTGAACGCGCGGCAAAGATGCCGTCGTCCCCGCGACGGTATCCTTTGCTGTTTGCGCGACGGCTTTTGTCTTCTTGCGGAATTGGGCAGATGAACGGGACGCCGGATTTATTGATTTGGTGGACCGCTCATTTTGAGAATGGACTTTGAATACGGCTGGCTTTGAATCAATCCGAGACGCACAACCGGCCAAGGTCGCGGCCAGAACACCTATGAAAAGCGTTCTCATATCAATCCTGCGCAGAAAATGCAGATTGACCTATTTTTGCTTAAACATTTAACAACTCACAAATAACGGTCCGCCTCGGTAGAAAAAGCGGCTTCAAGCGGTTAATCGAGTCCTAAGGTCGGGCACAGACTGAGGCACTCGTCCTGCAGTCACTCGGCTCGATGATCGGGCACCGAAGTACCGTTGGCGCGAACACTTCGCCTTCAGATCGGATCAATCAGGCCGCCAACAGATCTCGATCGAGTCGGGCTTCGGCAAGCAGCTTCGCCAGATGATTTCGCGCGTAGAACATTCGCGTTTTCACGGTGTTTGGCGGAACTCGGATGATCCCGGCAACCTCATCGATGGACTTCTCGTGGTAGTAGACGAGATCGATGATTTCTCGGTGCGGCGGCGACAGATTTTTCAAGCATTGAGACAGCAACGAGCGGGTCTGACTCTTTCCCGTCGCAGTTTCGGGATCGTCCGCGCCATCCTCGATTGTTTCACAAACATCGTCATTCAACGGATCACACGATCGGCGGCGCGTTACCGTGATCGCCTTGTTGCGGGCAATTGCCAGCAGCCAAGTCGACACTTGGGAATGACCCGAGAATGTTTCGGCTTTGCGCCAAACATCGAGGAACACGTCATTCACCAAGTCCTCCGCTGCACTCTCATCTGCGACAAAGCGCAGAACAAAGCGGAAGACCCGAACACTGTGGCGCGCATAGAACAGCTTCATTGCGTGCCGGTCGCCACCACAGATTGCCCTGAGCAACTCCGCATCAGACGCGGAAATCTGAATGGTCCGAGTGACCATAGTGAAATTCCCCTTATTTTTGACGCCCATGGACATAGCAATAGCCTGCGGGCTTCCGGCGGCCTGTGAGCTAATTCACAGGGGCGCCAAGATACTTGGGTCTCCCGGACTTTCGGCCCGACGCAGCGTTCGGCCGGGCGGTCATTCTTGCTGAGCCGCCAGCCCTTTACGCACCTGAGCGTTCCTGCCTTATGATCCTCGGGTCTCCCGACGGGCCGGTGCATGGCGAATAACGACTACGACGCCTTCATTTCTTATAGCCACGCCATGGACAAGCCGGTGGCGGCCGCGCTGCAAGCCGTGATGCAGAAGCTCGGCAAGCCGTGGTACCGGCGGCGCGCCCTGCGCATCTTCCGCGACGATACCAGCCTGGCGGCAACCCCCGAGCTATGGCCGACGCTCGAACAGATGCTCGGCCGCTCGCGCTATATGGTGCTGCTGGTCTCGCCGCAGTTCGCGCGATCGAAATGGTGCGGGATGGAGGTCGCCTGGTGGCTTGAGCACCGGAGCATCGATACCGTCCTGCTGGCGCTGACCGACGGCGATCTCGCCTGGGACGACGAGGCGGGCGATTTCCGCTGGGACGAGACGACTCCGCTGCCGCCGGTGCTCAAGGGCCGCTTCCGCGCCGAGCCGAAATGGATCGACCTGCGGGGGCACCGCGAAGCGCCACCCAACACCAGCGATTCACGATTCATGGAAGCAGCGGCGGATCTCGCTGCCGCCATCCACGGCCTGCCGAAGGAGGACCTGCTTTCGCAAGAAATCAGCCAGCAGAAGCGCGCGCTCACGCTCGCTTCGTCGGCCGCGGCCGTGCTCTTGGTGCTCGCCGGGCTCGCCGCCTGGCAGTGGGCCGAGGCGGTGAGGCAGCAGCGCATCGCACAGGCGCAGCGCGACCGCGCCGAGCTGGCGCTCTCCGCCGCTACCATGACCGCCAATACTTTGGTGCTGGATCTCGCGCGCGAGTTCCGCGACCGGCAAGGCATCCCGTCCGACCTGGTACGCCGGATCTTGGATCGCGCACGCGTGCTGCAGCAGCAGTTGACGGAAGCGGGCGAGTCCTCCCCCGCCTTGTTGCAGAGCGCAGGCGCCGCGCTCGACGAATTGGTGGTGACGCTGCTCGATCTCGGCGATACGGCGGCCGCGCTGTCCGCCGCCGAGCGCGGGCGCGACATCCTGCATACTCTTTCAGCAGCCGAACCGGACAAGCCGCTGTGGCGGCGCGAGCTTTCGGTCGCCTACAACAAGATCGGTTATGTCCTGTTGCGCGCGGGCCGGCGCGAGCAGGCGATCGAGGCGTATCGGCAGGCGCTGGCGATCGCCGAGCAACTTCTGGGCTCCGATCCCGAAAACCGGCAATGGCAGCGCGATCTCGAAATTACCTTGACGCACATCGGCGACGCACTCGTGCTCTCCGGCCGGCGCGAGGAAGCGCTCGTCGTGTTCCGGCGCGTGCATGCCGCCACGGAATCCTACGCGAACGCCAATCCGGACGACACACGCGCCCAGCGCGATCTTGCGGTGCTGCTGGAGAAGATCGGCGACGTGCTGATCGAGACCGATGCAGCGGATCAAGCGCTTGATGCGTTCCGCAAGAGCCATGCGCTGCGCGAACGGCTCGCCAACAGCGATCTTGGCAGCGTCGCGTTCGCGCGCGATCTCTCCGTCACCACCGACCGGCTCGGCGACGCACTGCTGCGCACCGGACAGGGACTTGCCGCGCTTGACGCGTTCCGTCAGAGCCTCGCCATCCGCGAGCGGCTCGCCAAGGCCGATCCGGCCAATGTGCAGCACCAAAGCGATCTCGTCATCAGCCTCAACCGCATCGGCGACACGCTGATCGCGCTCGGGCGCGCCGCCGAAGGGCTCGCGGCCTACCGCCAGGGCCTGGTCATCACCGAGGCGCTGGCGGCGCAGGACGCCAAAAGTCTCGAATGGCAGCGCGCCCTCGCGATCAGCCTGAACCGCGTCGGCGACGTCGTGATCGGCATGGGTCAACGCGACGAGGCGCTCGCCCTCTATCGCCGCAGCCAGGCGATCCGGGAACGGCTGGCTGCCGCCGATCCTGCCAACCTGCCCTGGAAGCGGGACCTGTCGAATGGCTTTGACCGTATCGGGGACTTGCTCCTGGCGGCCGGCAACCACGCGGAGGCGATCGACGCCTTTGGCAAGGCGCTCGCGATCCGCACCGAGATCGCCGCCGCCGACCCATCGGGAAACGATCGGCACTCGCTGGTGGTCAGCCACAACAAGATTGGTGACGCACTATCGGCCGCGGGCCGGCGCGAGGAGGCACTGGCGGCGCATCGCCGCGCGCTCGCGATCGAGCAGCAGCTCACGGCGTCCAATCCATCCAACGTTGAATGGCAGCGCGGCCTGTGGTTCACCCATCTGCGCATCGGTCTCGTGCTCCAGGCATTGGGGCGGCACGAGGAAGCGCTTGGCGCGTATTTCGAATTCGGCGGCCGCCTCCGAGCGTCTGGTTGCGATCGATTCACGCAACCTCGTGCGCCGCCGCGAGCTTGCGATCACCCGCAATCAGATTGGATTTCTGCTGAACGGGCTCAAGCGCTGGGATGAGGCGATTGCTGCGTTCCGCCAGAGCCTCGCCGCCCATCCCGCGCAAGCCGACCCGGTGCCACTGGAGCAGGCCCGCAGATCGCTCAATATCGCCGCGAGCCACCATGGCATCGCAGAGGCGCACGCGGGCGCCGCCCGCATCGACGACGCGCTCGCCGCCTATCGCGACGCCGTCGCGGTCCTGGAGCCGTCCGCCGCACCCGCACCCGCCAGCATCGAGCATCGGCGCGTGCTCGCCTTCTATCTGCAACGGTCGGGCGAGATCCTGTTCGCCGCCGGCCGCGTCAACGAAGCCGTTGGTCCGCTGCGCCGCCGGCTCGAATTGGTCGAAGCGCTCGCCGACGCCGAGCCTCAGCAGGTGGCGTGGCGGCGAGAGCTTGCGGTCGCGCTGTTCCAACTCGCGCACGTCGGCGATGAACCGCGCCGCCCGCGCCTCTTGCGTGCGCTGGAACTTTTGCGCGCCCTCGCGGCGCAAGGCGAGCTCGATGCCAGTCAAGCCGGCTGGATCGGCGCGGTCGAAAAAGCGCTGGCGGAACTGCCGTCGTGATGCCCGATCGGGGTCTAGCCTGCGGCGGTGCGTCCTGGCGGTGGGGCCGGTGGCGCAGGCGGCGACGCCGGTGGCTGGGTCGCCTGTTGACCTGCCGGCATGGCGCCGGTCGCCGGATAGCGCGCGCGCAGGTCGCGCAGGAACGCTTCCAGCGTGTCGCTCGCGGCAATCGAACGGACGATCGCGGCGAATTCGGTGCCGACCGCGCCGATCGGCGCCGTGACCACCTCGAAGCCGCGGGCGTCCGGCCCCTCGCCCATCTTGGTGAGATAGCGGTCCCGGAACCGGGCGAGGCCGATCGCGTCCTCGCCCATGGCATAGCCGATCGCGGTACGCATGACGTCGGCGCGCTCGGTGTCGGCGAGCGGCGCAAATTCCTGCCAGCGATCGCCGAGCAGCAGTTCGAGCTGTTCCGCCGCCCGCGCCCATTTCTTTGCCGCCCAGAGGATGTCGGATCGCAGCCGGACCGCTTCGCGGCCGGGAATATTGGCAGCGACCTCATAGGCGACGTCATGGCGGCCGACCTCGGAAAGCGCCCGAGCTTCAAGCAGTAAGCGCTGGTTGCGCAGGTCGTTGTTGAGTTCGGATACGCGGGTCGCACGCAGAACCCCAAGCGCGTTCGCGGCCTTCCGGTCCATCAGGTAGACGACCGCGAGGCGCGCCGCGACCTGCGCGCGGGCGGCGCCCTGCAGCCGGTGGTCGATCTGGTGCTGCAACAGCTCGCTGGCCTGATAGAGCAGATCGACGGAGACCAGCCGGTCGGCGAGCCGCCGGATCATCTCGTCGCCGCGCCGGCCGATCGGGGTCAGCTCGCGGAAATCATAGAACAAGGCAAGCGCGTCGATCGCCGACAGCGCGTCGCCCTTGCCGGCCAGGAACAGGCCGTCGAAGGTCGACATCGCCTCTTCCTGGATACGGCGCGTCATGTCCGAATTCGCGTGCGCCCGCAGTGCCGTGCGCATGACGTTGAATGCGTCACGGTAGCGCCCCTCTTCGGTATAGAGACGGCCCAGCAGTTGCAGCGCCTCGATCTCGGTCTGGTCGCCGCGCCAGACCGTGGTGAGGGTTTCGAGATCGGCGACAGCCGACGTGCGCTCCCGGTTTCCGCGGCCGTATTCGAGCTGGATCTCGCGCAGCCGGCCCTGCGCCGCCGCCGGACGGTCCCAGGAATCAAGGGCGGCGCGGTAGGAACGCAACGCGTCGTCGGCGCGGCCCAGTCCTTCGGCAAGCCGGCCGGTGAGCACGGCAATGATCGCCTCCAGCTCGCGCGGCACGCCGATCATCTCAAACTCGTTGAGATGCCCGGCCGCCCCGGTGACGTCGCCGACCTCGAGAGCAGCGCGCACCATGTCCTTGAGTATCGTGCGCTGGAATTCGAGCGGCAGCGTCGTCATCGCGGCCTCGGCGGTGCGGAAGCCGTCGCGCCCCTCCGCATATTTGCCGAGCCGGACATTGGCCAGCGCCCGCCACAACGGCGCATCGTGCTGGTTGCCGACGAAGGGATTCGACAGGTCCTTCAGCGCCGCCTCGGGACGCCCGATCATGATATTGGCGATCGCGCGGAGCACCATCTGCGTGGAGTTGTCGGTCGTCGGCGGACTATCGGCGACCGTGACATCGAGCACCGCCTTCGCCTCGGAGAACATGTCGCGCGCGAGATAGAAACGTGCGAGATCGCATCGCGCCGCCATGCGCTTCGGCTCCGGCGCGTCGGCCGCCGCGAGGACCAATTCGACGTTGCGCTGGGTGAAGTTGGCCTGGCGGTCGAACCCCCAGGCCTGAAGATCGAGGACGTTGCGCTGATACAGCACGTGCGTATTCGACTTCGACTCCACCGCCGACAGCGAAAGTCCGCCAGGCCGGGACACGATGATCTTGTCGGCCGCCAGCTCGGCACTGAGATCGTCGGCGAGCGGCTGCAGGGCGACGCCGTGGGCGGACGCCAGCGCGCGAAACTCGACGAAGTCATGCGATTTCAGGAAGCCTCGCGCCGGCGCGCCCGCCGTGATCACATAGAGCACGTCCCCGATGTCGGTATCCTCGATACGGTGCACGCTCTTCGCTTCGTCGATCGCAACAGTGACGCTTGAGCGCGTGGACGTGACGATATTGCGGGTGATCGAGAGCGGACGCGTCGGTTCGACGATCTCGTTTCCAAGCGTGACGACCCAGCCATTTCCATCGGCGGCGACGCTGATGAGCTGGGGGCGTTCGAGCTTGACCTGAACCAGCGCGACGTCGCGTACGCGCTTCGCAGACGCGCTTCGGATCGCCTTGCCCTGCTCGGCATTCAGCGCCGAGATCCCGACCACGGCTTCGGTGTCGAAAACCATCCACACCGTATCGGCGCGGCGGAACACGGCGGCCGGCGTGGGGGCCGCGAACGGAAACGCGATGCTGAGATTGTCGCCGTTGCGTTTGAGCACGGCGCGCACGTCGCCGGCTGAACCGGCGTCCTGCGCCGCCGTGTCGCGCGGCGGCGACGGCGGGGCCGCGGGCGGTGCGGTCGGCGGAGTGCTAACCGGCGGCGGGCCCGCCTGTTGTGCAGGCTGCGGCGGAGGGCTGGCCGGCGGGGGTTGCGGCGCTGTGGTTTGCGGCGCTGTGGCTTGCGGCGGCGCGGGCGGCGGCGACGCAACTTGCGGCGACGCGGCGGGAGCCGGCTGGGGTTGCGGTTGCGGTTGCGCAGGCGCTTGCGCGGGTGTCGGCTTCGGTTGCTCAGCGGCCGGCGGCGGATTCGGCTGTTCAACCGGCGTCGCCGGCGCGGGAGCCCCGGCTTGCTGTCGGGGCGGCCGCGGCGGCTCGGCCTGGGCGGGCGGCCGCGGCGGTTCGGCTTGGGGCGGTTCGGCTTGGGACGGCGGCGCCGGTGAAGTCGGAGACGGCGCGGCGTGTTGCTCCGTCGCGGCAGGCGGCGGCGCCGGCTTCCGGGTCGTTGCGTTCGGCGGCGGACTTCCGCGGTCGGCCAGTTCGGCCCCCATCGCGGCCAGCTCGTCCGGATGCACGGTGCCGTCCTGGTTGACGGCCTTGCGCTCGGCGGTCTCGACGTCGACGACGAAGCTGTTGTCCTCCCGGAACGTGCGGACATCGACCCGTGCGCTGAAATTGAAGCGCACCGTCACCGAATCGTGGTCGCCTTCGCTGTCGATGGATTCGATCACCGGCGGCAGCGTCGCCTTGGCGTCCGCCAGGTCGATGCGCAGCATCGCATCGAACGTCAGCGTCAGCCGCTCCCGGGTATTGTCCGCCGAGACGCCAATAAGCTCCGGCAGATCGAACACGTAGCGCACGAAGGTCGGCTGGGTGATGGCCTTGACCCGGACCGCCGCCACCTTCTGCTGTTGCTGCAGCGCGCGCTGCTGACGGGTGCGGCGTTCGGCCTCGCGCGCTCGCTTGGCAAGCTCGTCGATCACATCGCGCGGCAGTCCCGGCGCCAGTCCGCTCCAGGTCTCGGGAAGGAAGTCGACGAACAGCCGCTCGCCGGCCGTCATCGAGTTCATCGTCACCTTGCGGGCCAGCGCGATCCTGATGCCCTTGCCGTCGGGATCGCGGCGCGCCGCGCTCACATATCCCGAGGCATCCTGGCTGATGCGGTTGATGGAGATGTCGACCGGGCGCGGGAAATTGATGGTGACGATGTTGTTGGCGATCCGGACCTGCGCCTCGATCTCGTCTTCAAACTTGAAGCTGAGACGGGCGTATCCGTTCTCGGTCGTGGCGCTCACCTCCCCCTTCAACGCCTGCGCGGCGGCCGGACCTGCGAGGCCCGCCCACAACGGCAATGCGATGAGGAGAAAGACGAGGTAAGGCACGGCAGGTCTGCCAGCCCGCCACGCTGTCCGCAACACGTTACGCACGCAACACAACCTTCTGGTCGGAACCACCCGCCACACGCCAGGTGGAATCCAGACTAGGACGCGGCGTTTAATGCGGCCTTAACCGTGGCAGCCAACCTGCAACGATGGCGGATGAATTTTGCAAACGATCGCCCGCCGCCGGCCCCGGTCGGGGCCTTGCAGGCTCAATTCGTGTTCTGATTGCCGACGATCTTGGGCAATTCGGCCGGCGGCTTGTCCTTGGCCCGGCTCGCGAGCTCGACCGTCAGCCGCTCGGCGGCCTCCGGCATCATCTGGGCCATGATGTCGGACATCCGGCGCGGGTTGATCTGCGTCGCCACCTCGAGCAGGATTCGCATGTCGAGGCGGTCGAAGACGCGCGCCGCGTCCTTCGGCTTCATGTTCTCATACATCGTGACGACGTTCTTGACGCGCGTGGCTTCGCCCTCTTCCTTGGCGCGCATCAACTCGTTGAGCTGCGCCTCGAGCTGCTTGAGCTGGGCGACACGGGCTTCGAGGCGCTTCTCCGCGGCGAGCACGAGGCTTTCGCGCATCTCAAGCTCTTTCGCGCGCGCTTCGAGCTCGGTGCGCCGCTCCGCCAGCCGCTCCAGCAGCGCCCGCTCGGCTGCCGACAGGATGCGTCCGCCGTCGACCGGAATCACCGTCCCGGCCGGTGTCGGCGGCGGATCCTTGGGCGCCGGCTTGGCCTTCGCCTTGGGCTCCTGCTTGGCGGAAGGCGGGTCGACGGCGCCGGTGACATCCGGAAAATTGAACATCTGCCGCGCCCAGGATCGCGGCGGAGGCCCGGGCGGCGGCAATTCCGTTGCCGGAAATCGCACCGTGGCCGCAGGCGGCTTCTGCGTCGTCCCGGTGAGGTCGCCGTCATCGCCGTTCAGCGTGTATCCGCCGTTGAAGATCAGCCCCGCCGACTTCAGGACGAACAGCGCGCTGATCGCAATCAGCACGACTGGAATAAGCCGGAAATCGCGGAGCAGCCGTGTCATGCCGCCATCGTGCCTACGCGATCGCGCAGCCGGTCGGAGAACGACCGCGCCGCTGCTGCGACTGCATTGGGATCGGGCGCCGTGCCGGCCGACGGGACGTCGTGCAGCGAGCGCGCCGCCACCACCACCCGCGACAGCCGCGTCAGCACGATGTCGCCGGCCGAGACCTGGCGGTCGAGCTCGACGCAGCAACGCTCCGCGGCTCTGACCCGTTCACCGAGCGTCGCGTCATTTTCCTGCGCGGCGCGCTTCAATTCGCCCACCGCGCGCTCCGCGATTTCGGTCGCGGTGATCAGCTCGCCGATGGTCGCCTTCAAGGACTGCTCGTCGGCGCGCAACCGCTCGAGCCGGCGGTTGAGCGTGAAGCAATAGCCGATGGTCAGCATCAGCAGGGCCGCGACAAGGACCTCGATCATCAATCCGAAGTTCACGGTGTCTCCCTCCGATTTGTCGCCGCGTCCGTTCCTTCGAACATGGCCAGCGTGGTTCTCGACTTGCGCAGTGTCTTGCCGACGCGCACGGCGACACGATCGCCGACCCGCCCCATTCGCCCTTCCGTCAAGATCACGTCGCCGCAGCGGACCGCCACGTTGGCGTCGGGCTTCATCTCGAGCGTAAGCGTGTCGCCGACCTCGAGACGCATCAAATCCCGCAGCGGCAGCTTCGCTTCATAGAGCACCGCCTCGACGGCAATCTCGGCCTGCCCGATCTCGGTCGCGAGATGGCCTTCCCAGATCGGGTCGCGGCCGAATTTCTCGCCCATGAACATCTGCAACAGCACGTCGCGGATCGGCTCGATGGTCGCATAAGGCAGGAGCAGCTCGACGGTGCCGCCGCGATCTTCCATGTCGATGCGCAGGCGCACCAGGATCGCGGCGTTCGCCGGCCGCGAGATCGCGGCAAAGCGCGGATTGGTCTCCAGCCGGTCGATGTTGAACTTGACCGGCGACAGCGGCTTGAAGGCGAGCTCGGCGTCGGCGAGCACGACTTCGATCATGCGCTTGACGAGATTGGATTCGATCGTCGTGTACGGCCGGCCCTCGATCCGGATCGCGGTCTGGCCGCGGCGGCCGCCGAGCAGCACGTCGATGATCGAATAGATCAAGCCCGAATTGACGGTGATCAGCCCGAAATTGTCCCATTCCTCGGCCTTGAACACGCCGAGGATCGCCGGCAGCGGGATCGAGTTGAGGTAGTCGCCGAAGCGCACCGACGTGATGCGGTCGAGCGAGACTTCGACGTTGTCGGAGGTGAAATTGCGCAACGACGTCGTCATCAGCCGGACCAGCCGGTCGAAGACGATCTCGAGCATCGGCAGACGCTCGTAGGAGACCATCGCCGAATCGATGATCGCGCGAATGCCGGAATTGTCGTTGAGCGAAATGTCGGTGAGGCTGAATCCGAGGAGGCTGTCGATTTCCTCTTGATTGAGAACCCGTTCGGCGCCGCCCTTCGCGCCCTGCATGAAGTTCGAGCCGTCATCGGTCATCGTGCCCCATTGCGAGGCACCCGCCGGCGCAGCTTCCAAACCGCCCTCTTTCGGCGCAGGGGCCGCGGTCGCGGCGTCGGACTCAAGCGCCAGCCCCCACTCGGCGGCGAGCGCGTCCTGGTCGACCTGCTGGTCTTTCCCGAGCGTCACTGGACGACGATTTCCTTGAACAGCACGGCGTTGATCCGGCTCGGCGCGATCGCCGCGTTGACCCGGCGGGTCAGCTCTTCCTTGAGTCGATAGAGTCCGGCGGAGCCGTCGAGATCGGTCGGGCGCAGCTCACGCAGATAGGTTTGGAAGGCGTCCATCACCCGCGGCATCGTGCTCTGGACCTGCGGGGTGAGCGTCGCGTCGGGCAGTTCGAGAACGACCCGGACCTTTAGATACTGCGTGCGCTCGTTGGCCGTGGTCGACAGATTGACCAGCACCTCCGGCACGTCGAGGAACACCGCAGGCTTGGCCTGCACGGCGGCCGGCCTGGATTCCTTCGACCCGCCGAGCATGAAATAAGCCCCGGTCCCACCCCCGATCAGGACGAGCGCGCCGGCGGCGGCGATCATGATGGTCTTGCGCGAGAACCTGCTCGGGGCCGGAGCCGCTTCGGCGCCCTCTTCGGCCTCAAGCTCGTCCTCGGCCTCCATCTTCTTGGGTTTGGATGCCATTTTTCGATTGCCCCTGTTGGTCGACGCGCGATCGACCAGATGGCCCCGCGCGGATTTGTTTGTGCCCCAGGAGGTAACCCTAGGTTCCGAATGGTTAATGGATTCTTTCCACACCGCGCCGAGGCGGAAAGATTTGCCGGGTGCATGGTTTCGCGGGACTGAATTTGCCGGGCGGCCACCTCCGGTCAATCACCCAACCTATTGATTAATCGCTATTTTCCATTTGGCACGCCGCCTGCAAGAGGTTCGGTGAGCCGCGGCTTGGGAGAGCAGCGGCGAAACCGACCGGGCGACCGCATGGGAGTGCGGAGACTCGATCGGCAGGGGAGTATGCCGATGCAAAACATCACGCTTATTGGGCTGTCGCGGCAGATCTCGTTGCATCGCGAGATGGAGGTCGTGGCCAACAACATCGCCAACATCGACACCACCGGCTACAAGGCCGACGGCTCGGTGTTCCATGAATACCTGATGCCGGTCGCCCGTCACGGCGCCTTCCAGGGTAACGACCAGCGCCTGAGCTTCGTGCACGACCGCGCGACCTGGCACAATTTCTCAAACGGCTCGCTCAAGCAGACCGGCAATCCGCTCGACGTCTCGATCGACGGTGACGCGTTCCTGGTGGTGCAGACGCCACGCGGCGAGCGCTATACGCGCAACGGCGCCCTGCAAATCAACGCCACCGGCCAGCTCGTGACCTTGAGCGGCGACCCCGTGCTCGGCGACGGCGGGCCGATCCAGTTCCAGCCGACCGACAGCAACGTCTCGATCAATCCGGACGGCACCATCACCGTGCGCGAGGCCGGCAATGCCACCTCCGACTCGCAGCGCGGCCGGCTCCGGCTCGTCCGCTTCGACCAGGTGCAGACCTTGCTGAAGGACAGCTCCAGCATGTTCCGCGCGCCGCCGGGAACAGCGCCGCTGCCGGCCGAGACCAATGTGCGCGTCGTCCAGGGCAGCATCGAGGCATCCAATGTGCGGCCGGTCGTCGAGATGGCGCGCATGATCGAGCTGACACGCAGCTACACGGCAATCGCCAATCTGTTGCAGCAAGCCAGCGACCGCCGCCTCAACGCGATCGACAAGCTTGCCAACTTCCGACTTGAGTAAACGGAGACACCGATGCGAGCGCTTCATACCGCAGCGACCGGAATGGTGGCCCAGGAACTCAACGTCCAGGTCATCTCCAACAACATCGCGAACATGCGCACGACCGGCTACAAGCGCCAGCGTGCGGAATTCCAGGACCTGCTCTACGAGCACGTCAGCCGCGTCGGCACGCAGACGACGACGCAGGGCAACATCCTTCCCGTCGGCATCGATCTCGGCGGCGGCGTGAAGACCGTCGGCACGCCGCGGATCATGACGCAAGGCACGCTGATGCCGACCGGCAAGGATTTCGACGTCGCCATCCGCGGCGAAGGCTTCTTCAAGATCCTGCGCCCGGACGGCACCTTCGCCTACACGCGCGACGGCTCGTTCCAGATGGACGCGCAGGGCCGGATCGTGACCGCCAAGGGCCTGGTCGTGCAGCCCGGCATCACCATCCCGCCGAACTCGACGTCGGTGACCATCAACGCGCAAGGCCAGGTGTCGGCCACGGTCCCGGGCGCGACCACACCGTCGGTGCTCGGCCAGCTCAACGTGACGCGATTCGTCAACAAGGCCGGCCTGCAGCCGATCGGCGACAATCTCTTTCTGGAGACGCCGGCGTCGGGCACGCCGCAGGACGGCCTCGCCAACACCGACGGCTACGGCGACCTGCAACAGGGCAATCTCGAGCAGGCCAACGTCGAGGCCGTGACCGAGATCTCCGACCTGATCGCCGCGCAGCGCGCCTATGAGATGAACGCCAAGGTCGTCTCGGCGACCGACCAGATGCTGCAATCCACGTCGGCGATGATGCGCTGAGGAGACCGACCATGATCCGATTGGCCACGCTCTTGCTCTTCGCCCTCACCCTGCCCGCCGCGGCTCAGATGCAGGCGCACAGGTCACCGGCGCGAACGGATCGCTGCCGTTCATCGACCGGTTTTCCGCGCACGCGCCGCTGACGCAGCGGGTCGCCGGCCCCTCGTTCAAGCCGGCGGTCACGATCGTCGGCGAGTTCGTGCGCATCGGCGACCTGGTGGAGAACGCCGGCGCCACCGCCAACATCGCGATCTTCCGTGCGCCCGACCTCGGCGAGACCGGCCGCGTCGCCGTCGACCGCGTCATCGAGGCGATGCTGCCGCACGAGATCTTCGGTGTCGAAACCCGCGGTCTGACCGAAATCGTGGTCACGCGCGCGAGCCGCGCGATCACAGCCGCCGACATCGAGACGCGGATCACGCAGGCGCTCGCCGGCCGGCAGCGCAACGCCGATGCGAGCAATTTCACGCTGACGTTCGACAATGCGCCGCGCACGATCCACATCGAGCCGGGCGCGGACCTGCGCATCGCGCGCATGTCGTTCGATCAACGCAGCGGCCGCTTCGACGCCCTATTCGAACGTCCGGGCACGACGCGCGCGCCGCTGCGCTTCACCGGCACCTACGCCGAAACTTTCGAGGCCGCCACGCTGGCGCGCCCGCTGGCAGCGAACGAAGTGGTGCGGGCCGCCGACGTCACGATCGTGCGCCGCCCGAGAACGGAGTTCGCCGCCAACATCATCACCACCGCGGAGCAGGCGATCGGCCTCGCCACGCGCCGGGCGATGCGTCCGGGCGACGTGCTGCGCCAGACCGACCTGGCGAAACCCGAGGTCGTCGCCCGCAATGACAATGTGACGATCACCTTCCAGGTGCCGGGCATCACGCTCACCGTGCGCGGCAAGGCGCTCGAGGGCGGTTCGCTGGGCGACACCGTCAACGTGCTGAACGTGCAGTCCAAGCGATCGATCCAGGCCACCGTCGCCGGGCCCGGGCACGTCATCGTGGCCGCGACCAGCCTCGTCAGCGTCACGCCGACGACGACGGCGCCGCGTCTCGCCGCCCAGACCACCGGCCGTTCAAATCCCACCCCGCAAGCGCGCGTCAGCGCCGAGTGAGCGTCATGCCAGTTGCATCACAGTTGCATTCGATCGGAGCCACGGCTCGCAAACGCGAGACGACCCTCCGCGCGTCCGGATACGCGTCGCAGAGCAAGCCGCCGTCGATGCTGAAAATGTTCATCGCCTGCGCGCTCGCGGTGCTTGCAGGCAGTTGCTCGTCGCTGGACCGGCTGCGAAACGTCGGCGAGCAGCCCGCATTGGAGGCCATCCAGAATCCCACGACGCGGGCGGGCTACAAGCCGGTGCAGATGCCGATGCCCACGCCGCAGCCGGCGATCTACCAGCCCAATTCGCTCTGGCGCACCGGCTCGCGCGCCTTCTTCAAGGATCAACGCGCCAATCAGGTCGGCGACATCCTCACCGTGCAGATCAAGATCACCGACCGCGCCCAGTTCGAGAACGAGACGCAGCGCAGCCGGGTCAACAAGGAGAATTCCGGCGTCGACGCTTACATCGGCTCGAAGGCGGTCAGTCCGACGTCCCCATTTGCGCCGCCGTTCCGCATCCTGACCGCCGACTCCAACGGGTCGAGCGAAGGCAAGGGCTCGATCGATCGCAAGGAAGAGCTGCTCACCAACCTCGCCGCGGTGGTGACGCAGGTGCTGCCGAACGGCAATCTGGTGCTCGAAGGCAAGCAGGAGATCCGCGTCAACTTCGAAGTCCGCGAGCTGATCGTCGCCGGCATCGTCCGCCCCGAAGACATCCAGAGCGACAACACCATCGAATCCACCAAGATCGCAGAGGCGCGCATCGCCTATGGCGGCCGCGGCCAGATCACCGACGTCCAGCAACCGCGTTACGGCCAGCAGGTGCTCGACGTGTTGCTACCGTTCTAGGTCCGCTCGTCAGTAGAGCGTCAGTGTCGGTGGTGTGAGTTTGCATTCGGTTTCCGCCAGCGGCATGACAGTGACGTAACAAGCTCCCCGCTGTTCCTTCGTGCACAAAGGGATGGCGTAAACGGCGCGGCCTCCGGAAGCTCCCCTCCGGAGGCCGCGTTCGTATTTGCATGAGCCGCCAGACCCCTTCCCGCGACGCCGCCCCGTCATGTAGCGTTGCGCTCATGAAACGCAGCGAGCACCGCATTCTCACCACCCACGTCGGCAGCCTGATCCGTCCCAAGGCGCTGCTCGACGCCGCGCGCGATCCCGACCCCGCCCACCGCGAAGCGCATGAGCGGGTGCTCGAACAGGCGGTGGCGGATGTCGTCGCGCGGCAGGCGAAGGCCGGCATCGACGTGGTCAATGACGGTGAGTTCGGCAAATCCGGCTGGGCGAATTACAGCCTCGAGCGGCTCTCCGGATTCGAGCCGCGGCCGGACACACTCTACGAGGCGGTCTGGCTGGGACGCGACCGCCACCGCTTCGCGGAATTCATGGCCGCGGAATTTCCACGCGGAACCGTCGGCACGCCCGGACATGCCTGCACCAGCGCGATCGTCTATCGCGGCCACGCCGCGGTCCGCCGCGATCTTAAAAACCTGAAGGCAGCCGCCGCGGCGGCGCCCACCGAGGACGTGTTCTTCACCGCGGTCGCGCCGGCGAGCGTCGGCTACGATGCCGCCAACGAGCACTACGCCAGCGAGCGCGACTACGTGTTCGCGATCGCCAGCGCGATGCGGGAGGAATACCTCGAAGTGATCAAGGCCGGTCTCGTCCTGCAGGTCGACGACGCCGTGCTCGCCAACATGTACGACCACCTCGTCGAGCAGAGCCCGCAGAAATATCGCCAATGGGCGGAGCTGCGGATCGACGCGCTCAATCATGCGCTCGAAGGCATTCCGCAGGATCGCGTCCGCTATCACGTCTGCTTCGGGAGCTGGCATGTGCCGCATGTCGCGGACGCGCAGCTCGAAGACATCGTCGACCTGATCCTCAAGGTCAACGCCGGCGCCTACTCGATCGAGGCCGCCAACGTGCGTCACGAGCACGAGTGGTATGTGTGGCAGAAGATCAAGCTGCCGCCCGGCAAGGTGCTGATCCCCGGCGTGGTCACGCATCACACCACGACGGTCGAGCATCCGCGCCTGGTGGCCGAGCGCATCATCACGTTTGCAAAACTCGTCGGCCGCGAGAACGTGATCGCGGGGACCGACTGCGGCTTCGCGCAGGCGCAGGACATGCAGCGGGTTCACCCGCAGGTCATGTGGGCGAAGCTCGAAGCGCTGGCCGAAGGCGCGCGTCTGGCGAGCAAGGAATTGTGGGGCCGTTGAGCGGGCGCAGCGTGCGCGCGTCAACGGCCCAATCTTAGAGATCAAGCCGCGGACGTGCCGCCTATTGGCTGTCGAGGGTCACGCCGGCGATCTTCACCGCCTCCGCCCACAGCGCCATGTCTTCCTGGATGAACTTTCCGAACTGCTCGGGCGTGTAGCTGACCGGCAAGGCGCCGTACTTGTCGAGCTGCGCGATGAATTGCGGATCCTTCGTCGCCTTGATGAATTCGTTCGCGACCCGGTCGATGATCGCCCGCGGCGTCGCCGCCGGCGCCATCATGCCGTTCCAGCTCACGCCGCGGAAACCCGGGAAGCCGGACTCCGCGATGGTCGGCACGTCCTTTGCCTGGTTGGCGCGGCGGTCGTCGGACAGAGCGAGCATACGCACCGCGCCGGTCCCGGCATGCGGCAGTGCTTCCGGCAGCGGAATGAACATCGCGGGCACATGGCCGCCGATGATGTCGGTGAGCGCGGGCGCGGTGCCGCGATAGCTGACGGCATTCATCTCCAAACCGGCGCGCTTGAGGAACAGCGCCATCAAGAGATTGCTGACGCTGCCGGGGCCGCCGCCGCCCGCGTAAGCGAGTTGCTTCGGCTTCGACTTCACCCAGGCGACGAATTCCTGCAACGTCTTGACCGGCAGCTTGCCGTTGACGATGAGCACTTGCGGGCTGGTGCCGATCAGGCTGACCGGCGCGAGATCCTTCATGGAGTACGGCGGCTTGCCCATCGCCGGGAAGATCGAGACCGTGCCGGTGCCGGCCCAGAAGAAGGTGTGACCGTCGGCGGTCGCGCGCACGACGTCGTTGGCCGCCAGCGTGCCCATGGCGCCGACGCGGTTTTCGACGACGAATTGCTGACCGAACACTTCACTCAGCCGCGCGCAGGTGACGCGCGCGAGATTGTCGATGTTGCCGCCGGCGGCAAATCCGACCAGCACGCGCACCGGCTTCTGCGGCCAGTTCTGTGCAAAGGTGGACGGAGCGGCGAGCGACGTGGCGGCGAATGCAGCGCCGGTGCTCAGCAACGAGCGGCGCGAGATAACTGTGGTTGTGATACGCATGACGACTACCCCCAACAACGCGGGTCTAACGGACCGGCAAGCTCTACCTCAGCCACAACATGGGCGGCTGTGTGGCGCGCCGCCGCTGTCTTGAAAAGTCGCAGCGACAGCAATTTACGCGGGCGTTACGACGCCAGCCACGGCGACCCGTCCCGTGGGACCGGCAGCAACATGCTTCGTTTCCCGCTTTGGCGGGAACGATGGGATGGACGGTGGCTCGGTCCGAACGAAGACCTAGTCGTCGCGATAGACGCGCTCGCGCCGCTCATGGCGCTCCTGCGCCTCGATCGACAGCGTGGCGATCGGGCGGGCTTCGAGACGCCGCAGCGAGATCGGCTCACCGGTCTCTTCGCAATAGCCGTAGGTGCCATCGTCGATGCGCGACAGCGCGGCGTCGATCTTGGCAATCAGCTTGCGCTGGCGATCCCGCGCCCGCAGCTCGATCGCGCGGTCGGTCTCTGACGACGCACGATCCGCAAGGTCAGGGTGATTCTCATTCTCGGCCTGAAGATGCGCCAGCGTCTCCTTGGCCTCCTTGAGGATGTCCTCTTTCCAAGCCGTCAGCTTTTCACGGAAGTATTCGCGCTGACGTTCGTTCATGAACGGCTCCTTGTCGGTCGGGCGATAGTTCTTCTTGTCCATCACCGCGACAGCGGCATGGCCGTTCTTCTTGTCCGACAAAGCCACTCCGTTTTTTTTCTTTTCCGAAGGCATCGATTCCCCGCACTGACTAGTCGCTTCGAGTGCGATCTCCTGGGTAACCCCTGCTCGCGCGGCGAGCTTATATAGCGGCCGTGTGACATGGACAATAAGGGAATGAAAGCCCCCCACCCCGGGGGCCCGGCGGCCCTGCCGGCCGGGGCCGGCCCGGGCAAAAAGGCCGCCAGACAGCCTTAAGGGGTTGCCATCTTGGCGATTTCGACCTCGACCCGGAGCTCGATCTCGGCGAGGACGCCGTCAAGGGCGGGGTCGCCCGAGCCGTCCTTCAGGTGGGCCGCCACCGCCTTGAGCTTCTGCAACGTCCCCGGCGAGAGGTCGCCGCCCAGGAGCCCGACCTTGAGCTCATCGAGGGCTTCGAGCGCCAACCGCCCCCGCTTGACCGCGTGGCGGCGCCGTTCGGTGGGGTCCTCGACACCTTGCAGTGCAATAAGAGCGTCGATGCCACCGACCGTGCGCAAGGACGAGGTCGAAGCGGCCGCGCGGGACGCATCCTCCTCGGTGACGCTGAATCCCCCGGCAGGTGCGCGCCGCGCCTGCGGCGTACTCGCGACTGCGGCGGTTCCGTTCGATCCGTATATCCGCATGGCGAAATGTCCGTCCGGAATGGTTCCCGGCTACCCGCTAACCTCGGGCAGTTATGGTTAACGGACGGTAAACGACCCGGCAAAATCTGCCGCACCCGGCAAGTCCGGGCCCGGCCGGCCGCCGGCCCGCACCGCCTCCCCACCAAAAACGCCAGTCTTTTCAGAGCGCTGGGCAATCGCCGGCGCTGGCACGGCTTTCGCAAGAGATTAGTTGGTCCGAACCTCTTGGGGAGCAAGATGACGAGGACGCTTCGAGCCGCAATCGCGGCCACGCTTATATTGGCAGGCGCTGCGTCGTCCGCCCAAGTATCGCCCGCCCATGCGACGTCCCGAATCAAGGACCTCGCCAATATCGAGGGCGTGCGCCAGAACCAGCTCATCGGCTATGGCCTGGTGGTCGGCCTCAACGGCACCGGCGACACGCTCAACAACATCCCGTTCACCCGCCAGTCGCTGCAAGCGATGCTCGAACGGCTGGGCGTCAACATCCGCGGCCAGCAGATCCGCACCGGCAACGTGGCGGCGGTGATGGTCACCGCCAACCTGCCGGCGTTCGGGACTCAAGGCACCCGCATCGACGTCACGGTGTCGGCGCTCGGCGACTCCAAGAGTTTGCAAGGCGGCACGCTCCTGGTCACGCCGCTGCTCGGCGCCGACGGCAACGTCTACGCCGTCGGACAAGGCTCGCTTGCGATCTCCGGTTTCCAGGCCGAAGGCGAAGCCGCCAAGATCGTGCGCGGCGTGCCGACGGTCGGACGCATCTCGAACGGCGCGATCATCGAGCGTGAGATCGAATTCGCGCTCAACCGGCTCGGACAAGTCCGCCTCTCGCTGCGCAACCCCGATTTCACCACCGCGCGGCGCATCGCATCCGCGATCAACGACTTCATCGGCATGCCGACCGCGGAACCGCTCGATCCGTCCACCGTGCAGCTCACCATCCCGCAGAAGTTCCAAGGCAACGTCGTCGCGCTGCTCACCGAGATCGAGCAGTTGCAGGTCGAGCCGGATCTTTCCGCCAAGGTCGTGATCGACGAACGCTCCGGCATCATCGTGATGGGCCGCGACGTGCGCGTCTCCACGGTGGCGGTGGCGCAAGGCAATCTCACCGTCACCATCTCGGAGACGCCGCAGGTGTCGCAGCCGCAACCGTTCTCGCGCGGACAGACCCGCGTTGTCCCTCGGACCCGCATTGGCGTGCAGGAAGACGGCAGGCGGCTCGCGGTGGTGCGCGAAGGCGTGTCGCTCCAGCAACTGGTCGACGGATTGAATGCGCTCGGCATCGGGCCGCGCGATCTCATCTCGATCCTGCAGGCGATCAAGGCCGCCGGCGCGATCCAGGCCGACATCGAGGTGATGTGATGAGCAGCATCGCCTCCGCCGCCCTCACCTCGCCCCTCGCCGCCTCGGTCAAGAACGCCGCCGCGAACTACATGGCGTTGGGCGCGCGGCCGCCGATCGACGTGCGGGCACGCGCGCGCGAGCAGGCGATGGAATTCGAGGCGGTGTTCCTCAACAACATGTTCAGCCAGATGTTCACCGGCATCGACGGCGACGGACCGTTCGGCGGCGGCGGCAAGGCGGGCGTGTGGCGCTCGTTCCTGACCGACGAATATTCCAAGTCGTTCGCCAAGGCCGGCGGCATCGGCATCGCCGATCACGTCTATCGCTCGCTGCTCCAGCAGCAGGAACTGCGCGCCCAACAATCCTAAAAGCACAGGACGCCACCCATGACTGCACTCGCGAATGCGCAAGCGTCGATCACGCAACAGGCGCCGGTGACGACGACCGCCGACGCCAACGAGCTCGCGGCGCACTACGTCCATGTGATGGACACGCTGGTCGGCGTCATCCAGCAGGAAACCGAGCTGGTGCGCCTCGGCCACCTGGCGCAGGCGACGGCGCTCGAGCCGACCAAGACCGAATTCGCGCGGCTCTATATTGCCGACACGCTGCGGCTGCGCGCCAATCAAGCGCAGCTCGCGCAGATATCGCCGGAGACGATGCCGGAGCTCATCCGCCAGCATGAGAGCTTCCGCGCCCAGCTCCAGATCAACCTCACGGTGCTGGCGACCGCCCATGCGGTGTCGGAAGGCATCGTGCGCGGCGTGTCGGGCGAACTCGCCCGCAAGACCGCGCCGCAGACCTACGGCGCGAGCGGCCGCGCCAACGCCCCCGACCTGCGCAACGGCACGCCGCCGCTTGCGGTCAGCCGCGTGCTCTGAAGCGCGCCGCCTTTTCACCACCATCCTTAAATTTTCGGCACGGCCGCGGCCCACCGCTGCGGCCGTGGTCGGTATTGGGTTGTGCACCGGGTGATTGCGCGGTGCGCCCGCGATCGGGGCGCCTCCCCGGCACGCCCTTGCCTTCTCGCAAGCCATTTCGATAGGTTTCATCGGATCGATTTATGGTTAATCCAAAGTAATTATTTATAGTTAAAAGATTATTACTTGGTATTCAAAGGTCAAAACCTGGGCGTTTGCATCTTATACACGCATTAACCATGTTTTTTCACTTAGAATTACGCCGGCTATGGCACTTCTACCCGCCGATCCAAAGTGATCGACGTTGAAACCGCCAGTACGGCAAAAGACCAGAAAGGTTCTATTCCATGGCTTCCAATATCACTCTGTCGGCAGGCGTTCGGCAGAACCTGCTCGCTCTGCAGAACACCGCGTCGCTGCTGAGCACCACCCAGAACCGCCTTGCCACTGGCAAGAAGGTCAACTCCGCGCTCGACAACCCGACCAACTTCTTCACCTCGTCGGCGCTGTCTTCGCGCGCGTCGGACCTCTCCAAGTTGCTCGACTCGATGGCGAACGGCATCAACACCGTGAAAGCCGCCGATAACGGCCTCACCGCGATCACCACCGCGGTCGAAAGCTTGAAGGCGACCGTCACCCAGGCTCGTCAGGATGCGTCGTTCAAGAGCTCGTCGTTCTCGGTCGCGCTGACCACTCCGGCCGATCGCCGACGTCGTGACCTTCTCGGGTGGCGCGGTGACCGGTTCGGTCAACGTCGACGTGACCAATGCGCAGGGCGTGCTGACAGGTGGCAGCAACTACGCCAACCTCGACTTCGCCGAAGCCGGCGACACCATCAACTTCAAGATCGCGCTCAACGGCGGCACCACGACCACCCAGGTCACCATCGAGAACGGCACTGCCGCGAACTCGCTGAAGATCACGGTCGGCGGCGTGGTGAGCGACAGCCTCGCGGTTACCTCTGAAGCGGCGGTGACGGGCGCTGAAATGTCCGCCCACCTCACGACCGCGTTTGCTGCCGCGAACGCTGGCATCAGCGTCACCGGCTCGGCGGGCGCGGCCCTGGTCTTCACTGCCACCACTGCCAGCACGAGCAGCACGGCCGCAGTCTCGATGAGCAACCTCGTCGTGGCCAGCGGTGGTAACGGCACGGCAATCACGGCCGCCAACTTCGGCTTCACCGCCGGCGGCCTCGGCGTCACCGCTGGTGGCGCGGCCTCGACAACGGGCGTCGTTGCGCAGACCGTCGACCAGATCGTCGCCGGCATCAACGCCAACGCGAGCCTTCAGGGCTTCGTGACGGCCACCAACGACGGCGGCAAGGTCTCGATCCGCAACCTCTCGACCGAGGATCTGTCCGTGGTCGGCGCCACCTCCGGCGGCGTCATCAACGGCGACACCGGTGCGGCCAACACCGCGACGGTCGGCGGCAACAGCGTGCGTAAGAACCTGATCACGCAGTTCAACGACCTGCGCAACCAGCTCGACAAGCTCGCTGACGACTCAAGCTTCAACGGTGTCAACCTGCTCCGCGGCGACACCCTGAAGCTGGTCTTCAACGAGATCAACACGAGCTCGATCAGCATCGTCTCGCAGAACGCCAACGGCATCAACACCTCGGTGCTCGGCATCGGCACGGCGAGTGCGACGGAGTTCTCGAGCAACACCGCGCTCGACACCCGCCTGGACGCTCTGTCGAACGCGCTGACGCAGCTCCGGTCGCAGGCTTCGGCCTTCGGCTCGAACCTGTCGATCGTGCAGAATCGCCAGGAGTTCACGAAGTCGATGATCAACACGCTGCAGACCGGTTCGGACACCCTCGTCCTCGCCGACGGCAACGAGGAAGCCGCCAACCTGCTCGCCCTGCAGACCCGCCAGCAGCTGTCCACGACAGCTCTGTCGCTGGCTTCGCAGGCTGACCAAGGCGTGCTCCGGCTGTTCTAAGCCTTACGACCTACGACCAAAAGGGAACGGCGGGGCCTCTGGCCCCGCCGTTTTCTTTTTAGGCATTCCGCTAAGCATCCCAGCCTTAACCGGCCGAATTTCCGGCCCCGCGGTATTAACCCGCCGTTAGGTTCTCTTTTACCAGCCATTAGGGTTACCGTTTCATTATCACGCCCAACCGCTCCCGAGAGCGGCGTCGAATTCGAGAGCTAAGACGAGGGGTGCTGTCATGGGTAGCGATGTCGTTTTGTCGGCGGGCGTACGCCAGAACTTGTTGGCCCTGCAGGATACCGCACGGCTGATGTCGATCACCCAGAACCGGCTTGCCACAGGCAAGAAGGTCAATTCGGCGATCGACAATCCGGTCAATTTCTTCACCGCGTCGGGGCTCAGCAGCCGGGCCAAGGATCTGGGCGCGCTGCTCGATGGCATGGAAAACGGCATCAAGACCATCGAGGCCGCCGACAACGGCATCAGCAGCATCAAGGCGACGATCGAATCGATGAAGTCGACGCTGCTGCAGGCGCGGCAGGACAAGTCCTTCAAGAGCGCGACCTACAGCGTCGGCCTGACCGCGCCGGCGGCCACCGATGTCATGACCCTCTCGGGTGGCGCCTTGAGCGCGCCGGTCGCCGTCGACGTGACCAACACCCAGGCAGTCCGCACCGGCCGAACTTCATGGAACAACTGGACTTCAGACAACGCCGGCGACACCTCAGCGGCGCAGCTCAATTTCAGCATCGCTGTCAACGGTGGGACGGCGCGCAACGTCCTGATAGCGGCGACGTCGCCACGAACATGACCGTCTCAATCGACGGCGGTCCGGTAACGAACTACACCGTCGCCACGAACACCAACACCGTGACCGGCGCCGATATGGTAGGCGCGTTGAATGCCGCTTTCGACGCGGCCGCCACGCCGATCGCAGTCACGGTAACGGCACTGGCGCTCACGCTCGTCTTCACGTCCGACACGCCTTTCAGCAACAGCCAGGCCAACGTCGCGATCAGCGCCATCACAGTGGCCGGCACCGGTGGTTGCGGCCGACTTCGGCTTCGGCGCCGGCGGCACCCTCAGCAAGATCAATCCCGTCGCGCAGACGGTCGACCAGATCGCCGCCGGCATCAACGCCAACGCCTTGCTCACCGACAAGGTGACCGCCTCGAACGACGGGGGCAGGCTGCGAATCACCAACCTGTCGACGATCGATCTCTCCCTGGTGGGCGCCACCACCGCCGGCGTCATCAACGGCGACCTCGGCGTGGGCAATACCACGTCCATCGGCGGCAACGTCGTGCGCCGCAATCTGGTCAAGCAGTACAACGACCTCCGCGACCAGTTGAACAAGTTTGCCGACGACGCCTCCTTCGGCGGCGTCAATCTGCTGCGCGGCGACAAACTGCGGATCAGCTTCAACGAGCTCGGCACCTCGACGATCGTCGTGCAGGCCCAAGACGAATTCGGCGTGCCGCGGCCGATCAATACGCTCACGCTCGGCATCGACCTGCTGCTGAATCCGGATGTGGACGCCGACCCCTCGATCGACGCCTTCCTCGACGACCTCTCCACCTCTCTCAATACGCTGCGCTCGCAGGCGTCGAGCTTCGGGTCGCACCTGTCGATCGTCGAGATCCGCACCCAGTTCACCAAGGAAATGATCAACACGCTCCAGGTCGGCGCCGACAACCTCGTGCTCGCCGACACCAACGAGGAGAGCGCCAATATGCTGGCCCTGCAGACCCGCCAGCAGCTCTCCACCACCGCGCTGTCGCTGGCCTCGCAGGCCGACCAGGCGGTGCTGCGCCTGTTCGGCTAAGGCGCAAAAATTCGGGGGTGAAAGGCGGCGGGACGCAAGTTCCGCCGCCTTTTTGTTAATCTTCTTTAACTCTCGGTTAACTATGGCCCGGCACCATCGCGCCAAAGCAAATTCGAACCGGAGATCGACAATGGCTCTCAAGGTCGAACTGAAGCCGGGCGAGAAGATCATCATCGGCGACTGCGTGGTCACCAACCACGACCAGCGCACCCGGCTCATGATCGATGGGCAGGCGCCGATCTTGCGCGAGAAAGATATCCTCACGCCACAGCGCGCCGACACGCCAGCAAAGCGCATCTATTTAGCAATCCAGTTGATGTATACGTCGAAAGAACCGCGCGACTATCACGAGCATTACTTTTCGCTCGTGCGCGACATCACCCATGCTGCACCAAGTGTCTGGCCCATGATTGAGACGATCAACAATCATATCTTAACGGGCGAGATGTATAAGGCTCTAAAGGACGCAAAGAAATTGATCGAATACGAGCAGGAGCTTCTTAGCGATGCAAAACGCGGCACAGGCCTACGGCGCAGTAGCCAAGCAGATCGCAAATCCGCGTGAGCTCGAAGCCGATCTGCTGCTGAAGGCCGCCTCGCAAATGCAAGCCGTCTATGACGGCTGGGACCGCAAGCGCTCCGACCTCGATCTCGCGTTGCGTTACAATCGCAAGCTCTGGACGATCTTTCTCTCGTCGGTCACCGACGCCGCGCACGGCCTGCCGGTGGAGATCCGCCAGAACGTCGCCTCGCTCGGGATGTTCGTCATGAACCAGACCGTCACGATGCTGAGCGAACCCAAGCGCGAAAGTCTGCATGCGCTGATCAATATCAATCGCGAATTGGCCGCCGGGTTGCTCGGCCGCGCATAGTATCTCCCCGCACCGACCGCGCTCTCTCCGATGTCATGGCCGGGCTTGTCCCGGCCATCCGCGTTTTTGTCTGGCGGTGAGCTTCACAATCATTCACGGGCTGTCATCTTGGATCATCCAATCGAGATGATTTGCCCATGAATTGAAAGCAGCGTCGTCAGATGGCTCGGCTCGAACCGGCCGCCGCGAGCCGCGATAATCACTCCGAGCGCTGGTTCGGCCGCAATCCTGTCCTCCAAAGCCTTTCAACAATTCCAGGCAGGGCGATGATCGAGGCGATGGACCTCTATCAGAAGGCGCTCGACCGCCGATCCACGGCATATCGGGAGCCTCCATCATCTTGGTCTCATCGCCATCCAGATCGGCCGCCCTGAAGTCGCCGTCGACATGGTCGGACGAGGCGATTGCCTTGAATGAGGGAACGCAGATCTCCACCAAGATATTGGCTTTGCGCTTGTCGCGCTGGACCGGATCGCGGAAGCGGTGGAACACGCCGAGCGCGCTCTGGCTCTCAAGCCTGATTGTGCCAATGCTCATTTGCTGCTCGGCGACGTGTTTCTGAAGCAGCGCAAACTGGATGAGGCGATTTCCGCCTACAAGCAAGCCCTCGCGCTCGATCCGACCCACGCCGAAGCGCACAACAATATTGGCGCGAAGCGTTTTTGGGCAGGGACATCTGAACGAAGCCGCGCAATGCTTCAAAGAGGCGATCCGGCTCAAGCCTGATGTCGCCACCGCCTATCACGACCTTGCCATAATCTAATTTTTGGCGGCGAACGCTTCCAAGCCCTGAACGTCGTCATGCAAGGGTTGCAGCATAGGAAACACCGCTCTCTCAAGACCATGTTTGCCAGTTGCCTGGCCACCACGACTTCGTTTTCTGACAGCATGCGTTTCGCCAATACATCGTACGCACTCTGTCGGAGCCATGGGGACGTCCCGCCGCATATGGTCACTGCCAGCGATCGCCTGGTCAAATGTGACCCCACCGATCAAGCACTGCCTTGATCGTGCGGCGGCCGTTGGCCCGCACGATTGTCGTGCAGGAACTGTTCGGTGCCGACGACTTGCGCGCCGCCGCCAGCGATCCAATATTGCGCGCCCTGCTGCAGAGCGCCATATCCAGCGATATCCCGATGGAGCGGTTTTTGACCTTGGCCCGCTCGGCCTTGCTCGATGCCGCCACAGCAGCACCCGCAACGGAGACGGCGACGATACGGCTCTGACTTTTGCTGCACGCTTGCGCGACAATGTTTCATCAACGAGCACGTCTTTGCCTACGTCCCGGAAGAACAGGCGAAAGTTGAGATACTTCGTGACCAGGTGGCCGCCGCGCTGCAGCTCTGGCGATCCGGTCGCGGCTTTGACGCTTGCGATCATTGCATCCTATCAGCCGCTCTATTCAATTCCTGGATTTGAAGCCTTGCTGGCGAGACCATGGTCCGGCGACGTCGACGATCTTTTGACCCAGCAGGTCCGCGAACCACTGGCCGAGCGCGCGTTTCGAAACAACATTCCGCAGCTAACCCCGATTGAAAATGACGTTTCGGTGGCTGGTGCAGAACCAATACGAGGAAAGCCCTTATCCGCGCTGGGTGAAGTGCACTCCGGATGCCATCACGCAGCCCGTCGATGCGAGAATACGCAGCGATTTTCCCAACGCACGTTATCGCCCGATCGGACGAACAGACGGCCTCGACGTTCTGATCGCCGGCTGTGGCACCGGTCTACAGGCCATCATGATGGCCAGGCGCTATACGGCGCCCGCGTGCTTGCCGTGGATCTCAGCCTCAGCAGCCTCTGCTATGCAAAGTACCGCACCGACGCGCTCGGTCTGAACAATATTGAATATGGCCAGGCCGACATCCTCAAAATTGCGTCGCTCCGTCGTGATTTCGATGTCATCGCGTGCACCGGCGTTCTGCACCATCTTGCCGACCCGCTGGAAGGCTGGCGGGCTTTGGGATCGATTCTGCGTCCGAACGGAATTATGCACATCGCTCTCTACAGCGAGCTGGCGCGGGCCGACGTCGTTACGGCACGAAATTTCATTGCCACGCGCGGCTACAAAGCGAATATCGACGACATCCGACTCTGCCGGCAGGACATCCTTGCGCTCGACGAGACGTCACCGGAAAGAGCAATCGCCTGGAGAGGCGATTTCTACGCCATCAGCGATTGCCGCGATCTCCTGTTCCATGTGCAAGAGCATCGTTTCAGGCTCCCGCAGATCAAGCATTTTCTCGCCGACAACGGGCTCGCGATGCATCGGCTTCGAGCATTAATGCCGATGTATTGGTCCGATATCGCGCGCAATTTCCGAACGACCCCGCCTGCACCGACCTCGATCATTGGCACGAATTCGAGCAGCAGAACCCAAATACATTCGCGGGCATGTATCAGTTCATCGTGCAAAAGCAGGCGTAGCGCCTGAATTCAAAGGCTGGAACGCGTGAGGCCGGAAGCTTTCGCTCCCGGCCTCTATTTTTTTGTTTGACGCCTGAAGATCAGAGATAATTCACAAGACTCGTCTGGTACAAAAGCGATGTCGTCTGCATCGATGCCTGCAGCCTCGTCTGCAGCGCCAGGATCTCGGCGGCGACCTGCTCGGTCGACACACCCTCGATCTTCTGCATCATGCCGGAGAGCGTGTTCTTGGTCTGCCGGTGCCGGTCGGCGGCGGCTTGCAGCGTGAGCTGCGCACCGGCGAGCTCACCCTGGATATCCTGAATCTTCTGGGTGCCGAGTGGAATCGCCAGCTTGGTGCCGATCCGCGACGTCAGCGCGGCGCTGGTCGCCGGCGCATCGGGATCGCCGGGCGCATAGGTCACGGCAGCCAGCGCCGCGACATTCTGAATGACCCAACGGAGGCCTTCCTCATTGGCGCGCATGCCATAGGAGACGGTGATCGAGGTATCGACCCGTGCGGTCGCGGTCGAACGCGGCGGCGTGGGCCCGTCCTCGCCGATGTACCAGCTTACGGTATTCGCCGGCGTACCGGCGACCAGCGCGGTCGCGGTGGCGGGCGGACCGCTGACGCGTTGCGGCGTCCCGTTGAAGAAATTGTCGGCGGCGACGACGGCGGAGGCCGCGACCAGCACGGTGTTGGCGAGCGTCTCGATCGAGTCCGTCAGCGACGTCTGTAGATTGCCGGCGGTGGCGATGGCGTCGACGCCGATCGTGAATTCATTCGGCCCCGGCGTGGCCGAGGTCGTCGCGGTCAGCTTGATGACCTCGCTCGACCCATCGGGAAGGTTGAATCGGAACTCGATGGTCTCGCCCGCATTGGGCAGCGCCGTGAAATCGACCGACATCGCCGGCGGCGCGCCGGCCGGGCCGGTCGGCGTCGCATTGGAGAGTCCCGAGGTGATGCTGGCGAGCTTGAAGCCGAATACCGTGGGCGGCGCTTCTTCCGCCACCTGCACCGACGTCGTGGTCGGCGCCGTGATCACCATACGGCCGTGGCCGAGCGTGCCGAGGTCCGCTTGCCTGCGTTCCGATACGATCTGCTTGAAACCGGCACGGACGCCGTCGCCGTCCATGATCTGGTCGAAGGTCGCGACCGACGGCTGATCGGTGGCGAGGCCGGAGAAAAGGTAGCGGTCGCCGATCTGCGTATTCAGGAGACCGAGCATCTCGTTCAGGCTGGACGATGCGGTGGTCTGCGCGATCGTCGACCCGTTGCCCTGGATGGTCGACTGGAACGCGGCCGACTTCACGGTCCGGCTGAGCTCGTCGAGCCGGCCGAGCGAGGTCTGCGCAATGTTGAGGCGCACGTCGACATTGTTGATCGAGCTTCCGAACGCCTCCAGCGTCGAGAACCGGTTTTGCAAGCCGACCAGGAGTCCGCGGTCGAGCCCGAGGCCGGCATAGGTCTCCGATTTCTTGCCGCTGCCGAGCTGGCGCTGCAATTCGTCGAGCTGATTGCGCATCTGGACCAGCGACTGGACGCCCAGCGCCGATCGGGTGCCGATGCCGCCGATGTTCATGACGGCCATGCCGTTACTACTCATGGTCTAAAACTCCTGGCGGCCTCATATCCTCAAAAGCTGGTCGAGCATTTCCTTGACCGTCGTCAGCACGCGCGCATTGGCGGCGTAGGCATTCTGCAGGCTGAGCAGATTGGCCATCTCCTGGTCGATGTTGACCGCGCTGGTGTCGGCGAACCGCTGCTGCAGCGCGTTGAACACGACGTCCTGGCCCTGCTTCAGATTGGCGGCGGCCTCGGCGGCTGCGCCTTGCTGGCTGACCACCTGGCGCATGAATGAATGGATCGTGCCGTTGAACGGCGCCGAGGCATCGCCGACGCCCGATTTCGGCGAAAACGACAGCACGGCGCTGTTGAGGCGGTCGTAAAGGAAGTTCGGCCGCGTCGCATCGCCGGACGCCGTCAGGGGCGTGGTCTGGAACACCACAAGCCGCGACGGGTCGGCCATGAGATTGGCATTCACCGCAATGCGTCCGGCGAAGCCGACCGTCTGCGATCCCATCGACCGGATCGCCCCGGTATAGAGCCCGTCGCCGTCGACAAAGAACGGCAGCTCCGAAACGCCGCCGGTCGGGCTGGTCAGGCTGGTGACGGTATAGGTCGCAGACACCGCATCGAGGTTGACCTTGTTCGTCATCCCATCGTCAAGGAACTGCAACGTGTTTCCGACCGGGTTGGAAACCTGGACACCCGACGAACCGAGCGCCGCGGTCACCTGGGCCAGGACCGACGCGATGCCGCCGGAGAAATCGAGCCCGACCACCCGGTCGTTGGGATCGATCGTCGCCGAATCCGACAACGGCAGCGCGTCGGGATCGTCGACCCGCATCAATGTGAGCGTGCGCTGCTGTCCCGACGCAGTGTCGGTATAGGTCAGGCGCACCGAATTGCCGTCGATCAGATTGCTCAGGTCGATATCGAAGCCGGCCTGCGGCACCGGATTGACCGGGCTGCCGTTGATCGTGCGGTCGGACAGCGCGCGCGCCATGGCGCCGGCAATCTCGTCGAGCTGGGTCTGCGCCTGGACCAGTACCTCGTCGCGCATCTCGAGATAGGCGGCGATCTGGCCGGAGCGGATCGCATTGCTCGAAAGCAGGTCGACGTCGCTGCCGTTGGGACCCTTCAGGACAATGGTGCCGACGTTGCGTATCGCCGGATCGTTGCTCCACTGCGCCAGCGGGTTCATCGAACCCTGCGGCTCGAACTCCAGCGTCGACGCATTGATGCCAACCAGCTGCACGCCGGAATTGGTGAAGACCGATAGCTGGTTGAAGTTGCCGGGGATGACCTTGATATCCATCAGTTGCGAAAGCTGATCGATATAGACGTCGCGCCGGTCGAGCAGGTTCGCCGTGGTCGCATCGCCGGCGTTCGCGGTGGCCAGCTCCCGGTTGATCTCGGCAATCCGCAGCATCGCCTCGTTGGCCTTGGTCACCGAATCGGCAAGCCCGAGCTCGGCGTCGCCACGCAGCGCCTGGATATCGTCGGTCATGCCGTTGAGCTGCTGCGTCAGCACCTGCGCGGCATTGACGACCGCGCTGCGCGCCGAGGCCGAATCCAGACTCGTCGTCAGCACGTGAAGCGCGCTGGTGAACTCGTTGTAGGCGCTTTCGAGCGTGCTGACGGAGCCGGGCACGCCATAGATCGATTGCAGCCGCTCGTAGAATTGCGCCCGCATGCCGGCATAGGAAGCGCCCGAGGCCTCGACCCGCATCTGGCGCTGAACATACTGGTCGAGCTCGCGATTGATCGCGGCAATGCGGACGCCGACGCCGACGGAGCCAGCGGCGATCGGAATCTGGGTGGCGGTCTTGCGCACCCATCCCGGGGTCTCGGCGTTCGCCACGTTGGCGGCGACGATCGAGAGCCCGGCCTGGGTCACCCGCATGCCGGTGACGGCGGTGTTGAGCGCCTGCGTGAGAACTCATGATCCTAAACTCATGGCACCCTGCGTCCTCGACCGGCCGCGATCACGCGGCAGGTGTTTGAGCATGCTTTAGCGCAGCATGTTCAGGAGATCCTGAACCATCTGGTTCGCACTGGAGATGACGCGCGTATTGGCCGAGTAGGCCTGTTGCGTGACGATCAGCTTGGTGAACTCGTCGGCGATGTCGGTGTTGGAGCCTTCGAGCGACGAACCGACGATCTTGCCCGGCGCGCCGTAGATCGCGGGGCCGGACTCGTCCGTCACCTCGAAGGCGCCGCCGTCGATGCGCTTGAGATAGTTGGCGCCGTTGAAGTTGGCGAGCGTGATCTCCGCGAGATCGATCGTGCGTCCGTTCGAATAGCTGCCGACGACGCGTCCCCGGTCGCTGACCGAGACCTGCTGCAATTCGCCGGCCGGGAAGCCGTTCTGCTGCAGGATGTTGACCTGCGCGCCGCCGTTCGCATCGGCGAACTGGGTGATGCCGCCGGAGCCATGAACGAGCTGGAGGTCGCCCAACGCGACGCCGTTCACCGTGACGCCGGACAATGTCAGGCTGCCGATGACCGGATTCATCTGGCCGTTCGGACCGAACGTGTAGTTCACGCCGACGTTCTGCCAGGCGGACGCCGGGCCGGTCGCGTTGGAGTCGACCTGATAGAACAGATTCCAGGTGTCGGTGCCGCCGTAGTCTTCGGAATCGACCTTGGCCCAGCGCAACTGGATGTTCACCGGCGATCCGGAGATGTCGAAAGCCGTGACCGCGCCGCCGCCGATCGACTGATCGAGGAACACCGTCAGGTCTTGCGCGCGGACCGTCCCGTTGGCGGGCAGCGCGTTGAAGACGTTCATGCCGAACTTGACGGCGGTGGAAGACGGCGTAACCGCGATGTTGTTGTTGCCGCTGGCGATGAGCGTGATGTTGCCGTTGGTATCGACCGAAGCCGTTCCCATCGCGCCCGGATAGCCGGCGAGCGCGGTCTGCAGTTCAGCAACAGTGGATATTTCACCAACGCCGGTTCCGAACGTCAGGTTGAAGTTGCCTGCACCGACCGTGATGCCGAGCGTTTCGCCCTGCGACACGCCCGAGTTTAGCAAGTTCGACAACTCGTGCGGAACGCCTTCCGCAAGCCCGAGGCGCGTGGTCAGGGTATCTGTCGAGAACGAATTGATCTCGAAATCGAAGTCGGCGCTGTCTGCGTCGATCCGCAGCTTGTTGGTGCCGCCGCTGGTGTCGATCGTCGCCGTGACGGCCGCATTGAGGCCCGCGAGGCCGTTGATGTCGCCCATGATGTCGTTGAGCGTGTCGGTATCGGCGAACACAAGGTCGTAGTTGGTGGGCACGCCGCCCGACGGCGTCACCGTGATGCGCAACGTGCCGCCATTGCCGGCGCCCAATTGCGTCGTGCCCGGCACGGCGAAGGTGCCGGTGCCGGACACGCCGGCAATGACGTCGGCGAGCGACGCACCGACGCCGGTGATCCGGGCCGCGACCGGCGCGGATGCGATCGGGTTCGAGGAGAACGAGGTCGGATCGAGCAATTCCGAGCGCGGGATGTCCTGGTCCGCCGATGCCGTCAACGGATAGGCGGCGAGATTGGCGCGATACTCGATCTGCGTGGTGGCCTGCGCCGGCAGGAAGTCGTTCTGGAACTGCAGGAGCTGCGGAACGCTGCCGACCAGGTTGCCGGTCGACGGATCGACCGGAATGCCCATCAGGAAGTAGCCGGCGCCGTTGACCAGATAGCCGTTCTTGTCGGGCTGGAAGTCGCCGCGCCGGGTGTAACGGTCGATGCCGTCGAACACCGGCCGGTTGTCGGCGAAGCTCGACGGCTTTTGCACCACGAAGAACCCGTCGCCGTTGATCGCCATATAGGTGCCGATGGTGGCGGACTGGACGTCGCCCTGCACCGTATTGGTCATGCGCGCATTGGCGACCACGCTGCCGGCGAGCTGCTTGGAGGGGATATTGTCGGGGATCAGATCGACAAAGCTCGTGTCCATCCGCTTGAACGCGGTGGTCTGCGAGTTGGCGATGTTTCCCGAAACGTTTTCGAGTGCGAAGGACTGCGCCCGCATGCCCGTGACCGCGGTCGTAAGTGCACCGAAGATACCCATGACTTTTTCTCCAACTGCGAACGGCAGGCCCCCGGGCCCACGCCTTTGCGGTTAACCATCGCAAGCTCCGTGCCAATGAAAAACATACGTTATTTCAGATGCTTAGGTTGAGCTGCCGGAAACCACCACCCGGCAAGGCTCGCCGTCACCGGCAATTCCTGCCGGGCCGCGCGCGGCAATCCGGATGCGCTTTAGGTTCCGCGATCGCCTCGCTCGCGCCGCGATTGCCGCCGAGCGTCGCCAAGGGGCGCGCGCAATCTCGGCTATTCCACAGCTAACCCCGGCAAACAGCCCGCGAATGGGCTTCTAGAACCGGCTTTTGCTTTGTTGTTTCCGCCGGTTAGACTAGATTGATGCAGGGGCGGTTTTGGTTAGGGGAAGCGGCGTAGCGCCATGGCCTTCGTTCCCGGATTCGAGCACGACGTTTTCGTCAGCTACGCGCATTTCGACAACGAGCCCGACACGCAGGAAATCCGCTGGGTCAGCCGCTTCCAGGCCGACCTGAAGGTGGCCTTGCGGCAGCGGCTCGGCGTCGACCCCGCCATCTTCTTCGACAACCGCAGCCTCCAGAACCAGTTCCTGGAGGAGCTGGTGGGAAACGCCCGCGGAGCGGCCGCCTTCATCGCGATCATGTCGCCGAGCTACATGAAGCGGCCGTGGACGATCAAAGAGCTGGAGGCGTTTGACGCCAGCAACCCCGACCAGAACCGGCTCGTCCCGGTCGAATTGCTCCCGGTCCTGGAAGCCGAGTGCCACCCTCGCCTGCTGCAGGTGAAGCGCGCGCTGTTCTACTGGAAGGACCCGCTCGAAGAAGACATCGCGCTCAAGCTCACGCCGAAATTCAACCCGGACAAATACGAGCAGCGCCTGCAGGGGCTGGCGCACCGGATGGAGGCGCTGCTGCGCTCGATCCGCGACCGTTCGCCGAATGCGCTCGACATCGCCAAGGGCCCGCTCACCGGCGAAACCATCCTGCTCGCGCAGGTCACCAACGACCTCTACGACGAGCGCGACCAGGTCGTCGCCTATCTCAATCAGTTCGGCGCCCGCGTCCTGCCGGAAGGCGACTACAAGCAGGGCGGACCGGAATTCGCCGACGCGTTCAAGGCCGAGCTCGCCCAAGCCGGGCTGTTCGTGCAGCTCCTCGGCCCCTACCGCTCGAACCGCCCGCCGGATTTGCTGGGTGAAGGCTCCAACGATCCGAAGAGCTATGCCCAGTTCCAGTACGACACCGCCAAGGCCTCGGGAAAGCCGGTGCTGCAATGGCGGCGTCCCGACATCAATCCCGCGACCATCACCCACTGGGACAAGCGGCTGCTCGATGGCCCGGAAGTGCTGGTCATGGGCCTTCAGGAGTTCATGAAGGAGATCAAGAAGCAGATCGAACGCAAGAACGCCGCGGCCGAAAAGGAAAAGGCGAAAGCCGAGAAAGAGGCCGTCAAAGAAAAGACCGGCGATGGCGCGGCGAAGACCCAGTTCCTGTTCATCAACGCCGACTCGAGCGACAAGGAGCTGACCGATCAATTGCTCAAGGCGTTCGAGCACAAACGCGACTGGATCGCCGCGGGTCCGCTGTTCGAGGGCTCGGCCGAGGAGATCACCAAGGACCTCGACGCCAACCTGGTCGATTGCGACACGCTGCTCCTGGTCTATGGCAAGGCCGATGCGCCGTGGGTGCGCGCGCAATTGCGCCGCTACAGCAAGATCGAACGGCTGCGGGACCTGCCGCCGCGGATCAAGACCATCCTGTTCGCGCCTCCTGCGCCAAAACCTGAAATCGCCATGTCGGGCGGCTTCGCCAAGATCGATTGCCAGACCGGCCTCACCGGGGACAGCGTCGAGCAGATTGTCGCGGAGCTCCGGCGGTGACCGACGAGTCGTTGCAGCGTCCGCCCTATCCGGGCCTGCGCGCCTTCCGGCGCGAGGAAACCGATCTGTTCTTCGGCCGCGAAGACTGCACCAATATGATGGTCGACCGGCTGGCGGCGACCCGCTTCCTGGCGGTGCTGGGGTCGTCCGGAACCGGCAAGTCGTCGCTGGTCCGGACCGGCCTCCTCGATGCGCTCGAGCTCGGCCTCATGGCCAAGGCCGGTTCGCGCTGGAAGATCGTCGACTTCCGGCCCGGCGGCTCGCCGCTGAAGAATCTCGCGCGCCGCCTCCTGGAAACCGAGCACGACGCGGAAAATCCGTACATCGAGCCGAAGGACGTCGATCTGCTGCGCGCCTTTCTCGCGCGCGGCCCGCGCGCGGTCATCGAATGGTGCCGCTCCGGACACTTGCCCAAAGGCGGAAACCTGCTGCTCCTGGTCGACCAGTTCGAAGAGCTGTTTCGCTACCAGGACTATGCCGGCCGTGAAGAGGCCGAGGCGTTCGTCGCGCTGCTGATCGAAAGCGCGCGCGAGGCGGACGCTCGCATCTACGTGACGATCACCATGCGCTCCGAATATCTCGGAGCCTGCGCGTTGATCGAGGGACTTTCCGATGCGATCAACGCCGGAATGTTCCTGACGCCGCGGATGACCCGCGAGCACTGCCGCGATGCGATCGTCGGGCCGGCCGAGGTCTGCGCCATCGACATCGAGCCGGCGCTGGTCAACCGGCTGCTCAACGATCTCGCCAATTTTGCGCCCTGGGACGATCACGACGCCAACGACCAGCTCGACCGCTTGATGCGGCGGGCGGATCAGCTCCCGCTCCTGCAATACACGCTCAACCGCATGTGGCAGCGGGCGCACGAGCGAACGCCCGGCAAGCGCGTCAACCTGACCGTCGACGACTACGTCGCCATCGAGGGCCTGAGCGGCGCGCTCAACGCCCACGCCAACCAGATCTTCGACGATCTCGGCAAGCAGCGCGCGCAGGTCGCCGAGTGGGTGTTCCGAGCGCTGACCGCGGGCTCCACGCTCGCCGACGCGGTGCGCCGGCCGACCCGCCTCGACGACCTGATCTCGGCCTGCGGCGGCGACGAAGCCGGCGTGCGCGCGGTGGTCGACGCGTTTCGCGCGCCCGGCGTCAACTTTCTCGTCCCCGAATACGATCCGCAAAATCCGAAGCTCCCGCTCGACACCTATATCGACATCAGCCACGAGAGCTTGATCCGGCAATGGAAGAAGCTGTCGGAATGGCTCGGCGCCGAAGGCCGCGCGGCGCAGCAGTGGCGCCGGCTGGTCGACCGCTTCGGCACCGGCGAGATGCTGCGCGGCCGCGAGCTCGCCAACCTGGTCGCCTGGCGCACCGAAACCAGGCCGAACGCGGCCTGGGCGAAGCGCTACGGCGGCGACTACCCGGCGGTCATCGCATATCTGGACAAGAGCCAGCGCGCGCAGAACACCAAGCGCGTGGCGGCGATCGCCTCCACCGTCGCGGCCTTCGTGCTGGTGGGAGGCTTCGGAATCGACGCGACCCTGCAGCGCATCACCATCAGCCGGCAAAGCGCCGAGCTGAAGGAGCGGCTCGCCGAGACCGAGGCCGAACGCGAGCGCGCGCAGGCCGCCAAGAAGCAGGTCCTCGACCTGCTTGAGAACGTGATCTTCAACATCGCGGTGCCGCTGACGTCCTCGGATCGCGAATCTTCGCAGACGCTGGTGGCGAGGCGCGCGAGCGATACCGCTCAAACCGCCGACGCGCGCAGCACCGACCGGACCACCAGCGGCACGCAGGGGCCGGGGGTCGAGGAGCAGCAGGACTCGGGCGACCGCACCACCGCATCCGCCGCAACGGAACCGCGCCCGAGCCCGGCCCTCGCCACCGCGATCATGGCGGTGGAGGCGACACGGCGGCTGGCCAAATACGACCCCGACGATATCGAGCTGCGGCGGCTTCTGGTCGTCAGCCTCAACGTCTTCGGCGAGGTCAAGCTGCAGGCCAAGGAATTCGACGCCGCGGAACAGTCCTTCAAGGAAGGGCTCGAGGTGCTGCGCTCGATGTTGCGCGACAGTCCCGATGTGACGCTGTGGAAAGACGACCTCGCCGTCTCGCTCGTCGGCGTGGCGCGGGTCCATATCCGCAGGGACGCGCATGCCAATGCGCGCCCGTATTTCGAGGAGGCGGTCGCGGTCGAACGCCAGCTCGCCGAAGGCCGTCCGCCCGACCGCCTGCTGTACAACCTGCAAATCCATCTCGGCGAGCTTGGCGACCTGTACGTCCGGCTCGGCGACCGCAGCGAAGCGTTCAAGGTTTTCGACGAGCGGCTGCAGATCCGCCGCCGCCGGCTCGCCGCCATGCCCGGCGACTCGCAGCGCCTGACCGACGTATCGGTCGCCCTCGATCGCGTCGGGCAACTCATCCGCGACATGGGCGATCCCAACCGCAGCCGGACCTATTTCGAGGAGGCGCTCAAGATCGACCGCGCGCTCTTCCGGCGCTCGTCCACCCGGCGGGACTGGCAGGAGAACCTCGTTTTCAGCCTGATGCGGGTCGGCGACCTCGATCGGCAACTCGGCCAGCAGCAAGAGGCGCTGACGACCTACGAAGAGGCGCTCGGGCTTCAGCGCAAGCTTGCGTCCGACTCAAGCGTCATCGCCCCGCAGCAGACGCTGGCGTCGCTGTTAGGGAAGATCGGCGACATCAAGCGCCGCCTGAAGGACTTTCCCGAGGCCGTCCGGTTGCATCGCGAGGAACTGGACATCCGCCGCAAGCTGCTCGTGCGCGAGCCCAACAGCCTGACGGCAAGGCGTAACGTTTCCAGCGCACTCGACTATCTCGGCAACACGTTGCGCGAAAGCAAGGACGTCGCCGGGGCCCGCAAAGCCTTCAACGAGCAGCTCGAGCTCGACCGCGCGATCGCCAAGTCCGATCCCGGCAACGTGACGAGCCTCACCGACCTGGCCTGGAGCTTGAATCGGCTCGGCGACCTCGACCGCGACGAGTCCAAGCCCAACGACGCCGCCCGCTACTACGAGGAAGCGCTTGCGATCCAGCGCAAGCTCAGCGCCCGCGAGCCCGAAAACCTCGTGCGGATGCGCGCGCTCGCCTCGATCGTCAGCAAGCTCGGGGCGGTCCGCGCCCGCACCAGCGATTTCACCACGGCGCTGAGCTTGCACGAGGAGGAGCTCGACCTCCGCCGCAAGCTGTTCAAGCGCACGTCCGACGACAACGACGCGCTGCGCGACCTGTCGCTGGCGCTCGACCGGGTCGGAAACGTCTTGCGTGATATGACCGACTACCGGGCCGCCCTTAGATATTTCGAGGAAGAGCTGTCGATCGACCGCAGCTTCGTGGCGCGCGCGCCGGAGAACCTGACCGCTCTGACCGATCTGCAATGGACGCTCAACAAGCTCAGCGATTTCGTGCGTCAGCGCCTCAATGATCGGGTCGCCGCGCGGAAATACCTCGAGGAGATGGTCGGCGTCGATCGCCGGCTGGTCGAACGGCAGCCGACCAACCAGGACCGGCACCGCCGGCTCAAGGACGATCTGACGAAGCTCGCCAACCTGCTCATCGATCTGAGCGATCCGCTGGCGGCCCGCAACGCCTATGGCGAGATTTTCGTCGCGGCCGAGCGTTGGCTCGACATCGCGCGCGACGATTTCATGAAGACCTCCAGCGACACCAACCGCAGCGCGCTCGTGCAGGCCTATGGCGACGCCGGCTGGAACGCTATTTTGGCCGGCCGCGCCACCGACGCCGTGCCTCACATCGAGGCCGCGCTATCGATCAATCCCGACACGCCCTGGAACACCGTCAATCTCGGCCATGCCTACCTGTTCATGGGGCGCTATGCGGACGCGCTGAAGCTCTACAGCTCGGTCCGGGACCGCAACCGCGGCGACGACGGCAAGCGGACCTATGCGAATGAAATCCGCGACGACTTCGCGATTTTCCGCCGGCTCGGACTGACACGTCCCGAGATGGCGCGCGCGGAGAAAGAGCTTCGGCTCTGACAGCCGCCTATGCGGCCGGCTCCGGCGTGAACACCATCGCGATGCCGTTGATGCAATAGCGCAGCCCAGTCGGCGGTGGTCCGTCGTCGAACACATGGCCGAGATGCCCGCCGCAACGGCGGCAGTGCACCTCGGTGCGCGGGATCAACAACACAAAGTCCCGCTTGGTGCCGAGCGCATTCGCCAGCGGCCGATAGAAGCTCGGCCAGCCGGTGCGGCTGTCGTATTTGGTGTCCGACGCGAACAGCGGCAGCGCACAGCCGGCGCAGGCGAAAACGCCCTTGCGCTTTTCATAGTTGAGCGAGCTCGAATAGGGACTTTCCGTGCGATGCAGGCGCAGCACGTCGAACTGCGCGCGCGTCAGGAGGCCGCGCCATTCGGCGTCGGTGCGTTCGATCTCGAAGCTCCCCCTCGCCTCGCTGGTGTCGTAGATCCACCAAAGTCCGGCGGCGGATGCGACCGCGGCGCTGCCCAGGATAAAATTTCGACGGCTGGTCATGGTTACGACCCCGGCTTGCCCCACAGCTCTTCGAGCCGCGCGTCGCGTCCGCAATTGAAGCGGTAGAATTTGTAGCGCACGGGATTCTTCGTGTGATAATCCTGGTGATACTCCTCGGCCTTGTAGAACGTCGTCGCAGCGGTGATCTCGGTCTGGATCGGCTGCTTGAAGCGCGCCTGATGCTTTTGCTTAGTCGCCTCGGCGAGCTGACGCTGCTCGTCGGTGTTGTAGAAAATGCCCGGGCGATACTGATTGCCGCGGTCGCAGAACTGGCGGTCCTTCGCCAGCGGATCGTGGTTCTTCCAGAACACGTCGAGCAATTTCTCGTAGCTGACCACGGCCGGGTTGTAGACGACCTCGACCGCCTCGGTATGGCCGGTCCGGCCGGTGACCACCTGCTCATAGCTCGGATTGACCACCATCCCGCCGATATAGCCCGACGTGGTGCTGATGACGCCCTCGACCTTGTCGAAATCGGCTTCCGTGCACCAGAAGCAGCCGCCCGCGAAGGTCGCGACCGCAGTGGTGGGGGGCGTGGCCGGCGGCGCTGATGTTTGCGCCACAGCGCCGGCCAAGGCGGCAAAAGTGAGGGCGAAGCTCAGGACGATACCGGCCGGAAATCGCATGCGGCTCCCCTTTCGCGGCGGGACGGGATTGCGACGACAATTACCCGATTTTCAGGCCTGGTACTCTTCAATTCGGGTCACGTTCATGCGAAGCCAGCGTGATCAAGTCCCGTATAGATAAGGACAATCGCATGCGTTTCGAGGGTACCAGCGCCTATGTCGCGACCGACGATCTCAAGGTCGCGGTCAATGCCGCGATCACCCTGGAGCGGCCGCTGCTGGTCAAGGGCGAGCCCGGCACCGGCAAGACCGTGCTGGCGCTGGAGATCGCCAAGAGCCTGGGCGCGCCCTTGATCGAGTGGCACGTCAAGTCGACCACCAAGGCGCTGCAAGGGCTTTACGAGTACGACGCGGTGTCGCGGCTGCGCGACAGCCAGCTCGGCGACGAGCGCGTCAAGGACATCCGCAACTACATCAAGCGCGGCAAGCTGTGGGACGCCTTCGTCGCCGACGAACGGCCGGTGCTGCTGATCGACGAGATCGACAAGGCCGACATCGAATTCCCCAACGACCTGCTGCTCGAGCTCGATCGCATGGAGTTCTTTGTTTACGAGACCAGCGAGACCGTGAAGGCGCGGCGGCGCCCGATCGTGGTCATCACCTCGAACAACGAGAAGGAGCTGCCGGACGCGTTCCTGCGCCGCTGCTTCTTCCACTACATCCGCTTTCCCGATCACGACACCATGACGGCGATCGTCGAGGTACATTTCCCCGGCATCAAGCAGCGATTGGTCGCCGAGGCGTTGCGGCTGTTCTACGAGATCCGTGACGTGCCGGGGCTGAAGAAGAAGCCGTCGACGTCGGAGCTGCTCGACTGGCTCAAGCTCCTGATGGTCGAGGACATCGGTCCGGAGACGCTGCGCGAGCGAGATCCGAAGAAGCTGATCCCACCGCTGCACGGCGCGCTGCTCAAGAACGAGCAGGACGTGCACCTGTTCGAGCGGCTGGCGTTCATGGCGCGACGCGACGGACGCTGAACCGGTCAGACCGCCAGCGGCGCGTTCCCCTCGCTGCGCCGATACTCCGCCTCGCGCAACCGCGCCTGCTTCGCATGGCTGCGCTCGTGGTGGCGATACCACCAGTAATGTACCTGCGCGGCGGCGCGGCCGATGGCGCCGCCCGACCAGACGAGCTCGAACGGCACAAAGCGCCGCCAGGTATCGTCGCCCTCGGTAATCGCCCGCGCGATGATGTCGCCCGCCATCGCCGTGGTGTTGATGCCATGGCCGCCGAAGCCCGAAGCGAGCCAGATGCGCGGCAACAATTCGCCGATCTGCGGCATGCGGTGCAGCGAGTTGCCGAGCACGCCGCTCCACATGTGCTCGAACTCGACCGGCCCCAGTTGCGGATAAACCTCCGCGATGTCGGCCTGCAGCGCGCGTGCAAAACGTCGCGGGTCGCGCTCCCACGTGGTCGCCCTGCCCGACCACATCAGCCGGTCGCCGCCGACGATGCGGTAGTGGTTGTCGGCCAGGTCAGTGTCGCTGACGGCGCCCTGGAACGTCATCGCCTCTTGCAGCCGCTCCCCGAGCGGCTTGGTCGTCATCACATAGGTCCAGACCGGCATCAGCGTGCGCGCGACCTTCGGCATCAGCGCGCCGAGATGGACGTTGCCGGCGAGCACGACATGGTCGGCGCGCAGCCGGCCGGCGGGCGTGACGACCCGCTTGCGCACGCCGGCGGTGTCGATCGACATCGCCGGTGTCTTCTCGAAGATGCGCGCACCCGCCGCTTCCGCGGCGGCCGCAAGTCCGAGCGCGTAATTGAGCGCATGGATATGGAATGCCTGCGGCGTGAACACCGCATGGAAATAGTGGTCGCTCTTGAGCACCTCGCGCACGCGCTCGACCGGCCAGCCTTCGATCTGCCCGCCGAGGTCCTGGCCGATCAGTTGAACGGTGGCGAGGTCGTCGTCGGCGTCGTCCGACTTCGCGACCTTGAGCCAGCCGGCCTCGACCGGATCGACGCCCGGCATGCCGGTCTCGCGGATCGTCGTGCGTACATAGCCGAAGCCCGCTTCGGAGAGCGCCCACAGCGTCCGGGCGTCGTCGAGCCCGACCCGTTTGACCACGGCTTCCATGCCGCAGGCGAAGCCCGGGAGCACGAAGCCGGTATTGCGGCCGGACGCATTCCAGGCGACCTCACGGGCCTCGATCACCACCACCGAGTAGCCGCGGCGCGCGACCTCGCGCGCGGTGGTCAGCCCGGCGAGACCGGCGCCGATCACGCAGACATCGACGTCGATGTCGCCCGCGAGCGGCCCGCGTTCGGGCGCCGCCACCATCGTGTCGGTATACCAGGTCGATGCAGGAGCCGGCCCGCTGGAGGAATTCACGGTATCGCCCGTTGATCGCGGCCCCCCGGCCGCACAGTCGCCACACGCCATGCTAAACTCGCCACTACAGGAAATCGATGCCCCCGAAAACCGCCATGCGATTGATGATTTTCCGACACGCCAAGGCCGAGAAGAGCGCGCCGGGCATGCGCGACCGCGACCGGCCGCTGGCGGCGCGCGGCCTCAAAGATTCGGCGCGGATGGGCGCCTACATGGCGCATCATAGGCTGGTGCCCGGTCATGCCCTGGTCTCGCCGGCCCGCCGTACCCGTGAAACGTGGGACGGCCTCGCCACGGCGCTGCCCTCAGGGATTCCGGTATTCTACGAGGATCGGCTGTATGACGCCGGCCCCGAAGAGATCCTGGCGGTGATCCAGGAGACGCGACCGGCGATCCGCACGCTGGTCGTGGTCGGGCACAATCCAGGGCTGCACGAGACCGCCCGGCTCTTGATCGCGGCCGGCGACGTCGAGGCCCGCGAACGGCTCAACGAAGGGCTGCCGACCTCCGGACTGGCGGTGATCGATTTCGCAGGCGACGGCTGGACAAAACTCCACCCCCGCGGCGGGCGGCTGGAGCGGTTCGTGACGCCGCGCCTGCTCAAGGCCGCCACCGACTGATTGCATCGGCGCGCGACAATAAGACGGTTACACAACGCGCCGGGACGTGGCAGTATTGTGACGTGGTTCGAAGTCCTGCTGGGAGAGGACGCCGCCATGTACAACAGTATACTTGTTCCGATCGACCTCGCCGAAACGGAGCTTGCCAAGCCGGCGATCTCGGCTGCGGTAATCATGGCGCAGGAATCCGGCGGCACGTTGCGGCTGATCAACGTCCTGCCGCTGACGCCGGTCATGCTGGCCGAATACGTGCCGCCCGACTTCGAGACGCAGCAGCGCAAATCCGCCGAGGATGCACTCGCGATCGTCTGCAAGGAGACCGGGCTCGACCCGACGAAAGTCTCCGCGACGGTCCGCCAGGGCGGCATCTATCAGGAGATCCTCGAAGAGGCGAAAGCCGTGAAGGCCGATCTCATCATCATGAGCTCGCATCGGGTGCATCGGCCCGGCATCCGCACCTACTTCCTGGGTTCGCACACCGGCCACGTCGTGCGCTACGCGCAGTGCTCGGTGCTGGTGGTGCGGCAGTAGCGCAACGCGGACGGTATCCGCTCCGCGCCGGGCGAATGTCTGGCGCGCCTAGGCGAGCACGTCGACCAGGAATTTTGATCGCGACAGCGCCGTCGGATTGGCCGCCTGGGCGCCTTCGGCTGCCGTGACGCTGTCGGCTGCGGATGGGCTCAACGAGCCGCCAAAAACGACGGCCGGCTGATCGGCCCGCGCAAGGCTCGAAGCCGCACTTTCCTTGTCGACGTTGCCGGCGCTGGTGGAAGGATGCGGATCTTTACCCTGCTTCGCCTTGCTCACGTCGCATGACGAGTAACAGACGAACCCGTTAACAACCGATACCGCCATGGGCGCCCCTCGACGCCACGGTAGGATGCGGCCGTAAACGAAAGCTTTCGGCGCGCGGTGGAGGCGATAACATCGCCATCACGGATTGGTTATCGCGCGCCTAGCCGAGCTCGAACGTGGTGATCCCATAGATGCGCGGCAGCGGGAGATCGGGCGCGCGCCCGCGATACATGCGCGCCGTCTCGAACACCGGCGACAGGCCATAGCGGGCGGCCAGATCGGTTGCCGGCCGGTTGGGTTCCGGACAGTCGAAGAAGACCTCCTCACCTTTCGCGCTCGCGGCCAGCGCGCGAAAGAGAATGTCCGCCGCCTCGTCAGTGTCGGCAAACAGCGGACCGATCTTGAAGCCGTGCCGGCATGGCCGAATGACGCCGTAGCCCCTGACCGTGCCGTCCTCGATCAGCACCCTTCCCGCGCGCCGCTCGGGTCGCAGCCAGCAGCGCAAGAATGCGTCACGGGACGCGGGAAAGAACGGACGGTCATAGACGCTGACGGCGTCCACCAGGTTCGCGCTGATCGGGACGACCCTGGAGTCAGGAGACTGCTCGCAATCGGGGACGCCGCCGAAGCGGACGTTGCGGTGAGCGAGCACGAAACCCGATCGCTTGTAGTTCTCCTGCTGCGCAATGACGCCGTCGAGGCCGACAATGCGATTGCCGAGCCGCGCCATTCCCGCCTGCCAGAGACTCAAGCCGTAGCCGCGCCCGCGCAGCTCCGGCTTGACGATATAGAATCCAAGGAACGCGAACGCCGGTTCATAGGCGACGACGGAGATGCAGGCTGCCGGCTGACCGGCGATGTGCCCGATCAGGAAGCCGGCCGGATCGGCGGCATGGAAGCAATCGGCGTCGGCAAGACCGGGATTCCATCCCTCGCGCGCCGCCCACTCGACCATGAGATCGAGCTCGCTGCGCGTGACGGTGCTGATTTGAAGTGACGAGGTTGCCGGCATCTCTTGGATACTAACACGCAGCCCTTAGCGCCGCTCCTCCTCCACGTTCAGCTTGTCGATGCGGGCGATCTCCGGGAAGGCGCGCATCCAGATGAAGGTGACCGCGATGGCGCCGACGCCGCCGATCAGCGCCGCCGGCACGACGCCAAGCCACGCCGCCATCAAGCCGGCACGAAACTCTCCGAGCGAGCCGGACGAGCCGGTGAACATGGAGTTCACCGTGATGACGCGGCCAAGCATCTCGGTCGGCGTACGGGTCTGCACCATCGAATGCCGGATGACGACGCTGATGGCGTCGGCGGCGCCGTAGCCGACCAGCGCGACCAACGACAGGATCAGCGACGTGGACAGGCTGAACACCGAGGTCGACACGCCGAACGCCGCGACGCTCCAGAACAGGATCCTGCCGGCCTTGGCCTCGATCGACCAGCGCGCGAGCACGACCGACGCGGTCAGCGCGCCGACCGCGGGCGCGGAGCGCAACAGTCCGAGACCCCATGGCCCGGTCTCCAGCACGTCCTTGGCGAAGATCGGCAACAGCGCGGTGATGCCGCCGACCAGCACCACGAACAGGTCGAGCGACATCACGCCGAGCAGCACGCGGCAATTCCAGATGTAAGAAAAGCCGGCGAACACGCTTTCGAGCGTGATCGGCCGTTTGTCCTGCTTGTCGTTGATCAGATGGATGAAGCTCACCAGCACCGCCGCCACGCCGCAGATGACGGCGCAGGTCGCATAGACCGTCACCGGGCCGAGCAGATAGAGCAACCCTCCGATCGCCGGGCCTGAGATGATCGCGGTCTGCTGCGCGGTCGCCGCCGCCGCGATCGCGCGCGGCAGCAGCGGCACCGGCACGATGCTCGGGATCAGCGCCTGCATGACCGGCATTTCGAACGCGCGGGCGGTGCTGGAGACCAAGAGGAACGTGAACATCCATTCGCGCGTCAGCCAGCCCATCGCGGTGCCGATCGCCAGCAGGACCAGCATGAACACCTTCACCACCTGGCATCGACGCATGATGACGCGGCGGTCGTAACGGTCGGTCACCTGCCCGACGACGAGGTTGAGCACGACCAGCGGCAGGAACTGGATGAAGCCGACGATGCCGAGATCGATCGGGCTGCCGGTCATCTCATAGAGCTGCCAGCCGACCGCGACGCCCTGCATATGGAACGCGCCCGTGGTGGCGGTGCGCGTGAACCAGAGCCGCACGAACGATGGGTATTGCAGCAGGCTGGTCGGCGCAGGCGCGGCGGCGGGGGCAGTCTCAGGCGGGGACATCGCGACAGCCTATGCGCCGGATTCGACGGCGGTACCAGCCCCTCAAGAAGAGGCCCGAAACGTGGGCGATGTCCCAATGTCGAGCGAGCTGGCCGGAATTCCAAGTCACGCAATTGGCTGTATGATGCCGGCAACGCCGCCTCACATTCAAAGGCGGGGACATAGGGAGGGATGCATGAATCTGGCACGCATGATCGGGCTTGGGGCGTTCGCCGCCGCGCTGGCGATTGTTCTCGCGGCGGGCGCAAACGCCGACAACAAACCAACGCTGGGTGGAAAGCTCGAGCTGGCGGACGAAGGAAGCTTCTTCGTCAATGCCAAGAGCGTCAAATCGGCTTATCCCGGCGCCTCGGCCGCAACCGGGCCCGCAGCCGCGGGCAACATCATCGTCAACCAGATGTATGTGCATTACCGCATCCCGGTCGCAGCGAAGGGCGTCCCGCTGGTGCTCGTGCACGGCTCCAATCACACCGGCATGACCTACGAGACGACGCCGGACGGGCGCGAAGGATGGGCGACCTGGTTCGTGCGCCAGGGACACCCGGTCTACGTGGTCGATCATTCCGGCCGTGGCCGCTCGGGCTTCAATCCGACGCCGGTCAACGCCGTCCGCGACGGCGGCGCCGATCCGAAAGCGATGCCGACGCTGTTCCTCGGGCCAATCGATCGTGCGTGGTGGAATTTCAGGTTCGGCCCGGAATATCCGAAGCCGTTCGCCAACCTGCAGTTCCCACTGGAGGCGCTGGAGCAGTATCTCGCCCAGCTCGTGCCCAACACCGAAACCACGCTGGACGGTGGCGGCAACAACACCATCGACGCATTGGCCGCCCTGCTCGACAAGATCGGCCCGGCGGTGGTGATGGTGCACTCGCAGTCGGGTGTCTATGGACTGGATCTTGTACGTCGGCGGCCGAACGGCGTCCGCGCCTTGGTCAGCATCGAGGGCGGATGCGAGACGTTCACGCAGGATGACGCCGGCAAGTCCTTCGCCAAAGTGCCGTTCGTCACGGTCTGGGGCGACAACAGCATCGGCGCGAAGGGCGTCAACGGCGACAAGCGCCGCACCGCCTGCCAGGAAGCGACCAAGCTGATAAACGCCGGCGGCGGACGCGGTACGTTCCTGCTGCTGCCGGAAGCCGGCATCGCGGGCAACAGTCACATGATGATGATGGACAAGAACAACCTTCAGGTGGCGGATCGCCTGCGCACGTGGATCGCGGAGCAGGTGAAGTAGCGATCAAACGCGCCGGGCGGCCTCGCCCGGCGCACTTCATGGCGAGAGCGACTCGTTAGTGCGTGGCCGCCGGCTCGTTCGGCGGCCGCTCATAGCCATGACGCTGCACATTCATGTTGACGAGGTCCGTCGCGCAGCTAGCGGTCTCGAGGAAGCCCCAGCTCTTCATCCAGTCGTAGGTGCGCTGCAGCTCCTCCTCCGGGATCGGCGCCGGGTCGACCAGATAGAGCCGGCTCTCCCGCAGGTCGGAGACATTGAGCTTGGCGATCTCGGGATCTTTGTCCTTATGGCGATCGATGAAGTAGTGCATGTAGGCGGACTTGTTGGCGTTGATCCGCCGGACCGCCTCGCGCACCGCGCGGTTGAACGCACTGTAGGTCTCGGCGTCGACGCGATCGGACGCGACCTCGGTGCCATGATGGAAGCAGGCGATCACGAGTTGACAGCCCTTCTTTTCAGCCAGCGTGATGTAAGGTTCGGTCAGCGTCGTCGCTTCGCAGAGACCATCCATCAGCGCCTTGAAGCGATACTTGGAGCCGTTCGGCAGCCGGCCGGTCTTGATCAGCTCGCGTGGGATGAAGCCTTCCAGCATCTGTAGGGCGAGGTAATGGGTGCCGTTGTAGTACGGCAGTCCGATCAGCTTGCCGGCAAGCTGCTGCGGGGTCTGAACGTCGGAGTCCGGACGTACGACGATCGCCGCGTAGGTCACGATCGAGCGGCGGCCGATCTGGCGGCTCTGCACCTTGGTGGTCTCGACGCGCGAATAGTTGCCCCATTCGCAGGCGTTGTAGAGATCGGCCTTGCCCTGCTCGAGCTGGCTGCCGTGGCTGGCGAAGCGCGAGGCGTCGCTTGTGGTCGGTGATATGGAGCGTCGGGCTCTTGTCGACATGCGACTCGCGGTCGATCCACTCGATGGTAATGCCTTCTTTCTCGAACAGACCCTCGTCATAGGCGACGAGTTCTGCAAGGCCTTGGAACGGCGAGGTATTCTCCAGGCGCAGCACTTTGTTCATTGCTTTTCGCTCCCTGTGATCCTCACGCGGACGAGGCATTCCTGCCTGCGCCCGGTGACGTCTGTATGCAAACGGATTCTGTGTGCTGAGTATCCTCCCGCAACCGGGAAATTGCCAAGGGGTCGGGCACCTAAATTTGCATAACAGTCAGATCGGGATCGCCAACAGCGTGTCGATCGCCCGGCTGTCGAGCACCACCACTTTCTCGACGAAGCGCGGGGCGTCCGGGCCGTCGAGCACGATGCGGTCGTCATAGCGGCCGGTGACGAACATCACGGTCTCGCCGGTATGCATGATGCGCACCACCATGAAGCCGGTCTGCGCGTGCACGAGACCGCCCTCGTCGCGCTCGATCACCGGCGGCGCGATCATGTGCCGGTAACGCTGCGCCTCGTAGACGTTGGCGTCGCGCAGCGAACGCACGCGGTCGCGCAGCATGGCGCGCGAGGTGGCGTAGATCATGCCGAGCGGCATGCCCTGCGCGACATTGTCGGCGGTGGTGACGAGATAGCGGCATTTGTCGGTGAAGAAATTAGGCCAATCTTCGAGCCGGTCGCCATCGAGCGCCTGAATGTAGCGCGCCTGCAAATCCTGGACTTGCAACGTCGTGGAGATATCCACGGGTCACAGACCCATCTGCGCGCGGTAGAAGGTCCAGAAGCCGCGCACCGAAGCCTCGGTGACGCGGGTATCGTCGGACTTGATCCCGCGACCGCCCATCTCCACCACGGAGAGAATGTCCGCGGCGGTGTTCACGCCGCGCTGCACGAAGCCCGGCGCGGCGCCGTCCTCCATCGAGATGTAGCCGGCGGGCCCGATCAGGTTGGCCTGTTGCAATCGCCGCTCGGTCATCGCCTCGTCGTCGTCGGTGAAGCCGAAGATGGTCCACACCAGCTCGGTCTTCTCCAGCCCGTGCGTCACCAGCCGCCGCACCGCGAGGCTGTTGCGGGTCTGCTGCAAGACGAAGGTCGGAAACACGGAGAGGATCTGCAAGCCGACGCCGTCGCCGTATTCGTCGACGTGATGCAGCACCTCGGGCGCTTCCAGCCCGAAACCTTCCTGAGCGGCGCGCATGCCGGCCTGCTCGTATTCCTTGCCGCCGGTGTCGGCGGCGAGCGAATAGCTGAAATGTGGTTGCCGCCGGTCTCGCTGATGACGAGGCCGCCCTTCTGCGACAGGCGGTTGAGCCGGAAGGTCGTGAAGAACGTGTGCAGGAGGCTCGCGTGGTAGCTATCCTTCACGTTCTCCATGTAGAGCTTCCAGTTGCTTTGCAGCATCTGGCTGTAGCCGCCGAGCACGCGCACCGGCGCCCGCATCACGCGGCGGATGCCCTTGACGATCTCCGGACCGAGGTAGGTTTCGAGCGGCGGCGCATTAGCATCGAGCGTGCCGAACACCAGGCCGCACAGCATTTCGACCTTGAGCTTACGCGGCGGATTCTCGTCCGGCCGCGCGTCGGCCGGCATGCCGCCCTTGCCGCCCATGCCCTTGCGGAAGGCCACGGCGGTCAGGTTGCCGGCGAGGTCGTAGCTCCAGTTGTGATAGACGCAGACGATGTCGCGCGCCTCGCCGCGCTCGTTGATGCACAGCAGCGAGCCGCGATGCGCGCAGCGGTTCTCGAAGGCGTTGAGCTTGCCCTCGTTGTCGCGCGTGACCACGACCGGCATCGCGCCGACCGCCGACGTGCGGTAGGTGTTGGGCTTCGGCAGCTCGGCGTCGAGGCAGAGGAAATTCCAGGTCGGCCCGCGGAACACGCGCGCCTGCTCGTCGTCGAACAGGTCACGGTCCGAATAGACCCAGTACGGCACCCGCGCGACGCCTTCGGCGGGCCATTGCCGCGCGGCAACCGTCATCACGCCACTCCGCACTTGCTCACGGCAGTTTCACATTCGCGGACTTGATCACCTTCTGCCAACGCGCCACCTCGGACTTGAAATAGGCCGCGGTTTCCTGCGGCGTGCCGCCGACGACCTCCGCGGACATTTTGGTCAGGCGCGCCAGCACGTCCGGCTGGCGCAACGCTTCGTTGATGTCGGCATTGATCTTGTTGACGATCGCCATCGGCGTCTTCGGCGGTGCGACCACCGAGAAGAACGCTTCCGACTCGAAGCCCGGCAGCGTCTCGGCGATGGTCGGAACGTCTTTCAGGGCCGCCATGCGCTTCGGGCTCGCGACCGCAAGCAGCCTGCAGCTTCTTGCCCTCCACCAAAGCCAGCGACACGCCGAGATTGTCGAACATGATGTCGACCTGGCCGCCGACCAGATCGTTCAGCGCCGGCGCCGACCCAGTGTACGGCACGTGCTGCAATTTCACGCCGGCGTCCAATTGAAACATTTCAGACGTCAGGTGCGACGTGGCGCCGATGCCCTGGATCGCGGAATTGATCTTGCCGGGATTGGCCTTGGCATAGGCGATCACCTCGGCGACCGTCTTGGGCTTGAAGCCCGGCGCGACCACGAGCGCATTCGGAATCCGCGCCATCACCGCGATCGGGATGAACTGGGTCGGATCGAAATTGAGCTTGGGATAGAGGTTGTGATTGATCACCAGCGGCGGCGGCGGCGCCGACAGGAGCGTGTAGCCGTCGGGATCGGCCTTGTAGACGACCTCCGAGCCGATATTGCCGGCGGCGCCGGGGCGATTCTCGATCACCACCGGATGTCCCCATTTGCGCGACAGGTAGTCGCCGACGACGCGCGGCACGACGTCGGCCGAACCGCCGGCCGGGAACGGCACGACAATTCTGACGGGCCGCGATGGATAGTCCTGTGCCAGCGGTGCCGGCAGCGCCGACACCAGCGCTGCAAGGCCCACGGCCGCGGCGAGCAACAAACAACTCAAATTCATCGAACGTTCCCTTCCCTGTTCGCGCGCGCCGCGGCTTGTCAGGTCGTCAATCGATGTTGACCTTCGCCGCCTCGATCACGGGCGACCAGTGCTGCGTGCTGAGCTCGATCATCTTGCGCATGTCGTCGGGCGAATTGCCGAGCGGCTCGGCTTCGAGCGCCAGGATGCGCTTGCGCAACTCGTCCGTCTTGAAGCCCTGCCCGATTGCGTCCGACAGCCGCTGCGTGATCTCCTTCGGCGTCCCGGGCGGCGCCGCGACCGCCATCCAGGTGTCGGCAAAGACACCAGGCAACGTTTCGGCAATGGTCGCGACCTTCGGATAGTTCTTGATCCGCTCGCGGCTGCCGGTCGCCAGAAACTTGAGCTTGCCGGCATCGATGTTCTGCTTGTTTGCCAGCAGATAATCTGGGACGAGCTCGATGTTGCCGCCGAGCAGATCGTTCATCGCGGGCGCGCTGCCACGGTAGGGGATTTCCGCCATGCGGAATTTTCCCCGCAGCATCAGCAGCTCGCCGAGCAGATGGCCGGTGTTGCCCTTGCCCTGATGGCCGTAATTGACCTTGCCGGGATTTTTTCGCGCGTAATCGAGGAAGCCCGGGAAATCGTCGGCGGGCAGATTCCCGCGGCCGATGAGGATCAGCGGATAGGCTGCAAGCACGCTCACCGGTTCCATCGCCCGCGTGTCGAGCGGCGACTTCACGAACAGGAGATGCGCGACCGTGTAGGAAAGCTGTGGCGCGCATAGTACCGTATGGCCGTCAGGCGCCGCGCGCATCACCGCCTCGATCGCCACGCGGCCGCCGGCGCCGACCGGGCGATTCTCGACGATCACCTGCTGCTTGAGCGCGGCGCCGGCGCGTTCGGCGGCCAGCCGGCAGAGAAGATCCGCCGTTCCGCCGGCCGGCAGCGGCACCACCATCGTGATCGGGCGATTCGGATAGCCGCCTTGCGCTTGCGCCGGCCCGGACGCAGCGCAGAGCACCGCGGATACAACCAGAATAGACGCTCTTTTCATCGTCTTTATCCCTACAGGATCGCGGAGCATGACGGCGCGCGCGATTTGACGCCGCCCGACCGCGCCCCCCGCTTGCGCCGGGGCCGTTCCCACCCCAGATGGAATCGCCGAGTCCACAGCGGCGACCTGCAAACCGCTCAGAATCATGACACTTCTCCCGAAAATTGCAGGAAAAACTTGTTGATCGTTACCGCAATGTCATTCGACACCGCTTCCATAATCGACCACAATGGAACCGTCCCAAACGCGGCGCAAATTGCGTCCCGCACAGCCATTCGACCGTATCTACCCAGGATGATGGACAATACGCGAGCCGATAACAACGGGTCGGAGACGACTGCGTTGATGCATCGCAAGGTTACGTGAGGCCACTCATGATCAGCCGTTTCTTCCGTGCCGGAGTTCTTGCGTTTCTGTGTGCTGCCGCCCTGCCGGACATGGCGTCCGCGCAAAGGGCGTACGATGGGAATTGGAGCGTGCTGATTGTGACCGAGCGTGGCACCTGCGATCGCGCCTACCGCTACGGCATCTCGATCCGCAGCGGTCGTGTCGTTTACGATGGCGGCGCCGTCAATTTCACAGGTGCCGTCGCGGCCAATGGCGCGGTCAAAGTGCGCGTCACCTCCGGCGGCGCAGCGGCCGACGGCAGCGGACGGCTCGGCCGCAGCGAGGGCCAGGGACGCTGGAGCGGTCAGTCCGGCGGCAGCCGTTGCTCCGGCTATTGGACCGCCGAACGGCGCTGATAGCGCCTCTCGAAATTCGGCAATATGACGACCGGCGGTTGCTCCCACCGCCGGAATCCGTCCTTGTGTTTTCAGCCAAAGGCAATTACCTCGGCGCGGGCATCCGCACGCCGCGATAGATCGTATTTTGGCGTGCTATCGAGCGTTTTGATCTGACCGGAGACCTGCCGTGAATCGCGCCGTCGCCAGCCTCGCCTCGGGCCTGATCGCTACCGGCATCGTGTTGTGGCCGGCGCTGCCGGTTGTCACGTCGGAGAACGCTGGCGGCGCTTACGCCCAAGCACAGACGCAAAAAGCCAGGGCAAAAGCCAAAGCAAAGACCAAGGCCAAGCAGACCGAGACCAAAGCGGCGCCGAAGATCGCGTCCAAAGGTCCGCCGAAGCGAACCCCTTACACCGCCGACGATGCAGCGGCCGCGACCGTCCCCGGATTTCCCGGCGCGCGGGTGTGGGGCGACACGGCTGCAGATTTCCAGAAGGTGTTGCCGCCGACCAATGGCCCGTGGCTCGCGATGTCGGGCGGAGGGGCCGACGGAGCATTCGCCGCCGGCCTGCTCAACGGCTGGACGCAGTCCGGCAAGCGTCCGGAATTCAGCGTCGTCACCGGCGTGAGCATCGGCGCGCTGCTTGCGCCCTACGCATTCCTTGGCGCAAAGTTCGATGAGGAACTGCGCCAGGCGATCGTGTCGGTCACCGGCGCCGACATCTTCGAGGACCGGCCAACTCCTGAAAGCTTCCTCGACACCTGGCCGCTGCGCCGCCTGCTCGACAAGCGCGTGACGCCCGAACTCATCGCAGCCGTCGCCGCCGAGCACCGCAAGGGCCGCCGTCTGCTGGTCGTCACCACCAATGTCGATACCGGCCGACGCATGGTCTGGGACATGGGCGCGATCGCCCAGAAGGGCGACGAGGCCGCGATCAAACTATTCCGCGACGTGCTGCTGGCATCGTCGGCGATTCCGGATTCTTCACGCCGGTGATGATCGACGTGGAAGCGAACGGCAAAAAATTCCAGGAGATGCATATCGACGGCTCCGTCACCGCGCCGTTCTTCGTAGGCCCCGAGGCGCTGCTCGACCCCGGCAGCAAGTTGCGCCTGCCGGCAACCGAGCTTTACATCGTCCTCAACGGCCGGCTGGCGCCCGATTTCTATCCGCCGGAGCGAAACACGGTCCAGATCCTGAGCCGGCTGATCAGCGTCGTGCTGAGAAACGGACTGCAAGCGGAAGCGATGCTGTTTGCCGCGCACGCGGCACGCCTGGGTGTACCGATGTACACCGCACAGGTGGCCGACAGCTTCAATCATCCGGCCTACGGACTGTTCGACGAAAAGTACATGAACGCGCTCTACGAGCACGGCCTCGAGCGCGGACGCAACGGCACCGCCTTCGAGGCGATCGGGCAATCGTCGCCGGAGCTGCGCACCGGCAATCCCTGATCCTCGACTTGCGCGACTAAGGTCAGGCCGGATGCGTCGACTTCGGCGCGGTCAAGCGCACCGCCAGCTTCCATGACAGCCAGATCGTCAGGAAGAACACCGGAAAGAAGATCAGCAGGCTGACGAACGGCGATGTCATCTTGTCGATGAGCACTCCGACCCACGAGGCTCCGACAATTCCGATAGTCACGATGACCAGAAACGTTACGAGCAGATTCATGAGCGCGCTCTCCTGACGGGCGGAAACATGCCCCGATTGTCGAGGAGCGCGCGCAAGACTTCAAACCGTAGAATTACTACAGCAATTCCGCCCCCACTCTTCGCGCGCGCATAGAAAAGCAGACGGGCGCGGAGCCTGCTCCCGCGCCCGTCTGCCGTCACCGATCGGCGTGACCGCGGCGACAAGGTGCCGCTAGCTTGCGGCCTGAAGATTGAGCCTTGCCTCCGCGATCTCGGTGAGCTTGCGGTCCGCCGCTTTTTCCTCGTCCAGATTCTGCTGCAAGACGCGCGCGCAGTCGTTGCGGCCGAGCTGCTTCGCCCATGCGATCAGCGTGCCGTAGCGGGAGATCTCGTAGTGCTCGGCAGCCTGCGCGGCCGCTGCCAGTGCCGCGTTGAGCACGGCCTGGTCTTCGACCTCGCCCACGACCTCTTCCGCTTCTTCGATGATGCCGTCGATCGCCGGACAGTCGATCCCCTTGGCTTCGACGCCGTGCATCTTGAACACCTGCTCAAGCCGCACGACGTGGTTCTTGGTTTCGCCGAGGTGCGACTGGAACGCCTGTTTGAGCTGCGCGTCGGTGGCTTTCTCAGCCATCTCCGGCAATGCTTTCAGCAGTTGCTTTTCCGCGTAGTAGATGTCGCGCAGCGTGTGCACGAACAGATCGTCCATGGTGTGGATGTCTTTTGAGAACAGACCCATTGGTTTCCACCCTTCTCGTTTGGCGTGATGTTGGGAATTTTTCGCCGGGGGCGCGGCGCTTGTTCAGCCGCGTTGCGGGCGTGATGTGTGCCAACGATTGAATGCGGGCGCAGTTCCTGAGCGCCGCGATGGAACTTCGGATCGGCAGACGCAGCGGCAACGTCCGAAAAATGCGCGCGCGACCTCATGAGGTAAGCGAGTGCACGGCATGACGGAGAGTCCGTACCCGCCTGCCGGTCAGCGCGCGAACCGGCGCACGGTCGTGGGATTATAGTCCGCCAAGGCGCGGATTTTTTCGCGGTGCGGAACCCGCAAGCGTGGTTGAGGGTTCGTGAACCAGCAAAACACGTCAACGGTCTTTGAACCTATTTCTGCCATACCGCTACCAATGGGCGGGTGGGGACAATCCCCCTTTAGGAACAGGTCGAAAAGACCCCGCGCAGTCCGGCCAAGCCGGCATGATAACAGGATGGAAGTCATGACCAAGTCGCAGAAGAACCTCCGGAATTTCGGCCTCGCCGGCGCCCTGGCGCTTTCCGTTGCAGCGCTCAGCGGCATCGCCTCCCCCGCCACCTCCGCCCCCGGCCATGACGGCCTCTGGAGCGTGGTGATCGTGACCGAGCGTGGCACCTGCGACCGCGCCTACCGCTATCCCGTCCGCATTTCCCGCGGCAACGTCATCAATGCCGGCGACAGCCCCGTCACCATCTCGGGCCGGGTCGGCGACAACGGCGCCCTGACGGTGATCGTCAGCCACGGCAACCAGCGCGCCACCGGTTCCGGCCGTCTCAACGGCCAGGAAGGCGCCGGCACCTGGCGCGGCGGCGACTGCTCGGGCACCTGGCAGGCTGAGCGCCGCGGCGCCTGATAAGCCTCCGAAACGAATTCCATTCGGCCTCGCCTATCCACAGGCGGGGCCGAATTGCTTTGTGGCCTTGCTTGCCACATCGGCGGTCGCGGCCCTAAACACGCCGGAGCCCACCGCTTCGCGCCTCCAGCAGCCCATGAACGCCCCGATCCGCGAACTGCCCAGCACCGAAGTGCCGCGTCCGCTCGTCCTGGTCGCCGCCACCGCGTGTGGCGTGCTGGCCGCGATCGCGGCTCAGATCGTGCTCGCCCAGCGCGGCATCGAGCTGGCGGGCGTCTGGCGCGAAATCTCCACACGCGGATTTCAGCTCCGCGCGGCCGGCGCCTGGTGGGGGACGGCCGGCTCGGCGCTCCTGGTGGGCGCGGCGGTGGCCGGGGCCCTGAGCCGCTTCTCGCTGCCCTGGCTCCGCTTCCGGCTGCTGCGCTGGGTCGCCGGCGCGGTCCTGGTCGCCGCGCTCGCCCATATCGGCCATTCCGCGGCGATGAAGGCCGGCATCTCGGTCGGCATCCATTCGGGCGCGAGCTTTGCCGCCGTCTGCGCGGCCGCGCTGACGGCCCTGTTTGGCGCTTATTTCGCCACCAAGCGCTAAAAAGCCCCCGAAATCGCCTCCCGGCGGCAATCGACCGGCTTGTGACCCCCGTCACAGCGGGCCCGACCCGATCTGTCGATACTCCCAATCACGGTGGTTCTTGGAGACCACGGGAGAGCGACATGAACAGGAAGTTCGGTCAAACCTGCCTCGTCCTTGCGCTGCTGAGCCTGTCTCTGGCCGCAGCGTTGTGGATCGGGCTCAGCGCGCAGCGCAATGGCCTGATGGTACAGGCTCACGTCGCATCGATGCAGCTGCAAGCGTTCTCCGAGGCGGATGAAGGCTCGGCGGCGCCCGACACCGACGAAAAGAGCGCGGTGTGCACGCCAAGCGATCCGCACTGCCCGTCACTGAAGCAGGAGATCGCGCTCGCGCAGGCCGAAGACCGCCAAGCGCCCGAAAGCAAAGCCTTCGCGGCGTCGAGCGACGAGGTCCCGGCCAAGTTCAAGAACTGACAACGAGAAGGGCCGCCGATTGCAGCGGCCCTTGATCGCCGGACGTCAGACCCACAAAGGAGCGAGCAGCAGCCGGAAGGCGTAGATCGCCCACGCGATCGCAAGCACGATGGCGCTTCCGACAAAAAGTGGACCGCCTTGCCCTTCGCCACGCACCGCGCGCAGGATGCGGAGGACGACGAAGATCCAGGCCAGCAGCAGGAATAAGAGATCGGCGAATTGCGTCTGCCAGGCGCAGATCGTCAGCACGTAGAACAGCATCGGAAGCTCGACTTCGTCTCGCCAGCTCCCGCGTTCGTCGGCACGCGCGCCGTTCCTGGTACGGACGCTTCCCCAAAACAGCAACACAAAGGTGAGCGCAACTTGAACAAAGAGAGGCAGCAGGATCATCCTGATCGACATGGTCTTCTCCTGTTTTCCGCTCGCCGCCGTGTCTGAGTAGCCGAAACGCACCGGCTACACCGTACAACTCGCGGTGCAATCCACACACTAAAAGGAAGGGCCGTCCCGCGGATGGCCCTTCCTTACTCATTGTCGGTCCGAAGCCCCGACAGCTACGCCACAGCGCGACGACGCCAGTCCCATCGCAACGGCGGCGAGATCGACTGGTCGCGATGGCGACCTCCGATGCCCGCCGCGAACCAGGCGGCGACGGCTGCCGCGGCCAGCGACGCCGCGGTCATGAAACCGATGATGATGCCGCTCGCGCGGGTGCGGCGCGCGGCTTGCCGGGCTTCTGTGATCACCTGAATCACGCGGCGCTCCGCATCGGCAGGCGCAAGGCCGGTGCGCACCGACACCAGGCGGTTCAGATAGGTCCGGTCGTCCGCCCGCATCTCGCGGCCGAGTCCGGTCAACAGGATGCGCCCCGCTTCCGCCCGCGTTTGCTGATCGATGGGCTCCGGACGTTTGTCCGCCCGAAACAGGCGATCGAGCTCGTAGGCGAGCGCGGCTTCCGCGGCGGTGACGCGCGACTGCGTCGTCCCGGCAGCGGTGACGGAACTGACCGTGGCTGCCGTCGCCCAGACCAGGAAGCCGCTGATCACGATAGCCATCGCCCAAACCAGCAGTCCGTGGGCGCCGTCGCGAAATTCGATTTCATCGGTACCGGTCGACCAGGTCGAACGGACGCGGCCCGCGAGATAGCCGCCGAGCGCAAAGCTCCCGATCGCCACCAACAGGATCCACAGCCCGGAGAGAATCGCCAAGGCGATCGATGCGTCGCGCCAGGTTGGCGAGGGCGACGCCACGGCGAGCCCGACCGAAGCGGCGAACGTCATCAGCACGAACGCTGACGCCGCGGCCAGAACGGCGCCGGCGATGACGGGACCCCAATGAATGTACGAGAGCGGTCCGCCGGGAGTGGGAACCGGGCCATCAGTCCGCGCGCCCGGTACCACTGCGGGCGCGTCGGAAGCCCGATAGATGTCGGTCATGGGATGTCCTCCTCGGACGGGTCAGCGCAGTCCGAAGAAGGACAGGATGGCCATGATCACCACGATCAGGCCGACGAGATAGATGATGCCGTGCATCGCTTCCTCCAGGGGTTGCGCCCGTGCACCGCACCCGATGGCCAAGCAACGCCAGAACGCGACTGTGAGTTCCGTCGTGGTGTCAAAGTCGCGCCACAGACCGCGAATCAACGGCTTGGTGGGCGAGCTTGCGCGGGCCAATCAACGAATGACAGCCGGCATGCGGTCGCCTAGCTTGTTGCGGCACGTGGATACGCCGGCTCGTTCCGCCATGGTTGTAGAGTCGCATGGCCGTTGTCGCGGGTTTTGCACTTGTACTGATTTCCAAGCCGGAATCAGTCCGAGCCGAGAATCGCGTCGAACTCAACGCAGAACTCGATTTGCCTGATGCTGGAATCGGCGGCGAGCGCGCACGATCTGCCGCTGGAATTCTTCGCGCGCCTGATCTGGCGTGAGAGTCGATTCCGGTCGGGCGTGGTCGGTCCTCGAACAAGGAGCGGCGCGCGCGCGCAGGGGATCGCCCAATTCATGCCGGGAACCGCCGCCGAGCGAGGACTGCTCGACCCGTTCGATCCGGTACAGGCACTGCCGAAGTCGGCCGAATTCCTGCAAGAGCTGCGCGCGCGATTTGGCAATCTGGGGCTTGCCGCCGCCGCCTACAACGCGGGGCCGCGGCGCGTGCAGGATTGGCTCAACGGAACCGGCGGCATGCCGCAAGAGACGCGAGATTACGTCATCGCGATCACCGGCCGACCGGTCGACGACTGGGTCGCAGTCAAGGGCGACGCGGGGCCCGCGCACCCCATTGGTTGTCTCGAAATGATGGCGCTGCTGAAGGAAGAGCCGACTCCCTACATCGCGGCGCTGGAGCAGCGCATCGTTTCCGGCGCGGCGCGGCCATGGGGCGTGCAGCTTGCTGCGGGATTTTCGCGCGACAATGCGCTGGCCGCCTACGCACGCATGGTGACGCGCTTCGGCGGCATGGCGGACGAGCAAGATCCGATCGTCAGCAGCCAGCTTTTGCGGAGCCGCGGCACCCGGCCGCTCTATCAGATACGCATTGGCGCCGACACACGGACTGAAGCGAATTCGCTCTGCCAGCGCATTCGCAAGGCGGGTGGCGCCTGCATGGTGTTGCGCCAGCTTCGCCGTGCAAGTTGAGCACCAAAAATGAGAAGGGCCGCCCTTTCGGACGGCCCTTCCATTGTCAGGCCGTGGTCCGGCCCCTCATTCTGAGGTGACGCCAAGCGTCAAATGGAAACCCCGTATGAACCGAGGATCCAGCTTGCCGGCGACCGCGGCGATAGACAATGAGACACTGGATCACCTCCTTTCGGTTGTTGACGACGACCCCAATGTATCGACGCTTTGGAGATTCGCAAGGGCGGCGGTACGCCGGTGGCGGAGGGCCGCAGGCCGCAAATTTCCATGGTTTCAGAGGCCTAGCGGCGGAGTGGCCACGCCCGGCAAGGGGTCAGGTCCCGGCGGTGCGCATCTCGCTGATCACCCGCTCGGCCAGTACCGCCGCGTCACGCTCGCCGCGCTTGGCGTGCTCGACAACGCGCTCGGCGATCGATTTCATCGTCGGCGCGTCGTCCGGGGCGATCTCGAGAACTTCGCAGACGTCGTCGACCGCACGTGCCAGCTCGACGATCTCTTCCTCTGCGAACGTCGGAGGGCTCTCAGGAAAAAACACGATACTCATTGGCTCACTTCCCACAAAACACACACATCTACCGTGACGGCTAGCACCGGCACTGCTAAGGATAGCACCGGCGGCTGCGTTGGGCGAATCGGTCTTGCCGCGCGCGTCGCGAGATCGTCACAACCATCGCCGTTTCCGGCGTATTCCCCGTTGGTTCCCCAGGTGAAAAAACCGGGCGCCCCGCGCAAAAAAGGCGCGCCACCGGGGAACGGTGCGCCGCGAGGATCGGCGGAAAGTGTCGCCCGATTTTCCGACCGCAATCGAAGCCGGCTTGCCCGGCTTCGTGCCCGGCCAGAAACCTTGTACCTGTTAGCGGCGTTGTCCCGATGACGGGCACAGGGAGTGTCACATGCGCTATTTCTTCCGTCTGACCGACGGCACCAACGAGCTCAACCCGCACGAGGGCATCGATCTCCTCGGCAACGCGGCCGCGCGCGAGGAAGCGTTCCGGTTGGCGCGCGAGATCAAGACGCAAAAGCCCACGACCGGCAAGGATTGGGACGGCTGGTTCGTCCGGATCCTGGACGAGCACGGCAAGGAGATCGACACCGTGCCGTTCGACGCCGTGCCGTGAGCCAGCCTAGGCCGGGCGGCTCTCCACCGTCCGGATATCGATCTCCGAGTGCAGCGTGCGGTGCACCGGGCATTTGTCGGCGATTTCGAGAAGCCGCGCCCGCTCTTCGTCGCTCAGTTCGCCTGTGAGCGTGATCGCGCGTTCGATGCGGTCGATCTTGCCCTCCTTGGTCTCGCACTCCTCGCAATCCTGCGCATGAATCTTCGACGTGCGAGAGCGTGACCGACACCCGCTCAAGCGGCAGCTTCTTGTGCTCGGCATAGATCCGTAGCGTCATCGACGTGCAGGCGCCGAGGCCGGCGAGCAGCAGGTCGTAGGGCCCCGGGCCGGAATCGAGACCGCCAGCCGCGACCGGCTCGTCGGCGGTCAGGCGGTGCGGTCCGATCGCGATCGTCTGCTGGAATTTTCCGCCGCCGGTTTCGGTGACGATCACTTTCCGTGGCGCGATCTCGCCTGCCGGCATTGGAGCGGCATCGAGATAGCGATCGGCCCAGGCCGCCAGCACGTTCGCGACATAGACCGCGTCGTTGCGCCTGGTGAGCAGGTGGTCGGCGCCGGCGAGCGAGATGAAGCTCTTGGGATGCTTGGCGGCGGCGAAAATGTGCGAGGCGTTCTCGATCCCCACCGTGTCGTCGGTCGGCGAATGAAAGATCAGCAATGCCTTGCGCAGCTTCGCGATACGCTCGGTGAGCTTCTGCTCGGCGATGTCGTCGAGGAATTCCCGGCGGATGCGGAACGGCCGGCCCGCGAGCGCAACCTCGACTTCGCCCTGCTCGCCGATGGCGTCGAGCTTGTCCTTGAACAGATGGGTGACGTGCGCGGGGTCGCTGGGCGCGGCGATGGTCACCACCGCCTTCGCCTCCGCGACCGCGTCCGCCGCCGCCAGGACCGCGGCGCCACCGAGGCTATGGCCGATCAGCAACGCCGGGGCCTGCCGCGTCTTTCGCAGGTGATCGGCTGCGGCGATGAGGTCGGCGACATTGGACGAAAACGTGGTGTTGGCGAATTCGCCTTCGCTCGAACCGATGCCGGTGAAGTCGAACCGCAGCACGGCGATGCCGAGCGCGGTGAGCGCGTCCGCGATGCGCTTCGCCGCAACCACGTTCTTGCCGCAGGTGAAGCAATGGGCGAACAACGCCGTGGCGCGCGGCGCGCCCTCCGGCAGGTCGAGCACGGCGGCGAGCTTCTCGCCCCGGGCATTGGGAAAATCGAAGCGCTCAGCGGGCATGGCAAAGCTCCCTGCGTTGGGTCGGAGGGAGCCTAGCGCAGACCACCGGGTAGGCGCGCATCAATTGACGGAGAGCAGCGCGTGACCGCGCATGGTTGAGACACCCTTTTCCCATTTCTCCGGCGGCCCGTGCCGCGCTATGGTGCCGCCCTGAAAAAAAACGGGAGCCCGGAATGATTACGTACAAGGACATGATTGCCGCCGCCGATGCCGTGGTGCCGCGGCTCAAGCCGGCAGAGGCGAAGCAAATGATCGCGGCCGGCAACGTGCTCGTCGTCGACGTGCGCGACGGCACCGAGGTGGCGCAGACCGGCAAACTCAAAGGCGCCGTTCACGTCGCGCGCGGCTCGCTGGAAGGCCGCGCCGATCCGACCGCCGCCTCCTACAACCCCGCCTTTAAGCAGGATCAGCCCGTGATCTTGCACTGCGCTGGCGGCGGCCGCGCCGCGCTCGCCGGCAAGACGCTCAAGGACATGGGCTACACTAAGGTGTTCAACGGCGGCGGCTTCAAGGATTTGGCGGAAGCGGGGATCGAAGTGGAAAAAGGCTGAGGCCGCGACCCGGACCGACCGCACCATCACGATGGCGATGGCCGCCCGCGGTGCCGGTCATAGATTCTCTGCACGAATGCCGCCGTCGGATGCTGGCGCATCTCCTCGACGATCGCCGCGTAAGCTGGCGGCACGCTTTCGAGCGGCGGGATCGGCGACCCGTATCCGCGCGGCAGAAGTAAGGGCGCTGAAGCGGCGGCGAGTGCGAGATCGCCCAGCGTCAGACGATCGCCGGCCAGATAAGGCCGGCCATCGCTGATCCGCGCGTCGGTCATGTCGAAGATCATCCGTATCCGGGCGAGCGCGTCTTTCGCCTTGGGCTCGCTCAACTGAAGAAGGATCGTGAGCACGCCGCGCAGGAACGGATAGGCGCCGCGAAACACGGACGCCTCCGTTTTGGGAACACCGCGGAAGAACGGCTCGATCATGATCTCGCGATGCGGCAGGAGATGAAAATAGGCGACGACGGGACTGTGCGCCGCGAGCTGCCCGTTATAGGTGTCCCAATCGTTCTCGACCTGAATTCGCAACGGGCGCTGCGACGGGAGCAGCATCTGACCGACCGGGCAGGACTGGTCGAAATGCTCCACGAACCGGCGCGGCCCGGCGAGCCGCAGCCCGCCTCCGTACAGCGCCGGCACCTGCGGCGTGAAGCAGCGCGGCAGCGCCAGCAGCGAACCCCAACCGAAGGTGTGAGGCCGCTCCCGATAAGCCGTCCCGTAGTGCTTGAGCACGAAGCGACAGAGCTCGCTGTCGACCATCGGCGCGAACGTTATCATCGAGTATTGAGCCGGCGCGTCCATCAATCTCCGCACAAATATTCGATCAGGCGCTTGCCCGGCATGAAGAAATAGCCGCCGCCTTTGGTCGTCACGAATGCCGGCATCGGATTGAGAGTAATCGGGCCATGGCGGCTCGGAACGGTGAAGCTGCATGCGCCGCTTTCGCCATCGCCGAGCACCGGGTCCTTCTCGCACGACAATCCATGGAACGACGGGCTTATCAGCCAGGTCTGCTGCACGAACTCGAACTGCCGCTCGATGTCGCCGTTGAGGCACATGAACAGCAGGCCAGGTTTCTCGCCGGCCTTCTCCTGGTAGATCCGTCCGACGCGCATGATGCGGTGGCGATTGCTGATCGCGATCTGGTCGTTCGAGCCGGGATCGAAGCTGTCGCGCGGATTGGCGCGGCGGATATGCGCGCCGAAGGGGCACCGCAATGCCTCGGGATCTTCGGTGCCAAACAGGAAATCGTTGTCGCCCGTGCGCCGGGTTGGCCGCGCCACGGTCCCGTCGGCCTCACGGGTGGGCGTTGCGCGGACCGGCGCCTCGATCGCGGACGCCTGGGCGGTGCGGGCCCGCACGGTCTCGTTCACCTGCAAATTGCGACGCGCCGCCTCGATCCGGCTCTCGTATTGATAGCGCGTGAGCGACGAGCCGTCCCGCCATCGACCGACCAGTTTCGCGGCGATGAATTCCTCGGTGATGTCGTAAGGCGGTGGCAACCGGTCCTGGAGGCGCTCCGCTTCCTGGATGCAATAATTCTTGAATCCGTCGACGTCCTGTTCCAGTTGCCGGATCACCAGGAAAGTACCGTTGCATCCGAGGTCGCGGTCGTTTTCGACCACGGCCCGGTCGAAGCCGCCCACGGCGCCCACCAACGGCAGCCGATTGTCCGGATCGGCGATGGCCGGCAGCGTCGGCCCCGGCGGCGTGTTGCCGCGATTGTCCGGATAGCCGAGGATGAATTCGCCGGGCTCCACCAGATGAATCGGATCGGCGTTGCGCAGGCCTTTGTAGGTGCCGCGGATCACCGGCTGCGAAATTCCGTCGACGAACCCGAACGGCTCTTCCTTGCCTTCCGAGACCTGCTTGAGCGGAATCGTGTACGGCGGCGCCATGCCCAAATGCGTCGCCTCGTTGGTCAGTTCCTCGGCCAGGGCGTCGACATCGGCTTGCGTGTTTCCATAGATCAGCAGGGCAACGTCCGGCTGGCTCCGCCCCCAGGCCCAGTTCTCGACCGCGTTCTTCTCGAAATCGCCGAGAATGCGGGCGCGTGCCGGCGTGGTCATGCCGTCAACAAACGCGAACGGAAACGTCGCGAGCCCATGCTCGGGCAGCCCCAGCCGTTTCAGGCCGCGCGCACCGAGCGCCAGTGTCACGACCGCGAACCTGTCGCTCTCGAGCCGTCGTCCGTCGTTGAACGCGATCTCCGGTCTCACCAGCGCCAGCCACGTCCGGGCTTTGCCGACGTCTTCGGGCAGGTCGAACAGCAGGCAGGTGCCGAATTTCAAAAAACCAAGTCCTCCGAACACCAGACTTTGGATCTCGTTGCTGACCAGCTTCGAGGACGGGCGCGCCGCCGACCCGAACGATGTGAGCCAGCGGATCGCCTCGTCCTCGGTCATCGAGCCCGACAACCCGCGCCTGATCTCCGCATTGGTCCGGATGATCGTCGTGGTGAGGTGGGGATAGGCGCTGTACCAGAAGCGGGTCGGAACCATGCTCTGGCGCGCGTAGCGCTTGAATCGCTCGCCGTCGGTCGCGCCGCCCTGGATGAGGTTCTGCGCCCGCGGGAATCCGATGGAGTTCGACCATATTCCGGTCAGGCCGGCATGGGCGCGTGTAATGAAGTCCTCGAGATAGCTTTCCCAACTCGAATCGTAATTTGAAAAGAAAAGAACGTCGGGACTGCCGGGCGCCGTGACCCAGCGCGCAAAATGGATGGTGCCGATGTCGCTCAGGAAGCCGGGACGGTAGAAATGCGCCGCGAATTCGCCGACGGCCCAGAACACCAGGCGCGAGGTGAACCAGCGGATCGCACCCGGCTTGCGTTGCGTGATCGAGATCATGTGGTTCTGGGCGTAGCCGCGCTGGTTCTCGCGCTCGAACATCCCGGCGAGGGTCGCGGTCGGCGGCGCACGCTCCTCCAGCGAGTCGTTGTCCTCGGCGACCCGCAGCCGCCAATAGCCGATGCCGGCAACGATCACGAGAATCAGGAGGGCGATCCAGAACCCGGTCCATAGCGCGCAGGCGAAGCCTACGACGCCCGCCCACAGCACCGCCCAGAATCCTCCGATCTTGGCAAAGGCGGCAATCACGCCGGCAATCGCTGCAACGGCGAGCAACACAAGACCGACCGGCCACAGATAGGTCTTGGCGAAGGAGCCGATGAGCTGGAAGGCAAAACCCGGAACGCCGGGCTGTTCGAACGGCGGCACCGGCGCGCCGGGAGTCAGCGCGTCCTTGAATGCGGGATCGGCCGCCAAGGCCTTGCGCACCGCATCGACGCGCTCGAGCGCGTCGAGGTCCGCCAGCCGGTCATCGACCGGCTTCGACAACTGGCGCATCACCTCCGCGCCAAGCCTGCCCTCCCGCAGGATACGGCCGACCGATAGTCCAGGCGTGCCGGCGAAAACTTGGCCTGGATTCGAGAACCAGCCATTGCCGAGCGCGACGCGATGGCTGCGCAAATAGGCGAGCAGGTCACCGCCGTCCTTCCAATCCTTGGCGTGCATGAAGACCGGCCGCAGGTGCTCGCCGATCTGCCGCTCGATCCGGGCCAGCGCGTCGTCCTCGGTACCGTCGGCGGAGAATTCGAGGGCAATGTAGGCGCGCTTGCCGTCCTGCGAGCGGAAAGCATGCAGACTGGTGAAATGCGTGCCGTGCTCGCCGTCTTCGAGCTTATCGAGCGCCGCGCGGATATCGGGCCGAGGCGGATTGCCCAGTCTGTCGACGGCGGCTTCGGCGTCCGTGACGCGGTCCAGATCGAGCGGTGCGATGATGGTGACGAGAGCGTTGCTCATGGCGATCACCGTTCAAATCGCAAGGGGAGATGGGCGGGGAATGGGCCGGCCCATTTCATGGTACCGACCGACTTGATCCCACGCCGCACCAGCGCGCCGACCAGCGCGGGAATTTGAAACGCATTGACGGCCCGGCCGGCGCACGGATGCAGGCCGCCGCCGAAATGCAGGTAAGCGGCGGGCGGACGATCGGGGCGCAGATATTGCGGGTCCGGGAAGATCTCGGCGTCCAGCATCGCGGCCTGGGTCCAGGCAAAGATCCGGTCGCCTTGACGGATTTCCACGTCGGCCAGGCTGGTCGCGGCCGCGGCTTTGCGCAGCACGATGGGATTGTGCGGCCATCGCCGCAGGGCCTCGCGGCACCACCCGGCCAGCCGCGCCGGATCGTCGACATCGGTCGCGACGTTTTTTGCGAGCGTCGCATCCTTCGCGATCGTCGCAATGATCTTCGCGACCGAGCTTGCGGTGGTGTCGATGCTCCCGACCAGCATGCCGCCCAAGGTCCGTCGCACGCCGTCATCGTCGAGCGTCTCGGCCTTCATGAGCGCGCCCATCATGTCGGTGCCGAGATCGCCGGACGTGCGCCGCCGTTTGATCTCGTCCTTGAACCAGGCCTCCATCAAACCCGCCGCCTTGAGCGCGCGCTGCCGGATGGCTTCGTCGTCGGAGAGATTCAAGAAGACATGCCCGAAGATCGCGCGGGCAACGTCCATGAACGTCGGCTCGTCCGATCCACGGATTCCGAACAGGGCCGTGGCGGTATGCGCGGCGATCGGGCGGGCATAGGCTTCCACGACATCGATTTCGCTACCCGCGGCGGCGACGCGCTTTTGCGCTTCGTGCTCGACCGCTTGACGGATGGCGGCGAAATCAACCTCCGCCAGCGCCTCATAGAGCGCGCCGCGTTCCAGCACGAGCGTGGCGCCGCGATCCATTCCAAGGACAAAGGGGCCGTTGACCTCGACGATGCGCTTCTCGTTGACCGGCGCAATCAGGAAGTCGAGATCGCGATGCAGGACTTCCATCACGTTGGCATGACGCGCGACGATGACGGTATCGCCGAACCGGATCGGGTCACCGAACCATGCGGCAATCTTCGCGCCGAGCCGCGCAGCAAGCGCCAGCACGGCCGGTGAACCGAGAAAACCGTTCGAGCTTGGAGGGGTGGCGATGTCTCCCGATATGCCCGCGCCCGTATTCGCGTTCATCTCGACCCCCACTCGCCAATATTAGAGAGCGGCGCACCGCAGCGCCTCTCTCAATGGTTGCATCATAGAATTGCGCCGGCAAACGAGTTTAGCGGCCCGGAGTACGAGGGACCCAGTACTAAAGCACCAGCTCCCGCGCCTTGGTGATCCTTTGATTCCAACATTCGCAAATCATCTGCCGGACCGGGATGCGAATGTCAGGACCACTAGTCGTAGAACGCCGGCGACTTCTTCTGGCTGTCGGCCTGCGGCTTGTCGTGGTGGATCCAGAGCTGCGCCTTGGTGCTCGCGACAATCGCGGCAATCCGCTCCATCGACTGCAGCGACTGCTCCCGGTTGGTGTTGAAGGACGGAACGCGCCGGAACTCCCAGTTCTCCCGGAAGTGCGCGGCGTCGCCGGTGAACAGGATCGGCCCGGTGTTCTTCAGCCGCAGCAGGAACGACTGGTGGCCGGGGGTGTGGCCGGGCGTCGCAAGCAGCACCGCGCTACCGTCGCCGAACACGTCGTGATCGCCTTCGACCTGGGTGACCGGATGCGCGGGATTGAATCGCGGCCCGCCCTTGGGAAGCGGCCATTGATACTCGGCCTTCTGCATGAGCAGCACGGACTTTGGAAATAGATTCACATTGCCGATGTGATCGAAGTGGGTGTGCGAGGCGGCAATGAAGTTTACGTCGTCGGGCTTCACGCCGATCTCCGCGAGCTGCGACGCCAGCGTGCGCTTGAGCCGCCAGCGCGTGAAGCTGCCGCGGCCTTCCGGCACGTTGATGAGGTCGTCGCCCGCCCCCGTCTCCCACAACAGCCAGCCCTTGGCGTGCCGGACGAGATAGCAGTTGGTCACGTATTCGGTCTTCACGCCGACATTCACGCCCGGCGACCAGCGCGACAGGTCGGGCACCGCGCCCTGCCCGCACTCCATCACGTAGAGCCGTTCGGCGGCGCCCTGTGCGGCGGCGGGTGTGGCGAAGGCGGCAGTGGCGGCGGCAAGCGCGGTGACGGCGCACAAGCGTTTCATGAGATCCTCCCGAATGTTTATCAATGTACGGCGTCGAGGCCGGACGGGAGAGCATAGCAGGTTGTATCGCTGCGAGGAGCAGCGCGCTACCGCACCAATTCCCGCATTGCCTTGTCGAGCCCATCCAGCGTCAGCGGATACATCCGGCCGCCAAGCAATTGCTGCATCATGCGGATCGACGGGGTGTAGCCCCACTCGCCTTCGGGCACCGGATTGAGCCAGACGCAGGCCGGATAGGTACGCGCGATGCGCTCCATCCAGACGTGGCCGGCCTCCTCGTTGAAATGCTCGACCGAGCCGCCGGGCGCGGCGATCTCATAGGGCGACATCGAAGCATCGCCGACGAAGATCAATTTGTAGTCGTGCGGGAAGGTGTGCAGCACGTCCCAGGTCGGCGTGGTGTCGTTCCACCGGCGGCGATTCTCTTTCCACACTTTTTCGTACAGGCAATTGTGGAAGTAGAAATGCTCCATGTGCTTGAACTCGGAGCGCGCGGCCGAGAACAGTTCCTCCGTCGCCTTGATGTGCCAGTCCATCGAGCCGCCGATGTCGAAGAACAACAGCACCTTCACCGCGTTGTGGCGCTCCGGCCGCATCAGGATGTCGAGATAGCCCTTGTGCGCGGTGCCCTTGATGGTGCCGTCGAGGTCGAGCTCGTCGGGCGCGCCGGTGCGCGCAAATTTGCGCAGCCGCCGCAGCGCGACCTTGATGTTGCGGGTGCCGAGCTCGACGTCGCCGTCGAGATCCTTGAACTCGCGCTTGTCCCAGACCTTGACCGCGCGCTTGTGGCGGCTCTCGTCCTGGCCGATGCGGATGCCTTCCGGATTGTAGCCGTAGGCGCCGAACGGCGACGTACCGCCGGTGCCGATCCATTTCGAGCCGCCCTGGTGGCGGCCCTTTTGTTCCTTGAGACGCTGGCGCAGCGTTTCGAGGAGCTTGTCGAGCCCGCCCAGCGCCTCGACCATCTTCTTCTCTTCGTCGGTGAGGTATTTCTCCGCGAGCTTCTTGAGCCACTCGGCGGGGATGTCCACCTCCAACGCGTCGGACAACAGTTCGAGGCCCTTGAAGACATGGCCGAACACGCGGTCGAACTTGTCGAGATTGCGCTCGTCCTTCACCAGCGCGGCGCGGGAGAGATAGTAAAAGTCCTCGACCCGCCGGCCGGCGATGTCGGCGTTCATCGCCTCCATCAGCGTCAAATATTCGCGCAGCGTCACCGGGACGCCGGCGGATTTCAGCTCATGGAAGAAGGTGACGAACATGCAAGGTCCTTTCGACGCATTCTAGCATCCTCCCTTCCCCATCGGCACCAGCCGTGTTGAATTGCCCCGGTGAATCAGGCCGCCACCCAACCCAAGATGCAATTCCGTTTCACCGCGGCGGCGGCGGCCGTGCTGCTACTGCTCGCCCCCGCGCTGTGGAACGGCTTCCCGCTCTTGCAATACGACACCGGCGGCTATCTCGCGCGCTGGTACGAGGGCCATCTCGAAGAAAGCCGCTCGACGGTCTACGGCCTCTATCTCGTGCTCACCGCTCGGCCGGATTTCTGGCCGGCTGTGGCCGTTCATTCGCTGCTGACCGTGTGGGTGCTCTGGCTGACGCTGCGCGCACAGGCATTGGCGACGCCGCTGGTGCTGATCGTCACCGCCGCCGTGCTCGCGATTGCCACCAGCCTGTCCTGGATCGTGAGCACGCTGCTCACCGACATCTTCGCAGGCCTCTCGGTGCTGGCGCTCTATCTCGTGGTGCTGCGCGCCGAAACGCTCACGCGCTGGGAACGCTGGGCGCTGATCGCCCTGATCGCGTTCTCGGCTGCGACCCACACCGCGACGCTGGCGGTGCTGCTGGCGCTGCTCGCCGCCGGATTGCTGGTGACGCTCGTGCGGCGCGGCACGGTCCCGTTTGCCGGCCTCGGACGCGGCGGCTTCGCGATCGTGATGAGTGTCGCGCTGCTGCTTGCCGCCAATTACGCGGTCGCCGGCCGCCTCGCCTGGACGCCGGGCGGCAGCGCGATCCCGTTCGGCCGCATGCTGCAGGCCGGCATTGTCGCGCGCTATCTCGCCGAGCATTGCCCCGACCCGCGCCTGCCGAAGCTCTGCGCCAATCGCGAGAAGCTTCCCACCGACACGGATTTTTTCTTCTGGGGCTCGGACCTTTTCGACGAACTGGGCCGGTTCGAGGGTCTGGGCGAGGAAATGCGCATCGTCGTGCGCGAAAGCGTCACGGCGTATCCAGGGGCGCAGCTTTGGACCGCGATCAAGGGAACCGCCGAACAGCTCGTGCGCGTCGCCACCGGTTACGGCGTGCACAACGACATCTGGCACACCCACTGGATCGTCGAGACGTTCGCGCCGCAGTCGCTCGCCGCCATGAAGGCCGCGCGCCAGCAACGCGGAGAGCTCAGCTTCACCGCGATCAACCGCCTGCATGTGCCGGTCGCCTGGGGCTCGATGCTGCTGCTTGCCGGCGTGCTCGCGCTCGCCGCACGGCGCCGGCAATTCGCGGAGCTCGGAGAGCTCGCCGCGGTCGTGGCGCTCGCGATCCTCGCCAATGCGGCCGTCTGCGGCGCGCTCTCCAATCCGCACGACCGCTACGGCGCGCGCATGGTCTGGCTGGCGACTCTCGTGGTGTTGCTGATTCCCTGGCTGCGCGGCCGCCCTGCTCCCGACGGCGCGCGATTCGGCTGAGCAGGCACACTGGCGGTTGTTCGCGGGCCTAAAATACCGCCGATTCAGCCCGATTTCCGCCTGATTGCAGCAAAATGCGTGGCTTGAAAGTCACACGGGTCGGCGAAGTGCACCCGATCCACCCATTTGGGGCGATCGCAAATTGACTTGAGAGCTGGGCTGCATAGGGTTGCGTTACGGCCGAAGAAATCTTCGGGGGGTTGGAATGGAAAGCCTCGGGTCCCGGACCCGGGGCTTTCTTTCTGTTTGTCACCCATCGCCGATCACCATCCCACAAACTGCATCTGCGACGCCGTTGCACGGCCTGCGCCGGACCGCGACGCTCACGCCGCTTGACCTGCAGCGCGCGGACTGCTGCGATCAGGAAAGTTTGTTGCGTTGGGGGGGCGGCAGTCGGTGGTTGCTAGCTTCGAGGACACGGGTCGCCGTGCCGTTGGCAGTAGCGCTGCGCCCGAATTGGCGCGCCGCATGCTCCGCCGCGCGATTCATTTCGCCTCCTATAACTTCGTGCTCAACCGCCGCAGCATCCGCACGGTGCGCGCCGACGGCTTTCGCCTCACGGTGCGGCCGACTGTCTTCCATCCGCGCCATTTCAGCGCCAGCGAGTATTTCTCGCGCTTCGTCACGCAACTGAACCTGCGCGACCTGCGCGTGGTCGACGTCGGCACCGGCAGCGGAATCATCGCGCTATCGGCGGCGCGCGCCGGTGCGGAATCGGTGGTGGCAGTCGACATCAACCCGAACGCCGCCCTGTCGGCGCGCGAGAACGCCGCGGCGCACGGCTTCGCGGACCGCGTGTCGGTGGTGTGCGGCGATCTGCTTTCGGCGCTGGCGCCGCGCGCGCAGTTCGACGTGATCCTGTGCAATCCGCCGTTTTTCCCGGAAGAGCCGATCGACCTCGCCGACCGCGCCTGGCATGCCGGCCCGGGCTATCGCGACATCAGTGCGCTGTTCGAGCAGGCCCGCGTCCGCCTGGCCCCGCGCGGCCGCTTCTATCTGCTGCTGTCGTCGGAGTCAGACCTCGGCCTCATCGGCTCGCTGATCGAGCAGGCGAAATTCCGCGCTCGGCAGGTCGCGCGCAAGCCGCTGCTGATCGAGTTGCTCGTCCTGTTCGAGCTGCGGCAGGCCTGAATTCGCCGTTCCCCGGCATTCCCAAACCTCGAAAACCGCCCCTTTGAGGCCCTTGCCTACGCCCCAGTTGAAAGATATCATCTTTGATATCTTTCGTTTTGAGCCCCAGGCGGCACCGATGGCGCGGACCCCGGCAGTGCGAAACAACGAGCGCAAGCCGTTCGGGCGCAACATCGTCGCGTTCCGCAGCCCGACTTTGTCCACCCAGATCGTCACCCAGGTGCGCGACGCGCTGTTCGCCAAGGAGCTGCGGCCGGGCGACTTCCTCGGCACCGAAAAGGACCTCGCCGAGCGCTTCGGCGTCAGCCGCATCGTCGCCCGCGACGCGCTGCGAACGCTGGAAGCGCAGGGAATCGTCGACATCAAGGTCGGCTCCGGCGGCGGCGCGCGCATCGCGCAGGGCAACGCCCGGCTGTTCGCGGAGGCGCTGGCGGTGCAGCTCGACCTCGCCGGCGTCAGCGCCGGCGAGATCATGGACGCGCAGCGCGCCATCGAATGCCACGCCGCCGAGCTTGCCGCGATCAACGCCACCGCCGAGGACCATGCCCGGCTGCGCGAGCTGCTCGCCGACGCCGAGCGCAAGATCGACGACGTGCCGGCCTTTACCCGTTCGAGCCACGAATTCCATCTCGCGGTGGCGGAAGCCTCGCACAACCGCGCGCTGGTCGTGCAGCTCATCTCGCTGCAGCACGTTTCCTGGCCGTCGAAGAACCCGACGCTCAACCCGCGCGTCGCCCGCCGTGTGCTCGACGTGCACAAGGAGCTCGCGGCCCTCATCGAAATGCGCGACGGCGCCGCCGCCCGGCGCCTGATGGACGACCACGTCAAAATGATCGCCGCCCGCCGCGTCGCCGAGCACCGCGATAAGCGCCACGGCACGCAACCCGACTGCTGCTGACATCTCGTAACCGCCAACTGACGAAAACGAAAACAGGAGAGCGTAATGGCCAAGGAGAAATTCATCATCGAGCCGCACTTCCGCCTGCAGGAGTGGGTGGCGGAGGAGAAGGGCTACTTCAAGGATGAAGGGCTCGACTACGTGTTCCTCGAGCTGATCAAGTCGACCGACGGCGCGCATCACTACAAGGGCGACAAGGTCGGCGCGATGCAGGGCATCGAGAAAGGCCGCTCGTCCGACGTCAGTTGCGCCTGCCACTGGACGGTCGGCGTCGCCGCCTCCAAGGGCAAGGGCCGGCTCTATGGCGACGTCTATTCGGTGTCACCGGCGGGCGTGTTCGTGCCGAAGGATTCGCCGGTGCAGAAGCCGGAGGATCTCGCCGGCGTGCCGATCGCGGTCGGCTACCAATCCGGCAGCCACTACTCGACCATCCAGGCGCTCGAGCAGTACATGCCGGCCGACAAGATCAACCTGACATTCGCCGACGGCATGCTGTTCCACCGCATGGACACGCTGCTCGACGGCAAGGCGCAGGCCTCGACGCTGTTCTCGGGTCCCTATTACCTCGCCGAACAGCTCGGCTTCCGCAAAGTCATCGACTGCACCTTCATGATCGCCACCTCGATCAAGGGCGATCCGGATCCGGAAGACGTGCGCAAGTTCTTCCGGGCGCTGCGCCGCGCGCAACGCGACATCGATCTGCGGCCGGAGCTCTACACCCACTACTACAGGAACGAGTTCCCCGAGCGCTATCACGCCCGCATGGACACGCGGCGCTGGGGCCCGGGCGAGCGGCTGGTGTTCGAGCCCTACACCAAGGAGGTCTATGAGGAGACCTTCAAGTGGATCGCCGACCACGGCATCTTCGCCGACACCGGCATGGGTTCGGGCAAATACGAAGAAGCGGTTCTGCGCCTGTCGTAGTCTCTGCCGGGTCTACGCTCAGGAAGACGCCGCGGGCGCAAGCCCGCGGCGTTTGCATTTCTCGGTTGCGTCTCATGTGTCACCTCCCCTCTGCCGCGACGCCCCAGCCGTCGCTATGCTCTCTCCAAACGAGGGAGATGAAGCATGCGACCGACATGGCTGTTCGTGGCGCTGGCGCTCGTCGCGGCGGCGCCACTCGAGGCGCGCGAATATCTGAAGCAGGAGCGCGCTCAGTCGCGCGGATTCACGCCCGGGGTGGTGACGGAAGGCGGCAAGACCGTCTGGGTCTCGGGACAGACCGGACTGGTCGACGAGAGCGGCAAGTCCATGGCCGGCGATTTCGAAGGCCAGGCGCGGGTGATCTTTCGCAATATCGACGCGGTGGTGAAGCGTGCCGGTGGCAGCCTCAAGGACGTGGTCACCATCACGGTCTACCTGACCGACCCGCGCTTGATCGATCCGCTGATCCCGATCCGCAAGGAGTTCTTCCCCGAGGGCAACTTCCCCGCCAGCACCACCATCACCGTGCACAGCCTGCCGGCGGTCGGCATGATGCTGGAAATCTCCGCGATCGCGGTGATCGGCGACAAGTGACGCCGTCCGCGAAATAGCGAACGCCGCAGGGGTGGCCTGCGGCGTCGCTCGGGCTTCATGCTACGGACGCTTGGAGGGGCGCGCCCGCGGCGGGGATGATGGCAGCCCGTAAAATAAACCGTCAGTTGATCAGCGGCTGCGCCACGATGATTCCGCCGAACAGGAGCCAGGCCAGCAGCAGCGTCCACAGCACGTTGATGCCCTGCGCGCCGAGGAACGCGAGCGCCGGCCTGCCCTGCTCGTAGGTCGCAAGCTCGATGAAGCGGGTCTCGAGGCCGATGCAGACGAAGGCGAGCGCAAACCACCAGGTGCGGATCTCGCCGAGCGCGCCGCGGGTGCCCGCCACGAGCTCGGGCGACAGCGCGAACGAGAACACCGCCGAGGCCGCGACGAAGCCGAGCACGAATTTCGGGAACCGCTCCCAGATCACGGCGGCGCTCGGCTTTTCGCCGGTCGCCGCGCCGGTCTTCAGCGTCCACCAGATCGCCAGCGCGAAGGCGGCGACGCCGATCAGCGCGTTCTGCGAGAACTTCACGATCACGCCGGTCTTCATGGCGGCGTCCGAGATCAGCGCGCCGGCCGCGACCACCGAGGCCGAGGTGTCGAGCGTGCCGCCGAGCCAGGCGCCGGCGACGAGATCGTCCATGCCGGTCGACCTTCGCGATCCACGGCATCACGATCATCATCGGCACCGCGACGATCAGCACCAGCGAGGTGACGTAGGAGAGCTTCTTCTTGTCGCCCTTGATCGCGCCGCAGGCCGCGATCGCCGCCGACACGCCGCAGATCGACACCGCGGTCGAGAGCATGGCGGCGAATTCGTCGTCGACGCGCAGCTTCCGCGACAGCCAAAAGCAGGAATACCAGACCACGAACACCACCAGCAGCGCCTGCACGATGCCAAGCGCGCCGGCCTGCAACACCTCCTGGAACAGCAGGCTTGCGCCGAGAATGACCAGCCCGGTCTTGATGAAGAACTCGGTCTGCACCGCGGGCTTGAGCCACCACGGCGTGCCGATCGTGTTGCTGATCAGAAGCCCGAGCAGCAACGCGAAGATAACGTATTCGATGCCCCAGTTCACGAACACGCCGTTGCCGGCGAGGAAGCGCGCGGTCAACGCGAGCAGGAAGATCACTGGCAGGCCGATCAGGAACGGCGTAACGCGCCAGCCGGCCAGCGCAACGCCGATCGCGGTGACGATCAGGAATCCGAGGCCGACATAGAGCACCTTGGTGAGATTGGCGGAGGCGAACACGCGCTCCGGCGTCGCGGCGGCATGGCCGCGGATTTCGGTCGCCAGCGCGCCGGCGATCGTGCGCGAACCGAGCGAGGCCATCTTGGCGGCCGCGGCTTCGATCGCCTGGCGGTCCTGGCTTGTCAGCGCTCCGCGCAGGCTCTTGCTCAGCCCCAGGACGTTTTGCTGCTGCCGCGCCTGCGCGTCCTTTTCGATCTGGTCGAGCGCCGCGATCCAACCGGGCGTCTGCGCTGCGATCTGGCTGTCGGTCGTCCACCGGAAATTCGGCACGACGTTGCGCAGGTCGAACACCTTCCACTGGAACAGCACCAGCACGGTCGTGATCACCAGGAAGCCCAGCACCACGGCGATCCAGTCCTCGGTCCGCCACGATCGCGTGATGGGGGCCGCCACCTGGCCGGCCGGTGCGGTGCTGATGGTTGCCTGATCTGACATGACGCCCTCGCTCTCTAGGGCGGCTATTAGAATCTATTGCTATTTCAAGGCAATATCTGGCGCCCAAAAAGCAAATCGATTTCTCTATTAGCCCGAATCGTTGAGAACAATTCTGCCGTTCCGGGCGGGCGCGAGAGCACAGGCCGCCGGGGCCCCGGTAGCCGCTTTTGCGGCACTAACCCCTCACGGCGCGTCGACGCGCAGCGCCCGGCCTCACATTTCCGCCGCACGATCCGTGCTATCGGTTGCGCCCGCAATTCAGACCCCGTCCGCGTCCGCCATGCGTCTTGCCGCGCTTGTCCTGACCGCACTTCTGCTTCCGCTCACCCCGGATTCGTCGGCGCTCGCGCAGACGCCGGGCGCTGCGAAGCCGCGCATCGAGTGGGAGGTCAAGAACCGCTTCCGCCTGTTCCGCAGCGAAGCGGATTTCCAGCGCCACCTCGCCTCCTGGCGCAACGACGGCGTCTTGGGTTCCGAGCGGCGGCTTGCCATCGAGAGCGACGGCCGCGGCTGGGCGCGCGATACGGTCGAGCGCCTGTGCGTCGATCGCGCCGGCCGGCTGATGGAATTCTGCGAGCGCGACGGCACACGCGAGATCTATCTGTCGCCCGGCGACCATCGCATCGGCGTCGTGCTCGCGGCGGCGCCGACGGATGCCGTTCGATGCGCCTGGACGTTCGAAGACGGCTCGAGCGAACCGCGTCAGTTCGAAGCCTCATGCGACGAGGAGATGCGGCTGCGCGTCGTGTACGGCCGGCCGACCACCGCAAGCGTCGACATCGTGCTGCCGGACGGCACCGCCCAGCGCGTCGTGAGCGAGATCCAGGTGCGTGACGTGCTGATCGCCGGGCTCGGCGACTCGATCGCCGCCGGCGAAGGCAATCCCGACCGCCCGGTGCGGCTCTCCGACGAAGGCTTCTGCTTCCGCCGCTTCCTCGGCTTCGAGACCAGCGAGTACTACCGGCCCGGGCCGCGCCGGCTACAGCGGCAACCGCTCCTGCGTGACCGAGGGCTCGGACCCGCATGCCGACGCCTGGGCCCGCCAGAGCGCACGCTGGCACTCGGGCCCGTGCCATCGCTCGCTTTACGGCTACCAGATGCGCGCCGCGCTCGGCCTTGCGATCGAGAATCCGCGCATCGCCGTCACCTTCATTCCGCTCGCCTGCTCGGGCGCGACGATCGCGGCCGGCTTCCTCGGCTCGCAGCGCATCACCGAATGCCCGAGCCCGGGCACCAACACCGCCTGCTCGACCACGTCGCGCGCGCAGATCGCGGCGACTGACCGAGGCGCTGGCGATCGCGCGCAAGCATCGCGCCGACCGCCGCCTCGACCTCGTGCTGCTCACCATCGGCGCCAACGACATCCAGTTCGCCGGGCTGGTGGCCGACGTCATCATCGAGGCGCGCACCGAGCGGGTGCTGTTCGGCCGCAGCGGCCACATCGCCACCGTGCCGGATTCGCAGAGCATCCTCGACCGCAACCTGCCCAACGATTTCCTCAAGCTGCGCGCCGCGCTCAAGCCGCTGGTCGGCGGCGACCTTTCGCGCGTGGTGTTCGTGTCCTACGGGCATCCGGCGCTCGCCGCGCCCGGCACCTCCTGCCCCGGCGGACGCAACGGATTCGACGTCCACCCGGCCTTCGGCGCCGATCCGCAGCGGCTGCGGCAGGTGGTCGAGTTCGTCTCCAACGAGTTCCTGCCGAAGGTCAAGGCGATCGCGATGTGCGACGGCAAGCTCTGCCGCGATCCCAAGACCGACCGGATGACCTTCGTCGACGGTCATCAGGCGGCCTTCGCACAGCACGGCGTCTGCGCGCGCTCGGACGAGGATCCCGAATTCGACCGCGCCTGCTTCGGCGGCAGCGGCGATACGTTCCGCACCGATCCCGCGCGCGGGGCAACCGATCCGCTCGCCTGCGGACGCCAGGCGAGCGAGTACCGCCCCTATTCGCCGCGGGCGCGCTGGGTGCGCACCGCGAACGACAGCTACTTCACCGCCATGACCTATCCGCAGGGGCTCTCCAGCGTGATGGCGCCGGCGAGCATCCATGACGCGATCTGGGGCGTCCTGTCGGCGGTGTATGGCGGCGCGATCCATCCGACCGCCGAGGGTCAGGCCGCGATGGCCGATGCGGCGATTCCGGCGATGCGCGATGTGCTCGGCATCGGCGGAGCGGAGCCGAAGCTGCGCAGCGACACTCTGCCGCCGCTGCCGCCGCCCGCTCAATGAGCCGGTAGATTTTTTCCTTCTCAGCGCGATGAATCCGTGCGCGGCGCGCGCAAGCGCACGCGCATTGGAACCGCCCTGAACACACGTTCAGAATTTTTCCTTGAACCATTGCGCGCGTTACGCGTTCGTTATGCGCCGGGGACAGAGGAGAACGTAACGTCATGCTGAAACTAACCTTGTCGGCCATCGCGGCGGCTACGCTGGCGATGTCCGTGCCGGCATCCGCTCAGGTGCATATCCATGGAAGCGACCGCGGCGTCGGCGTTCATGTGCATCCTGGCCATTCCGGTTACCGGGCACACGCACGTCATCGCCACGGATGCCGTGAAATCACCTCCCGCACCATTCGTCCGAACGGCACGGTCGTGGTGAGGAAGCGGACCGTCTGCCGCTAACGATTCGCGATCTGGGAACGCAAAAGGGCCTCCGCTGTACGGAGGCCCTTCTGCAATTCTAAGACAACGTCGTGCGCTCAAGCGCGCAGCGCTACGCCACGCCGAGCTTCTTCTGCAGGCTGGTCGACGACGTCGTGTACTGGAAGGTCAGCTTCTTGTCCGGATAGACGTAGCGGTGCGCCTTCTGCGCCATCAGCGCGCCCTCGTGGAAGCCGGAGAGGATGAGCTTCAGCTTGCCCGGATACCAGTTGATGTCGCCGATGGCGAAGATGCCCGGGATGTTGGTCTCGAAGTCCGCGGTGTTCACCGGGATGTATTCGTCGTCCTTGAGCTCGAGGCCCCAGTTCGTCACCGGGCCGAGCTTCATGGTCAGCCCGAAGAACGGCAGCACCGCGTCGCAGGCGATCTCCGACATGGCGTTGTCGTTGCCCTTGACGATGGCCTTGGACACCTGCCCGCCCTCGCCTTGCAGCGACGTCACCTGGCCGAGCACGAAGTCGATCTTCTTCTCCTTCACCAGCGCCATCATCTTGTTGACGCTGTCGGGCGCGGCGCGGAACTGGTCGCGGCGGTGCAGGAGCGTGAGCTGGCTCGGCAAGCGGCGCGAGGTTGAGCGTCCAGTCGAGCGCTGAATCGCCGCCGCCGACGATGAGCACGCGCTTGCCGCGGAACTGCTCCATCTTGCGCACCGCGTAGTGCACCGACGTGCCTTCATAGGCTTCGATGCCCTGGATCGGCGGACGCTTGGGCTGGAACGAGCCGCCGCCGGCGGCGATCACCACCACCTTGGCTTCGAACACCTTGCCCTGGTCGGTGGTGACGCGGAACAGGGGATCGCCGATCTTCTCGATCGTCTCGATCATCTCCTGCAGATGAAACTGCGGACCGAACGGCTTGATCTGCTTCATCAAGTCGTCGACCAGCCCCTGCGCGGTGCAATAGGGAATGCCGGGAATGTCGTAGATCGGCTTCTCGGGATAGAGCTCGGCGCACTGGCCGCCGACCTTGTCGAGGATGTCGACAAGATGCGTCTTCATGTCGAGCAGGCCGAGCTCGAACACCGCGAACAGCCCGCAGGGGCCCGCGCCGATGATGAGGACGTCGGTCTTGATCGGTTCAGTCATGGGGGTTCGGTCTAGCATACGTAAACTGCCTCGTGCGTCGTCTCGACGCGTTCGGGTTTCGTCCTACGGTCGGCTGGGATGCTTAGCCGGAGCGTCTTGGTACAGCCCCGGAACCGGAAAAGGACGCAATTAAATGCGCGGCGAGCGGGCTGCGCGCGAGGTCTGTGTAGCGCCCATGGCGCGGAAGGAAAAGCGCTAATTCCAATGGCGTTAATACAAGTTCTCTTTCCTTTTCAGGGCTTTCCAAGGCAAACCTGTCCTACTAGTTGTGTCATCACGAGAATTTCAGCCCCCTTAATCTAAGGCCGGAGCTTGTCTTGCAGGAATCACCGCAAAAACCGCCGCGCCCGGCCCTGCCGCGCCTCGAGGATTTCCCGATCCGCGTTCCCGACACCGTCCGGTTCGCCGACATGGATCGCCAGGGCCACGTCAACAACGCGGTCTATCCGACCTATTTCGAGACCGGCCGCGTGTTGCGGATCTACGATCCCAAGGACGGCTTGCAGGTCGAAGGCTGCACCACCGTGCTGGCGCGCATCGAGATCGATTTCCTGAAGGAGCTGCGTTGGCCCGGCACGGTCGAGATCGGCACCGGCATCGCCGAGATCGGACGCAGCTCCTACGTCTTTTCGCAGGCGATCTTCAACGACGGCGCCTGCGCCGCGCGCGCCCGCTCCACCATGGTGCTGATCGACCGCGCGACGCGCAAGGCGCGGCCGCTGCCGCCCGAGCTGATCGAGCGGCTCAAGCGGATGCTGACGAAAAACGGTTGATGCGGCCTTAGGCCTGCCGCTCGGGGATGCGCAGGATCAGGCCTTCGAGCTCGGCGGTCACCTTGATCTGGCAGGAGAGCCGCGAGTTCGGCTTCACGTCGTAGCCGAAGTCGAGCATGTCCTCTTCCATCGGCGAGGGTCCGCCGACCTTCTCGGTCCAGGCCTCGTCGACATAGACGTGGCAGGTCGCGCAGGCGCAGGCGCCGCCGCATTCCGCCTCGATGCCCGGGACGTTGTTCTTGATCGCCGTTTCCATCACGGTCGAGCCAAGCTCGCCGTCGACGGTGCGGACGGTGCCATCGGGATCGATATAGGTGATGTTGGCCATGATTTCGGTTCGGCGTCGGAGGGTTTGTTCGGGGGTCCTATAACCGCTCGCGCCGGGCAACGCCATAGTACAAGTTGGTACGAGTTACGCGGGCCTTAGCCGCGCATCAGCTCCGCGATATCAACCTGCGCCGCGCGGATGGCCGCGGCCAGCCGCTCGACCGCCGCAGCCGTGTCGCGTCCTTCGACCGCATCCGCTTCGACGGCGGCCGCAGCGTCCGCGACCTGCCAGGCGCCGATCCCGCGCGACGATCCCTTGAGCGTATGCGCCAGCGCGGCGACCGCCGCGCGCGGCGCTTGTCCCAAATCTTTTGGCGACATGCGGCAGAGCAGGATGTCGGCCTGCGTCGCGTAGAGCTGCAACACTTCGCGTTCGAGGTCGCGCTCGCCGTGAGTCATGCGGGCAAGATGCACGCGGTCGATCGCCGCCGGCGCGGCCGGCGCCAGCGGCGGCGCTTCCGCCGCAACATCGATCTTGACGCGTTCGCGGGCGTTCTTCGCCGCAAGCTCCGCCATCTCTGGCCTCCCGGGGGCTCTTTGTCCCCTTGCCAGCAAAGTGTGGCACACCGGCGTCCAAGTCCGGGTAAACGGCGGGCGGTTCAACGAGAGCGGTGGTTAACACCGTCTCGCCGGTGGTGTCCGGCTATGGGGCGGCCGCCTCGTCCGGTGGTATCTGCGTCCTCTCGTTGTCGAACCGGTCCGAATTTTGAGAAAGCCACAGGTCGGGGAAGAATTGCGGTCGTGCCCGAGGTTTGGCCGCGGAGTGGCCGTAATATGGCCGAAAACTCGCCCGCTCGGGACGGCGGAACGAGCGAAGGGAACCCATCCGATAGTTGCACCGAAAACACGGCCATTAACGATGATTAAGAAGTCTTTAACCATACCATTTTCATCGGTTGGCCATGCGGATAGGATCGGTGCGGCGGCAGTTAACTGTAAGTGCGGCGCGTTTTTGCCAGGGCTGCCACAAAGGGGATCCGGAGGGGATCTTTCAGAGACTCACGCGCTCGTGGCGCGGCCGGTTGATGCCCGGCCGCGTCCTGGTTTGGCGTAATAACGAGGCGACGACAAATCATGGCTAACACCCCGAAGAAGATGAAGGACCCGACAGAAGCGGCGCTGTCGGCGATCCAGGACGCGCTTCATGTAAGGGACGACCAGCCAAAAGATGAGATGAGTTCACCGTCGCCGTCCGCGTTGCCGGCGGACGCGGCTTCGGAAGCGCCCTGGCCCGGTCTGCGCTCCAGCGCCAAGTCCGACGTCTACGCCGACGAAGAATTGCGCCGTTCGGAAGAGACCGCCTCGCCGCGCCGCCCGGCCGCCAATGACGATCAGGAATCGATCGGCAATATCCTGCGCCAGATTCAGCGCCGGCCCGCCAAGACGTCTTACATTCTCGCCAGCGTGTTCGCCGCGGTCTGGGTGATCGGCGGCTTCCTGCTTGGCTGGCTCTATCTGCCCGAAATCCAGGCCGCGATCGGTCCGACCGGCCTCACCGCGCCGGTGCTCGCCGTGCTCGGCGCGATCTATCTCGCGCCGGTCGTGTTCTTCTACGTGCTCGCCCACATGGCGGTGCGGTCGCAGGAGATGCGGCTCATTGCACAATCCATGGCGGAGGTCGCGATGCGCCTCGCCGAGCCGGAGACGGTCGCGCGCGAGTCGATCGTCACCGTCGGACAGGCGATCCGCCGCGAAGTCGCGGCCATGGGCGACGGCATCGAGCGCGCGCTTGCGCGCGCCGCCGAGCTCGAGACCCTGGTCGCCAACGAAGTGTCGGCGCTCGAACACGCCTACAACGACAACGAAGTGCGCATCCGCGCGCTGTTGCAGGATCTCGGCGGCCAGCGCGACACGCTGGTCGGACAGGCCGAGCAGATCCGCGACGCCATCAACGGCGTGCATCTCGACCTCAGCCACGACATTTCGCAGATCAGCCAGCTCGTCGCCGAGCAGGTCAACGACGCCGCGCGCCGCATCACGATGACACTCGCGGAAAAAGGCGAGCACATCACCCGTGCGCTCGGCCATGCCGGCGACAACATGATCGAGCAGCTCGGCGAGCGCGGCGGCGACCTGCTGGAGCGCCTGGAATCCACCGGCTCCACCACCGCGGAAGCCATCGCCCAGGCCACCGACCGCCTGACCGCCACGCTCAATTTCAAGACCGACCACATCGGCGACGAGTTCACCGAGATCGCCGCCAATCTCCAGCACATGATGTCGGTCCGCCTCGACCGCGTCGCCGACGGCTTCTCGCAGAAGTCGGCCGCGATTCTCGACATGATGACCGGCCGCACCCAGCAGCTCACCGAGCTGGTGGTCGACACCGGCAACCAGCTTGCCGACGCGATCTCGAACCGCGTCGAAGAGGTCAACTCCTCGCTCAAGACCACCGGCAACTCGCTGGTGCTCGACCTCTCGCTGCGCGGCGGCGATGTCGTGGCCAAGATGGAGCAGACCGGCGCGCGTATCACCGAGACGATCGTCCAGCGCGGCAACAAGGTCAGCGACACGTTCCGCGAGAGCGCGGAATTGATCGCCGGAACCATCGGCACCCGCGGCGACGCGGTGCGCGAGATGCTTGCCGCCCGCCTGCAGTCGTTCGAGGACATGTTCAACCACGGCGGCGCAGAACTGGCGGAACGCATCGCGCGCGACTCCACCACGCTGGGCAACCTCATCACCCGCCACCTCGGCGAGTTCGACCGCACCGTGAAAACCTACGGCGGCGAGATGGTGGAACGCCTCGGCGACCGCACCCAGGAAGTCATCACCGCCATGCGGGACTACCTGGACAATTTCGATACCCGCGTCAGCACCAAGGCGGCCGAGGTCTCGACCGGCCTCGACCAGCAGTTCATCCGCTTCCAGGACGCGCTCGACGGCCGCACGCAGACGCTCAACGAGGCGCTCGGTGGCCGCGTCATGGACATCGCCAAGACGCTGGCCGACGGCGGCAAGGAGGTCGTCTCCGCGCTCGACAAGCGCATCAGCGACGTCACCGCCGTCATCAACGTGCGCGGCGCGAAACTCGCCGACGCGCTCGGTGCCAAGATCGACGATATCGACAAGGCGCTCGGCAACCGCGCCATGGAGGTCGCCGGCAATCTCGACAGCCGGATCGGGCGGTTCGAGGAATTGCTGATCGGCCGCGCCATGGAGGTGACAAAGGAGATCGAGACCCGCAGCCAGGCCGCGGCCGACATCCTCAATGCGCGCATGGAGCAGCTCTCCACCTCGATCAAGACCAACACCAGCGACGCCGAGAAAGCGATCACGCAGCTGACCGCCTCGAGCACCGGCGCGATCGGCTCGCGCATGGAGGAGCTCTCCAATACGATCAAGACCAATACCGACGAGGCGGAGCGCGCCATCGGTACGCTGGCGACCACCACCACCACGGTGATCAACGCCCGGCTCGAGCAACTCAGCCAGTCGATCAAGACCAACGCCGGCGAGGCCGAACGCAACCTCGCCCAGCTTGCGTCCACCACCACGACCGCGATCCGGTCGAGCGCCCAGGAGGCCGAGCGCAGCCTCACCGGCATGTCGACCGGCGTGAGCAACGTGCTCAAGCAGAACGCCACCGAAGTCGAGCGCACCCTGCTCGGCGTCAGCGCCGAAGTCGCGCGCAATTTCGTGGGCAAGGCGGAAGAGATCACCACGGTGATCTCGACCCGCTCCGCGGAGCTGACGCGCCTCCTCGACGACAAATCGTCGATCCTGATCACCGCGCTGTCGGGCAAGAGCCAGGAGTTCTCCAGCGAGGTCACCCGCGTCACCGAACACGCGGTGAAGGCGATCGAAGCCAAGGGCTTCACCTTCACGCAGACCATGATGGACAACTCGGAGCACATCGCCCGCCTGATCAACGAGGCGAGCGAGACCGCGACCAACGCGCTCAGCCGCACGATGCAGGAGGCCAACACCGTCACCCAGATGGCGACGGAAGGCACCACCGCCTCGATTGCCCGCTCGATCAAGGAGCTGCAGGAAGGCACCGATGCCGCCGCCAAGGGCGCGGCGGCCACGGTCGCCAAGACGCTGCGCGACCTGCACGAACAGACGCACTCCGCCGTCGAGCAGTCGAAATCGACGGCACAGGCGGCGGTGTCCGAGATGCTCGAAACGCACGGCATGCTGCGGTCCGATACCACCGCCCTGTTCGAGCGGCTGCGCGAGGCCAATATCCTCCTCCAGGAGGTGCTGAGCGGCGCGCACGAGAACATGAATGAGATCGAAAGCACGCTGGTGAGCCGCGTCGCCGAGTTCGTCACCGCCATGCACGAGGTGGCGCAGAAGACCGGCACGGCGAACACCCAGGTCGAGCAGCACATCAACGCGTTCCGCATGGTGACCGCGGAAACGCTCACGGACCTGTCGGCGCTCGCCACCCAGTTCGACTCCCACGGCCGCTCGCTGGCCGAGGCGGTCGCGCTGATCGACCGCAGCAACCGGCGCACCGAAGGCTCGCTCGACGAGCGCAAGGAATCGCTCGAGCTGCTGGTCGGCAATCTCGACCGCAAGGCCGAGGACGTCGAACTGCGCATCAACCGCTTCTCGGGCTCACTCGACCAGTCGCTCAACCGCGTGGTCGCGTCGCTTGACGACAAGGCGCAGGATCTGCAGGCGCGGCTTACCCGCTTCTCCGAATTGCTCAACCAGTCGCTGGAGAGCGCCGGCGACCGCACCCGCGAGATCGCCCGCCTGGTCGCGGACTCGACCAACCAGGGCGCCCGCATGATCTCGGAGAATTTCGAGAAATCCGTTCCGCCAACGAGGAGGAATACCGCCGCACCGCCCAGTCGATGCGCGAGATCTACGACCAGACCACCGGCGAGGGCCAGCAGATGCTCGATCAGGCCGCGCAGCGCTTTGCCGAGGTGGTCGAAGGCCTCAGGCGGATGGCGACCGAGATGTCGCAAGAGCTCGACGCCACCCGCACCGAACTGCGCAAGGGCATCCTTGAGCTGCCGCAGGAAACCGCGGAAAGCGCCGCCCAGATGCGCCGCGTGATCGTCGACCAGATCGAAGCGCTGGCCGAGCTCAATCGCATCGTCGCCCGCCACGGCCGCAACCTCGATACGGTCGAGCCGGGTACGCGCCGCGCCGACACCCATGACGCCGCACCACCGCCCCGCCGCGAAGCGGCGCTGGCCAATGGCGGCGCCCCGCCTCCGCGCGCCCGCACCGAAAGCGCGCCGCCCAGCCCGCCCGTGGTTCCGCCGCGCCGTGCCGAGGCGCCCTCGCTCAGTCCGGCGCAGAGCGGCAGCTCCGGCAGCGGCCGTACCGGCTGGCTGTCGGACCTGCTCACGCGCGCCTCGCAGGAAGTGCCGGCGCGCGAACCGCCGCACGAGCCCGTTCCCGAAGCGCCCCGCGGCGGCGATGAGCGGCCGGCGCGCCATTCCATCGAGTCGCTCGAACTCGCTGGCGGTCGACATCGCCCGCATGATCGATCACGACGCCGCCGCCGAACTATGGGACCGCTACAAGCGCGGCGAGCGCAACGTGTTCACCCGCAAGCTCTACACCATGCAGGGACAGCGGGCGTTCGAGGAGATCCGGCGCAAGTATCGCGGCGACCGCGAGTTCATGCAGACGGTGGACCGCTACATCGCCGAATTCGAGCGGCTGCTCGACGAGGTGTCGCGCGACGACCGCGGCCAGGTGGTGGCGCGCACCTACCTCACCTCCGAGACCGGCAAGGTCTACACCATGCTGGCCCACGCGGCCGGCCGGTTCGACTAAGCCGAGACGCGATACGGCAACGACAACGGGCGCGCTGCAAGGCGCGCCCGTTTCGATTCAAGGCACGCCCACTTCCAACGGGTTTCACGGGCGATGCCGGGACGGCCAATTCCGGCTACAGTCGCGCACCGCCATGTCCCCTGCCCCGATCTCACTCACCACCCGCGCCGAACGCTGGCCGATCGCCGGCACGTTCACGATCAGCCGTGGCGCCAAGACCGAAGCGGCGGTCGTCGTTGCGGAATTGTCCGACGGCCACCATCGCGGGCGCGGCGAATGCGTGCCCTATGCCCGCTATGGCGAGACCGTCGAATCGGTCGTCGCCGCGATCGAGGCGTTGCGGCCGCAGATTGCCGCGGGACTCGACCGGATCGGCCTGCAACAGGCGATGGCCGCGGGCGCGGCGCGCAACGCGCTCGATTGCGCGTTCTGGGACCTCGAGGCCAAGCGCGCGGGCCGGCCGGCGTATGAACTTGCCGGCGTCGCCGAGCCGCATCCGCTCGTCACCGCCTACACGATCTCACTCGCGGCGCCCGACGAGATGGCAGCGGCCGCGGCGAAGGCCGCCGACCGCACGTTGCTCAAGGTGAAGCTCGGCGGGCCGGGCGACGTGGAGCGCATCGCCGCCGTGCGGCGCGCCGCGCCGCAAGCCGAACTGATCGTGGACGCCAACGAAGCCTGGACGCAGCAGAACCTGACCGAGAACCTCGCCGCCTGCGCCGCGGCCGGGGTGACGCTGATCGAACAGCCGCTGCCGGACGGCCAGGACGACGTATTGTCCGCCTTCCGGCATCCGGTGCCGATCTGTGCCGACGAAAGCGTGCATGCGCGGGATTCGCTTGCGGCGCTTCGAAACAAATACGACGCGGTCAACATCAAGCTCGACAAGACCGGCGGCCTCACGGAAGCGTTAGCCACCACCGAGGAGGCGGCGCGGCTTGGGCTTTCGGTGATGGTCGGCTGCATGGTAGCGACGTCGCTGGCGATGGCACCGGCGATGCTGGTGGCGCAACGCGCCCGCGTCGTCGACCTCGACGGCGCGCTGCTGCTGGCGCGCGACCGGCTCTATCCGCTGCGCTACGAAGGCAGCCGCGTGCACCCGCCGTCGCGGGCGCTATGGGGCTGATTTGTCGCTACGCGGAGCTGCACCGTGGCGGTAGTCTCAAATCCAAACGGCCAGCAAGCGCCACATGAGGGGAAGCGCGATGATCACGAAGCGATGGTTGCTGGCAGGCGTGGTGGCGGCGAGCGTTTGCACCTTCGCCGCACCCGCTCCGGCGCAAACCTATCCGGTAAAGCCGGTGCGCATCATCGTGCCGTTCGCGCCCGGCGGCGTCGACGTCACCGCGCGCCTCGTCGCCGATCGGCTGACCGCGGCGCTCGGGCAGCCGTTCATTGTCGAGAACCGGCCCGGCGCCGGCGGATCGGTCGGCGCCAAGATGGTCGCGGGCTCCGATCCCGACGGCCACACGCTGATGTTCAGCACGCCCGGCCCGGTCGTCGTCAGCCCGGTGATGAACCGGAACGCGGGCTACGACGCGGTCAGGAGCTTTGCACCGGTCGCGATCGTGTCGCAGAGCCCGCTGTTGCTGGTGGTCCACCCCTCGGTTCCGGCGAAGACGCTGAAGGAACTCGTGGCCTACGCCAAGGCCAACCCCGGCAAGGTCCACTTCCCCTCCCCGGGCTTCGGCACGCAGCCGCATTTGGTCGGCGAGATGTTCAAATCGATGACCGGCCTCGACATCGTGCATGTTCCCTATCGCGGTTCCGCGCCCGCGATCACCGATCTCCTGGCCGGACAGATGCAGATCTACTTCGACAACTTCGCCAACGTTCTCCAGCACGTCGAGAGTGGAAGGCTGCGTGCCATCGCGGTCACCGGCGATGGCCGGAACGCGCAATTGCCGGACGTCGCGACCATGGAACAGAGCGGCTATGGCGGCATCGCCGCGACATATTGGAACGGCATGTTCGCGCCGGCAGGAACTCCGGCTGCGGTCGTCGCGCGACTGAACGCCACGGTTAATCAGGCGCTTGCCATCCCGGAGGTGCGTGCCGCGCTGCAGAAGCTCGGTTCCATTCCCAAGACGGGAACTCCGCAGGAATTCACCGCTTTCATCGCGGCCGAGGCCGAGCGCTGGGGCAAGGTGGTTCGAGACGCCAACATCAAGGTCGAATGAGCGTGCCCCGGCTCAGGACCGTAGTCACCGTTACGCCAGATTTCACGCAAGTAAATTTAATGATTGAAACACTTTCGCGGGGACCTTCAAACCCTTTAGAAAGGTAGTCTGGGACGTGGCACGAGGGGAGAGCTCATGCGAGTTGCTGCGGTCGTTTCTGGCGCCGTCTTGGCGGCGCTGGCGGTATCGTCTGCGTCCGCGGACGTGCGGATCACCGGCGACACCGGCGGTCAGATTGGTCCCTATCTCGAGAATCTCGTGGCGATCCGACAGTCCGGCCAGCGCGTCATCATTGACGGCCCTTGCCTCTCCGCCTGCACGATGGTGCTCGGCGTCATCCCACGCGACCGCATCTGCGTGACGCGCCGAGCGCGGCTCGGCTTCCACGCCGCCTGGCATCACGGCGAGAACGGCCAGCCCGCGACCAACCGCGGCGGAACGCAATTGCTGATGGCCGTGTACCCGCAGAACGTGAAAAACTGGATCAACCGGCGCGGCGGCCTGACGCGCGAGATGAAGTATCTCACCGGCCGCGAGCTCGCCTCGATGTATCCGGCTTGCCGCTGACTTAGCGAGACTCGTTCATCTGCATTCGGTGGGCCGCGAACGCCGCGACAAGGCCGGCGGCGGCGATCATCGCCATTGCGCCATAGGCGGCGCCGCCGAAACGCGCATAGAGCAGCCCGGACAATCCAGTCGCGGCCGCAATGGCGACACCGGTTGAAACCGCAAGATAGCCCTGCGCGGTCGCCGCGAGCCCGGCCGGCGCGGCGCGCCCGATGAAGGCCAGCGTGCCAAGATGCGTGGCGCCGAATGACAGTCCGTGCAGGCATTGCAGCAGCGGCAGCAGCGCGCCCGGCGGGTCGAGCGCCATCGCGGTCCACCGCACCAGCGCGCCCACGCCTCCGATCAGGATCAGGACGCTCGGGCTGAAGGCCGCCGGCAGCCGCGCCGACAGCGCGAACAGCACGATCTCGGCGAGCACGCCGAGCGCCCACAGCACGCCGATGGTGCCGCCGCCGAATCCGGCCGCCTGCCAGTCGATGGTCGAGAAGCTGTAGTAGAGCGCGTGGCTGCCCTGGATCAGGCTCGCCGCCGCGGCCACCGCGACGAATCCGGGATCGCGCAGCAGCACGCGCGCCGGCGGCGTCGCGCCCGGGCTGCCTGAAGCCCGCGTACCGAGCGGCGGCAGCGCCCAGGCCGCAGCCAGCACGATCGTCACCGCGCCGACGATCAGCCAGATCAGGTCGCGGGCGGCGATGATGTCGAGAAGATAGCCGGCGGCGAGATTCGCCACGATGAACGCCGCCGAGCCCCACAGCCGGACCGGCCCATAGGCCCGCCGGTGCGGCGCGAGGCCGCGCAGCGCGTAGACGTCGGACAGAACGAACAGCAGCATGAAGGCGGTCGCCGCGAGCGCATAGAGCACGGCGATCGCAAGCGGGCTCGCCGTCACTCCGAGCATCGCGAAGCCCGACAAGCGCGACCAGCGTAGCGGCCATGATGACGGTGCGGAGTGCGTCGCGGCGGTCGGCGGCGCGCGTCGCCAGGGGAATCGCAAACAGGCGCAGAATCATCGGCATGGCCAGCACGACGCCGATGGTCTGGGGATCGAGACCCTTGGCCGCCAGCCACACCGGCAGGAACGGCATGTGCACGCCGAGTGCGATAAACACGCTGGCGTAGAACAGCGCCATTCGCCGCACGAAATGGCTCCCTGCAAGCTCCTGGGGATTACTCGGCATCGGATCGATTGCACCTAACCAGCGATCATGCTGCAAATGATGGCGTCCAATCAGTGGTACCGGGACTTTGGTCCGGCCGCGTCTCTGTGTGCCCGTAAAATCGCGCCTTTGTACCGCGCTGGTAACGAGCGACTATCAAGGCTGTGCCCGTCTGATTCGCAGGTGATAATCAGGGTAATGCCCGCTGAGCCCCTCGCGTTATCCACAGTCCCGCCGACCCGTCGGTGGACACCGACTATGACGCCATCTGCGCCGCGGTGACGGCGACGGCGCGCGGGCGCTGGTTCCTGGACGAATTCGCCCGCCGGAACCGCAACACCGACACCTTGCAGGTGCTGGACGCGATCGCGCGCATGGAAACCGCGGTCGTGAGCGAGCGCGCGAAGCAGGCCGATAAACAAGCGAACCAGGAAGTCCGTATCGAGCTGCTCGAAATGGGCGCGGGCGATCGCGCGGGCGCGCGCGGACGTGGCCGAGAGCCGGCCCGAATTGCAGGACCTCGCCGCCGAGCCGGGCGGCACGACGGCCGCGCCGGACATCACGGGCGCCGCCGAGCGGCTGCGGCAGATCGCCTGGACGATGCGCGCCTGCGGCGTAGAGATCGCCACGTCGGACCAGATCGGGCAGATCGCCGATGCGATCCTGTCGGCCGACGCGCTGCGCAATCTTGGCGACCAGCGGGCGCACAGGCTGACCGAGGCGCTGCACCATCTTGAGCATCGGATCGACCGGATGCTCGACGGACACCTGTCGGCAGCGATCGCGGACGCGGAAAAGCTCGTGGCAGAAACGCCGCGAGCTACGGGGGCCGATCGCGAAGCGGCGCCGGAGACCACGGCGGCAGCGATCGGTGCGGCGATGTTCGCGGCTGCGGCGGCGATCGAGGCCGAAACCGAGCCGGCGCACTCGCCGGCCAACGACGACACTCCGCCGGCGGCGGTGTGGGAAGAAGCCACGGCCGCGCCCTCGCTCGGGTTGGAGGAAGAGGCAGAGATTTCCGCGCCGGAGGAGGCCCCACAGACCCCTCTGCCGGAGCAAGCCCTGCAGATCGCCGTACCGGAGCAAGCAGCACAGGCCGAGGCCCTGGAAGAAACGGTACCCGCCGCCGTGGCGGACGTGACCGAATATCCGATGGACGACGACGACGATGTGGTGCTGACGGTCGCCGACAGCGTCATCGAGGTCGAGCAGCCGCCCCTGCCCTCGATTGAATTGGAACCGGCGTTCTTCATTCCATCGGCGCGCGAGCCGACGCCGCTGCCTTCCATGGAAATGGAGCCGGCGTCTTTCGTTGCGTCGGCCCCTGAGCCGGCAGCGTCGGCCGAAAGCACGGCGGCGGAGCCGGCATCGAAAGCCGATGTGCCGGTGATTTAGGCCGAGCGCGTCGGGTTGGAGGTTGAACCGCTGACCGTCGCGGCGCCGGACGCCGAGACCGAAGCCCCATTTGCGGGGCTCGAACTTGAGCCGCTTGTCGTCGCGCCTGCGATTGCCGCCGAACCGCAGGCAGCGGCCGAGGCCGAGCAAGCGCCTTCGGCCGCGGTAGCGCAGGAGCAAGAACCCGACGAGCCGTTCCCGGCGAGAGCATTCACCATCGATGATGTCCTGAGCCGGCTGCACTTGGACGTGCAAGCGGCAGAATCACCAGCTGCCGAGCCGGCGCCCGAAGTGGATTTCGGCGCGGACGCCAACCTCGCGCTGACGCACACGACCGTTGCCACGGCGGCCGCTTTGCCGGACCCACCGGAAACGGTCGACGCGATTGAGCCCATTGCTGCGCCCACCGCGATCGCCGAACCGCGCACGGCGCCGCCGCCTGCCGCCATAGCGGCCGATCCGATTGCGATGCAGGTCGACTACGATCTCGCCGACCTGACCGACATCATGCCGGAGACTTCACGCGGCGGTAGCACGCGTGCCGCCGCCTCCTCCGCCGCCGCCGTCCATTCCCGCGAACGCCATGAGCGAGGACGATCCGGCGGATTTCCTGCTGGAGGCATTGCCGCTCACCAAGCCGCCGGGCAACGTACAGCGAGAAAACGCGCCGGCGCCGACAGTTAGCCCACAGCCTTCCAGCGCCCTGTTCGCCAATACACTGGCTGCGATCGAGACGGAATTGCGCGCGGGCGCCACACCAGCGGCTGCGCGCGCGGACGTTCCGGCGCCGCCGAAGGCCGGCGGTTCGCCTGCGCCCGCCGCCGCCGTCACGCCAACGCCGTCGGTCACCGACGGCCGGCTCGCCGCGCTCATGGCGCTGAGCGAGGAAGAGCGTATCGCGCTGTTTTCGTGATGCGATCGGCTGGGTCGTAAAGTCAGGCGACCAGCCGGTGGAATAGCTCGGCGTCGACATTGCCGCCGGACAGCACGCCCACCACGACCTTGCCCTTCACGTCGAGCTTGCCGGCGAGCAGCGCCGCGAGACCGATTGCGCCACCAGGTTCAACAACGAGCTTGAGCTCGCGGAACGCGAAGGCGACGGCGCGCCCGACCTCCGCGTCGCTGGCGGAAATCCCCGCGCCCACCAATCTGCGGTTGATCTCGAAAGTGATGGCGCCCGGCGTGTTGGTCATCAGCGCGTCGCAGATCGTGCCGCTCATGCGCGCATTGACCTCGCGCTTGCCGCTTTTGAACGAGCGCGCGGTGTCGTCGAAACCTTCCGGCTCGGCCGAATAGAATTTTGCGTCCGGCACCTTCGCCTTGATCGCCAGCGCGATGCCGGCGATCAGGCCGCCGCCGGAAGCGCCGACCACCACCACGTCGGGCTTGAGCCCGAGCGCGGCGAGATCCTCGACGATCTCGCGGCCGGTGGTGCCCTGCCCGGCGATCACCATCGGATCGTCGAACGGCGGCACCAGCACCGCACCACGCTTGTCGGCGATGTCGCGCGCGATCGCGGCGCGGTCCTCGCGGTCGCGGTCGTAGAGCACGACCTCGGCGCCGAGCGCGGCGGTGCGCTCGCGTTTCGGCCGCGGCGCGTCGGACGGCATCACGATCACCGCCGGCATGCCGAGGAGTTGCGCCGCCGCGGCTACGCCCTGCGCGTGGTTGCCGGAGGAATAGGCCACCACGCCGCCGGCGCGCCGGTCCTGCGGGATCGACGACAGCTTGTTATAGGCGCCGCGGAACTTGAATGAGCCGGTGCGCTGGAGCGTCTCTGCCTTCAGGAATACGCGCGCCCCGACCGCGGCATCGAGCACCGGCGAGGCGATCAGCGGCGTGCGCAGTGCCACGCCTGCGAGCCGGCCGGCCGCGGCGTCGACATCGGCGGCAGTGGGCAGCGTGGCTTGCGGTTGCGGCGTATCGGCCATGGCGGAACGGTAGCGCCGCAAAGCGGGCCGGAGCAAGGCCGGAGCGGCCAGCCACCTCCATAAGCCTCCACAAGGAAAAGCCCCGGGCTCGCGCCCGGGGCTTCGTTGTTCAGGCCGACCGTATCGAACGATCAGTAGCGCGCCACAACCGGACCACCGCCGAAGCGGTAGTTCAGCCGCACCGTGGCGAGGTGGACCTGCTGATCGACGCTGTCGGTGAAGTTACCGGCGGTGCCCGTGAAGTTGATGTTCTTGTCGCCGAAGTCGATGTAGTTGTACTGCGCGGCGATCGACCAGTTCGGAGCCAGGCCGAACTCGATGCCGGCGCCGACGGTCCAGCCGGTCCGGCTCTTGTCCGAAGTGGACGTGCCGACGCCGGGAGCCACGTACTCGAACTTCTCGTTCGCCCACGCGCCACCGCCGAGGACGTAGATCAGCATGCGGTCGAAGGTCATACCGACCCGGCCCGTCAGCATCAGGATCGAGTTGATCTCCGAATTATAGGTGTCGGTGGGAATCAGGAGCGAAGTATGGCTGCCGCTGATATCGGCCCAGCTGCCGGAAAATTCGACGCCGAAGACGAACTGGCCAGCCTGGTAGTTGAAGCCGATCTGACCACCGGCGGCGAAGCCGTCGCCATCATGGCAGCCATCGCTGGCCCCGATGAACGTGAAGCACTTCTCGCTCCAGCCACCGCCACCATGCGCACCGATGTAGAAGCCAGACCAGTTGTAGGCATACACGACCGGCTCCGGTGCCTTGACCGGCACGCCGCGACGCGCAGGCAAGTCGGCTGCCAGTGCAGAACCGCTAAGTGCCGCGAGCGCGACGCCGGTCAGCAGAAACTTTTTCATCGGGACATCCCCCTGTTGGTTAAGAACGAGAACGGGCCGTATAGCGCCCTTGAGTGGTTTTGGCTGTAACAAATCGGCAACGCTCGCATCAAAAGCGCAAGTTCCAAGCCCATGATTTTGCTTGATAATCGACTTCTAAACGCCATGGGTATGAAACTACCGCAGGGACACTTCGTTGCCGCAAAGTGGCCCGCCCGAAGCCACACTGCAGCAGCTTAACGGGGCAATCCGTGAAACGTTCCCGCGATAGCGATGAGTTATGTGTGGAAAGTCAGGGTCACGTGTGGAACTTTGGTTCCACGGCCTGTGGAAACGATCACCACCATTTGTGAAAATGATGCACCGGCCCGTGACCGGAACCGATCGTGAGTCGGGCGGAGGCCGCGATCGCCTCGCTGACATAGACCTTCGCCTCGCGCGCGGCGGCAACGAGATCCAGCCCTTTGGCTAGACCCGCCGCGATGGCTGACGACAGCGTGCAGCCGGTGCCGTGCGTGTTCCTGGTGTCGACACGCGGCGTCGCGAGCCGCGTAAACGACGACGCCAGCACCAGCATGTCGACACTCTCGGCACCGTCGCCGTGTCCACCCTTGATCAGCACGGCCCGCGCGCCGCGATCGCGCAGACGCCCGGCCTGCGTCAGCATCTCGTCTTCGCTGCGCGCGACCGGCTCATCGAGCAGCGCCGCCGCTTCCGGCAGATTGGGCGTGATGACCAGCGCGCGCGGGATGAGCACGCGCTTGAGCACGTCGATGGCGTCCGGATTGAGCAGCCGGTCGCCCGAGGTCGCGACCATCACCGGATCGAGCACCACGTTCCTGGCCTTCCACCGGTCGAGCCCGGCGGCAACCGCCTCAATCACCGCCGGCTGCGAGAGCATGCCGATCTTCACCGCCCGCACGTCGAGATCGGAAAACACCGCGTCGATTTGGGCCGTGATGAAATCGGGCGGCACGTCATGGATGCCGGTGACGCCCTTGGTGTTCTGTGCGGTCAGCGCTGCGATCACGCTCGCCCCATAGACGCCGAGCGCGGAGAAGGTCTTGAGGTCGGCCTGGATGCCGGCGCCGCCGCCCGAATCCGAGCCGGCTATGGTGACGGCGATCGGCATCATTGCAGCTTCCGCTCCAGCATCGCCTTGTCAACCAAGGCCCGCATGGTCGTCGCGGCAACCGTCGGATCCGGGGCAAGCGACAGCGCCGAGATCACCGACACGCCGTCGGCCCCGGCCGCAATCGTCGCCCCTGCATTGGCGGCATTGATGCCGGCGATGGCGCAGGACGGAAACTTCGGATCGCGCCGCCGGAACACGTCGACGATGCGCCGCAGCCCGTCGACGCCGATCGGCGGGTTCGGATTGTCCTTGGAGGTGGTCGCATAGACGCCGCCGATCCCGACATAGTCGATCAGCTCGATCGGCGCGGCTTCGGCGAGCGCCACCGACTTGATCGAGAGCCCGATGATCGCCTCCGGACCGAGCAGGCGGCGCGCGTCCTCGGGCGCCATATCGGTTTGCCCGACATGCACGCCGTCAGCACCGGCGGCGAGCGCCACATCGACCCGATCGTTGATCAGCAGCGGCACGTGGAACGGCGCAAGCGCCGCCTTCACCGCGCGCGCGCTGTCGATCATGGCGCGGGTGTCACTCTTTTTGTCGCGCAATTGAACCAGGGTTGCGCCGCCAGCCGCGACCAGCTTGGCGAGGTCGGGCAAGCTGCGGCCGCCCGCGTGCTCGGGATCGACAATGGCATAGAGACGAAGATCGACGGGCATCGCTCACTCCCTCCGCCGGCATGATCCGGATCAGGTTCGACGGGTTGGCGTTTCCGCCTCTCAGTCCGGCCGGACACCCCGTGAGACTTGCCGGGAAGCTATTGAGGCGGGCGCGGCGAAGCAAGTGGGACGATGACGCGGCCGCGGATGCTCGCTTGCCGCGTCGTGGAAAATCCGACACCCTAGACTGGCATTGTTTTCGAGCTTCAGCGTGCCATGAAGAGCGAACCTACGGCCAAATATGTGGTCGGGCTCGGCGTCGCGCTTGTCGCGGCCATTGCACTGCATTGGTACCTGAGCGATCTCCTGTGTCCGTCGCGCGGCTGCCGGGGGCGCAGCGATTTTTTCGTCAATTTCTTTCTGGTTTGGATGCCCTCGTTCATCGCATTCATAGCCGTCGGCGCATCCATCATGATGACCTGGGAGAAATTCGAGCGACAGACGGAGGATACGGATTTAGGGCAATCCGCGTCCGTCGAGAGTCCGCACGCGGAAGGAATTGCGCCGGCGCGCGCCGCATACGATCGCGGCTGGGCATCGCTGCAGCGCGGCGACTTTCAGGACGCCATCCGGGAGTTCGACCGGGCGATCGGCCTCGATCCAACCGACAGTTACGCGTTCATCGCGCGGGGAAATGCCTACGCGGAACTGAAGCAGTACGAACAGGCATTCGCGGACTATGAGCGGGCGCTCGCACGCGATCCGCGGAGCGTTCCGGCGCACTACAATCGCGGCCGCACCCTGCAGGATGTCGGCGACACCGTCCGCGCCATCGCGGACTTCGACGCAGCGCTCCGGTTGCGCCCGGGCTATGTTCCGGCGCTCCACTCGCGCGGCATCGCCTTGCAGACGCTTGGCGAGAAGCGGCCGCGCGATTGCCGACTTCCGCCAGGCGCTTTCACTCGCGACCGACGATGCGACGCGGCGGCAGCTTGAATCGCGACTAGCCGCGCTTAGCACGGAGCCGTAGCGGCAAGCCGCGTCTTGCCAGCGGCCTTCGATTTTGCTGGATTGCCTCGACTGGCTGGCGGCACTCGCCCGGAGACGCGCATGATCCCCTTCTTCGTCCAGATCAAATGCCAGCTCGGCAAGTCCTACGACGTGGCGAACCGGTTGGCCGACGCCGAGATCGCCTCCGAGATCTATTCCACCGCCGGCGACTTCGACCTCCTGGTGAAATTCTACGTCGATGAGGGCACCGACATCGGCCATTTCATCAACGAGAAGGTGCAGTCCATTCCGGGCATCCAGGACACCCGCACCATCCTGACCTTCAAGGCCTTCGGCCGCTAGTGTCCCGATCGCTCAGGTCGCCGCCGGCGGACCTTCGGCGGCGCGCGCGCGCTGCAGCCCGAGCTGGCGCTCGCGCCAGATCACGAACAATCCCGCCGACGCGATGATGGCGGCGCCGACGAACACCAGGGCGTCGGGCAATTCGCCGAACACCAGATAACCGAGCAGCAGCGCCCACAGCATCGACGTGTAGTCGAACGGCGCCACCAGCGACGCCTCGGCGAGCCGGTAGCTCTCGGTCAGGAAGATGTGGGCGAGACCGCCGAAGATTCCGATGGCGATGAGCGCGGCGAGCTCCGGCCAGGTCGGCGTCAGCCAGCCGAACGGCAGCGTGCAAGCCCGGCGACGGCGCAGATGATCGAGAAGTAGAGCACGATCGACGACGTGGTCTCGCTCCTGGCGAGCGAACGGGTCTGCACCGTGGAGCCGGCGCTGAAGAAGGCGCCGACCAGCCCGAACACAGCACCGGCGACGGCGACCGAGTTGGCGGCGCTGCGGCTGACGTCAAGATGCGGCGACAGCATCACCAGCACGCCGGCAAAGCCGACGATCACCGCGCTCCAGCGATAGATGCGCACGTGCTCCTTGAGGAAGATCGCCGACAGCGCCACCGTAAACAGTGGCGAGACGTAGGAGATCGCGGTCGCGTCGACCACCGGCAGCCGCGCCAGCGAGGAGAAGTTGCAGAACATGGCGCCGACCGCGGTCAGCCCGCGCCCGAGATGGCGGAACGGACGGCCGATGCGGATCGCCGCCATCAGCTCCCGGCGCCAGGCATAGATGATCACGACCGGCAGGATCGCGAAGGCGGAGCGGTAGAACACGACCTGCCCGACCGGATAATGACGCTCGCCGACCCAGCGCACCAGGACCGACATCATGGCGAACAGGAACGCCGCCATGAGCTTGAGCAGAACGGCCTTCAGGAGGTTCATGGGAAGCCTTGACGGAAGCGACGACGCGGGCGGTCACGACGGAGCCACGCTGGCTCGATACTGCTTGAACTACTTGACGCGGATCGGGATTTCAAAGCTACTACCAAAAATCTCGTCGTCGGGAGAGGAAGCCATGCGGAATCATGCATTCATTGCAAGATCAGGCCTTGCCTGTCTGATTGCGCTGCGGTCGCCGCGATCGCCACACCCGCATGCGCGCAAGATACGCCGCCAGCCTGGGCCTATCCGGTCAACCCGCCGGGCTACAAGCTTCCGCCCGACGACGGCACCGTCCGGAGCGTCCCCGGCAGCAAAGCCGGCTACACGCTCACGCAATTGCGCGATCGCTTCCTCGCACCGAACTGGCATCCCGATGACTATCCGGCGATGCCGGAGATCGTCGCCAGCGGACGCAAGCCCGAGGTGTTCGCGTGCGGCTTCTGTCACCGCGCCGACGGCCCCGGCGGCCCCGAGAACGCGAACCTCACCGGACTTTCGAAACCCTACATCGTTCGGCAGATGGCCGACTTCAAGAGCGGCGCGCGCAAGAGCTCGGTGCAGAACCGGGGGCCGATGGAGTTGAAGGCTCAGCTCGCCAAGGCCATCACCGATGCCGAGATCGAAGCGGCCGCGACCTATTTCGCGTCCATCAAACCGCGCTCGAACGTCCGTGTCGTGGAATCCGCGACCGCGCCGAAGGTCGCCGTCACCGCCTGGTACTACACGGCATTGCCGGGCAACGAGCAGGAGCCGATCGGCCAGCGCATCGTCGAGATCCCGGAGGATGCGGAACAGTTCGCCAGCCGCGACACCCGCGCGCGCTTCGTCGCCTATGTGCCGGAGGGCAGCATCAAGCGCGGGCAGGTGCTCGCCACCACCGGCGGCGGAGGCCGAACGCTGCCATGCGGCACCTGTCACGGCGGCCCCGACGATGAGGGGCGTTGCGGTGATCGGCCTTCCGGCTCTCGCGGGCCGCTCGCCGAGCTATCTTGTGCGCCAGCTCTTCGACCTCAAGCACGGCGCGCGAAACGGCAGCCAGGGCGTGATCATGAAGTCGACCGTCAAGGATCTCACGGTCGACGACATGATCGCCCTCGCCGCCTATCTGGGATCGCTCGAGCCCTGAACTGGTGGAGTGGATTTGGAATCGGACCACTAGCGCGGCGGCTCGAGGCCTTTGGCCTTGAGCACCGCGGCGGCCGCCGGCGACGTCAGGAATTGCAGCAGCGCTTCGACCGCTTCGCCTTGCCGGGTGGTCGAGGAGACGCCGGCCGCGAACGGGATGATCATCTGCAGTTCAGGCGGCAGCGGCGTCGGCGCCACGCCGGAGACCGCATAGAGCTCGGGCATCTGCTGCGCCGCCATCTCCACTTTGCGGTCGGCCACCAGTTGCGCGACGTAGCCGGTGTTGACCGGCATGGCGACGGTCTTGGCTTTCATCTCTTCGACGATGCCCAGGCGCTCGAAGACGCGCAACATATGCATGCCGCTCTCGGCGCCTTCATTGCGGGCGAAGGTCTTGACCGCAAGCAGCGTGCGTCTCACCGCATCGGCCGAACTTACGTCCGGCTTTGGCGCATCGGCCAGCACCGCGACGCCGATGCTCGAGCGCGCGATGTCGACACGGCGCGCGAGCTTGCCCTCCTTGATCAAGGCGTCGCTCGCCTGCGCGGTCAGGATGGTGACATCCACCGCCTCGCCGCCTTGCACGCGCTTGACGATAAACGCCGACGGCGTGTGTACGACGTCCACCTTGTGCGGGCTTGAGCGCTCGAACTGCGCCACCAGCTCGACGATCGTCGTGCGCATCGGCGCCGGACACATCAGCTTGATCTCGGCGGCGGAGGCGGCGGCGACCGGCAAGATCATGGCAAGACCGATGGCCGCCGCGAGGTGGGCGATGTTCCTACGCACATTCATTGCATTCCTCACCATTGCGCAGCCGTACCGGCTTTCCATCGTTTACTGTACCGGCGGCAGCGACTTGATGTAGGCCGCGATCGCCTCGCGGTCTGACGCCGGAAGCTGCGAGGTGTTGCGCACGACCGCCGCCATCGAGCCGCCGACATTGTCGCCCTCGGGGTTCATGCCGGTGGTGAGAATCTCCACGATGTCTTTCTCGGAATAGTCCTTGAGCGCGTGCTCGGTGATGTTCGGGATCGTGCCCTCGCCTTCCGGATTGGGACCGCCGGCAAACCGCTTCTCCTCGACGATGCCGCCCAGGAGGTTGCGCGGGCTATGACACTCCGCGCAATGACCGGGGCCGTTCACGAGATAGGCGCCGCGATTCCATTGCGGCGGCCGGTTCGGATCGGGCATGAACGGGCGGCCGTCGAGATGCAGGAATTTCCACCCGCCGAGCGCAAACCTGATCCTGAACGGAAAACTGATGTCGTGATCGCGCACGCGGCCCTCGACTGGCGGCAGCGTCTTGATGAAGGCGAACATGTCGCGCAGGTCGGCCAGCGTCATGCGCTGATATGACGTGTAGGGAAACGACGGAAAATAGTGGCGACCGTCCGGCGAAGTCCCCTTCTTCATGGCGGTGACGAAATTGGCCTCGGTCCAGGCGCCGATGCCGTCCTTCGGGTCCGGCGAGATATTCGGCGGATAGAACGAGCCGTAGGGCGACTTGAGCTCCATCCCGCCGCCGAGCCGAGTCCGGTCGTCCTGCTTCGGCGTCGCGTGGCAGGCGGCACAGCCGCCGGCGAAGAACATCGTCTTGCCGTTCTCGAGATTGGGCTTGTGCGCCGGCAAGTCGCTCGCAGCGATCACCTCGGGCCTGGTCACGAACCAATATCCCGCAACACCGATCAATGCCAAAATCAGAACGGCAAGCAGAACGCGGCGCATCGGATTGCTCCTGTCGGCGGCCGGACATCACGGCGGAAGGAAACGCAGACTAGCACGGACGCGAAACGCCGTCGCGACCCATGCCGCGACGGCGTCGATTGAACAAGGAGGTAAGATCGCAACGAGTGGCTACTTCTTCGCGGCGGCCCGATATCCCTCGTGGCAGTCACCGCAGACTTTGCCCACGGCGGGAAATGCTGCTTTGAGGCCATCCGCATCCTTCGGCCGCGCCGCCGCCGCTTTCGCGAACGCAGCGATCTGGGCGTCGAATCCTTTGCGATCTTCCCAGATTTTCGGCAGCGCGCGGGTGTCTCCGGTCTTCGAATTGTCGGGGAACAGCTTGGGAAGTGCCGCGGCCGTATCCGCCCACTGCGTGAACGCTGCATTTACGGCGGCCGCGTCAAAGGGAGCCTCACCCTTGACCATGGCGCTGATGCCTTTGGTGTGCTGGGCGTTCTTCTTCATCAAGGCTTTGCGCTCACTGATGGCGTCGGTCTGCGCCACCACACCGGTGACACCGACCGCAACAGTGGCCAGGATCAGGACAGTACGGATCATCATCTCGTGGGTCTCCCTCTGAAGTCTTCTGGCAACGCCGTTCGACGGTCGTCGTACGGAAGCGAGGCGGGCCGAATCCCAAGCCCAGCAGACATGCCAACACCGGGCTCGCATTTATATTCCTCTAATTCTAATCCGTGACCAAATTGCGAAAATTTGGTCAAGAAAATCAAGCCTTTCAACGTGTTATCAGGGGTCCCGAACGCGACCCATCAATCCGGCGTAGCCGCGCGTTCGGCCTTGCGGACGATGTCCTCGGGCGTGGCGAGCGCCGCCGCCACCAGCGCGGCGATCGCTTCGCCCGATTGCGGCGACACCTCGAAGCCCATGGTCTCCGCCTCCTTCAGGAAGGCGGCGTCCCGCATGGTCGCGTCGAAGGCGCGGCGCAGCACGGCGACACGCTCGGCCGGCACGTCGGGCGGCAGCATCAACGGACGGCCGAGCCGGGTATTGCCGGCGAAGAACGTAAGCACCTGACGCTGTTCCTCGTTGCGCGCGAATTCGAACACCGTCGGCGCGTCGAGCCACGGCACGCGCTCAGGCTCCATATTGAACAGCACGCGCATCTTGCCGTCCGCAACCCATTGCCGGCGCGCACTCACCGGACCGCCCACGGTCGTGACCAGGCTGCCGACCTCACCGCGCGTCACAGCCAGCACGACCTCGCCGGGCGAGCGATAGCCGGTGACGATCTTGAGCTTCATGCCGAGCAGGTTCTTCAAGAGGATCGGGGCCGCCGTCACGCCCTGCCCGCCACCGGGCGCCCCGACGATCAGCTCGCGCTCGAACAGGTCGGCGACGGCCGCGATGCCGGCCGCGGCGCTCACGAACATCACGCGGTGATTGAGCTCCGGACTGCCGAGCCAGTTGAAGCGGCCGGGCTCGAACCGGATGTTGCGCACCTTCATGATCGCGGCGTCGGTCATGCCGCGCGAGACCATGCCGATCGCGGTGCCGTCGCGGGGCGCGACGTTGAACAGGTGATTGGTCGCGACGATGTGGCCGGCGCCCGGCATGTTCTCGACGATCAGCGAGGGCTGGCCGGGGATGTGCCGCGTGATGTGGCGGCCGATGAGGCGCGCCCACAGGTCGTAGTCCTGGCCTGAGGACGTGCCGACGATGAGCTTGATCTGCTTGCCGCGGTAGAAGTCTTGCGCGGCTGGCTGGGCGCTTTCCTGGGCGCCCTGCCCCTGCGCGCCGGCTTCGACCGCAAGTCCGAGCAGCAACGGCCATGCCACGGCGAACGCGCCGATCCGTTTCATTCGTTCGCCTTTCATCAACACGAGTGCTCGCATGCTACTGCACAAGCGTGATTGTTCTCGCGAGGCAAAATGTCCTCCGAGGCTCGCCAAGTCCCTCACCAGAGCGAGGGGGCGGAGCGCCGATCCGCGCCCGTGCTTCCCATAGTTCTCCATACTTCACAAGCCTAATGATCGCGGTTTTTCGTTGCGCGCTTTCCATGGTTCGCCATACTTCTCCATACTACCGCGCTTAAATCGGGGACGGAAATGGGGAGCAAAAATGCGTGCTTGGTATCGCTTATCCGCCAGCATGGTCGCGAATGCGAGTAAGCCGGCAAGTATCTCGATGGCGGCGGCTTGTGCTGCAAGTGCGCGATGACGAACAAGCAATGGGTGTTTCGCTATCAGAGGCACAAGCGTGAACGCGCGATGGGTTAGGCACGTAGCGCGGTTCACAGCTTGGCCGAGGCGAGACAAAGGCTGACGAAGCGCGCCGCATCTTGGCGCAAGGCTTGACCTATCGACCATCGCCGCGCCGCCCGGCAGGCGGAAGCCGCGCCGCCGCCAGGTTGACAACGGTGCGCGAAGTGGCCCGACTTTCTCGCGAAGAACCAATCGAAATGGTCGAACGCTAAGCACGACGCGAATGGGAGTCGTCGTTAGACCGTTTCGTGCACCATTGATCGGCAATGTTGCCGCCGACGATCTGGAAGTGGCGCATGTGTTGCAGAGTGGTCGAACCGATCTGGCAGCGCATGCCGGAAACGGCACGGCGCGTGCTGGGCCGCCTTGAAGAACTGATCGACTTCGCCCGTGTGGCGGCCTGCGGAGCAAGGACAGCAATCCGGCGCGATGGCGCGGCCACCTGGACGCCGTGCTACCCGCGCCGACCCGCATCAAGGCGAAGGTGCATCACGCCGCCATGCACTAGCGCGACGTACCGGCCTTCATGGCCCGCCTGCGTGGCGAACAAGGCGTGGCGCCGTACGCTGGAATTTATCGTGTTGAACGGCGCGCGCATGTCCGAAGCGGTGGGCGCGAAATGGGACGAAGTTGATTCAAGGCGCGTACTTGGACGGTGCCGCCGAACGCATCAAGATGCGCAAGGCGCATGTGGTGCCGCTATCCAACGCGCGCTGGCGATCCTTGAAGAAATGCGCGGCGGCCATCCCACTTGGGTTTTTCCGGGCCGCTTCAACAAATCACCCATCAGCGATAACGCCTTACTGCTGCTGCTGCATCGGCTGGCAGGCGACGAAGTAACGGCGCATGGTTTCCGTTCATAGTTGCGCACTTGGGCGGCGGAAAGCAGCGGTTCTAAGCGCGAGATTGCAGAAGCCGCGTTGGCGCATGCCGTTTCCAACGACATCTTGCGGGCATACAAGCGCACATCATTTTTGGACCGGCGCGCGCGGCTGATGGCGGAATGGTCGAAATATTGTGCCGCGCCTCCTGTTGCCGCCGCTGGACCCAAGGTCGTGAAGTTGCGGGCGTGATGTATGGCCCGCCGCCGCGTTCCTCCCGATATCGCGCGGGCGTTGCCAGAATTGGACGCCGAGGCGCGCGCGTCTTGAAGGCAAAGGCGAGCCGCTGCCTGTGGATTGGCCTTTATCGAATGCCCAAGCCAAGTGGTCGTGGCGAAAGCTTTCGCATTCTACCGCAGCGCGGTGCCGCCTGCGCGGTGCTGAACCGGTGATCAAAGGCACGTTGCCTGTGCGCGCGCCGTCATCACCGACGCCGCGCGGCTGGACGCGACAGCGGGTCAATATGCGGTTATGGATGGCGAGGCAGCGGAAAGGCTGGCGAAACGGCGCAACAGGGACGCGTGCAGGACAACGCGCGGCGAGCGCTGTGGAGCTGTTTACTCGCAAACCGCCATCGCTGGATAGGAGCGTGCGCAACATCGGTGCGCACAACGTTACAAACAAGCAGAGACCGAAAAGATGGAAAGCCAAATGTCAGGCCGAGGTAGAGCGCATAAATAAGGCGCGCATCAAGAAAAAACTTCCAAAGCTGACGAAAAACGCGCTATCGCCCGGCAATTGAGGGAGGCGCTTGGATATAAGGAGCGAACCATCCGCAACCGCGGCTGGCTGTAAAAAATACTGGCAGCACCGATCAGTGCCGCCAAAACGCGCCCGTAAAATGCCTCCGAAATTCAAGCGGAGGTGACATGCGCGAAACTTTAATTTCCCCTGGCGAAAGACGAACGCCGCACCAGCTTGTCACGCACCGAAATAGACCGGCGCTGGCGAAGGTTCAGTCCGCAACCATCCGAGTTGGATGGAACGAAGCCCGGCCAGCGCAGTGGGCGGAAGTTCTATGTCGAAAGCGAAATTGACGGGTGGATCGCGGCGCAAATCCGCAGCTGGCGAGAAGGCCGCGGGCCGGAAGTTTCGTTCGACGTCCGGAGCCAGTATGCCGAGCGAAAAGTTCAACAGGAAAGCCAGACGTAGCCCGGTCGGACGCCGCACGCACGCGACGCCTGACCGGGATTTCTGTGGGCTGACACTCGCAGAGATACCCGCAAGCGTTTCGCACCGCAAGGCGTCGGCTCTCAAACCAGAGGCCGACCAATGCAACTACGAACCCAATTAGCTGCCATCTGTACGCTGACCGCCGACGCCGCGCGCGCCGCAGGTCACGAAGCCATCAGCCCGCTGCGGGCGATCCGGGCCAAATGCCTCGATTGTTCCTGTTACCAGCTGGCTGAGGTGCGGCTTTGCGAGGCCATCAAATGCCCGCTGTGGCCGTTCCGGGCTAGGGAAGCACCCCTGGTACGGGCTGAACGAAAAAACCCCGTCCGATCCCGGGGGTTTTGAGCAAGGCGAGGCTGTCTGTGAGGCGTTGAGCTCCGCGCCGAAGCTGAACGGCGGTGCGTCATGACCACCATCCATTGACGGCGAACCCGAAGGACGGGTCGCGCGGCCACTGCGCGTGTTGGTCCCGCTTATCAAGCATGAACTGGCCGAAGGCGACGCGGCGGGCTTGGAGCATTACCGCCGCGTGGTGAAAGCTGGTGGAAGCACAGGGGCAAGTGGCGCGCGGGTCGTGGGGACGTTGGCTTATACAAAACTTCGAACTAAGCCGACGAACGGCATACCGCTATATGCGCCTTGCTCGCGTGGATGACGTCAGTGCCTTGCGAGGCACAAACCTATACGACGCAATTGGCGAGGCGCGCGGGGGCAGACACTGGCAGGACCGTGGAAAAAAATTCTCGGCAGCGTTGACCTTGAAACGCTGCGACAAGCCGCCTTGAAGCGTGCCGACGAGCGACGCCGAACGCAAACTGGCGCTGCAGCTGATTGACATCGGCTGGAAGGCGCTCGCCACCAAGCTGCATCCAGACAAAGGCGGGTCACGCGATGCAATGGCGCGGCTGAACGCTGTGCGCGACCGGCTGCGGGGTGCGTCGTGACCAACCGTCCGGGCCAACAAGACGGAGCGACCGTTTTCATCGTGCGCCTGCGCGCCGAGCCGGGCACCGACCGGTGCGGGCGCTGCGTGCCGCATTGAAAACTCTGTGCGCGCTTGGGCTGCGCGCCTCTCGCGAACGGAGGGCGATGACGGGCGGTGATTAACTGATCGAAACGTGTGGCGCGACGTGCGGTGGACCTGCGGACGGCGCTGGGCGTCCTACGCTCAGCCTCCCGGTCGCGGCTGGGTCTCTCCGCGATGGGGAACGCGCCACGGTCTGGATGCGGCGCAGCGTCCGGTGCGCGTCGCGCTGGGCGGAGCGGCAACGATGAACGCCGCCGAGATCGCGCACGCCTTGGGCGGCAAACGCAGCGGCAAATCTTTCATGTGCTGGTGCCCTGCGCACGAAGATCGCGCGCCGAGCCTGTCGCTCACGGAAGGCGACCGAGCGCCGCTGCTGAAATGCTTTGCGGGATGCGATAGCCGCGACGTGATCGACGCCTGCGCCGGCATGGGGCTGTGGGATACGCGCGCAGTCGCCTTCGCGCCGGCACTTCGCCGCGCAAGATCGAACGGCCCGACGACGAAGCCGACCGACAGCGACGCATCGCCTTGGCGCGCCGCATTTGGCAAGGCCGCACGCGACCCGCGCGGCACGCTGGCCGAACAATATCTGAACGGCCGCGGCCTTGAGCTGCCGCCGATGATCTTTGCGGGCGCGTGCTGCGGTTTCATCCGCGCTGCCCATGGGGCATGGCGAGACGGTGCCCGCGCTGGTCGCGGCGTTTCAGCCGATCAACGAGCCTGACGACGACGCGCCGCCGGTCGCGATTCATGCGCGTCGGCCTGAACGCTGACGGCAGCAAGATCGCAAAGGAAGATGCTGGGGCCGGTCGCTGGCTGCGGCCATCAAGCTGGACGCCGATGAAGACGTGAGCACGGCCTGGGCATCGCCGAAGGTCTGGAAACCGCAATGGCGGTGCGCGCCACCGGCTGGCAGCCGATGTGGTGCTTAGGCAGCGCCGGTGCCATCGAGCACTTCGCGCCGCTGTCGGGCATCGAGGCGCTGACCATTTTCGCGGACAACGATGCGAACGGCGTCGGCACAGCAGGCCGCGCGCGAATGCGCCGAGCGATGGGCCGATGCCGGGCTGCGAAGCTTTCATCCGCACGCCGCGCGGCGTGGGTGCCGATTGGGCGGACTGTGCCATGAAAGCGAACAGCAGCCCCGAAGCGCATTTTGATGAACACGGCACCACCGAACATTTCGAGCCGCGCGGAAACCAGCGCGCAGACAAAGCACGCACATGCCAAAGCTCTGCTCGCCGTATGACGAAATGGTTCGGTTGACGCCACCGCAATGGCTGGTCGAAGGACGTGCTGCCGCAAGACGGCACGGCGGTGCTGTTCGGCGAAAGCAATGCTTTCAAAAGCTTCATCGCCATCGACCTCGCATGTTGCGTCGCGCTCGGCATTCCGTGGCACGGCCATGCCGTCAAACGAATGGCAACGTGATCTATGTCGCATCCGAGAGCGCCTACGGCATCGCGACCAAACGCATCCCGGCATGGATGGCGCACCACAAAATCACGCCCGCCAAACGGCGAGGGAATTTATCTGCGTGTGGTGCCGCCGTTGCTCGATGACAAGCAAAGCTTCGCTGCATTCAAGAAGGACATCGCGTCGGTCGAGCCGGTGGCGCTGATCGTCTATGACGTGCTGGCAGGCACCATGCAGAGGATCGGAAAAGGAAACCGAGGTGCATAGCTGCATGGGTGCGTGTGGTCGGTGAAATCGAAACGAAGATTCAAATGCACGCAACTTTTCGTCACGCATTCGCCCTATGGCGACGCCGGGCGAATGCGCGGCGGCACGCACCTATGGGGCTCATTCGGGACACGGTTGAAAGCCGAAGGCGACAGCGAGCAACGCACCACCGTTTTGAGCGTTGAACGCCACAAGGACCACGACGCAGTCGGCTTGCGTTGGGGCTTCAAGCTTGAAATTACCGACATCGAGGAATTTGCGGGCGAAACATCGCTGGTGCTGGTCGAGGATGAGGCCGTGAGCCGCGCAGACCAAGGCCGCGAAGCTGACGGACACGGACGCAGGAAGCGCTTGCGCGCCTTCAAATATGCGCTCACCGAGGGCGCGGGCAGCAAGGTCGCCAAGCGAACACATTCCGCTCGGTGTGGATGTGCTGACCACCGACCTATGGCGGCGCTATTTCGACAAGCTCACCCCATCGGAAAGCACGCCGACGCCAAGCGCGAAACGGTTTGACCGTGGCATGGCGCGGCTGCTTAAGCTGAAGCTGGTCGGCGAAATGGGATGAGGAATGGTGGCTGACCGATCAAGGTAAGGCCGTGAAATGACGCAGGACATCGCCGGACAAAAACCGGACAAAAACCGGACATTTCCTCCTGACGACATCTGCCCCGGCACCTTGTACGGACGCCGGACGGACACGGACATACCTCTATAGGGGTGTCCGGATGTCCGGCTGTCGGTGCCCGTTTTCTGACGATTACTTCTTTCTCTTAAAATTCTGAATGTCGTTTTGTCGGTGTGCTATGAGGCGTGCATCGCTGTGAACGTTGCTTGCAGAATTGCACGGCTCAAATGCAAACGCTGGTTCCTTCGCTGGTTTCCACGTTATGATGGTGTTGAAAGTACGAGTGCGTGGTGCGCGTAGTGTCCATTGGGAAATTGCAAAGATAGGTTTGCAGGCAGTGGCTATTAGGCGCTATTACTGCTGCGTTCTGCTGCATCGCTTTTATGGAGATGAGTAGCTAGTAGCGAGTGAGGGTACACGCGGCGCAAATAGTGGTAGAGAGAGTTACGGCGAGCACTGCGCTGAACGCGACGGGCAGCCAGTGCACGTCTGACCACTCCATCACCTGCAACCAGTCCATGTGCGCCTCCACCGACCTGAACTACGGTGAATGATTATCCAGCATTTATCCAAGTGGTGGAATTGCGAGATTAGGCCAAAAAAAGGGTCGGCTAGCGTATCCGCGAGCGGTTTCAGGTCGCGTGAATTGACGGCCCACATTGCTATGCGCACGGATCCGGAAGTCGATTTCGCACAAAAGTATAAGGTTACATACCAAAGCCCCCGTCACGCCGACCCCATGGGGTTAAGGGTTCGCCCCCACCAAGGGTGACGCGATGATTTGGCGGAGTTACCACGCGGCCCTAGGCGACGGGCTTTATCAGCATTGTGGCCGGGTCCGACCCTATGCGCCTTGGCGTCACGGTGAACCGCTAAGGCGCGGTTCATTTCGGGCACCATCCAAAGGGCACACAAGCTGCTGGCGATGATGAAGATCATTGCAACATTGAAAACCACGTCGATGTCCATGGTCCCCCTCCGCTTACGCTTGCAACCAATCTTTCCTAGGAAAATGGCGACAGGCTATTGGGCTTTGGTCCAACTGCCTACGACCCTAGTTTAGCCAATCTGTTTCATAAGCTGTCCGTGTATCTCAGAAAAAATGTCAGTACGGTTGCGGACGGAGAAGCGAATGGACGTGAATACGGTGTGCGTCCGCCATGAGGGGGCGGGTCGAAAATCTAGAACGGCATTCGCCCGGCAACGGCCCCGGAGTTTTTTGCGCCCATCCGGTTGCCAACCGCAACTAACCGCCCGTGACCGGCACATCATCCGCCGTCATCGATGATGAACGTTCGACGACCGGAATTTTCCGGCGCGCACCGTGGTGGGGGTGTTGGCTGATGTGTGCGCGGTGGAAATTGCGAACGCGCCCATGTGGCATCGCGTTTAGAAGATGACGAAAGGCGGACCATCGTTATTGACGATAGTGCCGGTGGCCCGCCGCGCTACGGCGCTGCCCGCCAATCAATCCTGCTTGCCGTTGCGCACGAAAAACAAAACTCCGGCGACAATGCTGGCGACGCTAACACCCATCGCGGCGTAGAAGGCAACCATGACCGGGTCCATTGCAAGCTCCTATCGACAATCCATCGAAAAGCCCCAATGGATAAAAACGCGAGCGAACTAGAGCAGGTTGCATAAACCAATATTACAGCGGGCGGAGAAGTTTGAACGGCAACTGCGAAACCAAGCAGCGCAACACGCAGATCGCATTCACCGCGCAAAAATTATTTTCAGCACGATCGCAACGTCGCATCAAACGCAATAGCCTGCAAGCGGATTTGCGCGCGTTGTCAAGCGCGTTGAACTCAATTTAAAAAAAAACAGAACAGGCGAAGGCATTTGAGGCGAATTTTAGCGGCGTATGAGATTGCAGAGCGTCATCCCGCCCGCGAAAGGAGCAGCATGCGATGACCGCACAAAACCTTTCCAACTTTTCATTCCGCGACAAACCGACGCGCGCGAGCGCGCGAGCGGTGCGCATACGTGATCGGCGCAGGCGGCTGCGGCCGCGCGATGTGTTGATACGTGCTGCGATGATTGAACTTGCTGCGCCAGGCAATCCGGCACCCGCGGCCTTGAGCCGCGCGAGGATGTGCTGGACGGCATCTACGGCAATTGCCCGGCGACGCGGCCTACTTGAGAAGGCGGCGACCAGCCCCGCGAACACCAGGGTGGCCGAATTGGGCGGAGGAGCTGGTCAACACCGCGGTGCAAGATTTCCTCGCGGCCGATATGGCCCGCGTCGGCGTTTGCGCAATTGGCCGAACGCGCGCTGACCGTGACGCTTTGCGCCCGGCACCGGTGTGCTGAAAATTCCGGGCCGGGGGTCGCCGCAGGTTTAGTCCGGCGCGTGGATCGGTGAAGGCAACGCGAAGCCGGTGTTCTCCGGGTCGCTGACCACGACCAGCCTGACGCCGTTCAAGCTGGCGGCGTTGTCGGCGTTCACCGAAGAGATGCTGAACACCAGCGGCGATTGAAGCGGTGGTGCGTGAAACACTAAGCCACGACCTGAACAGCGTTACTGGACAGCGCGCTGTTGGACGCAGCGGCCGCCAGTGCGGTGCGGCCGGCCGGTCTGTGGAATGGCGCAACCGCGGTCACCGCCTCGACCGCAACACCATTGAGCCGACGCGATGGTGAAGGACCTGCAGGCGTTGGATGCGGCAGTCGCCACCGGCAACCCCGATGCGCGGACGGTGTACATCGCCAACCCGGCGCAGGCAGTGCGCATCAGCTTGGCGGCACCGGCCTACACGAACGTAATTTCGTCAGCGGCTATCAGGCGGCGGGCAGTGTCGGCGCGGTGGCCGCCGACGCCATCGCGATGCTGGTCAGCCAGCCGGAATTTGCCCTTAGCAGAAACGCCAGCCTACACATGGAAAGCGCAACGCCGCTGGCGCTGGGCACCGGCACCCAGGGCGCTGGCGTGCTCGCGGTGCCGCTGCAATCGATGTTCCAACAAGACGCCGTGGCGTTGCGTACCGTGCTGCGCGCAAGCTGGGCGAAACGCCGAAGCGGAGCCACGGCACTCGCTACGGCGGTGACGTGGTGAACGTCATGGACCCGCACCGCGCTGATGAGTCGCCGGCGTACACATCCGAAGTTGCCGCGGCGAACTGGCCCGCTTCTGGTGCTGGCTGGCCGACCATCTGCATGACGCACCGGAATTTAGCGAACTGTCCGACGCGAACAAAGCCACGCTGGCAGTGCTGTTGCGTGCCGGGCCAACGCCGTGGGGGCCGCACTGACATGACACCGGAGCAGCGCGACGACATAGCCGAGCGCTATGATTTCGCGGAAGGCGAACAGGAAGCGATCGCGCGCGAACTGGCCGAACGGCGGGCGGCGATCCAACGCGATGAAGTGCTGCAGTGGTGCCGCGAGCGCAGCGAGGCGAAACGCGAGAGCGAGCGCGCGGCCGAAATCACCTCGCGAGGTGCACAGGACCGCAAGCCACAACGGGACGGGTCAGCCATGACAAGCGATTGGGCCGCGTTTATCGATCGGCGCATCCGGGCCGACCGCAAGGCGAGCGAACGAAACCTGCTGCACGCGGTTGCGGACGCCATCCACAACGAACGACAGGCAAGCCGGAAGGCGGTTGACGAGCTCCGCGCTGCGGTGACCGAACTGCGCGAGCGGTTGGACAAGATCGAAATTGAACGGTCGTCAGCGTCGTTGCATACGCTGCGCGCGGTGGTCAGCGGCAATTGACCGCCGGTGCGGACGCATCGGAGGTTGTGCGCACCGTCACGCCTCGCCGCGCGTCACTCGCTTCATCGTCGCTTCAAATTTGATCTTGTCGTGCGCCTTCGTCAGCTGCTTAGGGTCGCGACCGAGCGCCTTGCGGATAAGTTTTCGGTCATGCGCGGGCCGCGCGATTTCTTCGGCGGCGTTGGTGGTGCCGCTGGCGGTGCGCCGTTGATGGCTTCGCGGGGTGCTGGTCGGCGATGCAGGCGATGAACGGCAGCGAGATCGCCTGGCCGAGTTTGAAATAGGTGGTGCGCCTGATGTGCATGGAAGGTTTCCCCGTGTTGTGGGTGTGACCTTCCTTGTTGTGGCGTAGCAATCCCCGACACCGGCCCGCGGCTTCCCCCTGCCGCGGGGTTTCTATGCCGCGTATCCGCGCGGCGCAAATAACCCGGACGCGATGGCGCTGACGGCCCCGCCGGTGAAAAGCAGTGTCCGACGGGGCCGCCAGGTACGACCCCAAGGGGGATGTTCCGGATCACCATCCAGCACAGTGGCAGCGTGGGCCAAGCGTGCGAACGTATCCGCGGTTATCCGTAGGTTGGTTTTTCGCTCTTGGTATAATCCAAAGAACCTAATGGCTCATTGCTGGCTCCGATCCGCCGTGGTCACGTCGGGGGTGTCTGCACCCAAGCCCCCCAGCCCCCCGTGCAGACACGTCTGCAACCCATCCCGTTGCAGACGGTGGCTCCCGTTCCCCCCGAGCGGGAGCCACTCTATTTCAAAGATTGAGCGGCGCGCCATTCGCCATGATCGCTAGACCTGCCGCAGGTCGGCCGCTGGCAGCCAGTGCGGTGCCGGCCTTAGGTCGGTTGCGGAACGACGAACACCAGGATTTTGCGTGTCAGCGCGCGGTGGTAATCGTAAAGCGCCAACATCGTTTTTATAGTGACAGCCAGGAAATAAGCGTCCGTGATTTCAGGCCCCTCATCTTTCAGAGCGACCAGTTCTTTCCGCCGCTCATATTTCAGACGAGCGAGCAGTTCTTTCTGCTGATCATAACGTTCGTTATTTTTTTCTATGCGACGTTCGACGACGCTGGAAAATTCGGGGTGTTTTTGAAATCTAACTAACTCTTTGATGAAAGATTGCAGCAATCGATGCCGCTCGGCCGTGTCTCGCGTGGTGATAAGCTGCTCTTCCAGATTAACGACGTGCTGCTCAACGGCGGTCAAAAATAACTCCCAACCTCGGATTGTCGATCCGGGCTGGCGCAATCATATCACCCAGGGCAGGGCGTGCTATCTCAGATTGTGCATGGAACAACGAGCTATCGCGATTGTGCATGGAACAACGCGGTTTTAAGAGCACCCAGGAATTCATTTTCCTTGTAGGGCTTGGTTAGAAAAGCCACGGCTCCAGCGTTGAGTGCGCGTTCTCGACAGTGCGGGTCTGCAAAGGCTGTAATGAAAACGATGGGGGGATGCGAACCATTGCGAAGCAGGTGGGTCTGCAATTCCAGCCCGCTTAGGCCCGGCAGGTGGATGTCCAAGATGAGGCATGTCGTGCCGTTAAGCAGGCCCGAGGCGAGAAATTCTTCGGCTGAATTGAAAGCGATAGCTGAGTGTCCCAACGAATTGAGTAGGTCTACAGTTGCGCTTCTTACGAGGGGGTCATCATCAACGATAGAGATCATGACGGGCGCTCGCCACACTTGCGAACCCAAGGGCGCTGTCGCAGCCCTTTGGGGGCCGGAAGCCCTCATCATCCCGCACAGTGGCGACGTAGACCAAGTGTCCGAAGGTATTTACGGGTTATCCGTAGGTTTCATGGTCGCAAAGAAGAACGGCCCCATTCGCGGGGCCGTCTAGTGGTGTGTGTGTGTGTCTGCCCGTTGGGGGTATGGGGTGCCAACGAGCCGCGCAAACAATCACAATCAGCAATGCCCGTTCAATAACCTGGGTTAAGGGGCGGCCCGCTGTCATGGCGAAGCGCAGCATCGGCGCGGCTGAATTCACCGCCGGGACACCGGCTTGCGCACCGGGGACGAAGCCGGGGTTGAATTTCGTGTGGTTCAAATATACGGGCGATTTCAATTAGCTATTGGCTAGGGGGCGGAGCGCCGACAGGCGCTTGCGAGGAGACGAAGAGCAAAAATCGTTCGGGATCACCGCGACAATTTGATTGCGGTGGATAGCAGACCGCGTGCCGGCGCCTTCAGCGCCAACGGACAGAGATCAGCCAGCGCTCACTTCGGGGACGCAGCGGTCTTGCGCCTGCCTTTCGGCGGGGGTGCTGGCGGCGCTTCCTCGGCCGCGGGCTTGTGGCGCCTCGCCACAATCGCAAGCTCGATGGTTTCGGGGCTGATACCGACGCTCTGATAGAACGCCCGCATTTCAGCCTCGTCGCGCAGCATCTTGTCCGGTAGCTTGATCATGGCGCCCTCCATTCCATTCCGCGATGGAACTCTGAAGCGCCCGAAAGGTTCCAGTGACTGAACGGGCCAGACCGCTCGCCGCCGTGGTCACGGTTCTTGAAAATCGGCCCTGCCTCTTGAAGGAGACAGGGGCCGTAAGTTTTCCACGCTAGATGTCTGCGTTGCAGACCGGCACAAAGCAGCACACCCGTTGCGTCCTTGTAATCATCCAAACGGATGATCAGGACGCCATGCGCGCCGTTGCACTGAACCCTCCGCGCGAGGCGCCCGCAACGCACACGCAATCGTAGGCCGTCACAGAAGATACCCCGGCCGTGACAGGCCGGGGCTCTTCATGCCGCCAGTGCGTATCAGTGGGAGCTTGCGCGGCGGCACTACCGCCAAAACAAAGCAAGGAGCAGAATGATCGGAAGCGGGATTCCGATCAGCCAAAGCAGCGCGCCTTTGCCGAAACTCATCGTGTTGTCTCCTGTCATATGTTGCGGTGACAACGTCCACATGCGGGTCAAGTTCCGCGCGATGAAACTTCCCGCACTGTTGCGCGTTCCTGCCAGCACAAGAGGTGCTGAGGAGCTGTCATGCGCAAGCGAAAACCTGAGTTACTCGCCGTCACGGTCATTCCTTGGGAGGAGGCGTACGGCCTCTACGGAATCCTGACCATCTTCGACGACGGTGAGAGCGTCAGTGAGGTCTGGGGCACGGCGAGAGAGGCGGAAATCGCCGCGTCGATCCGCCGTAAGGACATCCGCGTAACATCGCCGCGCAATATCGCGCGGTGACTCCATCACGGCGGAGACGAACGAAGGCGGTGATGAGCCGGCACGACACGACGCGTGTCAGGGACGCTGCGGTCTGGCGGGGTGGACCTGCGACCGCTCACCAGTGGCCGGTAAGGGTGTACATTTCCGTCCACTGACACCGTGGCGGCGCAGGCCCATGGCGACTATGGAACGTGAATGCGTCGCCGGTAGGCAATCTTCGTCTTAATCTTAATGCTCGCCGCTAACAGCGTGAGACCTGCCATTTGGCTCGCTAATCACGTGCAGCAAGTTCCTCCGGCCGTCGCCCTACTCCGCCGGCTGGTCCTGCGTCGACGCGGCCCTCCGGCGCTGCGTACGCAGCGCGATCCAGCGGCAGATCACGTAGAACGCTGGCGTAAAGATCAGGCCGAAGAACGTCACGCCGATCATTCCTGAGAACACCGCCGTGCCGAGCGTCTGGCGCAACTCCGCGCCGGCGCCGACCGCCCACACCAAGGGCAGCACGCCGAAGATGAAGGCGAACGACGTCATCAGGATCGGGCGCAGCCGCAGATGCGCGGCTTCCACCGCCGCCTCGAAGCGCGTGCGACCCTGGTCCTCAAGCTGCTTGGCGAACTCGACGATCAAAATCGCGTTCTTCGCGGCCAATCCGATCAGCACCACGAATCCGACTTGCGTCAGGATGTTGTTGTCCTGTCCGCGCAGCACCACGCCGACGATCGACGCGACGAGGCACATCGGCACGATCAGGATCACCGCCAGCGGCAGCGTCAGGCTTTCGTATTGCGCGGCGAGCACCAGGAATACGAATACCACCGCTAGCAGGAAGGCGAAGATCGCGGTGTTGCCGGCCTTGAGCTGCTGATAGGCGAGCGTCGTCCATTCATAGGCGAAGCCGTCGGGCAGCGAAGTGCGGGCGATCTGCTCCATGGCCTGGATCGCCTGCCCGAGCGAGTAGCCGGGCGCGGCGGCGCCGTCGAGCTCGGCGGCGGGATAGAGGTTGTAGCGCGGCACGCGATACGGCCCCGACACGTCGCGCACGGTCGTGAACGACGCCAGCGGCACGGTCTGGCCCTGGTCATTGCGCACGCGGATCTTCAACACGTCGCTCGGCTCGAGCCGGAAGGCGCTGTCGGCCTGCGCGGTCACGCGATAGGTGCGGCCGAACAGATTGAAGTCGTTGACGTAGGACGAGCCAATATAAATCTGCAGCGCGGCAAAGACGTCGGGCACGCGCACCCCGAGCAACTGCGCCTTGGTGCGGTCGATGTCGAGATAGAGCTGCGGCGTCGAGGTTTCGAAGAACGAGAACACCTGCGAGAGCTGCGGATTCTTTGCGGCCGCGCCCATCATCGCAAAGGCGGCGCGCTGCAGCGCCTCCGACCCGCGCCCGGCGCGGTCCTCGATCATCATGCGGAATCCACCGGCATTGCCGATGCCTTGCACCGGCGGCGGCGCAACCACGAAGACCTGCGCCTCCTGAATGACGGAGAGCCGGCCGTAGAGCTCCTTGATGATGCCGTTGGCCGAGAGCGCGGGATCGCGGCCGCGCTTCTGGAACGAGTCGAGCACAACGAAGATCGCGCCGGAGTTCGGCGCATTGGTGAAGGTCGCACCGGAGAAGCCGACGATGTTCACCGCGCTCGAGATGCCGGGCGTCTTGAGCGCGAGCTCGACGGCGCGACGGTTGACGTCGTCGGTACGCTGGAGCGCAGCGCCTGGCGGCAATTGCGTCACGATGATCAGGAAGGCGCGGTCGACAGCGGGAATGAAGCCGGTCGGGGTCTTGCGGAATTCGTTGAGGCCGAAGGCGATGATGCCGACATAGACAACCAGCAGCAGGACGGCAAAACGCACGACGCGGGCGGCGATCCAGCTATAGCCGTGCGACAGCGCGTCGAAGCCGCGATTGAAGATCCGGTAGAAGCCGCGGATCGGACGCTCCCAGGCGCGCGGTGCGCGTTGCTCCTTAGGCTTGAGCAGCATCGCGGCGAGCGCCGGCGACAAGGTCAGCGACACGATCAGCGAGATCACGGTCGCAGCGGCGATGGTCAGCGCGAACTGCCGGTAGAACTGGCCGGAGATGCCGGTAATGAACGCGGCCGGAATGAACACGGCGCACAGGACGAGCGCGATCGCGATCAGCGCGCCGCCGACCTCGTCCATGCTCTTGATGGCGGCCTCGCGCGGGCGGAGTCCGGCCTCGATGTTGCGCTCGACGTTCTCCACCACGACGATGGCGTCGTCGACCACAATGCCGACGGCAAGAACCAACCCGAACAGGGTCAGGTTGTTCAGCGTGAAGCCGAACATCGCCATGACAAAGAACGTCCCGATCAGCGAGATCGGGATGGCAACCAGCGGGATCACCGCGGCGCGCCAGGTCTGCAGGAAGATGATCACCACGATGACGACCAGCAGGATCGCTTCGAGGATCGTCTCCTGCACCGCGTTCACCAACTCCTGGATGAACTGCGTCGGGTCGTAAACGATGGTGTACTTGACGCCGGGCGGCAGCCGGGGCGCGAGCTGCGCCATCGTGGCGCGGATCTCCTGCGCCGTGGACAGCGCATTTGATCCCGGCCGTTGGAACACGGCGATCGCCACGGCGGGATCGAGATCGAGATAGGAATTCGACGAATAGTCGACCGCCGCGAGCTCGATCCTGGCGACGTCGCGCAACCGCACGACCGCATTCTCGGTCTGCTTGACGGTGATGTTGCCGAACTCCTCGACGTCGCTGAGGCGGCCCTGCGTCTGAACGGCGATCTGGAAGGCGCCGGGCTGGGAGACCGGCGGCTGATTGAGCACGCCGGACGCGACCTGCACGTTCTGCCCGGCCAGCGCCTGCGTCACGTCGGCGGCGGTGAGCCCGAGCGATTGCAGCCGCTGCGGGTCGAGCCAGACGCGCATGGAATAGTCGCGGCTGCCGAACACCGTGAGCGAGCCGACGCCGTTGATGCGGGCCAACGGGTCCTTGATCTCCAATGTCACGAAATTGGAGATGAACAGCGTGTCGCGCGAACGGTCCGGCGAATAGAGATGCACCACCATCATCAGATCGGGCGAGCTCTTGCTCACCGTGACGCCGATATTGCGGACATCGGCGGGCAGACGCGGCTGCGCGATAGAGACCCGGTTCTGGACCTGCACCTGCGCGATGTCGAGATTGGTGCCGAGGTCGAAAGTGACGGAGATGCTGAAGCGCCCGTCGGCGGTCGCGTTCGAGGACACGTAGAGCATGTTCTCGACGCCGTTGATCTGGTCCTCGATCGGCGCGACCACGGTCGACGCGACGATTTCCGCACTGGCGCCGGGATACTGGCCGGTGACGTTGATGATCGGCGGCGCGATTTCGGGATACTGCGCGATCGGCAGGCGGAAGAACGAGACCGCCCCAAGGATCACGAACGTGATCGAAACCACGCAAGCAAAGATCGGCCGGTCGATGAAGAAATGCGATAAACGCATCCGCGCCCCGTTTACTTAAGTTACTTCGTCGTCGCCGGCGTCGCGCTCGCCGCCGCCTGATCTTCCGGCGTAACCTTGGTGCCGGCCCGCGCTCGCATCAGTCCGTTTACGATAATGCGGTCATCAGGGTTGAGCCCGTCCTTGACCACGCGCAGCTTGTCGACGAGCTGACCGAGCGTGACATAGCGCTGCTGGGCGGTGTTATCCTTGTCCACCACCAGCACGAATTTGCGCGCTTGCTCGCTGGCGATGGCGGCATCCGGGATCACCAGCGCCGGATAGGCGGGCGAGCCCGGCACCCGCACGCGCCCGAACATGCCGGGCGTGAACACTTCGTCGGCATTCGAGAACACCGCGCGGCCGCGGATCGTGCCTGACGCCTTGTCGATGACGTTGTCGACGAAATCCATGTAGCCACGGTGAACGAAGTCGGCCTCGTCGATCAGTCGCAGCGAGACGATGACGCTGCCCCCGCGGCCGGTGACTTCCGGCCGCTGCTCGAAAACCGCTCGTAGCGAAGATAGGCCGCCTCGTCGAACGTGAACTCGAAGCGGATGGGATCCAGCGACACGATGGTGGCGAGCATCGTGGTTGCCGGTGGTGCCACCGGTGATGAGATTGCCGGGCGATACCCGGCGGTCGCCGATGCGGCCGGTCACCGGTGCGCGCAATTCGGTGAACTGCAGATCGAGTTCGGCCTGGCGCACGGCCGCCTCGTTGGCCTGCACCGACGCCTCGGCATTGCGCTTGGCCTGCGCGCGCTGCTCGTACACCTGCTCGGCGATGGTCTTGTCGCGCAGCAACTGCTTGCCGCGCCCAAGGTCGGCCTCGGTGAAGATCAAGTTCGAGCGCGCAAGCTCGAGATTGGCGCGCGCCTGGTCGAGCGCGTTCTGGAACGGCCGCTTGTCGATCGTGAACAGAAGCTCGCCCTGCTTGACGATCTGGCCGTCATTGAAATGCACGCCGTCGAGGTAGCCCGACACGCGCGCGCGCACCTCGACCGAATCGACTGCCACAAAGCGGCCGACATACTCATCGTAGTCGACGATGTTGCGCTGGCCCGGGGTTGCCACCGTCACCGTCGGTGGCGGCGGCGCAGGCTGCGCGCGCTGGCTGTCGCCGCAGGCGGCGAGCGCAGGGGCCAGAATCAGGGCTAAGGCGGCGAAACGGGATCGAATCATCATTGGGCTGGACACGTGAATTTGCCTTTGCGGCATTGCACCATATAGCCACTCGGGCCCGAGCGGCCATCGCAGCTTCGTGATTAACCAAGGTGTTAGACTCAGGGCGCACGCCCCGGCCGTCCCGCGCCGTCGACCGCACCGTTCTGGCCATCAAAATATCGATGCAAATTCAATAGATTAAGGGCGACCTGGGAGGTGTGGTGGAATAGGCACATCCCGGCAATACATACCACGGCAGCGATTGCGTCTGAACTGCGGCACCAGCATAAAATCGCAAGCAAAGTCCGTTGCTTAACAATAGTCATTTGTGGGGGGTGGGGGATGTCTCCCCACTGGCTGAGCTGCTTTTTCGCGGCGCTGGTCGTGCTTGCCTTACCGCAGCCGGCCGCCGCACAGATTCCTGCCAGCGAGCTCCCGGGCCGGGCGCGCGAACAATTCCAGCAACCCCGCGCGCCGCTGTCGCAGCCGGGCGGCGCTGTCATCACCCTGCCGAGCACGGTCGCGCCGCCGGGCGCCGAAATGTCATGCTGATCGTGCGCGGCGTGCGCATCACCGGCGGTGACGGTCTACAGCGCGGACGAGCTCGCACCGCTTTACGCAGGACCTCGTCGGACACAAGGTCCCGCTCACGGCGGTCTACGACCTCGCCCAGCGCATCACGGCGAGATACGGCAGCGACGGCTACGTGCTCTCGCGCGCGATCGTGCCGCCGCAGGAACTGAGCCCGGCGGCGCGGTCATGCACATCCAGGTCGTCGAGGGCTATATCGACCGCGTCGAGTGGCCGCGCGCGCTGTCGAGCTATCGCGATTTCTTCTCCGACTACGCGGCGCAAGATCGTCGCCGAGCGCCCGATCAACATCAGGACGCTCGAGCGCTACCTGCTGCTGCGCGGCGACCTGCCGGGCTTCAAGTTCAAGAACAACCTGCAGGCCGTCGGCGACCCAGCTGGCCGCCGCCACCCTGGTGGTCGAGGTCATCGAGAAGCCGCTCGACTTGCTCGCCCGCGTCGACAACCGCGGCACCAAGGCGCGCGGGCCCGAGCAGTAATTCACCAGCGTCACGCGTCAACAATCTCGGCGCGCATGCACGAGGCCTGGACCCTCAGCTACGCGGGCGCCATTCCAGTTGAGCGAGCTGCAATACGTGCTGGCGAACTATCGGCAGGTCCTCACCAGCGAAGGCCTGACGCTCTTCGCCAACAACAGCTACAGCCGCGGCCGGCCCGGCACGCGCGAGCTGCGAGCTGCTGCAATACAAGACCCGCGGCGATCTGTCGAGAGCCGGCCTGCAGCTACCCGTTCATCCGGTCGCGCGAGACGCAACCTGATCGGCACGGCGCTGTTCTTCATCAGCGACGACCGCAGCGACATCTTCGAACTCCGCTCAACACGCTCGACCGGATGCGCGGCGTCCGGCTGAAGGCGGACGCCGACTTCGCCGACCCGCTGCGCGGCATCAACCAGGTCAACCTCATCCTCAGCCAGGGCATCAGGGGCTCGGCGGCACCGGTCACCGGCAACCCGTCAGCCTGTCGCGGGCCAACGGGCGGCTCGACTTCACCAAGTTCGAGGCGACCGTCAGCCGCCTGCAGCCGCTGGTCGGGCAACTTCTCGATACTGCTCGCCGGCCTATACCCAGTGGGCCTGGACTCCGCTCCTGTCGCCCGAGCTGTGCGGCTACGGCGGCCGCCCTTCGGGCGCGCCTACGACCCCTCCGAGCTGGTCGGGCGACAGCTGCGTCGATGGTGCTGGCGGAGCTGCGCTACGACATCCCCCACAGCCTGCAAGCCTGTTTCGCAGCTACAGCTTTATGCGCTACGCCGACCGTGGCTGGCTTCATAATCTTGCCCCAGTTGCCGGAACACCTGAGAACGTGGATGGCGCTTCGGTTGGAGGGGGCTTCCGCCTCGGTCTGCAGCCTGATCTGACGGTCGATTTATCGGCCGCCAAGGGTGTGGCCGGCATACGCGACGACTGGCGCTTTTTCTTCATCGCAACCGGACGATATTGAGGGACGCAGCGATGTCTGCGCGCCTCCGCACCCTGCTCCTGACCATCGACGGCGCTGCTCGCGCTCGGCGCTGGCGCCCGGCGGCGGCGCCCGACGGCGCCAACGTCGTCGGCGGCACCGCGACGGTCAGCGGCGCGGGCACCAACCGTCATCGTCAACCAGTCCAGCAACCGCGCCATCATCAACTGGAACACGTTCAACATCGGCGACCGGCGAGCTCGGCGACCTTCAATCAGCCGGACTCCTCCTCGGTCGCGCTCAACCGCGTCACCGGCGGGCTCGGCCCGTCGAGATCGACGGCACGCTGACCGCCAACGGCCGCGTCTTCATGATCAACCGCGACGGCATGCTGTTCGGGCCCAACGCGGTGGTCAACACCGCCGGCTTCCTCGCCATCACGAACGACATCCGCAACGAAGACTTCATGGCCGGCCGGACGAATTTCAACATCCCGGGCCGTCCCGACGCCTCGATCGTCAATCGCGGCACCATCACGGCGCACGAGCTACGGCTTCGCCGCGCTGGTCGCGCCCGGCGTGCGCAACACCGGCACCATCACGGCGCACGCTCGGCACCGTGGCGCTCGCCTCCGGCAAAGCTTCACCCTCGATATGTACGGCGACAAGCTGATCCAGCTGGCGGTCGGCGACGAGATCGCCGGGCAAGGTGCGCGACGTGCAGACCGGCAAGCCGCTGTCGTCGCTGGTGAGAACGAGGGCCGGCTCGGCGCAACGGCGGCCGCGTGGAACTCACCGCCGCGGCGGCGCGCCAGGTCGTCGATTCGGTCATCAACAACCGCGGCGTGATCGAAGCCAACACGATCGGCACGCGCAGCGGCAAGATCGTGCTGGGCGGCGCGACCGCGTCGACCAAGCCGCGGGCCTGCCGAAGCAGACCGTCAGGATCTCCGGCAAGGTCACGCGCCACCGGCAAGGACAAGGGCGCGAAGGGCGGCACCGTCGCAGTCACCGGCGAGAACATCGAGTTCGCGGCGGCGACGCATCGACGTCTCCGGGCGGCCGGCGGCGGCAACATCCTGATCGGCGGCGACTGGGGCGGCGGCAATCCCGACACGAGCCTCGTCAACAATCCGAGCGCGCGGCTCGAAGGCCACGCGATCCCGAATGCGGCGACCGTCACGGTCGACAGCGCGACGACCATCAATGCCTCGGCGACCGAGAGCGGCAACGGCGGCAAGGTGATGCTGTGGTCGGACAAGCTGACGACCTTCGCCGGCACGATCCTCGCCCGCGGCGGCGCCGAGGGCGGCGACGGCGGCTTCGTCGAAGTGTCGGGCAAGCAGAACGCTGGCTACACCGGCACGGTCGACATGCGCGCGCCGAACGGCCAGAACGGCACGCTGCTGCTCGATCCGCGCAACATCACGATCGTGAATGGCGGGCCGGACAATATCGACAGCTCGGGCTCGCTCGACGGCATCGCGATCTATGAGCCGACGCCGCCCCCTGGCGGATCCGTGCTGACCGTTGCGACCTTGCAGGCCGCGCTCGCCAACGGCGATGTCTATGTCACCACCGGCACGGTTGCAGGTACCGGCGCCGGCGACATCAATGTGAACTCCAGCTTCTCATGGAGCGCCAGCAACAACTTGTACCTGAGCGCGTTCCGCAACATCTCGATCGCCAATGGCGTGACCATTGGCTACAACGGGCCCGGCTTCACGCAGATCACGCTGCGCGCCGACAACACTGGCACCGGTGTCGGAACGGTCATCTTCAACGGCAATAGCAGGATTTCGTTCGGCCCTCAGGCGGGGGCGGGGTGAACATCTTCTACAATCCGGCGAGTTACAATTCGCCGACCGATTACAGCACGAAGGTTGTTTCTGCAGGGCCGACGGCGTTTGTCAGTTCGTACATGCTGGTCAACAGCGCCACCGACCTGCAGAACGTCAGTCAGAACCTTTCCGGTAGCTTCGCACTCGGCCGCAATATCGATGCGAGCGCGACCGCAACCTGGAATAACGGCGCCGGCTTTATTCCGATCGGCAACGCCGAGACGCCATTCGTCGGGACCCTAAACGGCGACGGCCGCACGATCGACCGGCTGACCATCAATTCATCATCACCCTACGTTGGGCTGTTCGGTGTCATTGGCGCCCAGCGGGCGTGCGAAGTAGCTTGTATCATCGGAAGCGTCCGCGATTTGAACCTTACGAATGTCGACATCACCGCAAACTCGGGCTCCGTCGGCGCGATCGCGGGACGCCTCGACGGCGGCCCATTCGCACCTGGCGGGATTGTTTCTGGGGTCACCGCGACGGGCTCCGTCACAGGCAACGGCTCGGGTCATGTCGGGGGACTGGTCGGCGAGAGTTACGGTTTCGTTCAAGGCGCGCACACAAATGTCGTGGTGCGCGGCGGCGCCGACGCGTTAAGCGTGGGCGGTCTGGTCGGACTCAACAGCGGCTCTATCGACGAATCTTACGCCATTGGGTCGGTGACCAGCTTCTCGGTCAATCCCGCTGGCGGCCTGGTTGGAATCAATACTTGCTGCACGATCATTAACGAAGGTCCCGGCCCCTTCGCCGGGGGGATCAACCAATCCTACGCCAGCGGCGCGGTGTCAGGACCCGGCATCACCGGCGGCCTTGTCGGCCAGAGTACTGGCGCCGGCAGCGTGGTCAGCTCCTACTGGGACATCGAAACCACGAAGCAGCAGAACAGCGCAGGCGGCGTTGGCCTGTCGACGACGAGCCGTCCTGCAGCGGTCCAGTTACCAAGGCTTCCGTTTGACGATGACGATCAGGGCGGCTGGTTCATGATCGACGGGCAGACCAGACCGTTCTTGGTCGGCGAACAATCGTTCTCCGGCGGACCGCGGTTCGCGCTATCCATCGGCAACGCGCATCAGCTGCAGCTGATGCAGCACTTCCACAACATTGTGCCGAACGCTCCGTACGAGCTGACGGCCAACATCAATCTCGGCGCGGCGCTCGCCAATCCGTCCGACATCTGGGCGGGCCGGCCGCAGGGTTTCATTACGATCGGATCGGCCGACCGCCCCTACACCGGCCGGTTCGAAGGCAACGGCTACACCATCGACGGATTGAGGATCGCGCCAACCGACGGGCGCAACAGCATCGGATTGTTCGCAGCGATCGGACCCGGCGGCCTGGTTCAGAATTTCACGCTCAGCAACGTCAGTATCACCGCCGACCCGAACGCCTACTACTACGGACAACAATTCGTCGGCGCGCTCGCCGGGCGGAATGCGGGCACGATCGCCAACGTTCATGTGACCGGAACCGTTAGTGGCGTACCGACCGACGATGGCGAACCCATTAACCTGACCGGCGTCATTGCCGGCGGGCTGGTCGGACAGAACGGCATCTTCGGCGAGCCGAACATGTCCGGCACCATCACGAACTCTTCAGCGGCAGTGGACGTCACCCTTGGCAACGGCTGCGCTGGCGATTGCTATGGCGGAACCAACTTCGCCGGCGGCCTGGTCGGATTCAATATTGCGGGATCGACCATCAGCTCGTCGAACGCATCGGGCAGCGTCACCGGCGGCGCCTACAGCTTCGTCGGCGGACTGGTCGGCCAGAACGACGGCTCGGTGACGAATTCATTCGCCTCCGCCACCGTCGCCTCGACCTCGACCGGAGCTTTCTTCAGCAGCGCGGTCGGCGGCCTGGTCGGCTTCAACACTGGCCTGATCTCGGGCGCGCATGCGAGCGGCAATGCCAGCGGCGTCGGTTCGCCTGAGAGCTTCCTGTCCGCCATCGTCGGCGGGCTCGCCGGCCTCAACAATGAAGGCGGACAGATCGTCGATTCCTACGCTACCGGCGCGGTCAGCGGCACCAACTCGGTTCAGCTCGGCGGCCTCGTGGGCGGGAACTTCGCCGCCATCACCAATTCCTACGCCACCGGCGCCGTGACCGGCAACGGCCGCGGCAGCGTCGGCGGTCTGGTCGGCAACAACTTCTCCGGCGGCACAATCACCGGCTCACACGCCACCGGCGCGGTCGGCGGCACCGGCAGCCTCAATGCGGGCGGTCTCGTTGGCGACAACAGCGCCACCGTCAGCAACTCCTACGCAACCGGAAACGTGGCGGTGGCCAACACCGGCGCCACCGACGTGGTCGTCGGCGGATTTGTCGCCTCCAATGACGGCAACATCTCCGGCTCTTACGCGACTGGCAATGTGACGACCACCAACGGCGACGTCACAGGCGGCGGATTTGCCGGCTTCAGCCTTGGCAGCATCATCAATTCGTACGCGACCGGAAACGTCACCGCGAACGGAGCATCGCTGGCGATGCTCGGCGGGTTCACCGGCGGCAATCTCGGCACCATCACCAACTCGCACGCGACCGGAAACGTCACTACCAACGCGGCGTTCGCGATCGCGGGCGGCTTCGTGGGATTCAAATCGGCAAGATCGACCTGTCTTTCGCGACCGGCAACGTCTCCGTCGGCGACAACAGCTTCGTCGGCGGCTTTGTCGGCTTCAATTTCGGCGAGATCAACCAGGCTTATGCCAACGGCGCCGTCGACCGGCGGCGCCAACAGCTTCGTCGGCGGCTTCGTCGGCGCCAATCTCGGCGTCGATGTCAGCGGTGAGTTCGGCGACAGCGCGCAAGCCTCGGCGTCGAGCGTTCCCGGCTTGATCACGCAATCCTACGCGCTCGGGTCCGGTGACCGGCGGCAACGCCGCGATCGCCGCAGCTTCGCCGCGCTCAATCTCGGATAGCTGGACCAGGTCTACGGCGTCGGGCGCGTGCAAGGCGGCACCGGCAGCACGCTCGGCGGCCTGGTCGCCGAAGAAGCCCAACGATCACGCTTCCGGATTTCGGTCTCGGAGCGCCCGGCGCCAACCTGCCGACCGGCACCGCCACCAATTCGTACTGGGACATGCAGACCACCGCCATGACTACCAGCGCGGGCGGCACCGGCATGAACACGGCCGTGCTCGCCGGCGGGCTGCCGCCCGGCTTCGACCCGCCGGTCTGGGAGCACGACTCCTATCCCTTCCTCGTGCAACATCGCGCCCAGCACACCAGAACACCGACCCCGCTGCCGCCGGTCATCCCGCCGGTCGGCGTCGTCAACGAACCACCGCCGTTCCTGCCGCCGCCCGATCAGCAGATCAATGCCAAGCACGCTCAGCGCTGACGCCGTCGAGCGATCCGGTACCGAACATGACGCAGTTCGTGCAGCAGCAGACAGCAGCAGCAACAACAGCAACAGCAGGGGCAGCAGGCGGAGCGCCAGACCGACCGGCACGCTACCGGGCAGCGATCCGATCCGGCTCGATGTCGGCGAGAACCGCTACTTCTATCTGCCGCCGCCGGACGAGACCCGCCTCGTCACAACGAGGTGGTGCTGCAGATGCCGTGCAACGTGCCGCAGGCGGTGCTGGAACGCGATCCTGAAGCAGCACAACCTCACGATGCTCGCCTCGCAGTGCCTCAGGCAGGGCGGCAACGCCGCCTTCCGGATGCGCCACGCCAGCAACCAGACCGATCGCGCCGTGATCAGCGCGCTCGCCGCGCACCAGATCATCGCCGCCGCGCAGGCCAACTACATCTACGCGCTGCCGGAGACGTCGGTGCAGTCGGCGACGTCGCAGCAGGGCGATCCCGGCCAGTACATGCCCGAGAAGCTGCGCCTGCTGCGCGCGCACCGCATGGTCACGGGCAACGGCATGCCGATCGCGGTGATCGACTCCGAGATCGACGGCGCGCACCCCGATCTCACCGGCACCATCGCCAACCGCTATGACGCGACCGGCGTCGAGGACAGTCCGCATGCGCACGGCACCGGCATGGCCGGCGCGATCGTGTCGCACCAGAAGCTGCTCGGCGTCGCGCCCGGCGCGCGCATCCTCGCGATCCGCGCCTTCTCGACCCGCGACGCCAACCCCGAGAGCACGACCTACACATCCTGCGCGGCATCGACTGGGCGGTCGCCAACAACGTCCGCATCATCAATATGAGCTTCGCCGGGCCGCGCGACCCCTCGCTCGAGCGCGCGCTCAAGGCGGCCTACGACAAGGGCGTGGTGCTGATCGCGGCCGCCGGCAATGCCGGGCCGCGCGCGCCGGCGCTCTACCCGGCGGCCGATCCGCACGTGATCGCGGTCACCGCCACCGACATGGACGACCGGCTGTTCACCGGCGCCAACCGCGGCAACCATCTCGCGATCTCGGCGCCGGGCGTGGACATCCTGGTGCCGGCGCCGGCCGGCGAATACCAGGTCACGACCGGAACCTCGGTCGCGACCGCTCATATCAGCGGCGTGGTGGCGCTGATGCTGGAGCGCAATGCCAAGCTCACGCCCGGCCGACGTCCGCAAGATCCTCACCGCCAGCGCGAAGCGGCTCGGACCGGCGAACCAGTTCGGCGCCGGGCTGGTCGATCCGGTCGGGCGATCGAGATGGCGACGCCGCGCTCGGCGGCGGTGCCGGCGACGCCGCCGGCACGGCGGCGGCCACGGCGGCCGCGCGGCGCCCAACGTCGGCGCGGCGCGGCCGGCGGTAGACGGAGGCGGCGCGTCCGGCGGAGGCGGTCCGGGTCCGGCGGCCGCTTCGCCGGCCCACGAAACCGCGACGAACCAGCGGCGGCCGAACAGCGCCATCACCATCGCGCCATAGACGACGGCGCCGATGAGGGCGAGCAGCGCCAGGGCCAGCTCATTGTGAAGCGCCCTCCCCGCCACCAGCGCCCGCACCGGCGCGTCCGCGAGCCAGAGCACCAGCGCCAACACCAGGCCGGCCAGCGCCAGCCGGATCGCCGAGCGGACGACGTCCTCGTCGAACGCGAACAGCCCGGCGCGGCGCGCGAACCAGATCAGCAGCATGAGGTTCACCCAGCCGCCGATCGACGTCGCAAAGGCGAGGCCGACCTGCGCGTGATCGCCGTGGAGCCAGATTTTGAGCGCGACATTGACCAGCACGGCAAAGAACAGCGCCTTCACCGGCGTCCAGGTGTCGCCGCGCGAGAGAAACGTGACCGCAGCGCTGCGCATCAGCACGAACGGCAGGAGACCGATCGCATAGGCCTGCAGCGTGGCGCCGGCGGCCGCCGCGTCGGCGGCGGTGAAGGCGCCGCGCATGAACAGCGCGCGCATGATCAGGTCCGGCAGCAGCAGGAACGCGACCAGGCACGGGATCGACAGCAGCAGCGTGAATTCGATCGCGCGGTTCTGGGCATGGCGCGCGCCGGTCTCGTCGCCGCGCGCCAGCCGGTTGGCCATCTCCGGCAGCAGCACGGTGCCGACCGCAATTCCGATCACGCCGATCGGCAATTGATTGAGCCGGTCGGCGTAATACAGCGCCGACAGCGCGCCGGCGGCGAGGAAGCTCGCGATGATGGTGTCGGCGAACAGCGCGATCTGCGTTTCGGCGGAGCCGATGGTGGCGGGCCCGAACCGCTTGAGGAAGAGCTTGACCTCTTCGTCGAGCCGCGGCCAGCGGAACGCCGGCAGCACGCCCTGCCGGCTGGTGTCGACGACGAGCAGCGCCACTTCGAGGCAACCCGCGATGAACACGCCCCAGGCCGCCGCGTGGCCCGCGGTCGGAAAGAAGAACGCCAGCGCAAGCGCCGCGATCATCGAGAGGTTGAGCAGGATCGGCGCCGCCGCGGCCGTCGCAAAACGGCCGAGCGCATTGAGGATGCCGCCGTAGAGCGTCACCAGCGAGACCAGCAGCAGATAGGGAAACGTGATGCGCGTCAGCTCGACCGCGAGCGTGAAGCGCTCAGGGTCGTCCTTGAAGCCCGGCGCCAGCACCGAGATCACCGCCGGCGTGAAGATGAGCGCGACGGCGAGCAGCACCGCCTGGACGATGACCAGCAGCGTGAAGATGCGATCGGCGAACAGCTTCGAGGGGTCGGCGCCGGACTGCTGCCGGATGCGGGCATAGGCGGGCACGAACGCCGCGTTGAACGCGCCTTCCGCAAAGATCGCGCGGAAATGATTGGGCAGCCGCAGCGCCACGAAGAACGCGTCGGCGATCGGGCCGGCGCCGAGGATGGCCGCCAGCACGATATCGCGCGCAAAGCCGGTGATGCGCGACAGCAGCGTGAAGCCGCCGACCGTGAAGATGCGTCCGATCATGGACCCTCGGTGCCCCTTGGCGCCGCAGCTTTGGCGCTGCCGATCAAGAATCGGGAGCCATCATAGTCGCCGCGGCGGGCTTTGTGCCGGCCCTTGGCCCTCAACTTGATCGGAGGGCTAGCCGCCCAGCGCCCGGCGGACCGCCGCGATGATGCGGTCCTGCACCGGCTCCTCGAGATAGGCGTGCATCGGCAGGCTGATGACCTCGGTGGCGAGGCGCTCCGAGACCGGCAGCCCGCCCTCGGCGACCGGGTAGTGCCGGTAGGCGCTCTGGGCGTGGACCGGCTTCGGATAGTGGATCGCGGTCGGAATGCCCTGCGCCTTCAGCGCGGCGGCGAAGCCCTCGCGCCGATCCGGCGCCACGCGGATGGTGTATTGCGCCCAGACCGAGGTCGAGCCTTCGGCGACGCGCGGGATGGTCGTGACGTCGGCGAGCGCCGCCGAATAGCGCGCCGCGATGCGTGCGCGCGCCGCGATCTCGTCGGGGAAGATCTTCAGCTTCTCGATCAGCACCGCCGCCTGGATGGTGTCGAAGCGGCCGTTCAATCCGATGCGGACGCAATCGTATTTGCCGCGGCCCTCGCCATGCACGCGCAGGCTCCGCAGGATTTCCGCGAGCTCGTCGTCGTCGGTGAACACCGCGCCGCCGTCGCCGTAGCAGCCGAGCGGCTTGGCCGGGAAGAAGCTGGTGCCGGTGGCGTCGCCCAGCGTTCCGATCTTGCGGTTGCGATAGCTTGCGCCGAAGCCCTGCGCGGCGTCGTCGATCACGAACAGCTTCTCCGCCTCCGCGATGGCGGCGACCGCGGCATGGTCGGCGGGCTGCCCGAACAGATCGACGGGGATGACCGCCTTCGGCTTGAGGCCTGCCTTGCGCGCCACCGGGATCGCGCGGGCGAGGCTCTTCGGATCGATGTTGAAGCTCCCCTCCTCCACGTCCACCAGCACCGGGGTGGCGCCGACCAGCGCCGCGACCTCGGCGGTGGCGTAGAACGTGAAGGCCGGCGTGAACACCGCGTCGCCGGGGCCGATGCCCTTCGCCATCAGCGGCATCATCAGCGCATCGGTGCCGCTGGCGCAGGTAATCGCGTGACGGGCGCCGCAGAACGCCGCAAGATCGGCTTCGACCGCGTGCACTTCCGGGCCGAGGATGAACTGGCAATGGCCAAGCACGCGCGCGATCGCATCGTCGATCGCACGGCCAAGCCGGCGGCGCTGGGCCGCAACGTCAATGAACGGGATTGGACTGTTGTCCATTCGGACTTGCTGATTCATGTCGGCTCGTTGCTGATCAACCGGTGAGCCGGCGCGGGCCGCGCTGGGCCGCCGGCTTGGCCGGACTTCGCTGCAGGCATTGGGTGGCGATTTCTAGTCCCGCAACGCCTTCCTCGCCGGTGACCGCCGGCTCGGTGCCGTCGCAGATCGCGCCGACGAAGGCCTGCAGCTCCGCGCGCAACGGCTCGGCATGGCCGACCGAAAGATGGCGCATCGAATAGCTGCCGTCGGGCTGAAAGCCAAAACACTCGGTGACCTGGCGCGTCAGCAGGTCGCCCATGATGTACTTGTTGCGCGTCGCCACCGTCACGTTGCGCGCCTTGAACGGCGTGAGCCAGTTGGTGTTGATATGCGCGAGCACGCCCGATGCCGTGCGGAACTGGAGCAGCGCGATGTCCTCGCGCTCCGCCACCGCGCTCTTGAGCTGCGGCTGCACCTCGACGATCTCGGAATCGGTGAACCAGCGGATCAGGTCGATATCGTGCACCGCGAGATCGATGACGACGCCGACATTCGACATGCGCGGCGGGAACGGGCCGACGCGGGTGATGGCGATCGAGAGGATATCCTCGCCCCGGATCGCGTCCTTGATGGTCTGCACCGCCGGATTGAACCGTTCGACATGGCCGACCATCAACGTAACGCCGGCCCGCCGCGCCGCGGCGATGATGGCGCGCCCCTCTTCGACCGAGGATGCGATCGGCTTCTCCACCAGCACATGCACGCCGCTGGCGATGCAGGTGAGCGCGATGTCGCGATGCAGATGGGTCGGCGCGGCGATGGTGACGGCATCGACACCGGCGGCCAGCAGGCTCTCGACGTCGGAAAATTCTCTGCAGCCGAGCGCGCTCGCCACGAAGTCGCGCTGCTTCGGCTCGGGATCGGCAATGCCGACCAGCTTCACGCCCGGAAGGTCGGCGAACACGCGCGCATGGTTGCTGCCCATGACGCCGACACCGACGACACCGACTCGAAGCGGATTGTCCGCACTGCTGAAAGCTCGGTCGGCCATGCCCCCGGCCGTGTTCCCTTGACTGGTCATTGATCAAACCCAACCACCCTGTGGACCGATAGCACGGCGTTACGCTGCTCGCGACCTGTGTGGATACACAATTGTTCTCGTACCGTGTCAGCCTGAGTCTCTTGGGCCGTCAAACTGAATGCAACTTGCCCGATGATGCCCCGGTACGGGATGCTCTTGGGCTCCGCAAGCGGCATGAAGCGGATTCGCAAACCCTTGGAAAAACGACACTCTTTGGCTTCGTTCTGCGAAAGATTACACAACTATAGATTGAGTTAATATGCTTAACGCTTGCTTAACATATGTCCGTTCATGGCTGAGCGGGCAACACGCTAACCGAAGCGTATCAAAGTTTGAGCTTATTATTGGAGGGAACTTTTAGTGCCGAGTGATCGAAAGATACCCGTAGCGATTTGCAAGTTTTTCGCAATCCGTCCCCTCATCCCTGGGGAGGATGCAACAGTCTATGACCAACTCAGGGACGGCCTGATTGAAGCGCTGGAGCCGGGTTCAATACAAGAATGGCTCCTCGTCAAAGACCTTGTGGACACTGAATGGGAGCTCATGCGTCAGCGGACAATGAAAGCCGCTATGGTGAAAGCCGCGATGCCACAATGTTTCTTCAAGGAACTAGACGAGCCAACAGGCGGATCGTTTGGTTTGCTGAAGCTGCAGACGCAGCAGGTTCGCGCACTCTTGAACGAATTCACGCCAGAGAATGCCGAGGCACTCCAAAAGCTATTGGCCGACCAAGGCCTGGCGGTTGAGGCGGTTGCAGCAAATGCGTTTGCGGCAACTGTTGTTGTACAGCAGCACACGGAACGAATGGCCACGGCGACCTCCAAAAGGCGCAATGGCCTTGCCGCCGAATTGGACCGAGAGAGGCAAAGGACGGAAGCCCAAGCCTCAAAGCTAAAGGGCACCAAAGAACTGCCGCACGTGGACACCAGCACAGCGACAACGGCACCTAAAGCAAGCAAGGTGGGATCATGACGCCAGCTGACTGGTCGATATGACCTCCGAAGCTAAGATTGCTGCGAATCGGCGAAACGCGCAGAAGAGCACTGGCCCTCGTACCGCGTTAGGCAAAGCGCGCAGTCGCCGCAATGCTTTTCGGCACGGGCTTTCGATTCTGATCGGTAGCGAACCCACGGGCTCCGAAGACATCACCAGTTTGACCAGCGCCTTCCTACCCGACGAGCCCCATGAATCCGATCGTCAAGCAGCGACCGCGGTGGCGCAAGCTCAGCTGGAAATCGTTCGAGTCCGGCAGGCACGAATCGAATTACTCAAGAAAGGTCAGCGAGCGGCGGCCGGCTTAATCACCTGCGAGGAAACACGATTATTTGCCTACGGGCGCCAGATTGCGCTCCTCTCCTCTTTTGAACGCTATGAGGACCGTGCCCTATCGCAGCGCAGGCGCGCGTTCCGCAAACTCAGCAAGCGATGACGGGCGGCGCCGTATTATAGATTGAAGACCTCACGAAGGAGCGAAACCTACTGTTCCGCTTCTCACCGGGCAGCACATTCGAATAATCGAATAATTCCGCAAGTGCCGTCGGCACTGGCAGGTTGTTCTTTGGAACGACAAGAACCCTCTTGGTCCTCGCCATCGATGGGCGCCCAGAAACTACTGACCGCGCGTTGTCGCGAATTTCCCCGCTGGTCCTGAAAATCCCGGCTGCGGTAATTTTGCCGACCGGAAACAAGAGCGAGCCCGCACTGCCCAGTGCCAACTATCTCAGTGCCGAGCCTGTCTCTTCAACGGAGCAGATGATGCAGTACGACGACGAAGGCGAGTGCTGCTGTTGCTTGGATGGTCGCGAGCAACACGACAATGAAGACTTGCCCATTTGCCGTAAGTCTATTCACCAGCGTAGGCACCTGGTTGAGCACGTGTTTCATGGGCGTTCTCCTTTTATTCTAGGTTTTTTTACCCAGAAATGCGGCGCAAGAAGTATGATGATTGCTTCTTCCTACTATTGGCACTGGTGACATGCTGCCATGAGCTCCGTTTTCTGCGAGCAATTTCGATACTTGGGGCATACCCGCGAAGTTGGCAAACGCCTTGGCGGCACGAAATCGCCCTGCGGCGCAAATGACCGCGTCACTTCGGCGTGGTGCGCGATGACGACGGCGCCAAAACAGATATTCATGGATCGCGATTACATCACGATTTACCGGGCGTCAGGCTGCTGAGGAAATGGCAAGACAGTCAAGTGATGACCGGCGAGCGCAATTAAGAAACAGGATTATGATCGCCGCGGCTCAGAATCTGGATCCATCATGGCGGCATGCGATAAAATGCCTCGCTGGTCAACCGCGCGGCGGTAGCACCAGGATCGCGGTATTGCAGTAACTCGGCGCCATTTTCGCCGATGCCTAATGCGCCGATCTAGTCGTTCTCCGTAACGTAGAATGCTTTGATCTTCAGCTTTCTCAGTACCTTCTCGCTAACCGCCCTTTTTCCCAATAGCATCCTGTTCAAATGTGTACGGCAGACACGCTCCTTCCGAGACCAGGCGGATTGCCCGCCCGAGCGCTCGACATGTTCACGAAGCAGCTGACGGATTTCGCTCTCACTCACGATTTTCGGCGGCATGCATGCAATCCTGGGGTCGGTAAGAAGAATAGCGCATGGCACAACGGAAAAAGCCCCAGGATCACCCCTGGGGCTCGATTTCAGTTGTCAGAGGTCTCGCGTTAGTAGCCGCGAAGGCCGCCGAAATTAAAGCGCCAGACGAGCTCGCTCCGAACCGTGTGCACGAACTTTTCGGAATCAGTGAAGGCAACTGCCGCGCCGCCAGCAATCGCGAATACGGTGTCCCGCTCCTTACCCAAATCTGCAAACCGATATTCGGTCTTCCAGGTGAGACCGGGGAAGAAAGCCAGCGCGTATTCATAACCGGAGCCGATGAACCAGCCTGAGCGAGTCGAAGAGTCGACTCGGAAGATGGCCGTCTGAGCGCCGCCAAGGTTCACCGTCAGGTCATAGCTGCTGAATTTGGACTGAGCGTAACCGCCGGAAACGAACACCATAAGCTGGGTCTGGGCGAAGGGAATATAGCCAATGCGACCGCCTGCTGCCCAACCTGATTTCAGCTTTTCCTCGCCCACATACGGGAAGGTGCCAATTGAAAGATGAGCGTCACCCTTGATATTGGCCCAATCATAGTCGGCGAATGCGCCGATCACAAATTGGCCACCGACCTGGAAATCATACTGGCTCAACCGGTGACCCTGGCATCGCCGTGGGAGAGGCGGTCGCTGCCAAGATCGTGACATTGCGGCGTCTGAACCCCAACCCGCCGCCGCTGCCGGATTTCGGTGAAAACGTCATCGGCAAATGGCGCGCGACGCAGAACCACCTCGGGGCCCGCCGCTGCCGCCTCCGGCGCCGTTCGCGTTTCCGTTCATGGGCGACTTTCATCCCTTCGTGCTGACCGGCCCGGCCCGGTTCAGGTCCCCGCCGCCGCCTGAATTGACCAGCGCTCGCTACACAGCCGACTACAACGAAGTCAAGGCCAAGGGCGCACTGACCGGAAGCACCCGTACTCCGGAACAGACAGACATCGCCTGGTTCTGGCTCGACAACTTTGGGGCGCAGCTCAACGGGGCCCTCCGGGGACTCGCCGCGAAACATGTACCGAGGCTCGGTGATCGAGCCCGGCTTTATGCGCTCGCGAATCTCGCCGGGGCGGACGCTCTGATGACTTCCTGGGACAGCAAGAAGCTTTACAGGGTCTGGCGTCCTGTAACGGCCATCCAGGAAGGAGAGCTTGACGGCAATCCGAATACGGCCGGTGATCCCGCATGGCTGCCCTTTACCAACAGTCCGCCCTATCCGGACTACCAGTCAGGTGCGAACAGCATCACGGCTGGGATCATGCGAGCGGCTGCGCTTTTCTTCGGCACGGATAACATGAGCATCCAAATTGCGACCAACAATCCGAACGCCATCAAGAAGACGCGGAACTACGGAAGGTTCTCGGCGGTCATGGAGCAACTGGTGAACGTTCGTGTCTAGCACGGAATCCATTTCCGATTTGCCGACACGGAAGGTCGGAAAGGGGGCGAGCAATCGGCCGAATATGTCGTCGATCACGCCTTGCTTCCAATCACCAACTAAGAACAACGACTGACCTGAAGGCCCCGCATCGAAAGATGCGGGGCCTTTCTTTGTTTGCGGCGATAATCGCGCCGTGAAAGTCACTGCGCTGCCTTCAGGGCGGGAATTCGATTCGCGCGCCGACGAGCCCGTCCTTTCGGCCGCGCTTCGTCAGCACCTCAACCTGCCGCATAGCTGCAAGGGCGGCTCCTGCGGCACATGCCGCGTGCGCGTGCTGCGCGGAAACTTTGCCTACCCTCACGGGCGGCCGATCGGCATCGACGCCGCGGAGGAAGCGGCCGGATACGCACTGATCTGCCAGGCACGTGCGACCGAGGATCTCGTCATCGAGATCCGCGAGATCCGCAACGTCACCGACGTCGAGATCCGCGAGTTGCCGGCCCGCGTCGAGCGCATGGAGCGGCTCGCGCCGGATGTCATGGGGCTCTGGCTCCGTTTGCCCGCGATCGAGCCGTTTACCTGGCGGTCCGGCCAGTACGTCGATGTCATGTTGCCCGGCGAGCGCCGGCGGAGCTTTTCGCTCGCCAATCCGCCGCACGACGCCGCGCTCCTGGAATTGCACGTGCGCCGCACGCCCGGCGGGGTGTTCAGCGAACAAGTGTTCGGCGGCATGAAGGAGGGGAGCCTGCTTCGCATCGAGGGGCCGCTCGGACAGTTCTTCTACCGTCCCGACGCGAGTCGTCCCGCACTCCTGATCGGCGGCGGAACGGGTTACGCGCCGCTCAAGGCGATGATCCGCGAAGTCCTCGAAAGCGGTTCACGACGGGACCTCGTGCTCTACTGGGGCGCGCGCACAGAGGCGGATCTTTACGAGGACGCCTGGCTCAGGGAACTCGCTGCAAAGCACGCGCACTTCCATTACACGCCGGTGCTCACGGAATTCGTCCACGAGGCGGTGCTGAAAAACGTCGCGGGCCTCGCCGGTTTCGACGTCTATGCCGCCGGCCCGCCCGCGATGATCGACGCCGTGCGCACGGCCCTGCCACGGCAGGGTGCCGACGCCGAGCGCATTTATTTCGACTCCTTCGACTACGCGCCGGCCTAGCGGCTACTTGAACAGGCCGTCGTCCAGTATCGAGCCCTTGCCAACGGATCGGCCGATCGACAGCCAGATACTCGAATGTGCCATGCATAGCCGACGCCGAGGTTGATCGTGCCGATCGCGTCGATCCCGACAGGTAGGCGGAAGCGCCGTAGATTTCCTCGTCCGGAACCTGGTCGATCCGGCCGTAGAGGCCCGCCACGTAGAGGCCAAAGCCCCCGTAAATCGCCTGCTTCTTGATCGACACCAGGTCCTTGAGAC
>CAWAWR010000020.1:0-88515 GCA_963785745.1 uncultured Alphaproteobacteria bacterium
AGGTCGTCGCTATTCCGCCAGCGCGGCGTAGGACAAGAAACCCGACGGTGGCGCCGGGCGCGACCGTCGTCACGTCTTCCGGCAATTCGATCAGCCCGTCGGTTTCGGTCAGCGAGGTGATGACGCCGGCGCCGTCCTGCGCGTGCTTGAAGGCGTCGACCGTGCCGTCGGCATTGCGCACCAGCCGCACCCGCACATATTCGCGCCGGCCGCTGCGCTTCTTGTAGGGAAAGCCCGCGCGCACCGGCAGCGGAATGAGCGGCAGCACCTCGGCGCCGGCGAGCCGCAGCAGCAACGGCCGCACCACGCGCGCAAAGGTCACGAACACCGCGACCGGATTGCCGGGCAGACCGACGAAGGCGGCGCCCTCGCCCGCGCGCGTCGCCCGCGATCACGCCCATCGCCACCGGCCGGCCGGGCTTGATGCCGACCCGCCAGAACACCAGCTTGCCGATGCTCTCGACCGCGCGCGGACGTGATCGGCCTCGCCGGTGGAGACGCCGCCGGAGGTGAGCACGAGGTCGTGGTTGGCGGCGGCATCCGCGATGGCGCCGCGCGAGCCGCGCCTTGTCGTCGGGCAGGATGCCGAGGTCGGTGAAGCTCGCGCCCATGCGCTCGATCAAGCCGGCGAGCAGGAAGCGGTTGGCGTCGAACAGCGCGGCCGGCGGCAGCGGCTGGCCGGGTTCGACGATCTCGTCGCCGGTCGAGAACACCGCGATCCGCACGCGGCGGCGCACCGGCAATGTCGGTGAGCCCGACGGCGGCGGCGAGCGCGACATGCGTCGTGGTGAGCCGCCGGCCGGCCGGCAGCATCACCGACTTCGCGCGCAGATCCTCGCCGGCGGCGCGGCTGTTGGCGCCGCGCTTCAGGCCCGGCGGCACGATCACCGTGTCGCCTTCGACGCGGGTATCCTCCTGCATGAACACGGTATCGGCGCCGGCCGGCATCGGCGCGCCGGTGAAGATGCGGATCGCCTCGCCCGCGCCGAGCGCGCGGGTCGCGGCCTCCCCGCGGTGATGCGATCGACGACCTTGAGCCGGGTGTCGCCCGCGGCCGCAAGATCGGCATGGCGCACGGCAAATCCGTCCACCGCCGAATTGTCGAACGGCGGCAGATCGATCGGCGCAAGAACATCTTGCGCGACGACACGGCCGCGCGCGGCGGCGAGCGGCACGGTCTCGGTCTCCGTCACCGGCACGACACGCTCCGCGATCAGCCGCTCCATCTCGGAAACCGGAAGCAGCGCGCCGCCAAACGCAAAGCAGTCGTCGGAGAGCTGCGCCATCACGCGGCTCCTTGCGGCGCCAGCACGTCCGCCAGCGGCGCCAATTCGACGGTGACGATGTCCGCGATCTTCTCGATGTCGTCGAGCGAGACCACCGGCAGCTCGACCTTGGGCAACGGCACGTCGGAGGCGACCGCGACGATGCAATCGTCGTCCGGATGCAGCAGCGGTTTGCCCACGACCGCGCGATGCACTTCGAGCTTCGGGATCGGCGCCGCCTTGTAGCCCTCGACGATCACCAGATCGACCGGCGACATCCGCGCCAGCAGGTCGTGCAGCGTCGGCTCCGCCGCGCCGCGCAGCTCATGCACGAGGGCAAAGCGCGCTGGACGAGCCGATCAGCACCTCGGTCGCGCCCGCCATGCGGTGGCTGTGCAAGTCCTTGCCGGGCTGGTCGACGTCGAAGCCGTGGTGGGCGTGCTTGAGGGTCGACACGGTCAATCCCCGCGCCACGAGGCACGGGATCAGCCTGGTCAGCAGTGTCGTCTTGCCGGAACCGCTCCAGCCGGCGAGGCCGATAACGCGCATGCGGCCAATATAGCAGAAGCGCCCGGTGATGATCCGGGCGCTTCTTGGTCGAGTTCAAAGCAGGGTGAACTATTCCGCCGGCTGCATCCGGCCGGGCGTCGGCGCTGCGACGTGGCCCTTGGCCTTCTCTTCCTCGAGCCAGAGGCTGTGGTGCTGCTTGGCCCAGTTCTCGTCCACGGTGCCGGTCGCCCATCGCCTCGAAGGCGCCTTCCATGCCGATGGTGCCGATGTAGATGTGAGCCGAGCATGGCGGCGACGAACAGCACGCCGACGATGCCGTGGATGACCTGCGCGGTCTGCATGCCCGACGATGCTGGTGCCCCAGAACGGGAACATCAGCAGATAGCCGGTGATCGCCACCGCGCCGCCGCCGAGCACGACGATCCAGTAGATCAACTTCTGACCCGGCGTTGAAGCGACTGGCCGGCGGATGCTCGTCGCCGACGATGCCGCCGCCCTCCTTGAGCCACTCGACGTCGGCTGCGGTTCGGGAAATTGCCGGCGATCCACATCAGGAAGATCAGCACGACGCCGATCGTGAACGGGAAGCTCAGATAGTTGTGGGCGTATTTCGCCCATTGCGACCAGCCGGTGAACGCTTCCGGACCGATCAGTGGCAGCAGCAGGTCCTTGCCGAAGGTGATGTTGAGGCCCGAGAGCGCGAGCACGATGAAGCAGACCGCCGTCATCCAATGCACGAAGCGCTCGAACGCGTTGAAGCGCAGGAGCGTGCGGCCGGAGCGTCCGGCCTCGATCCGCACCATGCCGCGGATCAGATAGAACAGCAACAGCACGCGCGAGCATGCCGATGATGGCGATGGCGCCGATCCACGGCAGCGTCACCTGCTGAAGCGGCGCCAGTCGCGGCCGGCCGGCTGCTCGATGCGTGCAGGCCTTCTGGTCGGGCAGCGTGCAGCGGCCGCTGATCCGGTTCATCTCCTTGAACAACTGCTCTTCCCGCACCGAGCTCGCCGTCGGATTCACGGAGCCGTCGGGATTCTTGGATTGCTGTGCGCTGGCGGGAATCGCCATCACGACCGCCGCCAGCAGCACCAGCACGCCCACGGCGATGCGGATGCGCGTGAAGAATGCCGTCATGCTTGTTCTCCCTGTCTCTTGACGCTGTCGCCCGCCGTCTTGCTCTAGGTCGCGATCGTCTCGCGATAGGCGGTCCGCCATCCCCAGGCGCCGGAGCCGTAGCCGCGCTTGACCACGCGCTCGCGGTAGATCTGGGCGATGATCTCGCCGTCGCCGGCGAGCAGCGATTTCGTCGAGCACATCTCGGCGCACAGCGGGAGCTTGCCTTCCGCGAGCCGGTTGGTGCCGTACTTCACGAATTCGGCCTGCGTGTTGTCCGCCTCCGGGCCGCCGGCGCAGTAGGTGCACTTGTCCATCTTGCCGCGCGATCCGAAGTTGCCCACCCGCGGATATTGCGGCGCGCCGAACGGGCACGCGTAGAAGCAATAGCCGCAGCCGATGCAGAGGTCCTTGGAGTGCAGGACCACCGCGTCCGCCGTGGTGTAGAAGCAGTTCACAGGACACACCGCGGCGCAGGGCGCGTCGGTGCAATGCATGCAAGCCATGGAGACCGAGCGTTCGCCGGGCCGACCGTCATTGATGGTGATGACGCGACGCCGGTTGATGCCCCAGGGCACCTCGTGCTCGTTCTTGCAGGCGGTGACGCAGGCGTTGCACTCGATGCAGCGGTCCGCGTCGCAGAGGAATTTCATGCGAGCCATGGTCTATTCCTCCCCTAAGCTGCTCTGACTTGGCAGAGCATGGCTTTCGGCTCCTGCATTCCGGTGACCGGATCGTAGCCGTAGCCTGTGATGATGTTGACGCTCTCTCCGAGCACGATCGGATCGGCGCCCGACGGATACTTGCTGCGCTGGTCGACATTCATGAACCAGCCGGCGAAGTGGAACGGACACCAGGTCACGCCCCTGCCGACGCGTTCGGTCACCAGCGCCTTCATGCGGCACGCTCTGCCGGCGGGCATCTCCGGACCGGTGACGAGGACGAACTGGCCGTCCTTGACGCCGCGCTCGGCCGCGTCCGCAGGATTGATCTCGATGAACATGTCCTGCTGCAGCTCGGCGAGCCACTTGTTGGACCGCGTTTCTTCGCCGCCGCCTTCGTACTCGACCAGGCGGCCGGAGGTGTTGATAAGGGGGAATTGCTTGGCGATCCCCTTGTCCACCGCCGCCTTCTGGACATCGAAGCCGAGATTGGGAACGCGGAACTGAACCGCGTTCGGCAAGGTCGGATACTTCGCAACCAGCTCGGGCCGCGGCGTGTAGATCGGCTCGCGGTGCACCGGGACCGGATCGGGCAGGTTCCACGCGTTCGCGCGGGCCTTGCCGTTGCCATAGTGGATGCAGCCGTGCGCCATGGCGACGCGCTGGATGCCGCCGGAGAGATCGATCGCCCAGGACACGCCGTCGGGATTGTTGCCGCCGATGCGCTCGATGGTCGTCCGCTCGGTTTCGGTGAGGTCCTTGTCCCAGCCGAGCTTCTTGAGCACGCCATAGGTGAACTCAGGATAGCCGTCCTTGATCTCGGAGCCTTGCGAGAACGATCCGTTCGACAGCAGGCTGACCTTGCGGACGGTGCCGTCCGGCAGCTTCTCTTCACGCTCGACGCCGAAGCGGGCGCGGAACGTGCCGCCGCCGTCCATGACGTGGAGGTTGGTGTTGTAGAGCTGGTGGGTGCCGGGATGCCGCAGCTCCGGCGTGCCCCAGCACGGCCACGGCAGGCCGTAGTAGTCACCGCCAATTTCGGGAATGTCCTTCGGCGCGCGCAGCGAGACCAGGTCGAACTTGTCCTGGTTCTTCATGTGCGCCTTCAGGCGTTCCGGCGATTGGCCGCAGTAGCCCGTCGACCAGCCGCCGCGGTTGATCTCGCGCAGGATGTCCTCGGCCACCGGCTCGTTGCCGTTGACCTTGATGTTCTTGAACATCTGCTCGGCAAAACCGAGCCGCTTGGCGAGGAGATACATCGCCTCGTAGTCGTTCTTCGATTCGAAGATCGGCTTGACGATCTGCTCGCCCCACTGGAGCGAGCGGTTCGACGCGGTGCGCGAGCCGTCGCATTCGAACTGGGTGCAGATCGGCAGCAGGTAGGTGTTCTCCTTGCGCTCGCCGAGCACCGCCCAGGTGGTCGGATGCGGATCGGCGACCACCAGCAGATCGAGCGCCGCGATGCCCTCCGCTGCCTTCGGCATGCGCGTGACGGTGTTGCCGCCATGGCCGAAGACGATCATGGCCTTGATGTTGTCCTGCTGCTGAACCTGCTCCTTCGGCAGCATGGTGGCGTCGAACCAGCGCGTCGACGGAATGCCGACCGCCTCCATCATCTTGACCGGCTTGCCGGAGATATTGGTCGTGGCGAAGCGCCCGGCCAGCCAGTTGTAGTCGGTCTCCCAGACCCGGCTCCAATGCCGCCATGCGCCTTCGGCGAGGCCGTAGTAGAGCGGCAGCGACGTGATATCGAGGCCGAGATCGGTGGCGCCCTGCACGTTGCAGTGGCCGCGGAAGATGTTGGCGCCGTTGCCGAAGCCGCCGACGTTGCCGGTCGCAAGCAGCGCGATGCAGAACGCGCGGACGTTGGCGGTGCCGACCGTGTGCTGGGTCGCGCCCATGCACCAGATCAGCGTCGCAGGCTTCTCGGTCGCGAACATCTTGGCGACGCGCTCGAGCTGCGCGCCGGGCACGCCGGAGACGCGCTCGACTTCATCCGGCGTCCACTTCTCGACTTCCTTGCGGATGTCTTCCATGCCGTAGACGCGCTGTTCGATGAACTGCTTGTCCTCCCAGCCGTTCTTGAAGATGTGCCAGAGCATGCCCCAGATCACCGGGATGTCGGTGCCGGAGCGGATGCGGACATATTCCGTGGCGTGGGCGGCGGTGCGCGTGAGCCGCGGCTCGATCACGATGTAGTTCGCGCGGTTGAGCTCCTTGCCCTCGAGCAGATGCTGCAGCGACACCGGATGCGCCTCGGCCGGGTTGCCGCCCATGATGATCATGGTCTTGGTATTGCGGATGTCGTTGTAGCTGTTGGTCATCGCGCCGTAGCCCCAGGTATTGGCCACGCCGGCGACGGTCGTCGAATGGCAGATGCGCGCCTGATGGTCGACGTTGTTGGTGCCCCAATACGCCGCGAACTTGCGCATCAGATAGGAGCCTTCGTTGGAGAATTTCGCGGAGCCGAGCCAGTAGACCGAATCCGGTCCGGACTTCTCGCGGATCGCGAGCATCTTGGCGCCGATCTCGTCGATGGCGGTTTCCCAGGACAGCTTGGTCCACTGACCGTTGACCAGCTTCATCGGATATTTCAGGCGGCGGTCGCCGTGCACCAGTTCGCGCACCGACGCGCCTTTGGCGCAGTGCGAGCCGCGATTGAGCGGCGATTCCCAGCCGGGCTCCTGACCGATCCACACGCCTTCCGACACTTCGGCGACGACCGTGCAGCCGACCGAGCAATGCGTGCAGATGTTCTTGCGGACGGTGACGGTGGCGCCGGGCTTGGCCGGCGGGCCCGCTTGCGCCCTGCGGACGCTGGCCAGCGGCAGCGTTCCGATCGCGGCAAGGCCACCGGCGACCAGGCCGGAGCGGCGCAGGAACGACCGGCGATCGAGGCCGGCGTCGGATTGGCCCGGCAGCGCTTGCGCAAGCGCACCGCGGCGGGCCTGACGTTCCGTTCGCTTGATCAGCATGACTGCTTCTCCCTCACTTCGTGGGATAGCGGTTGACGCGATAGAAGGTCTGCACCTGCGCCGAATTCGGCTGGTAGCGCGCCTTCCGCTTCTCGTCGTTGTTTTCGGTGTCGGCGGCGGCCGGACCGACGAACGGCGCACTTGCCGCCGCTGCTGCGGTACCCACGCCAAGCGTGCGAAGGAACTCACGCCGGCCGAGTCCACTTCCTTTGCGTTCTCGCTTCATCGCCGTACCCTCCTTGGTCCCGCCTTGCCTGCCGCTTATGACGGCAGTGCGAAAGCCTCAGTCTCTATTTCCACGAACAGGCGTCCGAGCGTCCCGACATGGCGGTAGAACTCGGCCGCCTCTGCTTGCTCCAGATCGGCGAAGAACCGTCCGATCCAGGGAGAAAGGTGCTTTCCGAACAGATCGCGATCGGCGCCGGCCTCGGCGGGCAGCCGTCCATTGATCAGCCCGGCCATGATCTCGCACAGGATCGCCGCGTGATCTTCCGGATCGGATTCACCGTCGGCGCGCTCGATGCCGAGCCGCGAGAGCTGCTCGCGCAGCCGCGCCAGCGGGCGCTCGTACAGGAACCCGGATTGATAATACGAACCGTAGGGCAACAGTTCCCCACGCCCGAGCCCGATGAAGAGATCGAAGTACTCGCGCTCGACGCGCTCGGCCGTGGTGCGGCTTGCGGCTTCCGCGAGCGCCGCATGGGCCACGCCCAGCGGCGACGCATCGCCGCGCAGCGTCGCCAAGCGATCGAGCAGCGCCTGGTCGGGCGCGCGCGACAGCAGCGCGGCCAGCAGCGTGTATTCCTGCGCGCGCGCGGCATCGACCTCGTCGAGGTCTCCACCATTCGGCTGACGTTCGCTGTAGAGATCGGGGCGCAGCACACTGCGATCGATGCCGGTCGCCGCCTCAACCGCGAGCACGCGCTCCGCGGGAATGCGGCCCCAGTTCGAAACCGACGGCTGTGAGATGCCAATTTTTCGGGCAAGCGCGCCGACGCCGCCGGCAACACGAATTGCTTCGTCGAGGCCCGTATCTCGCATGGAAATTAATCTGCTTGTTATTCCTTATTCCAATTCCAGTGTCCCTCTGTGCTGATCGCGGGTCAATAGCTTCGGACTATGGCCAATAGTATTACTTGGGCAAAGCGCGGCCGTGGCCACGCCTTGCAAGTGTCTGCAAATTCTCGGGCTGTGAATGCTGTTGTTGCGATGCAGCATAAACTTTGTTGCGCTGCTCGGTTTCTTCGGCGGCCATCACTTCATCTTGATCGGGCCCTGGCTGATCTGTGCCGGCACCTAAGTCCGGTGCCGCCGCCGACTCCTTGGAACCAGGCGGCGCGTTTATTTCCTCAATTGCGGCCACGGGTTGCGCCGGCGAGAGATCCGGCGTCGCGGCGGTATCCGGCTCCCTGGCAGCCGCCGATCCGCTCGCCTCGGGCTCCGCTTGCCAGGCGCTGACGATCCGGACCACCTCCCGGCGCAGTTCGTCCGTCATCTCCAACGGGCCGAAACCCGGGATCGCGCCGGGGGTATGGAAGTCGAAGTCGTAGTCGGCGAGCCCGACGAAATCGCGAACCTTGGGATCGGCGACCCATGCGCGACGAAGCGCCGCAAGCCTGATGTCGGCCGGCACACCGGGCGCGAGGAAGGCGCGGATGTCGGTCTCCGCCGTGATCGATTCAAGCGACGGCAGCTTCGAGAGATCGAAAACCGGTTCCGTTGCGTTGGTTTCCGCCGCTTGCGGCGGCAGCGGCGCGGGGTCCGCCGCGCGCTCGGTGGGCAACGCGTCGGGAGCTCCCTGCTCGCGTTCGTCGCGCGGCGGTGCAGCGGATTCGGCCGCGACCTGGCGCTTGCGGCGCGACCAGCGCGCCAGGAAATTGTCGGGATCGTTCATCGTGTCCGATCCTTCGGCAACGGGCCGCGCCGCGCGAGCGCTTCCGGGTCGGCGCGGTCGCGCTTGCGTTTCACGAACGGTTGCTCGACGTGATGCTCGGCGACGAACGCCTCGACCACCGCGCGCACCGCTTCCGGCATCGGCACCGCCTCGACCAGGTGGTCGCCGTTCTGGGTGAAGGCTTCGCCTTCGGAGGGATCGGCGGTTACCGCAATGAGGTCGAAGGGCGGCTCGACGCCGGTGGGACGCAACGCCACCCACAGCGCCGGCGATCCGGATGCGAGATTGTCGCGATAGTGCGCCGTGTCGGTGCGGTAGAGCGCGACATCCGCAGTCCCGGCATAGAACGTCGCGACGTCGCCTTCGGTCGACAACGGCGTCCACGGCGCAGCCACCGGCGCACCCGGCAGCGCGGTCACCGGCCGCCAGGTGAAGTCGATCCAGGGGCTTGCCGCCTTGCGGCGTTCCACCACGACGCCAACGGAGATTTGCGCGAGAGGCGCGGCGCTCACGACACGTCCTCCAGATGCTTGATCGGCAGGCCGGTCACGAGATTCTGCGGCTTCATCCGCAGCGTCCCGTCCGGCGTCATCGCCAATATCAGATAGATGGGTTCGCCTTTGGCATTGTCCAGCACCGGGCCGGGGTCTCGGAAGGTGAGCCGGTAAAGACCCACGATGCGCCCGCGCACGGCATCGTCGAGATCCTCGCCGTTCCAGAGATCGTCGCCGATCTTGGTGCCCTGCGCGTCCAGGCCGACATACCAGGTGAGATTGACGTCGGTCGCTTCGGTCAGCGGCTCCACCTCGACATCAATCGGCAGGAGGTGGCTCACCCAGCGCGCGATCACATCTGCCAGCGCAGCCAGTCCACGCCGGCCGGCGGTCACATCGAGCGCCATGTCGAAGCGGTCGCTGCGCTCCCAATACGCTTGCGCATTGTCGTCGTTGAGGACGTCGATCGCGGCTTCCGCCGGTATCCCCAGCATGGAGACGAGCGGCGACGCCGTACTGGCATTGGTGCCGGCGACGGTTTCCTCGTCGGCCGCGATCAGCGATCCGTCGTGCGTCGTCAACCGCTGCGGGCGGAAGAACATCTCCGCCGCACGCAACGCGTAGACATCCTCGCAGCCGTCCAGAATGTTACGCAGGATCGCGTGCACGATCTGGTTGACGAACAGGATCGGCGTGGCCGCGAAGCCGGTGCGCACCAGATGCAGATAGGCGGCCTCGATCGTTCGATGCGCAAGCAAGAGATCCCGGAACGCGATCATGATCGCCCAGTTCTCGCGCGCATCCTTGTCCGATATCGCCCCAATCTCCGGGAGATCGACCGGACGCCGAGGATTATTCAGCAGCGCCGCATGCAGCGTGCGCTCCACCACGCAGGCATCGGCAGGCGGGTTGAGTTCCGGCCGCGCCAGATAGGCTTTCAGGAACTCGTCGGTCGCGACGAGCCCGCCACCCTCGTCGCGGTCGAGGAGATGATGTCCGCACGACAGCCAGAAGTCGTTCATGGCTTGTCGGCCTTTCCGCCGTTCGCCAGGTTCGCCAGATCGACCGTCTCGCCCGGTTCTTCCTCGCCCTCGACTTCGAGGAACGAGAATGCGCGCATCGGCTTGCGCTCGCCGCGCGGCCGCAGCGTGCGGAACGCCTCCCGGATCTCGCCGTTCTCGACGGTGCGATGAACCGCGACCAGCATGTCGAGAGGATGATCGCAGAGCGACGCCGCGAATGTGAATTCCTCCTCCGCCGCGGCCACTGCGTCCGCGAGGCTCGGCGCGCCGAACCCCGCGACCAGGTGCCTGGCCAAGGTATCGATCGCGGCGAGGCGATCGTCCTCGCTGGCTTCCACGATCTGAACCAGCGTCGACCAGCCGAGCGACTGCACGCCGAGAAAGCCGGACCGGAATGCCGCGCGATCCTTGCCCTCCATGGATGCGGGATCGCCGTCCCAGAACATGAAAGCGCCCGATACCGCCCACTCGCCGGGCTCCGCGGCCTGCTCGAACACGAAAGTGTCCGAGGGGTCGAGACGGATGGTGCGCAAGAGCTTCATGCCAAATTGTGCTTCACTTGCGCGGCGCTCCGGTTTCGGTATCGAGCCACGACACCCGCGACAGCGCGCTGACGAGCGAATGCCGCACCGGTTCTTTCGCGGCCATGCGCTGCACCAGGAGGTCGCCGTTCTCGTCGATCGAACGCCGCACGCCGCTCTCGGGCGCAAGCCGCGCCAGATAGTTCTTTTCGATCTCGCCAAATCCCTTCTCATGCCAGAGGTCGATCGCGCTCATGAGATGACGCGCGAAGCTCTCGACCAGCCGGCCGGAATCGAGGCTCTCGAAACCCTCATCCTCGAGCGCGGATGATAGCGGCCGCAGCCCCGGCTCCTCTTCGCCTAACGCAACGGTACGGATCATCGCGCCGAACACCAGCCAGGGCGCGGGCTCATTTTCATCGGCGCCGATCGGCCATTCCAGCCGCACGCCACCGACAAGCCCGCCATCGACCCGTACCGCATCGGGCCAGTCGAAGGCGATCGGCCGTTCCGGCGGCGCATGCACCGCCAGCGCATCGGCGAGCGCAGCCGAGCCGGCATAGATGGCGCGCCGCGCCTGCCAGAGCGGCTCGTCGGGCTCCAGCACGATGGCGAATTCCGCGAGATCGAAGCGCCCGACATGGACCAGGGTGCCGGCGCCCTCCTCGGCCGCGATCTCGGTCGCATGCGCCATAGCGTCGCCGACCTCGCGCAGGCTCACGAGGCGGAACGGGGGCGGCAGATCGAGGGCCGGTGCAGTCACTATTTGGCGTTCCCGAGCATGTGATTTTTGTTTGGAATACTTATAACGTAGGAGGCCTACTCGCCACCACTGGCGTGGCTTGGAACACTTAATGGCCGAAGGCCCGCGCAACGTCCTGATTTGCTCCTGTGACGACACCATGCCGCTCGACGAGCGCGCGGTGAAGCGGGCCTGCCGTGGCGCGGAGGTCAAGGCCGCGCATCAGCTCTGCCGGCTGGAGCTGGAGACGTTTAGAAAAGCGGCCTCGGCTGAAGGACCGCTCACGGTCGCCTGCACGCAAGAGGCGCCGCTGTTCTCGGAGGTCGCGGAGGACGCCGACCTCCGCTTCGTCAACATCCGCGAGACCGCCGGCTGGTCGAAGGACGCCAAGGACGCCGGCCCCAAGATTGCCGCGCTGATCGCGACGGCCTCCGAGTCTACCCCGGCAATCCCGTTCGTGAGCTTCAACAGCGACGGCGTGATCCTGGTGTACGGCCGTGACGACGCCGCGATCGAAACCGCCGGCCTGCTCAAGGATCATCTCGACGTCACGGTGTTGATCAGGCCACCCGCCGAGATCGCGCCGCCGCGCACCACCGAATTCCCGGTGGTGAAAGGCACGATCCGCTCCGCCAAGGGCTACCTCGGCGCCTTCGAGCTGACCGTCGACGACTACGCGCAGCCGGCACCATCGTCGCGCGGTGCGCTGACCTTCGGACCGGCAAAGAACAACGCGACCTCACACTGCGACATCATTCTCGACATTTCGGGCGGCGCCGCGCTGTTTTCCGCCGCCGATCTCCGCGACGGCTATCTGCGCGCTAATCCCGGCGATCCGGCCGCGGTCATGAAAGCGGTGCTGAAGGCGCGCGACCTCACCGGCACCTTCGACAAGCCGCGCTATATCGATTTCACCGCCGACATCTGCGCGCATTCGCGCTCGAAGATCGTCGGCTGCAACCGCTGCCTCGACCTCTGCCCGGCCGGCGCAATCGCGCCCGCCGGCGATCATGTCGAGATCGACGCGCATATCTGCGCCGGCTGCGGGCAATGCGCCGCGGTGTGCCCGACCGGCGCCGCGTCCTATGCGCTGCCTCCGGCCGATGCACTGATGCGCAAGCTCCGCACCCTGCTCACGACGTATCGCGACGTCGGCGGAACGCGTCCGGTCATTCTGTTCCATGACGACGCGCACGGCACCCCGCTGATCGATGCGTTGGCGCGCTATGGCGACGGACTGCCGGCGAACGCGCTTCCGGTCGCCGTCAACGAGGTGACGCAGGTCGGGCTCGAAACGCTGGCCGCGGCTTTCGCCTATGGTTCGGTGGCGGTGCGGCTCCTGCTGCGTGCAAAGCCGCGTCACGATGTGACCGGATTGCATCGCACGCTGGCGCTGGCGGAGCCGATCCTCGCCGGTCTTGGATTCGGCACGGGACGCGTGGCGCTGATCGAGACCGACGACCCCGATGCGCTCGGCGACGCGCTGCGCGCGATCGAATTCCAGGACGGCGCGCCGCGGCCGGCGAGCTTCATGCCGACCGGCGGCAAGCGCGACGTGATGCGGCTTGCGCTGCGCGAGCTGCAACGCGCCGCCCCCACGCCGGTCGATATCGTGCCGCTGCCGGTCGGCGCGCCGTTCGGCAAGATCGAGCTGAATATCGAGGGCTGCACGCTCTGCCTCGCCTGCGTCGGGGCCTGCCCGACCGGCGCGCTTGGCGACGATCCCGAGAAGCCGACGCTGCGTTTCTCCGAGGACGCCTGCGTGCAATGCGGATTGTGCAAGGCGACCTGCCCCGAGAAGGTCATCACGCTCACGCCGCAGCTCGATTTCCGCGCCGCGACGGCGTCGGCGCGCGTGCTCAAGCAGGAGGAGCCGTTCCGCTGCATCCGCTGCGACAAGCCCTTCGGCACCAGGAGCACCATCGAGCGCGTGATCGCCAAACTCGAAGGCAAGCACTGGATGTTCCAGGGCAAGGCCAAGGATCAGACGTCGCGGCTCGACGTTCTCAAGATGTGCGAGGACTGCCGCGCGATCGCCGCCACCGAGGCCGACTTCGATCCTTACGGCGCGCCGCCACGTCCCAACGTGCGCACGACCGAGGACTATCTCCGCGAGCGCGAGGAACGCGAGCGGATGGAGAAGGGCGAGGGCTGACGCCGGTCGCGTTACTTCGTCGCCTTCTCCAAAAACCGCATCAGCGCAGCGCGGTCTTCCGGTGAGCCGATGCGCTGCTCCGGCATCTTGGTGCCGGGCGTGTATTCATTGGGCCCGACCTCGAACAGCTTCGACACCGTCTCCGGCGTCCAGACGATGTCCATCTTCCGCAGCGCCTCGGAGAAATTGTAGCCGGGCAGCGTTGCGATCTTTCGTCCGAAGATGCCCGCGAGCGTCGGGCCGGCACGAACGCCGTCATTGCCGTTGAGCGTGTGGCAGGCGACGCAGGCGCGATAGACCTCGGCGCCGGGATCGCCGGCATAGGCGGCGAGCGGATCCTCCGGCGCGCCCGCGAGCACGTCGCCGATCGGCTCGCCCTTGATCGCGTCCCAGCGCCGGATCATGCGGTCGGTGCCGCCGGTCAGCAGCGTGCGGCTGTCGGGAAAGAACGCCACCGACCACACCGGCAGGCCGGGACCGACCAGCGTGCGTTCGAGATTGCGCGTGGCGCGATCGACGATCGCGACCGAGCCGCGAATGCCGGCAGCGGCGACGAGCTTGCCATCGGGAGACACGGTCACGGCGATGATCGGCACCGTGCCGATCTCGACCTCGCCCCGGAGCTTGCCGTTGGCGGTCAGGAAATAGACCTTGCCATCGGCGCCGGCGGCGGCGATCTCGCCGTCGGGTGCAATCGCTACAGTGTTGAGCGGCGACGGCAGCGTGACGACCTCGGGCGCCCCGCCTGCGAGCGGCCAGATGCGCAGCGTCGCATCGTAGCCTGCGGTGACGACCGACTTGCCGTCGGGCGTAAACGCAACGCCGTTCACATTGTCCTTGTGGCCTTCGAGCACGCGCGCGTCGCCGCCTGCAAGCGGCCACAGCCGCGCGGTGTGGTCCCACGACGACGACGCGAGCGTCGCGCCATCCGGCGAAACCGCGAGCGCGGCGACCGGCGCCTTGTGGCCTTCGAGCACGGCGACCGGTTTCGCCTCGCCAGGTTTCCAGATGGCGATGCGCGTGTCCTCGCCGCTCGAGGCGGCGCGGCCGTCACGCAGCAGCGCCACGGCGTTGACCGCGCCATCGTGGAAACGCAGCACCTCGGATGCGGCGCCCTTGTCCAGCGACCAGCGGATCGCGGAGGTATCGAAGCTGCCGGAGATCGCGGTCTTGCCGTCCTGCGAGATCGCCAGTGCCCGCACCGGGCCGCCGTGTCCGCGCAATTGCGCCTGCGCCACGGCAGCGGCTGCAATGAGGACGGCGGCAACAAGAACAATACGTACGCGAACCATCATCTCGACTCTAACAGAGGACTTAGGCGGGGCGCATGCCGAGCGCCTGGATGCGCGCGCGCACCTTCTCGTCGCGCAGCGCCGCGAGGAATGCCTGCACCGCCGGCCGGCTGCGGCGGCTTTCCACCACCAGGAAATCGTACTCCTCCGGCGCGATGAAAAGGAACCCGAGCCCGTAAAGTTCCGCCACCGACGACGTCGATACGCCCCAGTCGGCGCGGCCCTGCGCCACCGCCGCGGCGACGGCGTTGTGGGAGCGCGGCTGGTTCGAGTAGCCGGGCGGGCGCGCCCCGGCGAGCAGCTTGTCGATCAGCACGCGCGTGCCGGCGCCGGCATTGCGATTGACCATCAGGCATTGCGCGTCGGCGAGCGCCGCCGCCACCGCCTCCTGCGCAGTGCGGCCTTCGAAGCGCGCATCGCCGTTGCGGAACACGAAACCCTGCATGCGCTGCCAGCCCTTCGCCAGCGTCAGGCCCGGGCGCAGCAGATGCTCGTTGTAGACACCGGTCGCGGGATCGACCAGATGAACCGGCGCGAGATCGCATTCGCCGCGCTCCGCCGCCGCCACGCCGCCGAGGCTGCCGACCGCGATGGTGCGGGTGCTGAAGCCCTGCTCGGCCAGCTTTCCGACGACGATATCGAGCGCGATGTCGTTCGAGCCCGTCACGACGAGATCCGGCATCGCCGCCGCCTGCCCGATCAGCGTGACGGTCGCGCGGCTGCCGGCGTCGAGCGACGAGGCGAGCGCGTCGATCTCGAGGAAGCCATCGGCCTGCGAGAAGCTCGTCACCGATCCCGAGCCCTTGGCGGTCGGAAACGCGACCGGCCCGTGCTCGCCCGCGACCAGCGCGACCAGCACGAATTCCTTGCGGCCGAGCTCGGAGGGAATGCGCACCGGCACCTCGGCCTCGACGGTGCGCGACGCTTCCGGCGGCAGGCCGGCCTTGCGCGCGGATCACCGGCGCGACGAAGGCATGGAAGGTGAAGATCGCCGAGGTCGGAAAGCCCGGCAGCACCACCAGCGGCTTGCCTTCCGCCACCGCCAGGCAGAGCGGCTTGCCGGGCTTGAGCGCAACGCCGTGCACGACCACGCCCGGCTCGCCGAGCTGCGACACCACGCGATGCGACAGGTCGCCCGCGCCCTTCGACGTGCCGCCGGAAAGCAGCACCATGTCGCAGCTCTCGAGCGCCGCGCGGATCGCAAGCTCAAGCGTGATCTCGTCATCCGGAAAACTGCCGAACGGAATTGCGCTCGCCGCCGGTCTCCTGCACCGCCGCGGCGACGATCGCGCCATTGGAATCGTAGACCGCCGCCGGCCGCAGCGGCTGTCCCGGCGGCACCAGCTCGTCGCCGGTCGAGAGCACCGCGACGCGCGGCTTTCGCACCACGTCGATCTCGGCGATGCCGCAGGCCGCGAGCATGCCGATCTCGCGCGAGCCGATGCGCGCGCCACGCCGCAGCACGACCTCGCCACGCGCGATGTCGGAGCCGGCATAGGAGATGAACTGTCCGGGCGCGGCGGCGCGGCGCACGTCGATCGCGGCGTCGCGCGCCCTCGACCAGCTCGGTCTGCTCGACCATCACGACGGCGTCGGCGCCGCGCGGCACCACGCCGCCGGTGGCGATGGTGGTCGCGGTGGCGGGGTCGACGCCGGAGGCCGGCGCGTGGCCGCAGACCACGACCTCCGCGTTGAGGCGAAGCCGCTTCGGCGACGTGTCGCTCGCACCCGTCGTGTCGGCGGCGCGCAACGCAAAGCCGTCGACGTTGGAGCGGTCGAACGGCGGCACGTCGATCGGCGCCGCGACGTCGTGCGCGAGCACGCGCCCGAGCGAAGCGGCAAGCACGACGCGCTCCGCCGGCAGCGGCGCAAGATCGATATGCCGTGCAAAGCGCGCACGCGCCTCGTCGGCGGAGACGACTTCGAGGAATTGCTCCTGCCGCGCCGCGCGGCGGATCGTCTCGATGAGGTCGCGGCCTGCAGCGCTTTTGTCCAAGCGGTCGCTCATGGCCACGGTCTTACCACGACCTCGCTGCCGGCCGGAAAACCTTCGCTGTTGGCCGGCACGAGAATCCAGCCGTCGGTTCCGGCGAGCGATGCGAGCGGCCAATAGCCCGAGGCTATGGGCTCGGCGTGGCCCTTCGCCAGACGTATCGGAACGATTTCGACGAGCCCGATGGTTGACGCAACCTTACGTGCGAGCGGAACCGTCGTCGACGGATCGCCGCCCTCGCTGCTGCCGGCCAGGCGGTCGACCAGCGGCAGTCCCATCGTGAGCCATCCCGCGATGGCAGCATCGATCCGCCCCGGCAGCAGGAGCACCGGCGCGGTTGCCGCTCATGCCGAAGGCCGCCGTCTCGCCCGGCGAAATCGCAATGCCGTGCGCCACCACGCGGCCGTGCTTGGCGAGGATCTGCACGCTCGTGTCATTGCGTCCGCTGCCGGTGCCGCCGATGGCGATGACGACGTCATCTGCCGCGTCCACAAGCGCGCCGGCAAGATCGCCGGCGCTACGCCGCACGGCGCAGCCGCGGGCGTTCGACGCACGGACCAGCAGATCGCCTACCGTATCAAGCACAACGTCGGCATCGGTGCGCGCCTTCACCAATCGGATGCGGGGCTCGCGCACCAGCACCTGTTTGCTTCCCGCCATGGCGAGCATCGCCAGATTGAAGTCATTGAGCCGCCATCCGGCGCGGGCGATGAAATCGCCGCCATGAAGATCGGCACCGCCTGGCAGAACGCCGTCGCCGCTGGTGGCCGGCGCAACGACCTCGAAGCGGCCGCCGCGGCTGACGACGGCGTCGAGTGGCACGACGGCATCGGCGCCCGGCGGCAACGCCTCGCCGACATCGACGCGAACCGGCGCGACGGTCAGCGGCACCGGCGCATAAGAGCTGGCGTCTGCGATATCGTCGGCACGCACGGCGTAGCCGTCGCGGAGCGCCCGTGGGCCGGCGGGCTGGCCGACGGTCGCCGCGACATCCTCGGCCAGCGCGCGGTAGAGCGCCCTGGACAGATCGACGGCGCGCGGCGCCACGGGTGCGATCGCCTTGATCGACGCGAGCACGTCGTCGAGCGGCGTCAGGCGTGTAATGCGCTGATTTTCGGGTTCACCGGCCATCGGCCGACACTATATTGTCGGGAGCGCGCCGCGACCAGAAGCCGACCGTCTCCCATGGCCGAAACGACCTTAAATCTCAGGGGCTTGAAATGCCCCCTGCCCGCCTTGCGGACCCGCAAGGCGCTCACCGCGCTCAAGAGCGGCGATGTCCTGGTGATCGAATGCACCGACCCGCTGACCACCATCGACATCCCGAATCTGCTCAACCAGACCGGCGACAAGCTCGAGGGGCAGTCGAAGGAGAAGAAGGTGCTGACGTTCCGGATCAGGAAGAAGTGATCGCCGTCACTTCTGCATCAGCCCCGCCTTCTCGATCGCCGGACGCCAGAAGCGCGTCTCGGTCTCGATCAGCTCCTGAAGCTGCGCCGGCGTCATCGCCTCGACCACCATGCCTTCCTTCCGCATGCGTTCGAGCATCGCCGGCGCCGTCATGATCTTGTTGATCTCGCTGTTCATCCTGCCAAGGATCGCGGCGGGCAGGCCCTTGGGCCCCGATAGCGAGAACCAGATCGGCGAATTGAATTCCGGGTGGCCGAGCTCGGCGAAGGTCGGCACATCTGGATAGTCGGCCATCCGCTCCTTGGAGGTGATGGCAATCCCGCGCAGCGTGCCGCCGCGGATTTGTCCGGCCGACGACGTGACGGTCTGCGCCGAGAACACGATGTGTCCGCCGACGAGATCGAGCAGGCCCTGCGCCGCGCCCTTGTAGGGCACATGCTCGACCTTGATGCCGACCTTGCTGGCGAAGGTTTCGCCGAACAGGTGCCCGCTGCTGCCGACGCCGGACGACGAATAGGTCAGCGGCTTTCCGCTCTTTTTCCCGTAGCTCGACAAAATCGGCGAGCGTCTTGATCGGACTCTTCGAATTCACCGACAGCATGACCGGCGAGCCGCCGAGATAGGCGATGTTGGTGAGGTCGCGTTCCGGATGATAGCCAAGCTTCGGATTGCTGATCGGCGCCAGCACCAGCATGGTGATGTTGGTGATGACGAAATTGTAGCCGTCGGGCGGCGTCTGCACGACCGAGTTGACACCGATCGCGCCGGCCGCGCCGGAGCGCGTCTCGACGAAGAACTGCTGGCCGAACACGTTCGTGAGATTGTCGGCAACGGTGCGCGCGAGATAGTCGGCGGCGCCGCCGGGCGCGAAGGTGTTGACGATGCGCACCGGCTTGTTGGGCCAGTCCTGCGCGGCTACCGATGAAATTCCATGAAGGCTCGCACCGACGAAGAGCATGGTGGCGAGCAGCGTGGCGAACGGACGCTTCACGTGATCCTCCTTGCTTGCAACGTTTCTTGATGCTTTTGAATTGCCGAGAGTTTACGCGAGGCGTCGCGCCATGCACAGTCGCCGCCGGGCAATACACGCACCGGCGACCAAACGGCGCAGCCGAGCCAAAGTGAGGGAGTAAGCCGTGACACTGAAGGACATCCGCCGTGTCGGCCTGATCGGCCTCGGCAAGATGGGGCTGCCGATGGCCCGCCATCTGGTGCGGCATGGCTTCACGGTCGCAGGCTTCGACGTCGACGAAGGCGCGATGGAGAAGGCGGCCGAGGCGGGCGTGAACACCGCGCTGTCGCCGCAGGCGGTCGCCGCCGCCAGCGACCTCGTCATCATCGTGGTCGGCTTCGACCAGGAGGTGGAGGCGGTGATCTTCGGCGAACGCGGCGTGCTCGCGGGCGCGCGCGACGGCAGCGTGATCGCCGTCGCGTCGACCATCGCGCCGCAGACCATGCAGCGGATCGCCGCCAAGCTGCCGGCGTCACCGAAAGTCGCGCTGCTCGATATTCCGCTCTGCCGCGGTGAAGGTCCGGCGCAGGAAGGCAAGCTCCTGATCATGGGCGGCGGCGACCGCGCGGCGTTCGACGCCTGCCGGCCGGCGTTCGCGGCGTTCGCGACCTCGATCCATCACCTCGGGCCGGCGGGCGCGGGCCAGGTCGGCAAGATGGTCAACAACCTGATCCTGTGGGCCTGCATCTCGGCCAACGACGAAGGCTTCAAGCTCGCGCACAAGCTCGGCGTCGAGCGCGAGACGTTGCGCGCCGCGCTGCTCGATTCCAGCGCCGGCAACTGGTCGCTGGAGACGCGGCCGGAGGAAAGGCCGATGCCGTGGGCGGAGAAGGACATGACCATCGTGCTCAAGGAGGCCGACGCCGCGCGGCTGAGCCTGCCGCTCTGCGGCGTCATCAAGGAAGTCATCAAGACCGTGAAGCTCGAACGCAACTGGCCGACCCCGAAAGCACCCGGGGATTGACGGCGTCGGCCCGATGCCGTTCAAGGACGGCAAATCACGCCGGAAAGAACACGATGAAACTTGCTCGCTTGCTTGCTTTCGCTCTCGGTCTTCTTGTCGTCACCGGGACCGCATCCGCACAGACCTACCCGGACCGGCCGATCACGCTGGTGGTCCCCTACCCGGCCGGCGGCGGCAACGACGTGCTCGGCCGCCTGGTCGCCGAGCGGATGAGCAAGGCGCTCGGCGCCACCATCATCGTGGAGAACCGCGGCGGCGCCGGCGGCACCATTGCCACGCGGCAGGTCGCGAAGAGCCCACCCGACGGCTACACCATGCTGATCGCGACCTCGTCGCTCGCCATCAATCCGGCTCTCTACCCGAACGTCGGTTACGACCCGATCAAGGACTTCGCGCCGATCGGCCTGCTGGCGTCGGGTGCCAACGTCGTGCTGGTGCATCCGTCGGTGCCGGCGAACTCCATCCAGGAACTGATCGCGCTGGCGAAGAAGGATCCCGGCAAGCTCAACTTCGCCTCGACCGGCTCAGGATCGAGCGTGCATCTCGCGGCCGAGCTGTTCGCATCCATGGCCGGCATCAAGATCAACCATGTGCCCTATCGCGGCAGCGGACCCGCGCTCAACGATCTGCTCGGCGGGCACGTCACCATGATGTTCGCGACGGTGCCCTCGGCCGCCGGCATCGTGAAAGGCGGCAAGGTGCGCGCACTGGCGGTTTCCAGCGCCAAGCGTTCGGTGGCGTTCCCGGAGCTGCCGACCATCGCGGAGGCGGGCCTCGCCGGCTACGTGGCCGAGCTGCACTACGGCCTGGTGGCGCCGGCCGGCACGCCGCGGCCGATCATCGACAAGCTCAATGCCGCGCTGCGCTCCGCGCTCGAGGATTCGACCTTGCGTGAACGGCTGGCGCGCGAAGGCGCGGTGCCGCTGCCGTCGACGCCGGAGGAATACGCCGCCGATATCGCGGCGGAGGAGCGGATGTGGGGCAAGATCGTCCGCGACGCCGGCGTGAAGGGCGAATGAACTACTTCGCGCCGCGCATGTAGTTGTTCACGAACGTCCTGATCTCCGGCGACACCGTCAGCGCGCGGCGCACGCGCGGGTTGATGTCGGCGCCGGTCTCGTAGTGCGGCACCGACTGCATCGCCTTCATGGTCTCGGCGGCATATTCCTTATCGTTGTTGAGGCGCGCGAGCGCGACGCGCAACGCGTCCTGCGCGGCCGGCGGCGAGCCCGGCGGCATCGCAATCGTGCCGCAGCATCGCGGAATCGACCGCAAGATTGGTGCGATAGGCGTCCCAGCGCAGACCGGACGGCTCCCCGCCCCTGACCTGCTTGTAGAACTCCTGGAACGGCTGGATCGGCGATCCCTTCATCGCCGCGGGTGCGCTGAAGGTCTCGCCGTTGTAGTCCGCGATCGTAGTAGAGCGGGATCACCGTGCCGTCCTTCACCAGGCTCGGCTCCACAACGCTGAGATAGCCGGGAGTCGATTCCGAATGCAGGTGGATCTCGCCGCGCTGCACGGCCAGCCGCGCATTCACGCTGGAACGGAAGCCGGTGATGTATTTGTGCGGTACGCCGAGCAGGTCGAGCGTCAGCCGGATCAGCAGATCCTTCGACGATTCCGTCGCCAGCCCGCCGGCAACCAGGCCTTGCGCCTTGAGGATATCCGCCGCCGTCTTGAGGCCGGGCGGCGTATCGCTGCGCACGTAGTAGACGGCGTTGCCGGGTGAGTAGCCGATGAACTCGAAGGTGCGGAAATCGACGGTGTGCTTCTCCGGCTCCATCACGTATTTCCACGCCGCGCCGGTGAAGTAGCCGAACATGCTGCCGTCGCGCGGGCCGAGCTCGCCGACATAATTGGTGCCGACCAGGCCGCCGGCGCCGTCGCGGTTCTGCACGATGATGTTCGGCTGGCCGTCGATGTGCTTGGCGATATGCTTGGCGAGCAGCCGGCCTTCGATGTCGGTCGGACCGCCGGCCGCGAAGTTGATCAGCAGCGTCAGGCGCTTGCCCTTGTAGAACGGCTCCTGCGCGCCGGCCGCGGATGCGCCGATGGCACAGGCCGCCGCCAGCACCAAAGCGCGCATCGTCAAAGAAGCCATGGCGGCTTTCCTTCCGGCCACTCGCTTGCGATCACTCGCTTGCTGTCACTTGCCGAGCTGCTTGATGTAGTCGGCGACGAACGTCCTGATCTCCGGACTCACGGTCAGCGCCGCGCGCACGGTGTCGTTGGTATCGGGAGCCGGCGTCGTATTCCGGCACGTAGCCCATGGTCTTCACCGCGTCGGCCGCATACTCCTTGTCATTGCCGAGACGGATGAGCGCCTGGCGCAAAGCGCTGACCGCGGCCGGCGGCGAACCGGGCGGCAGCGCGAACAGCCGCTGCATGGTCCCGTTCAGCGTGATGAGCGAGAGGTAGGCGTCCCACTTCTCGCCGGAGGGCATCTTGCCCTTCACCCTCCGGAAGTACTCCTGGTACGGCTCGAGGTTCATCCCCTCGACCTGGTTCGACTTGCCGAACGTCTTGCCGTCCCACTTGGGATCGTAATAGAGCGGGATCACCGTGCCTTCCTTTGCCAGCGTCGGCTCGACCGCGCCGCGATAGCCCGACGTCGTGTCCGCATAGAGATGGATTTCGCTTCGCTGCAACGCGAGCCGTGCGCGCTCGCCGCTGCGATAGCCGGTGACGTGCTTGAACGGCACGCCGAGCATGTCGAGGGTCAGCCGGATGCTGAGATCGCGGCCGGTGGTGGCGGCAACGCCGCCCGACACCAGTCCTTGCGCCTTCACGAGATCGGCGGACTGCTTGATGCCGGGCGGCACGTCGGTGCGCACGTAGTAGACCGCGGTGCCGCCCTGGTAGCCGATGAACTCGTAGGTCTTGAAGTCGACGCGGAAGATCTGCGGCTGGCTGGCGTAGTTCCAGGCGGTCGCCGTGATGTAGCCCATGGCCGTGCCGTCCCGGGGCGCGACCTCGCCGAGATATTGCGTGCCGTTGATGCCGCCGCCGCCGGCGATGTTCTGCACGATGAGTTGCGGCAGGCCTTCGATGTGCTTGGCGAAGTGGCGCGCGAACACGCGCCCCTCGATGTCGGTCGCGGAACCGGCATCGAAGTTGATCAGCACCGTGAGCCGTTTGCCCTTGTAGAACGGCTCCTGTGCCGATGCCGGCAAGGCAGCGGCGGCCACCGCGCAGACTCCCAACGAAGCGGCCAACAGACGTGAACGAAACATACCTGCGTCTCCTTCGGAATCTTCTTGTTCGTGAACGATGCTATTTGTTTGCACGCTTGATGTAGTCGGCGACGAAAGCCCGCGTCTCCGGCCGGACGGTGAGAGTTTGTCGCGCCAAACGATTGGTGTCGGGTCCGGTCACGTAGTTCGGCACGAAGCCGAGCGACTTCATCGAATCCTCGGCGAAGGCCGGATCGTTGTTGAGGCGAGCGGTTGCGTTGCGCAACGCAATGACCGCGGCCTCGGGCGCCTGCGGCGGCAGTGCGATCAGCCGGCCCATGGCCGAGGTCAGCGCCAGCGCCGAGAGGTAGACGTCCCACAATTGCCCGGACGGCGGCGCGCCTTTGATCTTGCGGTAGAGGTCCTGGAACGCCGGGATCGCAAGTCCGTCGACTTGCGGCGAATTGCTCAAGCTCTCGCCGTTGTAGATCGGATCGACATAGACCGGAATCGCGATGCCGGGCTGGATGACCTGCGCCTCGACAGCGCCGCGATAGGCCGATGCCGGCTCCGCGTAGAAGTTGACTTCGTTGCGTTGCAGGGCGAGGCGCGCGGTCTGCCCGCTGCGATAGCCGGTGACGTACTGGTGCGGCACCCCGAGGATGTCGAGGCTGAGGCGGATCAGAAGATCGCGCGCGTTGTGCACGCCGTTGCCGCCGGCGATGAGCTTCGTCGCGCGAACGATGTCGCCCGGCTCCTTCATGCCGGGCGCGACATCCTTGCGCACGTAGTAGACCGTGGTGCCGGGCTGGAACGCGATGAACTCGTAGTTCCGCAGATCGGCGCGGAAGCGCTCGGGCTCGGTCGCGTATTGCCAGGCGGTGCCGCCCATGAAGCCCAGCATGGTGCCGTCCCGCGGCGCGATCTCGCCCACGTAATTCGCGCCGTTGAAACCGCCGGCGCCGTCCATGTTCTGGACCACCACCTGGGGCTGGCCGTCGAGATGTCTGGCGACGTGGCGTGCGAAAAGCCGGCCCTCGATGTCGGTTGAGCCGCCCGGCGCGAAGTTGACCATCACGGCGAGACGCTTGCCTTTGTAGAAAGGCTCCTGGGCTTCAACCTGTGATGACGCCAATGCGGCCGCGGCGACCAGCGCGATCCGGGCAACCTCCCTGAGTGTGGAGAGCATTGGCGTCTCCGTCTTTACTTGACGTTCCCGTGATACTCGCCGACCCTCCTGCCGATTGCAATTTCTCCATCGGCGCAAAGGATAGACATGGCGGCCATTTCCCGGCTCAAAACGGCGCTCGACCGCACCACCACCGGCCTGGTGCTTTTTGACGCACTCAACGGCTACCTGCATCCGCGCGATCCGGCGAAGGTTGCCTTCCTGCAGGAGCGCAACATCCTTGCGAACCTGCAGCGGCTGCTGGCGGGCGCGCGCCGCGCCGGATTGACGACGTTCTATCCCTCGGGCGCGCACGCGCCGGACGGCTCCGACACCGTCGCCCGGCTGACCGACACCGACATGGACTTAAAGCCGCATGCCGACGGCAAGCCGATCAAGCCGCGGTTTTACAAAGACTCTAAAGATTCGGAGATCGCGCCCGAGCTGGCGCCGATCGACGGCGACGTGGTGGTGCGCAAGAACCGCTGGAGCTCGTTCTACCAGACCAATCTCGAGCTCCAGTTGCGTGTGCGCGGCATCGACACCATCGTGATCGCGGGCGGCTCGACCGACGTCGGCATCGCGAGCACGGTGTTCGCGGCGCGCGACATGGACCTCGGCATCGTGGTGATCCGCGACGGCTGCTATTCGGCGCGCGGCAACAACAACGAATTCTTCCTGGAGCGCGTCTTCCCGCGCATGGCGCGGGTGATGACCGTGGACGACGCCGTCAAGCTGATGACGAGTTGAGAGAGTGGAGAGCAACCCATGACCATCGCCGCCCGCCATATCGACATCACCACCGAGGACATCACCTGCGCCAACGGCATGCCGGCGTTCCTCGCCTATCCGACCGGCGGCGGGAAATTCCCGACCGTCGTCCTCATGCACGAGCGCTACGGGCTGGTGAAGCACAGCAAGGACCAGGCAATGCGTTGCGCGCGCGACGGCTTCACGGTGCTGGCGCCGAACTTCTTCTACAAGCATCCGGACCAGAAGGTGCTCGCCGCCGGCGACAGCCGCTACGACCTGACCGACCCGGAATCGAACGAGCTGATGCGCGCCGCGCTCGCGACCCTGAAGACCCATAAGGCGGCCGATCCCAGCAAGGTCATCGTCATGGGCTACTGCCAGACCGGACGGCATCCGCTGGTGTTCGCCGCCGAAACGCCGATCACCGCTGCCGTGGTGTGGTACGGCGCGGCTTCCAAGCGCGAATGGGAGGTCAACAAGCTGCAACCGAAGGCGCTGGAGGACATCATCGCCGCCGTCAATTGTCCGGTGTTCGGCGCCTTCGGCGAGGGCGATCACATCATCTCGCTCGACGACGTGCTGCGCTTCCGCAATTGCCTGGAGGCGAACAAGAAGAGCTACGACATCCACATCTATCGCGGCGCGCCGCACGGCTGGCTCAACGACACCATGCCCGGCCGCTACCGCAAGACCGAGGCCGAAGCCGGCTGGGCCGCGCAGCAGCGCTTCCTCGCGGAGGTGTTCAGCGGCCAATGGAACGATGTCGTGCGCTGGCGGTTCGCGAGCGACAGCGGCGCGAACTACGACTTCTCCAAGAACGTGCGGATGGAGTAGCGCTTGGCGGGTGAGCTTAGCGGCCGCGTTGCGCTGATCGCCGGCGGCGGCGGTGAGATCGGCGGCGCCATTGCGCGACGTTTCGCCGAAGCCGGCGCGGCGATCGCAATTGCCGATATCCAGCGCGAGGCGGCCGAGACCGTCGCCGGCGAGATTGTGGCCGCAGGCGGTCAGGCGGTGTCGGTCCGCACCAACGTGGTCGTCGAACAGGATGCCGAGCGCGCGGTCCGTCACGCCGTCGAAGCCTTCGGCAAGCTCACCACGCTGGTGAACGTCGCCGCTACCGTGACGCCGGACGGCACCGTCGAGACGCTGACGCTCGACGACTGGAACGACGCGCTCGCCGTCAACCTCACCGGCGCGTTCCTGATGTGCAAATACGCGGTGCCGCAGCTCCGCAACGCCGGCGGCGGCGCCATCGTCAACATCGCCTCGCAGCTCGGCCAGATCGGCATCGCCAGGCGCGCGCCCTACACCACCAGCAAGGCGGGGCTGATCCAATTCACCCGTTGCCTCGCGGTCGATCACGCCGCCGACGGCATCCGCGCCAATTCGCTTTCGCCGGGAGGTATCGACACCGCCCGCATCCTGCGCCGCTTCAAGAACCGCGAGGAGGCCAACCGCGCTCGCGGCCCGGCCTATCTGCTGGGACGTCCCGGCCGCGCCGAGGAAGTCGCCGCTGCGGCATTATTTCTCGCGTCGGAGGAATCCTCGTTCATGACCGGGGCAGACCTTTTGCTCGATGGCGGCTATCTTGCCTTCAAGGGTCCCCTGCCCGCGAAGGACAAAAGCTAGAGAACTCGACATGCTGACCCGGTGGATTCCTGCTCTTGCGGCGTTGTGCCTGGCGCCGCGTTCCAGCCTCCGCGCAATCCGTCGCCGACTTCTATCGCGGCAAGACCGTCACCATCGTGGTGAGCACGTCGAGCGGTGGCGGCTACGATGCGCTCGCGCGGGCGCTGGCGCGCCACATCGGGCGGCTGATCCCCGGCAATCCCACCGTCGTCGTGCGCAACATGCCGGGCGCCGGCGGCATCACCGCCGTCAACTGGCTCTACAACACGGCGGAAAAGGACGGCACCGCCATCGGTCTGGTGCAGAACGGCACGCCGCTCGAACCGCTGTTCGGCACCAAGGCGGCGCGCTACGACGCCACCAAGTTCAACTGGCTCGGCACGCCGAGCTACGAAGTCAGCATGGTACTGCTCTGGCACGCGGTGCCGGTGAACTCGGTCGACGACCTGCGCAAGACCGAGACCACCATGGGCGCGTCGGGCGCGAACTCGACGCCGGCGTTCTACACGCGGCTGCTCAACGCCACGCTCGGCACCCGGATGAAGCTCATCAACGGCTATCCCGGACAGAACGACGCTTTCCTGGCCATGGAGCGCGGCGAGCTCGACGGCTACCCGAGCGTGTTCTATTCGGCGCTCACCTCGACACGGCCGAATTGGCTGAAGGACAAGCAGGTCAAGGCCATCGTCCAATACGGGCCCGAACGCCTGCAGGAACTGCCGGACGTGCCGTTCGCGACCGACCTCCTCACCAATGAAGACGACCGCCTGCTGATGCAGGCGGCCTCGGCGCCGCAGGCGTTGGGCCGGCCGCTCTTGCTGCCGCCGGACGTGCCCGCCGATCGCGTCGCCACCATGCGCAAGGCGCTGGCCGACACCTTCAACGATCCGCAGTTCAAGGCCGATGCCGAGAAGGTCGGCCTGATCGTCAACGCACCGCGCACCGGGGCGCAGTTGCAGGAGGTGATCGCGCGCGCCTATGCCTCGCCGGCGCGCGTGGTGGAGCGGATCCAGAAGCTCAACAATCCGGGGAATTGATGCTGCAAACCACCGTCAAGAAATCCACCGCCCGGCCCTCGCGCGAGGAACTGCTCCGTCGCGCCGAAGCGCTGGTGCCGGTGCTGCAGGAGCGCGCCGCGCAATGCGAGACGCATGCGCCGCTGCCCCGACGAAACGATCCGCGACTATCTCGCCAACGATCTGCTGCGCATCTGCCAGCCCGCGCGCTATGGCGGCTTCGAGCACAACTATGACGTCCTCTGTGAGGTGAGCCAGACGCTCGCGCGCGGCTGCGGCTCGCAGGCCTGGGTGCACATGGTGCTCACCGACAACATTCTGAAGCTCGCGTCCTATTCGGCGCAGGCGCAGGAGGATGTGTGGGGCAAGGACCCGACCGCGAAACTGTCGAACTGCGTGACGCCGACGGGCAAGGCGAAACCGGCCGCGGGCGGCATCGTCTGGAGCGGCCGCCATCAATTCTCCAGCGGCGTCGACCACGCCGACTGGGTGCTGGCGGCCGGCGCCGTCGACCGCGGCGACCGCAAGCAGGAATGCTCGGTGCTGGTGCCGAAGAGCGACATCACCATCGTCGACGACTGGCACGTGATCGGCTTCGCCGGGACCGGCAGCAAGACGTTCGTCATCGAGGAGAAATTCGTTCCGGAGCATCGCATCCTCGACAAGAAGGCGTCGGACGAAGGCAACGCGCCGGGCGCGCAGCTCTACGCCGCGCCGGTGTTCCACTTGCCGCGCGGCGGGCCGTCGTCCGCAAGCTATTGCTCGGTCGCCGTCGGTATCGCGGAAGGCTGCCTGGAGGCCTACTACCAGTACACGCGTCCGCGGAAATCCCGCGGCCGGCCATGGGCGCAGATGGCCGGGGCGCAGATCGTCGCGGCAACCGCCGCGGCCGAGATCGAGGCCGCGGTGCGGATGTATCAGGGCGCCTTGCGCGAGGCGATGGGCGTGCTGGAGCGCAAAGAGCCGTTCACCAAGCACATGCAGGTCCACGGCAAGCGCAACATGGCCTATGCCGCGCAGCTTTCGATCCAGGCGGTGCAACGGCTGTTCAACGACGCCGGCGGGCGCGTGCTCTACACCGACCACGATTTGCAGCGCAAATTCCGCGATGCGCATGCCGCGGCGGCGCATCACTCGCTGACCTGGCACAGCGCGGCGGAGAACTACGGTGCGCACGTGCTGGGTGCGGACGCGGATGAGGATGAGTGACGCCGCGCCTGAGCAGTATGACGTCATCATCATCGGCGCCGGTTCCGCCGGCTGCGTGCTCGCGAACCGGCTGAGCGCGCGGCCGGGCAACAAGGTGCTGCTGATCGAGGCCGGCGACGACTACGCGCCCGGCAGCGAACCGTCCGAGGTGCTCGACAGTTTTGCCGCCACCGCGCACTCCAATCCGCGCTTTACCTGGCAGGGCCTGACCGCCGCGTTCGGGCCGCGTCCCAGCAACGCACCCGACCGCCGCCCGCGCCGCCGCTATACGCAGGGCCGCGTGATCGGCGGCACCTCGTCGATCAACGGGATGGTCGCGGTGCGCGGACTGCCGTCCGACTACGACGATTGGTCGGCGCGCGGCGCGACCGGCTGGAACTGGGACGGCGTACTGCCATTTTTCCGCAAGCTCGAAAGCGACCAGGACTTCGACGGCCCATTGCACGGGAAAGATGGCCCGGTCCCGCTGCGGCGCATCGCGTCCGGCTGGCCGGGCTTCGTCGCGGGGGTGTACGAAGCAGTCGAGGACCTCGGCTTCAAGAACCTTCACGACCAGAACGGCGCGTTCGGCGACGGCTATTTCCCGATTGCGATCTCCAATATCGACAATCACCGCGTCTCGACCGCGATGGCGTATCTGACGCGCGACGTCCGGCAACGTTCGAACCTAACGATCCTGAGTGGCGCCCGCGCGGAGCAACTCCTGTTCGACGGCACGCGTGTCCTCGGCGTGCGCGTCCAGCGCGCGGGCCGGACGATCGACCTGCACGCGCGCGACACGATCGTGTCGATGGGCGCGCTGCATTCGCCGGCGTTCCTGCTGCGCAACGGCATCGGCCCGGCGAACGAGCTCGCAGCGCTCGGCATCCAGGTGCGCGCCGACCGCGCCGGTGTCGGCAAGCACCTGATGGAGCATCCCGGCGTCAATTTCGGCTGCTATCTGAATCGCGATGCGCGGCTGCCGGCCGATATGCGGCGGCAGATGTTCGCGGGACTGCGCTGGTCGTCGAAGATCGACGGCTGTCCCGCCGGCGACATGTACATCATCCCGAGCAACAAGGCGGCGTGGCATGGCGTCGGCCACCGGCTCGGCCTGCTCATGATGTGGGTCAACCGCTCCTATTCCACCGGCGAGGTGCGCCTCACCTCGCCCGATCCGTCGGCCAAGCCCGACATCGATTTCAACATGTGCTCGGACTGGCGCGACATGGAGCGCATGCTCATGGGCGTGCGCATGATGATCAAGCTGCAGGCGCATCCCGCCGTGCAACGGACCTGCGCGCAGATCTTCCCCGTGAGCTACAGCGACCGCGCACGCCGTTATGCGGTGTACAGCCGTGCAAACAAAATCCAGATGGAGATCGGCGGCACGCTCATGGACCTCACCGCACCGTTGCGCCGGTTGCTGGTGAACACGCTGATCGCCGACGGCCCGACCATCGAGGACCTCGCCGACGAGTTCGACGATGAAGCAGTGGATCGCCGACACCGTGCTCGGGCACTGGCACGCGACATCGACCTGCCGCATGGGCGCATCGGACGACCCCGGCGCGGTGACCGATCCGGCCGGGCGCGTCTACGGCGTCGGGGGCCTGCGGGTCTGCGATGCCTCGATCATGCCGACGGTGCCCTGCGCCAACACCAACATCCCGACCATCATGGTGGGCGAGAAGATCGCGGCAACGATGCTCGACGCGCAGCATTCAAGGCTGATGCGGGCATTTCAGGCCCTGCGATTCACGTTTGCCTGACGCAAATCGCCTAAGCCTGCCGGCCTGGATCGCCGGCTGCCGCCGAGTTGCCACAATCCAACCGACTAACGCGAAAGACCCACCTCTGAGGAGAAGAACGATGGCCGGACAGTTGTCCCGCGGCTGGTCGATGGCGAAAGCCAGCTTCACGGTCCTTAAGCAACATCCCAAGCTCGCGATCCTGCCCGCCATGTCCGGCACGATCTTTTTGCTCATCATCGGTGCGATCCTGGCGTCGCTGATGCCGCAGTTCGGCATTGGCGCGTTTCGGCACCGGCTCGATCTGGACATGGCTCAACAACGGCCAATCCCCCAGCATCTGGTTCTATCTGTCCGCCTTCGTCGTGCTCTATGTCATGACGGCGGTGGCGATCTTCTTCAACGTGGCGCTGATCCACTGCGCGCTCCGCGCACACGCCGGTGAGACGCCCTCGATCCGCGGCGGCCTCGCGGCGGCGGTTGCGCTGCTCCCGCAAATCCTCGGTTGGGCCTTTATCGCCACCACCATCGGCATCGTGCTCAACATGATCACCGATGCGCTGAAGGAGTATCTCGGCTTCCTCGGTGGCCTGCTTGGCGGCCTGCTCGAATTCTCCTGGGCGGTCATCACCTACTTCGTGGTGCCGGTCCTGGTGACCGAGAAAGTCGGACCGATCACCGCGGTCAAGCGCTCGGCCTCGGTCCTGCGCAGCAAGTGGGGCGAGTTGCTCGCCGGCGAGGCCCGCATCGGCCTCATCGGCGCACTGTTCTTCATCGCTCTCGGCGCTGGTCTTTGCCGGCGGCGCGGCGCTCGTCCTCAGCAAGAGCGCGACGGCCGTGGCCGGTCTCGGCGTGGTCCTGATGGTGGTCGGCGTCCTCGCCGCCGTCACCAGCATGGTGGTGATGTCGACGCTGAGCACGATCTTCCAGTCCGGCGTCTATCTCTACGCCACCACCGGCCAGGTGCCGCCGTCGCTCGATCGCGACCTGCTCGAAAGCGCGTTCCAGCCGAAGGCGAAGAAGTAACCGCACGCGACATTGTTTGTGTTGCGTCGTTGCGTCCTGCCCGGCATCGCAGTCTGCGGTGCCGGGCATTTGCGTTTTTAGCGCGCGACCCAGCGCGCAAGGTCCGCCATCCAGCCGCTGTTCCAATGGTGCCGGCGCTGCGGGCCGTCGCGGTAGACGTGCGGAACCTTCAGCTCCTGCAAAAGCTTCCGCGCGCCGTGTGTCTGGTCGCGATAGAAGTCCCATCCCGCCAGCATCAGCCGCGGCTCGCTGCCGAGAAGCTTGCCGCGCTCGCGCAGCAGCGCGGTGACGCGGTAGCGCTCGAAATTCTCCTGCGTGCCGGCGATCGGCGCCATGCCGTAGCGTGGGATGTCCATCGTCATCGGCGCATCCCAGGCGGCCGCCCTTTCGAACACGTCTGGATGGCGCAGCAGCAGCGTCCACGCGCCCCAGCCGGATTTGCTGAAGCCGAGCAGTGCGCGCGAAAACCGATCGGTCCCCACCGGATACATGCGCTCGATGAACGGCAGCACCACCTTCAGAAAATACGTCTCCTGCCGGACGTGCGGATCGCTTGGATGGTCGGCAAACCACGGCAGCTGGCTGAAGGTCGGGAATACGCAGATGACGCCGAAACCGTTGCCGTAACGATCGGCGATATTGAGCTTGGCGATTTCGGCCCGCGCGTCGCCCCAGCGTTTTTCGTCATGCGCCTCGACCGGCAGGATGTAGAGCGCCAGCAGCGGGCCGCCCTTTGGCCTTGCCGGGGCGCGCACGAAGATCTGCGTGGTGCCGGCCTGGAATTCCGACTGCACGTCATGGACGACGAAACCGTGGTCGGCTGTTTTCGCGGCGGAAATGACGGGATCGGCGTGCGCCGCCACGCACAAGAACAGGCATGAACCAAGGATAACGACGAGACGGTGCATGCATGTCATGGGGATTTGCAGGAACGCTTTGCTTACCATGTGGATCGCCGGATAAGGCGTTCTTAAGTTCGTTGCCTCAGTCTGATCGCTGATGGCGATCAAGACAACATTCAAGCGCGTCATGACCGTTGCCCTCGGACTCGGGTTCCTGGCCTTGGTCTGGAGCGCCGCATCCATCACGATCACCGGCTATCGAACGCCGCTGGCGAACAAGGGGACCGCCTACAAGATCGGCATACAGCACGGACTGACCGCCGACCACGTCCATACCGTCTCGGCGGGAAAGACGCCGGCGATCGTCTTCCGCCGGCGCGAGCATGACAGCATCAATCACTATACCTGGGAGAAGGCCAACCTGAGCCGTCCCGGCAACTGCCTCGATCTCAAGCCGGCGGCGAACGGAAGCGGTCATACGCTGTCCACGCTGTGCCGAACGCCTGACAAGATCGAGGAGAATGACAATCGCTTCTACTTCTCGGTTTCCGAGGATCGCGCCATCCGTCTCGGCGTCGGCCCGAAGCCACCGGCCGACGGCCGGAGCGAAGCGCGCGGCGCGATGTACGGCGTCAAAGGGGAAATTGCTTTCGGCGCGACATTCGAAACCGCATCGGTCTTCAAGATCGAGCTTACTGCGGCGGGCCTCAACATCGCCGACCTCCTTGTCAAACCCTCGCCGGGGATCGAGCCGACGAGCGAAGGCGATGACGAAGCCGGCGGCTGCGGCGAACCTCGCACCGTCCGGCTCGGCGATCCGATCGCGCTCTGGCTCCTGCCGCCGACCGCGGCCAGAATTTGCAGCTTCAAGTCCAAAGACGACAAGGCCGTCCTGTCGCTGGTGCAGTATCAGCGCGGATGGATGCAGCGCACGCGCTGGTCCGATGAGATCATGTGCCGCGCCCTGCTCGCCGCATTGCTCGAGGGCGACCGCAGGCGCGACACCCATTTCGCCGGCTGCCTCGGCGCCCATTGGAACGAGCTGTCACGAATCGACGTCAGCCTCATGCTGTTCGAGACGGCTGAACCGGGGCGGCTGGCGCGCCTGACCTATTGACCGGTTATTGCGTGCGCGCGACGCCGGCGCGTTCCACGATCGGGCTCCAGCGGGCGATTTCCGCCTTCACGTAGTCGCGCAGCTGCTCGGGCGAGCCCGTCACCTGCGGGCCCATGCCGCGATTGGTCAGTTCCTGCGTCACCTCGGGCTCGCTGAAAATCGCGTGGACCTCTTTGTTCAGGAGCGCGACGATCTCCGGCGGCGTGTTCGCAGGCGCGACAATCATCTGCCATGCGGCGGATTCGAAGCCGGCGACCCCGGCTTCCTGCATGGTCGGAACGTCCGGCGTCGCCGCCGAGCGCTTGGCCATCGACACTGCCAGCGCCCGCAGCTTGCCCTCGCGAATTTGCGGCAGCACCGACGGACCGTCACCGAACAGCACCTGCAGCCGTCCCGCAAGCAGATCGGTGAGCGCCGGCGGCGTCGCCTTGTAGGGAACGTGCTGCATGCGCGTTCCGGTAAGGCTCAGCATCAGTTCGGTGCTCAAGTGATGCATGGTGCCGGGGCCGGCGGAGCCGTAGTTCAGCTCGCCGGGCTTCGCCTTTGCCAGCGCGATCAGGTCGGCGACCGACTTCACCGGCGAATCCGCGCTGACGGTCAGCACGAACGGCGATGCCGTCAGCAGCGCCACCGGCACGAAGTCCTTGGCCGGATCGTAGGCAAGCTTCTTCGCCAAGGTCACGTTGACAGCCATGGTCGTGCTGGTGGCTTGCAGCAGCATGTAGCCGTCGGGATTGGCGCGGGCGACCAGAACGGCGGCGAGCGTGGTGCCGCCGCCCGGCCGGTTCTCGATCACGAACGGCTTGCCAAGCCGGCGTTCGAGCTTTTGCGCCACGAGGCGCGCCAGCAGATCGGAGCCGCCGCCCGCGCCCAGCGGAACAACGATCGTCACCGGGCGCGACGGATAGGGCTGCGATTGCGCCGGCGCCACGGCAAGAACGGTAAGCGCCACGACGATCGGGATGCGCCGCATTCAATCCTCCCCACGTCTTTCGTTGACGGAAGGATAAAGATGCCGATGCCCGGCACAAGGGCCGGGCATGACGTATCGTCGTCGCAGGTAAGCGGATCAGTTCACGCAGAGCCGGTCGGCGAGCGCGCGGAACGCGGTCAACTGATCCGCCTTGAGCTCGCGCTTCTCGTCGCGGCCGACGAAGACCTTGAACATGATGCCGCCGTCGCGATTGAAGAACACGATCACGGCGGAAAGCTTGTTCATGAACGGCCGCTCGACGAAGGCCAGTCCGGCGCAGCGCTCGTGCCGGAGATGGCCGTGGAAGCCGCTCGAGCCCATCAGATTGAAATAGCCGCGCCCGACCTGTCCCGCCGGAATCGGACCGGTGAATTCCATGATGCCGTCTTCGGTGTGGACGATCAGCGTCACGTCGCCCCAGTTGGCGAGATCGCCCATGGCGTCGATGAACGCCTCGCCGGGCGCCAGGCGCCGCATCGTTGCCGGCAGCGCCTCGACCGCCGCCCGCGGCGTGACGTCGTATTCGCTGGCGACGGTCTCGAACACGGCGCCAGGATTGTCCGCCATATGGCGGTGCAGATCGATGCTAGCCGCGTTCATGGCGGTCAGGCGACCGCCGGCTCGGCGAGGGCGATGGTCTGGCGGACCTCGAAGCCTTCGAACTTCGGGTGCTCGAGATAGAGCGGACCGGTCGTGTTGTTGCCGGCGCGAGCGTGCGCGACGCGGAACGCCTCGGACTTGGTCCAATCCTCGAAAGCCGACTTGCTCCGCCACACCGTGTGCGAGGCGTAGAGCGTGTGGTCCTCGGCTTCCGGCCCCTTGAGCAGATGGAATTCGACGAAGCCCGGGACTTGATTCAATTGCGAGTCGCGGTTGAGCCAGACCTGCTCAAAAGCATTCTCGGAGCCGCGCGCGACGCGAAAACGGTTCATGGCGATGAACATGGAAACTCCTCTGTGCGAGCTGCGTGCGGCTGGCTGGCGGCTGGCGTGCAGCGGAAATCCAGGGGTATCGTTACCGCAGATTGAACCGCACGGGAACGGTGAAATTGCGCCCTTTTCCATCCGGAGGAACCGGGAACGGCGAGGCCCGGCGCGCCATCGCCACCACCTCCTGGTCGATGGCGGGGTTGCCGGAGCCGCCCGCCAGCCGTGCCGAGGTCACGCGACCGCCGCCGTCGATCGAAAACGACACCGTGGCGACGCCCTGGGCGCCGGAGCTGCGTGCGGAAGCGGGATACTGCTTGTAGCGCGCAAGATGCGCAGCGACCATGCCGTTGTAGTTGGCTGAGTTGTCCGACCGTCCGCGGCCGATGCCGCTGGCGGCGTCGGTCGGCGTGGCGGCGGCGACCTGTTTCTTCTGCGCCGCCTTCTTGTCTGTGGGAGCCGCAATGCGCTTGCGCTCCGGGGCCTTCTGAATGGTTTGAATCTGCGGCCGCTGGGGCGCGGTCTGCTCCGGTCGCTCTACCGGCTGCGTCGACGCCGTCGTTTCGGCGACGGTGGATTCAGGCTCCGGCCGCTGCTCCTGCAACGTCGGTTCGACGGTCTGGGCCTCCGGCGGCGTTTCCTGCGGCTTCGCTTCCGGCGCCGTCTCCTGCAACGCGACCGGAACTTCCTGCGGCATCACAGTCGCGACGCGCGATTGTTCGGTCACCGGTTCTTCCAGCGCACGTTCCTCGGACGGCGCGGCGACCTGCACCTCCTGCTCGCCCGGCTGCTGCGCGAGACCTGCGGCGGTGTTGGCGCCGAGCACGATTTCGACCGTCATCACCTCGATGCCGATGCTCGCCATCGGTCGGGGCTGGTGCCAGAACGTCGCCAGCAACGCTGAATGCAGCGCCAGCGACCCCAGAAGAATCGCGACACTCCTGCCGATCCCGAATTTGGCCGTGTGCGGCGCGGGACGCTCGCTGGCGGCCACCGACGGCAGCGGAAACACCGCCGCGGCGCCTTGCCGGCGCGGGCGTGCGAATGGAACGACGTTGCTGAGGTCGGTCGCCTCGGATTGCAGCGGCTCGTCGCGACGTGCGATCAGGGCCGCGCCGTGGAAGCCGGCGGTGCCGGCCTGGTCTTGCACTCGCTTCGCGACAACGTCGCCTGGCTGCGGAAACTGACTCAACCGTCACCCGTTTCTGAAGAACGTATCCCCGAAGCGCACCTTCAGCGAACCCTTGAGCGTGATGCCGGGGCTCGGTGACGGCACGAGGCTGTTGCCCCCCTGCGTGCGTAGATCAAGGTACTTGACGTAGTACGTGTTGAACAGATTGTCGATTCCGAACGCGATAATGGTGTCCTCATTTGGTCGATAGTCGAGAAAAAGGTTGACGACATTGAAGGCGTCGGTGGGCACCGCGGTCACGCCGGGCGGGATGTCGCTCGCGTCTTTCGCGGCAACCGACAGCCAGCGCACCGCCACCGTGACCTTGCGCTCCAGGAACCGCGCGCCGACCGTGGTCGCCACCATCGCAGGGTAGATCTTTACCAGCGGCCGGTTCTTGGTGAGGTCCTCACCTTTTGTCGTGCTCGCCACGACGCCCGCGAACCATGAGCCGGCGTCGTAGTTGCTCTCGAATTCCGCGCCCCTGATGCGGGCGGAGGGAATGTTCTGATACTGGATGCACCCGAAAGGAGTCGTGCAGGTGACGCCGCTTTGGCCCGCCTGGCCGTTTTGCAGCGACGTCTGCTCGATGAAGTCGGTCACGTCGTTCTGGAAGATGTTGGCCTTGATGCGAAGCGCGTCGTTGGCGACGAAGAGGCCATCTTGCTTGATATTGATGCCGATCTCCTGGGTCTTGCCGATTTCAGGCCGCAAGCCAAGGTTCGACAGCAGAGCGAACGGCGCCGGCTGCGGGTGCGCACCGCTGACGAACACTTCGGTGACTGCCGGCGCCCGATAGCCTTCCGCATAGGTACCGTAGACCGTGAACCACGCAATCGGCGTCACGCCGAGCGTGACTTTCGGAGAGACCCGGTCGCCGCTGCTGCCGCCGCCGGTGCTGCCCTCCAGCTTGTAGTTGTCGTAGCGCGCCGCGGTGATGAGCTCGATCCAGGGCGTATAGTTGGTCCGCAACTGGGCGAACGCGCCGGACACGGTGCGCTGACCGTTGGGCGTGAAGAAGTCGCCGGTGCCGCTCGGATCGATGACGGTGACCTCGTCCCGGAACGCGTCGCCGCCGATCGTCAGCGCCGTGCGCCACGGCCCTGACTCCCAGCGCGAGGTGTTGTTCGCGTCGAAGCCGATGGTCTCGACCTGGAACGAGCGCGTGGAGCCGAGGAGACCGCTGATCGCGCTGTTGGTGGCGGCGGTCTTGACCTGGACCGTCTTGTTCTTGGTCCAATAGGTATTGACGTCGAAGTCGAACACCTTGTCGTCGGGCCGATTGTAGCGCCAGCGGGCAGTCCCGATCTGGTTGTTGACGTCGGTGGCATAGACGCTGCCGGGCGGAGAGCCGCCCGGCAGGCCGCTGTCATAGAGCGCCTGGTAGTTCATGGCGCTGAACTTCAGCTCGTGGCCGTCGGCCGGACGGATGTTCACTTTCCCGATCTCGGTGACGACCTGGAAGTGGCTGTTAACAACGAGATTGCCGTGGCCGTCCTTGTAATCGCCGCGGTGACGTCCGGTGGTGCCGACCAGGAAATCGAAATTCTCGGTCGGACGGGCTGCGGCGAAGATCGAGCCCAGCGCCTGCACGCGGTTGGAGCCGATCTCACCGTGCATCCGGGTCGCAAATTTTTCGCCGGGCTTCAGGATGTCGTTGCTGTCGATCGTGCGCATCGATACGACGCCGCCGATGGCGCCGGAGCCGTAGATGTTCGCGACCGGTCCGCGCACAACGTCGACACCGGCGAGCAATTCCGGCTCCATGTAGACGAGCCCGTCGGCCTGGTGGCCGGTGCGCTGGAAGTTCTGCCGCGCGCCATCGATGAGAACCGCGACACGGCCGAAGTCCTGCAGACCGCGAATGTTGACCGCCAAGCCCGGATCGTCGGCGCGCTGCTGGATGTTCACGGACGGCATGGTGCCGAAAAACACATCCCCCATCGTTGTCGGCTGAAGTTGGCTCAGTTGCTCGCCGCGGATGGCGCTCACGCCGGCAAGCGCCTGGATCACCATTTCCTCGGTGCGGCTCGCCACCACCGTGATCGGATCGAGGTAGGTGGATTGTGCGAGGGCGGGCGAAGCCGCCAGGCCCGACATCAACGCGACCGCTGACACTCCGACATGGAGCGCGCTCGCGCTCCGCCTGCATCCAGACATGAAGCCCCCAACACACGGTTGTTTTTGCGTTGTGTGGCTGGCGGGCGACCGGAGTAACGGCGGCTTGCTGGCTCAACTGCACGCCCCCGCGCGCAATTGTGTAAAGTGTTGTCTTTGGTATTTATTTGTAATACGAACGTCAAGGATAGAAGTCGTAAATTAAAATCTCTCTAAACTAAAAGAAAAGCAGATTGAAACCGCTCTAAACTAAGTAGTTGAACAAAGAATACATGGATATACTTGCGGCAGCTCTCAAGATGAACGCGGACTCCGACCAAGAATTGTCGAGAAAATCAGTGCGAGAACCGCTCAAATCTTCAGCCGAAGGACGCAAGATCAATGTGACGGGCGACCAGATCGACAGTCGCGACCTGTTCATCAACACCCGCGAGATCACCATTGCTCACGGCGCCGATGTCTATCGGCTGCGCCTGACCGCCCAGAACAAGCTCATCCTCACCAAGTGAGAGCCGGCATGCGAAGGCTTCTCCACAACCTGGCCCGGCTCGCGTTCCTGCTGGCGGTCGTGGCTGTGCCGGCGAGCGCCTATTCCGATCCAATCATCGTGCGCGACGCCGCCGGACAGTCGGTCACGATTCGCGACAATTCACGCATCGTGTCGATCGGCGGCGCGATTACGGAAATCCTCTATGCGCTCGGGCTCGAGCAGCGCGTCGTCGCGATCGACTCCACGAGCTTCTACCCGCCGCAGGCGCTGCGCGAGAAGCCGAACGTCGGCTATATGCGGGCGCTGTCGCCGGAAGGCGTGCTGGGGCTCAACCCCTCGCTCATCCTTGCGACCGAGGATGCCGGACCGAAAGAAGCCATCGCCGTCCTGCGCGCCGCCGGCATTCCGTTCGTGCTGGTGCCGGACAAGTACAGCGGCAAGAGCATTCTCGAAAAGATCGAGATCGTATCGGCCGCGGCCGGCGGCGCCGAGCGCGGCGCCTGCCTCGCCAAGGCGGTCGCCGCCGATCTCGACGCGCTGGCGGAGATTCGCAACCACGTCGATCAACCGCTGAAAGCGACCTTCCTGCTTTCCTTCGTGAACGACCGGGCGATGGTCGCGGGCCGCGCGACCGCCGCCGACGGCATCATCAAGCTCGCGGGCGCGACCAACGCCATCAACGAGTACGAAGGCTATAAACCGATCAACGACGAGGCCATCATCGCGGCGAAGCCGGAATTCGTGCTGGCGATGCGGCGGGATTCCCATCCGCTCGACGCGCGCACGGTGTTCGCCCATCCGGGCTTTGCGCTCACGCCGGCCGCCAAGCGGCAGGCCTTCGTCGCCATGAACGGCCTTTATCTGCTGGGCTTCGGGCCGCGCACCGCGATGGCGGCGCGCGACCTCGCCACGACGCTCTATCCCGCCTTGTCGGCCGGAAAGCTTCCCTCCGAGCAGGATGCCGCACGAATGCAGGCGTGCCGGGGGTGACCGCGGTGGCGCCGGCTGAGGCACCGTCGCGTGGCCTCGCGGGCGCATGGGCCTTCGCGCGGCGATCGCCCGTCATCGTCGTCACGGTGCTGTGCATCGTCCTCCTCATCATGGCGACGGTCGCGGCCACTATCGGCGCCGCCGGGATTCCGCTGCGACGGCTGATGGCGGCCGCCGGCCTCACCGCCGGAGATCCTGCCCTGATCGAGCGCGACCGGCTGGTGCTGTGGTCGATCCGTCTGCCGCGCATTGCGATGGCCTGCATGATCGGCGCGATGCTGGCGGCGGCGGGCACCATGATGCAGGGCCTGTTCCGCAATCCGCTGGCCGAGCCCGGCCTGGTCGGCGTATCCGCGGGCGCCGCGCTCGCCGCCGCAGCCACCATCGTGCTCGGCGACCGCATTCTCGCCGGCACCGGCATTGTGCTGCCGTTCGCGGCCTTGCCGATTGCCGCGTTCTTCGGCGCGCTGCTGACCACCGCGGTGCTCTACCGCGTCGCGACCCGCGAAGGCCGCACCTCGATCGCCACGTTGCTGCTGGCAGGCCTTGCGATCGGCGCGCTGGCGCAGGCCGCGATCGGCCTGCTCATCTTCATGGCGGACGACCGCCAGCTCCGCGACATCACGTTCTGGACGCTCGGCTCGCTCAGCGGCTCGACCTGGGGCAAGGCCGCCACCATCGCGCCGTTCCTCCTCGTGCTGCTGTTGTCGGTGCCGTTCATCGTCAACGGCCTGGACTTGATGGTGCTGGGCGAGGCGGAAGCCTTCCACATGGGTGTGGCGGTGGAGCGCCTCAAGCGCGCCGCGATCGTGCTCGTCGCCGCCGCCGCAGGCGCCGCGGTGGCGTTCGCCGGCATCATCGGCTTCGTCGGCATCGTCGTGCCGCATCTGTTGCGGCTTGCGCTCGGACCCGGTCACCGTGTCTTGCTTCCAGCGTCGTTATGTTTCGGCGCGATTCTGTTGCTCGCCGCCGATACCATAGCGCGGGTGCTGGTGGCGCCGGCGGAGCTTCCGATCGGCATCGTCACGGCCACGCTGGGCGCGCCGTTCTTCCTCGTGCTGCTGATGCGGCAGCGCGCTTTGGTGGGGATGTGATGTCCGCGGCCGGCCTTCCCGCGATCGAAACGCAGGCCGTGTCGGTGCGGGCGGGCGGCAAGACCTTGCTCGACGCGGTGACGCTCGCGTTCGCACCGGGCGAATGCATCGCCATTGTCGGACCGAACGGCGCGGGCAAAACGACGCTGTTGCGCCTGCTCTCGGGCGAGCTGCGGCCGCGCGCCGGCGCGGTGCGGCTGAAGGGCCGCGACGTCGCGTCCTACACGCCGCGCACGCTCGCGGAGCATCGCGCCGTGCTGTCGCAGGACATCACCGTGGTGTTCCCCTTCACGGTCGCCGAAGTCGTGCGCATGGGCGCGGGCGATCGCCGGGGGCCGCGCATCGAGTCGCTCGTGGCCGAGGCGCTGCGGGAGGTCGATCTGGCGGCGCTCGGGGAGCGCATCATCACCACGCTGTCGGGCGGCGAGCAGCAGCGCGCGCATTTCGCCCGCGTGCTGGTGCAGCTTGCCTGCGGCGAAGCCGTGCACGGTCCCGGCGTGCTGATGCTCGACGAGCCGACCGCCAGCCTCGATCTGCGTCATCAGCTCGACCTGCTGACCGCGACCCGGCGCTGCGCGGCGCGCGGCGTGACCGTCATCGCGATCCTGCACGATCTCAATCTGGCGGCCTTGTTCGCCGACCGGATCGTGGTGCTCAGCGACGGGCGCGTCGCCGGCGACGGGCCGCCGCGCGAGACCATCACCGACGACATGCTGGCGCAGGTGTTCAAGGTCGGCGCCGCCGTCGGCCGCGCGCCGCCGGCGGGCGTGCCGTTCGTGCTGCCGCACGCCATGACGACGTGATCCAGGCTACGCCGCTACTGGATATTGGGCACGAGCTTCTTGATCGTATCGATGATCGGCTGCGGGGTCTGGTAGAGATTGGCGACGAGCTTCACGAGATCGCCGGGCGGGCGATAGGTCATGTCGAGCTTGAGCCGCTCCGCTTCGGCGATCAGATCGGGATCGTTGACCGTATCGGCGAAAGCCTTGCGCATCAGCGCGACCAGTTCCGGCGGCGAGTCCGGCGGCAGGACATAGGGCCGGCCGAATTCCACGCTGGAGAACACGAAGCGCATCAGCTGGCGCTGCTCCTCGGTCTTGGCGAGGTCGTAGATCGACGGCACGTCAGGGAGTTCCGGAAGCGGCGATTCCTCGGCGCGCAGAATGAACCGCAGCTTGCCTTCCTTGATTGCCTGCTCATGGACGCGGAATTGTGCGGAGGTCGCGCACACGCCTTCGACCTCGCCGCGCTCCATGGCGATGACGGTATCGTTGGTACCCTTGTAGCCCTCGACTAGGCGGAATTTCGTGCCCAGCACGTGGTTGAACACCGTGGGCAGGATGCTCAGCGACGATCCGGAACCGCCGCCCCCGACGATCAGCTCGGTCTTCAGCAGGTCCGCGGGTGTGCGCACCTTGGCGGTGTGCCACGCGGCGCAGACGCGGCCCGGCAGCGCCGTGCCGCCGATCCAGTTGTATTGGCGCGGGTCGACCTTGAGATTGGCCTGGCCCATCAGCGCCTGGCTCGGGATGTTGCGCGAGAACGAACCGAACACCGTGCCGTCGCGCGGCGCCTGGCCGTAGAGGAAGTTCGCCGCCGCCACGCTGGAGGCCGCCGGCATGTTGGAAACGACGATCAGCGGATTGCCGGCGATGTGCTTGGTCAGATATTTCGCGAGGAACCGTCCGCCGAGATCGTAGTCGTTGCCGACCGGATGGCCGACGATCATGCGGATCTGCTTGCCGCGGTAGTAATCCGGTGCGGCTTGAGCGAACGCGAAGCCGCATGTTGCGGCCAAGAGGCAGAAAGCGGCAAGAAGCTTTCCCCGATGCAGTTTCATCCCGCTACTCACGTTCTTAGTGACGCGAGTGCGAGCCTAACAGATTGCGATCGCGCTCGCAGCGGCGTTTCGCCGCTGAACGATCATCGCTGGTGGAGGGAAAGTTCTGCGCCGGCGCGCTCGCGGGCGGGCGCGTCGGGCCGCACCGGTGTTGGCGTTGTAATCCGGCGCGCCGTGCCGACGGCGAAGCGGGCCAGGAAGCGCATCCAGCGGCGCACCTTCCAGGACAGCCCTTCATCGATGGAGATCGAGCGAAGACTGAAGGCCTTGTCGAAAGAGTACCGGTCGCAGGCGTTCTTCACCGGATCGGCGTAGTACGCGGCGATCTTGTCCGCGCCCATCCCGCCGGTGGCGAACCACTGCGGGATGTACACATTGCAAAGCCGCTCGACGTCGGTGAACACCTTGCTGGTGCCGGTGCCGGCCGCCGGGCACGACGTTCCGAACGCGTCGCCGACGAGCACGACGCCCGGCTGCTGGTGGCCGTGCATGACGTAGAGATCGGCCGGCCTGATCTTGACCGGCCCGACCACTTCCGCATCGCCGGTGAGCTTGCGTAGACCCGGCACCAGCGCGAACAGCGCGGCCTCCGGATGGTGCCGCATCTCGCTCAGCCACGGATCGTTCATGTCGCGATAGACCATGAAGTTGGCGCGCATCACGGAGCCGATCGGGAACAGGGTGATGTAGGCAACGCGGTCGGCCGGGCGCTCCCCGTAATAGGTCAGCGCCGGGAAATCGAAATGGCTGCGTCCGACCGGCTTGAGATCGAACGCGATGGTGATCGAGTGACACTTGCTCACGTCCTCGCGCGTCATGCCGAGTGCGTGACCCAGGCCGACATTCAGTCCGTTCGCCATCACGACCAGGCGCGCGGAAATCTCCTCGCCGGTCGACAGCGTGACGACCTGCCGGTCCGGGCTATTGGCGACCGCGGTGACCTTGGCATTGACGAATTCCGCGCTCGCCGGAATCGCGGCGCGGATCGTGTTGACGAGGGTGTCGTAGAGGATGCCGTACTGATCGCCGGCGCGCTTCTCGATGAGGCGGCCGAAGCGCGCGGTCCAGCATTCGCCGTCGAGCGTCCCCGCACTCAGGACCGCGTCGGCAAGTCCGGTGCGCCGCAGAACACTGACCTGCGGGCCGTCGAGCTTCTCGCAACGAAGGTCGGGCGGATAGACGATGTGGGGATCGACCAGGACGACGCGGAAGCCGTCACGCGCCAGCATTGCGGCTGCAGTCGAGCCGGCAAGGCCGCCGCCGGCGATGACAATGTCGGTATGCCGCATGAGACGCCTGTTCTTTCGGGAACTTTGCAATCGGAATGCTAAACGAAGCTTGAAGTTAACCATGCGGATTCCGCGGCATCGCTCCTTTGCCTGTGGTTTCGAGCATCATGGTAACCGCGACGCGCGCTGTGCGGGCCGTCGCATCAACACGCGAATGTGCGCTGCGCGGCGAGTTCCTTAACTGAAAGGCAATGCCGCCATCACAAGATGCACCCGGTCTCCGCGCCACAGGCATCGATGCATAAAATCTCCGTAAGCATCAGCTCTCCCGAGCTGGATATCACCGAGCATTGGTCGGCGCTGATCGCCCGCGCGCCGGCCAACGTCTTCATGCATCCGGCCGCGCTGAAGGCGGCGCATGCAACGGGCTTCGCGGACATTCACATGCTGCTCGCCTGGGCGCAGGATGCGCAGCCGGAACGACTCGTCGGCCTCTGGGCGCTGCAGCGGACTCACATCACGCCGTTATGGCCGTCGTTCCTGGCGGCGCCGCCCTACAACTATTCGTTCCTGTCAAATCCCGTCATTGACCCGGATTTCACGAACGACGCGGTCGCTGCTTTTTTCGATGCGATCGAGCGCGAGCGCTCGCTGCCCAAGGTCATCCGCCTTCGCTATCTCGACGGCAACGCCGAGAGCTATCCCGCGATCATGAATGCACTTGCTGCGCGCGGCGCGCACGGCGCTCAAGCTGTCGGAACGCGAGCGTCCCTATGTGACGAAAGACTTCGGGCTGAAGAAATCCGGCTCGACGCGCAAGAAGCTGCGGCAGGACTGGAATCGCCTGAGCGCGCTCGGCGCCGTCGACATCGTGAACGACCGAACGCGCGCGGCCGTGCAGGATGCGTTCGAAACCTATCTCGCGATGGAAGCCGCGAGCTGGAAGGGCTCGCGCGGCACGGCGCTGCTTTGCGACGAGGAAGACGCGACCTTCGCGCGGCGGCTGATCTCGGACCTCGCCGCGGGCGAGAATGCGTCGGTCGCGCTGCTGCGCGTGGACGGCCGTGCGATCGCAGCCCAGGTGCTGCTCTATTGCGGAACGATGGCCTATACCTGGAAGACCGCGTTCGACGTGGAGTTCTCAAAGTTCTCGCCGGGCGCGCTGCTGGTCGACAAGATGACCGAGCAGCTTTTTGCAGAGGCCGGCATCGAGGCGATCGAGTCGTGCTCGCCCGAAGGCGGCTTCATGAACCAGATCTGGGACGGGCGGCGATCCAGCGTCGACATGCTCGCGGACGTCGGCGCGAGGAAATCGCTGGGCTTCCGCGCCATGGTGGCAAGCGAACGCGGCTACGCGCAACTGCGCGGCCTCCGAAATCGCCTGCGCGACATGTCGTGGTCGCCGCAGGCTTGGCGCAAACGCGCCGCGGTTTCGCGTTGAACTTCTTCGTTTGCGCCTGATCTTTTCCGAAAACCGATTCCCACCCTGGATCCAGTCCGGGGCAGGCTTTTCGGGATCACGCGCTATTTCGGCTGATTGTAGATCAGCGCGTTGATGGCGCGTTTCACGACCGGGGCCGGCGTCGCATAGATGCGCTCGACGATGCCCTGCAGGTCGGTGCCCGACAGCACATCGATATCGAGATTCATCTTTGCCGCTTCGGCGAGCAACACCTTGTCCTGTAGCACCTGCACAAAAGCTTCCCGCAGCGCCGCGATCCGTTCGGGCGGCGCACCCGGCGGCATCACGAAGGGACGGCCAAACTGTTGCTGGGCATAGATGAGCTCGAGCAACTGCCGGTCTTCCGGGGACTTGGCGAAGTCGCCGGTGCGCGGGATGCCCATTGCGTTGAGCTTGGCGCTGCCCTTGACGTTCTGCTGCACCAGCATCTTGCCGATGCCCTTTCCGGCGAACCAGTCGGGGCGCTGCACCATCATGGCCGGCACGCCGGTGCCGCAGACACCCTCGACCTCGTTGCGGTCAATGGCCAGAACGGTGTCACGCACGCCCGGATAGCGCTGGATGACGCGAAACTTCGTTCCGAGGATGTTGTTTTCCGCCACCGCGAAGTCGCGTGTCGAGTTGCCCTCGCCGCCGGCGCCGATGATCAGCTCGTTGGAGAACAGATCGTTGAACGACTTCACCTTCGCATCGTTGCGCGACCAGCACAGATTGACCTCGGTGTTGGCGCTGCCGAGATAGACGAGCTGGGTGAAATCGTACTTGATCCGCTCCTTGACGTCGTAGATCGGCTTGGTGATGGCGCCGGGCTGGATCGCCGCGAAGGCGGTCGCTTCCTTCGGCAAAGTATACATGTGCTGGATGGCGACGTTGCCGCTGGCCCCCGGCATGTTCATCGGGATGATCGACGGATTGCCCGGGATGTAGCGGCTGATGTGGCGTCCGACCAGCCGCGCGTAGGCGTCGTAGCCGCCGCCGACCGCGCTGGCGATGAACATGTTGATCTGCCGGCCCTTGTAGAAGGCCGCGACATCCTGCGCCTGCGCGAGACCCGGCATCATGACAGCCAATGTGCCGGCAGCGATCGTTCGCAGCAGATGGGACATGTGTTTCTCCGTCAGCGCATGATCATTCCAACAACTACACCCCGGCACGCAGCATTCGAACGTCGACCGCGCGCACGCCTTTGGCCAGCACGATCAGCGGATTGATCTCGATGTCGCTCAGGAGATGGCGATGGTCGAGATAGAAGTCGGAGAGGCCGCAGATCGCCGCGACCAGCGCGTCGACGTCGGCCGCGGGCTTGCCGCGGAAACCAGCCAGAAGCTTTGCGACTTTCAGCTCGGCAATCATCGCGCGCGCATCCGCCGGGGTGACCGGCAGGAGCCGGAACGCGACGTCCTTCACCAGTTCGACCAGGATGCCGCCGGCGCCGACCACCAGCATCGGACCGTAAAGAGGATCGGTCCGCGCGCCGACAATCATCTCAACGCCATCGACCATCTCCTGCACGAGATAGCCGTCGATCGGCGCGCCGGGCACCGCTTTGGCGGCGGACGCGGCAAGTTCCTGCGCCGCGCGCGCAACCTCGGCTTCCGATGACAGATGCAACCGCACGCCGCCGGCCTCGGTCTTGTGCGAGATCGCGGACGAGACGATCTTGAGCGCCACCGGAAATCCGATCTTGGCTGCGGCGCCTGCCGCGTCTTGCGGTGATTTCGCCATCGCGCTCCGGGGCAAGGTCAGCCCATGCTGCGCGAGCGCTGCTTCAAGCGCCGCGCCTTCGAAGGTTTCCGGTCGGCCGGCCGGAACTGCGAGCGGAGCAATGGCCTGCCCTTTGCGCGCGCCATAGAAAGCGAGTGAGCTCAGCGCCCGAATGACCGACGGCAGGCCCTGCAGGAACGGGAAGCCGACCTCGTTCTGAAACTTCACCGTCGCCTGATCGGTCAGGATCGCCATCCGGATGAACCCGATGACCGGCTTGTCGGTGCCCTCGACGATGCTTCGGGTGATCGCCGGATCGCGGACGCGCGATCCCGACGGCGGCGTGCCGCCCCAGGCCAGCATGTCGACATTCGGATCGGCGGCGACCGCGGAACACAGCTTGGCGTCATGGGCGTCGTCGACGGGATTGCCGGCATCGAGCGGGTTCTTCAATTCAAGCTCGTACGAGACCATCGGGCGAAGCGTCGCCTTGGTGGCGGCGTCGAATTCCGGCGTGACGAGTCCGCCGATTTCCTCCAGATGGTCGAACAGGAGATCGACCGTGCCGCCCGAGGTCGTGACCCAGCCGACGCGCGGCCCCTTCGGCAAATCGGCCCGCCTGCAACACCAGCAGCATCTCGATCATGTCGTCGAGCGAGTGGCATACGACGATGCCGTAGCGCTCGCACATCGCGGTGAAGGCGCCGTAGTCGCCGGCGATGGCGCCGGTGTGCGATTGCGCGCTGTCGCGCGCCTTCTGCGACTTGCCGGTCTTGATGGCGACGATCGGCTTGCCGGCCGCGAGCGCCTTCTTCGCCGCCGCCATGAACGCCTGCGGCCGGCGGATGCCTTCGACGAACAATGCAATGACGCGCGTGCTCTCGTCCTCGGCGAAGAAGTTGACGTAGTCCGCGAGATCGACGCTCAGCTCGTTGCCGCTCGACACCAGATAGTTGAAGCTGACGCCGCGATGCGCGCCCATGCTGCCGATGTATTGCACGGTGCCGCCCGACTGCGTGACGAAGGCGACCGAGCCGGGCGTCATCGCGCACAGATCGCCGTTGGGATAGCCGAAGTTCTTTTCGCGCAGCGCGTTGAAGCCCATGCAGTTGGGACCGCACATGACGAGCCCGGACCGCTGGATCAGGGCTTTTAGCGCGGTGCCGCGTGCGACGATCTCGGGATCGTTGCCTTCGCCGAGCTGGGCCGCATAGACGGTGGCGCTCTTCAGTCCGGCGGCGACGCCGGTTTCCAGCACCCCCTGCACCGCGGGCGCGGGCACGATCACCAGGGCATGCGCGGGCGGCTCAGGCAGCGAAGCGAGGTCGGGGAAGCATTTGGTGCCCCACACTTCGCCGATGCGCGGGTTCACCGGATAGATCTGTCCGGGATATCCGTATTGCTGCAGTTGCTGGTAAATCTGCCGCGGCCACCGGGCGCGTTCGGAGGCCCCGACGATGGCGATCGATGCAGGCCGAAACAACGCCAGCGGAGACTTGAACGACAACGAAGCGGCGGCTTGGTCCTGCAACGCGGCAACCCCTGAACCCGCGAAGAATAATGCGAGCTGTCGAAGGATAACAACGCGGCGATGCACATGGAAGGCGTGCGCTCCTTGCATGATGCCGCGCCACGGGCTCGCGCGCCACGGGCGGAAGCTGCGCCGTCAACCGGAATGGGCCGCCGCCTGGACGCGGCTCAGTGGCCGCGCTGCGACGCGATGAATGCGCGCAGCTCCGTGACCAGCTCCGGCCGCCCCTGGATCCCGGTCGGTCCGGTGTGGGAGACGCCTTCGAGCAGCACGAACTTCATCTCGGGCCGCAGCCGCTTGAGCTCGTGCATTTCCTTCAGCGTATGGTCGAGCGTGCCGACGATGCCGAGCGTCGGCACCTTCACCGCCTGCATCTGCTCGGGCGTGACTGCCTGGTCGCGATAGCCGCGCAGCGACGCCGAGACCGAATACTGGTCGAAATTCTTGTCGGCGCGGCAACGCTCCTCGGCCTTGCGGTAGTCCTCTTCGGTCGGCTTCGCGTTCGGCGGCGCCTGCCGATAGAGCCGGCTGCGGCTGATGCAGCCCTTCTCGATCTCGGCGGCTTCCACCTCGATGCGCGGATCGTTCGCGGCCGCCGGTGAGCGCCCGGCGCCGGCGGCCTGCGTGGCGGTGAGGAAGCGTTCCGGATTGAGCGTGAGCAGTTGCGCCACCGTGCTGGCGCCGAGCGAGAACCCGACGATGTGGGCACGGTCGAGCTTCAGCGCGTCAAGCAGGCGCGGCACATCGAGCGCCTGCTGCCGGCCGTAGGCTTTCGGGTCGCGCGGCTTGTCGCTCTTGCCGGAGCCGCGGGCGTCGAAGGCAATGACCCGGAAATCCTTCTGAAGATTGGCGACCACACCGGTGCCGACCCAGCTCTCCAGGCTGGACGTGCCGCCATGCAGCAGCACGATCGGCTCGCCTTTGCCGCGGTCGATGTAGTGGATCTTCACGCCGCCGAAATCGGCGTATTGGCCGTCCTCGACGGCGAGCGCCGGCATCGCCGCAAGACAGAACAGCGCAACGGCGCATCGCGTGGACATTTTCATGGTGCGTTTCCTCATCCCGTTTCTTGAGGGGATGATGGGCCGGCATTTTGGTTCTGTAAATCGGTCTATTCGACCCAGCGGCTATCTCAGCCCGCCGCCAGCAGCTCGTCATCGGCAAAGCGATAGAGCCTCGCCGGGTTGGCGACGAGGACGCGCTCGCGCAATCCGGCATCGGGCAACCATGCCGCGATCAGATCGCTCAGATCGCCGTCGTTCGGCATCGGTTTCTTGTTCATGACGTGCGGCCAGTCGGTGCCCCAGATCAGCCGCTCCGGATTGACCTCGGCGAGACGTTGCGCCAGCGGCGTGACATCCGGATACGGCATGTCGGGCGCCGCCGAGATGCGATAGGGGCCGGTGAGCTTTGCCCAGCAACGGCCCTTCTCGAACAGCCGCAGAAACGATTCAAAATTCGCCGTCTGGATGAAAGCGCCCGCGCCGCTTTTCGGATAGCCCAGATGGCCGACCACGACGTCGACCGGGAGATCTGCGACCGCGTCCGCGAATTGCGGCGCCTCATCGATATTCACCAGAAACTCGATGTGCCAGCCAAACGGCGCAATCGACGCGGCGAGTTTGCGAACCTCATCGACGGGCACAACGTTGCGCTCGCCATGACGGTCGACCAGGTTGAACCGCACGCCGCGAATGCCGGCATCGTCGAACGTCCGGACGACGTCCGGCTTGACGTCGAAATCGACGACCGCGACACCGCGCAGGCCGCGCTTTCGTTGCCGCAGCGCGTCGAGCATGGCGCGGTTGTCGGTGCCGTAGACACTCGGCTGCACCAGAACCGCGCGGCCGATGCCGAGCACCTTCAGCAGATGGAGGTAGTCGCCGAGCGTCGAATCCGGCGGCGTATAGACGCGCTCCTCCGCATAGGGGAAGTCATTGGCCGGACCGCAGATATGGGCATGGGTGTCGCACGCGCCTTTGGGAAAGGCCGTGCGCGGCGCGTGCGGCGCCCGGTCGGGCGCGGGGCAAGGGGTGTCGGTGGGACGCATTATATGGATGTCCGCAGCGGAATTGGTGGCGGCCCTTCTTCGCTAAAGCTTCGAAGGGCATCCTGCTTCGCGTCAAAGACCAGTGAAAATCCTGCGAAGCGCGCAAGCGCGAAGCAGGATGGCGGAGAGGGAAGTCCGCCATACTATAGTCCAGGCGCGTTTGCCGCTGCCCGAGGATGTTTTTATAAGCCCATATTTTATAGGTACTTACGGCTGTCATCGTCTTCCCCCGCCCGCCGTCGTCCGCTACAATCCGGTGCAAGTGATAGGGCACGTGCTAGGGCAAGTAGGAAGCAATGGCGCGGAAAATCAACCGACTGAACGCGCGGACGGTGGCGACGATCACCAAGCACGGTCGTCATGCTGACGGTGGCGGCCTCTACCTCTCAATCTCTCCGAATGGTGGTCGGCGGTGGGTTTTTCTTTATCGATGGCACGGCAAGCCCACCGAAATTGGCTTTGGCTCGGCGCGTGACGTGACGCTCGCCCGCGCCCGTGAACTGGCGCTCACAGTCCCGCGCCAAGCTGGCGGAGGGCATCAATCCAAAGGACGCGAGAAGGCCGTCAGAAGGCGCTACGTTCGGCGAATGCGCCGACCGTCTCATCGAGGCCATGCGCCCGTCCTGGCGCAATGCCAAGCATGCCGCACAATGGGAGATGACGTTGCGGGACTATGCCGCTCCGCTCCGTCGCCTGCCGGTGGACAAGATCACCACCGATGACGTGCTTTCGGTCTTGAAGCCGCTTTGGAGCGATAAGCCCGAAACCGCTTCGCGCTTTCGGGGCCGGATTGAGCGCGTGCTCGATGCTGCTAAGGCACAAGGGCTGCGCAGCGGAGAAAACCCGGCGCGGTGGCGGGGCCACTTGGATCAGCTCTTACCAAAGCGTCAGCGGCTCACGCGCGGCCACCATGCGGCCATGACTATGCCGAGCTACCAGCATTATGGGCGACTTGCAGTCGCGCAGGCAACGGCAGCACTGGCCCTCGAATTCTGCATTCTACGGCCGCGCGGTCCGGCGAAGTGCTCGGCGCGCGCTGGGATGAATTCGATCTTGATCGCGGCTGTGTGGACGCTGCCAGCGGCGCGGATGAAAGCCGGCCGCGAGCATCGCGTCCCGCTGTCGCGCCGCGCACTCAAGATCGCGAAGGCAATGCACCAAAACCGAGATGGCGATTTCGTGTTTCCGGGCCAAAGCCCGGCAAGCCGTTGTCTGTTATGGCGCTTGAAATGGTGCTTCGCCGCATGAAGATCGAGAGGGCGACGGTGCATGGCTTCCGCTCCGCTTTCCGGGATTGGGCAGCAGAGTGCACCGTCTCACACGAATGAGGTTTGCGAGGCTGCGCTTGCCCATGTCATCGAGAACAAAACCGAAGCAGCCTATAGGCGCGGCGACCTGTTCGAGAAGCGTGCGAACTGATGGATGCTTGGGACTTCTATTGCACCACGCCGATCGCGGAGGTCGTGGCATTTCAGCGTTAGCCGCCGCCACCAGACCGAAGGTGTCTCAAATGCCTAAAACACCGTTATGTCCTCAACCAAAGCTGTTAATTGTATTAGCAGCGCGTCTCGCCAAACTTGCAGATGTGCCCGAGGATAATCGAGACCTATTTTGTGAACTTATTTCCCAATGCATACTGAAACTTTGGAAGCGGTCGGCGTGCAGTGTCGTCGAAGCCGGCTCCAAACTAATAAGGCTGCCGCCACGGCGGCGGCTCTCCAAAAATATTCTTTCGCTTAAACAAACAGGATCGCGACTGGGTCGAAAGCGTTCGACTTTCTCAGATGCAATTCATGGCCGGCGAAATACGGCACTTGGAATCCACCATTTTAAACCTCTCCATGCTGTTCAATGCGGCGATTGGGCGGCGTGCGACTCTACCAAGGAAATTGGAGAAAGGAGCATCTAAAGTCAAGGACCAGATGTTGCGAGAACTTGTTTTTGCCCTTTTAAGCGCCGCTACCGAGACAGGCGGAAAGTTCAGGTTCGATAAAAATCCGGTAAGTGGGAACCTAGCAGTCGCGTTAGATCGCCTGCGGAACCATCTTCCTAAAGGCTTGGTGCCACAAGTCCTCCCGGGGACCACAATTCAAAGGTTGACGACCGATTTCGTCCAGCTGCGGCGTCACGGCATATATCGCCGTTCTTTCCGGACGACGCGCTAACGCGGACGGCTGCGCCGGTCCCGTTCTTCGGCCTGTTCAACCTGCCAGCCACGTATCCGCGCTACTGGATCTAAAATAACGGAAAACTAATCCACTTTTTCTGATCGCCACGCGCTGTATAACATCACGTTCGCACGGACGCGAACGTGGCTGCCGGGCCATCCCGGAGTAGCGATGGTTAACTATAACTCAGACCAAGCTTGCTTACAGCATTTCCGAAGCGCTCTATAGCGTGCATCGGGCGCACCTCGCTCTATGAGGCTATCCGTTCGGGCGCGCTTCGCGCCGTCAAAAGCGGGCGGCGCACGCTCATCCTTCAGGATGATCTCGTCCGTTGGATGCAATCCCTGCCCGCAGATGACGGTGCAGCCCACGACGGCAGTCGGTAACGAAGAAGTCGACCAAGGTCGTCGAATGCCTATCGTAATCGTCTGTAACAGCTACGCGCAGAGTAGCCCACTGACCCGCAATAGTGAGATTTCTCTGTGAGCGCGAACCCCATTCACCCCAGCGAGCCGGGCAACAAAGTTTTCCTTGGATCGCCACCGCCGTGTCTCAGTCCCCAGTTCGACCGCATACCAGACGAACTCAAGCCGCTGAAGAACTGGGTCGTTTGGAAGTATTTGCCGCCAAAGTCGATCGGCGGTAAGTGGCGGAAGGTGCCATTCCAATCCAATGGAACGCCAGCGAGCACCACCGACCCAGCTACATGGAGCACCTTTGATGAGTGCTACGAAGCGTACGCAACCGGCGCGTTCTCTGGCATTGGATTTGTGTTTGACGGCGTGCCAGACGAGAATGGGCTTTCTTATGCCGGGATTGATTTCGATCACGTGATTTCAAAGGGCGAAATACATTCGCTGGCCGCCGAACGTATCAAGCGTATCGGTTCATACACCGAGCGCAGCGTTTCTGGTGATGGGATTCACGTCATCGTCAAAGCACGTCCGTTGGCGAGTGGAATTTCCCACGCCGGGACGGAGATGTACACGCAAGGTCGTTTTTTTGTGATGACCGGTAGAGGGCACGGCGAGATCGTCGCCGCTCCTGAGATGTTTGCGGCACTGGCTGCCGAATTGCGTAGTCAGGGCAAGGACTGTGGCACCCAAGCTGAACAACCGCGTCTCGAGCAAGACCCGAGCAGGGAACAGACTGACACTTGGCTTGATACTCTTCCCATCGAGAAGCGGAGCGAAGTCATCCGATATGCCGCGCTCCATATTGCCAAAAACTCCAAGATGTTCGAGTTGAGCAAGCACGGTGGCGACTACCAGAATTACCTGAGGCTTGCGTTCGCTATCGCTCGCAGCGGTGCAGACGATGCCGAGGACATTTTTGTCGAGGCTGCGTCTAGCGCGCAGGATGCTGATCCCGAGCATGATCTGCGGAAGTTTTTCCAGGAGTGCCAGAATGCCGAGCGGCCCGGGGACGGCGTCACTGTGGGAAGCCTGTTCCGTGCTGCTATCGACTGCGAAGCGGACTTCGCCCAGTGGAAGTCGCTTGCCGCTGAACGTGATCCAGAAGTGGCGATGTTTGCACCCGGCAACGAGGAGGCTTGCCGGGAACTGTTGGCCCGTGTCGTAGCTGCCGATCAATTGACCTACACGCTGGGCGATACGAGCGGACCCCTGATGATCCTACGCATTCCTGATAAAGAGTGCACTGCCGGAGAAAACGAGATGGGAGGGCGACCTACCGGGAACATCCCTTGCCGCTGCTGCGGATGTTATGGAGCGCGCGGAGCGGATTACATGGATGAAGAAGGGGCGGTGGGGGCCGTATCGCATCCGACCACCGCGGGACTTCGTTAGCGATTACCTCATTCAGATGCGCGGCCGGTACGGGGCGCGTGCCATTGCGCGGGATTGTCCGTGTACCAAGTATCAGCGATAGCGGCGAGATCCGTTTATTGCGAGGGATACGATTCACAGACCGGGCTATTCCACGACAGGTCGCTAACCTTCGCCGTTCCGCCAAATCCAACGCTAGACGATGCACGGCATGCGGCGGGCATTCTGCTGTACCCGTTCTCGAAGTACCAGTTCGACGACCCGGTTGCGGGGCAAGCGCTGCTACTGGCGGCTATGTTCACTGCGATTGAACGACCATTTCTACCCGTAGCTCCGATGTTCGTCGTGCGCAGCTCGATGCCGGGAACCGGCAAGGGTTTGATCATCCGCGCCTTGGTCCGGTTGGCATTCGACACTGCTCCCGTCTTTATTACGTGGGGCGGTAGTGGTGAAGAGTTTGAGAAGCGGCTGGCCGCCCTCCTACTGCAGACCCCGAGCGTCCTGAGCATCGACAATGCCAATGGAATGCAGATCAAAGGCGACCTGCTGGAAAGCATCATCACGGAGGGGTGTGCGGATATCCGGCCGCTCGGTCACAGTAAAATCATTAAGGTACGAAACCGCTCGCTGGTCACGTTGACGGGCAACAATCCGATTATTACCGGTGACATGGCGAGACGATCACTCTCTATTGACATTCTCCCGCGCTCCAGTGACCCCGAGCGGGACCCCTACCCGTTCAACCCAGCGGACCTTGTCCAGCAGCGCCGCGGCCGATTTCCTCATGGCTGCATTCCTCGTGATGAGGGCGTTTCGCCTGGCCGGCATGCCACGGCAAGGCTTGCCTGCGGTAGGTTCATTTGATGATTGGGGCCGAAAAGTCCGCGATCTAGTTTATTCGCTAACGAACTACGATGTCAGTGAGGCGTTCCGTCGGAACAAGGAAGAGGACCCTCGCCGCCAAAGTGATGCGTCCCTGTTGGCCGCACTGCATCAGCATTTCGGGACCAACCCATTCAAAGCCGCTGACCCAATCAATGTCCACAAACTAGTGACGGATCACCGACGCTCGCCACATATGATGCCAGCGCCGACCTCCACAGAGCGGACCCTGCACGAGGCGATTGAAGATGTGCTCAGCAGCCGGGACGTGAATGCAAAGGTCTTTGGTTATTGGGCCAGGCCGGGTCAGAGGGGCGCGTAATGGGGGCTTCGTTCTCCAAACGCACCATAACCCCACGACGAACGCGAACGACATGACCGTTCAGCCGATCTGAGCAGGTTCAGGCGGCCGGGAAGTACGGGAAGTACGGGAAGTATTTGGCCCCTCCTATGAGGTTAGAAATGAAGGTTACCAAGATTTGTTGTGCTTACGTGCGGGCCGAATCCCTCCCGTCATTCCCGTACTTCCCGGCCAATCGAACGCGTGGCCGCTGATTGTCGCCATTCAGAGCCGCCAAGGTGGTGTCAAAGGTGACACGGTCTTGGGGGTTAGCCCCCGCCCTCACCTTCTCTGATCAGTCAGCTCTCACTTCTGTCCGCCGTTACTGCCACTGCCTGATGTTCGCTGACGTTGACTGATGTTCGCCGACGTTAGCTGATGCTTGCTGACGTTAGCTGATGTTCGCTGATGGTCGCTGACATCGGCACACCGTGCACTCGTTTCACCTGCGTGTTTAATCGGGTACCCGATCCGGTCCGCCTTTACTAAAATCCAACAGGACTGTGACAGGGTTTCCGGTGGCAGATGCGAGGCCTGAACGGAGCCGAAATGCAGTCGTTTGCAGAGGAACTGGAGATTGCCATGGCCGCTCGAGTGGAGCGCGCCAAGGACCCGTGGCGACCAATTCTGGAGCGCGCGCTTCCGGCAGTGTCTCGGCTATCAGCACCGTCGCTTTGCTCGACCTGCTCGATGTCCGGCGCACCACTGGCAACGCCCGCCGTCTCGCCCGAACGATGCGATCTATGGGGTGGGTCGGGTTGAAATCTAGGCTGCTGGCGCCGGGTGGATTTCGTGACACCGCAATCCGCGGCTGGGCACGTGCGGCTAGGTCAGTGCACGGCCGGACCAATCGGTGTGACGGGGAGACGGTACGAGCACCTGACCTTCCGCCGCCTTTCCAAACGTAATGACCAGGAGATCGCGATGATTTTCGACCCTGAACATCCCGTTATTTCGCGAACTGTCGCACTCAAACAAAATCAGAAACTGTTCTACGAGGTTATCGACCGCGTGGGAAGATGCCCCGGCCTTTCTTACCTGCTGCCACTCAGCTTCTGATCGCGGGTCCAGGACTCTCGTCTGCAATCGGGCACGACGGCGATGCCGCAATACCTGCCGGATCAGGGAGACGGTTTACTTCCTACGCCGCAAACGCGGCATCAAGCTCAAACCTATCTTTGGGTTGACCGTATAGACGATTTTTGGATCCCCCTACGTTTCACAGACAAGCCCGGGGAATCGCTACAGCAAGTGCTCGTTTGTTCTTTCTCGCGGCTCTCGATTTGGACTAGGACGCGCGCGGCTGCAATGCGCCTCGCGGAATTTTGCGACCCGTCGCCCCACCGCGATACAATCGCCACTTATCTGGGCCGATATTGACAGCATGCGTCTCTAGAAGGGTGCAACGGTGACATTGGTCCGGTCAGGCGATGGCGCGCGAGGTTGGAAGCGTTGTACCCCTGTCACCACTATTAGGGGCGGCAGTATGAGCACTGGACTTAAACAACCTCAGCCGCTCTACGAAGTCATCGACCGCGTCCAGACTGAGATGCCAGACGACTACTTGCCGACGGCTACCGGTGTTCTGATTGCGGGTGCGAACATGTTGCGAGCAGCTGGGCACGTCGTCGGGAGTTCGGCACCGAAAGGCTGGTCGCGGGGCGCATCCGGATTCCGCGAAGCCGGCGCCGCGCGCGGCAGCTTCCTCTGGGTTCGATCGTGCGGCGACTTCTGGATCATCGAACGTACGCGCTCGATGCCGATGGGTATTTGCAGGAGCAGGCACTGGTATGTGCGTTCGCTCGACTGCCCATCTGGACTTACACCCGCGAGGCTGCAATGCGGCTTGCAGAGTATTGCGATCCCCTGCCCCGTGCTCCAGTGGCCGGTTATTGGGCCGGCTTGGATTACGTGCGTATCTAGACAACCGTGAAGATGGCTCGCCTGATTCCGCTTCTGACCCAAAGCGGACATACAGGTTCGCCACATAGAATGTTGGCTTTACGAAGAATGACGCCGAGTAAAGGTGCCCGCTTGAGCGACTTGCTGGCCGGGCAGTAGCTTACTAGGGCGCGCCAGCCCCCTCCAGTGATCGGAACCTGATCCAATTTCGCCGCGTTGAACCCGATGTTGCGCAGCCCATCTGCGCGTGCCGGCCTTCAGTGGTCCGTAGACACCATCAAAATCAAGCGGAATGGCAAAGCAATCCAAGGCGGACACAAGACGAACGCGCAAGCGGAAGCGCCAGCGATCGCGGCCGGCAGGCGCTTCCCGTCGATGGGCGGTCGCGGCAAATGGTGCGGACTGTATTCGCCCTCGTGCTGGTCGCTCTGGCAGCTTGGATCGCGGCCGATTTCATCCCCGCGCTGGCCTGGGCGATCGTCATCGCCATCACGACCTGGCCCGCCTATCACGCTTCGCCGCGCTGATCCCGGACGCCACACCCCGTTTTATCGCACCGCTATTGTTTACGATGCTTGCCGGCGTCGTGCTGCTGATGCCGTTCATGCTGGCGCTGCATCAGCTTGCGCAGGCCAGCGACGTCTTCGTGCGCTGGATCGGTCAATTCCAGGAGAGCGGCGTGCCGGTGCCGCCATGGGTCTCGCAGCTTCCGCTCACCGGCGATCTCATCGTCAATTGGTGGCAGGAGAACCTCAGCGACCCGAAGGCGGCCGCGCAATGGCTGCGCGGCGTGAACCTCGAGAGCTTCACCGCCTGGACACGCGCGCTCGGCGGCGAGCTGCTGCACCGGCTCATGCTCTTCTTCCTTGCGTTGATCGCGCTGTTTTTCCTCTACCGCGACGGCGGCGGCCCTGTCGGAGAGCGCGCTCGCGACCGCCGACCGTTTCCTCGGCGACCCCGGCGAGCGGCTCGCGAGCAAGATCGTCGATGCGGTGCGGGGCACCGTGAACGGCACGGTCGTGATCGCGGTCGTTGAAGGCATCATCTCGGGTTTGCCTATTACTGATAGGCGCACCCGATGCGCTGCTGCTCGCGCTGCTGACGATGGCCTTGGCGATGCTGCCGCTGGGCGCGGAAATCGCGGTCACCCTGGTGTCGCTGATATTGCTGGTACAGGGATTTGGCTTCCTGCCGGTGCTGGCATTGTGGGCGTTCGGCATGGCTGTCACCATCATCGGCGACAATGTCGTGTGGCCGGCGCTGGTCGGCCGCTCGGCGCGACTGCCGTTCCTGCTGGCGTTGATCGGCGTCCTCGGCGGCGCACAGACCTTCGGACTGATCGGGCTGTTCATCGGGCCGGTCATCATGGCGGTCGTGCTGACGGTGTGGCGCGAATGGATTGCCCCGCGTCAGCGCCGCGCGGAATGAGGTTCACCCCGCTACTGACCCAACGCGGACATCAGGTCCTGCACCTTCAATGTCCGCTTTGGGCCCAGAAGCAGAAGTCGGCCGTTGGTACGGCGGATTTGCGAGGAGCGGCGGGGCATTCGACGATTCTGGGCGCGCTTGAGCGCTGCGAGTACTCGCAGCAGCCGTCGGCATCGGCAAACGACAACTCTGCCGTTCCTGCAAAAGCTGAAGAGAACACGGGAACCTTTTCCCTGACCGGGGGTTGCTGAATTACACCCTGCAAGGAGAAAACAATGCGTATCCTCCCTATCATTGTGGGAGCGCTCGTGCTCGCCACCAACGTTGCCATGGCGCAGAAGCCCGCCAATCCCGACGCCAACACGCCCGCGGTCACAACGCCGAATACCCCTCAGAATCCTAACGCGCCGGTCGAAGGGGCGAACAGCTTCACCGAAGGTCAAGCGCTTGCTCGGATCGAAGCGGCCGGGTTTACTAACGTTACGAATCTCAAAAAGGACGACAAAGGCGTGTGGCGCGGCCGTGCAATGCGCGGCGGCAAGCAGGTCAATGTCAGCCTGGATTTCCAGGGCAACGTCACGGCGAGCTAGCCATCCCTCCCAAACATTCGCCCAAAACATTCACGGAGTAGTAGAAAATGACGGTAACAATCTCTCGGCTATACAACAGTCATGCCGAAGCGCGTGCCGCAGTGCAGGCGCTCGAATCCGCCGGCGTCAAGCACGGCGACATCAGCATTCTCGCGAGCAATGCTGACGACTGGTACGCGAAGGACAGCAAGCCGACGCTTGTTCCCGATCGCGATCTTGACGGTAAAGACGACCGCAAAGAAGCCGCTGCTGCCGGTGCCGGTATGGGTGCCGCTGTCGGCGGAACCGCCGGCCTGTTGGCCGGTCTTGGCTTAATGGCGATTCCGGGCGTAGGCCCGGTGGTCGCCGCGGGCTGGCTGGTCGCCGCACTGACCGGTGCGGCTGCAGTCGGGACGGCAGGCGGCATCATCGGTGCGCTCACCCAGGCGGGTATCAGCTCCGAGGACGCTGAAATCTACGCGGAAAGTCTGCGGCGGGGCGGTGCCCTTGTCAGTGCGCGCGTGAACGATGCCGACAAGTCCCGCCTGCAAGCAGTCATGGACCGGTCTTCGGTCAATACGAGCAACCGCGCCGCGATGTATCGCAAGGACGGTTGGCAGCGTTTTGATCCAGCGGCGCCGGCCTATAACGCAGATCAGGTTCGGCGGGAACGTGAGCTATTTCGTTCCTAGTCCAAAACTCAACCAATGCAGGGAGCTGCCGAAGGGCAGCTCCCTTTTCGCATTTATGCCGGCGGGCGAGCGCGGAACAAGCGCAGGTCCGCTTTGTTGCCATGAGCCCCGTCGGGCCTGCACTACCAGCATATTGGAGATCGCGTGAGCAAGAGCCATCAAAGTCACCCGGCCGGAACTCTGTTGGCGCCGGTGGCGACCACATCAGCGCGTCGGAACTCCCGCGCAGGCGCTGACCACCACCAAGGCACGCGAATTTCCGACAACCAGAATTCGCTGAAGAGCGGCGACGCGGTCCAACCCTTCTGGAAGATTTCATACTTCGTGAAAAGATTACGCATTTCGACCACGAACGTATCCCGGAAAGGATCGTGCATGCTGGCGGTTCCGGGGCCCATGGCTATTTTCAGCCCACCAAATCCCATCGCGGGCTGACCAAGGCGTCGTTCCTGCAGGATCCGAATAAAAAGACCGAGGTGTTTGTCCGCTTCTCGACAGTCGCGGGCGGCGCCGGCTCCGGCGACATGCCGCGTGATGTCCGAGGCTTTGCGGTCAAATTCTACACCGACGAAGGCAATTTCGATCTGGTCGGGAACAACATTCCCGCGTTTTTTATTCAAGATCCATCAAGTTTCCGGACCTGATCCATTCAGTGAAAATGGAGCCGGACAGCGGCTTTCCGCAGGCTGCCTCCGCCCACGATACGTTCTGGGATTTCGCATCCCTGATACCAGAAAGCATGCACATGCTTGTCTGGGTGATGTCCGATCGAGCCATCCCCCGCTCGCTTCGCATGATCGAAGGCTTCGAGCTCTCGCTGATCGGATCGAGCCGCCGCGAATGCACCGACCATATCATCGCGGTAGGCGACGGGCATTTACGCCGGGTCCCGCGATCCTACGCGCACTACTATAAAGAACCGCGGACGCATCGTTCTTTAAACAAGGACGCCTGATTTATCCGGCTGATTGAGAGCGTCGGGACCATCGTTTCAGGGCCGATCCTTGGTGGACTTCACCACCAGTATTCCCGAATGTGATTTTCGGTACACACAGGGCCGGAACGCGCTGAATCTCCACTATTCTCGGATCGGCTGCCTCCCGTTCCGCTGCGCTTACGTCGAGTAGAAGTGTCTAGTTGGAAACCGGTTCTATCGTGCTCTTGATCTCGCTGTCCTGCGCTACATACACAATTGTTAGCATCCGCTGAAAAAGGACAGAGCGGGACTTCTCAGGCAGATGGTTGAATACCTCTTCGACAAACGGTTCTAGCAATTCCACTCCGTCGGACTTCCATAGAAGTCGGCAACATTCCATGAACTTTCTTTCGGCCAAATCGCCGCCGGCGGCGAAGAGCGGTTTAATCTCTTTCATCGACAACCCTAGTGACCGTCTAAGCTCTGCGTCCACAGCGCGTTTCCCGAGCATGATCCATTCCTTAATGCTGCAAGATGGACTTCATTCCTTCATGTGCGGGCTGCTTCCGATCGTTCGGATCAATCGCCGCACACGAACAAGGCGTCTCTCGGTTTCGCATTCACTTCTTTACTCGATCGTCTCCTTCGTGAGGTCTAGGGTTGCCTGGATTGCGGCGAATATGTCACGCGTAATTACGACCCCCTCGCTCTGCAGCCGGTTCACCACCTCCAGAATGGTTTCTTTGTCTGTGTTTGCCTCGATCTTCAGGCGGATATCCTCTGGAAGGTCCATTTAGTTCTCCAATTGCCGTCTCGTCGCGCCGCCACCGCTCAGAATGTTCGTCCAATAATTCATGTGCTAATCGATTGTGTGAGAGATGCTTGGGTGACATAGGAGGACTTAGCACGCCCCGCACGGGTGTGTTTAGTCAGGCCAGTCAGGTGCAATAACGCTGCGGCTCCCACCGCCCATAGGCCAGTTTCCTGGACTGAGTTGCCATCATACAGCGCGATCGCTTGACCTTAGTGTTCGGCCTCGGCATGTTCCTTCAGGCGGCGCTGGCAGGCGATGCCCAGTGCCGCGACCACTGCGACACCGGCAGCCCCCAAGAGAAGGTTGTCGCGCGACTCTTGGTCAGCAAGGGTGTGCTGGAGCGGTCGCGAGTACTCGTCAGCGACTGCGCCGACGCGAAAGGCGAGCTTCTTAGCGTCATCGGCCGCGGAGCGGCGCCTGTCTTCGAAATTGCTTGAAGCACCGGCAACTGTGGAGGCTGCAGCGCCTGCTATTTCTTGGGTCGACGACCGTACTTGCGTGGTCCATTCCTGGACCCGTTCTTTGGCGACCCCCGCGAGGTCAGTGACCTTGTCTGTTGCCACCTCTCCCATGGCGTAAGCGCGATCTTTTACGCTTTCCACTATTTCTGACGTCTTCTCGGCCGCGGTTTCGCCCATCGCTACTGCTCGATCTTTTACAACATGTGCAAAATCACTTGCCTGCTGGACGAGCCGCTCCTTACCCTGGGACAAATACTCCTCGTCCGTAAGGCGCGTTGGTTTGCACCGGCGTCGTGCGGAACAAACTATAGACACCCATCGCTACCAAGCCTGTGGCTATGGGTGGGTGTCGAAGTAGCCGCCACGCAATTCCAGCTCCGATCGCCAGTGCCGCCACTGGATTGGCGGCCGCCCTGCCCTTGAGATCTTCTACAAAGCCCTCGATCGTCGATTGGACGCTCGATTTGGCCTTGTCGACCATTGCATCCTTAATATCGAGAGCTTCTTCCTTCAGGCCGGACGTAAATTCAGTGTAGGTGGCCGGTGACCGAAGGCTTGTCAGGTCGCTCGCGAGCTTGGCTCGAGCGGCCTCCACGTCACGCTCGAGTTGATGAAGGCTAGGGTCGCTCATTGAATTCCTCACGATGCGTGCGTCTCAACTGCGCGTTGACTAAGACTGTTTCGGGGAGCCGGGTTTCGAAGTCCTGTTGGATTGGACTGCCTTGGCCGGGGCTCGAACTTGATCCGCTTGTGCCACCTGGCTGAGACGACGCTCCTGATCGCGGTTGTGTTGAGCTCTGGCCGGTGCTGCTGGTACCAGGCGTGCCGGCTTGGCCGCCCTGCCCGTAGCTCGCGTTCGCCGTGTTGCCACTTGGTCGCGGGATCGATCCAGAAGCTTGTCCTTGATCTCCACTCACCGACGACTTGTCAGATTTCTCCCCGCTTAACGCGGTGCCAAATGCGCCTGCGACGTCACTGGCCACTTCCTTGAGACCCTCGGCATTGAGGCCCCGCTCCTGCGCAACATTCATAAGCTTCTCGCCAGCCTTGGAAGCCGCGTCACTCAGGTTTTCACCAACGCTGGAGGCAGCTTTTGCGAGCTGCTCGCCGGCCGCGCCAAGCGTGCGCCGCTCGGCACTAGTGGCTGGGAACGCTGCCGCCACCGCGGCACCGGCTGCAAGCCCAGCCAAGGCCACGGCGAGAGGCTGGTCCTGAAGAATACGGTTGATGGTCCCTTGCACCGTGGTGCGAGCTTGCTCGACAAATTTCTCAGACTGATCAGCGATTGTGCGCCCCGCATCGGCGGCATAGTCGCCGACCGCCGAGGCATAGTTGCTGGCTGTATCGGTCACGGTCTTGCCCACGTCGGAAGCATATTGGCGAGCGCTGTCGGCAGCCTGCGAAACGCTTTCCGAGATGCCGGAACTCACGTTCGGGGTGCGTCCATCGCGTTCGCCGGCGTATTGCCGCCCATCGCCATAGCTCGAGGATGACGCGCGTGGACTGGAGTAGGTGCGTTGGGATGACCCGCTCCGGAGTAACAAGGCGCAGCCGGCCGCAAGCAGCAGCAGACCCTCAGGGTGGCTCTTTACTGCGCCCACGAGCCAATCGCCGGTACCGCTGGTGTGAGATTGATGTTTCATGTCAGTCGCTCCTTCACTGTCGCGATATCTCGCTTGATCTGAAAGATGGTTCGAGTCGGAGCCAGCTCTTCTTGCGCATCTGCGCGACCTTTAAAATAGGCCAGAGCGGCAATAGCTGCGGCAATCCCGGCAACGATCAGACAGGACCAGTGCAGAGCTACGCCGTAGCTCGCTATTCCAAAGACCACTGCCTGCACGACGAGCAGGCCTGCGATCAGTCCCAACACGCCTGCTGCCGACATCCAAATGCCGGCCCGCAGTTTTGTCGTGATCTTGTCCGACAGCTCAGCGCGAGCCAGCCGCATCTCTTTTTGAAACAGGTCCGCCAAATCGCCGACCACGTTCGAGACAGTGTGCGGCAGTGCCGCATCCTTAAGGCGCTCAAACGCCATGGGACCTACTCGCTCGGCCAGGATGGCTGGGCTGGATAGGCGGCGAGGTTACTGACGAAGGGGCGCTCTTCAGTGTCCGTAACGCCAAGAAGCCAGCGAGTGCCGCTAATCCAAAAACCAACGCGGGCTGGCGGCGTGTGAATGCGGAAGCCGTGCGCATCAGTTGCTCGACGGATTGATCCTGCAGGTCTTCTGCATAACCATCCATTCGGTCGCCAGCTGTACGCACCAGACCCGCCAGTTGTGGCGCGTCGCGATCGAGTTCCTGGGCGACCCGCCTCATGGCACCTGCAACATGCCCGACCATGTCGGCGCCCCTGCCGACTTGGCGGTCCAGAAGTCCCTTGACCTGCTCAGTTACCGTGTCCGCGGTATCGGAAACCGCTTGCTGTGCCTTGGTTGCGACATCTCCAGCCATGCTGGAAACACTGGATAATGCGCCACTGGCAGTCTTCGCAGTCTGTTGCCCGCTCCCACATGGTCGCGATGGCCTGCCGCGCTATTTCGCCCGAAATCCTGGTTGCTCATGAAGAATTCCTCCGGTTTTCGATCAGCAACCTCCCGGAAAGAGCTTTTGTTCCTGTAGCAAGCGAATATGTGCCAAGCGCTCCAGGCCCCTAGCTTAGGCTCATTACTCACCTGGCTAAGAATGAGCCGACAGTAACGGCAACCGCAATTATTTGCGGACGCCGTCGCTATCGATAGTCTGCAGGAGCTTTGCCGGTGTTTGTTCCCGAACCAATCGGCCGTAGAACTGACGCAGCAACCATCTTAGCCGCTGCCGTATCTTGCGATTGGATTTGAGGCGCGCAGGTTGGGGAGACGTTTTCTGAATCATGGTAGCTCGCGACGCCTGTACACCATCAACCCGATCTGCCGGAGGGTGGGTGCGAAGACAAGAAATGCGCCATTCAATTGTTCCGACGCGTCGGCGAAGAAGGGAAATCGCGGTGAGTTCCACCGCACCCCCCTGGCCCATTCTTCCATGGCGCCGCAGCTCCTCCGGCCTCTATCTAGTGCTGCGTGGCGACCGCGGCCTTCAACGTCGGCGGATATCGCCGTACGGATGCGCGAGCGCGATCCGCTTTCCTCGACCGACAAAGTGGAATTCCGCGACGGCGTTCAGGGCCTCGTAACGCGGCTTCGCCTCGGGAAAGAGCGATCCTCCAGGTCACGGGCTTGCGAGCTCCCTGCAAACAGATGGACACATTCCAAGCCGGATTGGCCAAGGCGTCCTGGGCCGTGACCATGCCGGCAAGCGTACCTTCAAAGGCAGGGTGATGGCCGTGGTGATCGAAGCCGATGTTTCGGCCCGGGGATGAGATCTCTGTTGAACTGCCCGCGGGCAAGCACGAACCGTTGCTCCCGGTCTGACCGCGATTGTCTCCTAGTCAGGATATTCATCCGATCCTTGGACCCACAAGAAGGACTGGATGTCGATCATATCCCTAGGGCGCATCTCGCGCAGATCGCGCGATACGGTACGCGCGAATTCAAGAAGGCTCTTGTAGGTCTGCCACTGAGGCCGGGAATGATATTCGATTTCATATCCGTATCGATCGGCCGCCCGGCGCGTGACCATCGGCTTCAGAAAAAAATGTATCTTAGGCTGGGCGATAAAACCAAATACGGTCGCGACGGGCCAGGTCAGGACACGCGTTTGTCGCCGGGCAGCCTGCCGACCACGTCGCACCACTGCGCAAATCTAGTGTCCATGTCGGACGTTCCGTGAAGAAACTCAAACAGTCCTTCCGCAAAGGCGCGGGCGCCGGACGTCGCCTTCACCGCGTCTCGGACTGCCATCTTCTCGAATGAGAAGAGTAAATTTGTCCGCGCTTCGATCGCAACGGCTTGCGCCGCAATATCCGCATATTTGCCCGCAGAGAAGCAGTTCCGAGAAGGCAAGCCGGCTCAACGCGGCTTCCCACCGCTTGTGCGCTTCCCATTTGTAATCACGTTCCCAATCGATGTAGAGGGGATCGTGAAAACCGCGCTTGAAAAATTTACCAAACTTGGCACGAGATCGGCGGGCTCCTGCCGAAGGAGCAGAAACTGCAGCCCGCCCAACGCAATTCGTGCGTCGCAATGGCGGGGCACCATGGGACCTGTCCGAGAATGCAGGCCGGGATTTCAGGCGCGCTTGAGCCATCCGAGACTCTCTCTGGCTTATCTTGTGCACAGGCACCCTTCAAATCAAAGCAAAGGGGATGGAGGTGTCTCGTCACGACGCTGGCGGTCAGTACCGACGTAGCCCGCTTGATTGCTGATGTGCAGGCTCCGGCTCTCTAATGTGTTGCAACACGTCGAGTTGGTTGAGCATCATCAGAAGTTTGCCACGGGCCGCCCGCGCCTTCTGATGTTGGCCGCTCTTGCAGAACTTCGCCGCCCGCTCCTGTTGCCGGATTATATTAAGCTTGAGCTCTGCAACGGCATCATGAGGTTCTGTCAGCGTTGGTATTTCCATAGCACGCACTCGATAACATATGTTGCCAACTTAGGTATGCCCGGGCCAACCGTTTGAGGAAGTTGGCCCGGGTCCTTGGAGGAGGCCGCTACCATGCTCGCGGTCTCGATTCGCCAACAACGTTTCTGACAAAAGGTTCATCGCCTTACCGGTGGAATGCGCAAAAAGAAGCCCGGCCTTCGCGAGATGCCGGGCTTCCTCGTCGGGAAAGGAAGCGTGGTTATCCAACACGCTTTCCGCCCTTCCCCGTAGCGAGAACCGGCATCCGCCTGGCGCTCTCGCCTCCGCTACCCGAGCGTTGGCCCCAGAGCTCGAGGGACTAAGGCGGAGTAGCGGTGTGTAGCCCAACGACAGCGCCGTACAGGGGTTGCATGGAGACCGGCCTTTTTTGGAGAAGGGCGTTGCCCCGCCGCCTACGGCTGGCTCGGAACGCGCGCAAATAGCCGCTTTTGAGAAAAAGGCCTTTGCCTCCTCGTGACGGTCAATCAGCCGCGAGGGAACCCCGGTTCGCAGCGAGGAGTTAAGAAGACCGCGCTCGCGCTTACTTGCTGGGAAGATTGCACCTGTCGGATTTCTTGCACGCGAGCTAATAGCTAAGATTCCCTGCTTGCTCACCAGATATTCAACCACGTCGTGGAGAAGCAAATGCCAAAGCCAGTGTCGCTTGATGAAAAACGGAGCTCAAAGAGGAGCGCTAAGAATTTCAGGCCCGCAAGATCGGAAGCCGAAGACGCAGTGCGTACCCTCATCCGGTGGGCTGGCGATGATCCTGATCGAGAAGGAATGAAAGGAACGCCCGAGCGAGTTGTCCGAGCTTACGAGGAGTGGTTCGCAGGATACGCTGACGACCCAAGGGACTATCTCAACCGGACCTTCGAGGAAGTCGCAGGTTACGACGAAGTCGTCGTTCTTCGCGATATTCCTTTTGAATCTCATTGTGAGCATCATCTCGCGCCAATCATTGGCAAGGCTCATATTGGTTATCTTCCTCGCAAGCGCGTGGTTGGAATATCTAAACTGGCACGGCTCGTCGATGTTTTCGCGAAACGCTTTCAGATCCAGGAGAAGATGACGGCGGAAATTGCCGGATGCCTTGAAGCGGTCCTAAAGCCGTTCGGCGTCGCTGTTGTAATCGAAGCCACTCATCAGTGCATGACAACACGAGGTGTCCACAAGCTCGGCGTTACAATGGTGACAAGCCGGATGCTAGGCGTGTTTCGGGACAGGTCCGAAACACGCCAGGAATTTCTATCATCGCTGAATCTGAACGGCACGGCGTCGTGAAGCCTGATCCGGAACGAAAGCAAGGACAGCAAGTTACGAGCTATGGATTTCACAACGACCGTCGGCCTGATGGCAGCAACCTGCACGACGCTTTCCTACTGGCCTCAGCTCAAAAATGCTGGGACACCGGGTCTGCGGGCGACTTGTCATTCAAAATGTTTTCCATTCTTGCCGTCGGGATTGCGCTTTGGGTCGTATATGGGTTCTTCAAGAAAGACTATGTGATCATCCTCGCAAACAGCATTAGCCTTTGCCTTCTGGCCGGCATCCTATACTTCAAAATACGGGAACGCAGATGATGGTCGGTCCGGAGCCTTTCGACTTCGACCTACCGCGCGCCTTCGCGAAGAACTCTTTAAGGTGAGCCGGGGGTCCCCCTCGCCTGGAAAAATCATCCACTTAGGCCGGAAGCGACCGAACGGTGCGTATCGGACTGTTCCGAACCATCGAGTTCGCGCCATCCAATAGCTTCTCCGGTACAGCTTCATCACTCGCGAACTCAAACAGCTTGTCGACCGTCGCCCGAAATGATCCTCGGACGATATCAATACTCTCCGGTTCTTCCTCCCCTTGGCCATTGTCTCTAAGCAATGCGACGAGAACTATAACCTCGGGCGCCAACCGGCGGACGCGCCGCACGGCGTAGCGCACCTGGGCAGTAGTCGCAAACTCGATATAACAAAGGCAGATCAAGGCGACGCCAGTGGTGTCCAGACTAAAAATGCGCGCCATCGACAAAGCATCGGCCTGTTCCGCGCGGGCTCCAATCCCTCGTCTCTCGACGAGTTTGGCAATTACCATGGCTGCGGCCTCGTCAAGCAATCCCACCCCCGGAACGCACAAGATCGGCTTTCCGCTGCGCCATCGCTCAGGTAGCGGTTGCGCTTCGTTCGTGGCTTCCAACTTTTCAAGTTGCGCAAGGGGTGATTGCTCCGGCGCCTTGGTGTCTTCCTTGTGCTCCGAGTCTTCCTTTTGAGTACCAAGATCGTCCACAATCTCCGCGACCGCGTCGCGGATACGACGCATGCTGTCCTCATCGAGGCGATTGCGTTCGGCATCCACCTGAGCGAGCTTCAATCCTTCGAGCAGGATTTCGTCGTAGTACGCGATAAGCGGCTTCTCACGCAAAAATAGCCGGGCCTGCTCGGAGGCTTCGACCGGATCGCCCGCCAGCATGCGCTGGTAAATCATTTCGGGAGGGGTCAGTGCCGGCTGATCGCCGAGCATTACTTCCAGGAATTTCAGGCGATCGACGTGACGGCCCAGCACGACCAGACAAATCGTCAGCGGGGTAGCCAAGATCAGGCCAATTGGACCCCACAGCCAGGTCCAGAACGTAGCGGCGACGACCACAGCGACGGGCGACAGTCCGGCGCTATGACCGAACAGCATCGGCTCGACTACATGTCCGACTAGGGGCTCAACGACTATAAACAGTAGGGCCGTCCAAAGGACCATAGACCATCCGGGATCGACCGCTGCGGCGAGAAGCAGGGGAAAGATCGCCGCGATCAGCGCGCCAACATACGGTACAAAACGCAATATCATCGCGAGTAGTCCCCACAACGGAGCGCTGGGGACGCCGATTAGCCAAAGTCCGATCCCGATCACCAGTCCGAATGCTGCGTTGAGAGCAAGTTGCATCAAGAACAATCGGCTGAGCCGGGTGCCGGCGTCGTCCAACGCCGCAGTCGTGCGCTGCAGATCTTGCGCGCCCGCCAATCGCACCAGCCGGTTTCGAAGATCCTGTCGTTGAAACAGAATGAATATTACGAAGATGAAGACCACACCGGTGGTGGTGAGCGGAAATATCAATGGCGTGATGACGGCCACCAGCGTCTGCAGCGCTCCGGGGTCCGGCTGCCTAACCTCGACCGGAATTGGTCGTGTTGGAGCTGTTTGCTCGCCTCGCGGTGATGCAGGAGCCGGCAAAGGATCGCCGGATCTCTCAATTTCTTTTCGCAGTCCCCGCAACATTTCGGAGGCGCGTTCGAGTGTCCCGGTCCCTGCCAATACACCCCTCAGGCTGTGAACCTTTTCGCGTAAAGTGAACTCGTAGCGCGGCAATTCGCTTGCAAGCTGGTTGACTTGCGCCACCATAAGGGCAGCCAGCCCGAGGGCGACCACCAGTGCGAGCAACGTGACACCCACCACGGCGAGCACTCGGGGCACGAACCAAGCTTGGAGAAAGCGCACGAGCGGTGCGAGCACGAAGCTCAGCAAGACGGCAAGCGCAATGGGAACCAAGACCTCGCGGCCAAAATAGAGGGCCACTATCACGACAACGGCGAGCAGCACCGAGGTCAACGTTGCCCCAGGGATCGGATTGCTAGGGCGGATCGTTACGCTGGACATCGGTTCCGCACGCGAGCGCGCCTTTCATCCTGCGGCCGTCATAGGACTGTTGGCCACCCTACCAACTGCTTCAACCTTTGTTGCGTTCCTCGATCCCGGCGTGACTTGCTTCGGTCAGTGGCTTGCTCCGGTCACACGCGTAACCGCCGGAACAATTTCTTTCTGGATCCACCAATCGTTCCTCATCAACTCAGTTGCCGGCAAGGGAACGAAGTGTGGCGCGCGCCGTTGCCCTTGTGCGGTGCAGCACGTACCGCATCAGAGACCACCCATGAGCGCTGTTTCAATGCTGAATACCCGGCACGGGCAAATGCGCCCATATGTCATCGGCCTTGGACTAGCCGCCGCGGCACTCGGCATTTCCGCGCTTGCAAACCGGTACGTTGCGAAAAAAGCCGAGCGCGAAAATCCCGCCGTCGGACAATTCGTCGAGGTTGATGGTGTTCGTTTGCACTATCTCGATTGCGGCGCAGGCGAGCCGCTTGTCCTGCTACATGGCAACGGCAGCATGGTTCAGGATTTTGAAACGAGCGGCCTTATTGAAGCTGCATCGCGTAATTATCGCGTGATCGTTTTTGACCGCCCCGGATTTGGTCACAGCAATCGACCCCGCCAAACAATCTGGACTCCCGAGGCCCAGGCTGCCCTGATTCACCGCGCACTTCGTCGGATCGGCATCCCGCACGCAAAAGTACTCGGGCATTCCTGGGGTGCGTCAGTAGCACTGGCGCTCGCGTTGAAATATCCCGAAGCAGTGTCGGGACTGATTTTGGTTTCAGGATACTATTATCCAACAGTGCGGACGGATGTCGTGCTCTTCTCAGGGCCTGCCGTGCCTGTCGTCGGCGACCTCATGAGCCACACCCTATCGCCGATCATAGCCAGGCTGATCTGGCCATTGCTCATGCGTAAAATTTTCGGCCCTGCCGCCATACCGGATAAATTCAAAGGATTTCCGAAAGAGATGGCCGTTCGTCCCTCTCAAATCAGGGCCAGCGCAGCGGAGTCCGCACTCATGATCCCCAGCGCTTTCGCACTGCGCGGAGAATACAGGAACCTAAGAGTTCCTCTGGTTATAATCGCGGGAGAGCAAGACCGGTTAATCAACATCGATAATCAGTCAGCCAGACTTCATCGGGAAATAAAGCACAGCGCATTTAGACGTGTAGCCGGCGCCGGGCACATGGTGCACCAGACCGCCACTGCCCAGGTCATGTCGGCGATCGACGAATTAGTGACAACCGCAGATCGGCCCACGATGCCGCGCGCTGTCCCAGCCTGAACGGGCGTTCTACACGTTGGCGGTCGCGTCGGCAAAATATAAGCACGGAAGCCAGCGGCCCAGCGGAACGAACGCGTTTTTCGCCAGTTGCCCCGCTGAGTCTCATAATATTCCTAGTTGCCGTTCAGTGAGGAACTCTATGTATCATCATGTAAAAAAACTCATGTACACCGTTCGCGTAGATGAGCCCGATCCGCGCTTTCGGCAACATGCTTCTTGAACAATTCGGCGGTGCAAACGGCGAGCTTGCCGCTGCGATGCAGTACTCAATCCAAGGCCTGAACTGTGAGGACCCGGATCGCAAAGATCTGCTGATGGATATCGGAACCGAAGAGTTGAGCCATCTGGAGATCGTCGGATGCCTGGCACGCCTGCATCTGCAGGCCCCTGAAGTTCGCCCGCGAGGCGGCGGAGGCCGATCCCCTGATCGCGATCGCGGGCGGCGGTGGGGTGAACCTCCACAACTCGATGGGAAATCCGTGGACTGCCGATTACCTCAAGATACCGGCGAACTCGATGTAGACCTGCGCAGCAACATCGCCGCTGAGGCGCGTGCCAAGATCGTCTATGAACGTCTCATCAATTTCTGCACCGATGCTGGCACCAAAGATGCGCTGCAGTTCCTGATGACGCGCGAGATCACCCACATGCGGGCGTTCTCGGCTGGCGCTGGAAAGCATGGGCAAAGCCGCCGTTCATGATCGGCAGGATCGCTCCCACCCCGAGCTTGGTGGACCAGTTCTTCAATGATTCTACTGGCGAAGGCGATCAAGGAGAAGATCGACGCTCGCGGGCCGTGGAATGAAGGCGATACTTGGAAATTTGTCGAGGCGCCGGCCTTCCAGGACATGCAAGAACAATCTGCCAGACAGCCCTCCGATTCACGCCGAAAGTTCCGATCTTGGCGAAGCGGAGTCCACTCCAGGAGCTGTTGGTGGACCAACTGCGCGACATCTTGCATGCCGAAAAGCAGTTGCTCAAGGCACTGCCGAAGATGGCCAAGACGGCACGCTCAATACAGTTGCGGCGGCTCTTTGAAGTCGCACCTGGAGGAAACGGAGGAACAGGTCGAGCGTCTCAATGAGTGCTTTGCTCTTCTCGGTACCGCAGCTCGCGCCAAGCCGTGCAAAGGCATGATGGGATTAATCGAGGAAGGCGAAGAGGTCATGGACGAAAGCAAAGAAGAAGGACGCCGCCACCGCCGACCTCGCGCTTATCGGAGCTGCGCAACGTGTGGAGCACTACGAGATCGCAGGCTATACTAGCGCACGAAATCTCGCGCAGCAGCTGCATCATTCCGCGATCGTGCAACTCCTGACCAAGTCGCTAGCTGAAGAGGAAAACGCCGACCAATTGCTCAATCAAGTGGGGCAACCCCTCATGTCGGTGAACAAAATGCCCGCGGCAGTCGAATAGTGGCGAGGGGCTACGGCGCGATGCCCGCCTTTAGGACCTCGAAGCGGACCGAGCCTCCCGGCTAACGGACCGTCTGCCGTCGGTGGCTACCAGAAACCACAAGGAGTTCTTATGAAACGAACAGGCACGGCGATGGCTTCGCTGCTTCTCCTAAGCAGTATCGCGCTGGCACAATCATCCGGCGGTTCGGGTGGCTCAGGCGGATCCGGTGGTGCCGGCGGTGGAGGTTCAAGTGCAGGCTCGACAGGTTCACCAGGATCGCCCGGCACTACCGGGTCGCCGGGTTCTCCCGGTACGGCTTCACCCGGCGTAACAGCGCCTTCACCTGCTGACGGAGCAACTACTGGCCGAGCGCCTGGAGTCTAATCCGAGCAATCCGCAGGACTTGCGGAAGCGCAACAACCCGCAAGATTTAACCCAGCCCGGCGGCAGCAATCCGCAAAATCAGACCAACAAATCGACAACCCCAAACATCATGGTTCCGGAAACACGATAAGGCTGCAGACAGGTCGGTGATCGTTGGGGCTGGGAACTGAGCACGCGTCAAAGGCAAACCCCGAAAAAAGTAGGAGTTAATCGATGGCAAATGAACCCAAGAAGCTGGACGACCTTTTCCACGACACGCTGAAGGACATCTACTACGCGGAGAAGAAGATCCTCGCCTCCCTGCCGAAGATGGCGAAGGCGGCGCAGAACCCCAAGCTGAAGGCCGCGTTCGAGAAGCATCACGGCGAGACTGAAGAACAAATCTCCAGGCTCGAACAGGTCTTCGCCTCCATCGACGAGAAGCCGCAAGGTAAGAAGTGCGCCGCCATTGAGGGCATCCTCGACGAGGGCAAGGAAATCATGGACGAGTACAAGGGCGCTCCCGCCCTTGATGCCGGTCTAATTTCCGCAGCGCAGGCTGTCGAGCACTATGAGATTTGCCGCTATGGTACGCTGGCCACGTGGGCCGACGAGCTGGGCAACAGTGCAGGTGCGAAGCTTCTCAAGGCGACGCTTGCCGAAGAGGAAAAAACCGACGAAGCCCTAAGTACCTTGGCTAAGACGGCGGTGAACCAAGCGGCAGAGCAGAAGGCGGCGTAACGAATCTGCTTACAATTGAACCGACACGGTATCAGCGATGACTGGCGCCGCCCAGCGCCCGCGCACTAGGTTGCACAACCCAGTCGCGGGCGTATCGTTTTGAAGGCGGGATCGTTCTTATTTCCATCATTCGGCATTATCGGACGCATCCCGTGTCTGTAAAGCGGCCCGTAACGAAGAAGTAGGCTCATGGCAGCGAAAGCGCGAGTATGAAGAAATGAAACTCTCGTTGGCATGGAAAAGAGACATTCGCTGTGACACCGATACGGACCCCGACGTAGAAGATTCGCGAGACGCGATTGTCGGCATAGTTTTCGATTGATGATCATCGGAATCGGCATGGAAAAACTGCCAAAGACACGAGAAGAGATTGCTCGTTTGGTAATGGCCGAACTGCACTCCGGTGACTGCAAGAGCGTGTCCGAGGTTGTTGTGGTTCCGAGTGATGATCTCGATGATGCTACAACGTGGACGGTGTCTGGCATCCAAGCCCGCGAGTCGGACGCGGATGCTTGTGTGAGAGCCCTGGGGGTCATCATCCCCCATTTCCAACGGCTGTATGCGTTGGTCCAGAAGCATTAAACAGGGGCGGCTCGGCTCCTCGCCTACCCTGGTGTCCCACCGAAGAACCCTGAACCAACCATTATGAAGCCGCCCAGTACATGGGGCGATCACTTGCCTCGCAAGGCATCTTAAATGCCGCCGACGGCGTTCTGAATCTTGCCCTAGAACTTGTCGCCCTTGCCCTCGGCTTCTAGTTTGGCATCGCCGGTGACTTTTATTGCGACTTCTTTAACCGTGCCCTTGGAAGCAGCGTGATACGCCTTCACAGTTAAGGACGATCGAGGCCGGAGAACGATGATGTTCGGGTTTAGCAAATTGTTTGGTGGCTGATCAATTCCTCAACCACGCCTCCGTACCAAATCCGTCCTGGATTATTACCTGCCACCCCAGCCCCAAGTGCCTTCCTGCTCTCGGCGTGAGTTTGTGTTCGGCCGGCTTCCGCCATAGTTGGGGTTTTGCACACACGAGCCGTCCGTACCGTAAACGCTTAAATCGTAGCATTGCCGGTAGTTGTGATAGGTGCAGTCCCAGGTGCCGCGTCCCAGTGGTCCATCGCGCAGGCACCAAGGATTCCGACCGCTGCTTACTTGCGCGTCTGCGGCCGGGATCGGGATCAGCGTAGTCAACATCGCCAGCGCCAAGCCGGCTAATATTGTTCGTTTCATCACTTTAAGCTCCTGTGTGGTTGTAGAACGGAGGTTCCCAAGTCCTTCACTATCGCGAGGGCTCGACCGTCGTTTTGGACGATCCTTCAGGCGCCGCCTGCGTGCCGGAGGAGTTTCCCCCTGAGGGCTCGCGGCCGGAGCAGACGAGTTGCAGGTCGTCTCGAGCGGTCCGGTGTACCCCTGGGGCTGTATCTGACCTTTCACCTCGGGGGTGCGACCGTACGCCCAGTGCTGTGGGGGCTCGCGCTTAAATCCGGGGTATTCTGGCTTTCGGCTGCTGCTCCCCCACACATAAGAGGAAGGCGGCGGCAAGTGCGAAGCGCCGTGATTTGCTCTGATCATGCATCACAACGAACGGATGGCACAGAGGATTCCTAGGCCACCGCCTTCAGCCCAGCGATGACTACCGGCTTATCGTGTGAATGACTTAATCGAATTTTCGATGAAGCGGGAAGGTTAGCGAGTGTAATAGCCACGAAATCTGAATTGATCGATAAGCACCGATATCACGATCGACATAGTGATGATCAGCCAGCGCATACTTTAAAACGCGCAAATGTGGCTTGGTTTTCCACAACACCCGAAGAACTATCATCGATAGGCTATATTTTTAAGAACCCAACGACGCCGGACGAGTCAGCAATGCGTCGCCACTACGGGAGAAGCGAAGTCGGCGAGCATGACCTATCCGAATTCGCGATAACTTATGTTATGGCAGCGTCGCAGTTGCATGCCTATTTGCTTGGTATGCCCGCAAACATTAAAAGATCCCCTCCCAACGCCGTATCGAGTCCCCCGCGCTACGACCGAGAGGCGCTGAAAGCTCGCAAAGCCAAGCAAGCGGAAGAAGCGGTATCCGCGATGGCGGAGTACGAGCAAAACCAGCGGTCTATGGCTGAACGTACTGCCAAATTAAGGGCGGCTCGTCTGGCGCAACGGCCAAGATAAGCCGAAGGCCTTTAAATTGTTACCGCTCGCGGCCCGGCAAGACCCGCCGGCGAGAAGGCATTGCGCGACTTGCTTGAACTAATTGCCAACCCTTCTCCGGCATCATGTGGCCGGCCGCATTCGTTTGCATCGTCGCTAATTTCGGCTTCTCAGGAACAACACACATGCAGCGGCGACGACGCCATTCCGCGTCGGAAATAATACCTCAAAGCGACATAACGGCCTGCTCGGTATATCGGGCAGGCCTCCTTCATGCTACGCGGCGACAATCGCGGCCTCCAGCTCATCCGGATCGGCGAGTGACTGAGCACACTCTGCAGCCGCGTTGGCGTCCATCCCAGTTGGATGATGAACAGCCTCGCAGCTGCCGATGATCTGATTATGCCGCCAGTTATTTGATGCAAACTCGAGCTTGACTCGGAATTCCGCGCATCCTTTTATCGTGGGCATCCTTTCGAGCCGCCATCTCGCGCCTCAGTCACGAACCTAAAGCAGCGAGAGCTGCTTTTCGGAATGGACGGCTTGTCAAGTTCGGCTCGCGCCGGTTCTCGGAATGGTCTCAGTTCCGCGGGCTTTGGATGATGTCGACGCCTGGTCACGATGACGGCCGCCTTCAATGGCTGCGAACCAAGCAACAACGGCGCCGAGCAATGCCGCCGCCCCTGCCATGAATGCGATTATCACCGCGGAGCGCCGCGCCTTTCGGATATTGTCGCGCGCTTGAGTAATGATCGTGTCAACTCTCTTTTCGGCCTCCGGGGCAGCAAGACCAGTAAGGGACGCGGTCAGCCGCACGAGGTACGCCCGGTCATCACTGGTAATACCGCTGTGGCCGGCGGTAGTGAGGAGGATGCGCGCTGCTTCGGAGCGCGCGTATGTCATGTCTATATTCTGCGGTCGTTTATCGGCCCGGAACAAGCGATCGAGATCGATACGCGATGATGTTCTCGCCCGCCACCGACTGCGCCGAGGGACCAGAGGGCGCTGACAACCGGGTCAGTGATTGCGCCGTCGCCCAGGTCATGAGAACGGTGAGAACTAAAGCAATTGCCCACACCAAAACGCCGTAAATTCCGTCGCGGAATTCAATCTCGTCGTTGGAGGCCTCTATTGGCGGGCGAAGGCGTCCGGCAATGTACCCGCCTACGCCGAACGAGGTAATTGCAACAAACAACAAATATACACCGGTGAGCAACACCAACATCATCGAGGAATCCCGCCACGTCGGCGCTGTCGAGCTGAGAGCAATGCCGATGCCTGTTGCAAAGGCATGCAGGACGAACGCCAATGCTGCTGCGGCAAGCGCGCCCACCAAAGCGGGCGTCCAACGAACATAGGACCAGCGATCATGATCAAAGGCCGCTTCTGGAGTTGCCATGTCAGTTCTCCTGGGGGCGTCTAAGCGACCACTAGCGTAAGCCGAAGAAAGACAGGATCACCATGACTACAACAATAAGACCAATGATATAGATGATGCCGTTCATAACGAGCTCCGGGCGTGTTTCTAAGGCGCAGCTAAGAACGGCCACTTTCATGAAAGTTCCATGACGTGCTCCGATTTTCGCTCTACGAGAGCCGGCCAGCCTCAAGTGACGTTCTTTGGAAACCTATTTCGTAGACAACTGAAATGACGTTCACTGAGTGCAACGTCGAACCGCCAATGTGAGCGGGACGCGGAAACCCCGGGGCGTTGGCCCCGGGGTTTCTGACGCGACGCTCTACCGACGCACTTAAGCGTCGATGATAAAAACAATCCGTAGGGTGTCTGGTTCCACGATGATGATACGGTCATCAACAATGAAGTATCGATACCCGCGCCATTGAGGGTAGATCTCCACAACGCGCGGCGGAAGCACCACCACCTGCACAGTCGACGGCACCACGGTGCCGACGGATACGCTGAAGTTCACATTGCTCACGCGGGGCGCATTACCTTGCTTGATGATGGTCTGGCGGATCTCCGTCCGCTGCTGGACGTTGATGTTGACTGTCGTGTCGCTGCCGCCACCGCCCGGCTTCTCACCAGTCTTCGGAGCTTTGGTGTCAGTTTTCGGAGCAGCCCGATCCGTCCCTTGGGCTCGGTGGTCTTAGGCTGCGTGCCCTTCGGCTCGGTGCTCTTTTCCTTTGGTTGAGCAGTTCCCTTCGGCTCAGTGCTTTTTTCCTTTGGCTGAGCAGTCCCCTTCGGCTCCGTCGCCTTGGGCTGCGCTGTGCCGGGGGGCGACCCGTTTTGCGCCTTGGGATCGGCAGACTTACCCTTGGGTTCGGCGCCAGGCTGACCCTGCGGTTGCCCTTGTCCTTGCGCGCCGGGTTGTGTGGCGCCTGGTTGCTGCGTGCCCTGTGCGGCGACAAGCACCGTACCTGCAGCCAAGGCTACTGCAGCAACGGATACTAACAATCGACCCTTCATGAGCATTCCTCTGCTGTTCGCTCCCGTGCGAAGCGCAGAGTATAAATTCTATCAATACTAGTAAGTTCCAGAAAAAGCCGAAGCGAAGCAGCGTCTTCGTGAAGCGCTGTTCATCTTACTGTTGTTAAAAGTGCAACGCGCTTTTGAGTTTCTTCCTAAGGGCCAGGGCGAACGCTCAAGACCCCGCGCGATACGCTGCGGGTTTTGAGCCCATGGGGCGGGCTATAGCCCATCAATTAAGAGCCCCAGACGTTCCGGCAAAACTGTGGGAAGACGAGCCTACGCGTTGAGCGCTTGGGGTGGCGGGGGCGGGTGGGGAAATAGGTGAAATTAGCCTCACAGACAAACAACATACCGCGGGCTTCCCGACCCGTCGGTGAGGTGCACTGCAAGACTCGCCGGCAATCCAAATGTCAGCTTCTGGTCCAAGCGGACATTTGTCGGCGCTAGCGATTTAGAAATTTGTGCGGCAGACTATTCAGTATCAAAAAGATCGCGGTGCTGAGCGTCTCTGCTCGATTGCGGCGTGGCGAAATCGGCCAAGCACGACAACTGCCGGTCAACCTGCTTCACAAGAAGCCAGTCGCGAGAACGGCTAACTAGGGCGTGTACTCATAAACGCGCTCATGGCTTCGGGGCAAAGGGATTAAGAAATGCTCACTGCGAGCTTTTCTGCTAATGACCACTACTGTTCTAGCGTTCGCCCACCGACGTCGGAGAAGCGGAAAATGCCTCAACCGTGTTGCGTTCACGCTGGATTGGAAAACGCAGGCTGCATCGCAAGCCATCGCTCTGGAAATCGAACGTGCATTCCCCTTCAAGGTCGTGCTTCGCAACCCGCTCGATCAGTGTGCTGCCGAAGCCGGCCTTATTTCGATCTTTCAACGGCGGTCCTCCCCGTTCCACCCAAGTCAAAAGAATCATTTGGCTGCCATCATCTGTTTCCCAGCCAATCTCGACATGCCCGGAGGTTGAGAGAGCCCCGTATTTAGCCGCGTTTGTCATAAGCTCATGCACTATGAGCGACATCGGAACGATCGTCTGCGACGGCAACATAATTGGCGGCCCCTGTAAGTGCAAACGATCGCGATAAGGTGCAAGGCTTTCCCGGAGCAATACCGTGAGTTCAACCCCGCTCCAGCGCGTCTCCGTGAGCATACTGTGGGCGATGGAGAGCGCGTGTAACCGCCCGCCGAAAGCCGCATTGAAGATCGCCAACGAGCTCGACCTGCGAGCAGTTTGGTCAGCAATGGCTTGCACGACTGCTAACGTGTTTTTTACGCGGTGATTCAGTTCTTCGACCATCAAGGTTTGAAGCTCCTCGGCGTGCTTGCGCGAGGTAATGTCGGTCAGAGTGACGATGGATCCGACCGCACATTTGCTGTCATCAAGCAGCGGTCCGGCGCTGAGGAGGAATGTTCGACCAGCCGCCTGACTCGCGGCCAGCTGGACCTCAACGCCGTGGAACGCGCGCGTTGCCAGCATCGAGTCGAAGTCGCTCGGGGAAACACTGGGCAGCACGGGTCCGTGATGCCGATCAGCAGGTTGCAACTGAAACACCTCGGAGAACCTGCGGCCAAGCGGCGGAATCCCGACAGAGTTCTTCGGCGGCCGCGCTCGCTCGAATGATTCGCCCGCCAATATCTAAAACGACGATCGGATCAGTGACCTGCTCCAGAATAGATCGTGCAAAGCGCTCGGCCACCGCGATTTCTTCAGCACGGCGTTGCACCGTCAGGTCAGTGACGGTCACAAGCGTCGCCGGCACTTCGCCGATCGTCATCGGTCCGGCCCACACCGACACGGGTAGGCTTGTGCCGGGACGAGCAAGATCAACCTCTTGTCGCATGCCGCCTTCTGGCGGAGGCACCCAGGCGCGATACTGTTGCGGAACAGCACCGGAGAACAGATCGGCAAAAGGCCGACCGATGATCTCATCCGCGTTGCGCCCAGTCATCTCGGCCAAGCGGCGGTTAACAAACATGACGGTACCGTCTTCTGACACCGTGAGCGCCCCTTCGCTCATGCGCTCCACCAGCACACGGTAGGGTTCGTCGGCGCCGGTCAAAGTAACAACCTGAAAGCGGCCGTGGGCTTGTACAACTACAGCGTCAACCGCACCGCGCTGGATCGCACGAATGGTCTCTTCGGCTTCTGGAATCAGCGAAGGGTCGTCGACCAGCCCAGGGTCATTCATTGCTTTCCTCCCGTGTGTCGTCAGGCCGTCGGCGCGATATCGAGGCCGACAAGCACCTTTTCCACATTGGACAGGTCACCGATGATGCGTTTCAAAGGCTCAGGCAAATGGCGGATCAAGGTCGGTATAGCCACGATCTGATCCCTTTGGGCCAACGCCGGATCTTTCATCAGGTCGATGATTGTTATGTCGTAACGGCCTGAAAGATGCGCGTCGCAGATCTTCTTCAGGTTCGCGATTGCTGCAATGGATCTCGGCGTCTGGCCCGCGACGTAGAGGCGCAGATTATACCCTTCATTGTCCATGGCGTACCGGACCTTTCTTTTTGTTCTCGCTGCTTCGGCTCCTCGTGAGTTCGCTCCTATCGGCAGTCAAACGTTCTTCGCGCTCAGTCGCTTCGGTGTTCAGTTGATTCGCCTCGGCCTCTTCGGCAGCGAGCTCGGCCTGCAATAACTCGATCTGCGCCTTGATTTGACGGCGCTTGCGAGCGACTTCTCGCTTCTTTCGTTCCGTCTCTTGCTCGCGAACGAGCCCAGTAGTCTTGTCCTTGTGTTCCTGCTGCACTCGCGCAGCGCCTGTTAGGAGGCCCGCAGGCCCTATGTAAACGTCGCGTAGTTTGATGCCTTGATCTGTGAGCAGGAATTCACGCACTTGATTGGAATGGGCCATGCCGCGCGACTTAAGCAGATAAAGTTGGCGATTGTGTTCGCCGTCGCGCTCCCTGTTGTAGAGCAATAGCCAAGCGTCGATCAGGGATGATACTTGCACGTCGGTTTGCGCGTGCTCGACATTACCGTGGGTCAGGGAGGTAAAGAGCGTGGTGACGCTGCGCGATTTGAGGAAATCGACCAAACGCAGCACCATGGCCTGGACATCGCCGGCTTCGCCTGCGTTCATCAGCGCCGATAGCGGATCCACAATGACGACCGCGGGGTCAAATCGCATCACTTCGCGGTGCATGGCAGCGAGGTGGGTTTCAAGTCCGAACAAACTTGGCCGCTTGGCCGAGAATTGCAGTAGTCCCTTCGTCACCCACTTCTGCAGATTGAGGCCGACCGACTTCATATTGCGGATGATCTGCTGTGGGGATTCCTCCATTGCAAAATAGATACATCGTTCGCCACGGCCGCAAGCGGCGTCGGCGAAATGCGCGCTCACCGTGGATTTTCCGCTGCCCGCCATCCCGGAAACAAGCACGCTTGAGCCGCGGAAAAAGCCCGAGCCTTCCAGCATGAGGTCGAGGTCGGGGATGCCAGAAGAGACTCGCTCCGTCGATGCATCATGGGCGAGGCCCGCCGAGGTAATAGGCATCACCGTGATGCCTTGCTCATCGATGATGAATGGATATTCGTTCGTTCCATGCGCAGACCCGCGATATTTCACGATGCGGAGACGGCGGGTAGAGAGCTGGTCGGTGACGCGATGGTCCAACAGAATGACGCAGTCGGAGACATATTCTTCCAAGCCGTGCCGGGTTAGGGTGCGGTCCCCCCGTTCACCAGTGATGATCGCGGTGACACCCCTGTCCTTCAACCATTCAAACAGGCGGCGCAATTCAGCGCGTAAGATCGCCGGGTTTTGAAGGCCTCCAAAAAGCGTTTCGATCGTATCGATGACCACACGCTTCGCCCCGATACTGTCGATGGCGTAGCCCAGGCGAATGAACAGGCCCTCGAGATCGTACTCACCAGCTTCTTCTATTTGTGTGCGTTCGAGCTTGACGTGATCTAAGGCAAGCTTCTTTTCGGCGATCAGCTTCTGGATGTCGTAATTGAGCGAGCTAACATTCTTGATGAGTTCGGCCGATTGTTCCTCAAAGGCAACAAATACACCGGGTTCGCCATATTGAGTTGCGCCGTTGAAAAGAAACGTCATTGCGAACAGGGTCTTGCCGCAGCCTGCCGCGCCGCAAAACAGCGTTGGGCGCCCTTTCGGCAGGCCCCCATAAGTGACTTGATCTAGCCCTTGAATTCCTGTCGGCGACTTCGCGAGTACGGGCAATTCGCGGGCCTTAATGTCAGCTTTCACCGGAACTCCATACAATCCGATGCAATTAGGGAACGTTTTCTGCGTTAGGAACAGTACGGTAAGGCTTGGCCGGAGGATATAGGGATCTTCTTGTACCGAGCGGCCTGGATGTCCGCTCCATGAAACAATCACCACGCGGGCGGAAGGTGGCCATGGCAGCTTTTTGGCCAGAACCAATCTGGCTCGTCTGCATTTACCCCACTCTCAGGGCAAACCGGACATGCGAACGATCACGATTATGAGTCAGCCCTAGTAATTTTTGATTTCTTATTCGGGACGAGGGAGGCGTTGCGAGGCAAGTCCACCCAGGTATGCCGACTGCATTTGTCGCAGTAGAAAGGTCGGCCCCAGCAGTTGCCAAAGACGGAGCGACCCTCAGGACAAAACTAGTTTCCGCTCCGCATGTGTTGCATGGCGGAGCATCGTCTTCCATGACGCAAATGCCTTGCGCTCTTTTTCTTCTAAATCACCCAGACGGCAGATGGTTTCAAAGGTCGGCAAGTCTATTTGAACGTATAGTAAAACTTGCCCTTTGACCCTTTTCGTTTCATGCCTTTGATTGGTGAGGTTATTACCGGTGGTTCTGGCGGTTTGCGCCTCATCAAAATAGCCGCCTCAATCGTCTCGGGGCTCACGCCGAGGTGGGCGTACAAAATTCTCATTTCTGCTTCGGCAGCGTCGTCAACCAGTAAATTACGCATACAACACCTATTGGTCGGAGTGGGCAGGTGTTTTTTCGATGGCTATCGTCGGGAGCTCTGCAACGTCCAAGGCTATTGCGGTTTGGATGTAGAGCTTAGCTATGCCCTGCAAAGCCTGCCTTCGCACGGCATCATCCGTTGCGTCGGCTTCCCGCAGACATTCGCGAGCCAGTTGGCGATAATCAAATGCTGATGTCATGGATGCCTCCATCAGCCTTACTAGGCGGGAGCACATACATGTCTCTCAGCCACCAGCGCCCGTACACCCGTTGCTGATGATGTATTGACAATGGACCAAGTGAGATCGCGGCTTCAGAATTAACTAAGTACACTTCCGTACAGAGCAGCGTAATTTTATTAGTATCCGTAAGTAGTTTTAGCTGATGTCCATGTTAGCTCTGATTGAGTAAGTGACGGCTTCGGCTAGTGCACATTGTGTGAGGCGACGAGGACCGTATTCGCCTGCTCATAAAAACTGGTACGAAATAGTACCAACATCGTGCGCATAGCGAAACTTCGGGCAGCCCCCGTAATTGTCTAGCTAGCTACAGTGGTCGGGCCCAGAGACTTCATCCTGATCACGTGGCCATGATGATCTTCTCCTGGGCCCCGAAACTTCACTCGGGCGGGGTTCGGAATAAATAGCCCGGGAGACCCCGTGACCAAAGCCGATGTATTGCTCCGTGCTGAAGAGTGCCGACAGCTTGCTTCGGAAACAATTGATCCGGGTCGTCAGGAAGTCCTGACGCGCATCAGTGCGCTGTGGCTAGGCCTTGCTGATTGCAACGAGAAATTCGGCGTTCCCATTGAATACGAGTATCGGCGCCTTGCTAGGCTTCAATGTTCCATTACCGGGTGGGGATCAGGATGGCACTTTTCGTCGCACGTAATCGCGACGTTGCCGGATGGTCCTCGTTCGCCGTGCTAGCTCGCCCGCGTACGGGCGGCTGCGACGAGTAAAGGCGGCGGTGATTGCATCGGCCGCCATAACCACCCGTTTTGAAGTTGCTGATCGCGTCGATAAACAGATGCAATGCGACCGCTTTTGGTTACGGCAAGCGAGTAAACCTGCCCACGCTTGCTGACTGCTCTGGCGGCATAGACGCCATTCTCCGGCTTAAGCCAAGTCGTTATCTGCATTCGGTCCTCGTGCACGGAAATTTCTGAAGGGCGCTTTAAATAACGCGAGCTGCGACACAGGGCGCTGTACGCGGAAGCTTCACCCAATTCGAAATGAGCTACTTCGGATTGAAGTGACCGCTAATTCCTGCTCGCCGCTGCATCGATCGGCGCTATTGCCAATGTGCTCCCCTCTAGCGTCGACTGCAGCCCCGGTGCCGAACCGCTGCTCGGCATTCGCATAAAGGCGGCGTACGCGATGCCGACAATCGCGGCCAACGCCAGCAGCGTCATGGGCATTACGACGCTCGGAGGCTTCGGAGGGGAATGCTGTGGCTCTTCCTTGTGCGGGTGAATTGTCATCACGAAGAATCCTGGTTTTTATGCCTCCTAACACGGACCTAAAGATGCCGTTCCCTAAGACAGGAAAAAAGGTGCAGGCCAATTCGGCCATGCCGCTAACGGCAGAGTTCTCCTTCGCCCCGCAATTCGGCAAGTATCAATTCATCCAGCGTTTCGGCGGCCTGCGGCAAGACTTCGCACTAACGTCTCCACAACATACGTTAAGAGCTAGCCGGATATACTCACTCGGCTATCATGTTTAAAATTTTCGTCGATCATCTTGAAACCTCGACAAGGCAATTGCATTTTTGGATTGCGTAGCTGCGTGCGACCCGCCCCCGCAAATCCCCCGTTCGCCCGCGGCTGCGTGGCCGGCCGGGCGACCGCGAATACCTCGGCCGGCCTCAGAGCAGAACGATGAACTCGGGTTGGAGAGGGTCTAGGCTCCTCCAGACTGACGGCCCTCTCCGGCAAGGGGGCCGGCCGGGTTAATCGCTGGACCTGGCCGGCTCACCCGGCCTTAGTGGCCGATTCAAATGGTGGTGTGATGAGTGATGCGTCCCCTAGTTTGGTGCCGTCGTTTAACGCAACCGTGCATCTCGTTCTCGATGACTTCGGAAAGCTTGGGCGCTCCTATCTCGAAACAGATGAGGACAAAGCGGATCTGGAAACGGTAGTTCGCAACATGCTGGCTGGTGAGTATCGAAGTCCTTTGCGGGTGGTGGCATTCAACACCGGAGAGTTTTGGTCGCGTGACGTTTCGCAGGATGTCGCCTGGGAGGTGATTAAGCGTGCCGTGGAGACGGCAACTCGCTTGCCGGAGGCCACGCATAACTTTGTTGCAGCCCACCTCGGCGAAGAAGTGGCTCTACGAGCAGAGAACGCCCTCGTTTGAATTGAACGTCCAAGGGCCTTTAACTTTCCGTCTGTTTCGTAGACGTTAACTGGCGGGGATGTCCGGGTGATTGAACGTATCGCCTTTCACGAAGTCTTTCGGCTTAGCAACGGCCGAGCCTCTTCTCGATACACCCGATGGAGATTAGAAAGGCCGGAAGGCTAACTCGCCGCATTAAGGCATTGCGCTGGACCGGCCAACATTTCACGTCGGCTCCATCTCCAGCCGGGCTACCTGCAGCGATGGTCATTCAGCGTACAACCGAAGGGATAGTTGAGTTCTCTAAATGCAAAAATTTCTCAACGAGAGGGGAACGGGTGCTTCGGTTGCTTGTTGAGCTCCTACGCGAGGCGCCCAACGCCCCCCAGCCGACCAACGCTTCGCGTTTAATAGACCCCACGCTTCCCCCGGCGTGGGGTCTTTTCTTTTCGAGAGGACTAGTTTGGTCATAGGAGGGGATTAGAGTTGCCATGGATATCGGCACATGTTTACCTGAGACAACTCATAAACTCTTGGTTTCCTCTATGTCGGCGAGCAGTCGCTCTGCAACCACAGAACGCGCTGATCAACTATTTGATGCTCGTCGACTGGAATTTTCGAGTAAGCGGAAAACTGCGATCTAATGAAGCGGGTCCAACGACGGTGGCGACTAGCTTCATTATGCAAATGGAACTCACGGATAAAGACTGGATCATTGTATGTTACTGTACTATGATCTTCTATCTACCCCATATGGATAGTCCTATGTCTCGCTTTTTTTTCGACGTTGTCGTCTACGGCAAAATGGCCGTTGATGAAGAAGGTATGGAACTGCCTGACCTAGCCGCCGCCGAACAAGAGGCTAGCGCATCCGCCATGGCTATCGGGGTTGATGAGTTCCCGCCGCATGGCGGGAACGGAATGGTGATAGTCGAAGTGAGAGACAACGAAGGACGCCGGCTGGCGAGCGCAACTGCGACGATGGCGTTGCAGATTGTTAGCTTCAAGCGAGCCCGAATGGCCAAATCGATTGAGACTGCTCACCGTGGAGCCGCTTAGACGTTGGTCTACCCGGCCCAGATAAAAATAGTTTGTTCCCGGGGCAATGAAAAAAGCGGCCCCACATCTCCCTGACGCGAGGCCGCAAGTTCTAGGGCTGTAACTCGACATCACAGCTCCGGCATCGCACCACGACACTCGCAAGTCGTCAATGGTTCCCGTCCAGGGCGCCAACAAAAAGACCTCGCTTGAAAAAAGGACGCCGGAGATCATTTCGTTTTCGATCGCCGATCACCTAGCTCATGGAGCTTAAATTTAGGGACGCAATGGCCACGGAGTAACCTGGCTAAAAACTAAGGTACTCGATAGAGCGCCGGGACGACACCAAGGCCCTGTCATTTATGGAAGAGCGCCCACGCCGCAAACATTGACGGACAAAAACTAAAGCCAGGACAACATATGAGACGATTGGCAGCCAATCCATGGGCTTCCCACCTTCTCTGGCATTTACATTATTG
>CAWAWR010000021.1:0-656039 GCA_963785745.1 uncultured Alphaproteobacteria bacterium
CGTGAGATCGATCTTGTAGCCGAGCTCGGCCAGCGTCGGCACCTCCGGGATGAGCGGCAGGCGCTTGCCGGCGTCGACCGCCAGCCCGACGATGGTCCCGGCCTGCAGATAGGTCGCCCAGTTCGACAGCCCGGAGAACGCCACCGGCGTCGTGCCGGAAAGCACGCCGTTGACGGTCTCGCCGCCGCCGCGGAACGGTACCCGCACCATATCGGCGCCGGTGAGCTTCTTGAAATTCTCCATGAACACCCAGAGCGGCAGGCCGGGCGCGATGTAGCTCATGGTCTTGGGCTTGGCCTGCGACAGTTCGGCGAGCGCGGCGAGGCTTTTCACCTTCAGATCGGCATTCGCCACGATCGCCTGCGTCGCGAAGAAAGGATTGGTGACCGGCGTGAAATCCTTTTCCGGGTCGTAGGGAATCTTCTTGAACAGGAGCTTGTTGTAGACCAGCGCCTCGTTCGGAAGCATGCAGATGGTGTAGCCGTCCGGGGCCGAGTCGGCGCAGGCGCGCGCACCGATGTTGAAGTTGCCGCCCGGCCGGTTCTCGATCACCAGCGTCTGCCCGAGCCGCTTGCGGAGGTCCTCGCCGAGCGCGCGCATGAACACGTCCTGGGTGCCGCCGGCGCTCGCCGGGATGATCACCTTGATCGGCCGTGACGGATAGCTCTGTGCCGCCGCGGGCGACGCGAACGCCAACACGCCCAAGGCAGCCAAAGCAACGACGTGCATTGATCTCCTCCCCCTTAGCCTTGTCTGTTCAATAGAGCATGTCTGCGCCAGGCGCACTTGCCTTACCGCCGCACTCGTCGTACGGCCAGAGTCCCTCTCGCTTCCTCCAGCCAATGCCCGCCCAACCGGTTTCTTTATTCGCACTTTACAGGCTCTGCTTCGTCGTCGGGCTGTTCAGCTTCGGCGGCGGACTGACCGCGTGGTTCCACCGCGAGGTGGTGCAGGTGCGCGGCTGGATGACCGACGACGAGTTCTTCTCCGGCTACTCGCTGGCGCAGATCCTGCCCGGCGTGAACTCCACCAACATGGCGGTCTATATCGGCCAGCACCTGCGCGGCGCGATCGGCTCGACCACGGCCTTGCTCGGCCTGCTCACCGGCCCGTTCGTGATCGTCATCGCGGCCGCCGCGGTCTATCACCATCTCGTCGTGCTGCCCGGCTTTCCGGCCATCATGGCCGGCGTCGCCGCGGCCGCGGTCGGGATGATGTTCCGTCTCGGGATGACGTCGGCGCGCGGCGGGCTGCGCCATATCCCCTCGCTGCTCGTGCTGGTCGCGACCTTCATCGCCATCGGCGTCATGCAATGGCCGCTGCTGCCGGTGCTCGCGGTGCTGGCGCCGCTCAGCATCGCGTTGTCCTGGCCACGAAATTCACCGCCGGAGAAGTCCGGCGATGCGTGACGATCCGCTGATCCAGCTCATCATCGTCATCGCGCCATTGTCCTTGCTGGCGATCGGCGGCGCGTCGGCGATCTACGCACCGCTGCAGCAGCAGAGCGTCGACGTCTACCAATGGGTGAGCGGGCGCGAATTTCTCGAACTGTTCGCGATCGCGCGTGTCACGCCCGGTCCCGGCTCGATGCTCACGACCCTGCTCGGCTGGAAGGTCGCGGGCCTCCTCGGCGCGCTGGTGGCGACGCTCGCGCTCTATGTGCCCTGCTCGGTGCTGTGCTTCGGGGTGGCGCACACCTGGAACCGCTACCGCGGCACCAAATGGCATACCGCGATCGAGCACGGGCTGCGCCCGATCGGCGCCGGCCTGATGATCGCGGGCGGCGTGATGATCCTGCGGATCGAGAGCAGCGGCTGGCTCGGCTGGGCGGTCGCCTTCGCCGTGGTCGGGGTCATGACCTGGCGGCCGGCGGCGCACCCGATGCTGCTGTTGTCGATCGGCGCCGCGATCTTTGTCGCGGTGCGCGCCGTCAGCTAGCGACGGTCCCGGTCCAACGCGGCCAATCAGGCGAACCCAAACAAGCGCGCCGGATTGTCAACGAGGATGCGATCCCGCGTCGCTTGATCCGGTGCGATCACGGCCAGCAGATCGAGCAGATCGCCTTCGTTGGGCGTGCGTCCCGGCGTGAATGTATTTCCGTGCGGCCAATCGGTACCCCAAATCACACGGTCTGGCGCGGCTTCGATGACCGCCTGGGCGAACGGGACCATGTCCAGGAAAGGCAGGCTGCCCGCGACCTGGGCTTGGGGAATCGCACTGATCTTGTCGAAACTGCACAGCTTCACCCAGAAGCGGTCATCCTTCAGGAGGTCGAGAAGCAGCCTGAAGGCCGGCTGGTCGAGACCGTCCTTACCCCGAACGCGCGCCATGTGGTCGATGATGGTCACCGTCGGGAGCGCCCGGATGAATTGCTCATGTTCGATGAAATCCGGGGGATCGACATGAAGAACGAGTATCCAGTCGAGCTTCTGCAACACCGGTAGATGCTCGCTCAGATGCTCCTCGCTGCCGGGCCGGTCCTTCATCAAATGGAAGCGCGCGCCGCGTATTCCACCCTCGGCCAACGCCTGAAGCGACCTGGTCTCGAAAGAGGAGTTTATGTTCGCGATGCCACGTGCCGAATCTCCCAGATTGGCGATGGCATTCAGAATGACGCGATTGTCGTATCCGTGGGCGGTCGGGCAGACGAAAACAGCCCGGCTGAGGCCGGTGATCTTCTGCATGTTGCGGTAGTGCTCGACCGGCGCGGCAGGCGGCGTGTAGCGGCGCTGCTCATAGTAAGGAAAAATATCGGGCGGGCCGAAGACGTGGGCATGCGTGTCGCAAGCGCCTTTTGGAACGGTCCAGCTTGGCGGTCGCGTATTGGGATCCGGCGGCAAGCTGACAGGCAATCCAGAACGCGTCATGCAGACCTCGCTGTTTCGTAAGTGCGGACAGCCTATCAAGGCGCGTGGTATGCGACCAGCGCCCGACCGGCGCCGCGGTCTTTGTGGCGGTGCGCGCGATTGCGGGTGAGCCGGACAGGGGCGCCGGTATTGCGCCCTCTCCCCGTGGATGTATTTTCAAGCCGGGCGGGACGCCCAAAAGTCAGGAAATAGCTCATGGCGCGCGTCGAGCATTGCGACATCATCGTCATCGGCGGCGGCAGCGCCGCATTCGAGGCCGCCGTCGCCGCGCGCGAGGCCGGCGCCGCGCGCGTCGTGATGCTGGAGAAAGCCCCTGAGGCGGAATACGGCGGCAACGCCCGCTACTCCGGAACCGGGTTTCGCTTCGTGCATGCGGGGGCGGAAGAAATCCGCCGGTTCGTTCCGGATGTCGACGACGCACTGTTCGCGACCATGACGATTCCGCCCTACGGCGCGGACGACTTCATGGCCGACCTCGACCGCATGACGCAGGGTCGTATGAATCGCGAGCTGGCGCACACGCTGGTCGAGGAATTGAATGCCGCCGTTCATTGGATGCGCAACATCGGCATCAAATGGGAACCGCTGAAGGAGCACGCCAAGGTCGACGGCAAGCGCTATTTCGAACGCGGCATCGCCATTCACGTCGCCGGTGGCGGGGTCGGCCAGCTCACGCAGTGGCGGCGCATCGCCGAAGGGCTCGGCATCGAGATCCGCTTCGAGTCGCCGGTCTGCGGCCTGCTCGGCGACCTGCGCCGTGTCGAGGGCGTCACGGTCAGCGCAGCCGATGGCCACTACGATCTCATGGCCAAGGCGGTGATCGCCTGCGCCGGCGGATTTCAGGCCAATCCTGAAATGCGCGCGCGCTACCTCGCCGGCAATACCGATTCGATGAAGGTGCGCGGCTCGAAATACGACACCGGGGAGGTCCTGCGCCTGCTTCTCGATCTTGGTGTGCGCTCGGCCGGCCACTGGCAGTCGGGCCACATGTCGCCGATCGATGCCAACGCACCGGATTTCGAAACGCCGCAGCACGAGGACGGCCGCGGCAACACGCAGAGCCGCTACGACTATCCGTTCGGCATCACGGTCAACGCGCTCGGCGTGCGGTTCTTCGACGAAGGCGAGGCCCAGCATTCCTACACCTACGCCAAGACCGGCCGCGCCGTGCTCGGTCAGCCGGGGGCGCGCGCCTTCCAGATCTACGATCAGAAGGGCCTGAGGTGCCTGCGCTATCCGCACCACCAGGCGACATTCGTCGAGGCCGACACGATCGCGGACCTGGCCGTCAAGTCCGGCCTGGAGCCCAAGGTGCTCATGCACACGGTCGAGGAATTCAATCGCGCGGTTTCGGACGACATTCCATTCGATCCGCGCCGTGCGGACGGCAAGGCCGCCAAAGGCCTCGCCATTCCGAAATCAAACTGGGCGATCCGCATCGACGAGCCACCGTTCCGCGCCTATCCGGTCACCTGCGGGATCACCTTCACGTTCGGCGGAGTCGATGTGAACCGGAACGCGCAGGTGATGAGCACGATCGACCAGCCGGTCAAGGGGCTGTTCGCATCCGGCGACATCGTCGGCCTGTTCTTTCACAACTACCCGTCGTTTACAGGGCAGACCCGCAATGCCGTATTCGGACGGCTGGCCGGCAAGTCTGCGGTCGCGGAGAACTGATCGCGTTTCAAGTGCCGACGGTGGCGCGGAGGAATGCGAACGTCTTCGTCCAGGAATCCGCCGCGGCCGCCTGCTCCCCTGCTGTGCCGGGCGTTCGATTCTGAAATCCATGGCCGGCGTTGTCGTAGCGATGGAAGGTGTGTGCAATTCCGTGACGCGTGAGCTCGTCGTCGATGCGGTCGACCTGTTCGGGCGACGGGTTCTTGTCCAGGTTGCCAAAGAAGCCGATGACCGGAATGCTGATGTCGCGCAACGTGTCGAACGGCGTCTTGCCCTCCTCGCCCCACGCGAGATGCACGCCGCCGCCGTAGTAAATGACGGCTCCTCTAAATCCCGGCAGCACGCCGGCGCCGAGCAGCGCCATGCGGCCGCCCATGCAATGGCCCATGATGATGAGCTTGTTCTGATCCACGTCAGGCCGCGTGCGGAGATAGTCGGCGGCGGCACGCATGTCGGCCACCACCTCGGAGTCCTTGAGGAATTTCTTGCGGTCGGTCATCGGGATGTCGGGCGCGACCCGGTGCGACACGTCCGGCACGGCAACCAGGTAGCCCGCCGCCGAGAGCTTGCCGGTCACGCGCTTGGTGAAGTCGTCGATGCCGCCACGGTGGTACATCAGCACGATGGCCGGCCCGGGCGCACCGCGCTCGGGACCGTCGAGATAGATGTCCATCGGACTTTGACCAACCGGCACTGAGATCATCGTCGGCATGTCATCGATACTCGGCCGCTCGGCGCGCGCGCGCGATCAATTCGGACGAGACCGATCCGCTCCCGATGCTGGCTTGCAGCGCCGCGCCGTCGAGCGGGTCGAGCTCGAGCTTCAGCTTCTGAACTTCGTCCAGCACTGCGGGATCCTGCATTGCCTTCATGAAGGCTTGTCGAAACGCTGCAACCCGCTCCGCCGGGACGCCGGGCGGCGCCGCCACCGAGCGGCCGATCGTCGACGGCGAAGAAAATAGCGCGAGCAATGTCCGGTCATCGTCATTCTTCGCAAGATCGATCATGCGCGGCACGTCCGGCAGGTCGGCATTCTTCTGCGCGCCGCTTTGCAGCAGCAGATTGATCCGCTTTTCCTTCAACAGTTGTTCGCCTTCCAGCTTGAGCACGGACCAGGGCTGACTCAAGGCCTCGACCTCGCCGCGGATCATGGCCAGACGGCTGTCGGTCGTACCCTTGTATCCGGTGATGATCTTGAATTTTGTGCCGACCACGTTGTTCAGCACGGTCCAGTTCAGCCGCGACGCGGTGCCGGACGTCGCCACGATCAGTTCGCGCGAGAAAACGTCTTCGATTTTCTGCACGGGCGCGGCATGCCATGCATAGAGCACGGCACTGTTGCCCAGGAGTCGACCGATCCAATTGAACTTGGCGGGATCGGCCGCCAGGCCGGGCGTCTCCAGGACGTGATCGAGATAGACGGCCTGATCCAGCATCGCGATGACGGTGCCGTCCTTTGGCGCGACGTTATAGAGATAGTTGGCGGCGCGGACGCCGCCGGCGCCCGGCATGTTTTGCGCCACAACATTCGGCTGCCCCGGCAGGAACCTGCCGATATGCCGGGCGATCAGACGGCTGTAGGTGTCGTAGCCGCCGCCCGGCGCGGTCGGGACAATGAAGGTCACGGTCTTGCCACGCAGGAATTCATCATCCGCGCGCCCGGCGCCGGCGAACCCCGACGCCAGCAGCACGGCCAGGACCGCTATCCAGACTCCCGCTCGCGCACGCATTGTGGCTCCCGCTAACCTGTTTTGCTTCTTGCAGCTTGCGGGCGCGGCGCTCACGACGGGACCTCGCTGGTGAACCAGTCGGTGTCGAGCCGACGGCCGATGCCGCGCTGCTGCGCGCGCTGCCAGATGACGTGGCCCGTGGCCGCGAACTGGTATCCCAGCCCCATGTAGTTGAGGAACAGGGTGACGTCCTTCTCCGAGCGCCGCCCGGGTGTGCGCTTGAGCACCAGATCGGCGAGATCGGGCAGCTCGTCCTGCTTCAGGGCCTTGCTGAGCGCCGCTTTCTCCATTTCGGTATCTCGCGCCAGGTCCGCTCCCGCCGAGCGCACGATCTGCGCAGCGGCCTTGCGGACATGCGTGACGATGACATCGGCCGCGGCGGCGGCACAAGCATCAAGTTCGAGCCGCTTGAGGCTCGAAATGTGCATGCCGGGCTTGATCCACTCCGCCGACAGGACGGGCTGCATGCTGCTGGTCGCGCACATCACCACGTCGGCGCCCTCGACCGCGTCTCGCGCGCTGGCAACGGCCACCACCTCGATGCCGAGCCGCTTGGCCGTCTCGCCGGCAAACGCCTGACATCGCCCGGGGTCCGGACTGTAACAGCGGATAAGCTCGATCGGGCGCACCGCCGCGATCGCGGCGGCCTGACCTCCCGCCTGCCAGCCGGTGCCGAGCAGCCCGACCACACGCGCATTCTCGCGCGCCAGGTGTTGTGCCGCGAGCCCGCAGGTCGCCGCGACGCGCATGCGCTGGACGACGCCGTCGGGGTAGATCGCAAGCGGCTCGCCGGTCTCGACGCTGAAGAGCAGCACCAACCCGACGTAACGCTCGCCGGGCGCCGACGGGACTTTCACGCGCTTGATCCCCGCAGACGTTTGCGGCCAGGTGAGGATGTCGGAATTGATGCGGACGGCGCCGATACCGAATTTCGGCGCCACGCCTGACATCGTCAGCAGCGAATAGAGGCCGTCGTCGCGGGTCGTCGGCGTCAGAATCTCCGAACGGACGCCGCTGGCGCCGCGGTTCTCCCCGAGCTCGCGATAGGCGTCCTCCATCACCTCGATGCAGCTTTTCACATCGAGCACCGCCTCGATATCGTCATTCGACAACAACAGCATTATCGGTGACCCGCCTCTTGCCCAGGAGCGGGCACGTCCCAGAGCCGGCGAAACTCGGTCATGTCGCGACATCGCTCGACGGCGCGGCACGCGGCCACGAGCTCACCGGCGCGCTGCGGCCCGAGCGGGCCCGCCATCAGGTCGAGGGCCTTGGCTTCAACCTCGTCGCGCGTCATCGGATTGTCAGCCGTGCCCCGGACCGCAATCGTGCGATGCGACAGCCGGCGTCCGTCCCGCAGGACGATCTCAACGATGGCCTGCCGCCGCGGGCGCGCCTCCATCAGCTCCTGGCTGGGGACCAGCTCGATCTTCTTTCTGACGGCGATGACGGCCGGATCCTGCATGCGGCCGTGGTCGTGCACCGAATCGAATGTCAGCCCGCCATCGACGAGCAGCAGCGCCATGAGATGTTGCACATTGACGTCCGGCATCGGCGCATTGTCGACCGTGCGCGCCGACCGGGCGGGCAGATGAGCCCGTATCGCTGCAATCTCATCGGGCGCGGGCTTTTCGTTCTCCATCAGGCAGGTCAGCGCATCGAGCGCCGACTGCGCCGGCGAGCCGACCGACCATTTCTTGATGTTCGTGGACAGAATCTCAAAACGCTCCCCGAGCGCTTCGGCGAGCTGTGAAGGATCGGGTTCGGGCGCATAGGCCATGAAGAAATTTCGCTCGCCGGCAAACACGTCGTCGATACCCGTGAAGCCGTGCGCCACCATGGTGGCCGCCGCAACGCCGTTGCGGGCCGGCATGCCGCCGAAGTCGAACGCCTTCTCGATGTGCTCGGAATCGCGCACGTTGCAGCCGATGCCCGACGCCTGCTGGGCGCAGTAGGACAGCAAATGGCGTACCTCTACGGCGTCGAAGCCGAGCAGCGCCCCGGCGGCGGCGCCGGCGCCGAATACGCCACCCACGCTGTGGGTGCTGCGCGAGGCGGCGGCAAACGCATCGGCGCCGATTGCATAGTTGACGCGCGCCGCCACGTCGTAGCCGAGCACGACCGCACGCAGAAACGCCTCGCCGGAGGCGCGCGTACGCTCGGCGACGGCAAGCGCCGCCGGAATGACGGCGCATCCGGGATGCGTGCGTGACGGCGCATGCGAGTCGTCGGTCTCGTCGGCATGCGCCAGCATGCCATTGGCGAGCGCCGCATTGACCGCCGAGGTGCGAATTTGCGTGCCGACGACCGACGCTTCGGGCACGCCGCCAAGCGCCGCGACATAGCCGATCGCCATCCGGCCGGGCCGCAGTTGAGAACCCGACACCATCGCCGCGACCGTATCCAGAAAATGATGGCGCGCCTTCTCGACCACGGCATCCCGAAGCGGCCGCGTCACTGCCTTGGCGATGTAGTCACTCAACCGGCGGGTCGGCGCGCTGATCTCATCGAGAAGTGCAATCATGTCAAATCATCATAACCCACATTTGGAGCGCGTGCCGCAACCTCCCTGATGCGCCGTCCGCTGTTCAGGCAAGCGAAATCGGACCGTCATGAAGCGCGCGCGATCAACGTCCGTCGCAGGGAACGATGGGCATCGAGGACGAGGGCACAGCCACGCACCGCGGGTGGCTACTGCGGCGTCATCCCGGCGTCCTGGACCACTTGCTTGGCCTGCGCACGGTCGCGCACGATGTCGGCGGCGAACTCCTCCGGCGAGTTGAGCGCTGGCACCAGGCTGCGCGCGGTGAGGTGCTTGGCGGTGAACTCAGGCTGACCGACGATCGCCCTGATCTCCTTGTTGAGGCGGTCGATGATCGGCCGCGGCGTGCCCGCAGGCGCAAACAGCCCATACCAACTGCGCGACGGAGCCCCGCTGTAGCCGGTCTCCTCCAAGAGCGGCACATTCGGGAAATTGGGCGAGCGGACATTGTTCATCATCACCAGCGGAGTCATGGTGCCGGCGCGGATGTGGCCGATGACGTTGCCTTCGCCGAACAATGCAATCGGGGTGCTGCCGCCGAGGATCGCGTTGACCGTGTCGCCGCCGCCACGGAACGGCACCCGGACCCAATCGGCGCCACGCTGCTTTCTCAGCGTTTCCATGTAGAGGACGAGCGGCGGTCCCGGCGCGACATAGCTCAATGTTCCAGCCTTCGCCTTCGACAGCGCGACCAGTTCGTCGACATTCTTCACGCCAAGATTGGAATTCACCACCAGCATGTGGATGAGATGGAAGGCATTTGTGATCGGCTGCAATGCGGTTTCCGGATTGAACGGCATGTTCTTGAACAGGAACTGGTTGTAGGCCATCGCGTCCGCATTGGTGATGCAGATCGTATATCCATCGGGCGGCAATTCCGCGCAGCCGCGCGTTCCGACGTTCATCGCGCCGCCTGGCCGGTTGTCCACGATCAGCGGCTGGCCCAGACGGACGCGCAGCTCCTCGCCGAGTGCGCGCATGAAGAGATCGCTGAGGCCTCCGGCGCTGGTGGTGGTGATGGCCCGGATCGGGCGCGTCGGGTAGTCCTGAGATTGGGCGCCAGTCGGCAGCGCGACAGCGGCAGCCGCGATGAATGCCAGCAAGCATTTGCGGATCACGAGCATCTCCCCAGCCAAGCTTTTTTTCTATGACGGGCGCGTTGGCCCGCACCACCCAGCATTCCATTCCCCGGCCCGGCTCCGCAAGCCGGGCGGTGGATGAGTGGTCAAAATGTCTCGGAGGGCTAGTGTGGCGGTTCAGAAGTCCGCATCATTCTCGCGGCGAATCCGACATGCGGACTTCTGAACCAAAGCCACACTAAATTCAAAGAGTTGCTAGTGTCCTTCAATTCCGAAGTTCGTATAGGAGGCCGCTGCGAAACGGTACGAACTTCGGAATCGGGACACTAGCGTGAAATTGTGCGCCGCGGCGAGCCGGATGGCGGGCGCCGGCGCTAGGCCTTCTTCTTCGCCTGCATCTTGCCGGCGGTGTTGCCACATTTGACGCATTCGAGCGACAGCCGCTCCATGGCGGGATTGCCCGGCGCCGGCTCCCGCCGCGCGACCCGCATCTCGCCGCCGCACTGTGGGCAACTCTGCGCCACCGGCGGCGCCTTGGAGAAATCGGAGCGAGTCATGGTGTCCTCTGCGAATTGACCTCGAACCAATGCAACGGTTCGGGCCGCTCGGCAACTACCGGTCCCAAAGCCTTTCGATATACGGCGTCAGCCCATGGCGCGCGAAGAACGCGCGTGCGCCTTCATTGAACGACCAGACGTCCGCCGTCAGCAGCTCAATTCCCAATTCCTTGCCGGCGGCGCGCACGGCCGCAAGCAACGCCGCGCCGACGCCGAACCGGCGATGGCTCGGCTTGACGCTGATGTGGTGCAAATAGATCGAACTCATGGGCGTGATGAAACGCCGTCTCCGGACGGCGGATCACCTCGGCATAGGCATAACCCGCAGGCTCGCTGTCGGCTTCCGCGATGAAGACAATATGGCCCGGGCGCGCAATGAGCGCGGCGGCTTCAGCGGGCGGAAACGTGCCAGGACCGGGTGACTTGAAACGCCATGGCAGCGCCGCCGCGTGGATCGCCTGAACATCGGCGTTCAGTGCAGACACCAATTCCGCATCGGCCGCCGTGGCTCGCCTTACCGCAATCGCCATGGAAGGTCTGTTCAACCGGACAGCTTGCCCTTCACGAGCCCGCTCGCCTTGCCGAAATCCATCTGGCCCGCGTATTTGCCGCGCAGCACACCAATCACCTTGCCCATGTCCTTCATCGACGATGCGCCAGTCTCCGCGATCGCGGCGGCAATCGCCGCATTCATCTCGGCCTCGGACATCTGCTTGGGCAGGAAGCCGGCGATCACCGCGATCTCGCTGCGCTCCTGGTCGGCCAGCTCCTTGCGGCCGCCCTTCTCGTAGAGATCGACCAATTCCTCGCGCTGCTTGATCATCTTCTGCATGAGCGCGAGCAGCGCGCCGTCGTCGAGCGGATCCCTGCCGGCACCGCGCGCCTCAATGTCCGCGTTCTTGATCGCGGCATTGACCATCCGCAGCGTCGAGAGCCGGAGCTTCTCGCCCGACTTCATCGCGTCCTTCATTCCGTCGTTGATTTTCTCGCGCAGCATGACTTGTCCTCTAGCCAACCAATGTCAGAATGTTGCCGTCCGGATCGCGGGGGAAGGCGAGCGTGCCGCCCCACCCCTGCCGCTCCGGCGGCTCGGGAAATGAAACGCCTTTTGCCTTGAGCTTGCGATAGGTCGCGTCGATGTCGTCGACGTTGAACGACACCGCGAGGAGACGCCCTACGAGGTCATGCTCGGGATCGTCGGCCGCAACCTTTTCGACGATGATGTTCTTGCCGTCGAGGTCGAACACCGCCCAGTCCGGCGTGGCCGAGGTTTCGTTGAGCTCCAGGACGTCGCGGTAGAAATGGCGGGCACGCTCGATGTCGCGACGAAGATCCGGACTGCGCTCACGGATTGAAGAATCCCGCTCATTGCCGGACCTCCTGGTGAATACCCATCGTCCGTTCCTGCTCTCGCGTCTTTTGGATCGGCGGGCAAGGTACTGAGCCATAGGAACAGAACACGCAACAATCGCCGGCATGCGGCGCCAATTCAATGCCGCATCCCGCGCAGGTGTACCGGATGCGGCAGGCGTTCTCCGGCATGCGTTCGGTCGCGCGATGGCCGCATGCGGGACACGTGACGACTGAATCGAGGACGATCACGGCTGCTATACCCCTAGTGCTGTCGTCCGTTTCCGCCAGCGGTAGACCGCGATCAGCGCCCAGACCGCCTCCACCACGCCGAACGGCCATGCACCCTGCAGGAAGCCGTAGATCGAGGCCAGGGCACAAGCCCCCGCGAAGGCCAAAATATAGGCCGGATTGCGGTCTTCCAGCGCATAGAAGACCAGCATCGCCGTCACGGCAGATAGTCCGAAAGCCGTAAGCCAATCCACAGACGGCCTCTTTGACGGCGGCAGAATCGGCGACTATGTAGACGTCACATGACCGTCAAACAAGACGAAACCGCCTGGCCCGAGCCCAAGGCCACGGCCTTGCTCGTGCTCGCCGATGGCACGGTTCTGGAAGGATTCGGTCTCGGCGCCGTTGGAACCGCGGTCGGCGAGGTCTGCTTCAACACCGCCATGACCGGCTATGAGGAGATCCTGACCGATCCCTCTTACGCGGGCCAGATCATCACCTTCACGTTCCCCCACATCGGCAATGTCGGCACCAACGAGGACGACATCGAGACCGTCAACATGGCGGCGACGCCGGGCGCCCGCGGCGTGGTGCTGCGCACCGACATCACCGATCCGTCGAACTACCGGGCGACGCGCCATCTCGACCAGTGGCTCAAGGCGCGCGGCATCGTGGGCCTCGCCGGCATCGACACCCGCGCGCTGACCAGCCTGATCCGCACCAAGGGCATGCCCAATGCGGTGATCGCGCACGCACCGGACGGCAAGTTCGATCTCGAGGCGCTGAAGAAGGAAGCGCGCGAGTGGCCGGGCCTGGTCGGCATGGACCTCGTGCCGATGGTGACGTCGGGCCAGCGCTTCACCTGGGACGAGACGCCGTGGGAATGGGGCAAGGGCTACGGCCGCCTCGACGCGCCGGATTTCCACGTGGTCGCGATCGACTACGGCATCAAGCGCAACATCCTGCGGCTGCTGGCCGCCAACGGCTGCAAGGTGACGGTGGTGCCGGCGACCACCGCGGCCGACGACATCGTCGCGCTCAAGCCCGATGGCATCTTCCTCTCCAATGGCCCCGGCGATCCGGCGGAGACCGGCAAATACGCGGTGCCGGTGATCAAGAGCCTGATCGACAAGGACATCCCGACTTTCGGGATTTGCCTCGGGCCACCAGATGCTCGGCATCGCGGTCGGCGCCAAGACCATGAAGATGCACCAGGGCCACCACGGCGCGAACCATCCGGTGAAGGACCTCACCACCGGCAAGGTCGAGATCACCTCGATGAACCACGGCTTCGCGGTCGACCGCGAGACGCTGCCCGCGAACGCGGAGGAGACGCACGTGTCGCTGTTCGACGGATCGAACTGCGGCATCGCGCTCAAGGACAAGCCGGTGTTCTCGGTGCAGTACCACCCGGAGGCATCGCCCGGCCCGCGCGACAGCCGCTATCTGTTCGAGCGGTTCGTCGGGCTGATGAAAAAGCGCAAGCGCGCCTGACGCCGCCGCGCTGCGCACCTACGCCGCCTTCAAAAGCTCCGCCACCTTCGGCCAGGGATCGGGCTGGCTGGCGTAGCGATCGAGATCGTCGGCGCTGACCCAGTCGTCGACCGCCAGCTTGAATGACGGCCGCGCGCGAATGCGATCGTACCAGGCGGCGATGCCGCGCCTTTGATTCCACAGCGGCGCGAGCTTGAGCTTGTCGAGCCGCCAGATGTAGGGCGTCGCCGCGGCGTCGGCGAGCGACCAGTCCGGGCCGGCGAGATACGGACCCGAGGCCAGCGCCGTCTCCATCATGGCGAAGAGCTTGTCGTGATGGCGCAGCGCATCCATCACCAGCGGCGCGTCGAGACCATGCGTCACGACCTGCCGCTTGATCTCCGAGCGCTTCTGGTCGGGCGCCTTGGCAAGCTCCTCGTCCATCTCCTGCGGGCTCAGCTTCATGAGATGGACGCGGTTCGCGGTCGCGAATGTGAGCGTCATGCAGGAGACGTGGACGTATTCGTCCATCAGCTTCTCGAACATGCGCATCTGGGCGCGGGCGACCGGATCGGCCGGCGTGAGCGACGGACCGGGGAACGCCTCGTCGGCATAATGCATAACGACGGTCGACTCGATGATGACATTGCCGTCATGAACAAGCGTCGGCACCACCGCATTGGGATTGAGCTTGAGATAGCCCGGCTCGAACTGGTCGCCGCGCAGCGTCATCAGCCGGCTGGCGAAGTCGATCCCCTTCTCGGCCAGCGCGAGCCGCGCCTTGATCGAGCAAACCGAGGTACGGCCGTGGTAAAGGGTCGGCATGTCACCCCCTTGCCGATTGCGCCATGGCAGGATCGTAGTAGGGCAGTATTTTCGGGGTCAATGGCCGGTTATCAACGAGCGGCAGCAATGCGCCCAATTCGCGGCCGCCATGCTGGCGCCATCGGGGTCCCTTCCGGTAGAAATGGCCCGCCGGACGATAGGTCAATTCTTCGCAGGTGCTGATCCATGCCCGTCGTGACTCCCAAGGCGCTGATGTTTTCCGATGACGGCTCGATCCCCAACAATCCGCGCCTGCCGTTCCTGGTCTATCGCAACGGCATCAACCTCTCGGGCACCGCCTACCCCGAAGACCTCATCGAGCAGGCGTTCACCCGGAACGGCTGGGGCGATATGTGGCGCAACGGGATCTATCCCTATGTCCACTATCATTCGATGATCCACGAGGTTCTCGGGGTCGCCCGCGGCCGCGCGCGGGTGCAGTTCGGCGGCACGCAGGGCGAGGAAATTGACCTCGGTCCCGGCGACATCGCGGTGCTGCCCGCCGGCACCGGTCACCAATGCCTGTGGGCATCGCCGGAGCTGATGGTGATCGGTGCCTATCCGAAGTCCGGCAAATACGATCTCTGCCGCGGCAGCAAGGCCGAGCACGCCAAGGCGGTCGAGTCGATCCCGCACGTGCCGTTGCCCGCCACCGATCCGGTCTACGGCGCGGACGGGCCGCTGCTGTCGCTCTGGCGACGTTGAATCCAAACGAGGCAGGTCTGCCGTTATGTCCGATTGGCGTTCCTTCTGGGACAGCGAGCATTCGATCTACGTCAATCCGCGTCACAAGGATGTGCATTACCGCGAGATTGCCGATCAGATCGCGGCCTTCGTGCCGGGGCCGGCGGCGCGCGTGCTCGACTACGGCAGTGGCGACGCCATCCATGCCGACCGCGTCGCTGCGGTCGCCGCCGAGGTGACGCTGTGCGACGCGGCACCGAGCGTGCGCGCTTCCATGGCGTCGCGCTTCGCCGGCAATCCGCGCATCAAGGTGATATCGCCGGAAGCGGTCGCCGCGCTGCCGGACGGACGGCTCGACCTGATCGTGACCAATTCGGTCGCGCAATATCTCACCGAGGATGAACTCACGCGCCTGCTCGCGATGTTCCGCCGGCTGCTCGCACCCGGCGGGACGCTGATCTTCGCCGACGTGATCCCGCCCGACGTCGGTGCGCTGAGCGACGTGACGGCGCTGCTGCGTTACGCGGCGAAGCACGGCTTCCTGTTTGCGGCGCTGGTCGGGCTCGCGAAGACGACGGTTTCGCCGTACCGGAAAATCCGCAGCACGCTCGGCATCGCGCAATACACGCAAGCGCAGTTCATGCGGAAGCTCACCGACGCCGGATTTTCCGCCGAGCGCCTCGCGCGCAACATGGAGCACAATCCGTCGCGGATGACGTTCCGCGCGCGGCCGGCTTAACCGGCTACTTCGCCTTCCCCAGAATATCCAGCACGCGCTGTTTCTGCGCCGGCGTCACGCTCGTGACGACGGCCTGCGCATTTGCGAGCGAGCCCGCGGGATCGAGATATTCGATGATGCGCTCCGCCTTCTCGCCGTCGGCGATGAGCTGCGGGTTGTGCAGCGTGATCTTGATCGCCTCCTGCAGATAGGCAAGGCGCGCCGGCGGGATGCCGGGCGGCGCGACCAGGATGCGGCCGAGCTTCTCGACATTGGCGAGGAAATCCATCACCCAGGTCTGCTCGGCATCCATCTTGGTCGCTTCGAAAATGGTCGGACGGTCCTGGAAGAAGCGCGACTTGGTGCGGGAGATCGTCGCCAGCGCCCAGTTCTGCTTGGCGCGGACGAAATTGTTGCCGGAGGACTCCGGCACATAGAGCGCATCCATCTCGCCGCGGGTGACCGCAAGCCCGGCGTCCGCGCTGCCCTTGTACCCTTGCACGACATGGCAATCGAGCTTGAGCGCCTCGCAGGTGAAGGCGGCGCCGATGCCGAGCCCCGAGGTCGCGCCGGACGAAGCCCAGCGCCACTTCATCTTGGCGTCGACGGCCTGCTGCACCTCGCGAATGGGAGAATCCGGACCCACGAGCCAGAGCCCGGGCGGCGCGCCCACCGTCGCCAGATAGTTGAACTTGCCGAGATCGAAACGCGCGGCCTGATCGCCGGTGAGCTGCGCGAAGGCGGCGCTGGTGCCGTTGGACAAGGAGATTTGCAGACCGTCGGGCGTCGCCGTGAACAGGCGATTGAGCGCGACGAGACCGCCGGCGCCGGGCTGGTTCTCGACGATGACGGTCGTCCCCAGCGTCTTGGCGAGATAGGGCGCGATCATGCGCGAGAACACGTCATAGCCGCCGCCGGTGCCGGAGCCGACGATCATCCGGACGGTCTTGCCGGCGTAGAAGGCCTTCTCCGCTTCTTGGGCAAGCGCCGGTGTCGCGCACACCATCGCGCCAATCGTCAACGACAGGAACACACGTGTCGGCCACACGCATCGTCGTCATGAAATGTCGTCTCCCGCCTGCGAGTTCTTGTTTTCGGCGGCTGAATAGTAGGTGAAACGGGTTGGTCTCACCAGCCGCCACCGCCGCCGCCACCACCGCCCCCGCCGGAGGAACCGCCGCCGCTGCTCCCGCCCCCGCCGCCGCCGGAGTCACTGGAGCCGGGCGGGTTCGACGACGACGCAATGGTCTGCGACAGGTCGTTGCCGAGATGATCGGCAAACGACACCGGATCGCTCGACCAGTCGCGGCTGCCGACGTACCAGGTCGCGGCCGCCGCGGCCGTGCCGGCGGCGGCCAGCACGCCGGCGAATTTCGCGGCCCAGGCGTTCTGGCAATCGAGCGCGACCGCATAAGGCAGAAAGCGCTCGAACAGCTCCGGCGTCTTCTCCGGCGGATTGAGCGCGTTGAGCCGGTCCTCCTCGGCGACGCCGAGATATTCGCGAAAGCCCTCGATCTGATCCATCGTCTTGCGGCCCTCGCGGCTCGGCGCCTTGAGCAGCAGGAAACCGGCGCCGACAAGGGCGCCCGACGCAAACAGCGCTCCGAGCAACAACAGGTTCGCGATGCCGGGCGCGTTGTACCACATCACCAACATTCCGATGCTCACAGGCAGCGCCAGCATGACCAGGCCGCCGATCAGCAATCCCGTCTTGCGCGGAAACTGCTGCCAGGCGCGGAACACCATTGCGCCGCCGCCCATCACGAACGGCAAACCAAAGCAGGAGATCGCTGTCGTCACCGGAACGATGTTGTACTGGTGGCCGGTGGCGGCCGCGAGCAGCACCGCAACAGCGAGCAGCACGAGCAGCAGCAGGCCGAAGCCGGACCATCCGAAATTGTTGGTGAAGAGCTTGCCGAGGTAGTTCTTCGTCAGCGTCTCGCCCAATGCCGCCTTGGCCTTGCCGATCGGCTCATGATTGGTGTTTTCGAGCACGATGCTGTTCTTGCGCGCGAACAGCTTCAACATCAGCGCCTGTTCCTCGGGGGCCATCGGCTTGTCGCCGCCGCGCTTGCTGAGCGTCGACTTGTCGTTCTTCTCGACGAGTTGCAGATGGCCTTTCACGCCGAGGCCGATGATGGCGGCGGCGAAACATCCATTGTCGTACGCCATCCGATCGACATAGCGCGTCGCCGCCGGCGACATGCCGTCGGGCGGCCCGAACAGCGGAATGATCGTGCCCTTGGGCGGATCGCGGCCGACGCGCAGCCAGGCATAGGCGTAGTAGGCGAAGAGCAGCAGGAAGCCGAGCACGGCAACGGCCAGCGCGCGATTGTCCTCAAGCCAGTATTGCGCGGTCTGGGCCGCGGTCGGCGGCGCGACCACGCCCTTCTGCCAGGCGGCGGCGACGGTGAGACCGTTGTGCGACGGCAGCACGCGCGTGGTGCGGAACACGATGCGTCCGGGCTGTTGCTCGACGATGGTCGCGTCCCTGCCCTTGCCGCCCTGCGGACCGGTGTAGATCGCAGTCTGCCGGAACGGCACTTCCTGCGGCAACGTGATCCGCGCCTCGGCCCGCTCGATCGGGAACACCCAACCGGTGCCGGTCACGTTCCAGTAAAGCTCGTCATAGTCGACGAAGAATCCGATCTGCCGCGTGGTGCGGTAGCGGATCACGTAAGTGTGCCGGCCGCGCGAAACCAGGCGGTCGGCGCTGCCGATGCGGACGCGGAAACCGTTGGAGAGGCGCTCGAGCGCGAAATTCTCCGGCGACCCGTCGCGCGTCACCGTCTCGACGTGGAAGCCCACCTCCACCCGCGTGCCGTCCGGTCGCGTATAGGTCGTCGGGAAGTCGCGGAAGATGCCGCGCCGGATGACGTTGCCTTCGGCCTCGACCTGGATCGTCTCGGTCACGAGCAGGTCGCCGTCGCGCTGGACGATGACGTCGCTGATGAACTGGGTGATGCGCTCGGCCGCGCTTGCCGGCGCCCACGCCGCGAGCAGCAACGCCAGCGCGAGCGCGCATCGCCGGATCGCGTTCATGCCTTGCCTCCCGGGAATCCGATCTGCGGCGCAGCGGCCTCGGCGCGGCTTTCCAGCTCGAAGAACGGCTCCTCGCGGAAACCGAGCATCCGCGCCACGATCACGTCCGGGAACGACTGGATGCTGATATTCAGGTTGCGCACGGCGCCGTTGTAGTAGCGCCGCGCCATCTGGATGTTGTCTTCGACGTCGGAAAGCTGTTTCTGCAATTCGAGAAAATTCTGGTTGGCCTTGAGGTCGGGATAGGCCTCGGCCACCGCCATCAGCTTGCCGAGCGATCCCGAGAGCGCCCGCTCGGCATTGGCCTGCCCGCCGACGTCGCCCGCCGCGACGCTTGCCGCGCGGCGTGACGCGATCTCCTCGAACAGCGAACGCTCATGCGAGGCATAACCTTTGACGGTCTCGACTAGGCTGGGAACGAGATCGGTGCGGCGCTTGAGCTGCACATCGATGCCGCTCCAGCCTTCGCGCACCACGTTGCGCTGACGAACCAACCGGTTGAAGACGACAATCAGATACACCACGATCACGGCGGCGACCGCGGCCAAGATCCATCCCGTGCTCATTTGAAATTCACTCCCGAGGCGCTGCGCCGTCCCTTGCCCGCAATTCTAGCATCGCGGCGGCGGGTGTCGCGGCACGAATCCGCAACCGCTACAGCGGACGACGCGCCTTCGCGACCGGGTTCTACGCGCCGCAGCGGCGGGCGCCTATTTTTTCACGAGTTTCGAGACTTTGGCGAACAGCTCCTGGAAGTCCCGCTGCGCCTTCTTCAGGGGGCCCGGAGCAGCCGCCGGCTCGTGCGCGGATTTGGTTTCCGCGACGATCTGCGGCGCATTGCCGGCGAGGACGACCCGGTACTCAAATTTTTCAACGCCACGGGATCGGCGCGTGGTCTTCGGGTCATAGAACTTCCAGCTCATGACGCCCTTCACACGGCAGGTCGTGCCTTCCCTGGCGCACGTCGCCGAGAGCGAGCCCGGCCGTATGGCGTAGTCACGCTCGGTCCAGCGGTCGGCGACCTGGTGCTTGTTGAGCAAGACCGCCTGTCGCGGCGTCGACTTGCCGTGATAGACGACCGTCTCCGCATACAGACTCGCCAGAAACGGCATGATTTCGTCGCTCGGCCCCGACGAACGCTCGACCAGGAGGCGCACGATTTCTCTGGCGCGCTGCTCCGGGCTTTGCTCGGGCAGTTCGGCGACGACCGCAGCGTTGGAATCGGCGGCCCGCGGCGGCAACCGCGCAACCTCAATCCCGTACGAAGAAGCATCTTCCAGCGTCATCCACTGGATGGATGTCGGCGCTGTCTTGGTAATGTAGAGGATGGCGGTTTCCGAAAGGCCGAGCTGATTGAGGTACGCGCCCATGACCGCGTTGCCGGGGCCGCTTTCGGCCGGCCCGTTCGATTTGAGAACGTAGGCGGCATGAAATCCGACGTTCGCGTCCTGCCCAACGAACCGCCGGGCACCCCCGAGCCAGGCCAGCGCGCAAGCCGACGCGCACACCGCTCCATCCGGGACGAGGGTGGCGAACTTCTTCTCGCGGATGAGAGCGCCAATGCGGAGGCCGGCAACCAGACTGCCGCCTTCACTGCGGAATGAGACGGTCGCTCTGCCCGTGGCCACCGGTGCGATGATGCTTCGAAAGGTATCAACGTCGTCGCGATCAAACTCGCCGTCGATGACGACCAGCATCGATCCGTTTTCAAGGCGCTTGACATCGACCTCCGCGGCGTGGGCCGCGGAAAGCGAGAACAGCAAAATGATCGACACGCAGATGCGATGCATGACTGGCTGCGACTTCTGATTGGCCGAACTCGATACGCCCCCTAGCCTGTCGCGAAGCAACGGCAGGCTGTCAGTACGGGAGCTTATTGCGGCCAGCGGTAAAAGGAATGACCGCCATGATTCCGCCCTGTGGATAAATCGAAAAAGCCATAAAGCGCGGCACTGGCCAGTAACTTCGTACCAATAAACGGTAGCTAGCCACCGTACGCGCTCGCAGCTATGCGGCCTTGGCGGGCCCGACCGTGTCCGCCACGACGGCGCCGCGCGCCCCGAGGGGCTTGGCCGAACCGACGGTGGAATCGATCGCGGTCTGGTGCTCGATCTCGGAATTGAGCTCCGCGCCGACCAGCACGACGATGGCCGAGAGCCACATCCACATCATCAGGCCGACCACCGCACCGAGCGCGCCGTAGGTGGCATTGTAGTTTGCAAAATTTCCGAGGTACCAGGAGAACAATACCGACACCGCGAGCCAGACCACGGCGGCGAAGATGCTGCCCACGCTGAGCCAGCGCCACTTCGCGATGCGCCGGCTCGGCCCGTAGCGGTAAAGGATCGCGAGCGCCACGATCACCATCACGAACATCGCCGGCCAGCGCAGAATGCCGATCAACGGTGCGTCGAGGGACGACCATCCAAAGGCGGCCAGCATCAAGCGGAAAGACCACGACTGCGCTCAGCGCGATCAGCATGCCGCCGATGGCGCAGAGCGTGAAGAACAGCGATACGACGTTGAGCCAGACGATGCCGCGCTTCTCCTCCTCGTCGTAAATGATGTTCAGCGCATCGAAGATCGCCTTCATGCCGGCATTGGCGCTCCAGAGCGCGATACCGAAGCCGAGCGCAAAGCCGAAGCTCAGCCTGCCGTCGCTGCGTCCGGCGATCCGCGTGATTTCCTCGCGCAGGAGGTCGAGCGAAGCGCCCGGAACGATATCGGCGGCGAGCGAGACATGGTTGGCGATCGTGGCCGCGTCGGAAAAGAACGCATAGACCGACACGCCCGCGGCGATGGCCGGGAACAGCGCAACCAGCGAATAGAACACCACCCCGGCCGCGAGCGAGAGCAGCCGGTCGTTCTGCACCTCATGGTAGGTGCGGATGAAGATGTCCTTCCAGCCGCGCCAGGGGATATGCACGGGGGTCGTCGCCTTGCGGCCCCGGCCCTGCTCACGGGCGCGCGCTTCCTGCAGCGACAGCGGCTCGAATGCCGGATTTTCAGACCCGAACGCCGCCTCGGCCTTGCGGTGGTCGTCGTCGCGCTTCATCGCATAGATGACCGCCGTGGCGGTCAGCACCGACGCGGCAAACCAGGCAATCAAACTCTCAATGCGGGATTCGGGGGTGCGCTGGGTCATACCGGCTGTTGCAGGGGCGATGAATGCAGGGAACAACGGCCAACACTCGAATCGGTTGCAATCAACGAAAATCGGGCAAATTGCAGCGGATTTCCGCGATTTCCGACTCCCCTTCCCCCCGATTCTGGTCTAAAGACCGCCCGCGCGCCGGTCCCATCGGCGCTGATCGAAGGACGCGCGGCAAGCGCGCCCTTTTTTTGTGCCCAGCACTGCCCAGATAACGCCGAGCCACATGCCCAAGCGCGACAGACATCAAATCGATCATGATCATCGGCGCGGGTCCGATCGTCATCGGACAGGCCTGCGAGTTCGACTATTCCGGTACCCAGGCCTGCAAGGCGCTCAAGGAGGAAGGCTACCGGATCGTCCTGGTCAACTCGAACCCGGCGACCATCATGACCGATCCGGACGTCGCGGACGCCACCTATATCGAGCCGATCACGCCGGAGATCGTCGCCAAGATCATCGAAAAGGAACGGCCCGACGCGCTGCTGCCGACCATGGGCGGGCAGACCGCGCTCAACACCGCGCTGTCGCTGCGCCGCATGGGCGTGCTCGAAAAATTCGGCGTCAAGATGATCGGCGCCGACGCCGACGCCATCGACAAGGCCGAGGACCGCGAGCTGTTCCGCGAGGCGATGAAGAAGATCGGCCTCGAGACGCCGAAGTCCGCGCTCTCCAGCGCCACCGGCCTCAAGCGCCAGGACCGCGCGCAGCACGCCGCCGAGATCGAGAAGATCAAGGCGAGCGGCCTCGGCAAGGAGGCCGAGCGCGAGGCACTCGAACAACTCGAATCGCAATGGCAGGCCCGCGAGTCCGATCGCAAGAAGCGCTACATCGAACAGGGACTGATCGAAGCGCTGCAGGCGCTGCAGGAGATCGGCCTGCCGGCGATCATCCGGCCCTCCTTCACGCTCGCCGGCACCGGCGGCGGCATTGCCTATACGCGCGAGGAATTTCTCGAGATCGTCGAGCGCGGCCTCGACGCCTCGCCCACCACCGAAGTGCTGATCGAGGAATCGGTGCTGGGCTGGAAGGAATTCGAGATGGAGGTGGTGCGCGACCGCAAGGACAACTGCATCATCATCTGCTCGATCGAGAACCTCGACCCGATGGGCGTCCACACCGGCGACTCGATCACCATCGCGCCGGCGCTGACGCTCACCGACAAGGAATATCAGATCATGCGCGACGCCTCGATCGCGGTGCTGCGCGAGATCGGGGTCGAGACCGGCGGATCGAACGTGCAATTTGCGGTCAACCCCGCCGACGGCCGTCTCGTCATCATCGAGATGAACCCGCGGGTGTCGCGATCATCGGCGCTGGCGTCGAAGGCGACCGGCTTCCCGATCGCCAAGGTCGCCGCCAGGCTCGCGGTCGGCTACACGCTCGACGAGATCGCCAACGACATCACCGGCGGCGTGACGCCGGCCTCGTTCGAGCCGACCATCGACTACGTCGTCACCAAGATTCCGCGCTTCGCGTTCGAGAAGTTTCCCGGCGCCGAGCAGACGCTGACCACCTCGATGAAATCGGTCGGTGAAGCCATGGCGATCGGCCGCACCTTCCAGGAGAGCATCCAGAAGGCGCTGCGTTCGCTGGAAACCGGCCTCACCGGCTTCGACGAGATCGCGATCGAGGGCATCAGCCCGGATGAGGCCGAGAACCGCAGCGCGATGCGCGCCGCGCTCGGCACGCCGACGCCGGACCGCCTCCTCAAGGTCGCGCAGGCGATGCGCCACGGTTTGGGCGACGACCAGATCTTCGCCGCCTGCAAGATCGATCCGTGGTTCCTGTCGCAGATCCGCGGCATCGTCGACAAAGAAGCCGAGATCAAGGCCAAGGGCCTGCCGCAAAGCGCGCCGGCGCTGCGGCGGCTCAAGGCGATGGGTTTTTCCGACGCCCGCCTCGGCAAGCTCGCAGGGCTGCGGACCGACGAGGTGACGGCGCGCCGGCACGCGCTCGGCGTACGGCCGGTGTTCAAGCGCATCGACACCTGCGCGGCCGAGTTCGCCTCGCCGACCGCCTACATGTATTCGACCTACGAGACGCCGTTCGCCGGCGCCGCAGCCTGCGAGGCCGCGCCCTCGGACAAGAAGAAGGTGGTCATTCTCGGCGGCGGGCCGAACCGCATCGGCCAGGGCATCGAATTCGACTACTGCTGCTGCCACGCGGCGTTCGCGCTGCACGACGTCGGCTACGAGACCATCATGATCAACTGCAATCCGGAGACGGTGTCGACCGACTACGACACCTCGGATCGGCTCTATTTCGAGCCGCTCACCGCCGAGGACGTGCTGGAGATCATCGACGCCGAGCGCAAGAACGGCACGCTGCACGGCGTGATCGTGCAATTCGGCGGCCAGACGCCGCTCAAGCTCGCCGAAGCGCTCGAAAAGGCCGACGTGCCGATCCTCGGCACCTCGCCCGACGCCATCGATCTCGCCGAGGATCGCGACCGCTTCAAGCAACTGCTCGACAAGCTCGGGCTGCGGCAGGCGCAAAGCGGCATCGCCAAGAGCCCGAAGGCGGCGCGCGCCATCGCCGACGAGATCGGCTATCCGATCGTGATCCGGCCGTCCTATGTGCTGGGCGGCCGCGCCATGGAGATCGTCCACGACGGCGCGCAACTCGACCGCTATATCGCGCGGCTCGCCGGCGACCTCGACCGGCCGTCGGAGCTGGTGGTCTCGGCCAAGCGCCCGCTGCTGCTCGACCGCTATCTCACGGACGCCATCGAAGTCGACGTCGATTGCCTCGCCGACGGCAAGGACACCATGATCGCCGGCATCATGGAGCACATCGAGGAGGCCGGCATCCACTCCGGCGACTCGGCCTGCTCGCTGCCGCCGCACTCGCTCGACAAGAAGACCATCGACGAGCTCGGCCGCCAGACCCGCGAACTCGCGCTCGCGCTCAATGTCGGCGGGCTGATGAACGTGCAATACGCCATCAAGAACGGCGACATCTACGTGCTCGAGGTCAATCCGCGCGCGTCGCGTACGGTGCCGTTCGTCGCCAAGGTGATCGGGCTGCCGGTCGCCAAGATCGCCTCACGTATCATGGCGGGGGAGACGCTCAAGAGCCTCGGCTTCAAGCCGCCGCGGTTCAGTCATGTCGGCGTCAAGGAGGCGGTGTTTCCGTTCGCCCGCTTCCCCGGCGTCGATACCGTGCTCGGGCCGGAGATGAAGTCGACCGGCGAGGTGATGGGCATCGACCATTCCTTCGCGGTCGCCTTCGCCAAGAGCCAGATCGGCGGCGGTGCCCGCCTGCCGCGCGCCGGCAACGTCTTCGTGTCGGTCAAGGATGTCGACAAATCCCGCATCCTCGATTCGGTGCGGCTCCTGGGCGCGCTCGGCTTCAAGATCATCGCGACCGGCGGCACCCAGCGCTACCTCGCGGAACAGGGGGTTCCGGCGGAAAAGATTAACAAGGTCGCCGAGGGCCGGCCGCATATCGTCGATGCCATCCGCAACGGCGATGTGGCGCTGGTTTTCAACACCACCGAGGGGGCTCTGGCGCTGGCCGACAGCCGGTCGCTGCGCCGGGCTGCCCTCTTGCATAAAGTCCCCTATTACACCACTCTTTCAGGGGCCGTCGCCGCGGCGCAGGGAATCAAAGCCTATCTCGGGGGTGACCTCGAGGTGCGTGCGCTGCAGAGCTATTTCGGCGGCAAGGGCTAAAAGTCGGGGGCAAGCCCCGGGGGCCCAGCGCCAAGACGGTTAGAGTTTGGGACAAAGACCGCGGTCGCGGGGCTTGAAGCTAGCTTCGGGTCCGCGATCAAAATTTTGTCCCGAGGCATCGTTCGGAGGCCAGAGAGAGACTGATGGACAAGATCCCGATGACTGCGGCGGGCTATGCGGTGCTCGAAGAAGAGCTCAAGCATCGCCAGCAGATCGAGCGGCCGCGCATTATCCAGCAGATCACCGATGCCCGCACGCACGGCGACCTGTCGGAGAACGCCGAGTATCATGCGGCCAAGGAGATGCAGTCGCACAACGAAGGCGCGATCGCCGAGCTTGAAGACAAGCTCGCGCGCGCGGAAGTCATCGACGTGTCCAAGCTCAGCGGGGATACCATCAAGTTCGGCGCGACGGTGACGCTGGTCGACGAGGATACCGAGGAAAAGAAGGTCTGGCAGATCGTGGGCGAGCCCGAGGCCGACGCCAAGAAGGGCAAGATCTCGATCGCCTCGCCGCTCGCACGCGCGCTGATCGGCAAGACCAAGGGCACCAGCGTCGAGGTCGTCACGCCGGGCGGCGCGAAAGCCTACGAGGTCAAGAAGGTCGAGTGGCGCTGAAGCGCCCCGCAGCCGCGTTTTGATTTCACGCGGTTCCACCCACCGCTCATTCCCGCGAAAGCGGGAATCCAGAAATCTTTTTTCTTAGACTGGGTCCCCGCTTGCGCGGGGACGAGCGGAAAACCTACTCGCCTTCCATCGGCACCATGGCCGCATCCTTGGAGTTGCGCAGCGTCAGCGACGTCTTGACGTTGCGCACGGTCGGCGCCGCGGTCAGCTCGGCGACGAAGGCCTGGAACGTCTTGAGGTCGGGTGCGACGCATTTGAGGATAAAGTCGATCTCGCCCGACAGCATCCAGCATTCGCGCACCAGCGGCGCCTTGCGGACGAATTCCTCGAACGCCTTGAGGTCGGCCTCGGCCTGGCTGGTGAGGTGGACCATGGCGAAGATCGCGACCTCGTAGCCGAGCTTCTTCTCGTCGAGCAGCGCGCGGTAGCCCTTGATGTAGCCGGCCTCCTCGAGCGCGCGAACCCGGCGCAGGCACGGCGGCGCCGAGATGCCCACGCGCTGGGCCAGGTCCACATTGGTCATGCGGCCGTCGGCCTGAAGTTCCTTCAGGATCTTGCGATCGATGGCGTCGAGGCGGGCGGGCACGTCGGGTTTCCTGTGGCCGTTCCTCCTTTACCGCGACTGGAGGAGTCGCGAAAGATTATTGCGCAGCCCGGTAACAGGGTGCGGCGGCGCCCGCCGGTGCGGCCAGATGACTGTGGGCGTCCCGCCCTGCGTGTATTGCATAGCTCGCCGGAAAGCCTAAATTGATGGGGAACAACGCGGCCAATGGCCGCCAAAATCAAACCTTTCCAGGGGCGACGTTTCGATGGGTACGACGACCCACGCCAAAGTCGTGATTATCGGCTCGGGACCGGCCGGCTACACCGCCGCCATCTATGCCGCCCGCGCCATGCTGGAACCCGTCCTGATCCAGGGCATCCAGCCCGGCGGCCAGCTCACCATCACCACCGACGTCGAGAACTATCCGGGCTTCGCGGACGTCATCCAGGGCCCCTGGCTGATGGAGCAGATGCAGAAGCAGGCCGAGCATGTCGGCACGCGGATCGTCACCGACCATGTGATGAAGGTGCAACCTCGCGCAGCGGCCGTTCCGGCTCGAATGCGATTCCGGCGACGTCTATCTCGCCGACAGCCTCATCATCGCCACCGGCGCGCAGGCGCGCTGGCTCGATCTTCCGTCGGAGCAGAAGTTCAAGGGCTACGGCGTCTCCGCCTGCGCCACCTGCGACGGCTTCTTCTATCGCGGCAAGGAAGTGCTGGTGATCGGCGGCGGCAACACCGCGGTCGAGGAAGCGCTGTTCCTCACCAATTTCGCGAGCAAGGTCACGGTCGTGCACCGGCGCGACGGCTTCCGCGCCGAAAAAATTCTCCAGGACCGCCTGTTCAAGAATCCGAAGATCTCGGTGATCTGGGACAGCGTGCTCCACGACGTGACCGGCGACTTAAGTCCGCTCAAGGTCCGCGGCGCGGTCCTGCGCAATGTGAAAACCGGCGCACTCACCGAAGTGGCCGCCGACGGCGTCTTCATCGCCATCGGCCACACGCCGGCGTCGGCGCTGTTCGAAGGTCAGGTCGAGATGAAGGGCGGCGGCTACATCAAGACCGCACCGCATTCGACCGCAACGTCGGTGACGGGCGTGTTCGCCGCCGGCGACGTGACCGACGACATCTACCGGCAGGCGGTAACCGCCGCCGGCCAGGGCTGCATGGCGGCCCTGGAAGCCGAAAAATTCCTCGCCGCGCATGGCGAGGCCGAGCCGCGGGTCGCGGCGGAGTGACTCCCTTCCCGAGGTTCGGGGTTCTCCTGAACGGGAGGGGGAAGGCTTAAAGATGGACTGGGATAAACTGAAGGTCTTCCACGCCGCCGCCGAGGCGGGAAGCTTCACGCATGCCGGCGAGCAGCTTGGGCTGTCGCAATCGGCGGTCTCGCGGCAGGTGTCCGCGCTCGAACAGGAGCTTGGCGTCTCGCTGTTTCATCGCCACGCGCGCGGGCTGATCCTGACCGAGCAGGGCGAGCTTCTGCACCGGACCGCGCATGAAGTGTTCATGAAGCTCGAGGCCGCGCGCGCCAAGCTGACCGACACGCGCGAACGTCCCAACGGCGAGCTCAAGGTGACGACGACGCCCGGCATCGGCGTCCACTGGCTCACGCCGCGGCTCGGCGAGTTCATCGACCTCTACCCGGACATCCGGATCACGCTGATCACCACCGAGGAAGAGCTCGACCTCGCGATGCGCGAAGCCGACGTCGCGATCCGGTTGCGGCAGCCGATCCAGCCCGACCTCATCCAGCGCAAGCTGTTCTCGCTCCATTTCCACGCCTGTGCATCGCCGGAATACCTCAAGCGGTTCGGCACGCCGCGCTCGGTCGACGAGCTCGACAAGCACCGCTGCGTTATTCTGGGCGGCACCGTGCCGCCGTGGCTGCAACAGACCGGCAATTGGCTGTTGGCCCAGGGCCACGATGGCGGACCACCCCGCAAGGCGTGGCTGACCATCAACAACGTTCTCGGCGTGCTGCGCGCCTGTCAGCGCGGCATCGGCATCGCCATGCTGCCCGACTATCTGGTCGAAGAGAGCAGCGGCCTCGTGCAGCTTTTTGGCGAGAGCTCCAGCGCCCTCGCCTACGACGCTTATTTCGTCTACCCGGAAGAACTCAAGTCGGTCGCGCGCGTGCAGGTGTTCCGGGATTTTCTGGTCAGCAAAGCGCAACGCTGGCACTTTTAGATCAAGTTTAGGCCCCGCTTTTAACGCTGTAATGTCTGGTATTTCAGGCTGCGCAGAGCCCGCATGGCTGGCATGCGGCTCTCCGTGTTGTCCGACTCGCTGAGCTCGTCATACTGACACTGTCACTGCCGACGAGCTGTCGCCCATCCTCCCAGATCGCGATGGACATCGTCGGCAGTTGTTCCCCTCTGGAAGGTGATGTCGGCCCCCGCGCCGACAAACTAAGCCGGGCCCGCAAGGGTCCGGTTTTTTCTCGGGCAAATTGTGCTACGGCGCGAGCGACGCGGCGTAAGCGGCGAGCGCGAGCATGTCGTCGACCGTGAGCTTGTCGACGACTTGCTTCATCAGCGCGGCCGAGCTGCCGACGCGATCGCCGTTCTGCATGTTCCAAAGCTGGCGCACAATGTAGTTCGGGTGACGACCGGCGAGCCCCGGCACGTCGCCGAGCCCGCGCTGGGCGGGGCCATGACAGATGCCGCACGGGACCGTGCGACCGCCGCCGGTGGTGGCAAGCTCGCGACCCCGCTCGATGCTGCCCTTCGGCACATAGGCGACGAAGCCCGAGAGCGGATCGCGGTGCACGACCACCTCCTCATCCTCGGGGACCTCGACGATGCGGTTGCCGAGCGGCTCCATGCCGCCGTCCGGCAGCACGAGGCGCCGGGTGGTCATGCCGGTAAAGGTCTTCGGCACGGTGTCGGTCTCGACCACCCTGATCCAGGTCATCGGCTTGAGCGATGCGAAATATTTCGCGGCCTCAAGGATCTCCGCGTCGGTGATGAGCTTGAGCATCGCCACCATCGTATTGCCGTACTTGCGATCGCCGGTCTTCCAGTCGTTCATCGTGCGGACGAAGTAGTTGACCGGCAGGCCCGCCATGTAAGCGGACTTGTCGTGGCCGGTGCCGGTCGGCAGATGACAGGAGCCGCAGGCGCGCACCTGGGTGTCCTTGTTGCCGTGCGCAACGACCTTCGACATCGCCGGGTGCATCTGCGGGCGCCAGACCGGCACGTTGTAGAAATCGTCGACCGCCGCGCGCGTATACGACACGCCGTTGACGGTGCGCAGGCGATCGGGCGCAAAGCGCGGCTCGACCTTCACCTTGTCGGGAACGGGAAACGCCCATTCGGGCTTTGGCTGCTGTTGCGCATTGGCGGCGGCCGGAACGAGCGCGGCCACGAGGATGCAGATGATCCTGCGCATGAAACCCTCCCCCTTTTTGCCGGCGCGCTGCGTGGCGGACCGGCTTTGAGCGGAAGGCTATAAAGATTGCGGCCCACCCACAAGCATGGGCGGGCCAAAACGACACCTTGGCGCGGCTGACGTGACTGCGGTCAGAACTTGATCATACCCGACCGGGTCAGTGTGATGCGCTCGGTGATGATGGTCGGGCCGCCTTTGTACAGGTGATAGGCCGCGTACTGCTCGTTGTATTCCTCTTCCGCGGACATCGTGTCGACCGGAATGACGACTTGATAGCCGCGCTGAGCCGACCCGCTGCCCGTTCCGACCACGGCGCCTTGCGCCGACGTTCCGGTCACGATCACGGTCTTGATGCCTCGCTTCTTGAGGCGCGCTTCCAGGTCCGAGCCGAGGAATTTGTCCGGCCCACGCTGCACGATCCATTCGCCGTCGCGCGGCATGATCGCCTTGTCGACAATGCCTTCCGCCGTCGGATTGCCCGGACCGACGATGGTGTAGAACACCATCGCATCGGCCGCACGCGCCGCATCATGGAGTTTCCTGAGCGGCGCGACCGAAGCGACGCACCGCGGACGTGCGTTGCAGTTCACCGCCACCATGTCGAGGATCAGGAGCGCGGTGGTCTTTGCATCAACGGTAACCGGCTTCAGTGCCGGGGGCGGCGGAGCCTTTACCTTCGCCCAGTCCTCGACGATATCGCCAGCCTGGGCGCATGGCGCCGCGAGAACCGCGGCTGCGAACAAGGTGAGCGCTGCTATTCGCTTCATGTTGTTGTTCTTCCGTTGGGCCTAGTGCCCGGTCCGCCGCTTCAGGTTGACGTGGATGTTCTTTTCGCGCGTGAAGCGGATCAGCTCTTCGATGCATTCCTCGCGGCCGACGCCGGACTGCTTGTAGCCGCCGAACGGCGCGCCGAGGAAATGCTTCGACACCTCGTTGATCCAGACATAGCCGGCCTCGACCGCCGCGGCGGTGCGGTGCGCGGTGGTAAGATCGCTGGTCCAGATCGAGCAGGTGAGCCCGTATTCGACCTGGTTCACCTGCGCCAGCATCTCCGCCTCGTCCTTCCATTTGAACACGGAGAGCACCGGCCCGAAGATTTCCTCCTTGCCGATGCGCATGCCCATGTTCACGTCGGCGAAGATCGTCGGCTCGATGAACAGGCCCTTGGCGAGCTTGGGATCGTCCGGCCGCTTGCCGCCCGAGACGAGGCGGGCGCCGTCCTCCTTGCCCGCCGCGATGTATTTCAGCACCCGGTCGTACTGCACCTGGTTGATGATCGAGCCCATGGTGGTCGCGGGATCGGTCGGATCGCCGGGCTTGTAGCGCTTGATCGATTCCGCCGCACGCTGGAGCACGGCGTCGTAGATCTTCTCGTGCACGAAGGCGCGGCTGGTCGAGCCGCAGGATTGCCCGCACCAGGTGAAGTTCATGCCGTCGACCACGGCGGCCGACACCGCTTCCAGATCGGCGTCGGGATATGCGATCAGCGCGTTCTTGCCGCCGAGTTCCAGCAGCACCGGCTTGAGCGTGTCGGACGCGGCCTTCATCACCGCGCGGCCGGTCGGCACGCTGCCGATCAGCGCCACCATGGCGACGTCGGGGTGGCTGGAGAGCACCTGCCCCACTTCGCGGCCGCCGGGCACGACGTTCCACACGCCGGGCGGCAGGATGCCGTCGATCAGCTCGGCCAGCCGCAGCGCGGAGAGCGGCGCCTGTTCCGGCGGCTTGAGCACGACGGTGTTGCCGGCGGCGAGCGGCGCACCGGATTTGCCGGCCGCAAACATGAACGGATGATTGAACGGGATGATGCGTCCGACCACACCAAGCGGCTCGCGCACCGAGAAGTTCACCACGTCCGGCCCCATCGGGATCGAGGCGCCCTTCATCTCGGTGACCAGGCCGGCATAGAAGTCGAGCTGCGCGGCACCCGCGTTCGCGTCGCGCACCATCTCGGCATAGGGGTTGCCGCAGTCGGCGGCGTCGAGCATCGCCAGCTCGTCGCCGTTCTTGCGCAGCACGTCGGCGATGGCGCGGAGCATCTTGGCGCGTTCCAGCGGCGGCACGCGCCGCCATTCCTTGAACGCCGCCTTGGCGGCAGCGATCGCGGCCTCGGCATCGGCGACGGTGCCGTCGACCACCTTGCCGAGCGCCTCGCCCGAGCCGGGCGCGGTCACATCGGCATAGCGCGCGGTCGCGGGCTTTTGCCATTTGCCGGCGTAGTAAGGCTCACGATGGGTGGGCAGCTTGAGTGCCTGTGCAGGCTTGATCGCGGTTGCGACGGACATGGGTACCTCCCTACAGACGCGTTACGCACGAGCTATAAGCGAGCGCTATGAGCGCTTGATGCTGTCGAGGCCGCCGAGGCGGCCGATCAATGTATTGGCGCCGATCGAGATGACGAACAGCACGATCAGCAATGAATACATAAGCGGCATGTCGAACAGCGTATAGGCCTGGATCACCAGGAAGCCGACGCCGCGGTTCGACATCTTGGTTTCCGCCAGCAGCGTGCCGATCAGACAGAGGCCGAGGCCCAGCCGCACGCCGTTGATGATCGGATGACGCATCGCCGGCATGTAGATCTTGGTCACCATCTGCCAGGTGCTGGCGCGGAAGCTCTTGCCCACGCGGATCAAGACCTTGTCGATCTCGCGCATGCCGCCCGCGGCGTTGAGCGCAATCGGGAAGAAGCAGGAGATCGCGCCCATGGCGATCTTCGATCCGGTGCCGACGCCGAACCACATGATCATCAGCGGGAAAAAGATGATCTTCGGGCAAGGTCCGAGATAGTAGAGGAACGGCTCATAGGCGCGCTGCATCAGCTTCGATCCGCCGAGCAGGATGCCGACCGCAAGGCCTGAAACGCCGCCGATCACCATCCCGATGCCGATCTCGTAGAACGTCGTGTAGAGGTGGAAATAGAAATTGGGATCGGTCAGCGTCTGGAACAGCGCCAGGCCGATCCGCAGCAGCGAAGGCACCACGTCGCGATACAGCAGCCCGGATTGCGCCAGCGCTTCCCAGCACAGCAGGACCGTGACGACGATGAATATCCGCAGCGCCGCAACCGGATGCGCGCGCACCCAGTCCTGGACCCGGTTCGCAACGCCTGACGGCGCGGTCAGCCTGCCGGTCTCAGCCATCGCTCAAGCCTTTCGGTCAACGCAAAGACGATGATGCTCACCAGGATCACGAAACAGATCGCTGCCGCGGAACCGGCGAGGTCGTAGCGCTCCGCCAGCTCGTTGATGAGCTGGCCGAGACCGCCGAAATTGATCAGGTACTCGACTCCCACGATGTTGAGCATCGCGAAGATCAGCCCGAGCCGCATGCCGACAAAGATCGTCGGCAGCGCGGCCGGGAACAGGATCTTCCAGAACTGTTGCGCGCGCGTGAGATTGAAGCTCCTGCCGACATTGATCAGCACGCGCCGGGTGCCGACGAGGCCTTCCAGCGTCTTCAGGATGACCGGCGCGAGCCCGGCGGTGAAGCCCATCATCACGATGGTCGTGGCGTTGCGCCCGAAGATCACGAGATAGAGCGGATAGAGCAGCACCAGCGGCGCGGCCGCGATCGCCGCCACCCAGGTCTCGGTGGCAAGCCGCAACAAGCTGAACTGGTAGAGCAGCACGCCGCCGGCGATGCCGACGATCGTGACCAAAGCACCCGCCACGAGCGATTCCCCCGCCGTCAGCAAGAAGCGCGACAGCACGTCCTCTTCCATCATGACGCGCGGTAGCGCGAGCAGGACGTCGCTCGGCGGCGGAATGACGTAGCGATTGAGAATGTCGAAATAGATCAGGGCTTCGACGACGAGGAGAAACGCGACCATCGAGCCGATCCCCAGCACCGGGGGGAAATAGCGGCTCCTGGCGATGGCCATCAGGCCGCTCATGACGGAGTGCCGGCGCGGAGCTTGCGGCTCTCGTCGTCGACGAGGCCCCGCGTCGCCTCCTCGCGCAGGTCGCTCCAGATCTGCGCGACATAGCGCCCGAACGCCTCGCTGGAGACGATCTCCGAAGTGCGCGGCCGCGGCAGGTCGATGTCGACGATCCGCTTCACCTTGCCGGGCCGGTAGGTCATCACCATGATCCGGTCGGAGAGCTGCACCGCCTCGGTGATGTTGTGGGTGATGAGCAGCGTCGTCTGCTTCAGCTCCTGCTGGATCTGCAGCACCTTGTCGCCCAGCAGCAGCCGCGTCTGCTCGTCGAGCGCGGCGAACGGCTCGTCCATCAGCATGATCTTGGGCTCGGCCGCGAGCGTGCGCGCCATCGACACCCGCTGTCGCATGCCGCCGGACAGCTCCGCGGGAAACCGCCGCTCGAAGCCGTCGAGCCCGACCAGCGAGACGAAGTGCCGGGCGCGCTCGTAGCGCTCCGCCTTCGGCATGCCCACGAGCTCGAGCGGGAACGCGACATTGTCGATCACCGAGCGCCAGGGGAACGTCAACTCCTCCTGAAAGATCATGCCGATCGAAGGATGCGGGCCGTGCACCGTCTCGCCGGCGACGCGCACCGCGCCGTCATAGCCGTCGAGCAGGCCGCCGATGATGTTGAACAAGGTCGACTTGCCGCAGCCCGACGGGCCGATCACGCCGAAGAACTCGCCGGGCTTGACCGACAGCGACACGTCGTCGACGGCAGTAAGAACGCCGTCCGGCGTCTCGAATTTCTTGGTGATGTTCTCGACGAGGAGAATCGGTTCCGCCGCCCGCGCGGCGGGCTTGGCGTCGCGTCCGGACGGCATCGCGACCACGGACATGGATGATGTCACTCCCCACTGGCAGCGGTTCCGTCGTGACGGCCCGCCGCATTCGACCCCAGCATAGCAGGGGAGCCATTGAACTCACAGTCTGGGCAGTGAATCGCCGAATTGCGGCGTTTCGTACCAGCCGCATCAGGCCGCCTGCGGCGTCACCGGCCGGTTGGCGCGGCGGCACCAGTTCTCCCAGGCGCGGTTGATCGTGTAGGGCCCGGTGCGCTCGATGATCTTGTCGACCTCGCCGGCGGTGAGGAACGTGATGTCGCCCATCGCCATCGCCTGCATCTGCAGCTTGGCGTTCACCTCCAGATAGACCGAGATGAACACGCAATGGCGGACGTTCGGCGCCACCACGGTGGCGCCGTGGCCGCGCATCAGGATGGTGCGGCCCGAGCCCATCGCCTTGGCGAGGTCGCGCCCCATCGCGACGTTCTCGACCAGCAATGCCGTGTCGCCGAACTTGTCGTGCAAGTCCCAGCTCGGCACGTCGTGGCCGATATTGGCGCACATATGCAGGAGCGGCTTGAGCTTCTTGCCGGTGACGCCGAACGGGATCACGCTCGGCGAATGGTTGTGCACGACGGAGTGCACGTCGGGACGCGCCTCATAGAGGCCGCCATGGATGAAGCGCTCGAGATAGGGCGCCTTGCTGCCCGGATTGATCGGCTCGCCCTCGAGCGTGAACTCCATGATGTCGTCCTTCTCGATGCAATCCGGCGCACGGGCGCGAGAGAGGAAGAAGCGCTGCGGATTGTCGGGATGCCGCGCGCTGACATGACCGAAGGAATCGACCACGCCTTCGGTCGCCAGGATGCGGTTGGCGGTCACGAGTTCTTCGAAGAGATCATCGAGCTTGGACATTGGGGTTCCTTAGGTGCGCCGTTTCTTGGCGTCATGCCCGGCCTTGTGCCGGGCATCCACGTCTTGCTTTGTGAAGGAAGACGTGGATGGCCGGGACAAGCCCGGCCATGACTGTGTGGAGGGGACTACAAAATAAAGCTCACCGAACCGAGCGAGCCGAGCTCGTGCGCGTCGATGAACACGCGCCGTTCCTTGATGCGGAAGCTGTCGCCCGCGATTTTCAGGACAAAGCGATAGCCGCCGACATATTCCCGGATGCGCTCGTTGCGCCGGAAGCGGTAGCAGACGAAATTGGCGGTGACGGTGACGAGGTCGCCCTCCACGCTCGCGATCTGCACGTTCGTGATCATCCGCCGCGTGCGCGACTTCGGATATTCGGCGTGGCAATTCGGATCGTTGATGCGGATGATGCGCTGGCGGATGCGCTCGCGGTCGTCGGCGATGATGAACAGCGTGCTGCGGTGATCGCCGTCGAGCTTGTCGTTGGGCGGCACGTAATAGGTGGCGTCGTCGGTGAGCAGCGTCTGCCACTCGTCGAGCCGCCACTCATCGAGCAGCGCGGCCTCGTGGTAGAGGAAATCCTCGACCTGCGCGCGGGTGACGACGCTCTTGGCGGCAATCGTCATGCCCGCGCTCCCATCAATTCGTTCCAGCGCCGCCAGAAGATGCGCAGGTGATGCTCGTCGCTGTTGAGCTGCTCGCCCTCCTTGCCCATGCCGCGCGACATTTCCGACCAGCGGTCGTCCTGCCAGTTGGCGAGGCCCTGCTGCACCAGCTCCAGCGCCTCGACGTCGTCGGGCGTGGCGAAGCCGCCGGGACCGTAGAAGGTGAGGAACGCGTCGAGCCGCCGCGCGCGTGCGCTTTCGCTCTCCTCGACCGGACCGAGCGCCCAGGCGGTGACGTGCATCTTGTTGGCGCCTTCCGGATAGAAGGTGCGCACCGTCACCGACGAACCGTCGTTGATCACCAGATTCGGGAAGATCACCAGGTTGCGGTTGGTGTCGGCGACGCGCGCCGCGCGCTCGGCACCAAGCCGCTGCACCAGCTCGGCGCGGATCGCCTCCATCTCCGGCTTCGCCGCCTCGCCATAGAGCGGAATCCACTTGCAGACCGGCCGGCCGCGGAAATTGATGTTGTCGGTGGTGAAGTGGCCGTTGCCGAGCTCGACCGCGAGGCCCTTGGTCGGCAGGATCTGGCCGAAGTCCTTCGGCGGCGGTTCGAGCTTCACGCCCGAATTGGCCATGAAGTTGAGCCAGGTCGAATGCGTGGACGGCAGGTGATAGTCGTCGACCGAGTTCTCGACCATCAGCTTCCAGTTGGCCGCGACGTCATATTCCTGCACGCCGGCGATGATCTCCATCTGCCCCGAAGGCGATTGGTCGATCACGAGGTCGATGTAGTCCTTGGCGCCGGCGAGATAGTCGACGAGCGCCGGCGCGTCCTTGTCGAGGTTCATGAACCAGAAGCCGCGATACTCCTCGAACCGCGCCGGACGACGCAGCCCGAATTCCTTCTGGTCGAAGCTCTCGGCATAGGCGTCGTCGCCGGGCACGCGCGCGAGCGAGCCGTCATTGGCGTAGGTCCAGCCGTGATAGATGCACATGAAGCGCCGCGCATTGCCCTCGCGCTGGGTGCAGACGATGGCGCCGCGGTGCCGGCAGGTGTTGAACAGGCAGTGATAAACGTTCTTGGCGTCGCGCACGAAGATCACCGGCCGGCCGGCGACCTTGCGGGAGACGAAATCGCCCGGCTTCTTCAGCTCGGAGGCGTGGCCGACATAGATCCAGCAGCGGCTGAAGATGTTGGCCATCTCCTTGCGCAGGATGTCCTCCGAGACCAGCACCTCGCGGTCCAGGAGGAAGGTTTTCTTTTCGCGATCGTCGATGATGTAGGAAGCGGACATGGTTTTTGGACCTTGGCCTCGCGCTTGCTGGGTCGTTCCGCGGGTTCAAAGCTAGGTTATAGGGCCGCCGGAAACCGGGTCAAATCGTCGCCAACGCCGCGGCAAGCGCCCGCCCTCTTGCACTTTTCGGCGGCGCCGCTAAAGCACGGGGCTTCCCGGCCGCATCCGCGGCGCCCACGCTCAAAGCAAGACGATCATGGCCGAAACCCAAGTCTGCGCCGCCTCGGATGTGCCGGAAAACGGCGTGATAAGCCGCGAGGTCGGCGAGGAACTCGTCGCGATCTACAATATCAATGGCACCTATTATGCCACCGAGGCGCGTTGCACCCACGGCATGGCCGATCTCGCCGACGGCACGCTCGAAGATGACGTGATCGAGTGCAATTTCCACTTCGGCGCGTTTCACGTGCCGAGTGGCAAGGCGGTGCAGCCGCCCTGCTTCATCGCGCTCAAGACCTTCAAGACCGAGGTGCGCGACGGCCAGGTCTATGTCGATCTCGACACCCCGGCGCCGACCGCGGAAGCGTAGGGCGCGCAACTGCGCGATGCGCATTGCTGTGCCCTCGCCCCGCTTGCGGGGAGAGGGCAGGACGGTCTCGCCGCGATTGAGAGTGGGGTGAGGGGGACTCTCCGAGGCCGAGCCCTATCGATGGCCCCCTCACCCAATTTGAACGTGCCGAGCGTTTGGAATGGCCCTCTCCCCGCCAGCGGGGCGAGGGCGCAGTAACTGCCACCGCGCCCGTTGTTCGACCGTGGCGATCTCACATCTGCAAATAGCTGCTCTTAGGCGGCGGCGCTTTCGCCTTCGCCGGCGCCTTCTTCTTGCTCGGCCGGCGACAACCGTCGGCCTGGTAATTCCAGGTCGGGATGTGATGGCGCTTTTTCGGCGTGCAGTGAACCGCTTCGACGCCGTCGAGAGACTCAATGGCTGTCGTCATGCCTCCCGGCACGATGGGGGACGCCTGGACGGACGCAAGACCCAATGAACCTAACGCGATCGTTGCTGCTGCGAGGAAGGTGCGCATGGGCTGCCCTTTGCTGGTTGCCTCACCAGCATGACTCGCAACCTTGAAACTTGGTTCCGATCGCCCGCGTAATTTCGTCCAGCGCGTGCGTAGCTCACGTGCCCGCGATGAATTTCCGTACATGTCCGATCAGCGCGTCGGGCGCCTGACCGGCGACGTCGTGCTCGGAATCGACCACCGCCTGCGGAATGTTTGGAAATTCCTTGGTCAGCCGCTCGACCGTCGCCGCCGGATAGCGCGACGAGCGATTGCCGCGGATGATGATCATCGGGACCTTCACCATCGCAAGCTCTTCCCACATCTCGCGCACCGGACGGCGCGGCAGCGCCGCGCCCTCCCCGATCGGCTGACGATTGCTGCCGTCGGGATCGCGCTTGAGCATGAGGCCCTTCTCGACCTTGACGAGCGACTGCTCGGCACGCTTGCGGTCCCAGGAGAAGCGCGGCGGATTGGAGAACTTGTGCTTGGCCATCGCCGCCTCGACCAACTCGAAGATGTAGGGCGGATTGCCGACCGACTTGCCAGTGCGGGCGCTCTCCTCGCGGTTCATCTGGCTGTCGACCAGGATCAGCTTCTCGGTCATCTGCGGGAAGTTGACCGCAAACGAGATGATGGTCGGGCCGGCGCCGGAATGGCCCATGACGACCGCCTTGGGCCACTTCATCGCGCCCATGACCGCCAGCATGTCATCGAGCAGCGCGTCGAGCGAATTGTCCTTGCTCGGGCTCCAGGTGGAGTCGCCCCAGCCGCGGCGGTCGGGCACCACCACCTCGCGGTCGCTCGCGAGCGCGGAGGCGACCTCGATCCAGTCGACCGAGTCGTAGAAGTTGGAGCCGTGCAGGATCAGGATCGGCGTGGCGCCCGGCTTGCCGAAGACGCGGTAGAACAGCGTCACGTCACCAGAGTTCACGCGCCCCGTGCGGTGCTCGTTGGCCATCACAACCTCCCTGAAACTTTCATATTGTTGTTCGCCACTCTGACTTGAGTTCACAGTGGCACGTCGAACTGGGTCTGCCGCGCGTCACAGCACAGCAGATCAATTCTCGTGATTGAAATCAATGCAGCCGCGGCGCCTTCAGGAACCGCCGCCGGTCGGCGGACGGGACGCGCAGCTCGAAGGTCTTGCCGTCGCGATAGACGGTGAGCGGCACGTCGACGCCGGCGTTGCCCTGCGCCCAGATGCGCCGGAACAGCCCGGCGAGATCGCTGACCTCGGAGCCGCCGACGGCGAGCACGACGTCGCCGGTGCGCAGATCGGCCTTGCGCGCCGGCCCGCGGCTCGACATGCCGACCACCACGACGCGATCGTTGACCTCGGTGGCATAGAGCCCGAGCCACGGCCGCGGCGGCTGGTTGCGGCGGCCGAGCGTCAACAGGTCTTCATAGATCGGTTTGAACAGGTCGATCGGCACGACCATGTTGAGATGCTCGGTGCCCTGCTCGCGCGGCTGCTCGAGTTGCAGCGAGCCGATGCCCTGGAGATCGCCGCGCGCGCCGATCAAGGCGGTGCCGCCCCAATTGGGGTGCGCCGGCGCGGTGAAGATCGCCTCGTCCAGCACGTATTCCCAGTAGCCCGCGAATTCCTGCCGGGCGGCGACGCGCGCCGCCACCGAATGCGCCCGCCCGCCGGCGCCGCCGACCACCACCCGCTCGCCGACCTGGAGCGCGCCCGACTGCCCGATCGGAATCGGTTCGAGATCGACGCGCGCCAGCGCCTGCACCAGGCCGAATCCGGTCTCCTGGTCGAAGCCGAGCACGTGGCCGGGCGCGACCTTGCCGTCGCTGAAGGTGAGCCAGATCTGCTCGGCCTCGGTGATGAGATAGCCGATAGTGAGGACGACGCCGCCTTCGCGGATCAGCACGCCGTTGCCGGCGCGTTCGGTGCCGAGCGTCTCGGCCGAGAATGCATCGGCCGGCACGATCGAGCGGATGCCGACGACAGCGCCGAGCGCGCGATCGAGATCGTAGTCGTAGTCTTCCGGTTTCGGTTGCGCTCCGGCCGGCACCGTCCATTCAGGCAGTCGTGGCATTCTCCGAAACTCCTCAGTCACCGAGCCGCGGCGCTCGCCGTTCCGATCCGCTCCGCGCAAAGCGAACTGACACCGCGAAGCTAACACCTCTACAAGGTCAATTTAACCCCTGCGCCAAGGAAGCTCACAAGGGTGCTGCAACCGAAATACGATGAACAATTTGAAAGGTTTCAGGACCAGGAAAGCGGCCGATCTGACGGCCCGATGGAATGCCAGTGGAGAATGGTACAGCTGGGTGGACTCGAACCACCGGCCTCCGGTTCCACAGACCGGCGCTCTAACCAACTGAGCTACAGCTGCACAGACCAACAGTGCGAGTTTGGCTCGCAGAGCGGCACGAACCTAGGAGCCGGCCTCAAGTTTGGCAAGCCCGGTACGCTCCACCCAAAGCTTGGTAGCACCGCGCGGCATTTTCGTTCAAATGCGAAAAAGCCCGGGTGGTGAACCCGGGCTTTCCCAAATGCAGTGCAACGTGTCGATCGGCCGTCAGGCGACCTTGGAAAACGCCTTGGTGACGCTGTCCTTGATCGGCTCAGCGGTCTCGGTGGCCATCTTCTGGGCCAGGGCGGCGAGGTCCTTGGTCTGCGCCGTCACAGCCTCGAACTGCTTGCGCGCATGCGTGGTCGAAAGCTCGATCACGTCCGAATAGGACTTCACCGACATCAGCTCGGTATAGAAGTCGAACGCGGCGTTGGTGTTAACGCGGGTGGCTTCGATCAGCTTTTGACCGTAATCCGCGGCGCCTTTGGCGGCGGTGGCATAGGTGTCCTCGAGGACATCCGTGGCCTCTTCCGCGGCAGCCTTCATCTTCTCGTAGGTCTCCTTCGCCTGCGTAGCGCCCTTTTCGGCGAATTCGCGGAAGGCGGCGGGGACTTCCATCTTGGGCATCTCGAAATTCGGGATTTCGAACTTCGGAAACTCGAACGCGGTAGCGGGGCTGGCTACGGCAGCGGGCTTGGCCTTGGACTTCGGGGACGTGTAAGTGGCCTCAGACATAACAAACGATCCTTCCCTTCGACTGGTTAACGGGCGGCGCTTTGATTTGGACACTTCTGAGACCTCCGCCGCCCGGCAACGGTCTGTGTCGAGTGGTTTACTGGCCGGCCTGTCTCCCCAGAAGCGATGCCTAATCAGGGAGCAGCCTCGATGCACAATATGGCATGGGTCGTGGTGCAATGCAATATAAGATATTGCGATGCACAATAAGCTATTTTAATGGATGCACGGCGGCGGCGCGAAACCGCTGTGGACACGGTGTCGCCAAAAATGCGGCGTGACCGCATCCAACCCCTTGTAAGAGTTAAGGTTATCGTTGTTTTAACAGGCCGCGGCGTGGACGCCGCCCAGGCCCCCGACTACTAAAAAACCACTAAAAATCCCGCATGCCGGTCCTGCCGGCTCAACGGTACGCAATGAATGGCTTGCTCTGGTTGCACGACGCGCGCCTGAAGCCGCTGGCGCTGAGTTCGTCGCCGGCGTGGCTGTGGTCGCAGGATGCAACGCACATAGTTTGGGCGAACCCGGTCGGCGCCGCGATGTTGGGCGCGCCGACGCCGGCGGCGCTGTCCGTGCACACATTTACCCGCGAACAGACGGCCGCCGCCGAAGTCGCGCGCATTGCGGCCACGCTGCGGCCCGATGGCGCCGTGCGTCTCGAACGGTTGCGCGGATTCGGCGCCGGCATGGGCCGGCTCGTCACCTGCGCCTGCTCGCGCGTCACCCTTGTAGACGGTTCGTCGGCGGTGCTGATCGCCGCGCTCGAGCGCGGCGGGCCTGATCTCTCACTCGCGCAGCGCGTGTCGCGATTGCTCGCCGCCTGCGTCGAGCCGGTCGCGGTGTTCGGCGACGACGGCGCCCTCATCGGCGCGACGCCGACGGCGCGCCGGTTGATCGGCGACAGGACGTCTCTCGACGCGCTCGATGCCGGACCGATCGCCATCGATTGCTTGCGCGATCAGACCGTATCGATCGTCACGTTCGGCGAGGGTCACGGACAACGCGCAGCAAACGAGGCAACGGCAGCCACAACAGAGGTGGCAAGACCAAAACCTGTCGCGGCTGCCCTCCCCGACCCCGTGCCCGCGCCGGAGCAACCGCAGCCGCCGCCCGAACCACCACCCCATCAAGCGGAAGCTCCACACGACAAGCCCGTCGCCGCGCAGCCCGAGCTGTTCCCGGAGCTCGCGGCGGAGACACGCACGCCATTGTCGGCTGCGCCGGCGGAATGGCGTCATCCGTTGCGCTTCGTCTGGCAGATGGAGCCGGACGGCCGCTTCACAATCGACTCGGCCGAATTGATCGCGGTCATGGGACCGCTGACCGCCGCGCTGTTCCGGCAGCCCTGGCCGTTCATCGCATCGGCGATGAACGTCGATCCCGACCGCCAGGTCGCGCGCGCGATCGAAACCCGTGACACCTTCAGCGGCGTGCTCGTGCAGTGGCCGGTCAACGGCGGCGATCAGCGGCTGCCGGTGGAGTTGTCGGGCCTGCCGGTATTCGATCGCGAGCGCACGTTCCGCGGCTATCGCGGCTTCGGCGTGTGCCGTGACGTCGCCGGCCTCAACGCCATTCTGCAGGCGCGCCGCGCGCCGCCCGCGGCGGCGCCCGCAGCCGAGACGCCGTCGGCCGTGCTGCCGCCGGAGGTCGACGCGCCAGGCCTGACCCCCGTCGAGCGCTACGCGTTCTACGAACTCTCGCGCCAGCTCACGAGCCGCATCAACGAAGCGGATGCGCAAGCCCGCAAAGCCGCCAACGCCAATGCACCAGTGGGCGCTCATGACGTGCTGGCGGTCGCATCGGATGCTCCGCGCGACGCCGACACCGGCAATGCGCGGCCGTTCCTCGACCGGCTTCCGATCGGTGTGCTGACCTATCGGGTGAGCCATCTGCTCTATGCCAACAAGGCCTTCCTGGACTGGACCGGCAGCGACAGCCTCGAAACGCTGGCCGAGGCGGGTGGTCTCGACAGTCTGATGATCGAATCCGGCGACATCGCCTTCGAGCAGGGCGGCAGCCAGCCGTTTTCGATCGCGAGCCTCAGCGACGAGACGAACGTCGTCGAGGCGCGGCTGCTGCAGGTGCCGTGGGACGGCGAGGCGGCCTTCGCGCTGCTGATCATGCCGCCCGGCGCCGACTCCAAAGCGCTGGCGTCGCTCGACGCGCTGCGCGCCGAGATTGCCGAGCTCACCGCGATCCTCGACACCGCCACCGATGGCGTGATCGTGCTCGATCGCGCCGCGCGCATCCTGTCGGCGAACCGCAGCGCGCAGGCGCTGTTCGGCTACGACGCGCACGAGCTCGACGGACGCAGCTTCGCCGAGCTGTTCGCGCCGGAGAGCATCGGCACCGCCATCGACTATCTCGAACGTTTGCAGAGCAAGGGCCTCGCGGCGCTGCTCAACGACGGAAGCGAGATCGTCGGTCTCGAACGCCAGGGTGGCCTGATCCCGCTGTTCGTCACCATGGGCCAGCTCGGGGACGATGGCGACAAGTACTGCGCGGTATTCCGCGACATCACGCCATGGAAGAAAGCCGAGGAAGAGCTGATCGCAGCCAGGCGCGAGGCCGAGCACGCGTCGGCGGCGAAGTCCGACTTCCTCGCCAAGATCAGCCACGAGATCCGCACGCCGCTCAACGCCATCATCGGCTTTTCCGAGGTGATGACGCAGGAGCGGTTCGGCCCGATCGGCAACGAACGCTACCGGCAATATCTGAAGGACATCCACGCCTCGGGCGGGCATCTCATTTCGCTGATCAACGACCTGCTCGACCTGTCCAAGATCGAGGCGGGCAAGCTCGAGCTCACCTTCGCCAGCGTGTCGGTCAACGACCTGACGCAGCAATGCGTGGCGATCATGCAGCCGCAGGCCAATCGCGAGCGCATCATCATCCGCACCTCGCTGTCGCCGCGGCTGCCGCAGGTGATGGCCGACGCGCGCTCGGTGCGCCAGATCGTGCTCAATCTTCTGTCGAACTCGATCAAGTTCACCGTCGCGGGCGGTCAGGTGATCGTCTCGACCGCGGTCACGGACGCCGGCGAGGTGGTGCTGCGCGTGCGCGACACCGGCATCGGCATGAGCGACAAGGACATCGCGACCGCGCTCGAACCGTTCCGGCAGGTCGCGACCGCGACACATGCGCAGGCCGGCGGCACCGGTCTCGGGCTGCCGCTGACCAAGGCGCTGGCCGAAGCCAACCACGCGACGTTCCACATCAAGAGCGCGCCGAACGAAGGCACGCTGGTGGAGATCGCGTTCCGGGGCACGCGGCTGCTGGCGGCGCAGTAACTATTTGGCGTCGCCGACGACCCACTTGTCGTTCCAGGCCTTGTGCTCTTTCAGGAAGCGAGCAAGGCCGGGATGAACTGCCATCTCCGGATTCGCACTGATGCCGTTCACCTGCATGCCGACGAAATCCCGCGCCATCGGCACGAAGCCGGGATTGGCGTTCGCGAGCTTGTCTTTCTCGTCGTAGAGCTTCCGGATCAGCCGGTAGATCACGTCCTCCGGCATATCCAGCCTTGCGTTGTAGCCGAACAGGATCGGCACGCCGAGGAGCGGCCCGAGGCCGCTGTTCCTGGTGAAGGCTGCCTTTGGGTCTACGCTGACGACCGAGAGCCCGGCCGCCTTCAGCCGTTCGATCTCGTCGGGACAAGGATTGATGATTTTCAGGTCCAGGCGGCCTTCCGTGCCTCGCCAGTAATCCGCCAGTGAATGGCCGGCGGTCGTGTAGATCGCGGAGCCGACGATCGTACCCGCCTGCAGTGACCGGGTATTCGTCGCAAGGTCGATCTGGAGATGCTTGAAATTGTATCCGAGCACGGTGAAGACGCGCTGCCAGTTCAGCCAATGCATGAACCCGGCATTGGTGAAATAGACCGGCTGGCCGCTGAAATCGCGCCAGCATTTGAACCTGCCGGCAGTCGAGGCCAGCACGGCGATCATCAACTCCATCGGATACGCGTACCAGGTGTGCCCGATGCCGGCCTTCCTCGGATTATATTTGGTGAATCCACCGGTGCGGCGATGGAATTGCGACATGCCGATGTCCGCCGTGTAGGCAATCTCGCCGTTACCGTCCATCGCCGCCCGCATGCTCAGGGTCGTGGACGGATACGGATTGACACTCACCCAGTATTCGCCGTTGAACATCTGTTCGGTGAGTTTCGCGATCGATGTTGCGATCGAATAGCCGTACGACCCGACTGGGCCTGTCGCCCATCGCAGCATCTTGCGGTTCTCTGCGACCGCGGACTGCACGGACGTGAGCAGAATGACGCCCGCGAGCATGGCGACGAAAATGGCAAATCCGTTCTTGCCGCTCGACATTTGGGTGCTCCCTAAAACTTCGGTTGGCTCTTTTGGACGCTGATTGCAGTAGCCAAGGCGCTCGTGGCCAATCGCACACGGGCTCGACTTGAAAAGAATTCGGCGACTACAATGACAACGTGGGGCCAACGACGCCGGCAACAGATATCGCTTGTGCTCGACGGTCAATCGCCCGCGCACCAGACAGAAGTACTGGGTCGATATCCCGGTACCGCGGTCGGCCCCGGTTTCGCAGCCCAAGCCGTTTCATCCGCCAAAAGAGAAGCCCCGGTTCACGACCGGGGCTTCTGCGCGTCGCGAACCGACGGCCGCTCAGCCGAGCGCCGCCTTGACCCGTTCGGGGGTGAACGGCGCATGCCGCAGCCGCACGCTGGCAAGCCGCGCGAGCGCGTTGCCGATCGCGGGCGCGACCAGCGGCGTCGCCATCTGGCCGACGCCGGTCGGCGCGTTGTCGCTCGCGATCAGCTCGATGTGCATCGCCGGCGTCTCGTTCAGGCGCGGCACGCGGTAGTCGTAGAAGTTCGACTGCTGCACGACGCCGTCCTTGATGGTGATGCGCTCGGTCAACGCGACGCCGAGGCCGTAGACGATGCTGCTCTCGGTCTGCGCCACCACATTGTCCGGCTGGACCGCGATGCCGCAGTCGATCGTGCACCAGAAGTCGTGCACCGCGATCTGGCCGCTGGTCCGGTCGACCGAGATCTCGGCAATGCCGGCGACCTGCGTGCCGGAGTAGTCGATGTAAGTGAGCCCGAGCGCGCGGCCGGCCGGGCGTGCGCGCTCCCAGTCCGCCATTTGCGCCACGCGCTCGACGATCTTCGTGGCACGCGGGTTCTTAGCCAGCATGTCGAGGCGGAACTTCAATGGATCGATTCCGCACTGGCCCGCGACCTCGTCCATGAAGGATTCGGTCGCAAACTTGTTGGCGATGAAGCCGATGCCGCGCAACGGCGCGGTGCGCACGCCGGTGTCCTGATAGAGCTGCTCGACAAGCTGGTTGGGCACGTCGTAGCCGCCAAGCTCGGTGCCGGCCATCAGGATGCCGTCGCGGCGCTTGTTGGCTTCGTAGCGCACCGGATCGAAGAACGGCGTCACCCGGTCGCCGACGTGGCGATGATGCCAGGCGACGAGCCGGCTCGAACTATCGATGCCGGCGCGCAGATAATGCGCCGACAACGGCCGGAAGCGTCCGTTCTGGATGTCGTCCTCGCGCGTCCACATCACTTTCACGGGCTTGCCGGCGTCCTTTGCCAGCAGCACCGCATCGACGGTGAAGTCGGAATCGCGCGGGCCGCGCCGGCCGAAGCCGCCGCCCATCAGGAAGGTGTTGAGCTTGACCTTATCCCGGCTGATGCCCAGCGCCTTCGCGGTGGCTTCGTGCGCCGTGGTCGGGCTTTGGGTGCCGGTCCAGATCTCGGCGGCGTCGCCCGATGCCGACACCGATGCCACCGCGTTCAGCGGCTCCATCTGCGCGTGATAGGCGTAGTCGCTGAGATAGGTCGCATCCATCGTGGAATTGGCCTGGCTCAGCGCAGTGCGAACGTCGCCGGCCTTGAACCAGTCGGTGCTTGGCTGCTTGAGATCGCGCGCCGCCGCGGCAAAGGCTTCGAGGCCCTTGTCGCTGTCGAAGCCCCAGGCCTTCGCCGTCTTGGTCCAGGTTACCGCGCCGGCAAGCGCGCGTTTCGCGTCGAACGCCGCCCACGGCGTTTCGGCGACCACACCGACGCCATAAGGCAGCCGGATCACCTTCACCACGCCTGCCGATGGCGCGGGCCTTGGCGTCGTCGATCCGGTCCGGCGCGGCGTCCTCGACCGGTGCGCGCAACACCGCGCCATAGAGCATCCCGGGAAGCTGGACGTCGATCGCGTATTGCGCGCCCCCGTTCACCTTGCCCGGGAGTTCGATCCGCATCACGTCCTTGCCGATCAGGCGGAACGCGCTCGCCTTCTTGAGCTGGTCCGGCTTGATCTCCGGCGCCTTGTCCGGAATCTCCGCGAACGCCGCGATCTCGCCGTAGCCCAGACGGCGGCCCGATTTGGCGTGAACGACGACGCTCGGCTCGGTGGTCAGCTCCTCGACCGGAACGCCGAGCTTCTTCGCGGCATTGTCGAGCAGCACGCGGCGCGCCTGCGCACCGAAGATACGCAGCGGCTGGAAATAGACCCGCACCGCATTGCTGCCGGCGGTGTAGATCATCCCGTAGGCGGGATTGGCATAGAGCCTATCGATCGGCGGCACCGGCACGATGCGCACCTTCGACCAGTCGGCGTCGAGTTCTTCCGCCAGGATCAGCGGCAGCGACGTCATCGAGCCCTGTCCCATTTCGGCGGCCGCCGACATGATGGTGATGGTGCCGTCGGGCGCGATCGAGAGCCACGGATTGAGCGCCTTGCCGATGCGTTCGTTCGACGGCACCGCGGCGCGTGCTGCGCCCGGGAGCGCCAGCGCAAACGTGAGACCGGCGGCGCCGACCATGACCTGTCGGCGAGTGATTTGGCGGCGGGACGAGCGCGTGCTCGGAATCGTTGTTTCGATATTTGTCATGGCTCAGCCCTCCCGCGCGGCGCGTTCGACCGCGCCGACGATGCGCTGATAGGTCCCGCAGCGGCAGATGTTGGCGCTCATGTGCTCGACGATCTGCGCGCGCGTCGGCTTCGGCGTTTCCCTCAACAGCGCCGCCGCGCTCATGATCTGGCCGGACTGGCAGTAGCCGCATTGCGGCACCTGCGCCGCGAGCCAGGCCTTCTGCAGCGGATGACTGGAGTTGGGCGACAAGCCCTCGATGGTCGTCACCGACTTGCCGGCAATCTCGGACACCTGGATCTGACAGGAGAAGGCACGCTTGCCGTCGATGTGGATCGTGCAGGCGCCGCACAGACCGGTGCCGCAGCCGAACTTCGTGCCGGTAAGCTTGAGCTGCTCGCGGATGACCCACAGCAGCGGCGTTGCCGGCGGCGCATCGCTCGATGCCGGCCGGCCGTTCACGACGAAGTTTGTCGCCATTGTTTTCCTCCCTGCGCCTCCGGCGGGAGCAGGGCCGCCGCTCGGGGCCTGTTTAATTCTGTTCTAAAAAGCAGGCAGCGGCAATGACGTGCGGGGTGGTCGCGCAAAATTGACCCGTTCCTTGTCACTCCAAGGTCATGTGCGGGGCCCATGCCCACTGGAACCAGCGCCGAATGCCCGCGTTGACGCCCATACGATCCCCAATTGCATTGGCCCCGCATGTTTCCAGTCCCCACGAGCTATTTCCTGACCAAAGGCGTTGGCGTCCACCGCGAGCGGCTGACGGCGTTCGAGCTCGCCTTGCGCGACGCCGACATCGAGCAGCAGAACCTGGTGAGCGTCTCGTCGATCCTGCCGCCGCGTTGTGAACAGGTCGAACGGGAAAGCGGCGTGATCACGCTGCGGCCGGGCGAGATCACGTTCTGCGTCATGGCACGGACCGAGACCGACGAGCCCGGCCGCCGCATTCACTCCAGCATCGGCCTGGCGCGTCCCGCGGACCCCGCGATGTATGGCTACATCTCCGAGCATCACGGATACGGCATGACGCGCGAGCAGAGCGGAGACTATGCCGAGGATCTCGCCGCCACCATGCTGGCGTCCACGCTAGGCATCGAGTTCGATTCGAATGCGGCCTGGGACGAGCGCAAGCGCGTCTATCAGACCAGCAACCTCATCATCGGCAGTACGTCGATAACGGCTGCCGCCGAAGGCGACGCCAAGGGGCTCTGGACCTGCGCGGTCGCGGCCGCCGTCTTCCGCTTCAATGCTGCATCGTGATGGCGACCGTCCCGACATTCGCCCTGCCGCCAAGCTTTCTCGCGATCGCGAGCCGCGCCGACGGTGCCGCGTTCACCATTGCCGGCATTCCGTTCGACATCGGCACCACCCATCGCAGCGGTGCGCGCTTCGGACCGGCCGCCATCCGGCAGGCAAGCCGCATGCTGGTCGACGGCGATCACCCGCATCGCTGGATCGACCCTGCGGCGCTGCCGGTGGCCGACATCGGCGACTTCCGCATAGCGCTCGGCGACATCTTGCAGAGCCTTGCGCTCATCGAGGAGCAGGCCGCAGCTCACCAACACCTGATCGCGCTTGGCGGCGACCACACCGTCACGCTGCCGCTGCTGCGGTCCGCCGCCAAAAAACGTGGAGCTCCCCTCGCCCTGGTGCACTTCGACGCGCATGTGGACACCTGGCCGGACAATTTCGGCCAGCGCTACGCGCACGGCTCGGTGTTCTTCCACGCCATCGAGGAGCGGTTGATCGATCCGCGACGCGCCGTGCAAATCGGCATCCGTTCGCCGGTTCAGAAAGCCGTCTATGACTGGACCCTCGCACGAGGCGTCACCATCATCACGGCGCAGGACGCGCACGAACTGGGCACGAGCGCCGTTGCCGAACGTGTGGCCGCAGTCGTCGGCAATGCTCCCGCCTACCTCAGCTTTGACATCGACGCGCTCGACCCCGCGTTCGCGCCCGGCACCGGAACGCCGGAAATCGGCGGTCTCGCCAGCTGGCAGATGCAGGCGATCCTGCGCCGGCTCGGCGGCATCGATTTTGTCGGCATGGACATCGTCGAGGTCAGCCCGCCCTATGATCATGCCGAGATCACGGCGCTCGCCGCGGCGACGATCGTCTGGGAATACCTGGCTCTCGTCGGCTCGCGCTAGCCGGCGATGCCGCCGCTGTCGACGGAGCGGCGGATCAGCCGGAGCATTTCGCCGTTCGACAGGAACAGGTCGTGGTTGACGATACCAAAGCCAAGCGCCGAGGCGTCGACCACGCGCAGACCGAGTTGTGAGAGCGCTTCCCTGTCGGCGGCGCCGACGCGCGTGACGCCGCCGGCGACGCGCCCCGCCAGCGCGAGTGCGCGATCGTTCGATGCCGTGATCACGGTCATCTTCTGCGCCAGCGGGCCAAGGCGCGCGACCGACGACGCGAACACGTCCACGTCGATATCCGGCGAAGCGAAAATGATGGCGCCGATCCGGTCGGCGCCCGCTTCGCCATACCGCCCGTATACCTGACGCAGGCTCTCAAGCGCCAGCAAGGTGCCCATGCTGTGGGCGACGATGTGGATGCGGCCGATGTTCGGATTGGCCATGGCGGCCGTGAGCACGCGCTCGAACGCATCGCGCGACCACACCGCGCTTTCGCGATCATAGGCGTAGTCGAGGAAGCCCGCCTTGGAAGGCCAGGAGAACACCATCGTCTCGCCGCGGAACTTGATGCCGTCGGCGAGGCGCGCGGCATCGAGCGCCGAGCCTTCGAACGTGTTCCGGTAGCCGTGGATGTAGATCAGGAGATCGGGCCCGCTGGTTGCCTGGGCGAGCAGATCGTTCACGCGGCCCGCCACCGGCTCGACCGCATCGAGACGCCAGTCGCCAGCCGACACAAACGAGAAGGTGCCGGAAGCCGGCGGCGCGAACCTTGCCTTGGCGATGCTAAGTGTGGAACCGCGCTCCGGCCCGTACCAGGGGTTCGCGCGCCCGCCGTTCACAGCCCTGCGGGTCGTCGCGACCAGCATCGTTGGATTGGTTGCCAGCGCCGAAACGTCAGGACGGGTCGCGCTCTCGGCCAGGCCGGCGCAACCGCCAAGCGCGAGCGCGCCGCCCGAGGCCATGAGCCCACCCAGCAACGCACGACGCGACGTGACGGCTTCTTGTTCCAGCAAGCGCCTGGTGATCACATGAAATCTTCAGGTACACCGGGTCCCCGACCCGTCAGTAAGATTTCGTGAAGCATGATGTCGGCGACAAGAGGGCGCGCGCTGCCCAAATCAAGGATGGAACTTCACGATTGCGGCGTCACTCCTCGCCGGCGCGCGCAATGTCCGGGTTTCGCCACAGATAGATCGCAATCCCGATCATCACGACGCTGACAAGCGCGCCCACGACATAGAAGGAGTACTCCAGTCCTACCGCCTCGGCGATCGCGCCCATGGCGAGCGGCGACAGAATCGACGCGATGCGGTTGGCGGTTCCGCGCAACCCGATCGCCTTGCCCTGGTTCTCGCGTCCGGCGCCGCGCAACACCAGCGTGATGACCAGCGGCTGCGCGAGCCCGTTGGCGCCCGAGCGCAGGAACATCGCCATCTGCAGCAGGAAATAGCTGCCGAACAGCGGCGTGGCGCAGACCAAGAGGATGCCGGCCCAGAGCGACATGAGCGCGATCCACAGTCCGCCGAAATACCGCATGAGGCGTGAGGTGAGCAGCGAGAACAGCGCCGCGCCAATGGCTGCAGCAGGCCCAAGAAGTCCGATGGCGGTCCCCGTCAGCCCCATGTCGCTGAGCCAGGCGACATAGAACGAGCCCTGCACCGCGTTGCCGACATGCATCAGCGAGCCGAGCATCACGATGATGACCACGGCCGGAACGCCAAGCAGCCGGAACGCGGTCAGGTAGTCCGAGGCCTTGGGCAGAAGCGCACGCGCCTTCGCGCGGCGCCCTTCGACCGGCACGGCTGCGGGATCGACCGGTTGCTTCGGCAACAGCAGCGCGCAGAACACCGAGCCGCTGCCCCAGAGCGACATCAGCACGAAGCCGCCCCACGGTCCGGCGAGGTCCCAACTGATGCCGGCGAGCGGCGCGCAGACGAGATGCCCGATGCGGATGATGAAGCTCATGCGCCCGGCGTAGACGGTCTTGCCGTACATGTACTGGCCGATCATGGTCTGCGCGCCGAGCCAGCCCATGGATTCCGACAGGCCGAAGAACATCTGCAAGACGATCAGCGCGGAGATCCACGGCGCGACCGGATACAGCAACGGAACGAGCGCGCCGACGATCGTGCAGACCAGCATGACGCGCCGCGCGCCCAGCCGGTCCATCAGCGCGCCGGTATGGATCGACAGGAACAGGGGCAGGAAATGCGCCGCGCTGAACACCAGGCCGAACATCAGCGGCGAGGAGGTCATGGTCGCGGCGTAGAGCGGGATGATCACCGCGCCGATGTGGAAGATCGACGTCGAGAACAGGCCGATGCCGTAGACGGCGCCCTGGATGCGCCAGGAGACGTCGTCTTCGGTACTGCCAATGGCGCGGGTATTCGGCGGGGACACTTTAGAGTGCATACCCGTATCAACGCCCCGGCCTCAAGCGGTCACGATGGAGATTCTGCTCAATCCTCCCGCAGCGCACGCGAGAACGTGTCCGTGAGCGGCTTGAGCAGATAGCCCAGCGGCGTTCGCGCGCCGGTGCGGATGAACACCTCGGCCGGCATGCCCGGCACCAGGACGAGACCCTGCAGCCGCTCCGCCTCGCCCGGCGGGATCTCGATGATGGCCTGGTAGCTCGCCTGGCCGCCGGCGTCCGCGACCAGATCGGCGGAGACGCGCTGCACCTCGCCGGACAGTTCCGGCGTGGTGCGCTGGTTGAAGGCCGACAGCCGCACGATCGCGGGCGCACGCGCCGCCACCTTGTCGATGTCCTGCGGCGCAATTCTTGCGCCGATGACCAGCGTGTCGCCTTCCGGCACGATCTCCATGATCGTCTCGCCGGCCTTGATCACGCTGCCGGCGTTGTGAACCGCGAGGTTGAGGACGCGGCCGCGGCGCGGGGCGCGGATTTCGGCGCGCTGGGTCTGGTCCTCGACACTGACCAGCTTCTCCGAGAACGTATTCAATTCGGCCTCGACCGTGCGCAGCTCCTCGGCGACCTTTTCGCGGAACGCCTGGTTGATCTTGAGGATCGCGAGCTCGATCTCCTGCAGCTTGGTCTCGGCGCCGGATATGCCGGCGGCGAGCGCGGCCATTTCACCGCGCCCCCGCTCCGCCTCGCGCTCCAGCGCGAGCAGCCGGCTCTTCGGCGTCAGGCCCTGCTTGAACAGCGTCCGCAATCCCTCGAGCTCGTCGTCGAAGAAGCTGATCTGCTTGACCTTCGATTCCTCCTGCTTGCGGAATCCTTCGATCTGCGACTTCAACTGCGCCTGCTGCTGGCGAAGCAGGTCGACCTCCAGCACCCGGCTGGTGCGGCGCGCCTCGAAGAACGCGCGCTGGCCGGCGACGATGTCGCTCAAGGTCCGGTCGGCGCGCACCGCCGCCACCTCCGGGAGATTGAATTCGGCGGCGCCGTCGCGCTCGGCCAGCAGCCGATACCGCCGCACCGCCAGCTCGGCGGATTGCCCCTGAAGCAGACGTAGGTTCGCACCCGAGCTCGTGTCGTCCAGCCGGATCAGGACATCGCCCTCGGCGACGGCGTCGCCATCGCGAACGCGCACCTCCTTCACGATGCCGCCTTCCAGGTGCTGAACCTTCTTGCGCGCGGCTTCGACCTGCACGACGCCCGTGGTCACGACCGCGCCATCGAGCGTGAACGTCACCGACCACACCCCCATTCCGCCGAACACCAACGCGATCACCCAGCATCCGGCGTTGATGCGGGACTGCATCCTGTCTTCGTCCTCGGCATTCTCCGATGCGCGCTTGAACGGCCACATGGCTTTCACCTTGTCCTGACGAGATGCGGCGTCTCACCGCGCGTGACGGCTTGACGGCTCATGATGTGCACGACCGACGATTTCGGCCCGAACGCGCGGATCTCTCCGCGATCCAGCACCAGGAAGCGGTCCACCATGTCCAGTCCGGCGGGCCGATGGGTGATCAGGATCACCGTCGTGGCCGATGCCTTCAGCGACTTCAGCGCATGCAGCAGCGCCGCCTCGCCGAGCGCGTCGAGATTGGCGTTGGGCTCGTCGAGCACCACCAGCGCGGGATCGCCGTAGATGGCGCGCGCCAGGCCGATGCGCTGGCGCTGACCGGCGGACAGGCGTCCGCCGCCGGCGCCGATCCGCATGTTGTAGCCCTCCGGCAGCGCAAGAATGTAGTCGTGCACCGCGGCGCGGCTGGCCGCGCGGCAGACCTCGTCCGCCGTGGCATCCGGATAGAATCTCGAAATATTCTGCGCGATCGTGCCGTCGAACAATTCCACGTTCTGCGGCACGTAGCCGATCTTGCGGCCGATATCCTGCCGGTTCCAGACGCTCAGATCCGAACCGTCAATCCGGACCGAGCCGCTATGCGGTTGCCAAAGTCCGAGCAGTACATGCGCGAGCGTCGACTTGCCGGCCGCGCTCGGACCGATCACGCCGAGGATCTCGCCGGCGTCCAGCTTGAAGCTGATGTCCTTGAGGACGGCCCGGTCGAGTCCCGGAGGTGCGGCGCAGACACCTCGCAGCTCAATCCGACCCAGTGGCGACGGAAGCGACATCTTGAGGCTCTCTACCGGATAATGCCGAAGGAACTCCTTGAGCCGCGCAAACGCTTCGCGCGCTCCCAGCAGGCCGCGCCATTGCGAGACCGCCTGACCGACCGGCGCGACCGCCCGCCCGCCGATGATCGAGACCGCGATCATCATGCCCGGCGTGATCATCTGCTTGATGACGAGAACCGCGCCGATGGCCAGGAGGCCGGACTGCACGAACAGGCGCAGCGTGCGGGTCGCGGTCGAGAATGCGACCATCCGGTCGCCGGCGCGGCGGAGCATGTCGTCCGCGATGCCGTGGGCGTAACGCCAGCGATCGACAATCGCCCCGGTCATCGCCATCGCCACCATCGCCTCGGTGTTGCGCCCGCTTTCCATCGCCAGACGGGTGGCGACTTCGCTCGCGGTCTTGCCGTTCCGAAACAGCCGCTTGGTCCGGATCTCGTTCAGCACGGCGAGCAGCACCATCGCGCACGCAGCGGCCAAGGCGAAAACGCCGAGCGTCCAGTGAATCACAAAGGTGATGGCGAGGAAGATCGGCGTCCACGGCACGTCGAAGAAAGCGGCAGGCCCGGGGCCGGACACAAACTGGCGCACGGCCGCGAGGTCGCGCAGCGGCTCGTCGGCGACGTCATGGCCGGTCTCGAGCCGGGAGCGCGAGATGGTCTCCAGCGTCGCCGGGCCAAGGATGCGGTCGAGCCGGCCGGCAACGCGATTGAGGATCTGGCTGCGAATTCCCTCCAGCAGCCCGAGCGCGACATAGAGGACGATCAGCAGCACGGTCAGCGCCACGAGCGTCGGGATGCTGTGGCTGGTCAGCACGCGGTCGTAGACCTGCAGCATGTAGAGTGGCCCAGCCAGCATCAGGATGTTGATGAACAGGCTGAAAAGGCCGGCGACCAGGAACGCGTGCCGAACCGAAGCCCACGCTTCGTCGAACGCGCCCTGTTCGCCGGCGTGGCCTTGGCCGCTCATTGAGGCCAGTTCGCTCAGGCGGACAGCAGGAAGTTGTCGCGGTCCAGGTCGTCTTCGGAGATTCCCTCGAACGTGACGGTTCCGCCGTCGGCGAGCGTCAGGACGACGCCGTTGTCGGTATTCTGGAAGTCCAGATTGCGGAACCGCGTCGTACCCGCCCCCGAAAGTTGCACGATATCCTTCGGCGAGAAGTCCTTGATGATGTCGTCACCGTTGCCGGCGCCGATCACGAACGTGTCGCGGCCCTCCCCACCTTCGAGGATGTCGTTGCCGATGCCCCCGACCAACTTGTCGGCGCCATTGCCGCCGACAAGTTGGTCATCGCCCGCCCCACCATCGAGCCGGTCCTTTCCCCCAAGGCCAATCATAAGATCGCGGCCGTCGGCGCCGGTAAGCCGGTCGGCCGCCTCGCCTCCGCCGATACGGTCGTAGGCCAGGAATGCGTTGTCCTGCATCGTGTCGATGTCGGTGTTGCGCTCGATGAGATCCGACAGCTTGGTCGACCACAGCGCTTCGAGCTCCTCGGGCGGAAGATCGGAATTCTGGCTCCAGAACGGATCGCCGTCGCGCAGGCGCTCGAATTGATCGATGAGCACGGCCGCAAAGGTCTCGCCGACCATGCCGCCATTGACGTCGTCTTCGGACAGGCCGCCGGTCCAGAGGTCGACGAGATCGACGTCGCCATAGGCCTCCTCGAGCCGGGCGGCGACTTCGGGGTCCGACGTGATGTCCGAGAAACTTTCCGCGCGGGCGAGGCCGAGCGCTTCGCGCATCTCGTTGTAGCTTGGCAGGCCGAGATCGCGGCCACGCTGGATGTTGAGCGAGGCGAGATCGGTGATCCCGTTCACCGGCACGTCGATCTGGAGCGAGCGCAGATCGTCCACGATCTGGTTGTCGAGCTCCTGCGACATGCTGTCGCCAAGCCCAAGCAGGATCGGGTCGATACCGCCGTTCGCCGCAACCGTCGCCGGCGAAGCGCCGAAGGCTTCGCGCAAGGTGATGTTGCCGGCCTCGATGGTCTGACCGTTTTCGAGCAGCCGCTGGATCTCGGGCGAGACCTGGCTGTGGCCGAGCCGGAACACCGCGGTCGCGAACTCGATCGAGATCCCCGGGTTCACGGTGCTGTCGAAGCCTTGATACTCGGAGAGCGCGTTCTCTCCCACGAGCAACGGCAGATACTCGTTGTAGGTGATCGCCTGCACCTCCGCTTCGACCCGCGTGCGCGCGGCCTGATAAAGCTCGTCCGCCGTCAGCGTCGGATCGCGCTCCGCGAGCTCGTCCACCAGGCGGTTGTGCTCGCGCGCGAACAGCGTGTGCACCGACAGCAGTGCCTGGTTTTCGCCCGCTCTCACGTCGCCGGTAAGAATGCGGCCATTCGCGTCGGTCGCCAGATTGTTGTCGGCATCGACGATGATCTTGCCGCCCTCGACACGCAGGCTTGCCGCCCGCGCCGCGTCCGAGCCGTAGACCATCGATGCATCCATCACCCCGGTGATGGTGTTGGCAAACTCGCGCGGATTGTCCTCGCCGGTGCCGGATCCCGGCAGCACGATCCCACGGAAGAAGGGCAGCTCCACCGTGCCCGTCCCGTTGGGGTCAAAATCAGGATCGCCGTTCGGCACCACGATGTTGGCGGGCTCGGTATTGCCTTGCCGGGTCAGATCGAGATCATGATCGATGAACTGACCCCATACCCACATGAAATCGCTGGCGCCGGCCAAGTTCGGCTCGGAGCCTTCCTGTTCGACGACGATATTGCTGACGACGCGCGCATCGGGCCGGTCGGTGACCATTTCCCCGATGCCGTCGGCGAAACCGTTCTCCGCCAAACGCAGCAGCGCCGAACCGGTCGCTCCGAAGTCGGGATTGTCGGGATTGGTGCCTCTGCCGTCGATCGGCCGCACATCGCCGACCACCACTTCTTCTACCTCGCCACCACCGGGCTCGCCGGGACCGCCAGGGCCATTGTTGCAATCGTCATCGTTGTCACGATGTCGGGTGTGTCGTCCGCTCCATTGGCCCTGGCTCCCGCGCATGGCTACCCTCCTTCCAGATTGACCTCAACCGCACCTGTTTTTTCCGCGGCCATGACGCGGAACCTCCAAGCCGCGAAAAAGACTCCTCTATCGCCGGCGAAGCGATCGCCGCGCGCAAAATCGTCTCCATGTTTCCGTCTTGTGTCAGCGAAGAAGGCCGGGTCGATTCCCCGAGAGCCTTCTCAGTCCGTGCGTGATAACTTAACGCAACGAATATGTGAGCAAGTTGACGATAGTGGGAAACTTTGTGGCGGCCAGCACCGTCGTACCGTTCAGCGCGCGCTATTTCGCGCGGCTGTTATTCCCGCCGATCATTTCGCTGAAGCAGATACCGTCGTCGTCAAATGCGCGCCCAGCATTTTACCGCTGCGTGCCCTCGCGCTCCTTCAGCTGAATAGCGCCTTGCAGCGGCTCGACGAGTTGGGTGGCGGCGTCAAGCAGCTGCCCGCGTGTGAACGGCTTCGATAGCATTGCAGCGTTGCCAAAAGCCCGGGGCAGACTTTCGCGGCCGTAGCCGGTCACAAAAGCGAAGGAGATGGCCCGCCGCGTCAAGGCGGCCGCGATGTCGTCGACAGGGCGGCCCCGCAAATTCCCGTCAAGCAGCGCGGCGTCTATCGGCACATCTTCAATGAACGCAAGCGCCTCTTCGGCCGTGCCGGCCGCGCCCACGACTTCGGCGCCCGCCTCTTCCAGGCCGGCGATGATATCCATCGAGACCAGCGGCTCATCCTCGACCACCAGGAAGCGACGTCCTGCCAGCGGCGCGGACGGCTTGTGCGACGCCGGCGCCTGGGTAGGCGTGACGACGTCGACCATCCGCGCGGCCGGCCCGGTTTCGAACGCCGGGACATCCGCAGGCAGCGGAATTGTGATGTTCCAGGCGATCCCCTGCACCTCAATCGACATGATCGCATCGCCGCCCTCGCCGCGGGCGCTCTGTTCAATGAGCGTCGTGCCGAAGCCGCGTTTGACCGGCGCCGAAACCGCCGGACCGCCCTGCTCCACCCACTTCAGGCGCAACAGCTCATCCTCGACCGTCCAACTGATCGTGACCCATCCTTTGTCGGTCGAGAGCGCACCATATTTGCTGGAATTGGTTCCGAGCTCGTGCAGCATCAGGGCGACGTGCTGCACCATCTGCGGCGGCATGCGGACCGCCGGCCCCCATGCCGTCAGGCGCGACTCGTCGATCGGGCCAAGCAGCAACTGATCGCGAATGACGTCGCGAAGGTCGGCTCCCTTCCAGACCGTGCTCGTCAGCAGGGAATGCGCGCGCGCCATCGACTGGATGCGTCCCGCAAAGCTCGAGGCAAAATGGGCCGGGTCTCTGGCGCTTCGCAACGTGTGCTGAACGATCGCCTGCACGCTTGCGAGCGTGTTCTTGACGCGATGATTGAGCTCCTCGACGAGCAGTTGCTGGATCTGACGAGCCTGAATCTGGGCTGCGATGTCGCGAAAGTGGCAGACCACGCCGAAGCGGCCGTCAGGCAGCGTGATGCGGTCGAGCCGCCACTCGTAGAACTCGATCGTGCCGCGGTCGACGCGATACTCGCCCCGCTCGGGCGACGTGTACGGCTCGCCGGTTGCCAGCGTATGCCGGAAGATGCCGGCAAGCTCATCCGCATATCTCGGCTCCCAAAGGATACGGAGCACGTCATCGAAATCGCGCCCGATCAGGCTGGGAATATCACCGAATGCCGGCAAGGCGACCGGATTGACCTCACGGATGCGGAAGCCGGCGTCGACCAGAAAAACACCGAGCGGCGATTGGTTGAAGAGCGTTTCATGTTGCGCGGCGCGGTGACGCAACGCTTCGATCGCCTGGCCGCGCTCGATGATATCGGCGGCTTGCCGCGCCACGAGGTCGAGCATGCGCAGTTGCCGGTCCGTAGGCCGATGGGGAGTGCGCCAATGCGTGGAGATCATCCCCACCAGCCTTCCGTTGCGGGAGAGCAGCGGCGTGGTCTGGCAGGAGCGGATGCCGGTCTGGCGAAACATCGCGAGGTCTTCGGTTCCTGCCATGAAATCGCAAGTCTCGACGTCCGCCGTGATGATACGGCCGCCGCTTCGCAGCGCGGCACCGCACGTGCTTCCGACGGAATCCATCCCAACCCATTCCCAGAATCGCGCCGCTTCCGGAGAGAACCCGCGAAACGTCAGCAGGCGGAGTTCTCCTTCTTGACCTCGTTCGGGGTGAAACATCTGCATGCTCGCGAAGTCCGAGCGCATGATCGCCACGGCGGCGTCCAGGACCTTTTCGTAAAGCGCCGCCGTGTCCGACTCGTCGATCAGCGCGGCGCCGAGGTCCTGCAAAAGCTTGGTGTCCGCCAGCTCAGCTTCAATTTGGGCGCGGCTCTGACGCAGCGCGTCCTCGGTCCGCTTCCGTTGGGTCGTTTCCGTGCACGCGCAAAACATTCCGGCAATCTGACCGCTTTCGTCGCGGACCGGAGAATAGGAGAAGGTGAACCACGTTTGCTCGTCGTAGCCTTTCCAATTCATCACGAGCGGCAGGTCTTCGTGATACGTCGCCTCGCCGCGAAGCGCGGCGTCGATCAACGGGCTGATGTCGGGCCAGATTTCCGACCAGATGTCGTAAAAGCGCCCACCCAGCGAGCGCGGGTGCTTGGCGCCGAGAATTTCGGCGTAGGGGTCGTTGTAAAGGAAGCCAAGCTCGCCGCCCCAGGCGACGAACATCGGGAACTTAGAATGGAGCATGAGAGCGACGATCGCACGCAGCGATTGCGGCCAGCTTTCCGGGGCACAAAGGGGGGAATTCGACCAGTCGTGGGTGCGCATGAGCGCGCCCACCTCGCCGCCACCTTCGAGGAAAGCACGACCAGCCGACATCTCTGCCGATGACGACCCCGCCAGTCCGCCCATCACTAACCTCTGCGACAACAACCAACCCCACGTCTCAGCTTGGAATGAACTTCGCCCGGCGGCCAATAACGACCCGGCAGGGCCGAAAGTTCCCTTTCCAAACGGGCTGTCGGCGCGCCTCGGCACCGCTCTCAACCCCCTGGGAGGCCCCGGATCCGCGATCTAATTTCCCTTCAATCCCGCCGCGCGGATGATCTTGCCCCAGCGTTCGCGGCCGTCGTTGATCGAGCGCGCGAAGACGTCCGGCGCGATGATGTTGGGTTCGAGCATGTTGGGTTCGAGGAAGCTCTTGCGGAAGCCTTCGTTGTCGAAGCTCTTCGCAACATCCGTATGAATCTTCGCGATCACCTCGGGCGGCGTGCCACGCGGCGCAAACAGGCCGAACCAGGACGTGCCGTCGAAGCCCGGCAGGCCGGCTTCGGCGATGGTCGGCAGGTCCGGCAGCCCGGCGACGCGGGTGCGGCTCGACACCGCGAGAATCTTTAGCGTGCCGGCCCGGTATTGATCCGCGACGATACCGGACGCCGCGAAGATCATGTCGATGTGACCGCCATGCATGTCGATCAGCGCCTGCGATGCGCCGCGGTAGTGCACGGCGGTGAGCTTCACCTGCGCCATGCTCTGGAGCATCTCCATGTTGAGATGCGAGGACGAGCCGAGCCCCGTCGTCCCGTAAGTCAGCTTGCCCGGCTGTTTGCGCGCCAACTCGATGAGCTCGCGGATGTTGCTGGCGGGCACCTTGGGGCTGACGATCAGCACCTGCTTGAGCTCCACCAGCGTCGTGATCGGGATGAAATCGCGCGCCGCGTCATAGGGCAGCTTCTCGTAGAGGCTCGGGTTCATCACGAACGTACCCTCGGACGTCACCATCAGCGTGTAGCCGTCGCCCGGCGACTTGGCGACGTGCTCCGCGCCGATCTGTGTGTTGGCGCCGGCGCGGTTCTCGACCACGACCTGCTGGCCCCAGATTTCGGACAATTGCCGCGCGACGCCGCGCGCCAGCACATCGGTGGTGCCGCCCGCGGCAAACGTGCAGATGATGCGCACCGGCCTGGACGGATAAGGCTGCGCCTGCGCCGACGCGACACCGGCGAGCACCGCGCCGGCCGCGCACGCGCCCAATGTCATGAGCCGCATCACGCGCACGCAGGCCTTGGTTTTCGAGCAGAGCATCGCCGGCGCCTCCCCGTTCGCCGGCGGTGCCAGCGTTGTTTTGCCGGGAGTGTAGCGCTTGGCCGCGCCTGCGAAAAGTTGCGCGGGCGCGTGCGTCAAGGGGCCTCCGGAGGCCGGCCGCTCAACAACCAGGCGACGGAGTTGAATATTCGATGCGCTCGCCGGTATTACCGCGCGGCAACAGCGGGCAGCCCCGAGCGGCCTTCGAATTCGGCGACGAAGGCCGCCACCTCCGTGCTTTTCATCGGGCGCGCGAACAAATAGCCCTGCAAGGCATGCACGCCGGCGGTCGCGACGAAGCGCTGTTGCTCGACGGTTTCGACACCCTCGGCAACGACTTTCAACCCCAATGCACGGCCGATGCTCACGACCGCGTGCACAATCGTAGCGTCGGTCGCCGAGCTGACGTTCGATACGAAGCTTCGATCGATCTTGATCTTGTCGAATGGAAAACGCCGCAGCGACGCGAGGCTCGAAAATCCGATGCCGAAGTCGTCGAGCGCAAACGACACGCCGCGCCGATGCAATTGCTCCATGGTCTTCAGCACCGCGGCTTCGGCATCCAGCAAAGCCGTCTCGGTGATCTCAAGCTCGATACGAGATGGGTCGATGGCCGCTTCCGACAGAATTTGTTCGATGCGATCCGCCAGGTTCGCCTGGCGAAATTGAATTGCCGATATGTTCACGGCAACGGAGAGTCTGGGCCAGGCGAGCGCATCCTGCGCAGGCGCGCCGCAACACCCATTCGCCGATTTGATCAATGCACCCGGTGCGTTCGGCGATCGGCACGAACTCCGATGGCGGCACATTGTCCGTGCCGCCTCGCCGCCAGCGCAGCAGAGCTTCGACGCCGAGCACCTGCTTACTCGCGCGATCGACAATGGGCTGGTACGCGACGTCGAGCTCCCCACGCTCGATGGCGTGATGGAGGTCCTCTTCGATGCTGCCTGACGGCACGGTCGCGGACGGCGGGACGTCGTCCGTTGCGGGCAATCTTTGATCGGTACCTGTCTCGCCTGTTTCATGGGCCAAGGCCGCCAGAGTCCGCTCCAGCGCGCCAGCCAGCGCGACGATCTCGTTCTGATCGGGGACCCTGCCGTCACCCCTCGCCGCCTGTTCGAAAGCGCCGGCCATCTTGGCGACCTCGACCGCCCCGATATTGAGGCTCATCGATTTCAGGGAATGAGCGATTGCGCCACACGCCTCGGCTTCGCCGGCCTTGGCGTGCTGCCGCAACTGGTCACAGGCCTTCGGCGCATGCTCGGTATAGAGGTGCACCACGCGCTTGAGGAAGTCGCCCTGCTTCGCCTGGTTCAGCGATCTCAACTGACCCAAGGTGACAGGATTGAGAAGCGGCAGGTCCACGTCCCTCGCCACGTTAGACGATGCGATAGGCGATGCGATCTCAACCTCGCGCTTGATCGAGCCGCTGTCATTGTCGCCCGCAGGTTCGCCAGCCGGCGACTGGAATTGCGGCACCTGATCCAACAAACAATCGGCGAGCTGCGCGATCGTGAACGGCTTGTGGATGATCGCGTCCATGCCGGCGAGCCGCCACTCCTCGGCCGCGGCGCCGATCACGTGCGCGGTCAAGGCGACAATCGGAACACGGACACGGTTTTCCGCCTGCTCCGCCTGCCGGATGACGCGGGCCGCGGTATAGCCGTCCATTTCCGGCATGCTGCCATCCATCAGGATGATATCATGCGCATGTCTCGCCGCGGCGCTGACTGCCTCGGCGCCGTTTTCGACGGTCTCGACGTGCGCACCCAATCGCGACAGCGCCTCGATGGCGACCTCGCGATTAACCGCGCTGTCGTCCGCGACCAGAACCCGCAGGCTCGCGAATTTTGGAAGCGGGCCGCCACGGCGTCGCCCCGCGGCACGGCTGTACAACCGTTTTTCGCCGGCCGCGATCCGGCGCAACAGCTCTTCGATTTCCGAACGCAGCAGCGGGCGGCTGATCGCGGCATCGGCCACGCCGTCTGCAACAACGGCGTCAGCCGCGGCATCCCCGAACGGCGTCACCGCCACGACGATGGGACTTCCGCCGGACGATTGTGCGAGCGCGCGCTTGGCGATGCGGTCGGCGTCCGCGCACACCATCGCAGCCGCCCCGAAGTCCGCGCCCGACGTCCATGCGTCGGCGCGCACGACGGAATAGCCGAAGGCGCCGAAATAGTCCGACAATGCCGAAGCGGTCGCCTCCCCCGATACGTCGACGATGCAAACGGGCCGCTCCGACGTCTGCACAGCGAGCGTCGGCCACGGCCGCCCGGTCGCCGCTCCGGCCGGCACCCGGACGCGAAACGTCGAGCCGACCCCAACGGTGCTGGACACCACGATCTCGCCACCCATGGCCGTGACGATGCGCCGGCAGATTGCCAATCCCAGTCCGGTGCCGCCAAATTTCCGGGTCGTCGACTGGTCCGCCTGCGAAAACGCTTCGAAGATCGTCGCCAGCTTCTCCTGCGGAATTCCGATCCCGCTGTCTTCGACCGACAGCTCGATAAACCGCGGATCGAGCGCACAGTTGCGGACCGCGAGCCTGACAAATCCGCGCTCGGTGAACTTCAGGGCGTTGTTGACGAGGTTGCCGACGACCTGGCTCAACCGAACCGCATCGCCGGATATCATCCGTGGCGCGTCCGGATCGATCACGGCGGCAAGATCGATGTTTTGCGAGGCCGCGCGCTCGGCGAACAGGCTGGTCGCGTTCTCCACGACCTCGTCGAGGCAAATCTCCCCGCTTTCCAGTTCGAGCTTGCCGGCTTCGATCTTCGAGAAATCCAGGATGTCATTGATGATCGACAGCAGGCTTCGGCCGGACGTAGCGATAACCTCCGCGTACCGATGCAAGCGCGGCGGAATATCCGCGTTCGCCAGCAGATCCGCCATCACCATGATCCCATTCATCGGGGTGCGGATTTCGTGGCTCATGGTGGCGACAAAATCCGATTTGGCGTCATTCGCCTTCTCGGCGGCGTCGCGGGCGCTGGCCAGTTCACGCGTGCGGTCGATGACTTTCTGTTCGAGCGTCTCCCGGTGCGCGGTCAGACGCTCATCGCGATTGCGGATCTCGCTCAGCATCTCGTTGAAGCCGTCGACCAGAAGTCCGATCTCTTGATCGCTCGCGCCTTCGACGCGCACGTCGTAGCGGTGATCCCTTCGAACCTCCTGCATGGCTCCCAGCAAACGGCGCAATGGATGCGTGATCGCCCGCTGAAACCGCAACGCGATGAGCAGGCCGACAGCAAGCGCCGCCAGCGAGGCCAGCAACGTCAGCCACAGCGTCGACCACAGGCGGGGCCAGAGGTCCGACGTATCGCCGATCAAATTGATCTGGCCGACCTCCTTGCCGCCATCGATCACGGGCACCGAAACGAAAACCGTTCCGCTGCGCAGGAGGTCGATCACGGATGGCCTCTGTTCGGCGCGTAGTGAAGAATCGGTTACCAGCCGTGACGCGCTGCCGAGCGCTGCCAGCACGCGGCCGTCCGGCGTTCTGACCTGGACGAACAGGAATCCGGGCACGCGCCCAATGGCCCGGATGGCTTCCAGCGTTTCCTGCTGTTTGAGCTCGGCCACGGAGTTCGCGGCTGCGGCAGCAAAGACCTGAGCGGTCGCCAGCATGAGCTGGCGGCGCGCATCGGCGTAGCGTTCAATCTCCTGCCAGGTCGAAAGCACCGCGGAGACGGCCATGCCAGCCGTCACGGCGGTGACGACGAGCAGGACAAGCTTTCGGACGAGCGACTGGCGGCGCACGGGGAATTTTCCAGGACTGTCATTTACCCAAGCGTAAATAAATCACTAAAGTCCTAACCCATCATTGACGTGTAGATTTCAGCCAACTTTAGATGATTTTGCATAGGCTCATGAACGGAAAGGCTCCGTATCATGGCCGCAGCAGAGAACCGGGCAGCTCCGTGGACGTTCGTTCTGGACGAACCCACGCGGATTCTCGTCGTGGACGACGATCCCATCTTGCGCGAGTTTGCGAGCGTCTATCTCTCGACGCCGTGCACCTCGATCGACACGGCTTGCGACGGCGTTGCAGCGCGTAGCCGGCTCGCCGAAGCCTCCTACGACATCATCCTGCTTGATATTGAAATGCCTCAGCTCGACGGGATGTCGCTGCTCCAGGAAATCCGATCCGACGAAAAGCTGCGGCATCTGCCGGTCATCATGCTGACCGGCCACGACGATATCGCATCGATCGATCGGGCCTACCACATCGGCGCCAATTCGTTCGCCACGAAACCGGTGAACTGGCGCCAGCTCAGCTATCAGATTCGATACGTGCTCCGCACCAGCCGGCTTGAACGCGTGCAAGGCGGCGACCTGGGTGATTGCGGGAACGCCTCGCTAAAAGACCACGTCGTCACACCGGCAACCGAGCGCGATGTCCGTGATTTTCTGCAGACGGTCGTTCGTCGCATGAATTCGATCGAGGAGAATCTGTCGGCCCTCGATCGCGCGCGCTGGTCGGAGCCGATCGATAACATCCGCTCACTCGCGACAAAGGCCCTTACCGAATATTCCGGACAACTGTCGACCACCGCGGTCGACGGCGACCGTCAAACATCCGCGCGACCGTCGTAAACGATGGAACGCTCCCAGACAGAAGGTCTGCCGATGTCGTGGATTTGCAATAACTGGAACGCAAGTGCCTTGACCGCCTCGATGAAGCGGCAGGCCAGGCGTTTCGTTGCGGGCGAAGCAGGCAATACGGTCACGGTGTTCGCGCTGGCCTTGCCGGTCCTCGTGGCGGCGGCGGGCGGAGCGATCGATTACAGCATGGCCGCGGCTAACCGCAGCAAGATGCAAGCCGTTGCCAACTCGGCGGCGCTGGCATCGGCCCGCGAGCTTCAGCTCGCGCGCACCGACGAGAACAGGGTCACAGTAGTTGCCAAGAACGTCGTCAATAGTTCACTTCCGGACGTGACGACGACGGTCAATGTCGACTTCAAGGCCCTGACGGTCCGGGTCACCCTCGAGAAGCAATACGAACCCTTTATCCGCATTTCGTCCGCCCCCAAATTGCACGTGAGCGCCACGGCGAAAATGAGCGGCTCCATGCCGCTATGTCTGCTCGGACTCGATCCCAAGGCGCCGCAGACAGTTGGCCTGGAGATGTCGGCGAAGCTGACAGCGCCCGGCTGTCTGGTGCAGTCAAACTCCAGGCACCCCCTCGGCATGCAGTCGCTGCTGCTCGCGTCGTTGAAGGCCGGCATGATCTGCTCGTCGGGCGGAATAATGTTGACGTTTGGCGCAAATTATTCTCCGCGCCCCACCACCGACTGTCCGGTCTTGGAGGACCCCCTGAAGTACCGCACGCCGCCGCCGGTCGGCGCGTGCGACTACACCAACAAGGTTGTCGACGGGATATCGGTGACTCTCCCGGCTGGCGTCTATTGCGGCGGGCTGAAGCTGACCAACGGAGCCGTCGTCAAACTGTCGAGCGGTATCTTCATCATCAAGGACGGGCCGCTGACGGTCGACAACGGGGCATCCATATTTGGGACTGACGTGGGGATTTTTCTCACAGGCCCCGGGGCAAACCTGACCTTCGATGCCGACACCACCGTGAGCCTCTCCGCTCCCAAGGACGGACCGCTGGCCGGCATCCTGATCTTCGACGATCCCTCGGGCGTCGGCGCTAAGGCTAAGCCTTCGCTGAGCGGTCGCGGCCTCCTCGGTCGCCTGCTGACAACCAGCGCACCGCGACAGCACCAGATCCTCAGTGACGACGCCCGCAATCTGCTCGGCACCATCTACATGCCGGAGGGCGAGCTCATCATCGACGCGAAGAAGCCGATCGCGGACAAATCCGCCTACACCGTCCTGATCGTCAAACAGGTTCACCTCTACTCCGGTCCGGACCTCATTCTGAATACCGATTACAGCGCGACCGACGTCCCTGTGCCGATGGGTGTCGGTCCCTTCAGCGCCAAGGTCTTCCTGTCCAACTAGCGCTGCCTTTTCAGCAATCCAGTATCTTCGCCAGATGATGGATGCATTCGAACCCGGGACCACCCCGGGTTCGGATGCACGTTACGGCACCAAATGACGGCGGCGAGGTCACGCCGCGCGCGAACCGGAACTGGACGCGCTCTTGATGAACGCCAGCAGGTCGGCGTTGATCTCATCCTTCCGCGTCGTGCACATGCCGTGCGGAGCGCCCTTGTAGATCTTGAGCTGCGCATTCTTCACGATCTTGGACGAGAGCATGGCCGATGCGCCGATCGGCACGATCTGGTCGTCGTCGCCGTGCAGGATCAGCGTCGGCACGTCGAATTTCTTCAGGTCTTCGGTGGTGTCGGTCTCGGAAAACGCCTTGATGCAGAAGTAGCTGGCCGGGAAGCCCGCCATCATGCCCTGCAGCCAGAACGAATTGCGGACACCTTCCGATACCGTCGCGCCCGGCCTGTTGTAGCCGTAGAACGGCATGCTCAGGTCCTTCCAGAACTGCGAACGGTCGGCGACCACGCTGGCGCGAAGCTGATCGAACGCTTCGATCGGCGTGCCGTTGGGATTGTTCGGCGTCTTCAGCATCAGCGGCGGGATCGCGCCGATCAGCACCGCCTTGGCGACACGCTTGGTGCCGTGGCGGCCGATATAGCGCGTCACTTCGCCGCCGCCGGTCGAATGGCCGACGTGGATCGCATCCTTCAGATCGAGCTTTTGCACGAGCTCGGCGAGATCGTCGGCATAGGTATCGAGATCGTTGCCGTTCCACGGCTGGCTCGACCGCCCGTGACCGCGGCGGTCATGCGCGATGCAGCGATAGCCGCGCGACGCGAGATGGAACATCTGGTCTTCAAACGCGTCGGCGCTGAGCGGCCAGCCATGGCTGAAGACGACCGGTTGGCCGGTTCCCCAGTCGTTGTAGTAGATCTGCGTGCCGTCTTTTGTTGTGATGGTGGACATGTCTGTCACTCCTGTTGGTTGTACGCAGCACCATTCGAAGCCATCACGCACGAACGAGACCGCTTGAAATCTTTACGATCATTGTAGCGATCTGCGCCCGCAGCGTTCTGCCGGCACGATATCAGAGCCGCAATGTGTGGCCGTTTCGAGCGCCGGCAGCGCCGGTCGCGAGGATTTGATCACCTTGGCCGAGACGGCGCGACGCAGATTTTGCCGTCTACGACGCGATCTTGCCGCCGCCGCGTTTGGTGATGGCGACCACCGACGGGCGCGGCGGCATGTCGGGCTTGAAGTCAGGCCAGCGCGTCGACGGCTCCTCGAAGGTCGAGGGCTCGCCCGAGGACTCTTCTTCGGCGGGATGCTGGACGGCGACGAACAGCGTCTCGTCGTCGGGCGTGAAGCACGGCCCGCACAATTCGGCGCCGACCGGGACGCGATAGAAATGCCGCGAGGTGCCGCGCGCGGAGCCTTCGGTCTCGACGCCCCACAGCCCGTCGGCGCGGCCGGTGGTGCTCTTCGACTGTCCGTCGGTCGCGATCCACAGACGTCCCTGGCTGTCGACGGCGAGGTTGTCCGGCATGCCGAACCAGCCGTTGTTGCTGGTGCCCGCCGAGAACGACGCGCCGACGTCGGCGATCGAAGGATTGCCGCACTTCACCAGCATCTCCCAGCGGAACTGCGCCGCCGCATGATCGCCGCCGGGCGGGATCATCTCGATGATGTGTCCGAAGTGATTGACCGCGCGCGGATTGGCGGCGTCGATCTGCTCCGGCTTGCGGTTGCCGTTGTTGGTGAGGATGACATAGACCTTCTGCGTCACCGGATTGGCCTCGACGTCTTCCGGCCGGTCCATCTTGGTGGCGCCGACGAGGTCGCCGGCGCGGCGCAGCTCGATCAGCACATCGGCCTGGCTCGCGAAGCCGTTGGCCTCGGTCAGCGGGCCCTGGCCGTGGACCAGCGGCAGCCAGTCGAGCGTGCCGTCGGCGTTGTAGCGCGCGACCGAGAGCACGCCGTCATCGAGGATGTCGCGGTTGGCGCGGATCGACGCGCGCGCGTGGTGACGAAGCGATAGACGTAGTCGAAGCGCTCGTCGTCGCCGCTATAGACGACGTAGCGGCCATCCGAATTGACGATGCCGGCGGCGCCTTCGTGCTTGGCGCGGCCGAGCGCAGTGCGCTTCTTCGGCGTCGCGTTCGGATCGAACGGATCGATCTCGACCACCCAGCCGAAGCGGTTCGGCTCGTTCGGTTCTTTCGTGACGTTGAAGCGGTCGTGGAATTTGCCCCACGCATACCACTCGGTGGGCACGCCGTAGCGCTTGTGATTGCGCGCCTCGGGATGGCCGTCCGGCAGCTTGCCGTTGAAATAGCCGTGGAAGTTCTCCTCGCAGGTGAGCCAGGTGCCCCACGGCGTCACGCCGCCGGCGCAATTGTTGATCATGCCGAGAACGCGGCGGCCGCTCGGATCGGCCGAGGTCTGCAGCCGCGCATGCCCCGCCGCCGGGCCGGTGATCTCCATCGGCGTCGCGGCGTCGATGCGGCGGCCGTATTTCGAATTGGCGACGACCTGCCACTTGCCGTTCTCGCGGCGGATCTCGATCACCGCGCCGCCATGCGCGGCCATCTCGATGTCGACGAGCTCGGCGGTCATGTCGGCGAACATCACGCCCTTGACGTCCTGCCGCTTGAGGCCGGGAAACATCAGCTCTTCGTTGGTGTATTCGAGATTCACCGCGAGCAATCCGTGCTGCGACGGATTGGCGGCGCCCGGCATCGGGAAGTAGCCGATGAAGTCGCAGTTGTAGCCGAACTGCTGGCGCTGCGCGGCGGCCGTCTGCTTCGCTCGGATCGAACGCCGGCGCGCCCGCGACCACCGGGTCGCCCCAGCGGATCAGCACGTCGGCATCGTAGCCCGCCGCCACGTGATGGTTTTTGTCGATGCCGGCCTCGACCTCGTCGAAGCGGAAGCGCGAGGCAGTATCGGCGTTGGCGCGGCTCGCCGCCGCGAGCGCCAGCGGGCTCACGGTCGCGGCGATGGCGGCTACGCCCAGCGCGCCCTTGAGGAGGTCGCGCCGGCCGAGCCGGACGGCGATCACGTCGCCGATGGTCGGGTTGTCGGTCGGATTGCGGCCGACATTCTCGGATTCTTCATAGGCGCGCGCCCGCGTGAGCAATTCCCGCACGGCAACCTCCTTCAGCGATGGCGAAATCCAGCCTGTTTACGGCTGTTCCAACTATCGCCGTTCCATGACAGCGCCGCGACACGGTCAACAGAGATATTAGAACGTCCGGGCCGCGAGCGACATGTCCATGGCCGCGGCGTTGCAGCACGCCGGTTCGATCGCTTTTGACCACAAGGTGCGGTCGTTGACGTCCTTGAGCGTCACCGTCATCACCTCGGTCTCGCCGTCGATGGCGACGTGGCCGAAGAATTGCAGCCCGAAGCAAGGCGCGAGATTGTCGGGCTGGCCCTTGCCGCATCCCAATTCGAACACGGCGCGCGGGCCGAAGGTGTTGTCGAGCCGGCCCGGCGCCCAGGTGCCGGCATGGATCGGGCCGGAGATGAACTCCCAGAACGGGTCGAAGTCCTGGAACACCGCGCGGTTCGGATCGTAGTAGTTCGCCGCGGTGTAGTGCATGTCGGCGGTGAGCCACACCGTGTTGGCGACGCCGGCGTGCTTCATGAACGAGAGCAGCCCGGCGATCTCGAGCTCGCGGCCGCGCGCCGGGCCGTCGCCCTGCGCGATTGCGTCATGGCTGAACACGCCGATCGGCAGGTCGGCGGCGATCACCTTCCAGGTCGCGCGCGAGCGCAGGAGTTCGCGTTTGAGCCAGGCGAGCTGCACCGGGCCGAGGAGATGCGCGTCCGGGCCGTAGCTCGCGACGTCGCCGGCATTGGCGCCGCGATAGGAGCGCATGTCGAGCATGAACACGTCGAGCAGCGGACCGTAGGAGATCTTGCGGTAGATGCGGCCGGCCTCGGCCTGCGCCGGCCGCAGCGGCAGGAATTCGTGAAAGGCGCGGCAGCCACGCGCGACCAGATTGAGCAGGCTCTTTTCGCGATAGCCGTCGCCGTGGCGGATATGGCCGCCGGGGATCCAGTCGTCGGTGACTTCGTGATCGTCCCATTGCGCGAAGATCGGCACCTCGGCATTAAACGCGCGCAAATTCGCGTCGCTGAGATTGTATTTGTAGTTGCCGCGGAACTCGGCGAGCGTCTCTGCGACTTTCGACTTCTCCTCGGTGACGACGTTCCGCCACGTCTCGCCGTTCGACAGCTTGTATTCGCGGCCGATCGGACAGTCGGCATAGACGATGTCGCCGGAGTGGATGAAGAAGTCGGGGCGGTTCGCCAGCATGGTCGCGTAGGTGCGCATGCCGCCGCGCGCGAGATCGATGCCGAAGCCGCCGCCGGCGGTGTCGCCCGACCAGATGAACGACACGTTCTTGCGGTGCGCCGGCGCGGTGCGGAAGCGCCCGACCTGCGGCTCGCCGACGATCGCCGGCGACGCGAGGTTCTGGAACCGGACGCGATAGAAGATGTCCTGCCCGGCCGGCAGGTCTTCGAGCAGCAGCTTGCCGGTGAAGTCGCTCTCCGGCAGCACGTCGACATAGGTGGAATGGCGGATGTGCTTGAAGCTCTCGGTGGTCGCGACCTCGACCAGCATCCGCGCCGGCCGGTCGGCGCGCGCCCACACCATGCCGGAATCCATCGAGACGTCGCCCGACTGCAAGCCGTGGGTGACGCGCGGACGATCCTTCGCGAAGCTGAGAGCAGGTCTTGCGACCCCGTCGATGATTGTCGCCGCGGCCGCCGCACCCGCAGACGACAGGAAGCTTCGGCGCGACGGAGCCGCGCCGGCAGACATGCGAATCGCCATTGGGCCTCCTCAAGCCGATTCGCCTGCGACGATGCCCGCGCCGGGCGACAGCGGGCCGACACTGGTGCGACAGCGGCGTAACTCGGGCGCTGCGGACGCCGATCGGACCGGGATAAATTCCCTGTAAAGGGGCCGTTTAGGGCATTCCGGAACCTGGGAATCGGCTAGGCTGGCGGGGTTGCCGGAACATTGGCCGTCTCGGCCGCGTTGGCCGCTGCGGCCGCATTCATGCGGAGCCCGGACGACGATGATGACCGCATTCCTTCGAACCGCCGTTGCCCTGGTCGCACTGGCCGTGATCGCATTCGCGCCGGCTCCCGCCCGCGCGCAGCAAGTCGATCTGCTGCTGGTGCTGGCCGCCGATGTCTCGCGCAGCGTCGACCACCCGAAATTCATGCTGCAGCGTGAGGGCTACGCCGCGGCGATTTCGGACCCGCAGGTGCTCGACGCCATCCGCTCCGGCGCACACGGCAAGATCGCGCTCAACTTCCTCGAATGGTCGGGCGTCGGCGCGCAGAAGGTCGTCATCGACTGGACCGTGATCGACGGCCCCGCCACCGCGCGCCGGTTCGGCGATCAATTGGTGGAGGCGCCGCGCTCGTTCGCGGACCGCACCTCGATCTCCGGCGGCATCGAGTTTGCGATGGCGCAGTTCAAGCGGTCGCCGTTCGAGGCGCCGCGCCGCACCATCGACGTCTCCGGCGACGGCACCAACAATGCCGGCCGCGACGTGCGCTATGCGCGCGACGAAGCGGTGGCGCAGGGCGTCATCATCAACGGCCTCGTGATCCTGAGCCAGAACCAGGTGCCCTGGAATCCTGAGCACACCAACCCGCCGGGCGGGCTCGAGAACTATTATCGCGAGAACGTCATCGGCGGGCCGGGCTCGTTCGTGGTGGCGGCCGAGGGCTTCGAGTCATTCGGCAAGGCGATCATCAAGAAGATGATCGCCGAGATCGCAATGCGGCCCTTCCCCCGCACGGCGTACCGCCGCTGAGCGCCTGCGAGCCGATCGAAAAGCCCGATCAATCGGCAAGTCCATCTTTTGGAATCATTCCAGCTTTGAGCCACTTTAGAATCGCTCCAAGCAATTGAATTTATTGTACAAATCCGGATTGACGAGCGACGGGGTGGACGCCTAGCTGAACAATCGAGAGGGCGCATCACATTTTGGCCGCGCGCGCCGGCGGCACGATTTCGAGGGAGATCGATGATGAAGAGCGTTTGCGGGCGCGTTCTACCGTGCCTCGTACTGGCGGCAGCGAGCATGACGGTGACGTCGGCGTTCGCGCAGGGCGAGGTCAACGTCTACACCTATCGTGAAACCAAACTCATTCAGCCGCTGTTCGACGCCTTCACCAAGGACACCGGCATCAAGGTCAACGTGGTGTCGGCATCATCCGGGCTCGAGCAGCGCATCAGGACTGAAGGCGCCAACAGTCCGGCCGACGTCCTGCTCACGGTCGACATCAACCGGCTTGAGGAGGCCGTCCGCGCCGGCATCACACAGGCCATCAAGTCCGACATGCTCGACAAGGTCGTCGGGCCGCAATATCGGGACCCCGAGGGACACTGGTACGGTATCTCCACGCGCGCGCGCGTGGTCTATGCGTCGAAGGATCGCGTGAAGCAGACCGCGCTGACCTATGAGGATCTCGCCGGCCCGGATTTGAAGGGGAAGGTCTGCATCCGGTCCGGCCAGCACATCTACAATATCGCGCTGACCGCCGCGATGATCGTGAAGCACGGCGAGGCGCAGGCCGAGCAGTGGCTGCGCGGCCTTAAGGCCAATCTCGCGCAACGGCCGTCCGGCGGCGACCGCGAGCAGGCGCGCGACGTCGCGGCCGGAAAGTGCGACATCGGCGTCGGCAACACTTATTACTATGGGTTGATGCTCAACAGCTCGGCGCAGAAGCCGTGGGCGGACGCGACCCGCGTCATCCTGCCGACCTTCAAGGGCGGCGGCACCCATGTGAACATCTCCGGCGTCGTGCTCACGCGTCATGCACCCAACAAGGCCAATGCGATGAAGTTGATCGAATGGCTTGCCGGCGAAAAGGCGCAGCAGATGCACGCGGACCTGAACTTCGAATACCCGATCCGCGCCGGCGTCCCGATCAATCCGACCATCGCAGCCTTCGGCAAGCTCAATCCGGAGCCGATGCCGCTCGCCGCGATCGCCGAGAAGACGAAGGCGGCAACCAACCTGATCGACAAGGTGGGCTTCGACAACTGACGCGCAGGTCGCGCGACGAACTCGGTGCACCCTCCCCTGGAGGGAGGGTGACGAAGCAAGTGGCTCGTGCGGAGTCTATGTGACCGGGCGCACTTCATGATCGCTCTAGAAGCCACGGGCCGGCCCTCGCTGAAACGGGGGCCGGCCCGTTCGCCTCGACGGATACGGGCCGGCGCGCTCATCGCCGGCGCCATAGCCGTCGGCGCGGCACTGCTGGCGCTCGCGCCGCTGGCCTCGCTGGCGGTGCTCGCTTTCGGCGAGACCGGCGACATCTGGCTGCATCTCATCAACTACGTGCTGCCGTCGGCGCTCATCGAGACTCTATTGCTGCTTCTCGGCGTGGCCGCGGTCACCATCATCATCGGCGTCGGCACCGCCTGGGCCGTGACAACGTTCCAGTTCCCCGGCCGCGACGTGCTGGCCTGGATGCTCGCGCTGCCGCTCGCAATCCCGACCTATATCGTCGCCTACATCTACGTCGACCTGCTCGGCTCCTACGGTCCGGTGCAGTCGGCCTTGCGCGCGGCCTTCGGATGGAAGACCGCAGCGGAATACTGGTTCCCGAGCGTGCGCTCGCTCGGCGGCGCGATCCTGCTGCTGGGCCTCGTGCTCTATCCCTATGTCTATCTCGCCGCCCGCGCGATGTTTCAGACCCAGGCCGCGCAATTCGCCGAAGCCGCGCGCGTGCTCGGCGCAAGGCCGTTCCGGCTCGCGATCCAGATCTCGCTGCCGCTGGCGCGGCCCGCCATCGCGGTGGGCGTCTCGCTCGCGCTGCTCGAAACGCTGAATGATATCGGGCTCAGCGAATATCTCGGCGTGCAGACGCTGACGCTCTCGATCTTCCGCACCTGGCTCAACCGCGGCAGCCTGGCCGGCGCCGCGCAGATCGCCTGCGTGATGCTGGTTTTTGTCGCGGCGCTGATCGCGCTCGAGCGCTACGGCCGCCGCCGCCGCGCCTTCACCGCGATGACCCAGCAGGGCGCGCGGTTTTCGTCGCGCATCGCGCTCAAGGGACCGTCGCGCTGGATCGCGACGATTGGCTGCTGCGTGCCGGTGGTGCTCGGCTTTCTGCTGCCGGTTGGTTTCTTGCTCTATGAAGTCGCGCTGCGCGGGCTTCTCGTCGGCTTCGAGCCGGAACTGATTCGTCCTGCCCTCACCACCGTCGCACTCGCCGCCGTCGCGACCGGCCTGGTGCTGGCGCTCGGGTTCTCTGCGGTGGCGGCGATGCGCTACCTCCACCACGCGTTCATCAACGCCTGCGTCAACGTCGCCGGCATCGGCTACGCGATCCCCGGCACCGTGCTGGCGCTCGGCCTGCTGACGCCGCTCGTCCTGGTCGACGAGGGGCTCAACGCCGTGTCGCGCGCGCTCGGCGGCGCCGGAGTCGGACTGCTCCTTGCCGGCTCGGTCGCGGCGCTGATCGTCGCCTATGTGATCCGCTTCCTCGCGATCGCGCTCGGCTTTGCGCAGGCCGGCTTTGCCCGCATCTCGTCCGATTTCGACGACGTCGCGCGCATGCTCGGCGCCGGCCCGGCGACGCTCGCGCGCACGATCCATTGGCCGCTGCTGCGCCCTGCCCTCTGGGGCGCGGCGCTGCTGGTGTTCGTCGATTGCCTCAAGGAATTGCCGGCGACGCTGCTGTTGCGTCCGCTCAACGTCGAAACGCTGTCGACTTACATCTATCAATACGCGACGCGCGGCAGCTTCGAGGAAGGCTCGCTGGCGGCGCTGATCATCGTTGCGGTCGGCATACCCGCGGTGCTGCTGATCACCCGCTACGCCGACGCGCGGATGGTGCCGAAGCGTTGAAGCCGCTCGTCGTCAATCCTGCTTTGGCGTGATGCCGTGCGCTTTCGCCAACGCGGCCCATTTGGCACGCTGCTCGGCGATGATCGCCGAGAACTCAGCCGGCGTGGTGCCGCGGGCGGAAAGGCCGAGATTGCTCAGACGTTGGCTCACCTCCGGCTCGCGGAGCGCGTTGCGAACGTCGGACGAGACCCGCTCCTGCAAGGCCGACGGCATGTCTTTTCGCCCGAACATGCCGAGCAGTCCCCCGAACGTGAAGTCCGGATAACCCGCCTCGACCGCGGTCTGCACATTCGGGGCGGCGGGCGCCCGCATGGCGTTGGTAATTGCGATGACCCTGACCTTGCCGGCCTCCGCCTGCCCGCGCACCGAGGCCAACGATGTCACCATTACATGGATCCGATCGGCCGCCAGGTCGGCGATCGCGGCCACCGGCGTCTTGTATGCCACGAACGTGGTCGAGATGCCGGCGCGCTTCTGGAACGCCAGCCACGACAGATGCGGCGACCCCGGCACCGCGTAGGAGTTCAGCGCGCCGGGTTTCGCCGCCGCTGTCTTCACCAGTTCGCTGAGCGAATTGACGCCGAGGCCGGGGGCCACGACGACGGAGAGGAAGTCTTCCACCGCGAGCGAAAGCGGCGCGAAATCGCGGTCCGGATCGTACGGCAGCTTGGCGTGCAACACCGGGTTCACCGTCAGCGTGCTGTGCGTCGTGAACAGCAGTGTGTGTCCGTCGCGCGCGTCGAGCAGTGCTTGTGCAGCGAGCATATGATCGGCGCCGGCGCGGTTTTCGACCACGACGGCCTGCTTCCATCGCTTCGACAAAGCTTCGGCGAGAACGCGTGCGGTGGCGTCGGGTGAGGTTCCCGCCGGTCCCGTCATGATGCGGACGGTGCGCTCAGGCCATGCCTGGGCCTTCGCCGGCAGCGGCCACGTCATGCCGGCAGCGAGCAGAACTCCAGTCAAGCAAGTCAGCAGCCGATAACGCTTCGTCATGACGCTACACTCCTTGATGAACCGCCTGATCGGCCGAGCCTCTCTTCTGCGGCCGCCGGCGGCCGGCGCCTGGCCGTACATAGGTTGCGTTTGCTTCGACGACCCGCGTGAGCAAGTCGATCAGTTGGTCCTGCTCGGCAGGCTTGAGCACCGCGAGCACCCTCGCCTGCGCTTCCAGCAGCTTTGGACGGATTCGCCGCCGTAGCTTGTCGCCGCGCGGCGTGATGTAGAGCTCGCGCGCGCGCCGGTCGGCGTCATTGACGCGCCGCTCGACGAGGCCCGCCTGCTCCAACTCGTCAATGAGAGTGCCGACACTTGCGCGATCCATCCCGATCATGACCGCCAACCGCGCCTGATCGACGCCGGGCGAATCCTGGATGCAAGCGAGAGCCGCATAGGGATGCAGCTTCGTGGATTTGACGCCCTCCCCCGCCAGCGTCTCTGCGCTAGCCGTTGCGCAAATCTGCTGAAAGCAGCGCGCCAGCGGAAACGGCACCCGATGCGGCGCGATGCTAGCCGGGACCGGTTCGCCCCGAAGCCAGGCCGGCAGTTTTCTGGACATCCTCATCCTCGCTTCGGCCATATAGGCAGAATTCATATTATAAGACTTCATATCATATGAATTCTTATCGATCAAGGCGAAAAGTTTCCAGTCTTTTGCGCGCACGGTGCCGCGGTAGTCGCTTCTCGATTGTGTTTCGGCGCGAATTGCGCTATGAAGATGCCACGGGGCCTTCGACGGTCGCCCCGTAGGCCAAGGGCCCAAGCACCGTCTCCTTCGCAAGGAGGGGACATGTCTGCTGGGCCCTAAATTTTTGACTTCACTGAAATCATCGCAGATCAGGGGATATTGCGGCCTCCCCTAAAGATGGATCGCCATCCAAGCGCTGCTCGCCTCAATCATGGGAGCGAGCCATGGATGGCATTGTGCTCGGACTATTTCTATTCGCAGCTTTTCTCGGCGGCTTCGCTTCCGGCCTGGCCGGTTTTGCGATGGGCTTTGTCGTCGCCGGCATCTGGCTGCACATCCTCACACCGATCCAGACCACCGCGCTGATTGTCGGTTACGGCCTGTGGACGCAGGGCTATGGCGTCTGGAAATTGCGGCATGTGCTGGACTGGCCGACGCTGGCGCCGTTCATCATCGGCGGCACCATCGGCGTTCCGCTCGGCACGCTGCTGCTCACGCATGTCGATCCGGCGTATATGCGCAGCGGCATCGGTGTGCTGCTGGTGCTCTACGGCATCTACGGCCTGACCCAGCCGGCGTTGAAGCCGGTGCCTGCCGGTCCCGCCGCCGACGGCGGCGTCGGATTTCTCAATGGCATGCTGTGCGGGCTGACCGGCTTTCCCGGGTTCATCATCACCATCTGGTGCCAGCTTCGCGGCTGGAGCAAGGACGTGCAGCGCGCCGTATTCCAGCCGGTGATGCTCGCGGCCATTGTCGCGACCGCGATCTCGCTGAGCTTCACCGGGGTCGTAACCGTAGAGATCGTCAAACTCTACGTGCTCGGCCTTCCGGCGCTGCTGGCCGGATTGTGGATCGGCTTCAAGCTCTACGGCAAGCTCGACGATGTCGCGTTCCGCAAGCTCTTGCTGGTGCTGCTCTTGGTGGCCGGGCTGTCGCTGATCGTCGCCCATGGCTGGCCGCTGCTGCGGGCGCACATCTTGTGAGCCTGCGCCAATCCGTTTGTTCGGGCTTATCGGCAACCGCCCGGTCAACTGCTTGTGCAGTCAAGGTTGTCTCACTCTCAAGGAGTTGAGATATGTCCAGCATCCATCATTCATGTGAATGCCTCGTTCTGCGAACGCCACGCCGCGCTCGGGCGCGCTGGCGTGCGATCCTGAACGTCATCGCCCTGGTCATCGAAGCCTTTCAGGAGGCCGCCGAGATGCGCCGCGCCGTGCATCAAAAATATCCGTTCGACAATGAATAAGGCGGGGCCGATGCCGACTCGAAGCCCATCAACGCTCCGTCGCAATGCCCTGGCGTCGTTGGTGGCCTGCGCGCTCGTTGCCGCATGTGCGACGGACGCGCTCGCCGCGATCACATGCAAGCCGATCTTGTCGGTCAGGAATGTTCGCGAACTTCGTACCGCGGATCGGCCCGTCCAGCCTTGGACCTGGAAGGCGACGATCGTTGCCGACAACGCCCACTGCGCGACGGCAGCGGGCGCCTTCGAGATCGATTTCATCCGGATCAAGGAGTATTCGCCCGATATGCAATTTACCGAACGGTACAAATGGACCCCGGGCCAGTTCGAGGTAACGATGGAACTGGCGGCGGACGAATCCATTCACGACTATCGCATCGGGTTCATTGCGCCCTGCGTCTGCCAAGCCTTGCCGTTCGAGAAATAGAGGCCGCGCGGGAGCAGCCATTGGAACTGTTGCCGCGCGGGCAAATTGTCAGTTAGGATGCGTTCGGGGATTGACGCAGGCTCCCCGTCAGACGGCACACCGTCCAAGCTCTGCGCAACACTCGACTTGTCGAGGCGATTGCGCATGGACGAAAAAGCCCCATCGGTTTCTCCCACTGAACTTTATGCGCGCCTGGGCGCGGCCGCCGCGCCGGTGCTCGTCGACGTTCGCCGCAGCGACGCCTTCAGCAAGGATGGCGGCCTGATCGTCGGGGCGTTTCATCGTCCGCCGGAGGACGTCGAACACTGGTCCGAGGACATACCGGGCGGACGGCCGGTGGTGGCCTATTGCGTGCACGGGCACGAGGTCAGCCAGGGCGTTGCCGCAACCTTGCGCCGGGCCGGGATCAAAGCCGCCTATCTCGAAGGCGGTATTGCAGCGTGGAAGGAAGCGGGCCTTGCCACGCGCAAGAAGCTCGGCGCCATCGAAAATAAATGGGTTACGCGCGAGCATCCCAAGATCGACCGCATCGCCTGCCCCTGGCTGATCAGCCGCTTCATCAATCCACTCGCCGAGTTCCTCTACGTGCCTGCGGACGACGTCGTCGCCGTTGCGAAGAAGGAAGGCGCGACCCCGTATGACATCAAGGGAGTGGAGTTCGGCCACGTCGGCGATCGTTGTTCCTTCGACGCCATCATCCGGATTTTCGAGATCAACGATCCGGCGCTCGACCATCTCGCAGACATTGTTCGCGGTGCCGACACATCGCGGCCTGATCTGGTGCCGCAATGCGAAGGCCTGCTGGCGATCTCCTACGGGCTGTCAGCCAACTATCCCGACGACCACGAGATGCTCGGGCACGGCATGGTCATCTACGACGCGCTCTACAAGTGGTGTCGCATGCAGCAGACACAACGATAGCTCGCAAGAACCCTGGGGAGGGCAAAGCAGGAGAGAACCACAATGACAACAGCGATTGAACGACGCGACTTCATGCGCGCAGGCCTGATCGTCGGCGCAGCCGCCACAGCGAGCATCATCGACCAGCCTGCCCTCGCCCAAGGCACGTCACAGGGAGGCAAAGCCATGACCTATGAACCGAAACCACTTTCGATCGATCCCAAGTCTATCAACGGCATCTCGGAGAAGGTGTTGGTGAGCCACTACGAGAACAACTATGTGGGCGCGGTGAAACGGCTCAACGCGATCGGCATGCAGTTGGCCGATCTCGATTTCGCCAAAGCGCCGAACTTCGTCGTCAACGGGCTCAAGCGCGAAGAACTGATCGCCGCAAACTCGATGATCCTGCACGAAATCTATTTCGATGGCCTCGGCGGCGGCGGGACGCCCAAGAACACGCTGATCGATGCGATCACGCGCGACTTCGGCAGCCTCGATCGCTGGCGGGCGGAATTTTCCGCCATGGGCAAAGCGCAGGGCGGCGGCTCGGGCTGGGTCATTCTGGCCTATTCGCCGCGCGACAGGCGGCTGGTGAACCAGTGGGCAGCCGACCACACCACCACGCTCGCCGGCGGACGGCCGATCCTCGTGCTCGATATGTACGAGCACGCCTATCACATGGACTATGGCGCGGGCGCCGCGAAATACGTGGACGCCTACATGGAGGCGATCCGCTGGGACAATGCGATGAAGCTCTATGACCAGTATCGGTCGCAGAGCTGAACTAAAAAAACGTCACAAGGAGGAATGCCATGGCGAAGGTCAGAAGCCGCGCCTTGATTACGGCGACCGCGCTGCTGCTCAGCAGTGCGGTTGCTACCGCACAGACGATCACGTTCGAAAACGATACGCCGGGACAGCCGCCGAAGGAGTTCGAATTTGGTTTGGCGGGCGAAGGCGGTCCCGGCCGCTGGCAGATCGTCGCGGACAAGACCGCTGCCGGCGGCAAGGCATTGGCGCAGCTTTCGACGAACACGGCAGCCAACCGCTTTCTAGTGGCGATCTACAAGCCCACCGTGTTCGCGAATGGTGAGATCGCCACCCGCTGCAAGCCCGTGTCCGGCCGGGTTGACCAGGCCTGCGGTCTCATCGTGCGTGCCGCGGACGCGCGCAATTACTACATCGCCCGCTCCAATGCGCTGGAGAATAATGTCCGGTTCTACCGGGTCCGCAATGGAGAACGGCAGCAGCTTGCGACGGCCGAAAACATTAAGACGCCCAGTGGACAATGGCACACCCTGACGCTGCGCGCCGAGGGCAACCGCTACACCGTCAGCTTAAACGGAAAGGTGCTTCACACGACGACCGACACGACCACCGCGGAACCGCGTCCGACCGAAGGCCGAGCCGGGCTTTGGGTCAAGTCCGATAGCGTGGCGCATTTCGAAAGAGTTGAAATCGCGAAGCTGCCTTAGCGCTACGCGATTTTCCTCATGTCATGAGAAGCATTGAACAGATGGAGTTCCAATGAGTACTGAAAGGGCCAAGAAATACGCATGGGAAGCCCAGAAAACTGGAGCGCACACGGAGGATAAGATCGAAAACATCGCAAGGGCACTCTTTGAGATTGCGGACGCCCTTGAATCGATCGAGCGAAAAATAGACGGCAAAAAATAAGAGCAATACCGCTGTGTTCTCAGCGTTATGCACCAAGGCTCTCGCAGAAATGGTCGCCGAGGCGGGACCAAAATCGGTCTCAATGGATCAATCGACGGGGATAGGCGTTTAGCTTGAGTTCAAGCTCCGACTGTAACCGCGAGGTCAAACAGCCATGAGAACGATCGCATCAATAGTTCTGATGACGGCCACCATGTTTGGCGGATCGGCTGTTGCGCGCAGCAACTCACTGGAACAGGGCAGTTCTGCATCAAGGGCGCGACCGGCCCCATCAAATGCGAATATCAGACCATGGAGCAATGCCAGCACGCGCGTCCCCAGGGTTCATCCGATCAATGTGTCGCTCGCTCGCAGGCAGAGGGCACCGTTGGAGGTCCCGCTCAGCGTCAACCGGCTCCTGCCCCCGCTGACCAGAAAGACTGAGCCGAGATGCGCGGGCCCCGGGCCGTCAGACAGCCGCAAGTGCGACGGTCGCCAGAGCTGCCGTACCCGTGAGAATTGTAGAGAGCGTGAGGACGTAGGTCGTAATCGAAAGAGCCGTCATGACGTCAAACCCCGTTTGGCTTTTTGGTTTATGACCATGGTGTAGCCGACGGCTGTGGCGGGCATGTGTGAGGTTTTTCACAGCAAGATCATGATCGTTGACCACAGATCGCTGCGGACATCCGCAGGATAGCGGGTACACAGGAGCGATTTCGCTTTTCAATTCTCTTTCCGAGACTATATTCCTTCTCGTCCCGTTCGCTTGAGGGTGCTCGTCGCGAGGCATCGTATGGGCAGAGCGGGATGCGGCGTCCCGCGCGTTGCCTTGCACGCAACTCCCGGGAGGTTCCGGACACCCGCCCTCCGCCATTAGCAGCGGACGCGAGGAGCTCGCATGACCTTTGGCGTCGCTAGACGTCGGACGTTTGCGCGGGACGGAAGCCACAAACCCCGCGGTGGAGCGCCGAGAGGCGAGCATCCTGATCGCAAAGGATGCGAGGCGCCTCGCACGCGCCTGCGGATCGGCGTCATCGATCCGCGAAGGGTGCCTCGCAAGCACCCGAGCGCCTGTCGGCGCTCCGCTCCCTCGTTTGTGAGGGAGTGAAATTGGCAAACCTCGGAGAGCCTATGCCTCGCGAGAAGGATGAAGTGTGCTCGCTCTCTACCCGTCATCCTGAGGTGCCCGAGTTGAAACAAAGCAACGCCGAATTAACTCCGCAGCTCGGCCAAATCCTTATACAGCGCGAGCGATTCCGGATTCGCGAGCGCCTCGGTGTTCTTCACCGGCCGGCCATGCACGACGTCGCGCACCGCGAGCTCGGTGATCTTGCCGGAGCGCGTGCGCGGGATGTCGGCGACCGCGACGATCTTCGCCGGCACATGGCGCGGGCTCAATGCCGGCGCGGATGGTGCGGCGGATTTTCTCGCGCAGCGCGTCGTCGAGCGTCACGCCCTCCTTGAGCCGCACGAACAGTACGATGCGCACGTCGCCGTCCCAGTCCTGGCCGATGCAAATGGCTTCGACCACCTCCGGAATCTGCTCGACCGCCGCGTAGATTTCCGCGGTGCCGATGCGCACGCCGCCGGGATTGAGCGTCGCGTCGGAGCGGCCGTGGATGATCATGCCGCCGTGCGGCGTCCATTCCGCGAAGTCGCCGTGATGCCAGATGCCGGGGAAGCGCTCGAAATAGGCGGCGCGATATTTCTTGCCGTCGGGATCGTTCCAGAATTTCACCGGCATCGAGGCGAACGGCACCGTGCAGACCAGCTCGCCCTTGCCTTGTTCAAGCGGCTGTCCGTCGGCCGAATAGACGTCCATCGCCATGCCGAGCCCGGGCGCCTGGATCTCGCCCTTCCACACCGGCGAGGTCGGATCGCCGAGCACGAAGCAGGACACGATGTCGGTGCCGCCCGAGATCGATGCCAGGTGCACGTCGGCTTTGATGTCGCGGTAGACGTATTCGAAACTTTCCGGGGCCAGCGGCGAGCCGGTGGAGGTGATCATCCGCAGCGCCGAGAGGTCGTGGGTGCGCGCCGGCGCCACGCCGGCCTTGGCGCAGGCGTCGATATATTTCGCCGAGGTGCCGAACACATTGATGCGCTCGTCCTGCGCATAGTCCCAGAGCGCGGCCGGCGTCGGCGCAAACGGCGAGCCGTCATAGAGCATCAGGGTCGCGCCGGTGCCGAGGCCGGAGATCAGCCAGTTCCACATCATCCAGCCGAGCGTCGTGAAGTAGAACAGCCGCTCGCCCGGACGCAGGTCGCATTGCAGGCGATGCTCCTTGAGGTGCTGAAGCAGCGTGCCGCCGGCGCCATGCACGATGCATTTCGGCACCCCGGTCGTGCCGGACGAGAACAGGATGTAGACCGGGTGATCGAACGGCAGCCGTTCGAAGGCGAGCGGCCTGGCCGTGAAAGGTTTAAGCCACGCGGCCAATGTCGTGCCGCGCGGCAGTTCCTTCGCCACCGGATCGGCCTCGCCGAGATAGTCGACGATGACGACCGCGCGCGCCGACGGAAGCTGGGCGACGATCGGCTTGAGCTTGTCGAAAAGCCGGATCGGCTTGCCGTTGTACCAATAGCCGTCGACCGTCACGAACACCTTGGGCTCGATCTGCCCGAAGCGGTCGAGCACGCCGCGCTCGCCGAAATCGGGCGAGCAGGACGACCAGATCGCGCCGATCGAGGTCGTCGCCAGCACCAGCGCGACCGCCTCCGGGCCGTTCGGCAGCATGGCGGCGACGCGGTCGCCGACGCCGACGCCGGCCGCGCGCAAGGCCTGCTGCGCCCGCGAGACCAGCGCATTCAGGTCCGCGAAGGTCAGACGGGTGGAGACCTTGTCCTCGCCGCGAAAGACGATGCGCTTCGCCCCCATCGGAGCGGCGGAGCAGGTTTTCCGCGAAATTGAGCGTCGCATCGGGCAGATAGCGCGCGCCCGGCATCTTGCCGTGATCGGCGACCAGCCGCTCGCCTTTGTCCCCAACGACGCCGCAGAAGTCCCAGACCAGGCTCCAGAACAGGTCGGGATGTGCGACCGACCAGGCATGCAGGCCGCGGTAGTCGTCGAGGCGCGTCCCGTGCCGCCGATTGGCTTCCACCAGAAAGGCCATCACTTGACTGGCGTCCGCCCTCGTTTCGGACGGTATCCACAACGGCGTGTCGTCCATGCCACTCGTTTCCTCGCTCTTCGCCCCGGAATACCGCATGATGCACCGGCCCCGAAAGCACCCCAAAGGCGGCCACGAAAGGGTCACAGACCGCAACAATATTGCGCGCCCTATCCCCGTCGCTATAGTCCCGCGGCTCTGCCGCCCGAACCGGATCAACTCGTGCCCGCCGCCACCGGCATCAAACGTGTTGGACTTGCCGTTGCAAGCCTGCTCGGGGCGTGTCTGGCCGTTCTCTTGATCCTCTCGGTGGTGATCCCGGCCGACACGCGTGCGCGACGCCGTCAAGGCGCAGATCCGGGACGTGACCGGTCTCGATCCGGTGCTGCGCGGCGACGTCTCGGTCTCGCTGTTCCCGACCGGCAGCGTGCGCTTCAACGACATCAGCCTCGGCGACAACCGCACCGGCGCCCCTGCCCTTTCGGCGCAACAACTGGTCGTGCGGCTGCGGTTCCTGTCGTTCCTGTTCGGCCGCATCGAGATCGCCGACGTGACGCTGGTGCGCCCGACCATCCTGGTCGCGTTCGCGCCGGATGGCAGCTCGAACTGGGCCGGCCATATCGAGGCGCTTGGACAAGCGCTCACGCCGAGCCCGGACTCGGTCAAATCGTTCTCGGAAATCCGCATCAGCGACGGAACCGTGGTCATTCGCGACGAGGCCCACCGCATCGTCGAGACATTGACCAATGTGGAATTCGCGCTCGCCTGGCCGTCGATTTCACGGACCTTTGCAACGACCGGCCAATTCACCTGGAACGGCCAGCCGTTCGACGCGACGCTGAGCCTGTCCGATTTCCTGGCCGCGCTGACCGGCGACCGCACCGGCCTCAAGGTCCGTCTCACCGGCGCGCCGTTCAAGGTCGCGTTCGACGGCAACATGAGCCACCGCCCGACCTTGAAGATGGAAGGCGTGCTGGCAGCCGATACCAACTCGCTCCGTGAAACCTTGCGCTGGGCCACCGACCGCTCGACCTCGGGCGCGGGCTTCCAGCGCTTCGCGCTCAAGGCGCAGGCCAGTGTGGCCGGCAGGAACGTGGCGCTGTCGAAGGTCAATCTGGAGCTCGACGGCAATTCCGGCGAAGGCGGGCTGACCTATGTCGCCGACGGCCGCCAGACCTTGCAAGGCACGCTCGCGGTGGAAGGCCTCAATCTCACGCCGTACATGTCCGCCTTCCGCTTCCTCAATACCGAGCGAAGCTGGAGCCGCGTCCCGCTCGAGCTCGACGGGCTCAGCGGCATCGACGTCGACGTCCGGATCTCGGCCGCCCGCGTCACGCTCGACAGCTTCTCGCTCGGCCAGACGGCGATCGCGGCCAATCTGCGCGCCGGCAATCTCACGCTGGCGATCGGCGAATCCCAGGCCTTCGGCGGCGTCATCAAGGGATCGATTGCGCTCGCGAAGTCGACCGCCGGCGCCAACCTGCAGGCGCAGTTGCAATTCAACGACGTGATGCTCGACCAGACGCTGGGCGCGTTCTTCGGCGTACGCAGCGTCGAAGGCCGCGGCAGTATCGGCCTCGCCGTCAGCGGCAGCGGCGCCAGCGCCTATGAACTCGCAAAGGCTCTCAACGGCTCGGTCACGATGACAAGTCGCAAGGGCGCCATCGCGGGGCTGAATGTCGAGCAATCGCTCAAGCGGCTGGAACGCAATCCGCTGGCGGTCCGCGGCTCGGACTTCCGGGGCGGCAAAACGCCCTATGACCAGCTCGACGTGACGCTGAAGGTAACCGACGGCACCGCCCACGCCCAGGACGTCCGGATCGAGTCGCCGACCATGCAGATTGGCGTGGCAGGCACCACCTCGATACCGTCGCGCGCCTTCGACCTGAAGGGCACCGCCAGCCTGTTCGGCAGCGGCACCTCCGACCCCTTCCAACTGCCGTTCGTGGTGATGGGAAGCTGGGACGACCCGCTGCTGGCGCCGGATATCCAGATGCTGATCCGCCGCTCGGGGGCGGCCGCCCCCCTGCTCGACGCGGTGCGGAACCGGCTCAAGCGCGACCAGCCGCCGACGCTCGCCGGGGAGTCCGCGCCCACCGCCGCAGCGCCCCCCGCCACCGCGGAATCCGCTCGGTAACAAAAATCTTCCCAAAAAACGGGAGGATAGCGGGGATAACCGGCTGATAACGGCTTTGGCCTAACGTCAGGGGCCATGTTCGACGATTTCGCACGCACACTGGTCAAGCTCGGGGTTGCCTCGCTGATCCTCGGCAGCGGCTTGGCGTATTTCGGCGTCACGGCTGAAAAGCTGCTCGGCGCACTGGGCCTCTCGCCGGAGCAGGCGATCGAGCTTGTACGCCGCGGCATCGAGTGGGCGATGCCGAACATCACGCTCGGCGCCATCGTCATCGTGCCGGTGTGGCTGGTGATGTACCTGTTCCGCCCGCCGCGCCCGCGCATCGGCATCGACGGACGCTTATAGCGGCGCGCCGGTCGAGGCCTGCCTGGCGCCGGTGAACTTGGTCAGCAGCGACGCCGCGACGATGCCGAGCGCGACCACCGCGATGATGATGGTGCAGACCGCGTTGATCTCCGGCCGCACGCCGAGGCGTACCTCCGAATAAATCCGGATCGGCAGCGTGGTCGCGCCGGGACCGGTGACGAAATTCGCGATTACGAGGTCGTCGAGCGACAGCATGAAGGCGAGCACCCAGCCGGCGGCGATCGCGGGCGCGATCAGCGGCAACGTCACCGTCATGAAGGTGCGGAACGGCGGACAGCCGAGGTCCATCGCCGCCTCTTCGAGGCTGCGGTCGAAGCCGATGAGCCGCGCCTGCACGATCACCGTGACGAAGCCCATGGTGAGCGTGGTGTGGGCGATGGCTACCGTCCAGAAGCCGCGTTCGATCTCGATCGCGACAAACAGCAACAGCAGCGCAAGCCCGGTGATGACTTCTGGCATCACCAGCGGCGCATAGACGAGGCCGCTGAACAGGAGCCGTCCGCGGAAACGTCCGGCGCGCACCAGCGCGAGCGCGGCCAGCGTGCCGAGCACGGTCGCGGCGCAGGCGGTCAGGAAGGCGATGCGCAGCGAGACCCAGGCCGCTTCGAGCATCGCCTCATTGTTGAGGAGCGAGACGTACCAGCGCGTCGACCAGCCGCCCCAAACCGTGACCAGCCGCGACGCGTTGAACGAATAGATCACCAGGATCAGGATCGGCAGATAGAGGAACGCGAGCCCCAGTGCGACCGACGTGACGTTGAAGACCGAGAGGCCGCGCCGCATGTCAGCCTCCCCGTTCCAGCCGCCGCGCCTGCAGATGCTGGTAGATCACCAGTGGCACGATCAGCAGCGCCAGCAGCACCACGGCGACCGCCGATGCGGCCGGCCAATCGCGATTGCTGAAGAATTCGAGCCACAGCGTCTGTCCGATCATCATCGCGCCGGAGCCGCCGAGCAGGTCCGGGATGACGAACTCGCCAACGATCGGAATGAAGCAGAGCAGCGAGCCGGCTATGACGCCGGGCAGCGCCAGCGGCAGCGTGACCAGCCAGAACGCCTTCCAGCGCGGGCAACCGAGATCGGCCGCGGCCTCGAGCAGCGTTTCGTCCATGCGTTCGAGCGTGGCATAGATCGGCAGCACCATGAACGGCAGGTAGGTATAGACGATGCCGATGAAGATCGCGGTGTCGGTCGAGATCCAGACCGGCGGCGTATCGACAATGCCGAGCAGGAGCAGCGCCTGGTTGAGCAGGCCGTCGCGCTGAAGGATCGTCATCCAGGCATAGACGCGGATCAGGAACGACGTCCAGAACGGCAGCACGATCAGCATGAACAGCACGCCCTGCCAGCGCCGCGGCGCGCGCGCCATGCCGTAGGCGATGGGAAATCCGAGCATCAGCAGTATCGCCGTCGATACGAGCGCGATGCCGAGGCTGCGTCCGTAGGACGTGAGATAGAGCGAGTCGCTGACCAGCCGCGCGTAGCCGGTGAACGACAGGCCCGCGAAAAATTCTCGCAGCCCCTCGAGGCCTTCGGTGAGGTCGAGCTGCGGCAGATAGGGCGGCTGCGCGGTCGCGTATTCCGACAGGCTGATCTTGAATACGATCAGGAACGGCACCAGAAAGAACGCGCCCAGCCACAGATACGGAATCAAAATGACAAGCCGCTGCCCCCAGGACCGGCGCGAAGATCGGCGCGATGTCGATGTCGCCGTCATCGGGTCAGCACCACAGCCTGCGTCGGATGCCCACGACAGCCAGACACGATCGCCAACGGCGATCGGCGCGCTCGACGAGCCGCGTCATGTTGGCGGCGGCGGCATTGATCACGAAGCCATCGGCGAGCCGCACCTTGTAGACCGAGAAATCACCAAGGTAGCCGATCTCCCAGACCTCGCCTTCGACGCGGTTGACGCTGAGCGGCGGCGCATCGCGGGTGATCCTGATCTTCTCCGGACGCAGCGCGACCCAGATGGTGTTGCCGGGTTTGGCCTCGGGCGCCGCGGCCGCATGCAACGAGGCGACCGGCGCGCTGGCGATCGTGGTGCCGGCAACGCCGGAACTCGACGACGCGCCCCTCGATCAGGTTCACGTCGCCGATGAAGCCGGCGACCCAGCGCGAATTCGGCTGCTCGTAGATTTCGGCCGGCGTCGCGACCTGGATCAGGCGGCCCTGGTTCATGACGCCGATCCGGTCGGCGACCGTCATCGCCTCCTCCTGGTCGTGGGTGACGATCACGAAGGTAAGACCCAATCGTTCCCGAAGGCGCATCAGCTCGAACTGGGTCTCTCCGCGCAGCTTCTTGTCGAGCGCGGCGAGCGGCTCGTCGAGCAGCAGCACGCGCGGGCGCTTGACCAGCGCGCGCGCGAGCGCCACGCGCTGGCGCTGGCCGCCGGACAGCTGATGCGGCTTGCGCGCTTCGAGGCCTTCGAGCCGCAGCAGCGCCAGCATCTCGGCAATGCGAGCGTTGACCTCCTGTTTCGGCAGGCCGTCCTGCTTGAGCCCGAATGCAACATTGCCCGCGACGGTGAGGTGCGGAAACAGCGCGTAGCTTTGGAACATCATGTTGACCGGCCGGCGATGCGGCGGCACGCCGGTCAGATCCTCGCCGTCGAGCAGGATACGGCCTGCATCCGGCGCTTCGAAGCCCGCGAGCATCCGCAACAGCGTGGTCTTGCCGCAGCCGGACGGCCCGAGCAGCGCAAAAAATTCGCCCTGATAAATGTCGAGCGAGACGCCGTCGACCGCGGTCACGCCGGAAAAATGTTTGCTGACGGCGTCGAAGCGCGCCAGCGGCCGCGCAGCAGGATCCTTCCACGGAGCGAACCGCTCGCGTTTCCGTACCGGATTGTCAGGTTGATTGTCGCCGCGGTTCATCCTTAGTCCCCGCGGGACTATCGGATGAATTCGGCGTTAGATCAATTCAGCACTGTGCCGTCGGGCGCCAGCGCGATCGATGGTTCCGTGAGCGGATCGCCGACCAGGTTGCGCGGTTGCGGCCCGTAATAATCGCCGAGCTGCACCACCGGACGCGGCTTGGCGACGATCGCCGTCAGCCGGTCGAGCAACGCCTGGGCGGACACCGGCTTGCGCAGGTATTCGTTGACGCCGATCCGCACCGCTTCGATCACGCGCCAACGCTCGCCATGCGAAGAGAGCATGATGATCGGAACGTCCGAAAACGGAAACACGCCGGGCGACCGCACGATCCGCACGAATTCGGCGCCGTTCAGCAGCGGCAATTCCCAGTCGAGGATGACGACGTCCGGCGTCACGATGCGGATGGCATCGAGCCCGGCAATGCCGTCGCTCGCCTCGTAGACCTTGCGCACGCCGATATTGACGAGAAGCGTGCGCACGACCTTGCGCATGTACTGATTGTCGTCGACGATCAGGATGCTGAGCTCCTGAATCATCGCTTCGACGTCGCTTTTCGACAACGAGATCGGCATTCGCGCGGCCCAAAACACGCCGGCCCATGCGTCGCCGACAACCTCATTCAATCACATGTGAATTTCGGTCGCGTAAAATGACACCGCAGAATTTGCTGCATGCGCGGAAAGGATTTCGAAGGCATGCCGCGTGCCGGGAGCAATGTATTAACTACGGTCTTGAACGCTCGCTTAAGGTCCGCGCCACCGCATCGCGCCAACCCGCGAATTTGCGCACCCGCGTCGCCTCGTCCATCTGCGGCATGAAGCGGCGCTCGCAGGTCCAGCGCGCCGCGAATTCAGGCAGATCGGGACAGAGGCCGGCGGCGAGCCCCGCGAGATAGGCGGCGCCGACCGCGGTGGTCTCCATCACGGCCGGACGGTCGACCGGAGCGGCAAGGATATCGGCGAGGAACTGCATCGTGAAATCGCTCGCCGCCATGCCGCCATCGACGCGCAGCACGGTGTCGCCGGCGGCCGGCCAGTCGGCGCGCATGGCGTCGAGCAGATCGCGGGTCTGGTAGCCGACCGCTTCGAGCGTAGCGCGTGCGATCTCGGCAATGCCGGCGTTGCGGGTGAGTCCGTAGATTGCGCCGCGCGCATTCGCGTCCCACCACGGCGCGCCGAGCCCGACGAAGGCCGGCACCAGATAGACCTGTTCGGACGGGTCGGCAGCAGCAGCCAGCGCGTTCACATGCGGCGCGGCGGTGATCATCTTGAGCGCATCGCGCAGCCATTGCACGGCGGCGCCGGCAATGAAGATCGCGCCTTCCAGCGCATAGGTGCGCTTGCCGCCGAGCTGATAGGCGATCGTGGTCAGCAGGCGGTTGTTCGACGCAACCGGCGTCTCGCCGATGTTGAGCAACGCGAAACAGCCGGTGCCATAGGTCGATTTCATCATGCCGGGGCGGAAGCATCCCTGCCCGACCGTCGCCGCCTGCTGGTCGCCGGCGACGCCGAGGATCCGGATCGGCCCGCCGAACAGCTCCGGCGCCGTCGTGCCGAAGTCACCCGCGCAATCGCGGACCTCCGGCAATAGCGACGACGGCACGCCGAACAGCTTGCACAGATCCGCGTCCCACCTCGCGCTGCCGATGTCGAGAAGCAGCGTCCGCGCCGCATTGGTCGCATCGGTCGCGTGCAGCTTGCCGCCGGTCAGCCGCCACAAGAGGAAACTGTCGACCGTGCCGAACGCCAGCCTGCCCTGCTCTGCCGCCGCCTGCGCGCCGTCCACATGCTCCAGCAGCCAGGCGATCTTGGTTGCTGAGAAATAAGGGTCGAGCAGCAGCCCCGTGCGCCGGGACACCGACGCCTCGTGGCCCTGCTGCCGCAGCGTTGCACAGGCGTCCGCGGTGCGCCGGTCCTGCCACACGATGGCGTTGTGGATCGGCCGTCCGCTGGCGCGGTCCCAGACGACGGTCGTCTCGCGCTGATTGGTGATGCCGATGGCGGCGATCGCGGTCGCGGCCGTGCCGGCCTTCGCCATGGCGGCGCGCACGGTGGCGACCGTCGTTGCCCAGATTTCCTCCGGGTCGTGCTCGACCTGTCCCGGCCCCGGATAGATCTGCTTGAATTCCTGCTGCGCGGACGCAACCGGCTTGAGCGCGGCATCGAACACGATGGCGCGCGTCGACGTGGTGCCTTGATCGATTGCGAGGAGATAATCCGGCACGGCGCTCTGCCCGAGAAGATTGGATCGCCTTACTACCATACTCAAAATTGAGCGGCCGGTACGCGTCTTGCCGAGGCCCACTCAGCCTGCACTGCCCAGCACACCGGTCATGAACGATGAGAGCCTTGAGCGCTCATCGCGCGACAGGCGCAAGCCGAGCTTGGTCCGGCGCCACAACACATCGTCCGGAGTCTGCGCCCATTCGTGCGTCATCAGATAGCGGACCTCTGCGCCGGTCAGACCGCCGCCGAGATTCGGTCCGAGATCGTCGAGGCTGCGCGCCGAAGTCAGGATGTTGCGGACCCGCGTGCCGTAAGCGCGCACGAGGCGGCGGGCGTGACCGTCGCTCAGGAACGGCCAGGAGGCGCGCAGCCCCGCGATCAGCCGCTCGAAGCCGTCGACCGCGAAATCTCCCCCCGGCAACGCCGTGCCCTTGGTCCAGTCCGGCCGTGCGCCGAGGAGTGGCGCGAGCTTGCCGAATGCTTCCTCCGCGAGACGGCGGTAGGTCGTGATCTTGCCGCCATAGACCGTCAGCAGCGGCGCCTCGCCGACCGCCCGATCGAGCTCCAGCACGTAGTCGCGCGGCGTATCCTGCGGCTTGTCGCCGTCGTCATCGCCATAGAGCGGGCGCACGCCGGCGAACGACCAGACCACGTCGGCCGCCGTCACCAGCGTGCGGAAGTGATCGCTTGCGATCTTGCAGAGATAGCCGATCTCCTCGGCGCTCGCTTCGATCTTGCCCGGATCGCCCGAGAAATCCCGGTCGGTCGTCCCGACCATGGTGAAGTCGCCTTCGAACGGCAAGGCGAACACCACACGTCCATCGGGTGCCTGGAAGATATAGGCGCGATCGTGCTCGAACAGCCGCGGCACCACGATGTGGCTGCCCGCGATCAGCCGGACGTTGCCGGACGGCGGCCGGCGCAGCACCGTGTCGCTGAACGGGCCGACCCAGGGACCGGTGGCGTTGACCAAAGCGCGGGCGCTCATGACGTCGCGCCGTCCGCGCACTTCGAGCACGAGCTTCCAGTCCGCGCCGCGCTCCACGCGCACGCAGCGGGTGCGGGTGCGGATCACCGCGCCGCGCTCGGCCGCGTCCACCGCGTTGAGCACGACCAGCCGCGCGTCGTCGACCCAGCAGTCGGAATATTCGAAGCCGTGCTCGTAGCGCCCCTTGAGCGGCACGCCGAGCGGGTCGCGCGCGAGATCGATCGTGCGCGTCGCCGGCAGGAGCTTGCGCCCGCCGAGGTGGTCATAGACGAACAGCCCCAGCCGCAGCATCCAGCGCGGCCGCATGCCGGGCTCGATCGGCAGCACGAACCGCATCGGCCGGATCAGATGCGGCGCCATGCGCAAGAGGATCTCGCGCTCGATCAGCGCCTCGCGCACCAGCCGCAGCCAGCCGTGCTCGAGATAACGCAAGCCGCCATGGATCAGCTTGGTGGAGGCCGACGAGGTGCCGGACGCGAGGTCGTTCTGCTCGACCAGCAGCACGCGCAGGCCGCGCCCAGCCGCATCGCGGGCGATGCCGGCGCCGTTGATGCCGCCCCCGACGATGGCGAGGTCGAAATCGCTCATGATCCTGATTCGCTCCCGGGGTGAGCATCGCGCGGCGCACCCGTCGCCACTCAAGACGGACTTGCAAGGTTGGTGCTGAGAGCTATGATCGAGCAGACCGGCGGGAGCAAGCAACGATGGACTTCTCCGATCGCCATGTGGTCGTGACCGGCGGGACCGGCGCGCTCGGGACCGCAGTCGCCGATGCGCTGGTCAAGGCCGGCGCCATCTGCCACGTCCCCTATGTGGAAGCGGCGGAAGCCGAACGCTTCCCGTTGCGCGGCCATGCCCAGGTCAAGCTGGTCCCGGTCTCCGATCTGTCCGACGAGGCGTCGGTCAGCCGCCTGTTCGGCGACGTGTCGCCGCTGTGGGCATCGATCCATATCGCCGGCGGCTTCGCCATGAAGCCGGTCGCCGAGACCACGCGGTCCGACCTGATGCAGCAGGTCGACATGAATTTCGTCACCGCCTTCCTGTGCTGCCGGGCCGCGGTCAACGCCATCGCACGGACCGGCGCGGGCGGAAGGATCGTGAACATCGCGGCGCGTCCCGCGCTCGAATGGCGCAGCGGCGCCGGCATGGCCGCCTACACCGCGAGCAAGGCCGCGGTCGCCGCGCTCACGGTCGCGCTCGCGGAGGAAGTCGCCAAGTCAAACATCCTGGTCAACGCGGTCGCGCCGTCGATCCTGGATACGCGCATCAATCGCGAGGCCATGCCGAAAGCGGATCACGCGGCCTGGCCGAAGGTCGAGGAGGTCGCAGCGACGATCCTGTTCCTGGCATCGCCTGACAACAAGGTGACGCGCGGCGCGATCGTGCCGGTGTATGGGAAGTCTTGATCAGCCCACAAACGAAGTGAGGTCGAAGGCCGGCGCCTTCACCAGCTTCGTCACCGCGTTCGACGCCACGACCGTGCGCTGCTGGGCGAAGGCTTCGTGGTTCTTCTCGATGTCGTCGAGGTCGTAGAGATAGTTCACCATCAGCCCGTGCGATTGACCGAGGCCATTCTCGGACATGTCGGCAAGCCAGTTGATCCGCTCGAGCCGCGCGCCGTTGCCGAGATGGAAACGCGCGACCGGATCGACCGGCGCACCGTTGCGCGACTTGGCGTGGAGGAAATAAAACGCCGCGGCGCGCAATACCGGGTCCTTGAGCGGCTCCGGATCGCCTTGCCACCAACCCGCGGTTTCGACCTGGGTCAGCGCGTCGCGATCCTCCGGCTTGAAGGCTTTCGAATTCTCCGCCGCCAGCTCGCGGCGCAGCCACCCGGCAAATCCCGGCACCGGCGACAGCGTGACGAAGCGCGTGGCCTTCGGATATTCGCGCGCAATCTCCTCGGCCACCTGCTTGATCAGGAAGTTGCCGAACGAGACGCCGGTGAGCCCGCGCTGGCAGTTGGAGATCGAATAGAACACCGCCGTCGTCGGCGGCTGCGAGTCGACCGGCTCGCCATTGACTGCGAGAATCGGGTCGATCGCGCCGGGGATCTCGCGCGTCAGCGCAACCTCGACGAAGATCAACGGATCGTCGACCAGCGCCGGGTGGAAGAAGGCGTAGCAGCGCCGGTCCGGCGGATCGATGCGCCGGCGCAGATCATCCCAGCCGTGGATGCGATGCACCGCCTCGTAACGGATGATCCGCTCCAGGATGCTCGCCGACGTCGACCAGTCGATCCGGCGCAACACCAGGAAGCCGCGGTTGAACCACGACGAGAACATGTGAACGAAATCGCGGTCGATCGCCGCAAGGTCGTCGCGGCGGGTGAGCGCATCGAGGAGTTGCTCGCGCATCCGCACCAGCACAGCGGTGCCGCCGGGCGCAAGGTTGAGCCGCCGCAGCAATTCCTGCCGTCGCGGTTCGGCCGCGACGTGGATACCCGCGGCAGTGACGTCCGACGGGTTTGCGCGCCAGGTCTCGATCGCGGCGGCGAGCCGCTCGTGGTCGGTCCCGAATTTCGATGCGAGACTCTCGAAAAAGGCGACCCGCGCCCCGGAGGTCAACTCCGCGTAGCGCGCCAGGATCTCGCTGGCGAGCGCCACGCCCGAGGCTTCGCCGCGCCCCGATAGGAGCTGCTCGCACAGGTCGACCAGATTGGCCGAACGCTGCTCGGACAGCGGCCTCCGGTCGCGGGCAATGAGCGCGCGGCCGCGGTCTGCGATCGTCTGCAGCATGTCGCCGAAGAATGAGCTGTTCACGGGTGCAATTCCGTCGCTATGCCGGCCATTAGAGATAGGTACGTCCTGAAGAACAGGCAATTCACCACCGCCGGCACTCTAACGCCCAAGGTCTGGACAAGTTCTTGCCGGCACGCCAGAGAAGCACCGATTCGGGGCGCAATCTTGGTCGGCGCCACATTAGCGTTAAGGAGAATAATCCATGCCGGGTCCGCTGACCGGTCTGCGTGTCCTCGAGCTCGCCCGCATCCTGGCCGGGCCATGGGCGGGACAACTTCTGGCCGACCTGGGCGCCGACGTGATCAAGGTCGAGCGCAAGGGCGCCGGCGACGACACCCGCGGCTGGGGCCCGCCCTTCGTGCCGGCGGCCGACGGCAGCCATCTCGGCGCCGCCTATTTCCATGGCGCCAACCGCGGCAAACGTTCGATCGAGCTCGACTTCGAGACCGCGGAAGGCCAGCGCCTGGTGAAGAAGCTCGCCGCACGCTCCGACGTGCTGATCGAGAACTTCAAGGTCGGCGGGTTGAAGAAGTTCGGCCTCGACTATGAGAGCATGGCGAAGGAATTCCCGCGCCTGATCTACTGCTCGGTCACCGGCTTCGGGCAGACCGGTCCGTATGCATCGCGCGCCGGCTACGATCTCATGGCGCAGGGCATCGGCGGCTTCATGAGCCTGACCGGCGATGCCGATGGCGAGCCGACGCGCGCCGGCGTTCCGATCGCCGACATCATGACCGGCGTCTATGCCGTCGTCGGCATCCTCGCGGCGATCCACGAGCGCGACAAGACCGGCCGCGGCACGCTGGTCGACGGCGCGCTGGTCGACACGCAGGTCGGCATGCTCGCCAACCAGGCGCTCAACTATCTGGTTTCCAGCGAGCTGCCGGTGCGGATCGGCAATGCGCATCCCAACATCGTGCCTTATCAGGTGTTCCCGGTCGCCGACGGCCACATCATCATCGCCACCGGCAACGACAGCCAGTTCGTGAAACTGTGCGGCGTGCTCGGCGAGCCGGCGCTCGGGGAAAATCCGGACTACAAGGACAACAAGAGCCGGCTGGCGCACCGCGAGGTGCTCGTTGCCCGGCTCACGGAGCTTTGCAAGCGCATGACCAGCGCCGACATCCTGGCGAAGCTCGAAGCGGTCGGCGTGCCGGCCGGCCCGATCAACACGCTCGATCAGGTGTTCAGCGATCCGCAGGTGATCCACCGCGGCGTGAAGCTCAACCTGCCGAGCGCCGCCGCCAAGGGCGGAACGATCCCCGGCGTGCGTACGCCGCTGGTGATCGGCGGGCGGCCGATGGCGCATGAGCGGCCCTCGCCGCGCCTCGGCGAGCACACCGAAGAGATCCTGCGGGAGATCGGAGAGTAGGATGCGCCGGATCGTCAAGTTTCACCGACACAGATTTACGCAACGCGCCGTCCTGTTCGACGAAGAATTGGAACTTCGGTCGATCGATGAATTGCGCGAGTGGGCCTTCCGCAACATCGATTTCGTCGTGCTCGACACGGAAACCGGCGAAGACGTGACCCGCGTTCTGTTGGCGTAGTGCGGCATCTTCGCTTCTGCGAAGGGGACGCTCCCAGCCGCACGGCCCGACTACGACCATAGTCTAAAAGCCCGCCCCGACGCGCGCCGGGCACAATCGCCGGAAATGCCCGATAAATAAGGGCAAGGCGACAACTGCCGGACAGGCGCGGCAATTTGCTACGGGGTGGTTCAGCCGGTTTCGATCCGGTATAGGCTGTCACCAAACGCAATCAAAAAACGATCACCTCGCCGCGCCGGAAGGAAACGTTGCTGGACCAAACGCGGGCTGACAGGGCTGCGGTGTCATCCGACGCCGCGGCGCCGAGTGCGCCGACACCGCTGCTGGCGGTGGAGGACCTGCATGTGCAGTTCGACACCTCGCGCGGCGTCGTGCACGCGGTCGACGGCATCTCCTACACCGTCAATCGCGGCGAGGTCGTCGCCATCGTCGGCGAGTCCGGCTGCGGCAAATCGGTGTCGTCGCTCGCCATCATGGGCCTCCTGTCGAAGCCCGCCGGCCGCGTGACCAAGGGGCGCGTGCTGTTCGAAGGCCGCGACCTGCTCGAATTGTCCGACGAGGAGATGCGCGAAATCCGCGGCCGCGACATCTCGATGATCTTCCAGGAGCCGATGACGTCGCTCAATCCGGTCCTCTCGATCGGCGAGCAGATCATGGAGCCGCTGTTCATCCACCTGAAGATGACGGACGCGCAGGCGAAGTCGCGCGCGCTGGAGCTCTTACAGCTCGTCGGCATCACCGACGGCGAGCGCCGGCTGGAGCAGTATCCGCACCAGCTCTCCGGCGGCATGCGCCAGCGCGTGATGATCGCGATCGGGCTCGCCTGCAATCCCAAGCTCATCATCGCCGACGAGCCCACCACCGCGCTCGACGTCACCATCCAGGCGCAGATCCTCGAGCTGATGAAGGATCTGTCGCGGCGGCTCAACATCGCGCTGATCATCATCACCCACAATCTCGGCGTGGTCGCCCGCTACGCCGACCGCGTCAACGTGATGTACGCCGCGCACATCATCGAGCAAGGCACCGCCGACGACGTCTTCCTGCGGCCGCTGCACCCCTACACCATCGGCCTGATGCGCTCGGTGCCGCGGCTCGATCTGCCGCGCGGCGTCAGGCTCGAGACCATCGAGGGCCTGCCGCCCGATCTGCGCTCGCCGCCGCCGGGCTGCCGCTTTGCGCCCCGCTGTCCTTACCGTCTCGACGCCTGCGTGCAGACCGACATGATCCTGCGCGATCTCGCGCCCGGCCATGCCACCGCCTGCCTCCGCGCCGACGAGATCGTCGCCGGCACGCTGGTGCAGGCGTTGCCGCCGGCCAAGTCCGCCGCGACCGCAACCACCACCGAATCCGCCGATCCGATCCTGAAGTCGAACTCCCTGCGCAAGTATTTCGCGGTGCCGCTCTCAGGCTCCGGCTTCTTCTCCTCGAAGATCGCGACGGTGAAGGCGGTCGACGACGTCTCGTTCTCGATCGCGCCGGGCGAGACGCTCGGGCTCGTCGGCGAATCCGGCTGCGGCAAGACCACCGTCGGCCGCACCGTCCTCAAGCTCGAAGAGCCGACCGAGGGCACGATCCGCTTCACCGGCGTCGATATCACGCACAGCTCGCCGAAGCAGATGCGCGAAATCCGCCGCGGCATCCAGGTGATCTTCCAGGACCCGTATTCGTCGCTCAACCCGCGCATGACCGTCGGCCAGATCATCGGCGAGCCGCTGCACGTCTACTCCCTGGTCAAGGACAAGAAGGACGAGGAACAGCGCGTCGCCGAATTGCTGCGGCAGGTCGGCCTGTTCGACTACATGGCGGAGCGCTATCCGCACCAGTTGTCGGGCGGCCAGCGCCAGCGCGTCGGCATCGCGCGTGCGCTGGCGCTCGAGCCACGCTTCATCGTCTGCGACGAGCCGGTGTCCGCGCTCGACGTGTCGATCCAGGGCCAGATCATCAATCTGCTCGAAGACCTGCAGTCGCGGCTCAATCTGAGCTACCTGTTCATCGCGCACGATCTGGCGGTGGTCCGGCACATTTCCGACCGGGTGGCGGTGATGTATCTCGGCCGCATCGCCGAGGTCGCCGATCGCGACGAGCTCTACGCCAACCCGAAGCATCCCTATACCAAGGCGCTGCTCGACGCCGCGCCGATCCCCGACCCGCGAGTCGAGCGCGCGCGTGCGCCGCGCGCCCTCAAGGGCGAGATCCCCTCACCCTTGAATCCACCGTCAGGCTGCGTGTTCCACACGCGCTGCCCGATCGCCGACGAGGAATGCCGGCGCATCGTGCCGCAGGTGCGACCGATCGGACCTCGACACGTCGTCGCCTGCCATAAAGCCTGAACACCGGGACAACGAATGGAGGAAACACCATGAAATCGGTCCTTGGATTTGCCGGCATGCTTGCGTTCGTCCTGAGCGGCGCGGTCGCGCCGGCGGACGCGCAGCAGCCCAAACGCGGCGGCACGCTGAATTTTGCGATCAGCGCCGAGACGCCGCACTACGACTGCCACGGCAGCGAGACCTACGCGACGCTGCATTTCTCGGCGCCGTTCTATTCGACGCTGGTGCGCTTCAATCTCAAGAAATTCCCCGAGATCGAAGGCGACCTCGCATCGTCGTGGACGATCGCGCCCGACCTGATGACCTACACGTTCAAGCTCCACCAGAACGTGAAGTTCCACGACGGCACGACGCTCACCTCGAACGACGTGAAGGCGACCTACGACCGCATGCGCAACCCGCCGAAGGGCGTGGTGTCGCCGCGCCAGGCGACGTTTGCGGATATCGGCACGATCGAGACGCCGGACGCGCAGACCGTCATCTTCAAGATGAAGGCGGTGAACGCCTCGATGATCGAGCACTTCGCCTCGCCGTGGAATTGCATCTATTCGGCCAAGGACCTGGCCGCCGATCCGAATGCGCCGCGCACGAAGATCAACGGCACCGGACCGTATGCCTTCGGCGAGCACGTCAAGGGCAGCCACGTCACCGGCCGCCGCAACGACAATTATTTCAAGAAGGGCTTGCCCTATCTCGACGGTTTCCGCGGCGTGTTCACGCTGCAGGCCGCCGCCATGCTCAACGCGGTTCAAGGCGGGCAGTTGCTCGGCGAGTTCCGCGGCATCTCGCCGGCCGAGCGCGACCGCCTGGTCGGGGCGATGGGCGACAAGATCCGCATCGAGGAAGAGAGCTGGACGCTCAACCTGCTGGTCGCCTTCAACACCGAGAAGAAGCCGTTCGACGACGTGCGGGTGCGCCGCGCGCTGTTGATGTCGATCGACCGCTGGGGCGGCAGCGCCGGCCTGTCGAAGATTTCGCTGCTGCGCTCGGTGGGCGGCGTGATCCGGCCGGGCTCGCCGCTGGCGACGCCGCCCGAGGAACTGGCCAAGCTTCCCGGCTACTCCAAGGACATGACGGCGGCCCGCGCCGAAGCGCGCAGGCTGCTCAAGGAAGCCGGCGTGCCGAACCTGAAATTCGTGCTGCATAACCGCACCGTCGCCCAGCCCTACACCCCGGCCGGCATCTTCCTGGTCGATCAGTGGCGGCAGATCGGGGTCACGGCGGACCACAAGCAGTTCGAAACCTCGCCCTATCTCGCGGCGCTGAACGCCGGAAACTACGAAGTCGCCATCGACTTCTCCAACCTGTTCATGGACGACTCGACGCTCGCGCTCGCCAAGTACCTGTCGTTCGACCGCTCGCCGCAAAACCTCTCGCGCGCGATCGATCGCGAGCTCGACAAGCTCTATGACGCCCACATCCGCGAAACCGACGTCGAGAAGCGCAAGCAGATGGTCCGTGCGTTCGAGCGCCGCGTGTTCGAGCAGGCCTACCAGCAGCCGATCCTGTGGTGGCACCGCATCGTGCCGACCCACAAGACACTGATGGGCTGGGAGATGTCGCCGAGCCACAACCTTGGCGCCCAGCTCGAAACCGTGTGGCTGAATCAATAACGCTTCTATCCCTCTCCCCGCTTCGGCGGGGAGAGGCACAAGCCCGACAACGCAAGAACACGATGCTCCGCTACACGCTGCACCGCCTGCTCATGATGATTCCGACCCTGATCGGGGTGGCGGTGCTCGTGTTCTTCATGTTGCGCGTGATTCCCGGCGACATCGTCGAGGTGAAGCTGCGCGGCGACGGCGGCACCGTCTCGCAGGAGATGGTGGACTACGAGCGCAAGCGGCTCGGGTCTCGACAAGCCGCTGATCTACCAGTTCGCCGACTACATGTACGGCCTCGCGACCTTCAATCTCGGCATCTCGATGTGGACCGAGCGGCCGGTGACCGAGGAGATCTCGCTGCGGTTGGAGTTGTCGCTGCAGGTCGCGATCATGGCGACCTTATTCGCGGTACTGCTCGCGATACCCTTGGGGACGACGGCCGCGCTCATGCGCGGCACCTGGGTGGACTATGTGGTTCGCATCGTCACCATTGGCGGCCTGTCGATCCCGTCGTTCTGGTTCGGCATGCTGATCATGATGGGCCTGCTCTATTTCTGGAACTGGCTGCCGCCGATCACCTTCACGCCGATCTATGTCGATCCGGTCGCCAACCTGACCCAGCTCATCTGGCCGGCGATGGCGGTGGGCTATCGCTACTGCGCGGTGGTCGCACGCATGATCCGGTCCTCGCTGCTCGAAGTGCTCAACGAGGACTACATCCGCACCGCACGCGCCAAGGGCGTGTTCGAGAAGGTGGTCATCTCGCGGCATGCGCTGCGCAATGCGTTGTTGCCCGCGATCACCGTGATCGGCATCGAGTTCGCCTTCCTGATCGGCGGGCTCGTGGTGACCGAGCAGGTGTTCAACCTCAACGGCATCGGCAAGCTGTTCGTGCAGAGCGTGGCGCGCTCCGACTTCACCCTGATCCAGGGCATGGTGATGATGCTCGCCGCCTTCTACGTCTTCGTCAATCTCGTGGTCGACCTGCTCTATGCGGTGTTCGACCCGCGCATCCGGTACGGGTGACGGCATGACCGCCATCGCACCCCCCGCGCCGTTGTCTTCCGGCCGCTCGCGCGGAGTCGTCATCGACTTCGCAACCCAGCAGCCGCTCGGGACCGTGAGCTTCGTCATCATCCTGTTGATGACGATCGCCGGCATCTTTTCGGAATGGGTCGCTCCCTACGACCCGCTGCACATCGATTTCGCCGGCATCCTGCAGCCGCCCACATGGGAGCATTGGGGCGGCACCGACGCGTATGGACGCGACATCTTCTCCCGCATCATCTACGGCGCGCGCACCGCGCTGGTGATCAGCCTGACCTCGTCGTTCATCGGCTCGACGCTCGGCGCCATCCTCGGCATCGCCTCGGCCTATTTCGGCGGCTGGATCGACGACTGGATCCAGCGTTTCATGGACATCCTGCTGGCGTTCCCGATCATCGTGCTGGCGCTGGTCGTGGTGGCGGCGCTGAAGACCGTGGTTCTGTTCGGGATCGACATCAACCTGATCGTCGCCATCGCCATTCCGATCGTGCCGCGGGTGTGCCGCGTGGTGCGCGCGGCGGCGCTCACGATCCGGGTGATGCCCTATATCGACGCCGCCCGCGCCGCCGGCTACTCCGACAGCCGCATCATCTTCCGTCACATGGCGCCCAACGTGGTGGCGCCCTATCTGATCATGTTCACTGCCTTCATGGCGCAGGCGATCCTGCTCGAAGCCTCGCTGTCCTTCCTCGGCCTCGGCGTCACCGAGCCGACCCCGGCCTGGGGGCTGATGCTGTCCGGCAATGCCGCCGACTTCTACCGCGAGGCGCCCTGGATGATCCTGTTCCCGGGCCTGGCGATCAGCCTCGCGGTATTCGCCTTCAACCTGTTCGGCGACAGCCTGCGCGACTATCTCGACCCGCGGTTCAAGGTATAAGCTCCCTCGATCTTGTCATTCCGGGGCGCGGGCTTTTGCCCGCGAGCCCGGATGCAGACCACCCTGCGCACGTTGCGGGAGGAATTGCGCGAGGCCAAGATCGAGGTCGCCAAGCTCGGGAGTGAGTGCGCGGCCTTACGCGAGGCACGCGCCGCCGATCATGCGCAGGCGCTCGGCTTGCCGCCGCTGTCCCGCAGCGTGAACTGATCGCGCAAGAGAGGCCGGCCGCCCGTATCATCAGAAAAATGGAAGGCCAACAAATATACAACATAGATCGTCAACCACAGAAGCAGACTGTAAATGGCCACGCGCAAAGCAACACGGCGGCGCGGTCTAGCATCAATCCAGTTAAATACCGTTTCCATAAACTTTGCCCCTACGAGAGAGGCACATAAACGATCCGGGCTTTTTGTCCTTTGCTGCCAGTTGCCAAAAATTTGTCTTTAAACGTCACGCGCGCACGTCATTTTAGCGAAGGTATATGATTACATCCCATCGCACCGCGTCATACGGCCGGTTCGGGGTTAGGGTTTCTCTCAACCCCAAGGTGATGCAGATGGATTGGGCGGAGGTTGCCCTTTACGTGGCGGTCGCCGTAGCCGGCGCTAGCGTACTGGCCGGGACTTGGACGATCCTGCGCAGATAGAAACGTGGTTCTGGCTGGCTCGGACGCGGCTTGATCACAGCAATTTAAGACCCACCAATCCAAGCACCAATCCAAGCGCCGCAGTGGTGAACGCTGCGGATAGCAGCAAGCTCAGCGGAACGATCCATACCCATTCCCAATGGGACCTGTGGGCTGTTGAGGTCATGACGCCCTCCACGTTTCGGTTACTCGATGCTCCCCCGAACGGTCGGACTTTAATGTCTGATATTAGCAAAATTGTACGCTTCCGTACATGTGGGAACCCTGGATTTTGCCCAGCCTAGACGCAGCGCGATACGCGCGTTCTGCGGGCCGGGGGGCGGGTGAAAAAGACGCGCGAGGTCGGCAAGAGTCCCGCGCGGCTGCACCCGATCTTTGCAACGTGTCGAAGGTTTGTAGCGGCGGAAATTCCAACTTTTGGTTTGTCCCCTCAAGCGCCAACCGAACGTGAACCGCCCGCGACCTGTTGCGCATCGCGTGCAACCGGCGCAGAACTTGTGCTCAAATCTGAGCCGATGCCATGCCGCGCAAATCCGCTGCCGCGCTCGCCGTCTTTTCCCCCTCCGGGATACCGTCGCGCTTGTCGCCGCCCTCACATTTGGGCGCACGCGAGTCCGCGCTGTTCCTCGATCTCGTTCTGTCGTTGCCGTCCGCGCATTTTCAGCCTTCCGACCTGCCGCTGCTCTGTCGTTTCGTTGAATGCACCGCGCTCGCCGAACAGGCTGCCGCCGCCCTGGCCGATAACGGCGCTGTCGTCGATGGCAAACCATCGCCCTGGATCGCGATCCACGGTCAGATGGTCAAGGCGCTGATCGGGCTGTCGTTGAAGCTGCGGCTCAATCCACAGGCCCGTCAGCCGAACACACCGCGCCGGCGGGTGCATGCGAGCTACTACGAACGGATGCAATTGGAGGGGCAATGAAGCGGGTTGATCGTGAGGCGCTAGAACGCGCGATCAAGCTGGCCCGCGAGCAGGATGCCGGGCGCAGGCAGCAGATCGACGGCAAGCTCAAAAGCGAAAGCTGGGAAGCGGTCGGCCGCTTCGCGTCATACTTTTGTCAGTCTCGCTCGTTGAAGCTGCGGCCGTGGCAATGGCCACCGTGCTGGGTCACCATCGACGACCAGGACGACGGACTTGGCGGTCGCAAGGCGGCGGCGATGCTATTGCGACGATTGCTAGACGCCGGCTTGTCGAAATTCGAGCCTGATCCATTAAACGCGATCAGTGAAGCCGAAGCCAAGACGGCGCGCCCATAAAAAATCGCCAGCGGCTGGTATCTCGCCCGCGACTGAGATCGGGCGGTCGCAGATATTTGCGCTGCGTCTCGGCGGCGATGCGAGCGCACGCAGCAAGTGCGGAGCCGCTGACGACGCAGATCAGCGAAACCATCAGTCCGTCCAGGACGATTGGTTTCTTGGCAGCCGCCCGTCGGATCGAACACGTTGACTTGATGTGGTGCTCGATTGCTCCATTTCCAAATGACTAGATTTTGGTTTGCCGCAGTTGCGCCGCGCGCAAAGCTTCGAACGAGCATTCCGGCATAGCCTTCGGAGATAAGACGTTGTGCCACCCGCCAGGAAGGCGGCGTGAAATTGTTCGCAATGTACCAACGCCAGTCGCATCTTAGTTCTGCAAGCGCGATAGCACTGCGCCGACGAACAACCGGCGTGCGCAAATCGATGACATCCGAACAATCGACGCCGTATGAACATAGGACGCACGGAGGCATTAAAAAGCTGCTATATCGCTTATGGCACATTAACGCTGCGGCACAGCTAAGTCGTTGATATCCAAGCGACGCAGTAGTCAAGTCCGTGCGGCGCTCCCTTACCAAGGGAGTGCTCTAGATTGAATCTTCTGCAAAAACGGCGTTGGTCCACGAAATGTCGTTGGTGGGACACGCCCGCCAGCCAATTCCATGCTCAATTCAGCGGGATTTAGTGCTCGGATGTGCCCGGATTTGCGGCTCGTTAATGGCACATCAGCGTTACATCGCGGTCAAAGCATTGATTTCTTTGAATGCTGTCAGTCAAACGCCGCCCGCGCTCCCTTACCAAGGGAGTGCTCGATATTGAAATCTCTGCGCAATTTTTGCCGCCCACGCCTGGTCCACAGGTGAACGGGTTGGCGGCAGCTACTTCGATGAGAGCAGTTTCAACGCTCAAACTCAGATAGAGTGCCGGAATTCCTTTCGGGTTGAAACGCCCGCCCGTAGCCGCAGCGCCATCGCCCGAAAGAGGAAGGTGCGACCACTTAGGATCGTGCGCTCGATAGCATATGCCCTGAAATCTCAAGTGGAGCCCCATCGTTCGAGTTGTCTGAAATCTTACCGAAACCGCCGATAGCCGTCGAGCATCAGCGCAAGCTCAAGCTGCCGCGTGAGCCGTTCGGCATCTTCGCCGGTTAACAAGTCGCCCGCCGCAGCCTGCCACGCGGCACGGTGGGCGCGCTGTTCGGGCAAGCCGGTCATGTACGTCGCCGCCTCGCCGCGCGTGCGCAGCACCGTGCCATCCTTGGTGCTGATGGTGCGCGCGAGCTTCGCGGTCATCGGTGGCTTGGCCATGGTGTCTTAATATCCCGGCAATCTAAACGAAGGGATTAGGGTCTGGACTTACAACTTGATCCAGTAGAGTGCACCGACCAGGACCGCGCCGGCCAGGAAGTTTCGGGCGAGTTTGTCGTAGCGTGTGGCGATACGTCGCCAATCTTTGATGCGGCAGAAATAGTTTTCGATTTTGTGCCGCCGTCGATAGAAGCGCTTGGGACAGTAGGCTTTCTTGGTGGCGTTGCCGCGACTGGGGATGACGGGCAAAGCTCCTTCGTCCTTGATCTGCTGGCGCACTTTGTGACTGTCGTAGGCTTTGTCGGCGGTGACGGCCAGGGGCGGTCTGGGAGTGTCGAGCACGTCGCCAACGACCTGACTGTCGTGGACCTGCCCGCCCGTCACTCTGAAGTTCAGCGGGCGACCCTTGCTGTCGACGATGGCATGGATTTTCGTGGAGCGACCGCCGCGGCTAATGCCAATCGCCTGATTTTGCTCCCCCCTTTAGCTCCACTTGCCGCGCGATGAGCTTTCACGATCGTGCTGTCGATCAGATACAGACTGTCGCGCGATTTTGATGCCAGCGCGTCGAAGATCCGCTTCCAGATGCCGCGCCGAGACCAGCGATTGAAGCGATTGTATGCTGTCGTGTATGGTCCGTAGCGCTCCGGCAGATCACGCCACGGCATGCCGGTGCGCAGCACGTAAAATATAGCGTTCATGATCTTTCGATCGTCAGCGCGGGCGCTCTTTCGGCTCTTCGGCATCAGCGGCTCTAGAAGTGCCCATTCGTCGTCGCTCAAATCAAATCGCATGACCACCTCCGAGCACGGTGAATCATGTTCGTTCAAAATATTCAATGCATTATCTGGGTACAGACCCTAGTACCCCCATGACTATCGGTAATTGCGAAGCGCGCGAACCCCGAGAATATTGTTTTGAGGACTGTCGCGCCCCCGGGAAAGTCAGCATGTCATTTCGAGAATGGACGCAGATTGCTGCCTTTGCTTTCGTGATTTCGTGTGCGTTCACGGGATTGCTTGTCGTCGTTGCGGTAGGTCTAGCGCGATAAAGGCTCGACCAACGTCGCGGTCATCGGTGGCTTACGCGCCATCGCGCCTCAGCCCCGCCGCCACCAACCATTGCGCCCACTGTTCTTCGACCGCTGTCTTAGCTTCATCGAATGACAGCGCGGTGCCGTGCTGCCGGAAGCCGGGCGGACCGTCCGTCATTTTGAAGCTCCAATTCCAGACAATGGCCTGTCCTGCCGTCACCGACAGCGTCGCTTTGTAGAGGCTCGCGATGACGACCTCGCCGCTCATGACGGCGATCTGCGTGGCGCTGATGCCCTTGTCGCGGAATTCGAGCATGGCGCATGACCCGTTCATTAGCTAACGCGATGGCGGCTGACGGCCCCGCCGGTCGCCTCCAACGACGGGGCCGTCAGGTGCGACCCCAGGGGATGTCGGAGCCGGGAGCCGCAAGCCCTCACCATCCAGCACCGTGGCGACGTGGGCCAATTGTCCGAAGGTGTTGGCCGGTTACCCGAAGGTTAGGTTCCGCGCCGTAGCGGTGCAATTTTCGAGGACACTTTCCAGACACGGCCGCTGCGAGCCGTTCATCGCGCTCAATAATTTCCGATCACGCGAGGCCGCGATACGGCACATGGGCGGCCAAAAGAAAAGGGCGGCGCAGGGCCGCCCTCGCAACTATTGACGGTTTGCGCCGGTCGCCTACGCCGCCGTGCGAACCCTGACGGTGCCGGTACCCAAGATGCGGTTGATTTCGCGTTCCAGCGTCGCCGCCATCGCGCGATTTTCGTCAAAGTGATCGTAGCGCGCATAGACCAGCGTCACCGGCCCACCTTCTCGTTGCGTAGTGCAACGTCATGCAACGCTGTGCTACAGGGACTTACCGTAATTATGGATTCCGGGCTCCCTCGCTACGCTCGGGCCCCGGAATGACGGCGCGGAGAGATTGATGTTGGAGCGGCCGCAGTCAAAGGGAAAAGGCGCCGCAGCGCATTCGCCGCTGCCGATCCGGCGCGTCGACGCCATCCCGGTGGCGCTGCCGCTCAACACCCCGATGAAGATGTCGGGCATCACCATCGCCAAGGCCGAGAACATCCTGGTGCGGATCGAGGCCGCGGACGGCAGCGTGGGCTGGGGCGAAGCCGCCTCCGCGCCGACCATGACCGGCGACACGCTGGGCGGGCTGGTCGCCGCGGTACGCGATCACCTGGCGCCGATGCTCATCGGGCAGGACGCGTTCGACCGCCCTGCCCTCATGCCGGCGCTGCGGCGCGCGCTCATGGGCAACACCGGCGCGCATTCCGCGGTCGAGATGGCGCTGCTCGATCTCACGGGCCGTGCGAGCAATACGCGGCTCATCGACGCCGTCGTGCCGAAGCCGCTGCGCACGACCGTCAAGCCGATGTGGCTCCTCGGCAATGGCACTCCGGAGCAGGACATCGCCGAAGCGCGGGCCAAGGAGCGCGAGGGCTTCCATTTCTTCAAGCTCAAGATCGGCGTGAAGCCGGTGGCCGACGAAATCGCCGCGACGCTCGCGGTGCGCGAGGCGCTCGGCAGGAAGATGCCGCTCTGCGCCGACGCCAATGGCGGACTGACGCTCGCGGATGCGAAGCGCTATGTCGCGCGCACGCGGCGGGCCAAGCTCGCCTTTGTCGAGCAGCCGCTGCCGCATGACGACCTCGCCGGGCTCAAGGCGCTGGCGAAGCTGCGCCTGCCGATCGGTGTGGACGAGAGCATCCATGCGCTGGCCGACGTCACCGCCAATGCCCGCGCCGGCGCGGCAGGCGTGTCGCTCAAGCTGATCAAGCTCGGCGGCTTCACGACCGCCTACGAGGCCGCGAAGCTCTGCCGGCGGCTGCGCCTCAAGGTCAACGTCGCGGCGAAGATCGCGGAATTGAGCATCGCCACCGCGGCCGCCGTGCATCTCGCCTGCGCGGTGCCGAACGTCGACTGGGGCGTGAGCCTCACGCATTTCTATCTCGCCGAAGACATCGTGCGGCATCCGCTGCCGATCCGCGACGGCGCCGTTTCGCTGCCGCAAGGCCCCGGCCTCGGCGTCGAGGTTGACGAAGCGGCCGTCGAGCGGTTCCGTGTAAAATAACCATCCCGTCCTGAAAGAAGCATCATGGCCCGCGTAAAACTGCTCCAGCCGGAGGATTGTCCGGACCACCCTGCGCTGGTTGACCGCATCCGCAAGGGTCGGCGCGGCAATGTCATCAACGTCTACAAGCTGTTGCTGCACAGCCCGGACATCGCCAGCGTCTGGCTCGATCTGGTCAATGTGGTGCGCTGGAAGGTCGATCTCGAAGGCCGCCTGCGCGAGATCGTGATCGTGCGGATCGGCTATCTCAACCGTTGCGCCTACGTCGTGAACCAGCACGTGCCCGAGCTCACCGCGCCGGAGGGGCTGACCAAGGAGGAGTGCGCCGCCCTCGCCGACTGGCGCGCGTCGCCGTTCTTCAACGAGCGCGAGCGCGCCGCGCTCGCCTATGCCGACGCCGTGACGCGCGACATCGACGTGCCTGATGCCGTGTTCGCCGAGCTGCGCAAGCATTTCAACGAACGCCAGATCGTCGAGCTGACGGTGCTGATCGGCACCTACAACATGCACACGCGGGTCGGCCAGGCGCTGCAGATCGACCCCGAGCCGCATCACCCCTGAGCAACGCCGTGCCGGACGCACCCCTTATCGTCGTCGAAGACGATCCGTTCCTGCGCGTGCTGCAGGTCGTGCTCGATCCGACGCCGGTCGAACGCTATGCCGCCTTTGCCGACTTCTTCGCGCATGAGGCCGACTTCGGCGACTATTGCGCGCGCGTGCGCGCGACAGTCCCCGGCCTGTTCCCGGCCCGTGTGCAAATGGTCGAGACGCAGGACGAATTGCGCGCGCGCGCTCGCCGAGCGCACGCGGCGTGGCGGTCGAGGCGCTCACGTTCGGACGCGAGGAGCTTGCCGCCGCGCCGAAACTGAAGTTCGTGCAGAAATACGGCCTCGGGCTTGGCACCATCGATACCGCCGCCTGCGCCGAACGCAGCGTGCCCGTGCTGACCATCCGCCGCCGCGCCAACATCGCCTGCGCCGAGCACGCGGTCGCGCTGATGCTGACGCAGGCGCGCAAGCTTAACCGCTTCATCGGCCGCGTCAGCGCCGCGAAACTCGGCGAGGAAGGCCATCCCTACAAGCCGTTCGACCGGCGGCATACGCCCAATTCGAACTGGGGACGCGTTCCCGGCATCCGCCTGCTCCACGGTGCGACGCTCGGGCTGATCGGGCTCGGCGAGATCGGACGCGAGATCGCGATCCGCGCCGGTCGCCTTCGGCATGCGGGTTCTCTATTTCCAGCGCCGCCAGTTGCAAGAGGCCGACGAGCGCGCGCTCGGCGTCGCCTATGCGCCGCTCGACACACTCCTGGCCGAGGCCGACTGGGTGATCCCGCAACTGCCCGAGGGTCCATCGACAAGAAACATCATCGGCGCCGCCCAGCTCGCACGCATGAAGCCCGGCGCCTTCATCGTCAACGTGTCGCGGCCGGACGTGATCGACCGCGCGGCCCTGATCGAGGCGTTGAAGTCCGGAAAGCTCGGTGGCTTCGCGCTCGATCCGCTCTACCAGGCGCCCATGCGCGACGACGACGAGCTTCTGCAGTTTAAAAACGTCGTCCTCACGCCGCACCTCGCCGCGCAGCCGCGGCTGAACGCGCTCGCCGATTTCGAGGACATCATCGCCGGGATGGCGCGGGCGCTGGCGCGTTAGTGCTTCACGCCGCCCGGGACCGTGCCGGTCAGGATCGGGCTGTCCTGCGGGAACACCACGATGCCGCGTTCGCCGGCGGCGGTAATCGCCTTCTGGATCAGCCCCGATGCCTTGGCGTCCTCGACGAACGCGCTGACATAGGCGAGCCGCGCGGCCTGGCCCTTGTTGAAAGCGATCGCCTGGATGTTGGCGCCATAGTGTCCGTCCAGCACGCGCGAGCCGGGAAGTTGCTTGGCGTATTCCAGGATCGGCGGGCGCGGCGACGCATAGGCGTCCGCCTTGCCGGAACGCACCAGCTCAAATGCTTCATCCGGAATTTCGACGTCGATCATCGTGGCGTGCTTGATGACGTCGTGGAGCGCGTGGGTCGAGGCGTGATTGCGGACGCCGACGATGCGGACGCCCGGCTTGTCGGCATCGGCGATGGAACGGATCGACGAGTTCGCCGGTACCAGATAGGTGAACGGCACCATGATATGCGGCGTCGCGTAGTCGACGTTCTTGGTGCGCGCTTGCGTGAAGCCCAGGAATCCCATGTCGCAATCGCCGGCCTTGAGGCAATCGATCAGCACCGGCGGCGCCGAATGCCCGACAAGCTCCAGCTTGACGCCAAGCCGGTCCGCCAGCGCCTGCGCGATCGGCACGATCACCGTGCCGGTCCCACTCCCGCGGATCTCGCCGGTCTTCTTGTCCTGGACGAATTGCGGCAGGTGCAGCCCGATGCGAACCTTGCCCGCGCGCACGATGTCCGCGACGCGCGGATCGGCCGTCGGCTGGGCATCGGCTGCGGCCACCGTCGCGAGCAGCGCGGCCATCGTCAGCAGCGCGCGGAATCCCGTTTTTGTTTTCATCACGTCCCCACTTTCAGCATCGCCACTCCCCGGCTTTGCCAACCCGACAATCCGCGATTTCAGCGGCCACAGCAAGAACGAACGGCCGCGCGGTACCGTCACACCGCAGCTAACGTTAATCCGCGTCGGGACGGGATTTTCTGTCCCGCATCAGCATGGCAAACGGAACCGCCGCGACCACCACGGAGAGCACGGAGGTGATGAGCATGGTCATGATCATCGGCCCCGGCGTCCCGCTCGATACGAAGCCATAGAACTGGGCAAAGGCGGCGCCGCCAAAATGCTGCATGAACACGCCGAGGCCGGCCGCCATCCCCACAAGCCGTGGATTGACCGCCATGGCGGCGGCCTGACCGAACGGCAGCGAAATTCCTTGCGAGAAGGTAATGAAGAAGCCGGGAATGAAAAGCACGAGCGGCGACATGTGCCCGTAGAAAAGAACCGCCGCCAAGACGCATACGGTAGCCAACGACATCGACGATCCCACCAGCACCATCATCTCATTGACAACGCGCCCGCTCAGTCTTGTGGATATGAAGTTTCCAACCAGGAAGCCAAACGGAAACAGCAGGAAATAGAATCCAAATTCCGCCGAAGGACGGTTGAGCAATTCCTTCATGAAACCGGACGCGGCCGTCGCCAGAACGAGAAATGTTCCGGTGTTGAATCCGCCTTGCAGAACGAACGACATAAACCGCGCCTGAGACAACAGCTCGATATAGCTTCGGAATAGATTTTTTTGTGGAGCGCGGTCCGGCGGGCGCGTCTCCGGCACCGCGATATAGGCGCTCGTGAGGATCAAGCTTCCGGCAAGCAGTGCGAAGCCGAAGACGCTCCGCCATCCCAGCGCATCGATGAGAATACCGCCAACAATCGGCGAGATCATCGGGCCCATCGTGTAGAACATTGTCAGATACGCGATGGCTTTGACCAGACGGCCCGGGCCGTACACGTCGGACGCGATCGTTCGCACAAGCGTCACACCGCATCCGGCGCCGACAGCCTGCAGCGATCGACCCAGCAGAAGCGTGAAGACCGACTCGGCCATGAAGGCGACGACGCTGCCGAACAGGAACAGGCTCAGTCCCGAGAGCAAGAGCGGCCGGCGCCCGTACCGGTCCGAGAACGCGCCATAGCCCAGGGTCGCAAACGCCATGCAGAAAAGCGCAACGCTGAATGTGAGCTGCGCCTCTGCATCGGAGAGGCCAAGGGCAACCTTCACCGCGGGAATGACCGGCAGATACAGGTGAATGACCAGCGGCCCGATCAGCGAGATCGACGCAAGGGCGGGCGCAAACAGGCGGCTTTGCGGAGCCGTCATCGGAGGCGCGCGCGGCGTGTGCGCTCTGCCGCCACGGTTTTCATTCCGCGCAGAACAGCCGCTTGGCGTCCCCGTCACGGCTCGCAACGCGGGCCAGCGCGGAATATTCGGGACCGGTGGCGAACACCGTGACCGGAACACCGCCGTTGAGCCCGCCCGCAATGACGTTCGCCTCCTGCGGGCTCACGTTCTTGGCGCGCTGGTCGATGAACGCGGCTTGCGCCCGATAGCGGCGCGCGTCCGCCGCCGTACGCGGCGTGTCGACGTCCTTGAAGCGCTCGACCATCAGCGTCTCTACCGGCGCGCTGGCGAGCGCGCGGCGCTCGGCATCGGGATCGTCGGCGGTCGACAGCGCACCCATCCCGGCCAGCGACGAACGGTAGCTCGCGATGCGCAGATAGTCCGCGAGGAAGGGCGGCGCCGTGTGCTTGCCCTTGCGCAACGGCGCAAACGCCGCATCGGCGGCGGTCGCATTGGCGAGGAAGCAGCGCCAATGCTTGTCGGCCGGCAATCCCGCCGTCATCAGCCCGGCGCGCAGCCGCCGCAACCGGTCGGGATCGATGCGGGCGAGCGATCGGCTCACGCCGCCCGCCCGCAAGGTCATGAATGCGTTGCCGGCCGACAGCGCGACCGTCCAGGACGGCGTCGCCGTCAACGCGGCCGCCGCCAGCTCAGGCGCAACGCCATCGGCGCTCGTGCGGTCCGCGAAGGCCAGCTTGTCGCCGTCGACCGTCAGCCGCGCGCGCGCCATCAGCGGCGCGTCGCTGCACAGCTTCGATTTCGCACAGACGAATGGCGAGGCATGGCGGAACGACATCGCGCGATCTTCGATGGCGCCGTCCGCCGCAATCACCAGAAGCTCTTCCGAAACCGCACCGCTCTTGTCGAGCGCGGGAAAGACCCCGTCAACCGCAAGCCACCAGCCGGCAAGATCCCGCGGCGTCAGCGCAACCGCCGGAGCGGCAGCCGAAACGCAGGTCGCGACACAGATCGCATGCAAGAGGTGCTTCGTCATCGGGGCGTCATCATCACGTCCGCCGCACGACCGTGCAAGGGGTCCGCAGGAGCCCGGCTGCGGGACGCGTTGCGAGTGCGGAGAAATGCGGCCATCATGCGCCGCAAAACGGGGAGGATCGCATGGGTTGGTTTCGCCTCGCGCCTGCATTGGCCGGCCTGTTCGCATTGCTCGGCACGACGCTTCCGGCATTGGCGCAGGATTTTCCCAGCCGTCCCATGAAAATCGTGGTGGGCTTCGGGCCCGGGGGATTGGGCGACATCACGGTGCGCGCGGTCGCGCAGAAGATGCAGGATTCGCTCGGCAGGCCGGTGGTCGTCGAGAACATGCCCGGCGCCGGCGGCATGGCCGCGGCCGCGTCGGTGGCGCGCGCGGCGCCCGACGGGCACACCATGCTGCTGGTGAGCGGGCAGAACGCGATCAGCCCGTCGATCTTCAAAAGCATGTCCTACGAATGGCGGCGCGATTTCACGGCGGTGTCCAACATGGGCTCCTTCGACTTCGTGATCGTGGCCGGCAAGAACAGTCCGTTGAAAACGGTCGGCGATCTGATCGCTGCCGCAAAAAAAGAGCCGGGCAAGTTCAACGTCGGCACCATCAGCGCCGGCAGCGCGCAGCATTTGACGGCGCTGCTGTTCAACTCGATGGCGGAGCTGAGCGTGCCGGTTGTTCCGTTCCGGACCACGGGCGAAGTGGTCGCGGGGCTCCTGTCCGGGAATATCCAGGCCGGCTTCGAAACCTTGCCGGGCGTCCTGGAACAGGTGCGCGCCGGCACGTTGCGGGCGCTGGCGGTCTCGTCGGACCGCCGGGCGGCGTCGCTGCCGGACGTACCCACGATCGCCGAGAGCGGCGTGCCGGGCTACAACATCGTCTCCTGGAACGGGTTCGTGGTGCCGGCCAAGACGCCCCGCGAGATCGTGCTCAAGCTCAACAAGGAGGTCGCGGCGGCGCTGGCGGCGCCCGATGTGCGCAAGCGGTTCCAGGAGCTGGCGGTCGATCCGCGCGCCAGCTCTCCGGAGGAATTGCAGAAGACCTACGATGCCGACGAGGCCCGCTGGCGCAAGGTGATCGCCGACGCGAAGATTCCCCAGCAGTGATGGCCGCGCCGACGCTGCGGATCAGGAGATCTTGATCCGCCGCGGCTCAGCCGATCTTGAATTCGTGTCGGCTCAGCCGACGGGGACCTTGATGTCCCCGACGCCGTCGACGTGACCGTGCATCACCTCGCCCTTCTTCACCGCGCCGACGCCGGCCGGCGTGCCGCTCATGATGATGTCGCCGGGCGCCAACTCAAAGAGCGCCGACAGGTGCTGGATCACTTCGGGGACCTTCCAGATGAGCTGGTTGAGGTCGCCGGTCTGCCGGCGCTTGCCGTCGACGTCGAGCCAGATCGCGCCCTGGTCGGGATGGCCGATCTCGGACGCGCGGATGATCTCGCCGATCGGCGCCGACTTCTCGAACGCCTTGCCGACTTCCCAGGGGCGCTGGAGGTCCTTCGCCTGGTTCTGCAAATCGCGCCGCGTCATGTCGAGCCCGACGGCGTAGCCATAGACATGCTCGAGCGCCTTGTCGGTCGTGATGTTCGTGCCGCCCTTGCCGAGCGCGACGATGAGCTCGATCTCGAAGTGCAGGTCGTTGGTCAGCGGCGGATAGGGAAAGGTCTCGCCGGCCAGGATCACGTTGTCCGGATTCTTCTGGAAGAAGAACGGCGGCTCCTTGTTCGGATCGCGGCCCATCTCGATGGCGTGGGCGGCATAGTTGCGCCCGACGCAGTAGACGCGCCGGATCGGGAAACGCGCCTTGGTGCCGCGCACCGGCAGCGACGTGACGACAGGCGGGTTCACGACGTAGGACGGCAAGGAATCGCTCAAAGAGTTCATCGGTAAGACCTTGATCTATCGTGGAATAGCGGCGCCCCCGGGGACGGGATGCCGGAAGCAAGCGCCATCCAGTACTTGGCTGGAGGTGGGCTAGTCAATTGCTTCGATAGCAGCGTCTTGTCGCTCAGGGCCTCTTCAAGGCATTCACGGCCTTTTCGACAATGGCGGGTGGTGACGAGGCAACGTGCTTGATCAAGGTCTCGAATTTCTCACCGGTGACGGGATCGACCTCGATGCCGAGCTTTGCAGCTTCCGCCAGGAACTCGGGGTCTTTCATTGTGGCCATGAAACTCTCGCGCAGCGCGCCAAGGCGATCGGCCGGAATGTCCGGCGGTCCCAGGAACGGGCGTCCGAAAACCTGCTCGGCCATGAGGAATTCCAGCACGCGCCGCTGCTCGTCGGTCTTCACCCACTTCCAGATCATCGGGACGCCCATCTTCGTGAGCGCGGGATAGGGCTCCATCGCGATCTGAACCAGAATATTGATCTTGTTCTCCGTCACCCATTGCGGCTGCTGGCTCATCAGGCTCGTCCAGCCGAAACCGCAGATGCCGCCGACCTCGCCACGGCTGACCGCGAGGGCGATCTCCTGGGTGCCGGGATAACCGGCGACCAGCTTGAACTTCGTTCCTAGAATGTTGTTCAGCATGATCGGCGTATCGTGCGGCGCGCCGCCCGGCGCGTTGCCGCCCATGACCATTTCCGTGGTCAGCGCGTCGTCCATTGTCTTCACGGGCTGGTTCTTCATCGCCAGGCAGGTGCGGGTCTCCTGATTGGCGCTGCCGATGAAGGAGAACGCCGTCGGCAGGTAATCGTCGCGCTTGTCCATCAGCGGCTTCAGGATCGCCAGCGGAAAACTGGTGCCGACGACCAGGCCGTTGCGCGGCGCGGCCTTGGATGTGTGGCGCAGCATCGCCATGCCCGCGGCGCCCGGCATGTTGCGCACGACCACGGTCGGATTGCCCGGGATGTGCTTGCCCCAGTAGCGGGCCACGGCGCGGCCGTAGATGTCATAGCCGCCGCCCGGGGAGGCGCCGACAATTAGGTCGACCGTCTTGCCTTTGTAGAACTGCTCGACGGTTTCCGCCGCGGCCGGAGCGGCGCCAGCCATCGCCAGGGCGGCCAGTGCGAGCGTTGCGACCGAAGTCCTCATATTCGCTCCTTCCATCACGGGATTCAGGGGCTGACGGGGTCAGCCTTCGCGGCCCGGGAGGGCCATCAGCAATGCAAGCGCAGCGCCAGTTTGCCCTGCCCGCCGCGCCCGATTCTTGTGCGTTTGTAGGGTCCTGTCTTCCACAACCCCCCGTCGAAATCCTACCGGGTGTGACCCACCTGACACACCAATTTCGGGCGCCCTCCTGTATATCTTACCACCTTGGGGCCCGCGAAAATGCGTCGGCCGGAAGGGGGCAATCGTGCACAAGACCAAAAAGAGCTTGCTCGCAAGCGTGGTGCTCGGGGCGCTGGGATCGGCCGGCGCGGCACTCGCGGCCGATATGCCGGTGAAGGCGCCTGTCGCGGCCGCGGCCTCCGTCTACAACTGGAGCGGCTTCTATATCGGTGGCCATGCCGGCTACGGCATCGGCATGAACGACTACACCAACTCGTCGTTCTTCTACGAGACCAAGGGTTTCCTGGCCGGCGGCCAGATCGGCTTCAATCAGCAGTCGGGCAATGTCGTTTTCGGTATCGAAGCCGACGCATCATGGGCAAACATCAAGGGTGACCAAGCCTTTACTCTCGGCGGTGCCCTTGTTGGCTTCGCGCAAACCGCCACCGTGAGCACAGAGATCGATAGCCTGGTGTCGGTCGCAGGACGCTTCGGATTTGCGCAGGACCATTGGCTCATCTATCTGAAGGCCGGTGTGGCCTGGGCCCACATGTCCCACACATTCGGCGTGTCGCTGGCGACCCTGCCCGCCCCCGGGGTCGTGCAGACGAGTTCGTCGAGTCACGATACCACGCGCGCCGGCCATCTGATCGGATTCGGAGCGGAATATGCGATCGGCGGCAACTGGTCCGCCAAGGCCGAATACAATCTCGTGAATTTTGGCGACTTCGCCGCGTGGTTCACAGGAACCCAGACGACGGGAGGCGTGACGACGCCGTTCACCACTCGCATTCTGCTTGAGCAATCGCTTCACATCGTCAAGGTCGGCGTCAATTATCGCTTCGGAACGCCCTCGTTGCTGGCGCAGGAGCCGCCGGCGCGGCCGTCCGAAGGTTTCAATTGGACCGGCGCCTATGTGGGCGCGGTCGCGGGCTACGGAATCGGCCGGAAGAATTGGGTGGATTTCCCCGAACAGTTCGATGTCAGCGGAGCGCTCGCGGGCGGCACCGCCGGTGCGAACGTGCATGTGGGGCGCTTCGTATTCGGCGTCGAAGGCGAGTGGATGTGGACCGGCATCAAGGGCGACATGACGGAAACCACCGACTTTGGCGGCGGCCTCACCCAAACCACCGCGCTGGCGACCCGTATCAATTGGCTGGCGACGGCCGCGGCGCGCGTCGGCGTCGTCACCGCCGATCGCTGGCTCAACTACGTGAAAGTCGGCTTTGCGCTGGCGGATGAGACGCACGACCTCCGCTTCGATCAGACATTAGTGGGGGTCGGAAGCACGAGCTCGGATTTCAGCGGCGGCCGCCTCCACACCGGCTTCTTGATCGGCGTGGGCACTGAATATGCGTTTTTCTCGAACTGGTCGGTCAAGGCAGAATACAACTACGTGCAATTTGCACAACAGACCGCGATGCTGACCGGCATTCAGAACCTCAACATCCCACCGGCCCAGGTCGGTTCAATCGCCAACCTTCAGGCCGTCAACATCAGCCAGCACCTGCACCTGTTCAAGGTCGGCCTGAACTATCACTTCAACAGCTTGGACGTGGTGCGCGCGCGGTACTGACCAGCGCGCTGCCACGCGAAATACGAATCAAAGGGCTCGCCCTGTCGGCATCAGGGCGGCCTCGTATTTTCGCCGACGTTGAGTATCGGCAAAATTGAGCACTGGCTGCTTCCGGCCGCCTCTAACCGCCGGCCGCCCTGCTCCGTCCCAGGCTGACCCGTACACATCTCATTGCTTGGTCCCGCCCGCGCAGTTTCATACGCAACAAATCCGCGGCGTCGCCCCGGCGGAAAGAAATGAAACTATTTATGAAACTTAGCATCGCATCAGAACGCTGCGATCAACATTAAGCGCATTCCGGCAATGGTAGTCTCGCTTGCTTTTGTTTCTCAAAAAAGGAGGAGATGACCATGCGGTTCACTGCCATTTCAATCGCTGCTGCGCTTGTGATCGGCGCCTCCGTCACGTCGGCGTCTTGCTCAGCAGTCCATGACCTTCAGCAGTTGCTTTTCACTGTCTGAACAAAGAGGAGCGGGCGCCGAAAGCGGTCGAAAAAATCATAACGAGTTCATGCGGGATTGCCTGGCTGGGAGAATCCCCGTCACTGTCGGTGGACCAGCTCCTGCCCCAGCACCGGCCGCACACGTTGAAAGCTACAACAGTTGCGAGGCGCTTTCCGAACAAAGAGGAGCAGGCACCGACAGCGGACATCGGAACCATCGTGAGTTCATGACCCAATGCATGGCCGGACAAATTCGTTGATCGTCCAGCGACGGTGAGGGTCATTCACGAAAGGCAACCGCTCTCGTGACTGTCAGAGCGGTTGCCGCTGACTCGGCGCACTGCGGCATCCGAACTTATCGAGCGAGCGATGGCCGCACGTGCGAGCACGTGGCTGGAAGCGGGGCCGGAGACGCAGGGCCGCACCACATAACATGAGTTAAGAGCAGCGCTCACAATCGTCATGAGCCTCGTCGACCCTCGGTGCGCGGCGATCCCGCCGCGTGAGCGCGCTCAGCGCGCGTTGCCGCCGAACAGGGCGCGCAGCTTCTGCATCTCGGCCATCGTCAGCGTGGTGAAGCCGCCGAACTTGGCGTCGGGCCATAGCTCGAGGGCGGTGGCATTAGATCGCCGGGCCGCCTGGACCGTGGCGATCAAATCGAAGCCCGGCGCTCTGGGGCCCTCAGTCTGATAGTGGATGGGCGCCCCCCTCGCCGCAATCGCCGCGGCGATCTTGGCATTGGCCGGGCGCATGTTCGAAGCGAAAGCGTGGTTGCCGAGCTCGCATCGCTTGCCGAGCTTGGCGCGGCACGCATCCATGACGGAAATCGAGAAATTCGGGTCGATGCCGCCCGCCTGGATTTGCGCGAACACGTTCACGGTGAGGTCGATCGGCGTGCGCCGCCAGGCGGCGTAGTCATCGACCGCGCCGCGCAGGCAGGCGCGTCCGGCGGCGTCGGTGTAACCGGCGGGCGGCGGCTGCCCGACCGGCATCACAAACGGCTCGTCGGTCTCCATCGTGCAGGAGGTGATCGCCACCGAGCGGATCAGCGGCAGCGGATCGTAGTGCGCCGCGGCCAATCCCTGAAACGCGCGCCAGGCGGCGATGTACTGCGGATGCCACACCTTGCCGATCGTGACCGGGCAGTTGCCGGAAGGGCACCCTTGCGGGTTGCGCTGGATCGTTACCGGGCCGCCGGCGATCGCCTTCGCCCACGCCGGCGCCTGATTGCCCGCAAAGATGCGCAGCTTCACGCCGAGCGGCGCCGCGGGGTTGGCGGCGTTGTACTGGCGAACCTCTTTCAGCGCCTGGTCAAGCCGCGCGGTCGTCAAGGCGCCGCCCCGCTGCGGCTGCATCTCGCCCCAGGTGGCGTTCAGAACGATGCCGCCGAACACGCCCGGAAACTGGTTGACGTTGTCGATGGTGAAGGTCGGCGTGCTGTCGTCGGTGTTGTGCCAGGTGATGGTCTGCATGTCGATGAAGCCCGCGATCACCGGCTTCATCCGCGGCACGTTCTTCGGCTCGGCAAAGGCATGAGGCGACGTGACGACGCCAAGCGCCGCGGCGAGGCAAATGCCGATCGACCCATTCCTGCACTTCACGAACGGCATGGCCGCCTCCGCCGGATTTTCCGGCCGGACTCTTCCACCAAAGAACTGACCAGTTGTTAAGATCGAGCGTTGGGAATGGCGCCCAGCGGCGGGATAGAACCACCGCGGGGACGAAAGCCGAAGCTCATTTCGCGGCGAGCGAACGTTGCGCGGCACGCAGATAGTCCGGAACGAACACCTGGCCGAGGTCGAATTGCCGGTCCGCGGGGATGGCGCCCTCGCCCTGCATGTTCTCGAAGACCCGCTGCAAGCCGATCTCGGACACGTCGAGCCGCGGATCGAAGATGCCGAGCTGGACTGCCGCCGACAGTGAACGGGCAGTCAGGCTGACCTGAGATTTCAGCTCGTCGGCCGCGATCTGCGCCGCCTCGGCCGGATTGGACGCGATAAACGCCTGACCGCGCAGCAAGGCGCGGATGAAGCCGATGGTGGTCTTCGGATTGCGGTTCGCCCATTCGGCGCTGGCATTGACCGTGATGAACTGCCATTCCGGCTCATACTTGCCGGCCCAGCCGAGGTCGTTGAAGCCGGCGGCCTCCGCTTCGTAGTTGAGCGGGAGCGGCTGCATGCCTGCATCGATCTTGCCCGCCTTAAGCAGGTTCCAGCGCGTCGGTGCCCCACCCACGGCCGTTATCTTCAGGTCGCCGGGCGCCAGGCCCTCCGCCCGCGCCATCTTGAGCAGCAGCTTGCTGCTGCCTTCGGTCAGTGACAGCACGCCGATATTGGCGCCGCGCAGGTCCGCGAAACTCTTGATCGAGGATTTTGCGATCAGCCAGAGCGGCGGGCGCCGCACCACGCCCGCTACGATGCGCATCGATCCGCCTTTGGTGGCATCGATGAGGGTGGCGTCCGGTCCGCCGAACGTAATCTGCAACGCGCCGGCGCGGGTCTGCGCCGTGATTTCGGAGCTGGTCAGCCCGACGGCAAGGCTCGCATCGATGCCCTCGTCCTTGAAATATCCCTTACGCTCGGCGATCCAGTACGGAATCGCAAAGATCACACGCGCGGCCACCGCCGATTTCACCGCCTCGGCGGCACGTACTGGCCCGGCGCCGAGGGCCGACATCATGGTGACGAGTGCAAACAGGCCCAACGATTTCGCAAACATGGATGCCTCTCCCTCGCTATTCTTCGATCGATACGCGCCGCCCCTCGCCGGAGTAGCTCAGTTTGTGCCAGGGGATGGTCTGCATGTCGATGAGGCCCGCGAGGCGATCCGAGACGCAAGAGGAATTTGAAGATGGTGTGGGGATGGGTTGAGCCCAGCAGTTTCGGCGATCTGACGGTTTTGAAGAGTGCTGTCGCCGGAGGCCATCTCTGGCGCGAACGCAGGCTGCTAAGTCCTGAGGTTTTCTTTTCCGATACCTTGCAGGCGGAGATTGCCCGGCGCGGCTTACGCATTGCCAGGCACCATCAACTGAAGGCGATTTGACCATGAGCTCCCAGCGATTGCACGGCGGATCATCGGAGGAGGCCATGCGGCATATCAGTCGGCGCCTTGTCGTGCGCGCAGCATTGGCGGCGCTTGCGATCTGCGGATGGCCGCATCTGGTACTAGCTGACGCCGTCGCTGAATTCTTCCGCGGCAAGACGATTTCGATGGTCGTCAGCACCGGCACCGGCGGGGGTTATGATGCAGTGGCGCGCGCGTTCGCCCGTCATTTCAGCAATCGCGTGCCCGGAAATCCCACCGTCGTGGTGCAGAATATGCCGGGCGCGGGAGGACTTCGCGCGACGAATTTCCTTTACAACAGTGCGCCGGCCGACGGCACCGCGATCGGCCTCGTGCATGCAAGCATGACCAGCGCCGACCTTCTGTCTCCGACGGGCGCGAAGTTCGACGGCCGGCGGATCAATTGGATCGGCAACATGGGCGGCGAGCCAGGCTTCTGCGTGGCGTGGCACACGTCGCCAGTAAAGACCTTCGACGATATGCTGACGAAGCCGTTCGCTGTCGGCAGCACCGGGACAGGTGCAGGCCTCGATTTTTTCCCGCGCATCATCAACAATCTGTTCGGCGCGCAGATCAAGATTGTCGCTGGCTATAAGGGCGGCACGGATGTTCTGCTTGCGATGGAGCGGAACGAGGTCGATGGCATCTGCTCGTGGCCGCTCTCCGGCATGGAAACGACAACGCCCACATGGCTTCCGGAAAAGAAGATCAACCTGCTGGTGCAGTTCGCCCCCGAGAAGCATCCGCGGATGCCGCATGTGCCGCTGATCCTCGACATGGTCAAGGATCCTGACAGACGTCAGGCGTTGGAGCTGCTGGTTGCCGAGCGTAAGCTGCTAAGGCCGGTGCTTGCACCGCCAGGCATTCCTCGCGACCGGCTGAATGCACTCCGCGCCGCTTTCATGGAGACCATGAAGGACCCCGCATTCCGATCGGACGCGAAGAACTTGAGTCCGGATGAAGTTCCCGACGCCGGAGATGTGGTGCAGAGCTTCATCGAACGTCTGCACAAGATTCCGCCGCATATCGTCAAGCAGGCGATCGCTTTGAAGTCGTAGCTCTCCAGGTACGGCCGAGAGCATGGTCGATCTTACTTGGCCTCGGCCGCCTCGAGAACGTTTCGCGCCCGGCCGTAGATCGCAGGCGGATAATTGGTGAACTGGGTGATGACCTGTTCGGTCTGGTCGCCCGTCCATGGATCAATCGGCATGTCCTGTTTCGCCGGCCTCCGCCAGGAACAGCGGATCTTTCATGGTTGCGTTGAAAGCGTCCCGCAGCGCCTTGACGCGGTCAATCGGGATACCGGGAGGAGCCGAGACGGGACGCCCCAGCGCGTGCGTGCCATAGAGCAGATGCATCACCCGCTTGTCGTCCTCGGTCTTCGCGAAATCGTAGACGTGAGGAACATCGTTGAGCTCGTTGCTTTTCTCAAATCCCGTCTGGATGATCGCCCTGATCTCTCCGGACTCCCAGTCCTGGCGCCGCGACGTCTTGAGCGAGGACAGCGCAAATCCGCATCCGCCGTCGACCTCGCCGCGGCTCATCGCCAGCAACACGTCGGTCGAACCGGGATAGCCATTGACGATCTGAATGCGGGTCCCGAGCAGTGCATTGAACCCGCGAACATGAATGCTGTTGACGGCCGAAGGGCCGGAAGCCCCAAAGACGACCTTCCTGGCGAAAAGGTCCTTGAATGAGGCAATGTTCGATCGCTTGTGAACGACGCATGTCCCGATCGTCTGGTCCATGTTTCCGATCCAGGTGAACTTGTCGATCTCGAAATTGCCCTTGGTTTCGCCGAGCTTCACGGAAAACAGGGTGGACGAGGCAAAGATGCCGATCACCGTGCCGTCCTTCGCGGCGTTGTTGTAGATGTAGTTGGCAGCGACCAGGCTCCCTGCCCCCGGCATGTTGCGCGGCACCACGAGCGGACTACCGGGAATATGCCGGCCGATGTGCCGCGCAAGTCCACGCATATAGATGTCATACCCGCCCCCTGGCGGATACCCGATGGTCGCGCTGACCGTCTTTCCCTTGTAGAAGGCCGCGACATCGTCCGACGCATCGGACCGGGTCGCGGCGCTCGACACGATCATTGCGACTGCGACGAGTGCGATCGCTGCGCGCGTCGCGTTCATGTCTCTCTCCCTATACAAGCACAGCGGCCGGAGCCCGGCTGCGAACGGTCGAAGCGCGTTGGCGATCAGGCAGCGACCACCACATCAAGAACGGCGGTCCTGCCGGCGCGAACGGCGTCTTGAGCGCGCTTCAGTGCAGCCGGCAATGCCTCCGGGTCCTCGACCCGCTCGCCGTAGCCGCCGAACGCTTCGATCACCTTCACGTAGTCCGGGCCATTGATGTGAGTACCCAGATAATTTCCGGTTTCGACGGCCACGCCTTCCGGATACATGCGCTTGTGCATGTTCTGCATGGCGGCGTACTTCTTGTTGTTGAAGATCACCACCATGATCGGCAGATTGTAATCGCGCGAAGCCCCGAAGCATTGAAGGACGGGATTGTACAGGAAGCCGCCGTCGCCAATCAGCGTGACGACCGGCCGGTCCGGGTTGGCAAGCTTCACGCCGAGCGAGAGCCCAATTCCCTGCCCAAGACCGCCCTGGCGCGTGAACAGGCTTTGCGGCCTGTTCCACCGGATATGCTCACGCAGCAATGCGGTATGAGTCGTCACCTCGTCGATGTAGATCGTATCGTCAGGCAGCGTTTCGCCCAACGCCGCACACAGCCAGATCGGATCGATCGGCGTCTTCTTGCGAGCAGCCGACTGCTGGGCGCGCCGCTTCTCCATCAACGCATCGTGCGACGCCGTGAGCTTCGCACGACGTTCGCTGATCTTGTTCTCGTCAAGCGGCATGCCCTTGAGCGCGCTTGCAATGTCGCGCAACGCCGTGGCCGTGTCGCCTTCCAGATAGATGTTCGCCTGATGGCTCTGGTAGGCCATGTAGGGGCGATGCGGGACGTCATCGATATCGACGATGACGGCGTTCGGCGGCTTGTCGCTCGGCGGATACCACGGCGTGCGCGTCTGGATCACGAGGACAAGGTCACTCGTGTCCCAGTACGGCTTGAAGTCGTGCCCCTGGTGCATCGGATGATCTTTGGGAAAGTTCGCAAAGGTGGCGCCGGGCTTCTCCACGATCGGCAGCGCCACCAGATCGGCCAGAGCAACCAGTGCGTCAAACGCTTCCGGGGTGCGGCCCGCGCCCTCGGTCATCACGACCGGGTTGCGCGCCTTGGCGATCAACTCCGCCACCCGCGCAATGTCATTTTGCGCGCTCACGAGCTTGGGCGCCGGCGGCACGGCGCGCCGCTGTTCCGGCATCGACCAGGCTGCCACCATCGTCTCGTGAGGAATCGACAGATATGTCGGACCGACCGGCGTGCGTTGCGCCATCTCACCCGCACGGACGATGCTTTCATAAATCGTGTGAGGGCTCGACGTCTGGCAGGCGTATTTGACCAGCGGCTGAATCAGACACTGAGGTCCGCCGACGATCGACAGGTTGTCTATCCACTGGCGGCCGGGGTCGAAGTCCGGCTGCTCGCCGTAGGTGGTGGATTCACCGGAAATCACCAGCATCGGAACGCCGGCGATCAAGGCGCCGTGCACCCCCATCATGCCCTGCAGAAGTCCCGAACCGGCGTGCAGCAGAACGGCTTGCATCTCACCTGTCGCGAGCGTGTAGCCGGCCGCGATATCGACCGCGAGCGTCTCATGCCAGCAGTCCATGAACTTCGGGCCGTTCTGGCCCCGCTGGTCCTGTTTGGCCATCGCCTCCCATATCGAGGACCACTCCGTGCCCGGGGAGGAAAGGATGTGCTTCACCCCGAGATCACGAATGGCTTCGAGAATGGCGTCGCCGCCGTCGAGCGTGTTCTTCATTGAGCTGTCTCTACCTTCGTTGCCGTCGAGGCCATGCAGGCTCGGCCTGGCTTCTCCCTAACCTACAGCCAGCATACCCTACCATCTCAAATTCGCGCAGATTGCCGCATGATGGGGCCGGGCGTGACCCGGCATCGGTTAGCGGTCGAAGAACCGATTTGCCGGCCTTGGCAAACCCAGGTTTTCCCGCAACGTCTTCCCCTCGTATGCGGTACGAAACAGCCCTCGCCGCTGCAATTCCGGCACAACCTGCTGGACGAAGTCGTCAAGTCCGCCGGGCAGGTAAGGGAATTGGATCGTAAAGCCGTCCGAAGCCTCCGTCGCAATCCATTCTTCCATTTCATCGACAATCGATTTCGCGGTGCCGACCATCGCCAAGCCGCCGTGGCCGCCAAGTCGCTGCGCCAACTGCCTCACCGTCAGATTCTCGCGCCGTGCCAGGTCAATCGCTCGCTGGCGGCCGCTTTTCGATGCATTGCTTTCGGGAATGTCCGGCAACGGTCCGTCAGGATCGAACTTTGAGGCATCGTGGCCAAGCGCAATCGAGAGAGTTCCGATCGCATTGGCATAGTGCACGAGACTATCGAGCTTGGCGCGCTTCGCCCGCGCTTCCTCCACATTGTCGCCGACAACGACGAAGCACGCCGGCATAATTTTCATATGCTCGCGAGAACGACCCATTTTTTCCATCCGGCCTTTCACGTCTGCGTAGAACTGACGTCCCGCCGCCATGCTGCCCTGCGCCGTGAACACCATCTCCGCCGTTTCGGCCGCGAGCTGACGCCCGGATTCGGAAGCACCGGCCTGTACAATCACCGGCCATCCCTGTACCGGCCGCGCAATGTTGAGTGGCCCGCGCACGCTCAAGAATTCGCCCTTGTGATCGAGGACGTGAAGCTTGCTCGGATCGAAGTAGATTCCGGCCTCGGCATCGCGGATGAAGGCGTCGTCCGCCCACGAATCCCATAGGCCCGTCACCACGTCGTAGAACTCCCTCGCGCGTCGATAACGATCGCCATGCTCCATATGCTCGGAGAGCCCAAAATTCAGGGCAGCGTCAGGATTGGACGTCGTGACGACGTTCCAGCCGGCGCGGCCGCCGCTGAGATGGTCGAGCGACGCGAAGCGCCTTGCTATGTGATAGGGAGCATCAAACGTCGTAGAGGCCGTGGCGACAAGGCCGATATTCTCAGTCACTTGCGACAATGCCGCCAGCATTGTGAAGGGCTCAAACGATGTGACGGTATGGCTGCGTTTGAGCGCCTCGAGCGGCATATTGAGCACGGCCATATGATCGGCCATGAAGAAGGCATCGAATTTCGCGTGTTCCAGTGTTTGAATGAAACGCTTCGTATGTTGAAAATTGAAGTTCGCATCCGGGAACGCGCCGGGATAACGCCACGCCCCCGTATGAATGCTTGCGGGCCGCATGAAAGCGTTCAGGTGCAGTCGTCGACTTGCGCTCATTGATGATCCTGCGTCAACTTGTTCATCGTGACTGCTAAGTCTCTCGAAGGTCAGAGTATCGAATTGGCGGAGGCATTATCACACGACCTGGGGCATCCTAGCGACTAGGATGCGGCACAGCGACAGGAGTGGGTATGGCGGCTCGGCTTGCGCTCGGGATTCTGACGCTTCTGCTCGGCACCTCAATCGGCACAGCGGAGCCGGTGGCCGACTTCTATCGTGGAAAGACCGTTCAACTGTTGATCGGCTACACGGTCGGCGGCAACTACGACTTCAGCGCACGCCTTCTCGCTCGCCACATTGGACGGCACATCCCAGGCAACCCGACCGTCGTGCCGCAGAACGTGGCCGGCGCTGGAAGCCTGCGGCTCGCCAACCAGCTCTACAGTGTTGCGCCCAAGGACGGGACCACCTTCGGCATGGTGGGCCGCAACGTTTCAATGGAACCGCTGATCGGCACGTATGCGCGGACGTTCAATTCACGGCGCTTCACCTGGATCGGCAGCGTCAGCGATGAAACATCGGTTTGCGTATCCTGGCGCACCTCCAAAGTTAAAAACTGGAACGACATGTTGTCCATACCGTTCACTGTGGGCGGGCAAGGACCGGGCTCCGACGACGACAATTTCACGAACATGCTCCGTAACATCTTTGGCGCGAAGGCCCGTCTTGTGGCCGGATATCCCGGTGGAAACGAGATCAACCTTGCGATGGAGCGCGGCGAGATCGACGCCCGCTGCGGCTGGTCATGGGGCAGCGTCAAGACCACCCGCTCCGACTGGCTTGCCCGCAAGGAGATCAACCTGCTTCTCCAAATTGCGTTGCAGGGTGCGAGCGACCTTCCGAACGTGCCGCTGGTGACGGATTTCGCGAAGGCCGATCGCGACAAGCAAATTTTGCGGCTCATCCTCAGCCGGCAACAGATGGCATGGCCCTTCACCGCCCCACCCGATCTGCCGACGGATCGCGTGGCCGCATTGCGTGCGGCGTTCGACGCAACCATGCACGATCCCGAATACCTCGCCGAGGCCAAGAAGCGCGGACTGGAAGTCAATCCGATGAGCGGGGCAGCGATCGACAAGCTGATCGCGGAGCTCTACGAAACGCCGCCCGATCTTATCGCGGCGGCCAAAGCGGCCATGACAGAACCGGGGAAATAGCAGCGAACGAGAGTCGACCGCACGCCTGCGTAGCGCTGCCATCGTGTCACGATAACGTTCTGCCGTTTCTTCAAGGCGGGCTTGGTGGCGAAGCCCGCCTTGCTATTCACGGCCGCCCAAACCTCACGGCTGCGGAATTTTTGCCCGCTCGACGATCGGCTTCCACCTGTCATAGTCAGCGTTGATATTCGCCTCAAGCGCCTCGTGCGCCAAGCTGGTCGGCGTCACGCTCAGCGCCTTCAGCTTTTCGATCGTCGACGGTTCATTGGCTATTGCGACCAGCTCATCAGCTAGCTTTTTGCGGATGGGCTCAGGCACATTGCGTGGCGTAATAAAGACCGCCGACCAGGTCACTTCCAGTCCCGGAATGGATTCTGCCAGCGCTGGAATGGACGTATCGAAGCCGTAGCGTTCGAGCGACGACACCGCAATGGCCTTGGCCTTACCGCCCTGCACCTGCGGATAGGCGGTCGAGAACTGATCGCAGGTCGCCTGGATTTGTCCGCCGAGCAGATCCTGAATGATCTGGTTCGAGGCACGATATGGCACATGCACCATCTTGGTACCTGTGTGTTGGGCGATCAATTCCATGCACAAATGCTGCGAGGTGCCGATGCCGGACGAGCCATAGGCCAGCTTGTCGGGATTGGCCTTGATATAGGCGATGAACTCGGGAACCGTCTTCGCCGGCACACTCGGATGCACGATCAGCAAGTTCGGTTGCACGCCGACCATGGCGACAGGCCGAATGTCATTGCGGCCGTCATAACCGAGCTTCTCCTTGTAGATATGCGGCAGGATGAACAACGTCCCGGCTGTCACGACGCCGATCGTGTAGCCCTCGGGATTGGCTTTCGCCATCGCGCCGATGCCGATGGAGCCGCCCGCGCCGGTTCTGTTCTCAATCAAGAATGGCTGGCCAAGACGCTGCGAGAGACGGTCGGTGAAAATTCGCGCTGCGACATCGGTGTTGCCGCCGGCGGCGAAAGGCACGATCACCGTCACCGGCCTGGTCGGCCAATTCTGTGCATGCACCGGAGAAACTATCATTGCGGCCGCGAACGCAAGGGCAGCAGACGTCCGTGTCAATTTCACTTTCTTACCGAACGAAGAGACGCTGACCTCTTCTGCCGCATGATGGCTTGTTCCGGTCGCGCTCACAGCATTTGCCCCTGTGACGCCAGAGAGCGCTGCTCCGCGACTAACCTGACGATAGCTCATAGTTTCTCCTCCCCATTTGTTTTTTGTGACGGCAACCGTTTTGGAAAGTCGCCGACTTCCGCAGCAAGTTTGCGCATGGCGCTTCAGCGCAGAACATCTCGGGGACAAACAGGAACCGAACCGCGGCCCAAAAGTGAGTAGAAAGTTCTGGTGCCCAGGGGCGGGATCGAACCACCGACACTGCGATTTTCAATCGCATGCTCTACCAACTGAGCTACCTGGGCGCCGAGAACCCGCCGGACGGCGGGCGTGTGAAGCGCGGGGCGTTATAGAGGCTGATTGGGGCACTGTCCAGAACGGGGCCGGAACGCGGAAAACCGCGCAATCCGGTTCAGCCGCGGCCTTCCTCGCCCGCGCGTTCGCCGCGCTGGCCGTCCTCGTCCTCCTCCTCTTTCCCGGGCACGGCATAGACGCCGGACAGCCAGCGATTGAGGTCCACGTCGGTGCAGCGCTTGGAGCAGAACGGCCGGAACGCCTCCACGACCGGTTTGGCGCAGATCGGGCATCGTGCAGCGGGGCGAGAGCCGGTTTGGTCCGTCATGGCGCTGATATGGGAATCGCTACCCGTTGGCGCATGATCTTATCCGAAAACCGGTGGCCACTTTTCGGGATCATGCGCTAGACCGCGTTGAGCCAACCGAAGCGGATCGGGTAGCCCTCGCCGAGCAGGAGCGACGTGGTCTCGTAGAGCGGCAGGCCGACCACGTTGGAATAGGAGCCGACGAGCTTGACGATGAAGCTGCCCGCAATCCCCTGCGCCGCATAGGCGCCGGCCTTGCCGCGCCATTCGCCGGAGGCGAGATAGGCCTCGATGTCCTCGTCGTTGAGTCGCTTGAAGCGGACTTTCGTTTCCACCAGCCGCTGCCGGAAGGCGCCGTTCGGGGTCACCAGGCAGACAGCGGTGTGGACGCGGTGATTGCGCCCCGAGAGCAGGCGCAGGCATTGCGCGGCCTCGTCCAGGAGCTCGGCCTTCGGCAGGATACGCCGCCCGACCGCGACCACCGTGTCGGCCGACAGGATATAGGCGCCCTTGAGCTCCTCATCCATGTTGACGAGCGCCAGCGCGGCCTCCGCCTTGGCGCGCGCCAGCCGGTTGGCGCAGGCGCGCGGCAGCTCGCCGCGCTTGGGCGTTTCGTCGATGTCGGCGGGACGCAGCGCGTCGGGCTCGATACCGGCCTGGTTGACCAGCGTGACGCGGCGCGGGGAACCGGAAGCAAGGACGAGTTTGGGCCGGCCGATCATGGAATAGGGCTTTCACTTGCTGAGCTTGTTCCCAGCGATTCCAGCTCTTCGTAAGGCGGTGGATGAGCGGGTCAAGCCCGCGCATGACGCGATGCTATTTGAACGGGGTATGTAGTGCGGGAAGCCGAATTACGGCGAAAATTACCGGAAGGCGGCTATTTCGACAACCGGATACCGCGGATTAGTCGAGTTCCTGCCCGCGGTTGTTACGTGCCCCCAAAGAACCGCGCCTTGATGCGCGCCTCAAGCTGATCGCGGACGGCGCGGTAGGCATCGAGCCGCTGCTCGCGATTGCCTTCGATCGCGGTCGGATCCGCGGTCGGCCAATATTCGACCGCCGCGGCGATACGGTGGGTAAGCGCCAGCGCGGTGTGATGGGCTTCGGGCGACAAGGTGACGATCAGATCGAAATCGAGCCCTTCGAGGTCTTCGAGCTCCTCGATGGTCATGGGCTCATGCTCGGTAATGTCGATGCCGGCTTCCATCATCGCCGCCGCCGCGAACGGATCGAGCGTATCCTTGTGCACGCCGGCCGAGGCGACGGCGGTCCCCTCCCCGGCCATCTGCCGCAGCAGCGCCGCCGCCATCGGCGAGCGCACCGAATTGAGCGCGCAGACGAACAGCACCGCCCGCGGCTGCGACGCGCTCCCGTCCACGGTCAGCCCTTCCAGTGCAGCACGCAGATCAGCGTGAACAGCCGGCGTGCGGTTTCAAAGTCGATCGCGACCTTTTGCTTGAGGCGCTCGGTCAAGAGCTTTGAGCCCTCGTCGTGCAGCGATCGGCGCGCCATGTCGAGCGCCTCGATCCGGTCGGGCGTCGCGGTGCGGATCGCTTCGTAATAGCTGTCGCAGACCATGTAGTAGTCCTTGACGATCCGCCGCAGCGGCGTGAGCGACAACAGATGCGCCATCACCGGCTCGTCATTGGCGCGGCGGATGTCGAACACCAGCCGGCTGCCGGTGATGCTCAGGTGCAGCTTGAAAGGCCCGCGCGCGCCGTGGGCGGGATCGAAACTGTTGGCTTCGAGCAGGTCGTAGATCGCGACCGCGCGCTCATGCTCGACGTCGGGACCGGAGCGGCCGATCGAGCTCTCGTCCAGCGTCACGGCCACGAGGCGGCGGGAACTCCCGGCGGCGCGCGGCCGGCGCGTCATTGCGGATTGAAGCGCATCGCGACCGAGCGGGCGTGGGCGTGGAGCCCCTCGGCTTCACCGAGCGCGATCGCGGCCGGACCCAGCGTGCGCAATTGCTCGGGACCGCATTTGAGGATCGACGTCCGCTTCATGAAATCGAGCACGCCGAGGCCGGAAGAAAAGCGCGCCGAGCGCGCCGTCGGCAGCACATGATTCGATCCGCCGACATAGTCGCCGATCGCTTCCGGGGTGTGTGCGCCGAGGAAGATCGCGCCGGCGTTCCGGATGCGCCCGGCGAGACCCTCGGCGTCCTCGCATTCGATCTCGAGATGCTCGGGCGCGACCGCGTCGACCAGCGGCACGGCATCGTCGAGCTTCGCGACCTTGATGATGCAGCCGAAGTCGCGCCACGACGCCGACGCCACCGGCGCGCGCGGCAAGGTCTTGAGCTGCGCCTCGACCGATTTCTCGACCGCGGCGGCAAGCGACGCATCGTCGGTGATCAGGATCGACTGCGCGCTGGCGTCGTGCTCGGCCTGCGCCAACAGATCGGCGGCGATCCAGTCGGGATTGCCGCTCTTGTCGGCGAGGATGAGCACCTCGGACGGGCCGGCGATCATGTCGATGCCGACCTTGCCGAATACCAGGCGCTTCGCGACCGCCACATAGGCGTTGCCGGGCCCGACGATCTTGGCGACCGGCTTGATGGTGTCGGTGCCGTAGGCCAGCGCCGCCACCGCCTGCGCGCCGCCGACGCGATAGACCTCGTCGATGCCGGCGATCTTCGCGGCCGCCAGCACCAGGGGGCTGAGCTTGCCGTCCGGCGCCGGCACCACCATCACCACGCGCGGCACGCCCGCGACCTTGGCGGGCACCGCGTTCATCAGCACGGAGGATGGATAGGCGGCGGTGCCGCCCGGCACATAGAGCCCGACCGCCTCGATCGCGGTCCAGCGGTGACCGAGCTCGACGCCGAGCGCGTCGGTGAAGCGGTCGTTCGAAGGCACCTGCCGCTTGTGATAGACCTCGATCCGCTGCTTGGCGAGATTGAGCGCGTCGAGCGCGCGGCGGTCGCAGGCGGCGTGCGCCGCATCCATCTCGGCCGCGGTCACCCGCAAGCTCTTGGCGTCGATCGAAACGCGGTCGAATTTGTTGGTCAGCTCGACCAGCGCCTGATCGCCGCGGGCGACCACGTCGGCAATGATGGTGCGGACGGTCGCCTCGACATCAGCGGCGGCCTCGCGCTTGGTGTCGAGGAAGGCGCGGAACCGTTGGGCGAAATCGGGGGATTGGGCGTCGAGACGGATGGGCATGCCCCTTCATAGAGCACCCGTCCGAAAAAGGGGAGATGCTATAGCGGACGATGCTTTCAGTGCCGGGCGTCGGGCGCTTCCGCGGGATTGGCCGGACGCGTCTCCGCGACCTTGGCCGGCCCGAGGTCCACCAGCTCGACCTCCAGGCACTCGACCTCGAGCCGCAGCGCCGGGCCGCCAGAGAACACCAGCGTCACGACGCCGGCGGGCGTATCGGTGGTCTCGAACTCGATGGCCAGGAGATTGAGGACCTTGTCCTTGTGGTCGGGAGCGACCTGCTTGCACTTGCAGCAGAGCACGCGATCGAACCGGAGCGCCGAGCGGCGGCGTCGCATTTCGGGGCTCGATGCATTCCATGCCTGCCAGTCGAAGCGGTCGAGCCCGAGCACCAGGCGCTTTTCCTGCGGCCGCCAATGCACGTCGGCGACCTTGACCTCGGCATCCTGCAAATGCGTCGACACGACCTCGAGGTCATCCGGGTCGAGGGCGACAAATTTCAACGGCTCCATATCCGCCGGCTCCATGGCTGACCCCCAATACCATCCTCCCCTGAGAATAGACGGTAGTTAGGAAGCGAACCAAGCCCGCGCAAGCACCTCACTTGTACCCCCGTCCCCCGCTGACATACGATCCGCCGACCCCGCCTCCGAAAAGGACCCCTGATGCCGAAGCCAGTATCGACCGCAGCCCGGATGATCTTCGGGCTTGTGCTGCTCGCCGGACTTTCCGGCATGACCTATGCCGAGGTCCGGCTTGACGTGCCCTACGTCCCGACCCCGCAGGACGTGGTGGACCGCATGCTCGACATGGCGAAGCTCACCAAAGACGACGTCCATATCGACCTTGGCTCCGGCGACGGGCGCATCGTCGTCACCGCCGCGAAGCGCGGCGCGCGCTCCACGGGCGTCGATCTCAATCCGATCCGTATCGGAGAGGCCAACGAGAACGCCAAGAAGGCCGGCGTCACCGACCGCGTCACCTTCGTGCAGGGCAATCTGTTCGAGATGAAGATCGCCGACGCCAATGTGCTGACGATGTATCTGCTGCAGGGCGTCAATCTTCAGCTTCGTCCGCGCATCCTCGCGGAGCTGCGGCCGGGCTCGCGCGTCGTCTCCCACGCCTTCAGCATGAATGATTGGGAGCCCGACGAGCACGTCAATTTGAATGGCCGCAACCTCTATCTCTGGATCGTCCCCGGCAAGGCCGAGGGCACCTGGCAGGCGGAGAGCGGCGGACGCAAGTTCACGCTCAATCTCAAGCAGACGTTCCAGAAGCTCACCGGCACCGCCACCGCCGACGGCAAGTCCGTACCGGTGACCGGGAAGCTCGTCGGCAACGCCATCGAATTGTCCGCCGATCTCGGCGGCGGAGCGACGCAGCTCCGCGGCGAGATCAAGGACAACGCCATCCAAGGCGCCAACCTGCGCGCCACGCGGTCTTGACGTCGCCGCTGGGCATGTAACAACCATCGGAGCCGGCGGCCGCGCCCGATCGGGACTTCCTCACGCAGCCGCGTTCGAACCTGCCGGAGACCTCCTACATGGCCGAACCAGCGACCGCGGCGCCCCGCGCCAGCCTGTCCGCGCTTGATGCCGCCGCGATGCTGGTCGGCATCGTCATCGGCATTGGCATCTTCAAGACGCCGTCACTGGTCGCGAACTTCGTGCCCAACGAGACATACTTCATCGCCATGTGGGTGCTCGGCGGGTTCGTCACCTTCGTGGGTGCGCTCTGCTACGCCGAGCTCGGCAGCTCGCGGCCGAGCGCCGGCGGCGAATATCAGTTCCTGAAGGATGCCTACGGTCCGAAAGTCAGCGTGCTGTTCGCCTGGGCGCGCTGCAGCGTGATCCAGCCGGGCGCGATCGCAGCCGTCGCCTTCGTGCTCGGCGACTACGCCAATGTCCTGCTGAACCTCGGCCCCTACGGACCCGCAATCTATGCCGTGATCGGCGTGCTGGCGGTAACCGGCATCAACTTCGCAGGCACCTTGCAAGGCAAGCAGACGCAGCTCGTGCTGTCGCTACTGACCGTTGCGGCGGTCCTGGTCGTCGCGGTCGCCGGCTTCATGGCGCCCGCGCCTTCCGCGCCGCCGGCAGCGCCGCGGGACTTGGTCTGGGGCATGGCCGGCTTGTCGATGGTGTTCGTGCTGCTGACCTATGGCGGCTGGAACGAAGCCGCCTACCTTTCGGGTGAGCTGAAAGACGTGAAGCGCAACATGGTGCGCGCGCTGATGCTCGGCGTCGTCGTCATCGTGACGCTCTACCTTCTGATCAATTTCGCTTATCTGCATGCACTCGGCATGGAAGGACTGCGCAAGAGCAACGCCGTTGGCGCCGACCTGATGAAGATCGTCGCCGGTCAGAACGGCGCGATCGTGCTGAGCCTCATCGTGTGTATCACCGCGGCGTCGACGCTCAACGGCACCATCTTCACGGGGGCGCGCTCGTACTACGCGCTCGGCCGCGACGTCAGCGTCTTCCATCGTCTCGGCATCTGGGAAGAGCGCGGGGATACCCCGGCCAATGGTCTCGTTGTGCAGGGCATCATCGCCATCGCGCTGATCGGATGGGGATCGACGACGCGTGACGGCTTCGAGCACATGGTGGCCTACACCGCGCCGGTATTCTGGCTGTTCATGTTCCTGGTGGCGATCTCGATCATCGTCTTCCGCATGCGCGAGCCGGGCCGTGAGCTGCCGTTCCGCGTGCCGCTCTATCCGCTGCCGCCGCTTATCCTCGCCGCCGCCTGCGCCTGGATGTTCTATTCGGCACTCAATTACGCCGGCTGGGGCTCGATCATGGGCGTGGTGGTGCTCGCGATCGGCCTGCCGTTGATCTTGCTGCGGCGGAATTCGTAGGTGCCGCAACACGGCTTGCGTATGGAACCGGCCCGGACCTTGCATTAGCCTCCGGAACTGACGTTCTCGTCCGCTCCGGAGGTTTCATGCGCATCGTCTCGTCGCCGGCCAGCGTCGCGCTGCTCCTGCTTCTCGCCGCCAACGGGCCGGCCGCTGCCCAAAGCGCCGCCGACTTCTACCGCGGCAAGGAAGTCCGGCTGATCATCGCCGCGTCGACCGGCGGCGGCTACGACACCTACGGCCGCACGGTGGCGCGGCATCTTGGCGAGCACATCCCGGGCAAGCCGACCGTCGTGCCGCAGAACATGCCGGCGGCCGGCGGGCTCGGCGCCGCGAACCACACCTTCAACGTCGCGCCCAAGGACGGCACCGTCCTCACGCTGTTCCAGAACACGGTGCCGCTCGAGCCGTTCTTCGAGAACAAGCAGGCGCAGTTCGACGCCGCGCAATTCGGCTGGCTCGGCACGCCGACCACCGAAGTCGCGATGTACATGTTCTGGCACAGCTCGAAGATCATGACGCTCAAGGACGCGCAGACGCGGGAATACGTGGCGGGCGCCGCCGGCGCGGCCTCGACGCCGGCGTTCTACGGGCGCGTGTTCAACCAGATCTTTAACTTGAAGGCGCGTTTTATCGTCGGCTATCCGGGCCAGAACGAGATCCTCCACGCCATGGAAGGCGGCGAGGTCGAAGCGATGGCGTCGCCGTTCTGGTCGAGCATCAAGGCGTCGCGGCCAACCTGGTACAAGGAAGGCAAGATCCGTTTCCTGTTCCAGTACGGCGGCTCCGGCACGCACCCGGAGCTCAAGGGCGTGCCGCTGGCGCTCGATCTGTTGCAGACCGAAGCCGACAAGACCTTGCTGGTGGTGGCGGCGGCGCCGCTCGGGCTCGGACGCCCGTTCGGCGCGCCGCCCGGCATTCCCGCCGACCGTCTCGCCGCACTGCGCACCGCCATGCTGGCGACATTCAAGGATCCGGCGTTCCTCGCCGATTGCGCGAAGCAGCGGCTCGAATGCGACGATCCCAAGAGCGGCGAGGAACTCGGTGCGCTGGTCAGCCGCGCCTATGCCGCACCGGCGGACGTGCGCAAGCGGCTGATCGGGATGTATCAGGCGACGAAGTAAGACGAGGGCGCGCTATCCGACGATGCGCTCGATGTCGGCGCCGCAGGCCTTGAGCTTGTCTTCCAGACGCTCGAAGCCGCGATCGAGGTGGTAGACGCGGTTGACCATGGTCTCGCCTTCGGCGGCGAGCGCGGCAATCACCAGCGATACTGACGCGCGCAGATCGGTCGCCATGACCGGCGCGCCCTTGAGCTTGTCCACGCCTTCGATCGTCGCGGTCTCGCCGTCGAGATTGATGCGCGCGCCAAACCGGACCAGTTCCTGCACGTGCATGAAGCGATTCTCGAAGATCGTTTCCGTGATGCGAGAGGTCCCGGAGGCGCACGTCATCAGCGCCATGAGCTGCGCCTGCAGGTCGGTCGGGAAGCCGGGGAACGGCTGCGTGGTCACGTCGACCGGCTTGAGCGAGCCGCCGTTGCGCGCCACGCGCAGCCCGCGGTTGGTCTCGTTGTATTCGAGGCCCGCGGCGGCGAGCACGTCGAGGCCTTCCTGCAGCAGTTCGGCGCGCGCGTTCTCGAGCATCACGTCGCCGCCGGTCATGGCGACCGCCATGGCATAGGTCCCGGTCTCGATGCGGTCGGGCAGCACGCGGTGGCGCGCGCCTGAGAGCTTCGCGACGCCTTCGATCACGATCTGCGAGGTGCCGGCGCCGGTGATCTTCGCGCCCATCTTGTTGAGGCAGTCGGCGACGTCCTTGATCTCGGGCTCGCGCGCCGCGTTCTCGATCACGGTTGTGCCGTTGGCGAGCGCAGCGGCCATCAGCGCGGTATGCGTGCCGCCGACCGTCACCTTGGGGAAGTTAATCTCGCCGCCCTTCAATCCCTTTTTCGCGCGCGCGATGACGTAGCCGGCGTCGATCTCGATATCGACGCCGAGGCGCTCCAGCGCCATGATCAACAGATCCACCGGACGCGTGCCGATGGCACAGCCGCCGGGCAGCGACACCTTCGCCTCGCCCATGCGCGCGACCAGCGGCGCGATCACCCAGAAGCTCGCGCGCATGCGCGAGACGAGCTCATAGGGCGCGGTGGTGTCGATGATGCGCTCGGCCGAGATGTGCAGCGTCTGGCCGTCGTATTGCGTTTCGCCCGGCCGCTTGCCGCCGGTCATCACGTCGACGCCGTGGTTGCTCAGGATGCGTTGCAGCAGCCCGACGTCGGCGAGCCGCGGGACGTTGTCGAGGATCAGCTTCTCATCGGTGAGCAGGCTCGCGATCATCAGCGGCAGCGTCGCGTTCTTCGCGCCCGAGATCGGGATCGATCCGGTGAGCTTCTTGCCGCCCGCGACGCGAATGCGATCCATGCCCCCTGCTCCTGACGCCGATACCTGGTCTGCCGGACATTCGATGAAGCGGCGGCCCGCCCGCAGGACCTGCCGCCAGCCACCTTAGCACGGCGGGTCTAACTGTTCCGCTTGTCTCCGGCAAATCCGGCGGAATCGTGGGTCGCCGTGGAGGCCCCGCCCGGGGCCTGTTCCGCGTGACCTGCAACCTTGCGCCGTTTGGCCTGCGCCTTGCGGCGCTTGAGATTGTCCCGCAGCGCCGCGGACAGGCGGCGTTCGCGGTTCTGCTTCTGCGGGTCCTTGGGCCGGTCGGTCATGACAAGTCGATCCTGGCGAAGGTTGCGCCACGGACGCCCTTGTGGCAAGGATCGCCGCGTTCCGGCGCCTATTTGCGCCGCTTCCGGAATGCCAATTCCGCGACGTTCGCGACGATGCTGCCGTAGCTCAGTGGTAGAGCACTCCCTTGGTAAGGGAGAGGTCGAAAGTTCAATCCTTTCCGGCAGCACCAGCTTCACTGCTCAAGGAACTTCGTCCGAAGCGGCGAATTCACCATGCGCTGCGGCAACGTCCGCAGCCCTACATGCATTGTTGAAAGGCCGGGATCGCCCCCTAAATGCCCTTGGTATCGGGGCTCGCGCAGACTATTCTCCGCCGCTTCTCTTCACAGGAGAGGCAAAGACAGCCGTGGACGCCAAGACACCAACCGCCGCGAAGCGCCCCCCGGGCGCGCTGGTCACCGAAGGCAAGACCAAGCGGATCCATAAGCTCGCCGGCAGCACCGATCTGGTGACGCTGATCGCCAAGGACGACATCACCGCCGGCGACGGCGCCAAGCACGATGTCATTCCTGACAAGGGCCGGCTCGCTAACCGCACCACGAGCAACGTCTTCCGCCTGCTGAAGGCGTGCGGGATCCCGGTTGCGTTTGAAGAGCAGGATAGCGACACCTCGTTCATCGCCCCGGGATGCACGATGCTCCCCTACGAGGTGGTGACGCGACGCGAGGCGCACGGCTCCTACCTCAAGCGGCATCCGCATATCGCGAAGGGTCAGCTGTTTCCGCAGCTGATCGTCGAGTTCTATCTCAAGACCAAGGACAAGGACTGGAAAGGCAAGCCGCTGGTCGCCGACGATCCGCTGATGGATTTTTCCGAAGGCGGCTCGCAGATCAGGCTGCTCAATCCGGCGAAGCCGGTGGTCGGACAGGAGCCGTTCCTGGTCCTGCCCGCGTCCGATGTCCTGCGCTCGAATGACGAGTGGAAGATTTTCCCGGAGATGCGGCGGATCGCACGCCAGGCCTTTCTCGTTCTCGAGAAGGCCTGGCAACTCCAGGGCGGCACGCTGGTCGATCTCAAGGTGGAGTTCGGCTACGACACCAAGGGACGCCTGCTGCTCGCCGACGTGATCGACAACGACTCCTGGCGGGTGATCGAGGACGGCTCCTACATCGACAAGCAGGTCTATCGCGACGGCGGCGCGCTCGATGACGTGGCCGCGAAATACCGCCGCGTGGCCGAGATCACCGACCGCTTCCAGTTGCCGCGCCAGCGCATCATCCTCTGGCGCGGATCGGAGTCGGACAAGACCGACCCGTTCACCGCGGCGCTTGGCGACCTGAAGGATTTGATGGCCGTCGTCACCTGCTCCGTGCACAAGGAGCCGGTCAACGCCGCCGCCACGCTCTATCGCATGGCGCAGGAAGTGCCGGACACCGTGATGATCGCCTATATCGGGCGCTCGAACGGCGCCGGCCCGACGCTGTCGGCGATGTCGACGGTCCCGGTCATCACCGTGCCCGCGAGCGGCAAGGAATTCCCCGAGGACGTCTGGTCGTCGCTGCGGGCGCCGAGCAAGGTGCCGGTCATGACGGTGCTGGAGCCGTCGAACGCGGTGCTCGCCGCGCTGCAGATACTGTCGGCCCGCAATCCGAAGCTCTACGCGCATGTGCGCGCCGAGATCGAAGCGCGGACGGTGAACACGATCTTGGCTTGATCTCTCTCGGCCTCATGGTGAGGAGCACGCGAAGCGTGCGTCTCGAACCATGGGGCCGCCCCATCCTTCGAGACGCGGCTTCGCCGCTCCTCAGGATGCGGGCGGATGACAAATCGCTACAACTTCTTGATCGCCGCCTGGGTGATGATGTCACGGAACATCGGCACCTCCTTGGCGACGCGCGCCATGTGACCCTTGCCGTCGCGCGCCGTCACGTCGAAGCCGGACTGCGTGAGCTTCGCGCGCATGTCGGGCCGGTTCAAAATGTCGAGCGCCGCTTTCTCAAGCTGGCGCACGATCTCGGGCGGCGTCTTCACCGGCGCCATCATCGCCGTGTAGGTATCGAACACGAAATCCTTGTAGCCGGCCTCGACCATGGTCGGGATCTCCGGCAGGTCGTGCCAGCGGCTGGTGCCGGTGACGGCGAGGCCGAGTATCTTCCCGCCCTTGATGTGCGGATGCGCCGGCGCCAGCACGCCGGACGAAAGCTGCACCGTCCCGCCGATCAGCGCCAGGAGCGCGTCGCCGCCGCCCGCGAACACGACCGTGGCCATGTCCTGCAAGCCTTCGCGCTGCTTGAGCACCTCGGCCTGAAGCTGTGGCGTGGTGCCGATCGGCGGCGTCGAGACGTTGAACTTCGCCGGATTGGCTTTGGCGAGCGCGACGAACTCCTTCATCGTCTTCGGACCGAGGCCGGGGCTGACCGCGAACACGTGCGGCGAGACCGCAAGCTCGCAGATCGCGGAAAAATCCTTGAACGGGTCGTAGGGCAGTGTGCTGTAGAGACCGGGATTGACCGAATAAGCGCTGGTCGTCAGCAGGATGGTGTAGCCGTCGGGATCGGAGCGCGCGGCGAGCCCCATGCCGATATTGCCGCCGGCGCCGCCGCGGTTCTCGACGAAGAACGATCCGCCCATCGACTGCTGCAGCGCAGCCGCCATGATGCGGGCGATGATGTCGGACGGGCCGCCCGGCGTGTTGGCGACGATGATCCGCACCGGGCGCTCGGGATAGGCCGCGAACGCCGGCGTGATGCGCAGGATTGCCGGCGCCGCAATGCCGGCCGCCAACGCACCCTTGATGATTTGACGCCGCGACGGCGTGGCAACAGCCCGGCCCGAAAATGTCTTGTCCGACGTATCCATAGGCATTCTCCCCAAACAAATTTACTTGATTGGGGGCATGCTAGGAATTTGCGGCCACTGCCGCAACACCGATGGGCGCGGCCATTTGTGCCGCCGATCGTGGGCGCCAGGACAATTGCATGACAATTCGGCTGTGACGGAATGCACAGGTGCATGATATTGCGGCTGGCCGACGCTCCCTTGTCGTCCTAACCTTGCACGAAAGCGCTCGGGAGCCTTTGTCATGACAATTCTCGGTCTGTCACCTTTCACCTGGTTTCATACCTTGCTGAGCCTGGTGATGCTGGTCGCGGGCTTCGTGGTCGTGAGGGACCTGTTCCACTCTCGGGTCAACGCCGGCTGGATGGCGGTCTTCCTGATTTCCGGCGTACTGACCAACATCACCGGCTTCGGTTTCCCGTTCAGCCGCCTCACCGAGTCCCACTACACCGCGATCTTCTCGTTGGTCGTGCTGGCGGGGACGATCCTCGGGCTTTACGTGTTCAAGCTCGCGGGGCCGTGGCGCTGGGTCTTCGCACTCAGCGTCGTGCTGGCGTTCTATACCGATGCCCTGGTCGCCATCGCGCAACTGTTCAAGAAGGTGCCGGCGCTCGGCGCGCCGACCGCGAGCAGCGAGCCGCAGTTCGTCGCCGCGCAGCTCGTCCTGCTGGCGATCATCATCTGGCTGTGCGTCAAGGCCTACCGCGAATTCCGGCCGGCGTAACGCGCTGCTACTTCGCCCGCCGATAGCGGTTCGACGCCACCGCCGGAACGTCGCGCGACGCCGCCGGGTTGGTGTTGACGAATTCATCCGCCGTGAGCTTGTCGATCGTGCGCGTCTGCGACGTCCCCTGCTGGTTGGGAAACGTGCTGCCGACGATGTGGAACGTGAGCGTCTTCTTAGCTTCGTCGATCGTGTAGGTGCCGAACAGCGCGAGGCTGCCATGCACGATCGCAGCGTTCTGCTCAGGCGTGCCGGCGAGACGATTTTTTGACTCGATGCGCGGCAGATCGCCCGACACATGCACCTGCGAGAACTGGCCGCCGTCGGTGAAGATCAGCATGCCCTTCGGCCGCTCGCCGAACGGGAAGCTCTTCTTGCCGTCCTGGGTCACGATCTCGGCGATGATGAAGTCCCATGTCCCGACAATCTGCTCGCGCAGCGTCTTGCCCGGCTGGGCGGTGGCGACGCTCGCGCCAATGCCGACGGCGAGCAGGGTCGCGACCAAGCGAATGGCTTTCATGGATATCCTCCCTGAACTCTCGTTTTCACCCGGCGATCCTTCGCGGCCGCCGGTTCTGGTCTGTTACTCTTTATACAACACCTTCACCCGGTCGATCACCGCCTGCGGGAAGGTATCGAGCTCGCCGATCAGGCTCTGCATCGCTTCGCCGGTCATCGGCTCGATGTCGCCGTGCACCTTCTTGACCTCCTCGATGAAGGCTTCGTCCTTCAGCATGGCCGCGAAGGCGCGCCGCAGCGCCGCCACGCGATCAGCCGGGACCTCGGGCGTGGTGAAATAGGCCTTGCCGATCTCGGCGGCGCCCATGATCGCGCGCATCACCGCGCGATCCTCGGGCGAGGCCGCAAGCTCGACCGAGGTCGGCACGTCCGGCAGGTCGGGAGCGCGGCTAAGGCCGTGCTGCACGATGATGCGGACCAGCCCTTCCTTCACCCAGCGCATGTTGACGGATTTCACCGCCTCCCAGGTGGTCGAATGGCCTTCCGCCTCGCCGCGCTCCAGCGCCAGCATGGCCTCGTGCGTGCCCTTGTAGCCCTGCACCAGCTTGAAGCGGGTCTTGAGCACCTCGTTCATGACGTTCGGATAGAGCGAGCCGGTCGACCCCGCGCCGGTCGCGCTCAGCACGACCTCGCTGCGTCGCGCGTCATCGAGCGACATGATCTTCGACGTGCGCCAGACCATGGTGACGCTCGAAGACGAATGGATGCGGCCGATCCAGAAGAACTTGCCCGGCTCGAAGCGCGCCTGCGGCTGCCCGAGCCGCGCCTGCAGCGGGATGCCCGCCGACACCACGCCGAGCACGGTGCCGTCCTTGGGCGCGCGATTGTAGATGTGGTTGGCGGCGACGAGGCTGCCGGCGCCCGGCATGTTGCGCACGATGATCGACGGCTGGCCGGGGATGTACTTGCCGAGATGGCGCGCGACGATGCGGCCGTAGATGTCGTTGCTGCCGGCGGGCGGATAGCCGATGACCAGCTCGATCGACTTGCCGGCGTAGAAGCTCGCCGCATCCTCGGCGGCGGCCTCGCCGGCAAACGCCAGCGCAGCCGCCAGCGCCGCGATCGTAGCGGCGCGGCGCACGTGCGTCACCGTCCCGCTCAGACCAAGACCTTCGGCTTGGCCACCGCCTCGCCGATCTGGCCCGCCTGATTGCCTTGCGGCGCCATGGTGAAGACCTCGGTGACGCTGGTGTAGTCCATGTAGCCAAGCCGGGCGAGCGGACGGACCTTCTTGATGTCGATCTTGCCGTCGGCGCCGATCACGTCGTCGCGGATATGGATGCCGACCACCTCGCCGATCACGACGTGATGGGTCGAATGCCGCCGGTTCGCCGGCAGCGTGAGCGTGCTGTGGTACCGGCATTCGAGATGGATCGGCGATTCCGCGACCCGCGGCGGCCGCACCAGCTTGGACGAGAGCTTGCTGAGCCCCGCGAGCTCGAATTCGTCGACGCTCGGATCGACGAATTGCGCGGTGGTCGAGACCTTTTCGCGCAGCTCGTAGGTCGCCATGTTGACGACGAACTCGCCGGTCTCCTCGGCATTGGTGACGGAGTCCTTGCGCTGGCCGGTGCCGGGACGGTTCGAGCCCGAAAAGCACACGAACGGCGGATCGTAGTTGAGCTGGTTGAACATGCTGAACGGCGCGAGGTTGATGATGCCGTCATGGCTCACGGTCGAGACCCAGCCGATCGGCCGCGGCACGACGCAGGACTTGAACGGGTTGAACGGCAATCCGTGATTGTTCTTGGCGGTTTCGTAGAACACGTGTTTTCCTCCGTGCGCCGCTCCCGGGCGATCCGGTGTCATTGTAGGTCAGGGCCGACGCGCCGCGCCAGTGTCGCAAGCTGACAATCCGGCGTAGGATCATGCCGAGGACGGCCATCAAGGAGGTTTCAAATGCCGGGCGACGCAACCGGAGTGCTGGCGCAATTCGCGGCCTCGCTCAGCTATGACGACCTGCCCGAGAGCGTGCGGGATCACTGCAAGGACCTGCTGCTCGATGCGCTGGCCTGCGCCCTCTCCGGCGACCGGGGCGAGGAAACCCACCAGATGGCGGCGCTCGCGGGCGCGCTCGCGCAGTCGAACGAGGCGAGCGTTCTCGGCGGCGGCCGCCTGTCGCTCGCGGGAGCGACGCTGCTCAACGGCTATCTGATCACCGCAACGACCATGTGCGACGTGCATCGCGCGACCATGACCCACGTCACCCCGGAGGTCGTCCCGCCTGCCCTGGCGATCGCAGAAGGCGACGGCAACACCGGCCGCGATCTCCTCGCCGCCATCGCCGCCGGCTGCGAGGTGACGACGCGGATCGGCGTCGGCATCGACTATCCGGAATTCCGCAAGCGCGGCTGGCACGGACCGGGCGTATTCGGGCCGTTCGGCGCCGCCGCGGCGGTCGGCCGCCTGCGCGGCTTCGATGCCGACACCATGGCGCGCGCTTTTGGGCTCGCCGGCAGCCAGGCCGCCGGCACTTTCGCCGCCTGGGGCACGCCGACGGTGAAATTCCACCAGTGCCGCGGGGCCCTCTCCGGCCTGATGGCGGCGCTGCTGGCGGAGCAGCAATTCGTGGCGACGCGCGAATTCCTCACCGCCAAGGATGGCGGCCTGTTCAACACCTACGCCGCCGGCGGCCGTGTCGACCTTGCCGTCGGCGATCTCGGCAAGCGCTGGGAGCTCGAACAGATCGCGCTCAGGCTCTGGCCGTCGGCGTCGCTGATGCAGGGCATGAACACCGCCCTGTTCGAAATTCTGGCGAAACACGCCATCGACCCGGCGGCGATCAAGACCGTGCGCGTGACGCTGCCCACCATGGGCTTCGACATGCACGGCAAGCTGCCGGTCTATAAAGGCAAGTTCGAAGCGCTGATCTCCGGCCACTACACCGCGGCCGTCATCCTGCACGATCGTTCGCTCACGCTCGCCGAGTTCGAGCCGGCGCGCTACGACGATCCCAAGCTGCGGAAATTCGCCGAGCATCAGGTCGTGATGCGCGCCGACCCGTCGATGAACCTTCTGCAGACCGCCGTCGAGGTCGAGATGGCCAACGGCGCCGTGCACTCGGTGCGCAGCGAGCACCCGAAGGGATCGTTCGAGAACCCGCTGTCGCGCAAGGAAGTCGAGGACAAGTTCCGCGTCTATGCCAAGGGACGCCTGGCGCCGTCGGTCATCGAGGAGGTCATCGCCACGGTGAACGCGCTGGAGCAGCTTCCGTCGGTGAGCGCGCTGATGGATATGCTGAGCCCGGCCGCGCGGCGCGACGCGGCCTAGGCGATCTATTTGCCTGAGGCGAGCTTCTGGAACTCGGCGATCACGTCCGGCGTGGTCGCCGCCGCCAGCGCGCGCATCATCTCCGCAAGCTTGCCGCCTTCGATCGGATGGCCGACCGGCAACTCCACGCGCTGCGCATCGGCCTGATAGTCCTTGTCCTGCGCCATCGCGAGGAACGCCTTGCGCAGGATCGCGGTCTGCTCGGCCGGGATGCCGGGCGGCCCGGCGATCGGCACGCCGAACGTGTCGGTCGCCATCACGAGGTCGAGCACTTGCCGGTGCTCTGCGCGGACCACATCGCGCAGAAGCGGCAGGCCCGGATAGCGCGATGAGGACTGCACGATCGGCACCACCTGCTTCGCCAGTTCCGCGCGGTTGGCGAGGCCGTCGCCGGTCGTGAAGGAGCCGTCCACCTCACCCTGCTCCAGCGCCAGGAGGATGCGCGCCGTGGAGACGTAGCCGAGCACGACCCGGATCGGCGCGCCGGCCGCGGCGAGCAGGTTCGGCACCGTGGCGGTGTGCGAGCCGGCGCCGAGCGCGCCGAAGCTCACCGGTTTGCCGGAGGCCTTCAGCGCGTCGAAGGTCTTGATCCCGGTCGCGGTGCGGATGAAGGCCGCCGACGTCACCGAGCCGGGGCTACCGATATAGGTGAGCGTCACCGGATCGAAGGCGATGCCCGGCCGCTTGACGATGCCCTCGACGAACCAGGAGCGGCCGGGGATGCCGAGCGTCAGCCCGTCCGGCGCCACCCGGCGCACCAGATGGTTCACCGATACGATGCCGGCGGCGCCTTCCATGTTCTGGACCGTGACGGCCGGGTTCCCCGGGATGAAGCGGCCGAGGTGGCGCGTCACCGCGCGCGCCGTAGTGTCGACGCCGCCGCCCGGCGCATAGCCGACGATCACGGTGAGAGTTTTGCCCTGGTAGAAATCGGCGGCGAGCGCACCCGGCCCCGCCGTCAGGACCCCGATGCCAAGCAATAACAGGCGCAGGAACCGCATGGATTGCCCAATCAACAGTCACACCGCAGGCATGCGCGCCGCGCATTCGCCCGGATTTGACAGGCCTTGACCCCACAAAGCAATGCCGCGATACATTTCGCCGCATTCCGCCATTCGGGCGCAGCGCGCCATCGAGAACTTCCAGACAACACTCCAGGACATCATGGGCGAATTTGGAATTGGCCAGCCGGTCCCGCGGGAAGAAGACCCGTATCTCGTGCGCGGCGACGGCCGCTATGTCGACGACGTCAGTCTCGTCAATCAGGCGCGCGCCTATGTGCTGCGCTCGCAGCACTCGCACGCCAAGGTCGTCTCGATCGACGTGAAGCGCGCGCGGCAATCGCCCGGCGTGCTGCACATCCTGACCGGCAAAGATTCCGCCGTGCTCGCGCTCGGCCTCCAGAAGCCGAAACTGCCGCGCAAGCGCCGCGACGGCTCTCCGCAATTCGCCACGCCGCAGCCGCTGCTCGCGCGCGACCGCGTGCGCTACATCGGCGAGCCGGTGGCGATGGTGATCGCGGAAACGCTCGACGAGGCCAAGGACGCGGCCGAGCTGATCGAGGTCGAATACGAAGACCTGCCGTCGGCGACGACGATCGAAGAATCGATTGCGCCGGGCGCACCCGTGATCTGGGAGGAGTGCCGCGACAACTTTGCGTTCCACCATGAAGCAGGCAACAAGGCGGCGGCAGAGCAGGCCATCGCCTCGGCCGATCACGTCATCAAGCACCACATGCGGATCAACCGTCTCACCACGGTGTCGATGGAGCCGCGCGGCTGTCTCGCCGAATACGACCCGCGCGACGACCGCTACACGCTGCGCTGCACGGTGCAGGGACCGCATCAGGTGCGACGCACCCTGGCGGAGGAGGTCCTCGGCATCCCGACGCACAAGGTGCGCGTCATCTCCGACAATGTCGGCGGCGGCTTCGGCATGAAGGGCGGCGTCTATCCGGAATATCAGCTCGCGCTCCTGGCCGCGAAGCTCACCGGCCGGCCGGTGAAATGGATCGGCGACCGCAGCGAATCGTTCCTCTCCGACGAGCATTGCCGCGACAACATCACCGAGGCGGAGCTTGCGCTCGACAAGAACGGAAAATTCCTCGCCATCCGCGTGAAGAACTATTGCAACCTCGGCGCCTACAACGCCGCCGACCGCAGCGCCGGTCCGCCGACCAACAATATCGGCGTGCTCGCCGGCACCTATACGTTCCCGGCCGGCTACGTCGAGGTGAACGGCACCTTCACCAACACCATGCTCACCGGCCCCTATCGCGGCGCCGGGCGGCCGGAAGCCGCCTACGTGCTCGAGACGCTGGTCGACCTCGCCGCGCGCAAGCTCGACATCGATCCCGCGGAGCTGCGCCGCAAGAACATGATCCCGAAGGAGGCGATGCCGTTCAAGACCGCGCTGGTCTACACTTATGACTGCGGCGACTTCGGCAAGAACCTCGCCGATTGCCTCGACATGGCGGACTACAAGGGCTTCGAGGCGCGCCGCCGGGATTCGTCAAGGCACGGCAAGCTGCGCGGGCTCGGCATCTCCAGCACGGTCGAGGCTTCGAATGCCGGCCTCATCGAGCATTCGGAGCTGCGCTTCGACCAGTCCGGCGGGCTCACCGTCTCGATGGGCACGCACGACCACGGCCAGGGCCACGCCACCGCGTTCCGGCAGATCATCGCCGACAAGCTCGGCATCCCACCCGAGCGGGTGCGCTATCAGTACGGCGACACCGACCAAGTCGCGATCGGCACCGGCACCTTCGGCTCCCGGTCCATGGCCTGCGGCGGCACCGCGTTGCTGACCGCTGCCGACAAGATCATCGCCAAGGGCAAGAAGCTCGCGGCGCACACGCTGGAAGCCGCCGAGCACGACATCGTGTTCGAGAAGGGCAAGTTCACCGTTGCCGGCACCGACAAGACCATCGAGCTTGCCGAAATCGCCAAGCGGTCATTCAATCTCAAGGCGCTGCCGCCGGGCATGGAAGCCGGCATGTTCGAGAGCGGAACCTTCGACGGCGGCGAGCGCACCTATCCGAACGGCTGCCACATCGTCGAGATCGAGATCGATGAGTCGACCGGCACGGTCGAGATCGTGCGCTATCACGCGGTCGACGATGTCGGCCACATGATCAATCCGATGCTGGTCGAGGGCCAGCTCCACGGCGGCATCGCCATGGGCGTCGGGCAGGCGCTGATCGAGAACATCGTCTACCAGGGCGACCAGATCGTCACCGGCTCGTTCATGGACTATGGCATGCCGCGCGCCGACAATTTCTGCCAGTTCGTCGCCGGCGAAAACGAAGTGCCGACCAAGCTCAATCCGCTCGGCGTCAAGGGCGCGGGCGAGTCCGGCACGGTCGGCGCGCTGCCGGCGGTGATGAACGCGGTCAATGACGCGCTGGCGCGAATCGGCGCGCCCTATGTCGGGATGCCGGCAACGTCGGAGAAGGTGTGGCGCGCGATCGAGGCGGCACGCAACGGCCGCTGATTTCGTGTCCCGGGCGCACTGCAGCACGGAGTGCTGCTGTGCAGACCCGGGACCCAGCTTTTTGTGCAAAGAAAGTAACCGGGGTCCCGGATCATCGGTGCGACACTTCGTGCTGCACCTCGTCCGGGACACGAACTCCAATCACTCCGCCGCCGCCAGTCCCTTCTTTGCGTTGGTGCGCAGGCAGCCGATCAGCACGTCGGTCGACATCACGTCGCCGAAGGTGAGGTAGAAGGCCGCCAGCGAGGCGTTGTGGTCCTCGTCGGTGGCGGCGGCGTTGCCGTCGCTGACCATGACGGTCTTGAAGTTGCACATCATGGCGTCGCGCGCGGTCGACTCGCAGCACACATTGGTGACCGTGCCGGTCACCAGGATGGTGTCGATGCCTTTGGCGCGCAGCACCTCGGCGAGGTTCGACGAGGTCCCGATGAAGGCGGAGAATCGATTCTTCTCGACGAAGGTGTCGTCCGGCCGCGCCTCCAGCGTCTCCCACAATTCGTAGCCCTTGCTGCCGCGCGCGAGCGCCTCAGCGCGCTTGGCGTTCTGCTCGGGCTTGCTGATGTCGTAGTAGACCGACCAGCTCTTGCGGGTCTCGTCGGTATAGGCGGTCTGGATCCAGACCACCGCACCGCCGGTCTCGCGCACCGCCTGCGCCAGCCGGTTGATGTTCGGCACGATCTCCTGCGCTTCGAGGCACAGCGCATGCGCGATGCCCGGCAGCATGAAGGCGTTCTGCATGTCGACCACGACCAGCGCGGTCCGCGACGGATCGAGATCGTCATGGATGTGCTCGCGGCCGCGCCGCGCAATCACGCGATCGATGACCGACTGCGGAATGGCGATCTTGTGCATCAGGGGCTCCTCTTGATCACGGGCGGAGGCTCATCGGCCGTCGAAAGCGGCCGGACATAGATGATCGATATAAGGCCGGCGATCGCCGCCAGGAAGAACGCGATCCAGGTCATGCGCTGGATGCTGCGCTCTTGCCGGTCCCGGTCTGGATCGGTCATGCCCAAGCCCTCGCTAATGCAGCGATGATCGGGCCAACGCCGCGTCGGGTCAATCCGCTATTTCGCGAAGGTGAGCATCCGCCGCGGATTGTCCGAGAGCATCGTTTCGATCGTGGCGTCGGGGATGCCGCGATCTTTCAGCATCGGCACGAAGTCGCGCAGCACCGTCGGATAGCCCTTCCCGCCGTAGCGCGAGAGCATCGTGCGCCGCGCGACGTCGGAGGAGAGGATGAGCTGGCGCGCGAGGCCTTTGTCGCAGGCGGCACGCACGAGATCGGCCAGCTCCACATTAGTCGGCCCCTTGGGGAAGCTCACCTTGTCGATACCCATAAACGCGCCGCAGCGGCCGACCTCGACCAGCTCGGAGATATCCTTCGCCGCGCCCATGTGGCTGATGACGGCATGCGCCATGTCCATGCCGGCGCCTTCCAGCACGCGGATGTGCCACGCTGCCTGGCCGGTGTCCGACGTATGGGTGATGACCGGCGCACCGGTCGCGCGCGACGCTAGCGCCGCCGCCTTGAACAGCCGCTCGGCGGGCTCGTTCGGCTCTTTTGCGGTGCCGACCTTGATGACGCCGCAGCGCACGTCAGTGCCGTCGGTGCCGGTTTCGATCTCGGCGATCATGGCGTCGCGGATTTCCTCGACCGAGCTTGCGAGCGCGATGTCCGGGAACGGGTCCCAGTAATAGCCGGCGGCGCACACGACCTTCACGCCGGCGCGTTCGCTGATCCGGCGCAACGCCGCCGGGTCGCGTCCCCAGCGCGGCGCGCTGAGGTCGGTGATGGCGGCAAGGCCGAATTCCCTGGCCGCGAGCAAATCCTCGATGACGGCGTCTTCCTCGCCGGCGCCGACCTTGTTCGCCGGGCCTTTCTGGGCGGAGAGATCGATCTGCAGGTGCTCGTGCGCCAGGATGCGCCCGCTGATCGCCGCGACGTCGCCGGTGACGGTGCGGATCATGGTGCGGCTCCGTGGCGCCCTGCCCTATAGCCTGCCGTTGAACGCGTCGGTGATGAAGGCATCCAGCATGATGCTGGTGTAGCGCGACGCCGGCTCGTCGTATTTCGCCACCGGCAGGAAGTTGGCATTGGGGTCCGTGTAGGCATGCACGACACCACCGAAACTGAGGTGCATCCAGCGCGCGCCGGCGGCGTCCATCTCGGCCTCGAACATGTCGCGATGCGCCTTGGGCGACACCGGGTCGGCGGCGCCGTGCAGCACCAGCACCTTGGCCTTGATGCCGCCCTTGGGGGCGGGCTTCGCGGTCGCGAGCACGCCATGAATCGATACCACGGCAGCCACGTCGGCACCCTCGCGCGCGAGATCGAGCACATTGGCGCCGCCGTAGCAGTAGCCGATCGCGGCGCGGCGCTTGGCATCGCCGACGCCGCGCTTCGCCGCCTCGGCGGTCATCGCCTCGAACGCGCCGGTGATGGCGCGGCGCGTGCCGGCGACGTCCTCGATGAAGGGCGCCAGGAACTCCATCGGGTTCTCGGTGCCCTTCGGCCCTTTGCCGATACCGAACATGTCGGGCATGAACACGACATAGCCATTGCTCGCGTGCTTCTGACCGATCGCGATGTTGTCTGCGATCACACCGCGCCAGTTCGGCGCGACCAGGAGCAGCGGATCGCCCTTCCTCGCCTCGTCGTAGATCAGTTGTCCCTGGTGGCTCGCGCCGCCGACCGAATATGTCACCGCTTCGCTTTTCACCGTCGTCTCCCCTTTGCCTATTGCGGCCGCAGGAATGCGAAATCGCAACCCTCGTCGGCGCCGAGAATTTGCTCCGCATAAAGCTTGGAGTATCCGCGCGTGGGCTTTTCCTTATCCGGATGGACCGGGGCGACGCGCTTCTTCAGCTCGGCCTCGTCGACCAGCAATTCGATGCGGCGGTCCTTCACCGACAGCCGGATGCGGTCGCCGTTGCGCACGAGCGCCAGCGGGCCGCCGGACGCGGCATCCGGCGTGACGTGCAAAACGATGGTGCCGAAGGCGGTGCCGCTCATACGCGCGTCGGAGACGCGCACCATGTCCTTGATGCCTTTCTGCGCGAGCTTCTTCGGGATCGGCAGATAGCCCGCCTCCGGCATCGCCTCGGGCGCGTGCGGCCCGGCGTTCTGCAACACAAGAATGTCCTCCGCCCGCACTTCGAGCGCGGGATCGTCGATACGCGCCGCGAGATCCGCGAGCGAGGAGAACACCACCGCCACGCCCTCGTGCTCGAACAGCTTTTCGTCGGCGGCCGAGCGTTTGAGGATCGCACCCTTGGGCGCGAGGTTGCCAAACAACGCAACAAGCCCGCCCTGCGGCTCGAACGGCTTGTCGCGCGCCGCGATGATGGTGCGGTCGACATAGCTGCCCTCGCCTGCTGCAAGGCGCTCGCCCAGCGTGCCGCCGGTGACGGTCAGGCAATCGAGATGCAGCAGCGGCTTGAGCTCGCGCAGCAGCGCGCCCATGCCGCCGGCCGCGAAGAAGTCTTCCATGTAGCCGTTGCCGACCGGCTTGAGATTGACCAGCACCGGCGTTGTGTCGGACAGCCGGTTGAGCTGGTCGAGCGTCACCTTGACGCCGGCGCGTCCAGCAATGGCGGTGAGATGGATGATCGCATTGGTGGAACCACCGAGTGCAAGCAGCACGCGCAGCGCATTCTCGACCGACTTCGCGTTGACGATACGGTCGGGCGTCACTTGCGAACCGATGAGGTTGACCGCCGCGATGCCGGTCGCCTCGGCCGCGCGCAGGCGATCCGCGTGCACGGCCGGAATAGCGGCGGTGCCGGGCAGGATCAGCCCCAGCGCTTCGGCGATGCAGGCCATGGTCGAGGCCGTGCCCATCACGGCGCAGGTGCCTGCCGTCACCGCGAGGTTGCCCTCGACCTCGGCAATCTCGTCGGCGCTCACTTCGCCGGCGCGGTAGCGCGCCCAGAAGCGGCGGCAGTCGGTGCAGGCACCGAGCCGCTCGCCTTTGTGGCGTCCCGTCATCATCGGTCCGGCCACCAGCATTACCGCCGGCCGCCCCGCGGAAACCGCGCCCATGAGCTGCGCCGGCACGGTCTTGTCGCAACCGCCCATGAGCACGACGGCGTCCATCGGCTGCGCGCGGATCATCTCCTCGGTGTCGATGGACATCAGGTTGCGGAATTTCAGGCTGGTCGGGTTGAGGAACACCTCGCCCAGCGACACCGTCGGGAAATCGATCGGCAATCCACCGGCCGCCAGCACGCCGCGCTTCACCGCGTCGAGCAGCTCCGGAAAATGCCGGTGACAGTTGTTAAATCCGGAGGCGGTATTGGCGATGCCGACCACCGGCCGCTCCAGCATCTCGCGCGAATAGCCCATCGAACGCGCGAAGGAGCGGCGCAGATACAGCGAAAAATCCCGGTCGCCGTAGTTGGTGAGGCCGTGTTTGAGGCCGGCCGCGTGTTCGGTCATGTCAATTTCCCCTTTCAGACCTAGACCAAACCACGCTCCGCAAGGCAAGCAGCCCTTGTCCCCCGGCGCGCGATCCCCGGCCCACCATAACAGTCTCGACAAACCGGCTGGAACCCTTCTAAAAAGGGGGGCTGGAGAGAAAACAGACAATCCGCGGACCGGGTCGGGAGTGCTGTTTCCATGAACTACGATGCGTACTTCAACGATGCGCTGACGCGCTTGCGGGACGAGCGCCGGTATCGGGTTTTCGCCGATCTTGAGCGGCTGGCCGGGCGCTTTCCCCGCGCCGTGTGGCACTCGCCCGATGGCCCCCGCGACGTCATCGTGTGGTGTTCCAATGACTACCTGGGCATGGGCCAGCACCCCAAGGTGATCGGCGCCATGGTCGAGACCGCGACCAAAATGGGCACCGGCGCGGGTGGGACCCGCAACATCGCCGGCACCAACCATCCACTGGTGGAACTTGAGCGAGAGCTCGCCGACCTTCACCGCAAGGACGCCGCGCTGGTCTTCACTTCGGGCTATGTGTCGAACGAGACCGGCATCTCGACCATGGCCAAACTGATGCCGGGCTGCCTGATCCTGTCCGACGCCTTCAACCACAATTCGATGATCGAGGGCATCCGCCAGTCGCATTGCGACAAGCAGATCTTCCGCCACAACGACATGGCGCATCTCGAAGAGCTTCTCCGCGCCGCCGATCCGAAGCGGCCGAAGCTGATCGTGTTCGAGACGTTGTATTCCATGGACGGCGACGTCGCGCCGGTGACCGCGATCTGCGATCTCGCGGAACGCTACGGCGCCATGACCTATGCCGACGAGGTGCACGCGGTCGGCATGTACGGCCCGCGCGGCGGCGGCCAGGCCGAGCTGCAGGGCGCGATGGCGCGCGTCGACGTGCTCGAAGGCACGCTCGCCAAGGCGTTCGGCTGCCTCGGCGGCTATATCGCCGCGAAGTCGTCGCTGATCGACGCGGTGCGCAGCTACGCGCCCGGCTTCATCTTCACCACCGCGCTGCCGCCGGCGATCTGCGCCGCCGCCACCGCGGCGATCCGCCATCTCAAGGCGTCAAGCTATGAGCGCGACCGTCACCAGGACCGCGCCGCGCGCGTGAAGGCGGTGCTCTCCGCCGCCGGCCTGCCTGTCATGATGAACGACACGCATATCGTGCCGGTGTTCATCGGCGATGCGGAGAAGTGCAAGGAGGCGACCGACATCCTGCTGGCCGAGCACGGCATCTATATCCAGCCGATCAACTATCCGACCGTGCCGAAGGGCACCGAGCGGCTGCGCATCACGCCCTCGCCCTATCACGAGGACGCGCTGATCGACGTGCTGGCGGAAGCGCTGGTCGACGTCTGGGAGCGGCTCGAATTGCCGCTCAAGCCGCGCGCGATGGCGGCGGAGTAAGCTCCGGCTCGTTGCAACTTCGAACGGCGCACCGGCCGCGCGCGTGCGTGGGCCTGCTCGCTATTGTCGCGCTCGCCGCTTGCAAGATCATCATGCAAATCTCCGTCTTTCGGTTCATGATGGGACCGGAGAACGGGATGCACGCGACCATCACCCTGACGGCCGAAGACGGCCACACGCTGCCGGCCTATCACACCACACCGGACGGCCCGGCGCGCGGTCAGCTCCTGGTCCTGCAGGAATTCTTCGGACTCAACGATCACATCCGCAGCGTCGCCGACCGCTTCGCGGCGCTCGGCTACGGCGCGATCGTGCCCGGCCTCTCGGACCGCGCCGAGCGCGGCGCCGAATTCGGCTATGACCCGGAAGGCATCGCCAAAGGCCACGCGCTGCGGGGAAAAATTCCGTTCGAGAAGAGCCTGCTGGACGCGAAGGCCGCGATCGATTTCGTCAAACCGCACGGCAAGGTCGGCGTCGTGGGCTATTGCTGGGGTGGATCGCTCGCCTTCTTTGCCGCGACGCGTCTCGCCGACATCGTCTGCGCCGTAGGCTACTACGGCAGCCAGATCGTTCCCGGCGTGCACGAGGTGCCGCGTATCCCGCTGATGCTGCATTTCGGCGACCAAGACGCCAGCATTCCGCTGAGCGACGTCGAGACGATCCGGCGGGCGCGCCCGGAGGTCGCGATCTACGTCTATCCGGGCAAGCACGGCTTCAATTGCGATGCGCGGGCCAATTACGTGCCGGCGTCGGCGCAGATTGCGCTCGGGCGCACGCTTGAGTTTTTGTGGAAGCACGTCGGGTAGCTGGACCAGGAGAGCACGATGATTTTCCCGCGCCGACAATTCCTGCAGCTGGCAGCGGGCGCTGCCGCGCTGCCCGCGGTCTCGCGCACAGCGCTGGGCGCAATCCTACCCGACCCGGCCGGTGACGATGGTGGTTGCGTTCGGCCCGGGCGGCCCATCGGACGTCATCGCACGTATCCTCGCTGACGCAATGCGAGCGTCGCTCGGTCAACCGGTCGTCGTCGAGAATATCGCCGGCGCCTCCGGCACCATCGGTGTTGGCCGCGTCGCTCGCGCTGCGCCTGATGGCTACACGCTGGTGCTTGGCAACTGGGCCACGCATGTTCTGAACGGACCGATGTTCTCTCTGCAATACGACCTCGTCAGCGATTTCGAGCCCGTTGCGCTGGTCTCCAGCGATCCGCTGATGATTGTCGGAAAGAAAGCGCTGCCGGCGAACGACCTGAAAGAATTCGTCGCGTGGCTGAAGGCCAATCCCGATCAAGCAACGCAGGGGACCACAGGCGCAGGCGGCATTTCGACGGTCGGCGGGCTGTTCTTCCAGCGGGCGACGGGCACACGATTCAGGTTCGTGCCCTACCGCGTGGGTCTCGCCGCCGCGATGCAGGATCTGGTGGGCGGCCAGATCGACTTCATGATCGACACTGCGGCGAATTCGCTGCCGCAGGTTCGTGCCGGCGCGATCAAGGCCTTTGCGGTGACTTCGAAGACGCGGTTGTCGCAGGCGCCCGATATCCCGACCGTCGATGAGGCCGGCTTGCCCGGGCTCTATGCACTGAATTGGCAGGCCGCGTTTCTCCCGAAGGGCGCACAGAAAGACGTTGTCGCCAAGCTCAATGCCGCCGTCGTGTCGGCGCTGGCCGATGCGTCGGTGCAAAAGCGTCTGGCCGGGATCGGCCAGGAGATTTTTCCGCGCGATCAACAGACGCCAGAGGCGCTTGCGGCGTTCCAGAAATCCGAGATCGAGAAGTGGTGGCCGATCATCAAGGCCGCCAACATCAAGGCCGAGTGACTTCAGAGAGGGCCGACATGACATTGACCCGCCAACAATTCCTGCATCTGGCCGCCGGCGCTGTCGCGCTGCCGGTCAGCGCGCGGATGGCGCGCGCCCAGGCCTATCCGACGCGGCCGGTGCGCCTGATCGTCGGCTTCCCGGCCGGCGGCGTCGGCGATGTGCTCGCGCGGCTGATGGGACAATGGCTGTCGGACCGCCTCGGCCAGCCGTTCGTGATCGAGAACCGGCCGGGCGCCGCCACCAACATTGCCGCCGAAGTGGTCGTGCGCGCGGCGCCCGACGGCCACACGCTGCTCTGGATCACCGCCGCCAATGCGATCAACGCCTCGCTCTACGAGAAGCTCAGTTTCAATTTCGTCCGCGACATCACGCCGGTCGCCAGCGTCGTCCGCGGGCCGGGCGTCATGGAGGTGAACCCGGCAGTCCCGGCCAAGACGATCCCCGAATTCATCGCCTATGCGAAGGCCAATCCCGGCAAGATCAACCTGGCATCGAGCGGCCCGGGCACGGTCAGCCACGTCGCCGGCGAACTGTTCAAGATAATGGCCGGCGTCGACATGTTGCACGTGCCGTATCGCGGCGCCGCGCCGGCGCTGACCGATCTGATCAGCGGCCAGGTGCAAGTGATGATCCTGCCGATCATCTCGTCGATCGAGCACCTGAAAGCGGGGCGGCTGCGCGCGCTGGGCGTCACAACGGCAACGCGGCTCGAGGTCGTTCCGGACGTCCCGACCGTGGCCGAGTTCCTGCCCGGCTACGAGGTGAGCGACTGGACCGGCATCGGCGTCCCCCGTGGTACGCCGGTCGAGATCGTCGACAGGCTCAATACGGAGATCAACGCCGGGCTCGACAATCCCAAGATCAAGGCGCGGCTCGCCGAGCTTGGCAGCCTGTTGATGCCGATGTCGCGCGCCGAGTTCGGCAAGATGATCGCCGGCGAAACCGAGAAGTGGGCCAAGGTGGTCGCATCCGCCGGCATCAGGCCGGAATAAAAGGAGGACTCAATCATCGGTCATCCCCTGCCCCGGGCGCGTCCAGGGCTTTTGCTCGGGCGGCGGCTCGCCCTTTCCGATGCTCATCGACTTGGCAAAGATCGCGAGCGAGAACGTGCAGATCAGCCAGCGCGAGACATGATGCGCACCGACATAGACCGGGTCGAGCGTCAGCGCGAGCGCGAGCAGCATCATCTGGTCCTGTGCGCCGGGCGCGAAGGCGATGATCACGTCGGCAGGGCGGAACGGCAGCAGGGCGATGACCAGCAGGACAAAGCATGACGCTGTCGCAACTGCGACGGCAAAGGATCCGAGGGCCGCGCCGAGATAATCGACCACCGTGCGCCAGCTTGTGTTGGAGAACCGCGATCCCGCCACCGCGCCGATCACGATCACGGCGCCGCCCCCAAGCCACCACGGCAAGATCGCGTGTACCCATCCGGTACCATGCAAGATGGCGGACCCTGCCATCGCGCCGAACAACAACCCGCCGGGGAACTTTATCCAGCGCAGTAACAACGCCAGCGCAGTTGAGACCGCAACCAGCACCGCGAGCTCGGCCAAGGAGTTTCCGCCCGCGGGCTCCGGCGCGCCGAACACCGCACCCGCCCAAAGCCCGGCGAGCGCTAGGCTGCCCGGCAGGCCGATCATGATCAGCAGCACCCGCATCACCTGCACGATCGCCACGCCGCGCAGATCGGCCTTGAACTCGGCCGAGAGCGCGACGACCTGCGCCATCGCGCCCGGCGACGCGCCCAGAAAGGCCGAAGCCCAGTCCCAGCCGTGGACGAACCGCAGGTACGACGTGGTGGCGGCGATCATCGCGATGGTAGCGACCGCCAGCATCGCGATGCTGAGCGGGTAGGTCACCATGCCCTTGAGCGTTTCCGGGGTGACGATGGTGCCCAGCAGGATGCCGACCAGCACGAAGCAGATGCGCTGGAACATCGGCGGCACCCGCATCTGACGGCCGGCCAGCGCCGCAATCGCCACCGCCAGGACCGAACCGGAGACGAGACCTGCCGGAATCCCAAGCTTCGCGAAGGTGATGCCGCCGGCCGCAGCGATCAGCAGCGTTTCGACCGGCGGCAGAACGGCATTGCGTGGGGGGATGGCGAGCGGCATCGCCAGCGATCAATGCCGGGCGTATTGCGCTGCGTCAAATGACGCCCGCGCAGGCCGCCTATGCCGGGCGGGGCCTATTGAGGGGCCGATGGGGCTTCACTGGCTTCGACCGACGGAGCCTGGCTGGCCTCGATTGACGGTGCCTCGTTCGCTTCGACCTTCTTCACGCGCGCCACCAGCTCGCCGGCCAGCGCTCTCAGGTTGGCGCGCTGCGTAAACCCCTCCTGGATTTGCAGCAGCGCGAGCGTGAGCTGACTGCGCAGCGCCGGAAAATCGTCGGCGCCGAGCTTCGGATGCAGCGGCATGATCGCGAGATAGAAACTGGAATGGTCGCGCGCGACTGTCTCGGCGGACGTCGTCGGCTGTTCCGCGAGATCGCTGAGCGAGCGCTCGATATAGGCACGCGCCGCGCGCCAGTCCGCGTCGCCGATCGACCGCGGCACCGGCCGCCGGTCGAAGTTCTCGAGAATCTCCGCGATCAAGCCGAACAGCACGGCGTGCGCATTGTCGCCGGCATATGGACGCAGCGCCGCCTCCACGACCGTCCCGACCATGGTCAGCGCGCGCGGATAGGCTTCCCAGCACGCCTTGTCGAGCGCCGCAACGAACGGAGGGTCGACACGTAGTCCGTCCGCCCCGTCGCCGGCCCGCAGCCGGCAATAATCTTGGACGCAGGTTTGCGCGAGCAGGAAGGATTGCTCGTCGATGAAGGCGCCGGCGGAAAATTGATCGCGGACGGCGCGGCGACGAAAGCGGTCGATGAGAGCCATGGCCCCAACTCCGTACAGACGACGGGCACGATTTGGCGAAAGTTCAAGGGTACCGCGAATTGCAAACTCCGCAAGTGGGCGAACGCTTATGGCGTATCACGCCGGCTGCCGATGAATTGCAGCACGATCTCGCGCCGGTGCAGATCGGCGCGATGCTCGGCAAGATAGAGGCCCTGCCAGGTTCCGACCGCGAGCTTGCCGCCGATGACCGGAATATGCAGCGACACGCCGTTGACCATGGATTTCACATGTGCCGGCATGTCGTCCGGTCCTTCGGTATCGTGCACCCATCCGGCATCGGCCGGTGCGAGCCGGTCGAGCGCGGTCACCAGATCGGTCTGCACGTCGGGATCGGCGTTCTCCTGGATCACCAGCGACGCCGAGGTGTGACGGAGGTACGCCAATAGCGCCCCCTCGCCCGCCCCCGCATCGCTCAGGAAGCGCACCGCATCACGGGTGAAATCGAAGAATCCAGGTCCGGTGGTGTCGATGCCGAGCGTCGCCGTGGCGATGAGCTGCGGCGTCACGCCGTTGATCGCGGACAATCGGTTCACCGCTGCCACCGCCCCACGCGTGTTAGATACGTTTCTGGAGGTCGCGCTGCACGCTCGCGATCATCTCGACCAGGCGCCGCCAGACCTTCTCGAGAACGCCCATGATCCGGTTGAGCTCGGCGTCGTCTGGAAACTGCGGGCGCTGGACGTGGGGCTTGGGGGTCGCCTGCTCCGGACGCATGCCGTTCGGGAGCGGCAGGTTGCGGCTCAAGAGCTCCTTTTTGAGCGCGGCGTTGTCGCCTTGCAGGCGGGTGATCTCGGCCTCAAGCGCCGAGCGCTCATCCGGCACGAGCTGGCACTGCCAGCCGCTCGCACGGCGATGGCACATCGAGACCTGCCCGGTCCTGCCGTCGAGCCTCAGATAGCCGCCGTCCTCGGCACGATTGAAGGTGAAGCGCCCATCGCCGCCTTCCGGCGCCGCCGGCTGCGCATGTGCGACCGTCGCCGCGAGGGCCGAACTCGCGATGACCGTGGCCAGCAGGTGCGACCGGATCATCCTGAACTCCTTGCTCACGCCGCAGAACAGACCAACGCAACTGGTACGGTATCAGTTCGCGCGCCGCCGCAGAACCGCGCCGGTGTCGCGCCGAAGCGGCGCTGAGCGCCGGTTGGAACCGGCACGCCAATAGCCGCAACGGCGCCGTTCGAGAGCCTCTGAAAACCACCAATCCAGGCGTCTTTTCAGGCGCTTAGCCTAGGTCCTGCATTTCTTGACTTGACCAAAACCGGCCAGTATGGTCCGCGCGGCCTCAAGGCGGCAGACTGCCGCGATCTCTCCGTGATGTGTGCGGGTCGAAAGCATGGCCGACGACGCGCGCGACAAACGCGACAAAGACGATCGCAAGCTTCAGCCAACCGATGAGGCTGCGCTCTCCGCGCGGTTCCAGCGTCTCGGCGAACGGCTCGGTGATCACCACCAGCCGCCCGGCAGTAAGCCCGGTGCATCTCCGACTTCGGATCCTTCGGCAATCGCCCGCGGGTTCCGGCTTTCGGCAGAACTCGTCGCAGGCGTGCTGGTCGGCGCCGGCCTCGGCCGGTTGCTTGATTGGTGGCTGGGGATTTCGCCGTGGGGATTGCTGGTGTTTATGTTCCTCGGCTTCGCGGCCGGGGTTCTCAACGTGATGCGGGCAGCAGGGTTGGTACGGCCTGGTCCGCTGGATCCGCCCGGTTCGAAATAGACAAACGCCGCCCGGCACGGGTCGGCACGCGATGTGAAGGCTGAAGACGGACATGGATCCGATCCACCAGTTCGAGATCAAGAATTTCTTCACGCTGCTGCGCATCGGCGCCCACGACATCTCGTTCACGAATTCCGCGCTGTATATGATGATCGCGCTCGGCGTGGTCTCGGCGCTGATGATCGGCGCCACCGCATCGCGGGCGCTGATCCCGGGACGGCTGCAGTCGCTCGCCGAAATGTCCTACGAATTCGTCGCCAACACGTTGCGGTCCAATGCCGGCACCGAGGGCATGAAGTTCTTTCCCCTCGTGTTCACGCTGTTCATGTTCATCCTCGCCGTGAACATGATCGGGCTGATCCCCTACACCTTCACGGTAACGAGCCACATCATCATCACCGCGTCGCTGGCGCTGCTCGTTTTCTTCACCGTCATCATCTACGGCTTCTGGCGCAACGGGCTCAAGTTCTTCAAGCTGTTCGCGCCAAGCGGCATCCCGCTCGTGCTGATGCCGCTGATCATCCTGATCGAGATCATGTCGTTCCTGTCGCGGCCGCTGTCGCACAGCCTGCGGCTGTTCGCCAACATGCTGGCCGGCCATATCACGCTCAAGGTCTTCGCCGGCTTCATCACCATGCTTGGCGCCTTCGGCTTCTTCGGCTGGCTCGGCGCGCTCGTGCCGTTCGCGCTGGTCGTTTCGGTGACCGCGCTCGAATTCCTGGTCGCGTTCCTGCAAGCCTACGTTTTCGCCATTCTCACCTGCATCTATCTCAACGATGCAATTCATCCGGGTCACTAAAGGCCCGATAGCCAACTGGAAAAGGAGCACTCTATGGACCCCGTTGCCGCAAAATACATTGGCGCTGGAATTGCCTGCATCGGCATGGGTGGCGCCGGCGTCGGCGTCGGCACCATCTTCGGACACTATCTCGCTGCCGCGCTGCGCAACCCGTCGGCCGCCGCCGGACAGTTCGGCAACCTGATCTTCGGGTTCGCGGTGACCGAGGCGCTCGGCATCTTCTCGCTCGCCATCGCGTTCCTCCTGCTCTACGGCGTGTGAGGCGGATCGGATTGGCGACGATGAGCCGGATCATCACGAAGGTCGTTGCGGCTGCCGGGCTCGCCCTGGCGGCCGGCGGCGCTTGGGCTGCCGAATCCGGCGGCCACAAGTTTCCGCCGCTGCAGTCCGAGACCTATGCGTCGCAGATCTTCTGGCTCGCGATCATCTTCGTCGCGCTCTATCTGCTGATGGCGCGGATCGCGCTGCCGCGCGTCGGCGAGATCATTGCAACGCGCCAGCAGCACGTTGACGCCGACCTCTCGGAGGCGAGGCGGCTGAAGGATTCTTCCGACGCCGCCATCGCCGCCTACGAGAAGGCGCTGGCGGATGCGCGCGGGCGCGCTCAGGCGCTCGCCAACGAGACCCGCGAAAAGTATGCCGCCGAGGCCGAAACTGCCCGCAAGGCGCTCGACGCCACGCTCAACGGGCGCATTGCCGAGGCCGAGCGGACCATCGCCACACGGCGAACGGCCGCCATGGCCAATGTCCAAGGCATCGCGGTCGAAACCGCCACCGCGATCGTGGAACGGCTCACCGGCAAAGCCCCTTCCGGCGGCGACGTCGCAAAGGCCGTCGCCGAGACGTTAAAGCGCTGAGGATCGCCACGATGTTCACCGCCGAATTCTGGGTCGCCGTCGCGTTCTTCGCCTTCCTCGGCATCCTGGCTTATGTGGGCGCCCACAAGTACATCCTCGACGCGCTCGACCAGCGCAGCGCCAAGATCAAGGCGGAGCTCGACGAAGCACGCCGTCTGAAAGAAGAGGCCAAGGCGCTGCTCGCTGAATATGAGCGCAAGAAGGGCGAGGCCGAGCGCGAAGCGGCCGACATCATCGCGGGAGCGAAGGCGGAAGCCGAGCGGCTCGCCGTCGAGGCCAAGACCAAGTCCGAGGAATTCCTCGCCCGCCGCACCAAGCTGGCCGAAACCAAGATCGCGCAGGCCGAGGCGCAGGCGGTGGCCGATGTGCGCAATGCCGCCGCCGAAGCCGCGGTCGCCGCCGCCGAGCGGGTGCTGACCGATACCGTCAAGGGCAAGCTCGCCGACGACTTTATCGACAAGGGCATTGCGGAAGTGAAGGCGAAGCTAAACTAGCGCGGTATGGATCGAACCGCCCTCGATCCGTCTTCCTGAGCGATAGACAACGAGTCGAACTCTCCCGCGTCAATTCAGGTCGCGCCGGATTTCCGGAGCGACCGAGCGATCGAGCTTCTTCTGAGGCTTCGGCGGGGCCTTCTGCGCTTTCGGCGCTTTCTTTTGCTGGCCCCGGTCGCCGGCGTCGTCGAATCCGACATAGACGACATAGCTCTGCAGGACGGCGGATGACGCCATCGGGAAGCTCAAGTCCTCCTCGATGTCGGTGAAGGTCGCGTTGCCGGACGAGAGCTCCACCGGAATGCGCCGGAACTTGGTTGCGATGGTCTTGGGCTGGACGCCCTCCTGAACCACCGAATAGCGGATCGGCGCGCTCACCTGCGCCGGGGCGCCGGCAGGGCCGACGATGGCACGACCCTGCACGCCGACCCGTATCGTCACGGTGTTGGCATTCGCAAAACATTGGCGCGCCAGCTCGATGAACGTCAGCTGGTAGCGCAGATCGTTTGCCGTCGGCTCCTGCGGCTTGGCGGCGATCGCCAGCGTGCCGCCGCCGGTCCGGATATCGACCGCAGGGCAGTCTTCGTCCAGCTGCTTGGTGCCCGGCACCGACGCCTGCGCCTGCGTGGCCGAGTTGGACCGCGAGAACCACCCCGGCAGGCTGCCGCCGCCTAACGACGGCAGGCCGGAGCTCGAGCACCCCGCCACGATGGCTCCAACGCCGAGCGCAGCCGCAAGGCGGATTGCACCGCGCAATTGATCGTTCGGGCCCGCGATCCGCATCACGACACTCGGCTTTGACAAAAGTCCCCTCGCGCAAAGTTATAGCAGGTCAACCGTGGCGTCCCCAAGGCCGGACACGGGCTTGGTTAAAGCGGTGGATCGTCTCGGAGCCGGGCGAACAATAAATGATCCTGCCAGATCCCGTTGATGCACAGATATTGCCGGGCAAAGCCCTCGCGCTGGAACCCAGTGTTTTCCAACAGGCGGATCGAGGCGTCATTCCCGGGGATGCAGGCCGCCTCCACCCGATGGAGCCGCAGCGTGCCGAACGCGAACGGCAGGATGGTACTGACCGCGGCGGTCATGTAGCCCTGCCCCGCATAAGGCGCCCCCATCCAATAGCCGAGGCTCGCAGCCTGGGCGCAGCCGCGCCGGATGTTGGCCAGCGTGAGCCCCCCGACCAGGATGCTGTCGCTCTTGCGGAAGATGAAGAACGGATAGGCGAGATCGCTGCGCTGATCCTCGGCATAGCGCCGGATGCGCCGTCGGAATGCGGCACGGGTGAGATCGTCGGCCGGCCAGGTCGGCTCCCACGGCGTCAGGAAATCACGGCTCGCCCCGCGTAGCGCCGACCACTCAGCATGATCCGCCATCTGTGGCGCGCGCAACAATACGGTGTCGCCTGCGATGGCGGGCAGTTGTTCGGAAAAGCTGACGCTGCGGAAGAACGCCATGGGTTCAGCCGATACAGGACCGGCGGCAGTGGACGAAGGACGCACGAGCTTTGTTTTCTGACGTGCGCCGCCCGTTGTTATGCCGCCCGCCGGACGAGACTTTCGACGATCGACGCCGCGCTTTCAAGTCCGGGGCCCGGACCCAGCGCCGCGATCGCCGGCCGTCCACGCGCGATCAGCGCACGCCCGGCGGCACGCGCGCTCTCGACCGTCACAGCTTCGATCTTCGCCACCAGCTCGGCCAGCGGAATCGGCCGTCCCCAAGCGAACATCTGCCGCGCGAGCTGTTCGGCACGAGCACCCGAGCTTTCCAGCGCCATCAGCAGGCCGGCCTTCATTTGCGCCTTGGCGCGCGCCACCTCGACCTCGGTGACGGTATCCGCCGCATTGGCGATCTCGGCCACCACGACGCGCATCAGCTCCGGCAGATCGGCGGCGTCGGTGCCGGCATAGAGCCCGAACATTCCAGTGTCCGAATACGGCGCGTGGAATGCATAGATCGCATAGCACAGCCCGCGGATTTCCCGGACCTCCTGGAACAGGCGGGACGACATCCCGCCGCCGAGCACGCTGGTGAACACCTGCATGCTGAAGAGATTGGGGTCGCGCTGCGGCACGCCCGGCATCGCCAGCGCCACATGCACCTGCTCGAGGTCGCGCGTCTCGATATAGGTGCCGCCGCTAAAGTGCGCGGGCTCGGGATTTGGCGCTTCCGGCCCGCTGAAGCTCGCAAACTGCTTGGCAACCTGCTCGACCAATGCGGCGTGATCGACCGCGCCGGCGGCCGCCACCACCATGTCGGGCGCGCGATAGTTGCGCGTCAGATAGGCGGCGAGCCGCTTGCGGTCGAAGGAGCGAACGGTCTCGCGGGTGCCGAGGATGGAACGGCCTACCGACTGGCCGGGGAACGCGGTCTCCTGCAGCTTGTCGAAGACAAGGTCGTCGGGCGCATCCTCGGCGGCACCGATCTCCTGCACGATGACGTTCTGCTCGCGCTGCAATTCCTCCGGATCGAAGGCCGGGTTGGACAGGATGTCGGCCAGCACGTCGACCGCGAGCGGCACGTCGGCGCGCAGCACGCGCGCGTAGTACGACGTCGACTCGACGCTGGTCGCGGCGTTGAGGTCGCCGCCGACCGCTTCAATCTCCTCGGCGATCTGCCGGGCGGTGCGCCGCTTGGTGCCTTTGAACGCCATGTGTTCGAGCAAATGAGAGATTCCGTGCTCGTCCGACCGCTCGTCGCGACTGCCGGCGCCGACCCAGACGCCAAGCGAGGCGGATTCCAGGTGCGACATCTCGTCGGTCACGACGGTCAGGCCCGAGGGTAGGCGCGTGATTTCGACGCTCATGCAGCAGCTCCTTCGCGCGCGGCGCGACTTGAGGACAGGATATGACGTTCAACCGCGGCCTGATCGACGGGCAGCGTCGTGACGCGTTCGGGGCGGGCATATATGTCGCCCAGCCATTCCGGCAATGGCGGCCGCTGACCGCAGGCCGCTTCCACGGCATCCGGGAATTTGGCGGCATGCGCGGTCGAAAGCACGACCATCGGCATTGCCGGGTCGCGCGCTTCCTTTTCCGCGACGGCGACGCCGACGGCGGTGTGCGGGTCGATGAACCGGCCGGTTTCGCGCAATTGAGTGCGGATCGCGGCGGCGGTCTCCTGCTCGTCGGCGCGATTGGCGGCGAACAGGCCGCGCAGCGCCGACAGCGACTGCCCCGGCAACGCGAAGCGCCCCGACTGCGCCAGCGATCCCATCATCGAGCGGATCGACTTGTCGTCGCGGCCGCCGGTCTCGAACAGGATACGTTCGAAATTCGAGGCGACCTGGATGTCCATCGACGGCGACGTGGTCGCGACCACGTCGCGGGTTTCATAAGAACCGGTCGCGAGCGTGCGCGCCAGGATGTCGTTGACATTGGTGGCGATCACCAGCCGGTCGATCGGCAGGCCCATGCGCATGGCGACATAGCCGGCATAGACGTCGCCGAAATTCCCGGTCGGCACCGTGAAGGCAAGCTTGCGATGCGGCGCTCCGAGCGCGACCGCGGCGGTGAAGTAGTAGACCGCCTGCGCCACGATGCGGGCCCAGTTGATCGAGTTGACGCCGGAGAGCGACACGCGATCGCGGAAGGAATGGTGGTTGAACAGCCCCTTCACGATCGCCTGGCAGTCGTCGAAGGTGCCTTCGATGGCGAGCGCGTGGACGTTGTCGTCCTCGGCCGTGGTCATCATGCGCCGTTGCACATCGGAGATCCGGCCGTGCGGGAACAGCACGAAGACGTCGGTGCGGTCGCGGCCGCGGAACGCCTCGACCGCCGCGCCGCCGGTGTCGCCCGACGTCGCCACCACCACCGTGGTGCGCTCACCGCGCGCGGCGAGCACATGATCCATCATGCGGCCCAGCAGTTGCATCGCCAGGTCCTTGAAGGCGAGCGTGGGGCCGTGGAAGAGCTCCAGCATGAAGTCGTTCACGCCGTATTCGGTCAGCGGCGCCACCGCCGGATGGCGGAAGCTGCCGTAGGCCTCGCGCGCCATGCGGGCGAGGTCATGCTCGGACAGGGCATCGCCGGCGAACGGCCGGATGACCTCGACCGCCACTTCGGCATAAGGCCGCCCGGCGAATTTCGCGATGTCTTGAGGATCGAGCCGCGGCCAGGATTCCGGCACGTAGAGGCCGCCGTCGCGGGCAAGCCCTGCGAGCGTCACGTCGACAAAACCGAGCGGCGGAGCCTCGCCGCGAGTGGATACATAACGCACTGTCGACCTGCCGGACTTGACCCAACCCAATACCTACGAAGGCCGTTACACCCGCCCTGCCCGGCAACTGCGGGATCGTCACAAGCTATTGATTTTACTTGTGTTCCTGACCCGAAGCAGCCGGCGACGGGCAACGGCGAGGGGGAATCTTAGAGGGTGGGGCCCCCCCGCACAAGGACGGGAAATGGCCGTCGGACCGGCTGGTCAATCAGCCGTTATTGGGGGGCAAACCGGGGTTTCGAGCCCGGAATCGAGCGCCCGGGCGCTATTGCGTGGTTCCGGTGAGGTTCATCGCCTCGTTGGCGGCCTTGATGACCTCGGGCGGCATTGCATAGGCGCGCCGCAACACCTCGGTCACGCGTTCACCGGAGATTTCCTTGATCTCGATGTTCTGTTTGTGCGCTTCCGCGACAAAGCCCGGGTCGCGCATCGCGGCGCTGAACGCCTTGCGCAAGGCCGCGACCCGCTCAGGCGGCGTGCCGGGCGGCGTCAGCATCGGCCGGTCCATCTCGAACGGCGACAGGATCAATTCGAGGATCTGCCGGGTGCGCTCATCCTTGACGAATTCGATGACCGCCGGGCTGTCGGGGAATTCCGGATCGCGCTGGAGCGCGATCTGAATCGGGACCGCGACCTTCTTCTCCGGGAACCAGTCCGGCCGGGTGGCCTTGATCGACGAGACGAGCCCGCCGCAGCGGCCATGCACCTCGCCGCGCTCCATTGCGAGATAGACGTCGTTGCCGCCCTTGTAGCCCGACACGATCTTGACCTTGGCGCCGAACAATTGCTTGAGCATCGCCGGCATGGTTTCCATCTGCGAGCCGGCGCCGGTGCCGCCGACGATAAACTCGCGCTCGAACATGTGCTCCCACTTGGTGATCCCGGACTTGGCCCAGGACACGCAGATCCCGAACGCCGAGGTGATGCTGCCGATCCAGTGCATCTGCCGCGGGTCGAAACTCGCGCCGCGCGTACCGTAAAGGGGAGCAAATGGCACGCTCGAATGGACGAGCCCGATGGTGGTGCCGTCCTTGGGCGCGACCGCATTGAGATAAGTCATCGCCCGGATGCCGCCGGCGCCGGGCATGCTCTGCACGACGATATGCGGCTTGCCGGGAATATGCGCGCTCAGGAACGGCGCGAACGCGTGGGCATAGGTGGCATAGCCGCCGCCGGACCCGGCGCTGAGGATCCAGTTTATGTTCTTGCCCTTGTAGAAATCGGCGATCGGATCGGCGCAGGCGGTGCCGGACCAAAGCGAGAGCGCCGCGAGGGAAGCCGCGATCCTGCACCCCATGGCTGGCTCCTTTCGCGTTCCGCCCCGGCCTCTTTCAGTCCTGCATCACGTCGATCAGAATTCCGTCGGGGTCTGCGAGGCGGTGCTGCCCCATGGCGCAACTGCGCGCGAACAGCTTGTCGAGCGCCGCACCTTCCGCGCCGGTGTGGACCGGCGCCGGCGTCAGCCGCGGATTGTCACCGGCAATGCGCTCGACGTCGGCCTTGAATGCCTCGACGCTCTCGACCTTGAAGCCGATATGATCCATCCCGGCGGTGATGATGCCGGTGCCGTCATAGTCGGTGATGTCCCACGGCATGATGACCAGCGTCATGTGACCGTCGGTGAGGTAGTGGTTCGGATCGTCGGCGCGCTTCTTGACGTTCGACGGCGCGAGCTCGAACACGTCGCGGTAGAATTCCGCCATGTCGTCGGGATTCATCGTGCGAAACGCCACGTGGTTGATGTGGCGCGGATTGGCTTTGCCGTCGTTCTCGACATAGACCGAGGTGCGGTTCGCCATGTCCTTCTGCGAGATGTCGAACATATTGCCATCGGGATCGTGCGTGCTGATGCCGGCGAACGGCCGCGTGGACGGGCGCTTGAGCCATTTCACGGTCGGATATTTCTTGCGCATACGCTCGAAGCAGGTCTCGGTGTCATCGACCTGGATGCCGAAATGGTCGAGGCCGGCGGAGCGCCCGGCGCGGCGCGGATTGATGTTCAGGCCGACATAACCGTCGCGCACCGTGACCGCCCTGCCCGGCCGGGTCTTGTCCGAGGTCTTCATGCCGAACGCCGCAATGTAGAACTGCGCGAGCTGGGCGTAGTCCTGGCTGACGATGGCGACGTGATTGATCTTTGAGAACATTTTTTTGTTTCTCCCTACCGGCCGTTTTCGTGCCGTTGTTTGATAAGGACATTGTGCCCGATTTTGTGGTGCGGTGAAACCTCGGTTTACTCCGCTGGTGCCGGCGCCTGCGGTCGCATCTCGAAGGCGAGCAGCCCGAACGCAATCGCGACCATTGCCGCCGCGCTCAGCGCCAGCGACCAGTGCACGCCGACCAGGCTGCCGGCCATCCCGACCGTGACGCCGGAGAACGCGCGCATGCCGCTGAAGCACATTTGATAGAGGCCGATCACGCGGCCACGGATGTGCGTCGGCGCATGCAACTGCACCAGCGTCTGCGCCATGGCGCTAAACGCCAGATTGAGGAAGCCTGCCCCGACCAGCAAAGCCAGCGACAGCGCATAGATGTCCGAGACCGCAAAGCCGCCGATGCAGATCGCCCAGAGGATGACCAACACCACCGCCAGCTTCGGCCGCGCCTGCATGAAGCCGTAGGTTTCAAGGATCAGGCCCGCCGCCAGCGCGCCGGCGGCATTGGCGGCGAGCAGCATGCTGTAGTGGTAGTCGGCGTGGTCATGGCCGAGGTCGGCGGCGAATTCGGGCATCTGCGCCTGATAAGCGTTGCCGATGACGAAGGACGACGCGGCCGCGAGCAGTGTCATCGATACGACAATGCGGTTGCCGGCAATCGCACGCGCGGTCGCGAACACGCCGGCGAAGCCGCCCTCGGTCTTCGCCGCGATCCGCGGCTCCTTCGCGAACGCCGGCCCAAACGGCGCTTTCCACAGCCACCAGGTCAGCGGCACGTAGATCAGCACATTGAGCAGCATGCCGAGCGACGGCCCGAAGATCAGCAGCATCACGCCGCCGACCGCGGGACCGCCGAGCAGCCCGAGCGTGCGCGCCATCGCCATCAGCCGCACGCCGCTGTGCAGGTTCTCGCGGCCGGCGATGTCGTGGACCAGGAGTTGCGACGCCGGCGCCCAGAACACGCCCGCCATGCCGTGAACCGTGAACAGCACCACCGCGTGCCAGATCTGCAACGTGTCGGTGACGAACAGCACGCCCCAGCCGAGCGAGCAGAGCATGAACAGCACCATACCGAACTGGATGAGGCGCCGCGGGTCGTAGCGGTCGGCGAGCGCGCCCGACCAGACCGAAAACAACAGGAACGGCAGCCAGTGCGAGATCACCGCGTAACCGGCCAGCGCCGGCGAGTGAAATTTCTGGTAGATCATCCAGTAGCTGATGACGTGCTCGATGGAGTCCGCCATCATCGCCAGCATGGTGCCGGTGAGATAGGCGCCGTAGCCGGGCTGGCGCAGCGCCGCGAAGGCGCGATGCCGGGGCGGCGCTTGTACAACTTCGATCAAGACATCCTCACTTAGCTGCCGCGTCCTAACGCCTTGATCGTGCGCTGAACGATCACGGGCGGCGTCTTGTAAGCATTGGCGATGATCGCGGCCTGCTGCTCGCCGGTGATCGCCACTACATTGAGCCGCTGCTTTTTGGCGTCGTCGAGGAAGGCGGAATCGTGCAGCATCGCCTGGAACGCCAGCGCGCAGCGCCGCGACGCGCTCGGCCGGTACTTCGGCCGGCGCCACGAACGGCCGGCCCATGGACGCGCGGGCGAAGAACAACTCCAGCGCCGCACGCTCCTCCGGCGAATGCGCCTGTTCAAGCCCAAGCGGCACGCCCTTGATGCGCGGATCGGGCTCGATCGCCGCCTGCAAGAGAATATTGATCTGGTCCGCCCGCGCGAGATTGCCGCGCAACAGCGAGTCATAAGCGAGGCAGATGCCCTGCACCTCATTGCGCTCCATCGCGAGATGGATCTCGTGCGAGCCCTTGTAGCCCTTCACCACTTTCATCTTCATGCCGAGCAGCGCGGCCAGAAATTCCGGATAGATCGCAGTGTCGGCGCCGGAACCGGTGCCGCCGAGCGTGAGCTCCTTGCTGTAGAGATCCGCCACGGTCTGCACCGCCGCATCCTTGCGCGCCGCGCAAACCGTGGTGTCGCGGCCGGGGCTGCCGAGATAGTTGATCTTCTGCGCGTCGAACTGCGTTCCCTGCCCGCCCAACAACGGTTCAAATGGTATGCCGCGGTTGATCATGCCGACCACGCTGCCGTCCTTGGCCGCGGCATTGTAGAGCCGGTTCACCACCAGCAGCCCGCCCGATCCCGGCGCATGCACCGGCACCATGACGGGGTTGCCGGGAATGTGATTGCCGATGTGCTTGGCGATGGTGCGGGCCCAGACGTCGTCCTCGCCGCCGGGGCCGAATCCGACCAGCAACTGGATGGTCTTGCCTTTGTAGAATTCTGCCGGCGATTGGGCCGACGCGACGCAACCGCTGCCGAACAGCAAACCGATTGCAAGCGAAGCGCGGGCCAGTTTCGACGTCATCGCCTGGTCTCTCACATCATCTAGTCCCGGATGTCCTGCAGGAACCACTCGGTCGGGATCACCCGCCCCTTCTTCTGTTTCATCGCCTGCTCATAGACGAAGCCGCCGACCGAGGAGAACTGCAGGCCTTGGTTGCCGACGTTGCGGTAGAACGTCACCTGGTCGCGGCTGGTGCGGCCCTTGGCCTTGCCTGAGACGAGGTCGGCGAAGTCGGGCTTGTCGCCGCCCTTGCCGCGATCCATGAACTCCGGCGAGTCGCCGCCGAAACCGGGCTGCGGGTTCTTCTCCGGGATGCGTTTCATCTCCTCGACCGTGCCGCCGATGAATGCCGCCGGCGACAATCCACGCTCGGCCTGGAAGCGCTCGGTCTGCTTCATCTGCAGTCCGGCGGTGCCCTGGCGGATGACGACGTCGAACTTGTCGGCGCTGTCGTCCGGCATCTCGCGGCGGCCGAGATTGGTGACGTGCATGCCCGGCTCGATCCAGTCGGCATCGTAGACCGGCGCCATGCTGTCGGTGCATGAAGACAAAAGGTCGGCGCCGCGCACCGCTTCGCGCGGATCGTCGACCGCGCGCACCTCGATGTTGAGCGCCTTGCTCATCTCCGCGGCAAACGCTTCGCGGTTGGCCGCGGTCGGGCTGTAGACCTTGCACAGCCGGATGTCGCGCACGGCTTTGAAGGCGCGCAGGAAGGTGCGCGCCATGCCGCCGGAGCCGAGCATGCCGACGACGTGGGTGTCCTCGCGCGCGAGATATTTCACGCCGATGCCGGCGCCGCCGCCGACGCGGAAGTGCTGCAGCACGCCGTCATTGATGAAGGCGAGCGGTTCGGCGTTCCGCGTCGAGACCAAAAGGATGATCCCGCAATAGGTGCCGGGCTCGCGGCAGTATTTCTCCTCGGTCCAGTTGCCGTTCTCGTCCTTCGGCCAGGTCATGATGTCGGACTTCATGCGGATGGCGAAGTAGCCGTCATTGGCGCCCTCCATGGTGCCCCAGCGGAAATAGCCGTCGGGCCGCTCGCAGGGGAAATACATGTCGATGCGCGGGCGGTGCATCGCGCCGCCGGTCGGCAGTTTCTTGAACGCCTCCTCCTGCACGCGGATACAGTCTTCCATCGTGAGGAGTTGCGAGACGAGTTCGTTGTTGATGATGAGCATGAGCGCGCCTTCCCAGGAGAGTGCCTGCGCGTCTTAGCCTTCGGTTGGCGCAGGCGCAACGGATCGGCTCTGCATCGCGGCGATGCGTCACTGACGGCAGGCGCCGTCCCTTGACCGCCCCGGTCGCCCCCGATAGCAGACCGTCTCCAGGGAGAGACGCCATGCCGCACACACGCCGCTCACACCTCCGCACCGGTGCCATGGGGCTCTGTCTGCTGGCGCTGTCGGCCCAGAGCGGCGCGGCGCAAACCGCCGAGCCGTTCTACAAGGGCAAGACCATCAACTTCCTGGTCGCGAGCGTCCCCGGCGGCGTCAACGACCTCACCGCGCGATTGATCTCCCGCCATCTCGGCCGGCACATCCCCGGCAACCCCAATATCGTGGTGCAGAATCTGCAGTCGTCCGGTCTGGCGTTGGCCAACCGGATCTACAACACACCGGGCGCGGACGGCCTCACGATCGGTATCGTCGAGCGCGGCGTGCCGCAGGTCGCCATCATGGGCGACGCCAATGCGCGCTTCGACCCGCTGAAGATCACCTGGCTCGGCAGCGTTTCCTCGTATGGCAACGACGCCTACACGCTCTCCGTCAATTCGAGCTTCTACGCCAAGACCGTGGAAGACCTGCGCAAATCGGACCGGCCGTCGGCAAAGATCGGCTCGACCGGCGCGGGCGCCACCAACGGTATCTTCACCAACATCGCCAAGGACGTGCTCGGCCTGAACATCCAGCACGTGCGCGGCTATCGCGGCGCCGCCGACGTATTCCTCGCGCAGCAGCGCAACGAGCTCGACGGCCAGGTCGTGGGCCTCGCGTCGATCAAGGTCGGGCAGCCGGCCTTGTGGCAGGCGGGCGCGTTCCGCCCGCTGATCATGTTCGGGCGCACGACCCGCTTCGGCGAGTTTCCCGATGTGCCGACCGGCCGCGAGCTGACCAAGGACCCGAAGGCGCTGCGGCTGCTCGATTTCGCGGAGGCGCCGTTCTTCATGGCGCTGCCGCTCGTTGCTCCGCCCGGATTGCCGGCCGACCGCGCCGCGGCGTTGCAGGCGGGTTTCATGGCGATGACCAAGGACCCGGCCTTCATTGCAGAGGCCGAAAAAATGAGTCTCGAGCTGAGCCCGATCGACGGCGAAGCGGTGCGCAAGGTGATCACGCAGATGCAATCGACGCCGCCGGAGGTGATCGCTGAGTTCAAGACGATCGCGGGCGCGAAGAATTAAGAGGCGGCGCTGCGTCGGCAGGTCGACGCTCGCCACATATTTTCTGCCGGCAGTCGGGCAGGAACCGGGATGTCATCCGCTCCCGAGATGACCATAACCGTTCCCGATCACACGCTCTTACAAGTGTCGATTCGTATCAAACACTAAACTTATGGACAGTATTGCAGCGTTGCGCTGCCGTTGTAAGGGTCGTTGTGACCATTCCGCAGCCGGCCGTGTCGCAGGCTGCGAGCTATTCAGATCGTTGTGACGGGATTCGACCTAACTCAGCGCAGAACAACGGCCGTCCATATGCCAATTTGCGCAGGATCCAAAAGGACGAGCAAAATGAAGCTTCGATTGATTGGTGCAGCGTTTGCAATCTCGCTTCTTCCGGCGGCCGCAAGTGCGCAGGTCACCATCGACATGGGTGCGTTTACATGCGGCCAATATCTGGCAATGACGCCGTCCATGTCGCGTGACTTCTCCGCATGGATGAGCGGCTGGTTCAGCTATCAGACGCGCAGGACAGTTGTGGACGTGGCCGCGCACCAGACAAATATGGCGAACCTAAAGTCATGGTGCCAAACCCGTCCGCAGGTAAGCGTGATGAATGCCTTGCAGAGCGCGATTGGCCCGCAGTGATATTGGACCTCCGGAGAAAAGTCATGAGATGGAGTGTTGGTTTCGTAGCTGCGATTTTGCTGGTGACCGCTTCGCAACTAAGCGTCGCTCAAATCAGCGTAGACATGAATCAGATCACCTGCGGACGCTATCTCAGATACGGCGCGGAGGAACGGGACTTCGTCCGCTTTTGGATGAGCGGTTATTACAATGCGGCCGCCAATAGCAACGTCTTGAACTACGACCGCTTTCAAAGGAATGCCGCCAAGATCACGAGCTACTGCAAGAAGAACAGGTCTAAAACGCTGCCGACCGCGATCAAGAATATCGGCTTGTGGCGGTAAGACTGCGACGAATTGCAACCCGCTCCGTCAGGCGGCTTGCCAGCGACTGCGGGCCCAGAACCCGAACACGCCCAGCAGCACCGCGGCCAGACCGAACCACGTCAGCGCGTAGCCGAGGTGGTCGTTGCGAAGCTTGACCGCCAGCTTGCCCGGCCGCGGCACGCCGCCTTGAGGCGCCGGGCCCTCCATCTCCACGTAAAACGGTGCCACCTCGCCCCAACCATAGCGCGCCGCCATGGCGCGATGATCGCGCGAGAACCACAAATCCTGCCGTTCCGAAAACGGCGTGACGAACCAGCCCGCCTGCTCCGGCCAGCGCAGCGCACCGACAATGTCGATGGCGGCACCGGGCAGCGCGATCGGCTTGAGCGACTCGTTAGGATTGGGATTGTCGACATAGCCGCGATTGACCACGACCGCCGATCCGTCGGACAGCCGCGCCGGCGAGAACGCAAAATAGCCCGTGCCTTTGACGTCCTCGCGCAGAGCCGCGCCGGCGCTATACACGCGGGCCTCCCGGCCGGGCATGAACTCGGCGCGCATCGTGACGCGGCGAAACTCGTCGGCGGCAGGTATCAGGCTTTGCCATTGTCCGCGCGGCGGAAGAGCCGACGGTGGGGCAGACGCCAGCTCCGCCAGCGTCGCGATCAGGTTTTCCTTCCAGGCCTTGCGTTCGAGCTGCCAGACGCCGAGCGCGATCAGGATCGCAAAGGCCGCGGCAGCCACGATCCCGGGCAGCAGCACGCTCCGCCTCTCGGTCACGGTCGGTCGCCGCCGACGAGCCGGCCTTCCGCAGCCTTATGATGGAATTGCAGCGCGATCAGCAGGCCCTTCGCCGGCCGCAATGGAAGCAGCGTCATGGCGAGGATCAGCGGAATCCAGAGCAACGCGTGGAGCCAGTAAGGCGGCTGGAAGACAATCTCGACCACCAGCGCGGCGGCCACCACCACGAAGCCCGCAAACGACATCACGAAGAACGCGGGACCGTCCGCGGAGTTGGCGGCGGAAAAATCCTGGCCGCAGTTTTCACAGCGCGGCGCGACCTTGAGAAACCCGGCGAACAGCGCGCCCTGCCCGCAACGCGGACAGCGCCCGGCGAGACCCCGCCGGGCCATCGTGCGGAGCGACTGGTCTCCATGTGCGAAGCTGTCGTGCGTCATGCGGTTCAATCTAAGCATCGCGGCGGCAAGCGAAAGGGGCGGCCTTGCGACCGCCCCTCGCAACTGGTCCGCCGGCTGCGCTGCTAATGCGCTCCGGCGTGCGCGCCCGCGCCCCACACATAGATGCAGGCAAACAGGAAGATCCACACCACGTCGACGAAGTGCCAGTACCAGGCGGCGAATTCGAAGCCGAGGTGCTGCGTTGGCGTGAAGTGGCCGAGATAGGCGCGGATCAGGCATACCAGCAGGAAGGTCGTCCCGATCAGCACATGCGCGCCATGGAAGCCGGTCGCCATGAAGAACGTGGCACCATAGATATTGCCGCTGAAAGCGAACGCGGCATGGCTGTACTCGTAGGCCTGCACCGCCGTGAAGAAGGCGCCCAGCACGATCGTCAGGATCAGACCCCACTTGAGCCCCTCGCGATCGTTCTCCAGCAGCGCATGGTGCGCCCAGGTGACGGTCGTACCGGAGGTGAGCAGGATCAGCGTGTTGAGCAGCGGCAGATGCCAGGGATCGAAGGTCTCGATTCCCTTCGGCGGCCATACGCCGCCGATGAGCGCGGTGCGCGCCACCTGATGGATGTCGCTCGGAAACAGCGCGACGTTGAAATAGGCCCAGAACCAGGCGACGAAGAACATCACCTCCGACGCGATGAACAGGATCATCCCGTAGCGGTGGGAGATCTGCACGACGCGGGTGTGATGGCCCCAATGCGTCGCTTCGAGCGCGACGTCCCGCCACCATCCGATCATGGTGTAAAGAACCCCGACGACGCCGGCGAAGAAGATGAACGGCGCCGCCGCGAAGGTGTGGTGCATCCAGAAGATCGCGCCGATCGCCATCAGGAACGCGGAGACGGAACCGACGATCGGCCACGGGCTCGGATCGACCAGGTGATAGTCGTGTTGCTTGGCGTGAGCGTCGGCCATCTTGAAGTCTCTCCGTCAGTTCGTCGTGCTTGTGGCTGTCCTAGGGCCCGCACCCGCGCTGCCGACGGTTTGCGGCTCGCTCTGGCGCACCCGATACATGGTGTAGGACAGCGTAATGGTATTGAGGTTGTCGTGCTCGGCATCCTGCACGAGCTTCGGATCGATGAAGAACACGACCGGCATTTCGCGCTTCTCGCCAGGCTTCAGACGCTGCTCGGTGAAGCAGAAGCAGTTGATCTTGGAGAAGTAGGCGCCGACGGTCGGCGGCGACACGTTGTAGCTCGCGTTGCCCACGGTCTCGCGCGCGGATTCGTTGACCACGGTGTAGTTCACGGTGATCACATCGCCGACTTTGACCTCGATGAAGCTTCGCTCCGGCGTGAACCGCCAGGGCAGCCCCCCCGCCACATTGGCGTCGAATCGCACGATGACCTTGCGGTCGAGCGCGTGCTCGGGCGCGGTCTTCGCGACCATCGGCGTTCCGGCAAAGCCGGTCGTGCGGCAGAACCAGTCGTAGAGCGGCACCGCGGCGAAGGCCATTCCCACCATTCCGGCCGCGAACACGCCGCAGGCGGCCGCGACCAGGAGATCGCGCCGGCGGCGGGTGTGATCGGTTGGTCGGGAAGCGCTCATCGCGTTCTCACAACGGGCGGTTCAGCACCGCCGGTCCCTTGACCAACGTGATGACGTAGAACAGGACGACCAACACGCCGAGAACGACGGCAATCGCAATCGAACGCGAGCGCCGGCTGCGCTTCTGCTCCTCGGTGAGCTCGACCGGTTCAGGTTTGTTGTCCATATCGTCCTCATCCGGCTACTCGCCCCGCAACACTCTCGATCAGCAGAACCGCGAACAGGCCGAAGAGATAGACGATCGAATAGGCGAACATCTGCCGGGCCGCGGTGGCGGCGCGCTCGCCCTCGGTTGAGGTCCACACCCGCCAGGCGAATGCGACCATCAGCGCACCCGCGACGATCGACGTCACGCCATAGACCAGCCCGGCATAGCCCAAGAACCAGGGCGCCGCGCCGACCGGAAGCAGCAGCAGCGAATAGATGAGGATCTGCCGCCGCGTCGCGGCGGGGCCCGCGACCACCGGCAGCATCGGCACGCCGGCGCGCGCATAGTCGTCGGTGCGGAGCAGCGCCAGCGCCCAGAAATGCGGCGGCGTCCAGAAGAACACGATCAGGAACATCAGCACCGGCTCGACCGAAATCGAGCCCGTCACCGCCGCCCAACCGATCACCGGCGGGAACGCACCGGCAGCGCCGCCGATGACGATGTTCTGCGGCGTCCAGCGCTTGAGCCACATGGTGTAGACGACGACGTAGAAGAAGATGGTGAAGGCGAGCAGCGCCGCCGCCAGCCAGCTCACCATCAGCCCGAGCACGACAATCGAGAAGCCGGCAAGCATGATGCCGAAACCGAGCGCCTCGCCCGGCGCGATACGGCGGCGCGGGATCGGACGGCCGGCGGTGCGCGTCATCAGCCTGTCGATGTCGGCGTCGTACCACATGTTGAGCGCGCCGGACGCGCCGGCGCCGACCGCGATGCACAGCAGCGCCGTGAACGCGAGCACCGGGTGGATCGCGCCGGGCGCCGCCACGAGCCCGACCAGCGCGGTGAAAACGACGAGCGACATCACCCGCGGCTTCAGCAGCGCGACGTAGTCTCCCACGCTCGCGACGCTCACCTGCGGACGCGCAGCGGCGTCCTGTACGGACGCCGGAAGCTTCGCGATGTCGCCGATCATGGTCATCGGTGGTGCGCTCATTTGATGAGCGGGAGTTTCTCAAACTGATGGAACGGCGGCGGTGAGGACAACGTCCATTCGAGCGTCGTTGCGCCGGCGCCCCACGGATTGTCGGCCGCCTTCTCCTTGCGGATGAACGCATGCGCCACACCGAAGAAGAACACGAGCGCCCCGACGCCGGAGATATACGACCCATACGAGGAGACGTGGTTCCAGCCGGCGAAGGCATCCGGATAGTCGGCGATACGGCGCGGCATTCCCGCGAGGCCGAGGAAGTGCTGCGGGAAGAACACGATGTTGACGCCGACGAAGGTCAGCCAGAAGTGCAGTTTGCCGATGAACTCCGAATACATGTAGCCGGAGATCTTCGGGAACCAGTAGTACCAGCCGGCGAAGATCGTGAACACGGCGCCGAGCGACAGCACGTAGTGGAAGTGCGCCACGACGTAATAGGTGTCCTGCAGCGAGCGGTCGACACCCGCATTCGCCAGCACGACGCCGGTCACGCCGCCGACCGTGAACAGGAAGATGAAGCCGATCGCCCACAGCATCGGCACCTTGAATTCGATCGAGCCGCCCCACATCGTGGCGATCCAGGAGAAGATCTTCACGCCGGTCGGCACCGCGATCACCATCGTCGCGGCGACGAAGTAGGCTTGCGCGGCGGTCGACATGCCGACCGTGTACATGTGGTGCGCCCACACCACGAAGCCGATGCCGCCGATCGCCACCATCGCATAGGCCATGCCGAGATAGCCGAACACCGGCTTCTTCGAGAACGTCGCGATGATCTGGCTGACGATGCCGAAGCCCGGCACGATCAGGATGTAGACCTCGGGGTGTCCGAAGAACCAGAACAGGTGCTGGAACAGGATCGGATCGCCGCCGCCGTCGGCGGTGAAGAAGGTGGTGCCGAAATTGCGGTCGGTGAGCAGCATGGTGATCGCGCCGGCGAGCACCGGCAGCGACAACAGTAGCAGGAACACCGTGACCAGCTGCGACCACACGAACAGCGGCATCTTGTGCAGCGTCATGCCGGGCGCGCGCATGTTGAAGATCGTGGTGATGAAGTTGATCGCGCCGAGGATCGAGGACGCGCCCGCGATGTGCAGTGACAGGATGGCAAAATCGACCGCCGGGCCGGGATGCCCCGAAGTCGACAGCGGCGCATAGATCGTCCAGCCGGCGCCGACGCCGGGCGCGCCCGGCTCGCCTTCCACGAACAAGGAAATCAGCAGCAGGGTGAAGGACGCTGGCAGCAGCCAGAACGAGATGTTGTTCATGCGCGGGAACGCCATGTCCGGCGCACCGATCATCAGCGGCACGAACCAGTTGCCAAAACCGCCGATCATCGCCGGCATGACCATGAAGAAGATCATGATCAGGCCGTGCGCGGTGGTGAACACGTTGAACATGTGCGCGTCGTGGAAGATCTGCAGGCCGGGCTCCTGCAATTCGAGCCGCATGCCGATGGACAGGATGCCGCCGACCAGACCGCCAAACAACGCGAAGATCAGGTACATCGTCCCGATGTCTTTGTGATTGGTCGAATAGACCCAGCGCCGCCAGCCATAGGGCGTCGCGTGAGCGTGATCATCGTGCGCGTGGCCGTGCGCACCGTGACCGTCATGTGCGCCGTGGGTATGTGCGGTCGTAGCCATTGTCAGTCCCTTCGACTTCGTCGTTACCGCCCGGTGTCCGAACGCGCGCCGCTCAGCGCGCGACCGATGACTCCACTGTCGCCACTGTCGTGGCTGGCGTTACGTCCTCGCGCGCGAACCTCTTGCGCGCCCCCTCAACCCAGGTCTTGAACTGCTCTTCGCTCACCACCCGGACCGCGATCGGCATGAAGGCGTGATCCTTGCCGCACAGTTCCGAGCATTGTCCGTAGTAGACGCCCTCGCGGGTCGCCCGGAACCAGGTCTCGTTCAAGCGACCGGGGATCGAGTCGATCTTGATGCCGAACGACGGCACCGCGAACGCATGGATCACCTCGGCGCCGGTAGTGATGACGCGGATGTTCTTGTTCACCGGCACGACCAGCTCGTTGTCGACGGCGAGGAGCCGCGGCCGGCCCTTGAGCTGCGCCGGATCGCGGACGATCAGCGAATCGAACTCGAAATTGCCGTGGTCCGGATAGGCGTAGGTCCAGAACCACTGTTTGCCGGTTGCCTTGATCGTGACGTCGCCGGCCTCGGCGCTCATCGCCGGGATGGTCAGCTGAAAGAACAGCAGCCGGAACGACGGGATCGCGATGATGACCAGAATCACGACCGGAATCAGGGTCCAGGCGACCTCAAGCAGGGTGTTGTGGGTGGTGCGCGAGGGCGTCGGATTGGCGCGCGCGTTGAACCGCACCATGATGGTCAGCAGCAGGGCAAGGACGAACAGCGATATTGCGATGATGATGTAGAGCACGAAGGTGTGGAACGAGATGATGTTGTCCATCACCGGCGTCGCGGACTGTTGGAAGCCCAATTGCCACGGAGATGGCTGCCCGTCGCCCGCGAGCGCGATCCCCGCCCCCGCGAGAATGCCACCGATCATCACCGCCAAGGCGGCCAGCCGCTTGAAACCGAGCATCGTCGTCATCGCTCCTTCGATGAAGCCGTCATGCCCGCCGGGCCCCCTATCGCAGGTCGGTGAGGCTTGATGCCTCCGGGTGCAACGCCCGCCACGGGCGGCTCCTCGGCAGGTGCGGGCGGGAACCTTTGGGGATTCCCAGGCACTCAAAACCACACTTTAGAGCCGGTCGCAATGCACCCGGGCCCTGGTTCCCATGCGATATTTGCCACCTGCGAGCGACCTGCCAATGACATGCGTCATCGGGCCTAACCGGGGGTTCCAAATCTCGGCCACAATGGGCTGTTTTACCGGCGCTTGACGGGTTAGCCTCACCATGCGGGGCTGCATGGGTTGGGCTTACAGGATTCGATGATTCGGCCCGGGTATCGGTCGGGCGGTACCGGGCAATTCGAGGCAACCATGGCACCAATTCAGCCCGAAAGGCGCACAGACAAGCTCGCATTGGCGCTTTCTTGCGCGCTGGGCATCCTCGCCGGCACGACTGGCATGTCCCTCGCGCAGGGCGTTGTCCGCTCCGTCCACGCCGACTGGCAGATTCGCTGCGATACCCCGCCGGGCGCGCAGGGCGAGCAATGCGCCCTGATCCAGAGCGTGACGGCGGAAGACCGCGCCAATGTCGGCCTCACGGTGATCGTGCTGAAGACCTCCGACAACAAATCGCGGCTGATGCGCATCGTCGCCCCGATGGGCGTGCTGCTGCCGTCGGGCCTCGGCCTCAAGATCGACAATGAGGACGTCGGCCGGGCCGGCTTCGTGCGCTGCCTGCCGAACGGCTGCGTTGCCGAGGTGGTCATGGACGGAAACCTCATCAAAGCGATGCGGTCCGGCCAGACCGCGACCTTCATCATCTTCCAGACGCCCGAGGAGGGCATCGGTTTCCCGATGAGCCTCAAGGGCTTCGGCGAAGGCTTCGACAAGCTGCCGTAGCGGCTTTTCCTTGCGTTCCGGCGTTAAACGGCCCTCGCAAGACGGGGGGCAAGCCACTATTTTTGTCTAACGAATCCCAGCAATGCGGTGCCCCCTATGACCTCCTCCTCCCTTTCGCTGCTCGATCGCGCCGGCCTCGACCGTGACGCCGCCCGCCGCCACCTCGCCCGCGGCCTCGAAGGCGCCGACGATGGAGAGCTTTTCCTCGAATACCGGCAGTCGGAAATGCTGGGGTTCGACAATGGCCGCCTCAAGCAGGCGACCTACGACACCGCGCAGGGTTTCGGCCTGCGCGCGGTCAAGGACGAGGCCGTTGGCTATGCCCACGCCTCCGACCTCTCGGACGCCGCGGTCGCGCGCGCGGCCGAAGCGGTGCGCGCGGTCAAGGGCGGCTATACCGGCCAGTATGCGGCGGCGCCGGTGCGCACCAACGTGCGCCTCTATGGCGACGAGAATCCTCTCGGCGAGCCCACCTTCGAAACCAAGGTGAAACTCCTGGAGACGATCGACGCCTATGCGCGCGCCAAGGATCCGCGCGTGCGGCAGGTGACTGTCTCCTTCGGAGCGTCGTGGCAGGTGGTCGAAATCCTGCGCGCCGACGGCGACGCTTATCGCGATGTCCGTCCCTTGGTGCGCGTCAATGTCTCGGTGGTGGTGGGCGACGGCACACGCCAAGAGATGGGCAGCTACGGCTATGGCGGGCGTGAAGGTTTCGATCCGTTCCTCGACGAGGCCAAATGGAAGAACGCCGTCGAGGAGGCGGTGCGTCAGGCGCTGGTCAATCTCGAGGCCGTGCCGGCGCCGGCCGGCGAGATGGACGTCGTGCTCGGCCCCGGCTGGCCGGGCGTGATGCTGCACGAAGCGGTCGGTCACGGTCTCGAAGGCGACTTCAACCGCAAGAAGACCTCGGCCTTCGCCGGCCTGATGGGCCAGCGCGTGGCGTCGAAAGGCGTCACCGTGGTCGATGACGGCACGCTGTCGAAGCGCCGCGGCTCGCTCTCGATCGACGACGAGGGCACACCGACCGGCCGCACCGTGCTGATCGAGGACGGCATCCTCACCGGCTACATGCAGGACCGTCAGAACGCGCGGCTGATGGGCATGGCGCCGACCGGCAACGGCCGGCGCGAGAGCTATGCTCACGTCGTGATGCCGCGCATGACCAACACCTACATGATCGCCGGCGAGCACGATCCCGCCGAGATCATCGCGTCGGTCAAGAACGGCATCTATGCGGTGAATTTCGGCGGCGGCCAGGTCGACATCACGTCGGGAAAGTATGTGTTCAACGTCACCGAGGCCTATCGCATTGAAAACGGCAAGCTCGGCGCGCCGCTTAAAGGCGCGATGCTGATCGGCAACGGTCCGACCGACCTCAACCGCGTGAGCATGATCGGCAACGACCTCAAGCTCGACACCGGCATCGGCACCTGCGGCAAGGACGGTCAGGGCGTGCCGGTCGGCGTCGGTCAGCCGACGCTGCGCATGGACAAGATCACCGTCGGCGGCACGGGGTGAGCGTTACCGCACCACGCCCGAAATGCAGCACGGCCGGCGCACCGGCCGCGTGATGCGGTCCTTTAAGTAACAATGGGCGGCCGCGCCGACATAGCCCGGCCGCAGATAGGTCCAGGCGCGGCAGCCCTCCTCCAATTCACAGACAAGCTGGCAGGCCTTGCCGGTGTGGTCAGGCGGCAATTCGAAATGACGGTAGTCGCCGCCGGCGCGGTCGATGGCGAACTCGATCGGGCCGCCCTGCGGCTCGATCACGCCGGCACCGCGCACGCCCGACACGCAGCACGATGCCGGGAGACGCGGGGTGACCCGCGACTTCAGCCAGCACTGCGCATTGGGACTTTCAGTCGCCGGGTACGAGAACGCCCAGGCGCGGCAGCGCGAATCGCGCTCGCAGGCGGCGGCGCACTGCGCGGGATCGCCCGAGCGCATGGAGAAGCTTCGATAGTCACCGCCCCAGCGGTCGAAACCGACCTGGGCGGCGGCCGGCGTCGCCGCGACGAGCGCGAAGATCAGGCCAATTAAACCGGCGCGCCAAACCATGATGGTCGGGGCTCCTTAGTAGGCGTACTCCTTGTACACCGGATCGACGCTGCCACCCCACGGCCCGTGGAATTTTTCCAGCAACTCTTCGGCCGGGGTCACGCCGCGCGCGACGAAGTCCTGGATCGGGCGCAGGTACCAGCTCTCGTCGTGGCCCCAGTCGTTGACGCGGCGCCGGCGCGCGAGCCCGCGCTCGGACATCCGCAACGTATCCTTGGCGAGGCTGAGCACATTGCGGCCGCGGATCTCCGCCTTGAAGCCGAGCTTCGGCACGTCATCGCGCAGCTTCTGCCGCTCCTCGGCGGTCCAGTCCTTCACCAGATCCCAGCCGGCGTCGAGTGAGTCATCGTCGTAGAGGATGCCGGCCCAAAAGGCGGCGAAGGCGGGCAGCCGCCGCCACGGACCGGAGTCGGCGCCGCGCATTTCGAGATAGCGCTTGAGGCGCACCTCCGGGAAGATCGTCGAAATGTGGTTCGCCCAGTCGGAGATCGTGGCGCGCTCACCGGGCAACGCGTCGAGCTTGCCGGCGAGCAAGTCGCGAAACGACTTGCCGGCGACGTCGATATATTTGTCGCCGCGCTTGACGAAATACATCGGCACGTCGAGCGCATAGTCCACCCAGCGCTCGAAACCCATGCCCGGCTCGAACGCCCACGGCAGCATGCCGGCGCGCGCATTGTCGGTGTCGCGCCAGATTTCCGAGCGGAACGAAAGAAAGCCGTTCGGCTTGCCCTCGGTGAACGGCGAGTTGGCGAACAGCGCGGTCGCGACCGGCTGCAGCGCAAGCGACACGCGCAGCTTCTTCACCATGTCGGCTTCGGACGAGAAGTCGAGATTGGTCTGCACCGTGCAGGTCCGGTACATCATGTCGAGGCCATACTTGCCGACCTTCGGCATGTAGGCGGTCATGATGCGGTAGCGCCCTTTCGGCATTGTCGGAATCTCGGCGCGGGTCCAGTCCGGCGTCATGCCGAGCCCGAGGAAGCCGATACCCAGCGGACGCGCGACTTCACGCAGTTGCGCCAAATGCGACATCAGCTCCGAGCAGGTGTGATGCACGGTCTCGACCGGCGCACCGGAGAGCTCGAACTGTCCGCCCGGCTCGAGCGAGATCGCGCCGCCGCCGGTCACGTCGAACATGCCGATGATGTTGCCGTCCTCGACGATCGGCTCCCAGCCGAGCAGATGCTGCATGCCGTCGAGCAACGAACGGATGCTGCGCCGGCCCTCATAGGGGATCGGCCGGTGGCCCTCGACGGTGAAGGGAAACTTCTCGTGCTCGGTGCCGATGCGGAATTCCGCCTTCGGCTTCACGCCCTCGGCAAACCACGCGACCAGGGCGTCGCGGGATTCGATCGGCGTCATGTCGATTTGGTCACGAGCCATGAACAGAGCCGATTGAGGGCGCCCGCCGTGAAAAGGGCCGCGACCTTACACGGGGGCTGTGAGGCAGGGCAATCGCAGTCGCGGCGGCATGGCAGGTGGTGCCCCGCGGCCCGAAATCAATCCCGCCGGGCACAATTTCGCGGTTCGGGCGTTGTCTAGGGCCTTGCCTCCAACCCAACCACGCATGACCGAAGCCTTGTCAGACCACGCGTCCTCACCCCTGATCAAGCCCGACCGCAATGCCTGGCGTGCCGCGCGCGCCGGACGGGCGGCCGTGCTGATCGATGCCGGCCAATATTTCGGTGCGGTGCGCGAGGCATTGCTGAACGCGCGCTCGACCGCCTTCATCATCGGCTGGGACCTCGACAGCCGCACCCGGCTGGTCGGCGAGGGCTGCCGGGCCGATGACGGATTTCCGGAAGGGTTCATCGAATTCCTCACCGCGCTCGTCAAACGGCGTCCGCAGCTCCTGGTCCATGTGCTGGTCTGGGACTATTCGCTCCTCTACGCCAGCGAGCGCGAGCTGTTTCCGACCGCATCGCTGCATTGGGCGACACCGCCGCAAGTCCGCTTCTGTCTCGACGACGACCTGCCACTCGGCGCCTCGCAGCACCAGAAGATCGTCGTGGTCGATGACGCGCTCGCATTCTCGGGCGGACTCGATATCACCACCCGGCGATGGGACACGCGCGAGCATCGCCTCGACGATCCGCGCCGCGTCGATCTCGCCGGCGTGCCCTACCCGCCGTTCCACGACGTGCAGGCGATGGTCGACGGCCCGGCCGCCGCAGCGCTGGCGGAGCTCGTTCGCATGCGCTGGGCGCACGGCGCCTGCGAACGCGTGCCGCCGATCCGGCCCACCGGCGACCCCTGGCCGCAAAGCGTCACGCCGGACCTGACCGACATCGACGTCGGCATTGCCCGCACCAGCCCTGCCCTCGATGAGGACAGCGAGATTCGTGAAGTCGAAGCCTTGTTCTTCGACATGATCGACTGCGCCGAGCGCTGCATCTACATCGAGAACCAGTACCTGACGTCGCGACGCTTCGCCGACCGCCTTGCGCAGCGAATGACCGAGCGGCGCGAGCTCGAGGTCGTGCTGGTCACGCCGAAGCATGCTCACTCATGGCTCGAAGAGCAGACCATGCAAGCCGGCCTCGGCCGTTTCATGCAGGTGTTCGCGGACAAGGGCATGAGCGAGCGTGTCCGGCTGTTGTATCCGGACGTGTCGGAGAACGGCCGCAGCATCGACACCATGGTCCACTCCAAGGTGATGGTGGTGGACGATCGTATCCTGCGGGTCGGGTCGGCCAATCTGAACAATCGCTCGTTCGGCGTGGACACCGAATGCGATCTCGCCTTCGAAGCAACGAGCGCCGAACATCGCCAGCACATCGTTCGCGTGCGCGACCGCCTGATCGGTCATTTCTGCGGCGTGAGCGAGACCGACGTCGCAGCGGCGACGGCGCAGAGCGGCTCGCTCATCAAGGCGGTGGAATCGTTCTCACGGAACAGTCACAGCCTGAAGGCCATCGACCTCGATCACCGGGCTCCCCGCTACGTCACCGCAATGGAAGAATTCGGCGATCCCGAGCGCCCGATCGCGGCGCCGGAATTCGCCAGATCCTTCGTCGGCGAGCGGCCGCCGGCGCGGCGCCTGCGCCGCTTCGCGAAGATCATCGCGGCGGGACTCTTTGTTGTCTTGCTGATGCTGGCCTGGCGGCTGACGCCGCTGGCGTCCCTCACCAACCCGCACACGATCCGCGAATGGTTCACCGACATCGCGGCCGCGCCGGGCGCGCCGGCGATCGTGCTGGCGGTCTTTGTCGTCGGCGGCCTGCTGGTGTTCCCGGTCACGCTGCTGATCGCGGCCACAGCGGCGACGTTCGGCCCGTGGCTCGGCTTCGCCTATGCCGCCATGGGTGCGGCCGCCAGCGCGATCACGACCTATGGATTGGGCGCCGCGATCGGACGGCGAACGCTTGAAAACGTGCTCGGCCCGCGGCTCAACCGCATCCGCCGCGCCATCACGCGACACGGCGTGCTCGCCATCGCGACCGTGCGCATGGTCCCGATTGCGCCGTTCACGGTGGTCAATCTTGCCGCGGGAGCCAGCCGGATCCGCTTCACCGACTATCTGCTCGGCACCATCCTTGGCATGCTGCCCGGCCTCGTGCTGATGTCGGCGCTCGGCCACCAGATCTTCAACGTGCTGACCGCGCCGACGCCGCTCAACGTGACCCTGTTCGTACTCGCGGTCATAGCCTGGATCGGCGCTTCGCTGGGGATTCAGGGGCTCGTGACCTGGAGCCGGAGGCGCAAGGCGTGACCGCGCAGACCCGCAGCACGCTTCGCGTGATGACCTGGAACATCCATGGCGGGATTGGCCCTGACGGCCGATTTTCGCTCGAACGCATCACCGAGACGATCGACCGGCACAATCCCGATGTGGTGGCGTTGCAGGAGGTCGATTCCCGCCGCCGGGCCGCCGATGCACGTTCGCCGTTCGAGCTGTTGCGCGAGGCGGTCGGCGACCACGGCATCGAGGCCAAGTCGATCAGCACCGCCGATGGCGACTACGGCCAGATGCTGGTCAGCCGCTGTCCGTTCAACGCCACCGAGGTCCACGACATCACCCATGCCGACCGCGAGCCGCGCCGCGCGATCGAAGCCGAAGTGCACTGCGGCCATGGCAAGATTCGCGTCGTCGCCACCCATTTCGGATTGAGCCTGGCCGAGCGCCGTACCCAGGCCCGGCGGCTGGTCGCCATCGCGCGCCGCCACACCTTACCGACCGTGATGCTCGGCGACTTCAACGACTGGTTCTGGCCGGGGTCGCTGCGCGACGCGCTCAAGCACGAACTGCCGGGGCGGACGCGGCACGCGACGTTCCCATCATGGTGCCCGCTTTTGCGTCTCGACCGTATCTTCTGCTGGCCGCCGCAAATCCTGCGGCACAGCTTCGTCGACCGCAGCGCCCGGCGCGCCTCCGACCACCTGCCGGTGATCGCGGACATCGTCGTCGAATAGAAGCGTCGTTGGGACGCTACGCCGCCCGCGCGGCGCCCGGCGCAAAGCGGCCGTAGAAGGTGTCGCCCTTCTGCGCCATGTCGATGAGCAGCTTCGGCGGCTGGAACCGCGGCCCGTATTTCTTCTCGAGCTTCTTGCAGATATCGACAAAGCGCTTCGCGCCCATCATGTCGATGTAGGACAGCGTGCCGCCGGTGAACGGCGCGAAGCCGAAGCCGAGGATCGAGCCGACGTCGGCCTCGCGAACGTCGGTGATGACGCCCTCCTCCACGCAACGCGCGGCTTCGAGCGACTGCACCATCAGCAGACGGTACTTGAGCTCCTGGATGTCGATCTTGTCGGGATCGAGTTTCTTCGCCTGCAATTCAGCCAGTCCCGGCCACAGCCGCTTCGGCGAACCCTGCGGATAGTCGTAGAATCCCTTGCCGTTCTTGCGTCCGAGCCGGCCGCGCTTCTCGACCAGTTCCTGCAGCAGCCATTTCTGCTGCGGGTTGACCGCCTTCGGGCCAAGGTCGGCCTCGGTCGCCTTCAGGATTTTCCAGCCGAGGTCGAGCGCCACCTCGTCGTTGAGCGAGAGCGGACCGACCGGCATCCCGGCCATGCGTCCGACGTTCTCGATCATCGCCGCCGGCACGCCCTCCATGAACATCAGGTGGCCTTCCTGGATGTAGTTGAGCACGCAGCGATTGGCGAAGAAGCCGCGCGAGTCGTTGACCACGATCGGCGTCTTGCGGATCGCGCGCACGAAATCGAGCGCGGTCGCGAGCGCGACGTCGCCCGTCTGTTTGCCGCGGATGATCTCGACCAGCATCATCCGCTCGACCGGCGAGAAGAAATGAATGCCGACGAAGCGCGCGGGGTCCTTGAACTCGCCCGCCAGCGACGTGATCGGCAGGGTCGACGTGTTGGAAGCGAAGATGGTCTTGTCGCCGATCACGGCCTGCGCCTTCTTGATCGTCTCGGCCTTGACCTTGCGATCCTCGAACACCGCTTCGATCACGAGGTCGCAGTCCGAAAGCGCGGCATAGTCGGCGCTGGGCGTAATGCGCGACAAGAGAGCGTCGCGGTCGGCCGATGTCGCGCGTCCGCGATTGACCTGCTCGGTCATCAGCTTGTGGGAATGCGCCTTGCCCTTGTCGGCGGATTCCTGATCGCGATCGATCAACACCACCTCGATGCCGGAAAGCGCTGTCACATAGCCGATGCTCGCGCCCATGAAGCCGGCGCCGATGATGCCGACCTTCTTGAAGCTTTGCGGTGGCACGTTTTTGGGACGCCGCGCGCCCTTGTTGAGCTCCTGCATGGAGACGAACAGCGAGCGGATCATCGCCGCCGCTTCCGGCGTGCGGACGATGTTCGCGAACCAGCGCAACTCGACCCGCAACGCGAGGTCCATGGGAAGCTGCAGCCCCTCATAGACCGACTGCATGATCGCGCGCGCCGCCGGGTAGTTGTCGTAGGTCTCGCGGCGATAGATCGCGTTCGCAGGCGGGAACGTCATCATGCCGGCCTTGGAATAGACGAGCCCGCCCGGCAGCCGGAAGCCGTCGACATCCCACGGATTCACCGGCTTGCCGCCGTCCTTGATCCATTTCTTGGCCGCGGCGATGAGGTCGCCGGCCGGCACGACGGCGTCGATGACTTTCATGCCCTTCGCCTGCGCGATCCTGATCTGGTCGCCCTTGAGCAGGAACTGCAACGCGTCGCCCGGCATCATCATGCGCGCGATGCGCTGGGTGCCGCCGGCGCCGGGAAACAGCCCGATCTTGATTTCGGGAAGGCCGATGCGCGATTTCGGATTGTCGGCAGCGATCCGGTGATGGCAGGCGAGGCACAGCTCGAAGCCGCCGCCGAGCGCCATGCCGTTGATCGCCGCGACCCACGGTTTGCCGCTGGTCTCCAGCCGGCGATAGATCTGCGACAGCCTGCGGCTCTCCTCAAACAGCCGCTGCGTTCCCAACTCCTCGCCCTGCTCGCGGGCGACGTCGGCAAATTCCCGGCTCAGTATTTCGAGCATCGTGAGGTCGGCGCCGGCGCAGAACGTATCCTTGCCCGACGTGATGACGGCGCCCTTGATCGCGGCATCGGCGGCGACCTGCTCGATGATCGCGGTGAGCTCCTCCATCACCTTGAGGTCGATGACGTTCATCGAGCGGCCGGGCGAATCCCAGGTGACGAGCGCAATGCCGTCGGCGTCGGTGTCGAGCTTGAAATGGACCATGCTCATGGCTCAGGGCTCCTGCGGATACGGCTCGCCTGATCTGCGCAAGAAGCGCATGCCAAGCTCGTCCCGTTCCATGACGAGGTCGACATCGGGATAGTGGCCGCGCTCGGCCGCGGCCCGCGTTCCGATTTCGAGATAGACGGCGTCGCGTTGCGACCTGTTGACGAGCTGGTGGCCGTTCGGCACGCCGGCCTTGAAGCCGGCGCAGTCGCCCGGCTTCAGCGGCATCTCGCCGTTGTCCTCGATCAGCACGAGCTCGCCTTCGAGCACGTAGATGAATTCGTCTTCCTGCTCGTGCCAATGACGCAGCGCCGACGCCGCACCCGGCTTCAGCCGCGTCAGATTGACTCCGAACTGCGTGAGCCCCGCGACATTGCCGAGCGCCGCCTTCTCGCGGCCGTCGGTCACGGAGCGGTGCGGGTGCGGGTAGACGCCCTTGGTGCGGACCACCGCCTTGGCGATATCGATCTTGGGCATGGTAATTCTCTATTGTCCCTGCACCCTCACAGACCCCCCATCATCATCACAACCAATGTAAAGAACTTGCCCATGTGTTTCTGATTGATAGCGAGCAGTGCCTTGTTGGTGGTCGGAGACATGATTTCGTTCGTTTTCCTTCCAACGTCGGTCTGAAAAAAGGTGTGATGAATTTGTAGAAATCGCGAACCTTGACGAGTTCTGCTTCAGTCAGCGCGCCAGCCATCAATTTTGCGGTATCGCTTAGCATCTCGGACGTAGTTTCGGCGACGAGCTTGGCCAGCATTCGATCCAAATTCGACGCCGTATCTGGCTTCGTTGCTCTGACTTTTTCGATCAAGGGCGCCGCGGATTGAGTGAGCACCTTTTGAAAAGTCCCTTCGGCGTCCTGCAATTTCAAAATTTCTTGTGCTAAGGCGAGACGCTCTTCGGTTGCAACGGCGAGTCCGCTCACTGCAAGCACATAAGCGCCGAATAGAATGGCAATAATTCGTACCACGCGCGATCTCCTCTCGGCGCTACACCCTCTCGATGATCGTCGCGGTTCCCATGCCGGCGCCGATGCAGAGCGTCACCAGCGCGGTCTCGAGGTCGCGGCGCTCCAGCTCGTCGATCACGATGCCGAGGATCATGGCGCCGGTCGCACCCAATGGGTGGCCCATCGCGATCGCGCCGCCGTTCACATTGACCTTGTTCGGGTTGACCTTGAACGCCTGCAGGAAACGCAACACCACCGCGGCGAACGCCTCGTTGACCTCGATCAGGTCGATGTCCTTCAGCTTCATCTTGGCGCGATCGAGCACCTTCTGGGTGACGTCGATCGGTCCCGTGAGCATCAGCGCGGGATCGGAGCCGATATTGGCGAAGGCCTTGATCTTGGCGCGCGGCTTGAGCTTGGCGGCGCGGCCGGCGTCGCGGCTGCCGATCAGCACCGCAGCCGCGCCGTCGACGATACCCGACGAATTGCCGGCGTGGTGGACATGCTCGACGAACTCGACTTCGGGGTGCGCCTGCACGGCGACCGCGTCGAAGCCGCCGAGCTCGCCCATCTGCACGAACGACGGCTTGAGCGCCGCAAGCGACTGCATGTTGGTGTCCGGCCGCGGATGCTCGTCACGCGCCAGGATGGTAAGGCCGTTCGGGTCCTTCACCGGGATGACCGAGCGGCCGAAATAGCCCTCCTGCCAGGCCACCGCCGTGCGCTTCTGGCTCTCGACCGCGTACTCGTCGCATTGCGTGCGCGTGAAACCGTATTTGGTCGCGATCAGGTCGGCGGAGATGCCCTGCGGCATGAAATAGGACTTCAGCGCGATCGAGGGATCGACCGGCCAGGCGCCGCCGGAGGCGCCAATACCGACGCGGCTCATGGATTCGACCCCGCCGCCGACCGCCATGTCGTGCTGCCCCGACATCACCTGGGCGGCGGCGAAATTCACCGCATCGAGGCCGGATGCGCAGAAGCGGTTGATCTGCACGCCCGGCACCTTGTTGCCGTAGTCCGCAACGATCGCCGCGGCGCGCGCGATGTCGCCGCCGGCTTCGCCCACCGGATCGACGCAGCCGAGCACCACATCATCCACCAGCAATGCGGTATCGAGCCCGTTGCGCTGCTTGATCGCTGCCAGCGCTTGCGCCGCCAGATTGAGCGCCGTCACTTCATGCAACGCGCCGTCAGCCTTGCCGCGTCCGCGCGGCGTGCGAACGTGGTCGTAAATGAAGGCGTCGGGCATGGAACTCTCCTGCGCTGCCGGGCCGCAGCTGCGCCGACATAATTGGCGCTGGATTTACCGGCTCGCTCGCGGCATTGACGTGACGATCCTGTGGTTTCTGGAGTCAAATAAGAGAAAGTGGCGAATCGAGCCCGCATCGAGCTTACCCCCGGGGTAACAGCGATGCGAGCGCACCTGTTGACACAGGTTGTATCCGATCTGAATATCGCGCAATTGGAGAAATAGGTCGCAGCTCCGATGGAATACATGCATTCTGGACCGGATATCGTCCGGTCCGACAGTCAACGCCGGTTGCTCAACTATTGGGCTTCGCTGCGTGGTCATGCTCCCTTGCCGATCTGGCGTGACCTCGACGCCGAGGAGTTAGGCGTACCCCTCGACAGCCTGGCATGGACGGACGTCGTCAGCGCTCACCGCGACATGCGATTCCGGATCGGATTTCACGGCGCGAAGCTTATCGAGGCGTTCGGCCCCGTCGAGTGCGTCGGCAAATATCTCGACGAAGTGCTCCCGACGCCATACCTCGGACCGGCAGTCGCGACCTACTGGCGGGTCGTGAACAGCAAGGTGCCGATCTACACCATCTCCGACATGCGCGACCCGGCGGGCCGGATCGTCCATCACGAGCGCCTGCTGCTTCCCTTCAGCCTGAGCGGCGTCGAGACCGAGCGAGTTCTTGCCTCGATCGAAGCAGTGAGCCCCGAGGGGCCGTTCGAGCTCCAAGACCTGATGAAGTCCCCGATCCGGCCGCCGGTAATTGCGCTCTGCGCGACGATCCAATATTAGAATGTTGTTTCCCCATTGGTTGGCTCTGTAGGCCAATCTTCTGTTACTTCGTCTAATCGGTCGTCAGTTGTTGACGGTATCGCACCGGGTATCCGGGCATGGTGCCGCTGCCGGCCCTGTCATCCTGATGAGTGTGCGGCGCGATTGAGGACAATGCAGGCGACCCGCAACGTCTTGCCCGGCCTGGCGCTGTCTGCGCTGGTCGCGATTGCTGCTGTCGCCGTCGCGCCGCTGGTGGCGCGCCTGGCGCCGATTCCGGCAATGGTGATCGCGCTGTTCATCGGCATCGCGCTCAATCCCCTGGCACGGCGCCCGCTCTTTCAGCCCGGCATCGTGTTCTGCCTGAAGATTCTGCTGCGCTGGGCGGTCGCGCTGCTCGGGCTGCGGGTCGCGCTCCATGAGATCCTCGCGCTCGGCTTTGCGACCGCCGCACTGGTCGTGACCGCGATGGTCGTGACGGTCGCCGCCGGCTTCCTGTTCGCGCGCTGGTTCAACCAGGAGGCCGGCTACGGCGCGCTGGCGGGCGCCGGCACCGCCGTGTGCGGGGCATCGGCAACGCTCGCGACCTCGATCGTGGTGCCGGACTACAAAGGCAAGGAAGCCGACGTCGCTTTCGTGGTGGTCGCGGTCAATGCGTTGTCGACCGTCGCAATGGTGCTCTATCCGCTGATCTGCACCGTGCTCGGGTTCACCGACCAGACCACCGGCATCATGCTCGGCGCCACCATCCACGACGTCGCGCAGGTTGTCGGCGCCGGCTATGCGGTGTCGGAGCCGGTCGGCAACACCGCGGTGATCGTCAAGCTCTTCCGCGTGTTCCTGCTGCTGCCGGTGGTGCTGGCGATCGGGTGGTTCTTCGCGCGCCGCGCGGTGACCGCCGACGCGGCGAAGATTCCGTTTCCGATGTTCGCGCTGGTGTTCGTCCTGCTGTGCGCCACCAACAGCATCGCGTTGTCGATCCCGGCGCTCACCGCCTCGTTCTCGCTGATCAAGGCGCCGCTGGTCGAGGCATCCACCTGGGGGCTCCTGATCGCGATCGGCGCGCTCGGGCTTGGCACGTCGCTGCCCGCCATCGCGGCGCTCGGCTGGCGGCACGTCGCAACCGTCACCGGGACGACCGTGGTGATCCTGGTGGTGGCGACGGCCGGATTGATGCTCACGCAGTGAGTGATCAGGTCTCGCGGTCGGGATGCTGGAAGCTCGCAAAGCGCGCGATCAGATCCGGATTGAAATCGTCCTCGGTCCTGATGCGCGGCAGGTCGCCCAGCGTGGCGCACCAGGCGATCGCACTCTCGACACCGTACTGCACGGTCGGCGGCGCCGCTGTCGGATCGTCCAGGCTGCCGGTTGTGACATTGATCTCATCGCCTTCGAACTTGAACGTCAGCGGCGTGCCGCAATCTTTGCAGAAGCCGCGCTGCGCCACGTTCGAGCTCCGATAGACGCCAGGCGTGCCGCGCGTCCAGTTCAGGTGCTCCTGCTTCACCGTCGCAAACGCCATGAACGGCTGGCCGGAAGCCTTCTGACACATCCGACAGTGGCAGATGCAGGCCCGGGTCGGCGGCTCCATCAGCTCATAACGCACGGCGCCGCATTGGCAGCCGCCGGTGAGGCGCGTTCGCCATGGTGAGATCATTTTCGGATTCCTTGTTGCCGGCCTGTCTCTGATCGCACAACGCCGGAGAGCGGCAAATCGATCCGGAATAGCCCGTCATTCACAGAGATCGGCTCAACCCGGCGGGATTAAACGCATGGACCCGGCCACCCTAGAATGCTTCAGCGGGCAACTCCATCATGCTCGCCGCACCGGACTGGATGCGCGCGAGATGCGTCGCCGTCTCCGGCAGCATGCGCTCCATGAAGAAGCGGCCGGTGATGAGCTTCGCGCTCATGCGCTCGTCGGCGCCCGTGGCGAGCCTGGCCTGCGCCGCCGCCGCCATGCGGCACCACATGTAGCCGATCGCCACGCGACCGAAGAGATGCATGTAGTCGGTGGCCGCGGCGCCTGCGTTGTCCGGCTTCGCCATCGCGTTCTGCATCAGCCACATGGTCGCCTGTTGCAAATGGCCGAGCGCGACGCCGAGCGGCGCGGTATAGGGCTTCATGGCGTCGCCGCCGTTGTCCTTGATGAAACCCTGCACCTCGGTGAAGAACGCCTGCAACGCACGGCCGCCGTCGCGCGGCAGCTTGCGGCCGACGAGGTCCATCGCCTGCACGCCGTTGGCACCTTCGTAAATCATGGCAATGCGCGCATCGCGCACGAACTGCTCCATGCCCTGCTCGCTGATGTAGCCGTGGCCGCCATAGACCTGCTGCGCCATCACCGCATTGGCGAAGCCCTGATCGGTCAGCACGCCTTTGATCACCGGCGTGAGCAGACCCATGTGGTCGGCCGCCGCCTGCCGCGCCTTCTCGTCGGGCGAACGGTGCTCCACGTCGGCCTGCAGCGCGGTCCAGACCACCAAGGCGCGGGCGCCCTCGTTGAATGCGCGCATCGCCATCAGCATGCGGCGCACGTCGGGATGGACGATGATCGGATCAGCCGGCTTGTCCGGAAATTTCGGACCGGTGAGCGCGCGGCCCTGCAGACGGTCCCGCGCATAGACGGCGGCGTTCTGATAGGCGACCTCCGACTGCGCAAGCCCCTGCACGCCGACCGCGAGCCGCGCCTCGTTCATCATCACAAACATGGCATTGATGCCGCGGTTCTCCTCACCGATCAGAAAGCCGGTGGCACCGTCGTAGTTCATGACGCAGGTGGCGTTGCCGTGGATGCCCATCTTCTCTTCGATCGAGCCGCAGCTCACGGCGTTGCGCGCGCCCAGCGTGCCGTCGGCGTTCACCAGGAATTTCGGGACGATGAACAAGGTCGTGCCGCGGATGCCGGCCGGCGCACCCTCGATGCGCGCGAGCACCAGATGCACGATGTTGTCGGTCAGGTCGTGCTCGCCGGCCGAGATGAAGATCTTCGTGCCGGTGATCTTGTAGCTGCCGTCGCCCTGCTTGACCGCCTTGGTGCGCAACAGACCGAGATCGGTGCCGCAATGCGGCTCCGTGAGATTCATGGTGCCGGTCCAGCGGCCCTCGATCATCTTGGGCAGATAGGCGGCCTTCTGCTCCGGTGTGCCGTGCGTGAGGATCGCCGCGATCGCGCCCTGTGTGAGGCCCGGATACATGGTGAGCGCCATGTTGGCCGCCGCCATGATCTCGTTGACGACGATCGTCATCGTTTCCGGCAGGCCCTGGCCGCCGAACTCGGACGGCGCGGAAATGCCCATCCATCCGCCGTCGGCATATTGCTGGTACGCCTCCTTGAACCCCTTGGGCGTGGTGACGCGGCCGTCGTCGTGGCGCGTGCAGCCTTCCTCGTCGCCCGGGCGGTTGACCGGCTGCATCACTTCTTCGGCAAGCTTCGCGGCCTCGCCCAGCACCGCCTCGACCAGGTCGGGCGTGGTATCGGCGAAGCCCGGCAGATTGTTGTACCGGCTGATCTGGAAGACGTCGTTCAGCAGGAACATCGCATCGTCGACGGGGGCCTTGTAGATCGGCACGTCATTCCTCCTTCGTCCGCACGGCGCATCAACGCGCTACGCTGAACGCACGACTGTTTGGGCGATCTTGGCAATCTTTGGACGAGCACCGGCACACCGACGATCGGCGCCGCGGCCCGAATGAATCGGGCCTGCATTCATGGATATCACCAATGCCGGGGACCCCGCATCCGGAATCAGGGATCGAGATATCGCTGCCGTGGGGCCGTGCCCAGGGGCGATGGCATTGAAATGATCGTGCCAGATCAACCTCTTCGGTAACGATTCTTAACCGTTCATTTACCGTAGTCCGCAGAAACTGCGGTCCAGGGGCACAGGGCAGCGCAGTTCTTCCACCACCTGTTAAAGAGCGCGTACGGCACGAGCCGTCCGGCTCCCGCGCCTTGTTAGACAGCGGATGCGGGCATGAACTCTGGCGTTCCGTGGCAGGGGAAAGGCGTTCGGCGGGAGGTTATCGACTCCGCCCGGGAAGCCGCGCGCCGATCCGGAATGTCGGTGGAAGACTGGCTGGATACCGTCATTTCCGAATCAGCGAGGAATGCCGGCATCGAGCCAGCCTTGGCGCCGCGCCCGTTTTCGGACTCCGACCACCGCCCGGCGCAAGACGAATCAGCCGGCCCCCGGGCCTGGCGCCGCCGCCCCGCGGATTATGACAGCCGGAAGCGCGACGAACCGAGCTTCTTGGAGGTCAATGCGCGGCTCGAAGCCCTCTCCCGCCAAATCGACCACCTGGCCCATACGGGCGAGGTCCAGGCGCGCCAGCAGGCCCGCAATCGAAGCATCGGCGCCGACGACACCCCAAACCTGATCAACGACGCCTTCTCACGGCTCGATCGCAAGATCGACCGCCTGTTCGAGGATGGACGATCCGCCAATTCCGAGAGCGCGCGCCGGGCGGGCGCGATCGACCGCGCCGTGGCGGGGATCGACCGGCATGCCCCCGCGCCGGCCTGGTCCGGTCAAGCGGCCACGGTCGATCAGGCGCTGGCCGAAATCGAAGCCGCGCAGCGCATGCTCGAAGCCGGTCTCGCCGGGGCGCCGATGGATCTGCCCCGCGCTCCGACCCAACGCCTCCCGGACCTCGAACAGCAGCTTCGGCAGCTCAACGCCCGTATCGACACCATGCGCCCCTGCGGTGTCGACGCCGCGGTCGAGACCTTGCGCGACGATCTCGCCGAGATCGGCGTGATGCTCAAGGAAGCCATGCCGCGGCAGGCGATCGAGGCGCTGGAATCCGAAATCCGGTCGCTGGGGAGGCGTCTCGACAATGAACGCCGTGCCGACGCCGACGGCATAACCATCGCAGGTGTCGAACGCGGCCTCGCCGAAGTCCGCGACGCGCTGCACGCGCTCGCCCCGGCCGAAAGCCTGGTCGGTTTTGAACACACGGTGCAGGGCCTGGCGCAGAAGATCGACCGCATTGCAGCCGCCGGACAGGACCCGGAGACGCTCAAGCAGCTTGAGGGCGCGATCGTCGCATTGCGCGGCGTTGTTTCACACGTCGCCTCGAACGACACGCTGGCGCAACTATCCGACGAAGTGCGGGCGTTGTCCGGCAAGGTCGACCAGGTCACGTCGTCCGGTGCGTTTTCGGCCATAGAGCAGCGGATCACGGCAATCGCCGACGCGTTGGAGCACTCACGCGGCGTCCCGTCCGAGGACTCCGCCGGTCTCGAAACGGTGGTGAGAAGCCTCGCCGACAAGATCGACCGGCTTCACGCGACCCATTCCGACCAGCCCGCGGTCAACGATCTGGAAGACCGGATCGTGCGGCTGGTCGAGAAGCTCGACGCCTCCGACGCGCGCCTCGATCATCTCGGCGCCATCGAACGCGGGCTCGCCGACCTTCTGATCCAGATGGAGGGTCAGCGCTTGTCCGCCGAGCGCGGGAGCATCGACAACGTAGCCGATGCGCTCAAGCGCGACGTCCAGCGGACCCAGGACTCGCTCGAAACCGTGCACGGCACGCTCGGCCACGTCGTCGACCGGCTGGCAACGATCGAAGCCGGCATCCGCGAAACCCCGGCGCCGCGCGCCGCCGATCTCGCCATGGATGCGCCCATGCCTGCGCTGGCCACGCCGCCGGCCGGGGCGTCGACAGCAATTGCGCCGATGACGTCGCCAGGGCCCGCCCCGAGCCTTCAGGACATCGCGCTGAGCCCGCCGGTGGCGCCTACCCAGGCGGCGATGTTCCAGGAGCCGCCGGCCGCGGACACGCCCGCGGCGCCAAGGGCGAACCCGACTCCCGCTTCCGACCGGCGCCCGATCGACCCCGACCTGCCGCCCGACCATCCGCTTGAACCCGGCGCCGGACGCTCCCGCGGCAGTTCTCCCGCCGAGCGTATCGCGGCCTCCGAGGCCGCTCTCGAAAACGTCCGGCCTCCGGTCATTCCCGATCCCGCCGGCAAGTCGAATTTCATCGCCGCCGCGCGCCGGGCCGCCCAGGCCGCTATCGTCGAAGCGCCGCCGCCGCGGGAGAAGCGCACGCCCGAACCCGCTGGCGGCAACGCCGGCAAGTCGCAGACCGGCAAATCGCGGCTACGCCCGGAAGCTGATGGTCGGCGCCGGCATCATCATGCTCATCCTCGGTGCGCTGCATTTCGTGACCACCCGGTTCTGGTTCGGCGCGACGCCGGCCGCAGAACAGGCCACGCAGACGACGCACGACGAAATCCCGGTGGCCGAGCCCCCGCGGGTGACGCCGCCGCCGGCGTCGGATCGTCAGTCGAGCGCGCTGCCGCCCGGAATTTCGATTGCGCCGAACGCCTTCTCGATGGCGCCGAACGCCTTCGGGATCGATCCCGTGCCGGCCCCCAACACCGAGCACTCCACCGGTGCCTTCCTCCAGTCGGTGCCGCAGGCTGATGTCATGCCGTCGGCCGGACCGGCGCTGTTGCCGCAGACAGCTCCAGCGCCCGCTACGCGCAGCACCGGCGCCGACCGGTTGCCCTCCGGCATCGGCAGCGGCGGCCTGCGCGCGGCCGCAGCCAACGGCGATGCGGCGGCCGAGTTCGAGGTCGCGACGCGGTTCGCCGAAGGCCGCGGCGTTCCGCAGAATCTCCCGGAAGCGGCGGCATGGTTCGAGCGCGCCGCTGGCAAGGGCCTTGCGCCGGCGCAGTTCCGCCTGGGCGGGCTCTACGAGAAGGGCATCGGAGTCCGAAAGAACCTCGACACCGCGCGCCGCCTCTATGTAGCAGCCGCCGAAGCCGGCCACGCCAAGGCCATGCACAATCTCGCGGTCCTCTATGCCGAAGGCGTCGAGGGCAAGCCCAACTATGCGGCCGCCGCCCGCTGGTTCCGCAAGGCCGCCGACCACGGCGTGACCGACAGCCAATACAATCTCGCGATCCTCTATGCCCGCGGCATCGGCGTCGAGGCCAACATGGCCGAAGCCTTCAAGTGGTTCGCGCTCGCGAGCCGCGAGGGCGACCGGGACGCCGCCAAGAAGCGCGACGACGTCGCCGGCCGGCTGGACAAGCAGTCGCTGGCGGCCGCGATGGCAGCCGCGCAGTCCTGGCAGGCGCAGCCGCAGCCGGACGCCGCCATCAACGTGAGGGCCCCGCCCGGCGGATGGGACGGCGTTCCGCCGCCGTCGGCCGCCAAGCGCAACGTCGGACCCAAGGCCGACGCGCAATCGCGCCGTCCTGCACAATAAGCAATCGGCCGGAAGCGCCGCACGGCGAGCCGCTCGCCGCGATCGGATTCCACTGAATCGGATCGCGGCTTCGTTTTTCATTTTAAGCCCGATCTTTTCCGAAAACCGGTTCCCCTTTCAGGATCATGCTCTAGAATGCCTGCACCTGCCCGCCGAGTTTCGAAACCCGCGACCCTGTTGCGCTGAAGCGCCGCCACTCCCGCCGAGGGTCGATTATCTTTCGTGCTTTGCAGGCTGTTCACCGGTGGCGCCCGGAACCGACGGACTTGACCCGTGCAGATCTACCTTCCGATCGCAGACCTGCCGGTCAATATTTTCGTCATTCTGGCGATCGGCCTCGCGGTCGGATTCATCTCCGGCATGTTCGGCGTCGGCGGCGGCTTCCTCACCACGCCGCTGCTGATCTTCATCGGCATCCCGCCGTCGGTCGCGGCGGCGACCGTGACCTGCCACATCGCCGGCACGACGTTCTCGGCGGCGTTCGCCTATTGGCGGCGCCGCGCGCTCGATCCCGCGCTGGCGGTGCTGTTGTTATGCGGCGGCCTCGTCGGCGCGGCTTGCGGCGTGTGGATGTTCAACCGGCTGCGCGCGATCGGACAGCTCGACATCACCATCGCGGTCTCTTACGTGATCCTGCTCAGCGTGGTCGGGACGCTGATGATCGTGGAGAGCGCGCGCGCCATCAACCGCGCCCGCCACGGCCGCCCGACCGAGTTGCGCCGGCCGGGCAGCCATGCCTGGTTTCACGGCCTGCCGTTGAAATTCCGCTTCAAGCGCTCGAAGATCTACGGCTCCATCATCCCAGTGGTGGTGATCGGATTCATCGTCGAGTTCATCTCGACTTTCATCGGCATCGGCGGCGGCTTCCTGGTAGTGCCGGCGCTGATCTACATCATGCGGGTGCCGACCTCGGTGGTGATCGGCACCTCGCTGATTCTTACGCTGGTGACCATGGCGTTCGCCATCGTGATGCATGCGGCGACCAATCATCAGGTCGACGCGGTGCTCGCCTTGATCCTGATCGTCGGCGGCGTCATCGGCGCGCAGTTCGGGGCGCGGACCGGGCAAAAGACCCGCGGCGAGCACCTGCGCCTGCTGCTCGGCTTGCTGGTGGTTGCGGTCGGCTTCCGCTTCGCGTTCAATCTGTTCCTGGAACCGGAAGACCTCTACGTCGTGCGACCCCAGGAGGGCAGGCGATGAGAGATCCGGCGATGAAAGACTTGCCGATGAAAGGCTTGGCGATGAAGCGCCTCGCGATCACGCTGCTCACGGCATCCGCGCTGTGCGCCGTCAGCGCGCCGGCCACTGCGCAGCGGCTGATCGCCTCGCTCTCCAATCACCGCGTGATGGTGACGTCGAGCTTCACCGGCGCCGACCTCGTCCTGTTCGGCGCGATCGAGACGCCAACCCCGCGCCGCGGCGGCTACGACATCGTCGCCACCATCATCGGACCGCGTCAGAACGCCGTGACCTTCCGCAAGGATCGCGTGCTCGGCATCTGGCTGAATGTCGACTCGCGCGAGTTCGAGAACGTGCCGTCCTATCTCGCGGTGCTGGCGAACCGCGAGCTCGATGCCATCGCCAATTCCGATACGCGGCGGCGGCTCCAGCTCGGCATCGAGAACATCCCGCTGACCCAGCGCGCCGCCGTCACCATCGCGGACGCGGGACAGGACGATCCGTTCCGTCAGGCGTTCCTGCGCATCAACATGCAACGCGGCCTCTACCGCGAGGCGACCAACGGCATCACGTTCCTGGCGCCGCTGTTGTTCCGCGCCGACATCCCGCTGCCGGCCGGCGTCTCGACCGGCAACTACGAGGTGGACGTGCGGCTGTTCGCGGATGGCGCGCTGATCGCGCGCGCGCCGTCGGCGTTCGAGGTCTACAAGGCCGGCTTCGAGCAGTTCGTGACCTCGACCGCGCGCACCAACGGCCTGTTGTTCGGGCTGGTCACCGCGATGATGACGCTCGCCACCGGCTGGCTCGGCTCGGTGATCTTCCGGCGGGACTGATCCGGCAATCTAGTCGCCAAGGCAACGGCGCGCCGCGATGGCGTAGAGCCGCCCTTCGCCCAGCATATGCGCGGTGAATTTGAGCGTGCCGAACACGTCGGCGAAGGCGGCGTCGCGAATATTGAGCCCGCCGGTATAGGCGCCGAACGCCGGCATCACCATGCGCTTGCCGTCGGTCGCGAAGCAGCGGCGCGACACCGTGCGCCCGCGCCCGTTCACCCGCGCCACCGGATGCAGATGGCCGGCGATCTCGCCGTCGGCTTCCTCGCGCTCCGGCGCATGGCGGAACACCAGCGGCCCGATTGCCGAACATCGCCGCCGAGACGCCGCCGAGATCGCGCACCGGCTCGGGATCGTGGTTGCCGGCGATCCAGATCCAGTCGCGGCCGCGCTGCAGCGAGCCGAGCATGGCGCGATCGTCGTCCGACACGCGCTCCGGCCCGCCGCCGTCGTGGAAACTGTCGCCGAGCGCGACCACGAATGCGCGGCGCATAGCGCGCGACCAGCGCGCCGAGCTTGGCCAGCGTCGCCGCGGTATCGTAGGGCGGCAGCAGCACGCCGCGGGTCGCGAAGCTCGAGCCTTTTTCGAGATGCAGGTCGGCGACGACCAGCAGGCCTTCCTCCGGCCAGTACAGCGCGCCGGCGCAGTCGGCGACCAGCGCGACGCCGGCGACGACAACATCGCCCCCGACTCGCAGCCTGCGCAGTCGCGCCGCCCTCACGCCTTCACTGCATCGCCTCCTTCACGAGTTCCGCCTCGGCCTCGCGCAGCAGTTCCTCCGACGCTTCGCCGTAGACCATCTCGCGGCCGATCTCCAGCATCACGGGAACCGCGAGCGGCGAGACGTGGTCGAGAGGCTTATGGACGATTCGGCCCCGGATGCGCGAGAGCATTTCGCCGAGCCGGCGGATGTCGAGCAGCCCGCTAGCGGCGTCGGCGCGCGCGGCGCGCAGCAGCACGTGATCGGCCTGGTGCTTGCGCAGCACGTCGTAGACGAGGTCGGTCGAGATCGTCACCTCGCGGCGCGATTTCTCCTGGCCGGGGAAGCGGCGCTCGATCAGCCCGGCGATGATCGCGCAGGTGCGGAACGTGCGCTTCATCAGCGCCGACTCCGCGAGCCAGGCTTCGAGGTCGTCGCCGAGCATGTCCTCGTCGAACAGTTCCGCGAGCGACAGCTCGCCGCGATCGAAATGCGCAGCGCAACGTCGCCGAGCCCCCAGATCGCCAGCGCATATTCGTTGGCGACAAAGCCCATCGGGCGCAGCCGCGCGCGCTCGAGCCGGCGCGTCAGCAGCATGCCGAGCGTCTGGTGCGCAAGGCGGCCCTCGAACGGATAGCAGACGAGGTAATATTTGTTGGCGCGCGGGAAGGTCTCGACCAGGAGATCGCTGCGGGCCGGGCAGGAGCGAGCGCCAACGCTGGATGTCCAGCCATTCGCGCACCTGGGGCGGCAGTTCGCCCCAAAGCCTGCCGTCGCGACACGATCTGCCGCACGCGGTCGGCGAGATAGGTCGAGAGCGGGAATTTGCCGCCCTCGTAGGACGGCACCTTCGGGTCTTCGGACGCGGCGCGCGAGACATAGACCTCGTCCTCGACGATCGCCTCGTAGCGCAGCACCTCGCCCGCGAACACGAAGGTGTCGCCGGGCGTGAGCATCTCGATGAAATATTCCTCGACCTCGCCGAGCAGCCGCCCGCCGCGCGGGATCATCTTCGAGGCGCGCGAGCGCACCAGCCGCACCTTCAGCATGTCGGCCTCGACGATGGTGCCGACATTCATGCGGTAGCGCTGCGCGATCATGGGATGCGCGACGCGCCAGCGGCCGTCCTTGCCCTGCCTGATCTTGGCGAAGCGCTCGTAGGCCTTCAGCGCGTAGCCGCCGGTGGCGACGAAATCGACCACGGCATCGAAATCGGCGCGGGCGAGGTCGGCATAGGGCGCGGCGCTCGTCACCTCGTCATAGAGCTCGTCGGCAAGGAACGGCTCGCCGCAGGCGCGGCCGAGCACGTGCTGCGCCAGCACGTCGAGCGCGCCGATGCGCGCGGGCGGCGTGTCCTGCGCCTTGGCGGCGATGGCGTCGAGCGCGGCGGTGCATTCCAGCACCTCGAAGCGGTTGGCCGGGATCAGCACGCCGCGCGACGGCTCGTCCATGCGGTGATTGGCGCGGCCGATGCGCTGCAGCAGCCGCGAGGCGCCCTTGGGCGCGCCGACATTGATCACGAGATCGACGTCGCCCCAGTCGACGCCGAGATCGAGCGACGACGTGCAGACCACCGCGCGCAGGCGGCCCGACCGTCATCGCCTGCTCGACCTTGCGGCGCTGCGCCACGTCGAGCGAGCCGTGATGCAGCGCGATCGCGAGATTGTCGTCGTTGATGCCCCAGAGCTGCTGGAAGATCGCCTCGGCCTGGCTGCGGGTGTTGACGAACACCAGCGCGGTCTTGTGCTGCTTGATGAGGCCGTAGATTTCGCCGATGGCGTGCCGCGCCGAATGCCCGGCCCACGGCAGCCGCTCGGCGGTGTCGAGCATGGTGACGTGCGGCGGCGCGCCGTCGTCGGCGATCACGAGATCGGCGAGCACGGCGTGTGGCGCGCTCTGCGGTTGCGGCATCAGATAGCGGCGCAGATCGTCGGGCTCCGCGACCGTCGCCGACAGGCCGACCGTGGTCAGCTCCGGCGCGAGCGCAAACAGCCGCGCCAGCCCGAGCGAGAGCAGATCGCCGCGCTTCGACGTCACCAGCGCATGCAGTTCGTCGAGCACGACGCGGCGCAGCGAGCCGAACAGGAACGGCGCGTCGGGCGAGGCCAGGATCAGCGCCAGCTGCTCCGGCGTCGTGAGCAGGATATGCGGCGGATCGCGGCGCTGGCGCTGGCGCTTCGACGCCGGCGTGTCGCCGGTGCGGGTCTCGATCCGGATCGGCAGCTTCATCTCGGCGACCGGCGTCTCGAGATTGCGCGCGATGTCGACCGCGAGCGCCTTCAGCGGCGAGATGTAGAGCGTGTGCAGTCCGCCCTCGCGCCGCACCTCGCGGCCGGTGGAGATGAGCTTGCGCGGGGACTCGAGTTTCGCGCGCTTGCTCGGTGCGCTCCCCTCCTCCCATTCGCGCAGCGAATGGTGGGGAGGGGTCGGGGGTGGGGGGTGGCGCGACCGAGAAAAGATCGCCCCCCACCCCTAACCCCTCCCCGCCGCTCGCAAGTGCTCGCGTGGGGAGGGGAACAGACCGCGCCTGCCGCGCGGGCGTGCTCAAATTGCGAGTTGCTCCACTCAGCTCCACCAGCGTCGGCAGAAATCCCGCCAGCGTCTTGCCGGCGCCGGTCGGCGCGATCAGCAGCACCGAGCGGCCGGCGCGCGCCTTCGCCAGCAGTTCGAGCTGGTGCGCGCGCGGTTCCCAGCCGCGCTGCGCGAACCAGCGCGCGAACGGCTCGGGCAACGTCACGGTTTCGGGGCGTTCGAGAACGGTCACCCGTTAGAAGTAGTGGCGGAAGGCGGCGCGGTCGAGGCCGGTTTCGCCGCCACCACGACCAGCCCCGGCACCGGGATGCTCTTCTCCCGGCGCGACGAAGCCGCCGCAAGCCTGACACAAGCAAGCCCGGCCTCCGCCAGTGCCGCCCGGACATGATCCTCGCCATGCGCGTAGCGCATCGTCTCGCGCAGGAGCACGCCCGTCGCCGTCGTGGGTTTCGGCGGTGAAGGCGAACAGGCCGCCGTCATCGAGCACGCGCGCCACCTCGCGCGATCAGCGGCGCGAGATCGGAGCAATAGGGCAGCACGTCGGCGGCGATGACGAGGTCGGCGCAGCCGTCGCCTTCGCGCGCCAGGAATTCGAGCACGTCGGAAACATGGAGATGGTTGTAGCGGCCGGTGCGGCGCGCCTGCTCGACCATGGCGGCGGAGAGATCGACGCCGACCAGCGAATCGACGCGCGGCGCGAACACCGCGCCCGCCAGCCCGGTGCCGCAGCCGAGATCGAGCGCACGGTCGAACCGCGGCTCGCGGCCGAGCGCGCCGCAGGCCGCCATCGACCGCATCGAACAGGAGCTGCGGCCCGCGATAGTCGAGCCCTTCCAGCAGCGAGAGGTCGTAGTGCTTGGCATACTGGTCGAACAGCGCGCGCACATAGCCCGCGCGGCATCGGCGCCGCCTCGCCGGTCAGCCGCGCAAGCTGCACGGTCGCGCCGTGGCGGTCCTCCGGCTCGGCGGCAGCGCGCCGGCGGAACGCATCCGCCGCGGCGTCGTTGTCGCCGAGCCGCGCCCGCACTTCGCCGAGCGCAAACCAGGCCGAGGCAAAGCCGGGCGCCACCTCGACCGCCTGCGCATAGAGATCGGCCGCGCCGGCGAGATCGCCGCGCTTTTCCAGGTCCTTGGCGAACTCGAAACGCCGGTCGGCGATCAGGTCGCCGGAGGAGAGGAAGTGTTGCATCGGGGTACCTAAGCGCGCGTGCGGATACTATGTAAATGACCATGCGTCCCGAAGACATCCTGATGCCGACGCCGGCCGGCGTGTGCTGCAAGCGCGGCGGCTTCTACATCGACCCGACCCGCCCCGTCGAGAAGGCGCTGATCACGCACGGCCACTCCGACCATGCGCGGGCCGGCCACGGCGCGGTGCTGGCCACGCAGGAGACGCTCGACCTGATGCGGCTGCGCTATGGCGAGAATTTCGCCGGCACGACGCAGGCGATCGGCTATGGCGAGACCGTCACGCTCGACGGCGCACGCGTGACCTTCCATCCGGCCGGCCATGTGCTCGGTTCCGCGCAGATCGCGGTGGAAGCCAACGGGCTGCGCATCGTCGCGGCCGGCGACTACAAGGACGTCGCCGACCCGACCTGCGCGCCGTTCGAGCTGGTCGCCGTGCGACGTGTTCATCACCGAGGCGACGTTCGGCCTGCCGGTGTTCCGCCACGGCGACCCCGACGGCGAGATCGCAAAGCTCCTGCACTCGGTCGCGCTGTTCCCCGAGCGCGCGCACCTCATCGGCGCCTATTCGCTCGGCAAGGCGCAGCGCGTGATCGCGCTGATCCGCAAGGCCGGCTACGACAAGCCGATCTATCTGCACGGCGCGATGGAGACGATCACGCGCTACTACGAGAGCCGCGGCATCGCGCTCGGCGACTTGCGTCCGGTGCGCGACGCCAAGAAGGACGAGCTTGCCGGCGCGATCGCGATCTGCCCGCCGTCGGCGTTGCAGGAGGTGTGGTCGCGCCGCTTCCCCGACCCGGTTTCGTCGTTCGCGTCGGGCTGGATGCGGGTGCGCGCGCGCTCACGCCAGCGCGGCGTCGAGCTGCCGCTGGTGATCTCCGACCATGCCGACTGGGACGGCCTCACCGCCACCATCGTCGCGACCGGTGCGCCTGAGATCTGGGTGACGCACGGCCAGGAGGACGCGCTGGTGCACTGGTGCACCGGGCGCGGCCTCAAAGCGCGGCCGCTCGACATCGTCGGCTACGGCGACGAGGACGAGAGCGACGGCGTCACCGACGGCAAAACCGGCGAGACGCCATGAAGCGCTTCGCCGAACTGCTCGACCGTTTGTCGTATGAGCCGGGCCGCAACAACAAGCTGCGGCTGATGACGGACTATTTCCGCCACACGCCCGATCCCGATCGCGGCTATGCGCTCGCCGCGCTGACCGGCTCGCTGTCGTTCCAATACGCCAAGCCCAACGTGCTGCGCACGCTGATCACGGACCGCACCGATCCGGTGCTGTTCGGACTGTCACGCGATTACGTCGGCGACACCTCGGAAACGATCGCGCTGATGTGGCCGGCAGATCCGCACCACCGCCCGAACGCGGCGCTGACACTTTCCGACGTGGTCGCAACCATCGCGACGCTGGGAAAAGCGCAGCTTCCCGCCCAGCTCGCGCGCTGGCTCGACGCGCTCGACGAGACCGGCCGCTGGGCGCTGCTCAAGCTCGTCACCGGCGCGCTGCGGGTCGGCGTTTCGGCGCGGCTCGCCAAGACCGCGGCGGCGGCGCTCGGCGACAAGGACGTGCAGGAGATCGAACTGCTCTGGCCCGGCCTGGCGCCGCCCTACACCGAGCTGTTCGCCTGGCTCGAAGGCCGCGCCGAGAAGCCGTCGAGCAGCGACCCCGCGCCGTTCCGTCCGGCGATGCTGGCGCATGCGATCGAGGAGACGAATTTCGCCGCGCTCGATCCGGCCGACTACCTCGCGGAATGGAAATGGGACGGCATCCGCGTGCAGGCGTCGGCCGGCGCGCATGGCGACACGCGCCAGTGCCGGCTCTATTCGCGCACCGGCGAGGACATCTCCAAGAGCTTCCCCGATCTGCTCGACGCGCTGCGCTTCGACGGCTCGATCGACGGCGAATTGCTGGTCGTCCGCGAGGGCCGCGTGCAGAGCTTCAACGTGCTGCAGCAGCGGCTGAACCGCAAATCCGTCACGCCGAAGCTCACCGCCGAATTTCCCGCGCACCTGCGCGTCTACGATCTCCTGGTCGACGGCGCGGAAGACTTGCGCGAACGCCCGTTCGCGGAACGCCGCGCGCGGCTCGAAGCCTTCATCAAGCACCTGAACGATCCGCGCATCGACATCTCGCCGCTGATCCCGTTCCAGACCTGGGACGAGCTCGCCGCCGCGCGCGCCGATCCGGCGTCGGCCGGCGCCGGCGAGGATGCGGAGGCGGTCGAGGGCGTGATGCTCAAGCGCCGCGACGCGCCTTATGTGCCGGGACGGCCGAAAGGCCAGTGGTGGAAGTGGAAGCGCGATCCCTTCACGGTCGACGCGGTGCTGATGTACGCCCAGCGCGGCAGCGGCAAGCGCTCGTCGTTCTATTCCGACTACACCTTCGGCGTCTGGACCGCGGGCGACGAAGGCGACGTGCTGGTGCCGGTCGGCAAGGCCTATTTCGGCTTCACCGACGAGGAGCTGCTGGAGATCGACCGCTTCGTCCGCCGCAACACCGTGGAGCGGTTCGGGCCGGTGCGCGAGGTCGTGCACGAGCGTAACCAGGGCCTCGTGCTCGAGGTCGCCTTTGAAGGCCTGCAGCGCTCCACCCGTCACAAATCCGGCCTCGCCATGCGCTTCCCGCGCATCAGCCGGCTGCGCTGGGACAAGCCGCCCGCCGAGGCCGACCGGCTGGAGACGCTGGAAGCGCTGCTCGATACCCGCGCGCCGTCGCCGGTGCCGAATCGGCAGACGTGATAGACTGCTGCATCAAAAGGTGACCCATGACTCTGCCGACGGAGAGACCACCGATGGCCGGCAACGCTGCAACCCGTTTCTTTGGCGGACCGCCGCTGATGGTGATCTTCCGGCTGGTGCTGCTGTGCATCCTGGTCGGCGTGGTCCTGCGGGTGCTCGGCCTCGATCCGTTCAACATCCTGCGCAGCGTCGAAGACCTGATCCGATACATCTGGGACATGGGCTTCGACGCCGTGGTCTGGCTGTGGCGCTATTTCCTGCTCGGCGCGGTGATCGTGATCCCGATCTGGCTGATCGTGCGGCTCCTGCGCGCGCCGAAGGGGCGATAGCAATGCTCGACATCAAGACGCTGAAGCAGGAGTGGCACGAGCTCACCTCCTATCAGCAGCTTCGAGCAGGTCGTCTCCCGCATCATCATGGCGTTCATTGCGGTGGTCATCGTTTATTCGCTCATCCTGGTGGCGATCGAGCTGGTGATCGATTTCGGTCTCGGCCGCGGCATTCATGGAAATGGAGCTGTTGCAGGATGTGTTCGGTTCGATCCTGACGATCCTCATCCTGCTGGAGTTCAATCATTCGATCGCGGTCGCACTGAAACAGAAGACCGGCATCATCCAGGCGCGCATGGTCGTGCTGATCGCGATCCTGGTGATCTCGCGCAAGATCATCCTGCTCGACTTCAAGACCGCCAGCATCGAGATGCTCGCCGGTCATGCGGGCGTCGCGCTGGCGCTCGGCGCGCTCTACTGGCTGATCACGGTGTCAAACCGCCCTGCAGCGGCGGAGCAGATTGCACACCCGCGTTAGTCCGAACGCAGCCTAATCCGGCCAAGCCTCCGCGGTCATGGCCGCGGCGTCGGCGCCGACCAGCACGTCGAGCCCCTTGTACTCGCCGCGGCGCAATTCGGCGGCGAGGTGGTTCTTGATCTCGCCGACCATCGCGAGCCCGCGGAACACCAGCGACGAGTAGACCTGCACCAGGCAGGCCCCTGCCCTGATCTTGGCGAGCGCGGTCTCGCCGGAGTCGATTCCACCGGTGCCGATCAGCGGGAACGCACCCTCCGCGCGCACATAGGTTTCGGCCAGCATGCGGGTCGCGAGCCTGAACAACGGCCGGCCCGAGAGCCCGCCCGCTTCCTTCGCGGTTTTCTGATCCTTGAGCCAGTCCGGCCGCAGCACGGTGGTGTTGCCGACGATCATGCCGTCGACCTTGCGGCGGCGCGCGATCGCGACCACGTCGTCGAGCTCGTTGAGGGTCAGGTCGGGCGCGATCTTGATCAGCACCGGCGTCGGGCCGGCCTGCACGAAGACGCGCTCGCGCGCCTCGACCACGCGGGCGGTCAGTTCGTCGAACACGCTGCCCTGCTGGAGGTCGCGCAGCCCGGGCGTGTTGGGCGAGGAGATGTTGCAGGTGAAGTAGCTCGCGACCGGCGCGAACATGTCGATCTGCCGCACATAGTCGTCGATGCGGTCGGCGGAATCCTTGTTGGCGCCGACATTGACGCCGACGATGCCGCCGCGATCGGCGCGCGCGGCGAGCCGGCGCAGCACCGCCTCCGCGCCCTCGCTGTTGAAGCCGAGGCGGTTGATCACGCCTTCGTCGGACGGCAAGCGGAACAGGCGCGGCCGCGGATTGCCCGCTTGCGGCAGCGGCGTCACGGTGCCGACCTCGACAAAGCCGAAGCCGAGCCGCAGCAACGCGTCCGGCACTTCGCCGTGCTTGTCGAAACCAGCCGCCATGCCCACAGGATTGGGGAAGTTGAGCCCGAAGGCGCGCACCGCGAGACTCGCGTCGTCGCGCGCGCGTGGAAAGATCGGTGCGAAGCGAAGCCCCAGGATTGCGAGGCGGTGCGCGTCTTCGGCATCGAGCTGCCGCAACAGCGGCCGCGACAGCGCTTCGAAAAGTCCGATCACGATAGAAGCTCCGGGAACATGTGCCGGCCATCGGCGCCGAGCGGCAGCGGCTTGACCCACAGGACGGCGTCGGGCGTCAACACACCATAGAGATGCGGAAACAGCGCGCCGCCGCGCGACGGCTCCCACTTCAGCGCCGGGCCGAGCGCCGCAACGGCGACCGCGACCAGCACCAGGTCGCCCTTGCCGGCGAAATGCCGGGCCGCGGTCTCGGCCACCTGCTCGCCGGTCGAGAAATGGATATAGCCGTCACTGAGATCGATAGCCGCGCCGCGGAACGCGCCGGCCCGCTCGGCGTCCCGCCATTCGTCCGCCCGGCAAATTTTATAGACGATCTGCGCCACCCGCCCCCAACCTCAAGCTGTCGCGCCTCGAACGGCGCGGCGTCCCAGTAAACTCCGACCCGAGGCCCTCACTCAAGCACGCGGCCGCAACGGTCCCCGGCTTGCCCTCGCCCAGTATACACTTATAAGTTGCTGGAACGGACCGGGCTTACGGCATAATTCCTATAGCTCGGATCAAAATCCGTTGCGTTTCTGGCCGTTTGGAGGGCGTTTCGATGCTGACTCACGCGCAAATCTGGGGCGCCCTTGACCGCCTCGCCGCCCGCGCGGGCCTGTCGGCATCCGGTCTCGCCAAGAAAGCGGGCCTCGATCCGACCACTTTCAACAAGTCCAAGCGCATCACCCCTGACGGCCGCCCGCGCTGGCCGTCGACCGAATCGGTCTCCAAGTCGCTGACCGCCACCGGCTGCAGCGTCGAAGCCTTCGTGCAACTGATCGACGAAAACGCGAAGCCGCCGGCCAAGGCAGTGCCGCTGATCGGCTTCGCCGAGGCCGGCGCCGGCGGCTATTTCGACGACGGCGGCTTCCCGGCCGGCAAGGGCTGGGACGAAATCCCGTTCCCGGCGGTCAACGACGAGCATGCCTACGCGCTCGAGATCTCCGGCAACTCGATGGAGCCGGCCTATCGCGACGGCACCATCATTCTGATCTCGCCCGCCGCCTCGATCCGGCGCGGCGACCGCGTGGTGGTGAAGACCCGCGGCGGCGAAGTCATGGTGAAGGAGCTCAAGCGCCGCACCGCCAAGACCGTCGAGTTGCGTTCGGTCAATGCCGAGCACAGCGACCGCAGCCTGCCGGTGCGTGACGTCGAGTGGATCGCGCGCGTGATGTGGGCGAGCCAGTAGGCACACTCGCCACCTGACCCGGCTATGATCCGGTCGCCTTGATGAAACGCTCCAGCATCGACTTCGGCGCATTGATGGCCCGCGCGACCGCGCCCGCGACGGCCTCGTGACTGGCGGGATTGAGATCGACGCAGCATTTCTTCGCGGCGGCAAGGAACGCCGGATCCTTCATGGTCGCGTTGAAGGCGTTGCGCAGGGCGCCGATGATCGGATCAGGCACGCCGGGCGGCGCAATCACCGAATAGCCGACCGAGGTCGTGACCAGCGACATGTATTCGACCAGGCGGCGGTCGTCCTCGTTCTTCGCAAGCTCCGACAGCAATGGCACATGCTCATAGCCGGCGACCTTGCTCAGCCCGATCTGCACGATGAACCGCACCTTCTTCTCGCTCACCCATTGCGGGTGATTGGCGGCGAAGTTCGCCCAGGTGCCCGACACCGCGGAAATTTCGCCGCGCTCGAGCGCGAGCATCAGGTCGTTCGAGCCTTTGTAGCCTGAGACGATCTTGATCTTGGTGCCGAACACCGCGTTCATCAGCGCCGGGTTCATGTAGGTCTCGGAGCCGCGCCCGGTGGTTCCGGCAATCGAATCCTTGGTGAGCAAGTCCTCGAACGTCTTGATCGGCGACGTCTCCCACACCGTGAACAGCCGCGTGATGTCCGCCATCTGGCCGACCCAGAGGAATTTCGACGCGTCGTATTGCACGTTCGCGCCGGTGTATTGCCCGAGCACGATCGGCGCCAGCGGAATACCGATGACGGTGCCGTCCTTGGGCGCGACGTTGTAGAGGTAGTTGGCGGCGACGACGCCGCCGGCGCCCGGACGATATTCCGGCACGATTGCGGGCTCGCCCGGCACGTGCTTGCCGAAATACTGCGCGAACACCAGTGCGTAGCCGCCATAGGCGCCGCCGGTGCCGGTCGCGATCATGAGCTTGATGGTCTTGCCGCGGAAATGATCGGCAACGGACGCGGCGGGCTGCGCGGCAGCCGGTGACAGTATCGTCCCGGTGATGATCGAGGCGGCGATCAAGCAGGCGGGCAATCCGAAGCATCAAGGTCATCGTTGTTTCCTGTTCTTCGGCGCACCACCCGGCCGGTGACGCTAACGTTGCATGTCGAGAAATTTTCCGATCGCGTCGTTGAAAGCGGTGGGATTGTCGAGGCAACCCAGATGGCCCGCGGCGGGAACGACCGCGAGCGTCGCATTCTGAATTTTCTCGACCAGGAAATCGGACTCGGAACGCGGCGCCATCAGGTCACTCTCGCCGATCAGCACCAGCGTCGGCGCCTTGACCGAGGCAAGCAGCGCCGTGAAGTCGCCGAGAATGGCGGAGCGCATCAACTGGATGTAGACCTTGGGATTGACCTTGGCGATCACGCCGGCGAGCTCGTCCTGCACGTCGAGCGACGTCGACGGCAGCAGCGCTTCGGCCGCGTATTGCGTGCCGAACTCCTCCATCGACACATAGGCGATCGCTTCCGCGGTCGCCTCGACGCGCTCCTTGCTGCCCTCGACCGGCTTCGCAAACGTATCCGCCAGCACCAGCGACTTGACCGTCCCCGGCGACTGCGCCGCCAAGGTCAGCGCCACCGGCCCGCCGGTCGAGATGCCGACGAGATGACATTCCGAAATGCCGAGCTGATCGAGCACCGCCTTGAGGTCCTGCGCGGCGGTGGCGACGCTGCACTCGCCCTTGCCGGACGTGCCGCCATGGCCGCGCGCGTCGCAGGCAATGACCGTGTAGCGATCCTTCAGCGCGGCGATCGTCTCGCGCCACATGTGCACGCTCGATCCGAGGCTGTGGATCAGCGCCACCGCGGGCCCGGCGCCTTCCTTCAGGTAGTGGATGGTCTCGCCGTTGGCGCTCAGCACGGGCATGCGTGTCTCCGGATCAATCCCAGGCTTCGAGCGCGGCAACTTCGCGGCCGGCGATGCGGCCGGTGACGAAGCACTCGGAAATATTGCCGCCGGCGAGATAGAGGTGCCCGAACGAGCTGCCGAGTTCGCCTGCCGCATAAAGCCGCGCGATCGGCTGGTCGTTCACGTCGATGATCTGCTGCTTCGGATTGTGCACCGGACCGCCCTGGGTGTTGGACACCACCGGCCACATCTCGCCGGTGTAGAACGGCGGCGTGGCGATCGGCATCATGTTGCCGCCGGGACGGCCGAATTCCTCGTCCTTCTTTTTCGCACACATCGCATTCCAGCGCGTGATGGTGTCGTTCAGCGTCGCACGGTCGCAGCCGACGATATCGGCAAGCTCGTCGATGGTGTTTGCCTTCTTGAGGATGCCGAGCTCGACCTCCTTGAGGCTGTCGCGGCTCCAGGCGAACTCGACCTCACGGTCGTTATAGGTCGGGTTGCCGAGCGGGTAGCGGCGACGCCCGGCCTCGTCGCAGATCATGTGCGCGGGAATGCGCGGGAAGGTCTGCGTCACGGAGTTCGAACACTTCGAACGGACGCGCGCCCTGGTCCTGCACATAGGGCAGCAGCTCGTTCATGAACCGCTTGCCCGCCTTGTCGACCAGGATCCACGCGGTCTGCACCAGCGCGAGATGCTCTTTGCCCGGAATCCAATCCGGGAAACGCTTCATGCGGATCGCGAACGGATAGTCCGGATCGGTATGCTTGAAGCCGTAGGAGCCGTGGAAGTGCCACATGTGCCAGAGCTGCGCGCCGAGCTCCTGCGACATCTTGATGCCGTCGCCGGTGTTGCCGCGGCCGGCGGCGTTGATCACCGGCGTCATCTGCCAGTACTGGCGCTTCATCTCCTCGTTGGCCTCGAAGCCGCCGCAGGCGAGCACGACGCCCTTGCGCGCCTTGACGCGGCGTTCGCCGTCCTTGCCTTCGATGACGATGCCGACCACCTGCTTGTTGGCGTCGGCGATCAGCGACTTCGCCGAGGTCGAGAGCCGGATCTCCACCGGGAGCTGGTCGAGATTGTCTTGCAGGATCTTGAACACCATCGGCCCGCCGGGACGGCCGCGGGCGTAAGGATAGGACGCGCGCGCGTCGAAGTTCGGAATGGCCTCGACCTGCGTGTAGTAGAACGCCTCCACGCCCGGCAGCGGGTAGTTGCCGCCGCGCTCGCGCACGAAAATTTCCGCGTCGCAGATCTTCGCGAGGTCGCGGAAGTAGGCCTCGACTTCGGTCATGCCCTGCGCGAACGCCTGCAGCACATCGTCGCGGGTGCGTCCGGCATTGGTCGCCCGCAGATAATCGAGTGCCTTGTCGGGCAGCCGCGTCGAGCAGATCGCGCCGTGCGAGCAGATCGAGATGCCGCCGGGGTCCGGCATCTTCTCGATCAGAAGGACGCGGGCGCCTCCGCGTGCCGCCTGGATCGCCGAAACGCCGCCGGCAAAGCCGTATCCGACCACAACGACATCAAAGGTTTCATCGAATTGAGGGGACGCCTTCTGAAACTCAACCTTGCTTGCCATTCTTGTTAGTGTCTCCCCAACCCGCACCCATTTATAGGCCATAAAAAATGTACAACGCGGTCGCGGCAAGCGGCAAGCGCGCGCGGCTCGGAGCATCCATGCACCAGGACAGGGCTCGCTCGCCTGTTCTTGCGTTGGCGCATGTCCTTTTCGGAAAACCGGTGTCCACTTTTCCGGGACATGCGCTAGGCGGTCTGCCAAGCCTGCCAGTACAACCAGGCCGCCCGCATCAGATAGATGATGCAGATCGTGAAGATGACGAACCGCGTCCATTGCCGGAAGCTGTCGTCGGTCATGCGCTCGATGACGTAGGGCGCAAGCATCGTGCCGCCGATCGCCAGCACCACCGCGACGAGAGCGGGAGTGGCTTCAACGCCCCCGAATTCCAGTCAGCGAAACGAAATAGACCAGGCGCAGGACGTGGCTCGCCGACTGCGCGATCGCCTTGGTGGCGAGCGTGGTCTTGCGGTCGAGCATGCTCTTCTGGAAGAAGATGTCGAGGAACGGCCCGCCGACACCGGACATGAACTGGATGATGGTCGTGAAGATGCCGGTGAAGAACGGCACGCCCCGCCATTCGATGTTCGGACGCCAGGACGCGGGCAAGGCCTCGACCGCGAACGGCATCAGGCCGAGCAGCAGATAGACCAGCGCCTTGTCGGGGATGAACTCGATGAATCGCAGCACCGCGAAGGCGACCGCGCCGCCGACGCAATAGAGCCAGATGATGTCCCAGCGCACATAGCTCCACCACTGGAACGCGCGCCAGCCATTGGCGGCGAGCTGGATGATCGAGAACAGGATCATCGCCGTCGCGACGTCGAAATAGATCAGCAGGACGCCGATCACCACCATCCCGCCGGCCATGCCGAACACGCCGGAAAGGAAGGAGCCTGCGACGATGGAGATGCCGATGATGATCCAGCCGGAGAGCGTCATTGCGCCCTACCCGTATCAGATCGGGTCGGCGGCGCGCATCACCGAAAGCGCAGTTGCGCCTTGCGCGTCAAGCAGAGCGAGCGTCGATCGCCAGCGACAGTCGCTTACGCCGTCATGGTCGCGCGATAGAGGATACGGCGACCGCCGCCGTAATCCTTGATGCCCTTGTGCTGGACAACGCGATTGTCCCAGATCGCAAGCGCCCCGCGGGTCCAGGTGTAGCGGGCGGTCGCCTCCGGCGACTTGATCATGTCGAACAGGATGCCGAGGATATTCTGGCTCATCACCCGGCTGACGCCCTTGATGTAGGCCACGTAGGACTCGTTCACCGCGATCCACTTCCGGCCGGTCTCGGGATGCACGCGGACCAGCGGCATCTCGAAGGGAGGCATGCGCACGCGCGCCTGGGTCGCCTCCTCGGGGTCGAGATAGCGATCGGTGATATGTCCGGTCGCATCCGCCGACTGAATGACCGTCAGGGACTCGAGATAGGCTGCGAACAGAGGATCGAGGTGCTCATAGACCCAGGCGGTGTTGCTGAAGATCGTGTCGCCACCGCAATCGGGCAACAGATGCGCAAACAGCGCCGTGAATGCCGGCGCGTCCGGGACGGAAGCCGCCGTCGGCATGCCAGATGTGATTGCGAAGGTTCTTGTCCTTGAGCGAGTCGATCATCGTCGCGTCGGGGTTCTCCGGCGCGCGCGGCGTGTGGGGCCCCGCATAGTGGAAGAACTCACCCAGGAAGCCCGCGAACGCCGTGAAGTTCTCGGCCGTCACCGTGCCCGGCTCGAAGATCACCAGACCGCGATTGTGCAGGAGATCGCGCAGCGCGGACCGGAAGTCGTCGCCGAGCGGCTGTCCGTCGAAACGAAAGCCGGAAATGATCGAGCCGAGCGCCGGCTGAAGCTGGGAGACGCGCACACCGGCCGGCATCGCCGATTCCGACACAAGCCTGACCGTATTCGTTGATGGGGCCATGTGTGCGCGCTCCTTCTTCTCGACTTTTGGCGTTTCCTCAGACCGATTGATCTTCCTAGCGCATCGGCGCACTATCGGGAAATCGGGATTTTCAGGGTTTCCATCGAGAAAATCGATGTATCAGCGCTGGCTCAACGCCTTCCATGCCGTCGCCCGATCGGGCGGCTTCACCGCCGCCTCCAAGCTGCTGCACATCGGCCAGCCCACCGTCTCCATGCATGTTTCGGCGCTGGAGGCGCAATTCGGCGTGGAGCTGTTTCACCGGCGCGGGCGGCGCGTCGAGCTGACGGCGATCGGCCGGGAGCTGCTGACGATCACGGAAGGCCTGTTCGGCCGCGAGGGGGAAGCGATCGAACTGCTGCGCGCCGCGCAGGCGCGCGAGACCGGCTCGCTCCGCATCGGGGCGGTCCGGCCGCTCGATGCCATGGAAATCTGCGCCCGGCTGCTCAAGCAGTATCCCAATCTGCGGCTCACCGTGCGGCTGGTCTCCGCGGCCGAGGTCCTCAATGGCCTGCTCAATTTCGATTTCGACGCCGGCATCATCGGCGACCCGACCAACGATCCGCGGTTCTTCTCCTCGTTCTACAAACGCTACCGCATCAATATCATCGTCCAGATCGATCATCCGCTGGCGCAACGGCGCAGCATCCGCATCAAGGAGCTCGAGGATCAACGCGTCATTCAGCGCACCGGCGGCGCCTTCGATCGCGCGCTGAAGGAAGCCGGCGTGAAAATCCAGCCGATCCTCGAAACCTCCAGCCTGGAAGGCGTGGTCGCGGCGGTCATGCAGGGCATCGGGGTCGGCGCCATCTCGGATTCAGGCATCGCCGGCATCAAGGGCCACCAGAACCTGAAGGTCATCCCGGTCAGCGACCTCGCCATGTTCACCGAGGCGCACGTCGTCTGTCTGGCGGAACGCCGCGCCCGGCCGTTGATCGCGAGCTTTCCTGCATCACGCCAATGCGGAGCCGCGCAACCCGCGCAAGGCGAAGATCCTGAACGCAAGCGTTGGCGTCGCGAGCCCTCACCGCGCTCTGGCGAGGATGTCCTGCACGAGCTTCCTCTGCTCGGGCGTGACGGTCGTCACGATACTCGGTTGCGTTCTTGCGGGTGCCGGCGGCGTCCACATAGTCGGTGTAGAGCTGGCGCTTCTCGCCTTCGGCGAGGAAACTCGGATCGCTGAGCGGCCTTCTTGACGGCCGCTTCCAGGAACGCCAGCCGGCTGTCGGTCATCCCGGGCGGCACCACCAGGATGCGGCCGAGGCTTTGCGCCACATGCCGGAAGTTGAAGATCCATTCCTGATCGGCGTCGAGTTTTGCCGCCTCGAAGATGGTCGGCAGATCGGGAAAGAAGCGCGACCGCTTCTGCCCGACAGTCGCGAGCGGGACAAGCCCGTTCGACTGAACGTAAGTGTTGGCCGACGTGTCGGTGACGTAGAGCGCATCCATTTCACCGCGCGCGACGCCGAGCGCGGCGTCATTGCTGCCCTTGTATCCGAGCACGATCTGGCAATCGAGCTTGAGGCCCGCGCAGGTGAAGGCCGCGCCGTCGGACAGGCTGTCGACCGGGCCGCTGGCGGCCCATCGCCATTTGCGTTGGCCGGCGAGCGCCTGCGCGATCGTCTTGATCTTGAGTGTGCGGACTGACGGTCCACAGCGACGGCGGCGCGCTCAGGGTCGCGAGGTAGCCGATCTTGCCGAGATCGTAGCGCGCGCCCTGCAGGTCGGTCAGTTGCGAGTACACCGCCGCGGTGCCGTTGACGATCATCATCGTCAGGCCGTCGGGCGGCGCGATATAGACGCCGTTGAGCGCGAGCAGCCCGCCGGCGCCGGGACGGTTCTCGACGATCACCGTCGCGCCCAGGGTCTTCGACAGATAAGGCGCCAGCATGCGGGCATAGGCGTCGTAGCCGCCGCCGGCACCGAACCCCACGACAAAGCGCACGGTCTTGCCGGAGAAGAAGGCCTGCTCGGAGTCCTGCGCCGCAACGGGCGAAACCGGCGCGGCAAGCGCGAGCATGATGCCCAGCAGGAAGACGTTCTTTTTCACCGCCTCGATACGCAACATTGTTTTCTTCTCCCGACGGGACTCGGTTAGCATTCTACCGAGTTGTCTCGATACCGTAGCAGGCCGTGCGAGCCGGGCACATCAGCGAAAGCGCCGCACCACGCCGGCCGTCTATGTCGACCTATGTCGCCTCGGCGAGGCGGCGGCGCAGCCGGCCGAGCGCGCGCAGCACCTCTTCGCGATTCTTCGCGGCCTTGACCCAGAGCCGGAAGCCGCGACGCGATCGAGCGGTTGGCGCTGCCATGCTCGACGCGCCGTTCGCGCAGCGGCGCCGCAACGAAGGCCTCGATCCAGTCGAGATGCGCGCGGTTGTAGGCATAGAGCACGCCGTGGCGCGTGCGCGCCTGCAGACGAAGCGGCAGGCGCAGATACGGATCGCGCCCGTCGGTGCCGAACGTCACGATGCCGCCGCGCGATTCCGCCCGGTGATGGCAGGCGGAGCACTGAAATCGCCGCGGCGCAAACGCCGGGATTTTCGAATGCGCCCGCGACACGCCGGATGGCACGACATGGCCGGCGGCGGCGCATTTCGGGCAGGTCACTAGGATCTCGTCGAGATAGCTGAAATGGCTGCGGCCGTCGTCGCGGAAGCGTTGAGATGGCTGGGACTTCATCGCAATATCTGGGGGCTCGTCCTCAAGAAGACAAAATGCGAGCTAAATTCATTCTGCGGAGTTGCCGACATGCGCCAATCAATAGCAACGCTATGCACTGCTGTCGCGCTCACCTTTATGTCAGTGAACGCTCCCAGTGCGCAAACAGACGAGACGGACATCACGGTCGTTTCCATCCTGCGCAGGGCGATGGAGCTGGCTGGTTCTAATTGGGCGCGTAAGGTCCAAGTCGGGACGCACATCGAAAACGTGGGCCAACAACGCGCCTTCGAGACGTATTACGCTGAACTACTCACACGCATCAGGGCAAGAGAAGACGCGAGAAACCGGGAACTAATCGACCAGGCTGAGCGTGCGTTTCTCGCCGGGGAGCCCGAACGCGCCAAGGAGCTCATGCTTCAGTGCCAATGGGTGCGCGACGATCCATGCGGCGCAGAATTTCTGGTAGGTCGATTAAGTGCGCTCAGGGAAATGTGGTTCCAGAACCGTTTTCTCAATTGGGAGCTGCAAGCCGGAGCATTCGAGGCCGCCACGGCGCGACTCAAAGCCACTGAACGGAATCGCTGGAAATCGAAAATGACGCTACGCGTCGCAAGCGCCTTTATCACCGCTGGGCAGAAGGCCGAAGGCTCCCGCCTCTTGCAAGAGTACTTTGGGAGCGATTTCGACTCTTGTATCGTCGAAGATGGACCGATCCGCGATGCGGCGGTCCTTCAGGAAATTGGCCTGTATCGGAAGGGCAAAGGACGCTGTTGCTTTGGCGCTCGACCTAGATAGCGTCAACGCGCAAATTCATGCCCTCGGAATGATCGCCGAAGGCTTGGCGGGCATACCCGGGTATTCCAGCGAAGGTTTGTTCTCTTAACGCGCGTCACGCCGAGCGCGCCAGCGCGCCGTCGATCATGTCGACGGTGTTCTGCACGCCATAGACCGCGACGAACGAGCCGAAGCGCGGGCCCTTCTCCTGCCCGAGCAGCACCTGGTAGAGCATGTTGAACCAGTCGAGCGACACGCCGGGCTTGCCGTCCTTGGCGACCTTCTTGTCGAGGAACGGCTCGCGCCGGCCGATCTCATAGACCACGTTCTGGATCTGCTCCGCGGTCGCGTCGGCGGGAAGCTGCGACAGCGCATCGCGCAGATCGGAGAGCGCCGCGCGCTCGGCGTCGGTCGGCTGCCGGAACTTCTTCTCCGGCAGCACGAAGTCGCGATAATAGTTGATCGCGTAGCCGACCATCGCATCGAGCTTCGGATGGGTCTGCGGCGTCACGCCCGGCCGGTAGCGGCCGATGAAGCCCCACAGCGTGTCGGCATTCTCCGCATTCGACGACGAGACGAGCGTGAGCAGCATGGAGAACGCGATCGGCATGTCCGGCTTCGGCGGATTGCCGGCATGGATGTGCCAGACCGGATTGGACAGCCGCTGCTTGTCGTCCTGGCGCTGATAGCCGTCGAGGAACTGCTGATATTCATCGACGTGGCGCGGAATGACATCGAAATAGAGCCGCTTCGCCGCCTTCGGCTCGCGATACATGAACAGCGAAAGGCTTTCGGGCGACGCGTAGCGCAGCCACTCGTCGATGGTGAGGCCGTTGCCCTTCGACTTGGAAATCTTCTGGCCCTTCTCGTCGAGGAAGAGCTCGTAGTTGAAGCCTTCCGGCGGCGTGCCGCCGAGCGCGCGGCAAATCTCAGCCGAGAGCTTCACCGAGTCGATCAAATCCTTGCCGGCCATTTCGTAGTCGATGCCGAGCGCGTACCAGCGCATCGCCCAGTCCGGCTTCCATTGCAGCTTGCAGCGGCCGCCGGTGACCGGCGTCGTCATCCGCTCGCCGGTCTCGGGGTCGTCGTAGCTGATGGTGCCGGCCTTGGCGTCGTGCGCGACCACCGGCACCTGCAGCACCACGCCGGTGCGCGGGCAGATCGGCAGGAACGGCGAATAGGTCTGCGCGCGCTCTTCCCGTAGCGAGGGCAGCATGATCTTCATCACTGCCTCGAAGCGCTCGAGCACGGTCAGCAGCGCCTTGTCGAAGCGGCCGGACTTGTAGCACTCGGTCGAGGACAAGAATTCGTACTCGAAGCCGAAATGGTCGAGGAAGGCGCGCAGCCGCGCATTGTTGTGCGCGCCGAACGAGGGATATTCGTTCGAGAACGGGTCCGGCACCTGCGTGAGCGGCTTGCCGAGATGCTGAGCGAGCATCTCCTTGTTCGGCACGTTGTCCGGCACCTTGCGCAGGCCGTCCATGTCGTCCGAGAACGCGATCAGCCGGGTCTTGATCGTGTCGCCGGTGAGAACGCGGAAGGCGTGGCGCACCATGGTGGTGCGCGCGACCTCGCCGAAGGTGCCGATATGCGGCAGGCCGGAGGGGCCGTAGCCGGTCTCGAAGATCACCTCGTCCTTGGGCTGCTTCTTCAGCCGTGCAACGATCTTCTTCGCCTCCTCGAACGGCCATGCGTTCGAGGTCGCGGCGAGGTCGCGCAACGCGGCGGGCGGCTGGACATCAGCGGTCGTCATGGTTCGGTCTCTATCGGCGCATGATCTTGTCCGAAAACCGGTTTCCACTTTTCGGGATCATGCACGCGTCGCGCGGACACTAGGAATTTGACCCGGGGGCGTCAAACGGAAAGCGCCCGCTGGGCAACGCCGCACCGCCCGAGGTCCTTGCGCCCGGGCCTTGGTCACGATCACACTCGGCCCGGTTCGAGGAGGGCGGCGGGCGAGCATGACGGCCTATGGATCCATGACGTACCAGCTTGGTGCGGCGACGCGCCAACTGCATTTCCGTCAGCATTCGACCGACCAGACCGTCATCAAGGAGGTGCTGGTCGACCAGCAATACGACTTGCGCAGGCTCGTACGCGCAGGTGAACTGCTTGACTATGCCACGCGCATGCGAGCGACCGGCCGTAAACCGCTGATCGTAGATGCCGGCGCGAACATCGGCACGGCGTCGATCTACTTTCGCGGCAACATGCCCGACGCGCACATCATCGCTATCGAACCGGCTCGCAGCAATTTCGAGCTTCTGTCACGCAACGTCGAAGGGCTCGGCATCGAACTGCTCAATGGCGCCGTATCGTCATCGACCGGCCGTGCACGCGTAGTTGACCCCGGCCGCGGCGAATGGGCCTACCGCACGGTCGCGATCGCGGAGTCCGAAAACACAGCGGACACGGTGCCGCAAGTAACCATCAACGACATTCTTCGCTTGCATGCCGTGCAGGCGTTTCCATTCATGGTCAAGATCGATATCGAAGGCGCGGAAGGCGATCTGTTTTCTGGCAATACCGAATGGGTGGCGCGCACCCCGCTCCTGATCGTCGAACTGCACGATTGGCTGTTGCCGAAGGGCGGGACTTCGAAGCCGTTCCTGCAATGCATCGCGAAACTTGATCGCGACTTCGTCCAAATCGGCGAGGACATCTATTCGATCGCCAATGACCTTGGCGCGCTGGACGGGTCGTGATCAGAACGGGCTGATCGGGAAATACCGCAGCCAAAGGTCGGTGAAACGGCCCTGCTCCCAGATCCGGAACAGCGCCCAGTTCAGGGTCAGGCGCATCGGGTCGTTGCGCTTGCGCACCGCGATGCCGATGCCTTCGCCGAAAAAGCGGCTGTCGAGATAGGGGCCGCCACGGAACACGCAGCAATTCTCCGAACTGGTGCCGTTGAGCCAGAACGCGAGCGCAATGGCGTCACTGAACAGGAGGTCGACGTCGCCGCGCCGCAGCCCGAGCCGCGCCAGGTCGGAATTCGGATAGGGGCGCAACTCGGCTTCCGGAAACAGCGCCTTGAGATAGGCCTCATGCGCGGTGCCGGTCACCACCGCGACTTTGCGCCCCTCGAGCTTCTCCGGCATCACATCCTCGATGGAGGAATCGCGCCGCGCCACGAAGCGCGCCGGGCTGCGGTAATAGGGGTCGGTGAAATCGACCTTGGCGCGCGTTTCCGACGACGGCGCGATCGACGCGATGACGGCGTCGCCGCGGTCCTCGTTGAGCGACGGGATCAGCGTCTCGAAGCGGCGCATCTGCACGGTGCAGCCAACCTTGAGCTCCTCGCACATCAGGCGCGCGAGATCGACATTGAAGCCCTGCGGACTGCCGTCCGGCGCCGAGAAATTGAATGGCGGATAGTCGGTCTCGGTCAGGAACCGGATGACCTTGATGCGGGACAGGTCGGGCCGTTCCGGGCGCCGGCGCGGATCCCAAAATCCCGGCACATTGACCGGCGGCTGGACGGCCGCTCCCTCCGCTGTTGCCGGCGTGGCCCGGAACAACGACCCGGCGACAAGCGCGGCCAGGAGACCCATGGCGAGCGCCAACGGCAGGACGCCGAAAATCGGCGGCCGTGGGCGTCGCAGAGGCTGTTGAGGTGCAATCATCTTGATCGGCGGTGTGGCGGCTTCTTGGCTGGCACGCTTATAGACGACTAGTGCCGCCGATTTGAAGTTCCTACAGCAGTTGCGGCAAACTCCGCTAGGAACTTCAAATCGAAAAGCGGCACTAGAACCATGGAGTGCTAGTGCCCCTTTGTTTCCGAAGTTCGTGTCGGAGTGTGCTGTGAGCATATCACGAACTTCGGAAACGGGGCACTAGACCGCCGGGCCAGCAGGTTGTCGTCGGCGGGGGTTCACGTTTCAGAGATACTTGCGCAATTCCGCGGCTGCTGCGTCGGTCGTCCGCTTGAGGCTGAACGGCGTCACGAAACGCCCGTCCTTGCCCATCAGATAGATGATGGCGGTGTGATCCATGGTGTAGCCGCCCTCCGCGAGCGGCACGCGTTTGTAATAGGCACGATAGGCCTTGGCGACCGCGGCGATCGCGGCCTCGTCACCGGTGACGCCGACGATGCGCGGATCAAAGCTCGACAAATAGTCCTTCAGCGCCTTAGGCGTGTCGCGCTCGGGATCAACGGTGACGAAGAGGCCGCGCACCCGCTCGCCCGCGGGACCGAGCTTTTTGAAGATCTCGGAGATTTCGAACATCGTCGTCGGGCAAATGTCCGGGCAATGCGTGAAGCCGAAAAACACCAGGAACGGACTACCCTTGAAATCCTGGTCGGTAACGGTTCGTCCGTTCTGATCAGTCAGGCTGAACGGTCCGCCGATCGCCGCGACCTGCGGGAGGGTCGGCCCCTGGCCGCCGCCCGACACCAGCAGGACGACCGCGGTGCAGAGGATCAATCCGGCGACGAAGGCCCCGGTGGCGACCAGAATGCGGGCAGCACGGAGAGTCATTGCTTCAGCGACACATCTGGGGTCAGCAACACATATGGCATCGGAAACACATGTCGTATCAGAAGCACATGGCGATGCCGGCGGCGATCATCTCGTAGAACACCGCAGTACCGTAATAGGCCCAGAGCGTCAGAGTCCCGGCCATCAGCGCGCCGATCACAGCGGAGGTGATGGCGAGCGGCCGCCAGTTTCGATGGGTCGGGACGGTCGTGGCTTCGGTCATCGGTGCACCTTGCCCGTCACATAAGCCGAGTCCCCGGCGTCTACAATACAGGGTGCGTGCCCGGGGTTGCTACCTTTGGGATACGTTCTTTCGGTCGCTTGGCCGCTTTCAACCGAAGCAATACACCTAAATCAGTCCGAAAAGCTGCGGTAATTCCGGTGGCGCCTTGTCGTCATACCGCCGCAGCGATTTCACAATTCGGCGCGACAAATCGGCCGTGAGTCCAAGAACAAGAGGTACGTCATGAAACCTCGCTGGTTCGTTCTCGCATTGGTCGGCGTGATCTGTCTGCTCATCGCTACGACCTACGTCCCCACCCCTCGTCAGGATGTCGCCGTGCTGGATCGGCTTGCACCCCGGATCGAGCGCTCGCAGGCGCTGGCGCCGGAAGCGCGTGACGCGATCATGCAAGTGATCGACCGCGCCCGCACGCCGACCGGCGACCCCCGCTACGACATGCGCCGCAGCGTGACCATCGAACGCGTGACCGAAGCGATCAAGGCAAAGGACGGTAGCCCCGAGCTCAGCAGCACCGGGCAAACAGCGCCGGCCCGATAACTACCGCGCGGCGGGGAAGTACTTGGCGAGCCAGTCGCGCATCACGCCCCAGACCCGCGCGTTGTCCTCCGCGAACAGGAAGTGATCGACGTTGCTGAACAGGTGCAGCTCGGCCGGTTGGCCGGCACGCTTGAACAGCTCGACCGACTGTTCCGTGGGCGTCACGGAATCGTTCGACGCGTGGATGAGCAGCAGCGGCCGCGGCGCGATCTTGCCGACCACGTCGTCGGCGCGGAAATCGAACATGCTCTGAGCGGTCTCGGCCGGAAATTCATGGATCGAGTTCTGCGCCAGGTTGTTCCGCAGGTGCGGCGGGATCGGCACGATGTCGTAACGCGGCACCATTAACGACTTGCCGGTCTTGGCGCGATGCTCGCGGCCGTCGGCCAGCATCTTGGTGAAGCGCGCCCATTCCTCCGGCGATTTGTGCTGGCCGCGGAATTTGCGCTCGCCGTCGCCCCAGCCGCCGTTCGAGATCACCGCCGCGACGCGCTCGTCGACCCCGCCGGCATAGACGCTGACCGCGCCGCCGAAGCTCGAGCCAACCACCGCGATCCGATCGGGATGCACGGCGGGGTGCTTCTGGAGGAACGTCAGCGCGTTGCAGGTGTCTTCGACCTGCTCCAGGCAGATGACGCGCCCGAATTCGCCCTCGCTGTCGCCGCAGCCGCGCATGTCGAAACCGAGCGTGACATAGCCGAGATCGCCCAGCACCTTGGTCGGGCTCATCACGTTGCCGGAGTTCTTGTTGCTGCCGAAACCCGTGCAGCACCAGGAAGGCGGCGCGCTTTTCGCCGGCTTTCAGGCCATCGGGCACGCGCACGGTGCCGGAAAGTTTCAGCCCCGCGGACTGGATGGTGACGGATTCTGTTTGCATTTGTTCTTCCTCCCACACTCACAATATACGATCCGTCATCCTGAGGTGGCCGCGAAGCGGCCCTCGAAGGATGCACGGCCCGGGCCGTCGCCCTTCGAGGCTCGCGCTGCGCGCTCGCACCTCAGGGTGACGGACAAAGATCGGCTTACCCCCGCTTCAACTTGTCGAGCCCCAGTTCCTTCCAGCGCGCCTTGGCGGCGTCCTCGTCTTCCTTGCTCGGCCACACCGTGGGCGGATAGCGCGAGCCGCCGAAATCCGGGTCGGGGTCGTAGTCGAGATTGATGGTGGCGTCGATCAGCACGCGGTTCCACTTGCCGGTGCCGAACAGGGTCGGGTCGCGGTCGCGCTTGCGGGTCGAGGGATCGAGGCCGAGCCCGAAGGTCGCCGGCATGATCACGATGTCGTTCTCGCCGGCGTTCACCCGGTAGGCGATCGCCCAGTCGACGGCGGCGTAGTCGTGAATGTCGATGTCGTCATCGACCACGGTCACGTGCTTGTAGCGCACATGCGCGGCCGACGAGCCCCACAGCGCGTTGACCACCTGCTTGGCCTGGCCGCGATAGCTCTGCTTGATCGCGACGTTGAGGTTGATGCCGGCCTGCACCGGCGGGCCCCAGACATCAACGATGCCGGGCACGCCGGCGCGGTCGAGCACGTTCCACGCCGTCGAGGAACGGAAGATCGACGAGATCATCGCGTTCTCGGAATAGCTGCCGGGCATGGCGCCTTCGATGGTGCCGCGCATGATCGGATCGTTGCGATGGGTGATGGCGGTGACGCGGATCGTCGGCTTGGGCGAGCGGTCGCCGGCGAAATAGCCGGTGAACTCCGCATACGGCCCTTCCATCTGGTAGGTGTCTTCGTCGAGCCCGAGCATGCCCTCGATGATGATTTCGGCGGAAGCCGGAACGTAGAGGTCCGAGGTCTCGCATTTCACGAGATCGACCGGCTCGCCGCGGATCGCACCCATCACGTCGTATTCGCAGATGCCCTTGGGCACCGGCGATCCGGCACAGAAGCCCATCGACGGCTCCCAGCCGATCGCGACCGCGATCGGCATCTCCTTCGCGCCCTTGGCGCGCCACTCGGTGACGTGGTGACCGATATGCTGGGCGCGCCACATCAGGATCGGGATGGTGTCGCGGCCGGTGACCATGCCGCGATAGATGCCGACGTTCATGACATTGGTGGTCGGATCCTTCGTGACGACGCCGGCATAGGTGATCAGATAACGGCCGCCGTCGAGCCGGTTCCAGTGCGGCGCCGGCAGCTCGGCAAGATCGACGTTCTTGCCGGTGATGACGTTTTCCTTGCACGGACCGGTCTTGACGATGCGCGGCGCGATGATGTCCTGCAAAATGGTGCGGCCGAGCTTCACCAGCTCGCGCGGATGCGTCTCCGGCGGCAGACCGAGCATCATCGCGATACGGCGATTGTTATTGAGCGAAGAACCGAACAGGCGGCGGCAGCGGCTGCTCGGCTTGTTGTAGCCCTTGAGATTGTTGAACAGCATCGCGGGGCCGGTGCCCGGCCCCTGCGCCAGCCGCATGATGGTGCCGATCTCGAAGTCGATATCGACCTCGGCACCGACCTCATGCAGCTCGCCGGCCTTGCGCAGCGCGTCGATCCAGCCGCGCAGGTCGCCGAACGCAACCGAGTTTCGTCGCACCGTCATGTCCGTCCTGCTTTTAGTCGGCCGGCCGCGAGCTTCACGGCGGCGATGATTTCGGGATACGCCGCGCAGCGGCAGAGATTGCCGGAGAGATAGTGCCTGATCGCGTCGTCGTCGGGATCGGGATGCGCTTCGAGCAATTGCCCCGCCATCAGCACGAAGCCCGGCGTGCAGAAACCGCATTGCGCGGCGCCGGCCTCGAGGAATGCTTCCTGGATCGGTGTGAGCTTGCCGTTGTTGGCAAGGCCCTCGACGGTCGTGACCTGCTTGCCGTCGGCGAACGCCGCGAGATAGAGGCAGCCGGACACGGCGGTGCCGTCGACCAGCACGGTGCAGCAGCCGCATAGCCCCTGCGCGCAGCTCTCGCGCGCGCCGAACAGCTCGAAGCGGTCGCGCAGGACTTCGACGATCGACTGGTGCTCGGCGACATACGCCGACACCGGCTCGCCGTTGAGGGTGAAATTGATGGTGCGCATCACTCCTCCAACGGCTTTCCCTGCGCAGCGCGCAGCGCCCGGTAGACCTTCTCGGCGGTGAGCGGCAGTTCGGTCAGCCGCACCCCGCAAGCGTCCTCGATCGCATTCGCGATCGCCGGCGACACGCCGAACGTGCCGCTCTCGCCGACGCCCTTGGCGCCGAACGGGCCGGTGCCCTGCTCCAATTCCACGGCCTCGTTCTGCATGGTGCGCGGGATATCGACAATGCTTGGAATCTTGTAGTCGGCGAACGAGGCGTTGGTGATCTGCCCGCCGTCGAACTCGATCTTTTCCTGCATGGTGAAGCCGAACTGCATCGTCGCGGCGCCCGAGAGCTGGGTCTCGACGATGCGCGGATTCACCGGACGCCCGACATCGGCGACGTTGATCATCTTGGTCACCTTGACGTGCCCGGTCTCGGTGTCGACCTCGACTTCGACTCCGGTGCCGCCGACCATCCAGAACGGCGTGGCGTCGGGCGTGAGCCCGTTGGCGTCCGGCGGCACGTAGTTCGGAATGTAGCTGCCGGTGCCGATGATGTTGCCGGCCTGCATCTTGTATTTCTTCTGGAACAGCTCGGCGACCGGCACGTTCGAGCCTTCCGGCACGCCGACCTCACGCGCCAGCGCCGCGAGCTTCGCCTTGGCATCCTCGGCCGCGAGCCGGACCGCATTGCCCATGTGGTAGAGCGAGCGCGAGCCGAGCGTCGCCATGTCGTAAGGCGTCACGTCGGTGTCGGGATGCACGACCTTCACCGACTCGGCGGGGACGTTGAGCACCTCGGCAATGAGCTGCGCATTGGCGGTGTCGGAGCCCTGCCCCATGTCGACCGTGCTGCAATAGAGCGTGACGCTGCCGTCGGCTGAGACGTTGACGATCGCGATCGACGTCGTCGGCGAGATCGAGGCCTTGAAGCCGACCGCGATGCCGCGGCCTTTCTTCACCGGCCCGGCGCCGCGCTCGAACGGCGCCTTCATGTTCATGCGCAACGCCAGGCGATCGAGCACCGCCTCGATGGCGGCGTCTTTCATCGCGGTGCCGGTCGCCTGGGCGCGGCCGTCGCGCAGGATGTTGTTGCGGCGGAAGTCGACCGGATCGACCTTGAGCGCCCGCGCCATCATGTCGGTGTGGCTCTCATAGGCCCACACCAGCTGCGGGATGCCGAAGCCGCGCAGCGCGCCGGCCGGCGTCAGATTGGTGTAGAGCGAATAGGAATTGATCGAGACGTTCTCGATGTCGTAGGGGCCGGGCGCGGTGAAGCCCGACTTCTGCGTGATGCGCGGCCCGATGTCGGCATAGGCGCCGCCGTTCCACCAGATCTCGCAGTCGCGGCCGGTGATCTTGCCGTTCCTGACCGCGCTTTTGATGCGGAAGGTCGCCGCGTGCTTGGTCAGCGTATAGAACTGCTCTTCCATGGTGAGCGAGATCTTCACCGGCCGCTGCGTGAGCAGCGAGAGCGCCGCCACCAGCGCTTCGAGCTTGATGTAGAGCTTGGCGCCGAAGCCGCCGCCGAGATACGGCACCTTCACGCGCACCTTGTTCTCGGGCCAGCCCAAGCAGCCGCGCGATCTCGATCCGCACGAAGGACGGCGACTGCGACGCCGTGTGAATGGTGAGGCCGGTCTCGGTCAGCTCCGCAACCGAGACAAACGGCTCAAGCGGCACATGCAGCACCTGCTGGCTGCGGAAGGTGTGCTCGAACACATGTTCGGCTTCCGCGAAGGCCTTTTTCGGGTCGCCGCGCCGCAGATGGAAGTCGAGCGCGATATTGGTGTCCTTCTTGCCCTTGAGGTGCTTGAGATCGGGGAACGTGCCCGCCGGCTTGAGCTCGTCGTGCACGACCGCCTTCGAGGTCATCGCCTCGATCTCGTCGAACACCGCCGGGAGCTCTTCGTAATCGGCCTCGATCAGTGTTGCTGCTTCCTCCGCGATATGCGGATCGGTGGCGAGCACCACCGCCACCGGCTCACCGACATAATGCACCTTGCCGTCGGCGAGGATCGGCTGGTCGTGGAAGGCCGGGCCGTAGAACGGATTAGGGATGACGGTCTTGACGTCGTCGATGGTCACCACGCGATAGACGCCCGGCAGCGCCCTAGCCGCCGAAACGTCCAGCGACTTGATGCGTCCATGCGCCACCGTCGAGCGGAAGATTTTTCCGATCAGCATCTTCGGCAGGCGAAGGTTGTGCACGTAGTCGGCGCGTCCCGTGACCTTGGCCGCGCCTTCGAGCCGCGGCACCGAACGCCCGACCTGCCCGCTCCCGATCGTCCGCGTCGCCATCACTTCGCTCCCAGCGCCGCACGCAGCGCACGCGCCACATAGACGCGCACGAGCTCTTTCTTGTACGCGGCCGAGCCCTGCCCGTCGGTGATCAACTCCGCCTCCTCCGCTGCGGCCTCGCCGGCGCGGCGGAACGCGGCATCATCGGCCGCGCCCTTCGCGGCTTTCTCGGCACTCGCCAGCCGTCCGGGCTTCTCGGTTGCCGCGCTGACCACGATCGACGCGTCCTTGATCGCGTTGCCGTCGGCCGCGACCGATACCGCAACGCCGAGCGCCGGCCAGTCATGCACCGCGCGCGTCGTGCATTTGAGATAGGCCGCGCGGCGGCCGTCCTGCGCCGGGACGATCAACGAGGAGATCAGTTCGTCCTTCGCCAGCACGGTCTCGAAATAGCCGGCAAAGAGATCGGCGACCGGAATGCTGCGCTCGCCGGATTTGCCCTGCACCACGACGCGCGCGCCGAGTGCGATCAGCACCGGCGGCAGGTCCATGTGCGGGTCGGCATGCGCCAGCGCGCCGCCGACGGTCGCGACATTGCGGACGCGGATGTTCGACAGCGTGTGCAGCGTCCTGGTGATGACCGGCGCGTGCTTGCGCACCACGTCCGAGCGCTCCAGCACCGCCAGCGGCGTCGTTGCGCCGACCTTCAGCTCGCCACTCACGGTCGCGATCGAGGTCAGCTCCTTGATCGCACCAAGGCTCACGAGCTTCGAGGGCCGGAACACGCCGGCCTTCATCATCAGCATCAGCGCGGTGCCGCCGGCGATCGGCCGCACCGTCGGGTCGTCGGCGTCGAGCAGGCCGACGGCCTCCTTTAATGTCTTCGGCTCGGCCAGCTCGAACGGCGTCATGACGAGGCCCCGCTCGGGTGCGAACGCGGCGGCGAGCCGCGCGGCGAATTGCTTTTCCATCTCCCTCGCCTTCGATCGCAGCACCGGCTGCCCCAGGCTGCCAAGCTTGCCGGTCAATGCGGCGTCGATCGAATACGCAATCTTGGTCTCGTCGCCAACCTCGGTCAGCGTGGTGACCGAGGTCGCGGTCATGCGCCCGACGATGCCGAGCGGCGTGCCCTCGACCGTGGCTTCGATCTCGTTCGGAGCATCGGCGCGGGTCACCGCGACCGTCACCTTGAACGCGAATTTCATGTAGGCGACCTTGGTCTCGAACACCGCCGAATATTGATCCGGTCCGATCTCGGTCAAGTCTTTCACGCCGTCGACGCAGGACGCAAAGAAGCGCGCATCGCGCACCTTCTCATAGACCGCCGCGCGTGGCGCCTTCACGGACAGCTCGCCGGTGAATTTCATTTCGCGGCACGCGCCAGCAGCCGGTCGAGCTCGGCCGCGATGATGTCGGGCACTTCCAGCGGCGTAAGATGCCGCGCTTTCGGCAGCACCGTGAACGTCGAACCCGCGACGCCGTCATGCAGCGCTTGCGCCATCGCGACCGGCGCGGCGTAGTCCTCCTCGCCGACGACGACCGCGGTCGGCATCTTCAACGTCGGCAGCGCGGCGCGCAGATCGGCGCGGCCGAGCATGTGGCAGGCCTCGACATAGGCCGGGATGTCGTTCTTCAGGAAGATGTCGACGCATTTCTGCACCACGTCCGGATTGTTGGCGCGGAACTCATCGCCGAACCAGCGCGTGGTCTGGAACTCGACCAGCGACGCGAGCCCCTTCTCCACCGCCTGGTTGGCGCGCGCCGCCCAGTTCTTCGGCGCCTCGGCGCCGTACCATGCCGTGGTGTCGATCAAGCCGAGAGCGGAGGTGCGCACGGGATGCCGCGCGGCGAACGCCAGCGCCACCATGCCGCCCATCGAGGCGCCGGCGATCAGCGTCTTGTCCCAGCCGAGCTGGGTCAGCATGTCGGCGATGTCGTCGGCGAACTGCTCGACCGTATAGGGCCCCGCCGGCTTGTCGGACGCGCCATGGCCGCGGCAGTCGAATGTGACGACGGCGGTATCGTTGGCGAGCCGCTCCGCCACCGGCTGCCAGAACTGGCGGTCCATTGCGACGGAATGCACGAGCGCCGCCCGGCGCGGCGACGCGGCGTCACCGTGCAAGGTGTAGGAAATGCGGATGCCGTCGCGGGTGCGGGCACTGCCATCGGAACGGGTGGCGCGGCGAAGATCGGCGTTCAACGGAAACCTCTCTGGAATGCGGCCGGATAGTCGCCCATCCGGCATGGGGCGTCAAAAGATTTGGACGGTTATAGAGTGCGTCAGATACGCGTGAAAGAGCGCGTCAGGAGCGCGCCGCACTCTCGTCCAGCATGGCGGCCACGCGCTCGCCGAATGCCTTGGTGCCGAGCGTCCCGCCGATGTCGCGGGTGCGCGCCTGCGGGTCCGCAATGGCGCGGTCGAGCGCGCTTTCGATGGCCGCGGCGGCGGCATGCAGGCGGTTGTCCTTGCGGCGATCCCCCAGCCAGGCGAGCAGCATCGCCGCCGACCCGATCAGCGAGGTAGGATTGGCGCGGTCTTGCCCGGCGATATCGGGCGCGGACCCGTGCTGCGCCTGCGCGACGCCGTGCTTGGTGCCGTGGTTGATCGAGGCGGCAAGCCCGAGGCTCCCGGCGATCTCCGATGCCTGGTCGGACAGGATGTCGCCGAACATGTTGGTGGTGACGATCACGTCGTAGCGGCTGGCGTCGCGCACCAGCATCGCCGCCATGGCGTCGACGATCACCTCCTCGATGGCAACCGCGGGATAGCGCTTGCCGACCTCGCGCACGCAATCGAGGAAGAAGTTTTCCGATACGCGCAGGACGTTCGCCTTGTGGACCGCGGTCACCTTCTTGCGCCGGCGCATCGCCAGCTCGAAGGCGGCTTCCGCGATCCTGATGCAGCCCTGGCGCGTGATCTTGCGCACCGACAGCGCCACGTCGGGCGTCGGCATGAACTCGCCGGAGCCGACAAACATGTTGCGATCCGCGTAAAAACCTTCGGTGTTCTCGCGCACGATCACGAGATCGACCGCCACGCCGCATTTCGGCGGGATGCCGGCACGGGTCTTCGCCGGGCGGATGTTGGCGTAGAGGTCGAGCCGCTTGCGCAGCGCGCCCGACGGATTGATCCCGCCCTGCTCGACCGGCGGATAGGCGTTGTGATCGACCGGCCCAAGCACCACGCCGTCGGCATCGCGGGCGGCTTCGAACGCGGCCTCGGTCAGCGTCGTGCCGTTGGCGCGCAACGACGCAACTCCAATTGGAACGGTGTTGAACTTCAGCCCCAGCCCGAAGGCGCGGTCGGCGACCTTCAGCACGCCGAGCGTCGCCGCGGTGATCTCCGGCCCGATGCCGTCGCCTTCCATGACGACAAGATGAGTCATAGGCCGAGCCCCTTCCTGATTTCCGCCGTGCGCTGGTTCGCCGCCGCCATCAGGAAGCCGATGTCGGTCTGCGTGGTCACGAAGCGCACGCCGCTCTTGATGAAAGCGAGCTGGCGTTCCATGTCGCGCTCGCCGCCGAGGCCGGCGAATTTGCCATGCTTCTTCGCCGCCGCGATGACGCGCTCGATCGCCGCGACGATCTCCGGGCAGCCGAACTTGCCGGGCATGCCCATCGCGGTGAGCAGGTCGTTGCAGCCGACATGGAGCACGTCGACGCCGTCGACCGCGGCGATCGCCTCGACATTGGCGAGGCCTTCGACGGTCTCGATCATGCAGACGACCAGCGTCGAGTCGTTGAGCGCGGGCACCGCCTGCGTCAGCGGCACCGGACGGAAATCGAAATTCGGATAGCCGGCGCCGACCGAGCGCTTGCCGACCGGCGGGAATTTGCAGGCGTTCACCGCGCGCCGCGCGTCGGCATCCGAGCTCACGTCAGGGAAGATGATGCCGGTCGCGCCATTGTCGAGGATGAGCGAGGTCGAAGGATCGTCGCAGCTTCGCACCCGCACCAGCGGCGCGACGCCGATGGCGAGCGCGGTCTGCGCGATGTGCCCGACGGTCTCGATCGAGAACAGCGCATGCTGGCCGTCGATGAAGATGAAGTCGTGCCCCGTGGTCTTGGCGATGCGCGCGATCTCGGCGGAGCGCGCCAGCCGTACGATCATGCCGAGCGACACGCCGCCGGCGCGCATGCGTTCCTTGGAGGGATTTTTGAGTCACTGTTCTTGCGACATACCTTCTTCCTTTGATCCGTCACCCTGAGGTGCGAGCGAAGCGAGCCTCGAAGGGCGACGGCCCGGGTTTGATCGACTTGCGGTGGCCGTCGTCCTTCGAGGCCCGCGCTTTCGCGCGGGCGCCTCAGGATGACGGGTCGAAGCGTTAGTGCCAATACGGCGGATAACCGCTCGTCTTCTGCTGCGCGTCGAGCAGCCGCAGCATCGCCGGCCATTCCAGCACGCCGTAAGGACGCCGCGTGCCGGGCTGGTAGAGATGCGCGGTGTGCGCCAGCACGTTCTCGCCCGGCATGGTCAGCTCGGTGCGCGCCGCCATCGAGTCGACCTGCGAGCGGCACGACATTTCGAGCTGGTACATGGTGTTGAACGCCTGCTGCACGGTCTCGCCACAGGTGAGCAGACCGTGGTTGCGCATGATCAGCGCGTCGTGCGGCCCGAGATCGTTGACGATACGCTCGCGCTCCTCGAGATCGACCGCCGGGCCTTCGTAGTCGTGATAGCCGATGTGGCCGACGAAACGGATCGAGGTCTGCGACAGCGGCAGCAGCCCGCATTTCATCGCCGCCACCGCCATGCCCGCGCGGGTATGGGTGTGCAGCACGCATTTGACCTCCGGCCGCGCTTTGTGGATCGCGCCGTGGATCACGTAGCCGGATTTGTTGATGCCGTAGTCGGTGTCGGGCTTCGACACGATGTTACCTTCGACGTCGATCTTCACCAGGCTCGACGCCGTGATCTCCTTGTAGAGCATGCCGTAGAGATTGATCAGCAGGTGGTCGTCGGAGCCCGGGATGCGCGCGGTGATGTGGTTGTAGATGAGGTCGGTCATCTCATAGGCGTCGACCAGCCGGTAGCAGGCGGCGAGATCGACGCGCGCCTGCCACTCCTGCGGCGAAACCTGGTCCTTGATCGATGGAAAATCGGTCGAATAGTTCATGGATGCCTTCGCCAGTTCCAGATGCTAAATCGCTTGGTCCCGGGGATCATACGCAATGAACGCAACGAGTGAAACCGCCGCCCGTGTCTATGTTTCGGCCGAGGCGGCCGAGGCCTTTACCCAGCAGCTCATGCTCGCGCATGGGCTGCCCGAGCTGGACGCCGAGATCGTCGCCCATTGCCTGGTCAGCGCCGACCTGCGCGGCGTCGATACCCACGGCATCGCCCGCCTCCCCGTCTATCTCGACCGCGTCCGCCGCGGGCTGATCAACGCCAAGCCCAACCTCAAGCCCGAGCGGGTGACGCCGGTCGCGGCCACCCTCGACGGCCAGAACGCGTTCGGCTTCGTGGTCGGCATGCGCGCGATCGAGGAGGCGATCGCGATGGCAGCCGACTACGGCATCGGCGTGGTGTCGGCGCGGCGCTCGACGCATTTCGGCATGGCGGCGTCCTATGCGCTGCCCGCGATCGAGGCCGGCTTCATGGTGATGGTGTTCTCCAACGCCTCGCCGGCGATGCCGCCCTGGGGCGGCAAGGACGGGCTGCTTGGCACCAATCCGTTCTGCGTCGGCGCGCCGGGCGGGAAGCTGCCGCCGTTCCTGCTCGACATGTCGCCCGCGGTCGCCGCGCGCGGCAAGGTGCGGCGCGCGCAACGGCGCGGCGAGACGATCCCGCTCGGCTATGCGCTCGACGCCGAAGGCCGTCCGACCACCGACCCGACCGCCGCGCTCGGCGGCGTGGTGCTGCCGATCGGCACCTATAAGGGCTCCGGCATCTCGATGATGATGGACATCTTCGGCGGCGTGATCTCGGGCGCCGCCTTCGCCGGCAATGTCGGCGACCAGTACAAGGTCTACGACCGCCCGCAGGACGTCGGACACTTCTTCCTCGCGATGAAGCCGAACCTGTTCATCTCGGAAGAAGATTATCGCGCGCGCATGGACACGCTGGTCGAGCGCGTGCGCGCGGTGCCGAAGGCGCAGGGCTGCGACGAGATCCTGATTCCCGGGGAGCCGGAAGCGCGGCTCGAAGCGCAACACCGCAAGACCGGCATCCCCTACAGCCCGCACGATCTCGCGCCACTCAATGACGAAGCGGCGAAGGCCGGCGTGCAGCGGCTGCCGGTTTCGGATCGCCCGCTCGGCTGAGGAGCCATCACCATGCAAGTCGAAGGCTACGACATCGACATCGTCGTGCAGGGATTTCCCGGCAAGACCGTGTGCCACGGCGGCCTCGGCTGGAGCACGGTCGTTTTGATCCGCGGCCGCGGCAAGGTCGCGATGATCGACACCGGCAATTTCAATGTGCGCAGTTTGCTGATCGACGGGCTGAAGAAGCACGGTCTCAAGCCCGCCGACCTCACCGACTTGCTGCTCACCCATGCGCATTGGGACCACTGCGTGAACTGGACGCTGTTTCCCAAGTCACGCATCGTCATCGGCGCGCACGAACTCGCCTGGGCGGTGAAGGAGCCGTGGGGCGAGACGCCGGTGCCCGAGCTCTACGTGCGCGAATTGCAGCAATGGCCGACCGCGCATCTCGCGAAGGACGGCGAGGAAGTGCTGCCCGGCATCACCGCGCACATGATGCCCGGCCACACGCCGGGGCATCTCATCTACGTGCTCAAGGGCAGCGAGCGCGACGTCATCTTCACCGGCGACGCCGCCAAGAACCGCGTCGAGCTCATCGGCGGCAAGGCCGACAACACCTACGACCAGTCCGTGAGCATGGCCTCGATTGCGACAATCTGGACGTTGTGGCGCCGCCGTCCCGGCAGCATCCTCGTGCCCGGGCACGATATCCCGATGACCCAGACCGACGGCCGCATCGAATATCTGGCGTCGCGCACGGCCGTGGTGAAGGCCTGGTTCGGCAACGACCTGGAGACGATGACGTCGTTCGAGCTGAAGGCTTGAGCGCAAGACCAACAAGGAAAAATCAGAAAATGCCGCGTTTCGCTTTGCTGCCGCTGCGGGCCGCAGCCGTCCTCGTCGCGCTCACCACGGTCGTGGCGGCGCAGGAATATCCCGCCAAGCCGATCCGGATGATCATCCCGTTCCCGCCGGGCGGCGGCAGCGATGTCGCCGGGCGCGTGGTCGCGAACGTGCTGACCGAGCGTCTCGGCAAGCAGGTGATCGTCGACAACCGCGCCGGCGCCGGCGGCGTGATCGGCTCGGAGCTCGCGGCCAATGCGCCGAAGGACGGCTACACGCTGCTGATGGTGTCGCTCGCGCACACCGTCAATCCATGGCTCTACGATCTCAAAGGCCGCTACGACCCGATCAAGTCGTTCACGCCGGTCGCGATGATCGCCGCCAGCCCGGTGGTGCTGGTGGTCAATCCGAACGTGCCGGTGAAATCGGTCGCGGAGCTCGTCGCGCTCGCCAAGAAGCAGCCGGGCAAGCTGCAATATGCTTCCGCCGGCGTCGGCAGCGTCACGCATCTCGCCGGCGAGCTGTTCAAATACACCGCCAAGGTCGACATGCTGCACGTGCCGTTCAAGGGCGCCGGCCCCGCCACCATCGACGTGGTCGGCGGCCACACCAGCCTGATGTTCGGCGGCCTGCTCGCGACCACGCCGCAGGTCCGCTCGGGTAAACTACGTGCAATAGGAATGGGATCGCTCAAGCGCAACCCGATCTTCCCGGACGTGCCGTCGATCGCGGAGGCCGGCGTCCCCGGCTACGAAACCGTCAACTGGTTCGGGCTGGTCGCGCCGGCCGGCACGCCTCCCGCCATCGTCGAGCGGCTGCACCGCGAGATCACGTTGGTACAAGACTTGCCTGAGGTGCAGAAACAGTTCGACGCCGATGGCGCCACCATCATCCGCATGACTCCCGCGGAGTTCGGCGACTACATGGTCGCGGACATGAACAAGTGGGAGCGTGTCGTGAAGGAGGGCGGCATCAAGGCGCAATAGTAGTCGATGCGTGCGGGCGCGATGTCCGCCCGTACAACCGCGGAGTAGGACCATGCGCAATCCAGGCTCGTTGCTGTTCAAGGTGGCAGCCATGCTGCTGGCGCTGACAACGGTCGCCGCCGCGCAGGACTATCCGACCAAGCCGCTGCGGATCATCGTTCCGTTCCCGCCCGGCGCGTTCAACGACATCGTCGCCCGCCTGATCGCGACCCAATTGACCACGCGGCTGGGCCGGCAGGTCATCGTCGAGAACCGGGCCGGCGCCGGCGGGATCATCGCCGCCGAGACGGTCGCGAACGCCCCGAAGGACGGCTACACGCTGCTGCTGGTCTCGAGCTCGATCGCCGTCCTGCCGGCGATGCAGCAGCTGCCGTACGACACCATCAAGTCGTTCGCGCCGGTCGCGATGCTCGCCTCCGCGCCGAATGTCGTCACCGGGCATCCTTCGCTGCCGGCAAATTCGCTGAAGGAACTGATCGCGCTCGCCAAGAAGCAACCCGGCAAGCTGCAATATGCGTCCGCCGGCATCGGCACGTTCCCGCATCTCGGCGGCGAGCTGTTCAAGCTCACCGCCGGCATCGACCTCCTGCACGTGCCCTTCAAGGGCTCGGCCCCTGCCCTGATCGACGTGGTCGGCGGCCACACGCAACTGACCTTCGCCACCATTCCGTCGAGCCTGACGCATATCCGCTCCGGCAAGCTGAAGGTGTTCGGCGTCGGCGGGATGCAGCGCAACGGCCTGATCCCCGAGGTCCCGACCGTCGACGAAGCCGGATTGCCCGGCTACGCCGCCGCCAACTGGAACGGTATCCTCGCGCCGGCCGGCACGCCTCCGGCGATCATCGCCCGGCTGCACAAGGAGATTTCGGAAATCCAGGCCATGCCCGAGATGCAGAAGCAGTTCGAGGCCGAAGGCGCCGACGTCGTGCGGATGAGCCCGACGGAATTCGCGGCCTACATCGCGTCGGAACTGGCGAAATGGGGGCGCGTCGTGAAGGAGGCCGGCATCAAACCGGAGTGAGATCAGGGGCCGATAAAACTCGATAAGCTGACGGCAAAAGAGCTCACAACAACGGGCTCAAAAAAAATCGCAGAGAGGAAATGTTCAGGAGGAAGCAACCATGCCGAAGCTCACCTCGCTGTTGCTCAGAGCCGCGAGCATTCTGCTCGCATTCACGACGTTCGCCGCCGCGCAGGACTATCCCACCAAGCCGGTGCGGGTGATCATCCCGTTCCCGCCGGGCGCCATCAACGACACCGTCGGCCGCCTGATCGCGACGCAGCTCAGCAACCGACTGGGCAAGCAGTTCATCGTCGAGAACCGCGCCGGCGCAGGCGGCGTGGTCGGCACCGAGCTCGCGGCCAATGCGCCGAAGGACGGCTACACGCTGCTCGTCGTCTCGCTGGTGAACACGGTCAATCCGTGGCTCTACACGCTCAACTACGAGCCGATCAAATCATTCACGCCGATCGCGTTCCTCGCCTCCTCCGCGAACGTGATCGTCGTCAACCCTGAAGTGCCCGCAAAGACGCTGGGCGAGTTCATCGCGCTTGCCAAGAAGCAGCCGGGGAAAATTCAATATGCCTCCGGCGGCGTCGGCAGCTTCATGCATCTCGGCGGAGAGCTGTTCAAACTCTCGGCCGGCGTCAATCTGCTGCACGTGCCGTTCCGCGGCGGCGGCCCGGCGATGATCGACGTCGTCGGCGGCCACACCAACGCGATCTTCGCCACGGTGCCGACGGCAATGCCGCAAGTGAAGGCCGGCAAGGCCAGGGCGCTGGCGGTCGGCGCGCTGACACGGCAGTCCGTCCTTCCGGACGTTCCGACCGCCACCGAAGCCGGTTTGCCGGGCTATGACGTCGCCAACTGGGTCGGCATCGTGGCGCCGGCCGGGACGCCCGCCGCCATCGTCGACAAGCTGAACAAGGAAATCGCGGCGGCCATGCAGTCGCCCGAGGTTCAGAAGCAGCTCGCCAACGAGGGCGCGGAAACCACGTACATGACCCCGGCTCAGTTCGGCGACTTCATGGAGAAGGAATTGGCCAAATGGGGCCGCGTCGTGAAGGAGGGCGGCATCAAGGCGCAGTGATCTCGACGCGCCTCATGGCGCACAATTCAAGAATACGGGCAAAACGGGAAGGAAACGTGCAATGCGAAAATTCGAGTGGCTGCTGTTGAAGGCAGCGGGCCTTCTGCTGGCGCTGACCACGGCCGCCGCCGCCCAGGACTATCCGAGCAAGCCGGTTCGCATCATCGTTCCGTTCCCGCCGGGCGCCATCAACGACACCGTCGGACGCATGGTGGGCAACCACCTCAGCAACCGGCTGGGCAAGCAGTTCCTGGTGGAAAACCGCGGCGGGGCCGGCGGCGTGGTCGGCGCCGAGCTCGTGGCCAACGCACCCAAGGACGGCCACACGCTGCTGGTCGTGTCGCTGGCCATCACCGTCAATCCCTGGCTCTACACCCTGCCCTACGACCACGGCAAAGCCTGGGCGCCGGTGGCGGTCGTCGCCACGGCGCCGAACGTGATCGCGGTGCATCCGGATTTGCCGGCGAAATCGGTGAGCGAGCTCATCGCGCTCGCCAAGAAGCAGCCGGGGAAGCTGCAATACGGCTCGTCCGGCGTCGGCACCTTCCTGCATCTCGGGCCGGAGCTGTTCAAGCTCATGGCCGGCGTCGACATCCTCCATATCCCCTACAAAGGCGCGGCGCCGGCGATGATCGACGTGATCGGCGGCCGCACGCAGATGGCGTTCGGCTCCATTCCCTCAACCATCACGCATCTGCGCTCCGGCAAGCTGCGCGCACTCGGCGTCGGCGCCGCGACGCGCAGCACCACGCTCCCGGATGTGCCGACCGTTTCGGAATCCGGACTGCCCGGCTATGAGGCCGCCAACTGGATCGGCATCGTCGCGCCCGCCGGAACGCCGGCGGCGATCATCGAAAAACTCCACAAGGAGATTTCGCTGATGCAGGAGACTCCTGAGGCGAAGCAGCAGTTCGCGAATGAAGGCGCCGAGGTCATGCGCATGAGCTCCGCCGATTTCGGCAAGTTCATCGCGTCCGAGACCGCTAAATGGGGACGCGTCGTGAAAGAGGCGGGCATCAAGGCGCAGTGACGCTCACGAGACCGCTATCCGTAGTCGCGTCGCGAGCACCAGGATCCAGGCCAGCATCCCCATCCGGCGCGGCCTGGTCACGCGGAGTTTTGGCTTCGCTATTGCGCGCAGGATGACAGCGCATGCCTGGTCGGTCGATAGCATGAACGGCTTGGTGCCGCTCTTGGCCATCTTGGTGTCGACGAAACCAAAGCGCACATTGGTCAGCTTCACGTTGCGACGACCGAGCGCCAGCCCGAGGCCCTCCCAATAGCGCGATAGCGCGGCTTTGGACGCGCTGTAGCTCGGAGCGTCGGCGGACGTGATGACGTCGGCGATGGAGCTCAATCCGATGAAGTGCCCCGCATCGTTGCGGACCATGTGGCCGAGCACCAGCTCGGTCGTCACCGCCGCCGACATCAGATTGACCTGGAAGACCTTGGTCTCGAACGCGAGGTTGCCGAGATCGAGCCGGTCGCCGATGCCGACGCAATAGATGCAAAGGCTCAAGTCCGGATAGCGCACGAGAATATCCGACAGGAGATCGCGGTAAGCGGCGTCGGAGACGTCCTGAACATGGTGCACGTAGCGGCCATCTTCGATCGGCGCCGCGCGCCGGGAAATGCCGACGACCTCGTGGCCCTGCTCCAGCAGTGCACGCGTGACCGCGAGACCGATCCCGTCCGAATTTCCGATCACAAGAGCGCGTTTCATGAGATTTTCTCAATTGGCGTTGCGGATCGAGAGCCCCGGGGCAGCCCGCGCGACAATTTGGACCGCCCTGCTCCGTACCTCTGGCAAACTTCCCGACCCCCGGGCATGGTATACCCCGCTCAAGAGCCGCCGCCTCCAGGGCCGGTGGTAGCAAATGCGTAGTCCCGGGAGACGCAGGACATGACCCTCCGTTCGCTGCTGCTCAAGACCGCAGGCGTGCTGCTGGCGCTGACCACGGCCGCCGCCGCGCAGCAATACCCCACCAAACCGATCCGGCTGATCATTCCGTTCCCGCCCGGCGGCAGCAATGACGTGGTTGGACGGCTCATTGCACAGCAACTCACCGAGCGGCTCGGGCGGCAGATCATCGTCGACAACCGCTCCGGCGCGGGCGGCGTGGTCGGCACCGAGCTGGCGTCGCAGGCGCCGAAGGACGGCTACACGCTGCTGGTGATTTCGATCGCGCACGCGGTCAATCCGTGGCTCTACGACCTCAAGGGCCGCTACGACCCGCTGAAATCGTTCACGCCGATCGCGGCGCTGGCCTCCGGCCCGAACGTGCTGGTGGTCAATCCGAACTACCCGGCCAAGAACGTCAAGGAGCTGATCGCGTTGGCGAAGAAATCGCCCGAGAAGGTCGGTTGGGCAACGGCCGGCGTCGGCAGCTTCCAGCATCTCGGCGGTGCGCTGTTCGAGGTGCAGACGGGCGTGAAATTCCTGCACGTGCCGTTCAAGGGTGGTGGTCCGGCCATGATCGACGTGGTTGCCGGCCACAATCCGGTGATGTTCTCCTCGCTGGTGCAGACCACGCCGCAGATCCAGTCCGGCAAGCTACGCGCGCTCGGCGTCGGCGGCCTCAAGCCGAGCTCGATCCTGCCCGGCGTTCCCACCATCGCCGAAGCCGGCGTTCCGGGCTACGAAGCGACCAATTGGTGGGGTATCGTAGCGCCTGCCGGCGTCCCGCAGGCGGTCGTCGACCGGCTGCGCAAGGAGATCGCGGCGGTGCAGGCCGCGAAGCCAGTCCTGGAGGCGTTCGCCAAGGAAGGCGCCGACGTGCTCCAGATGAGCCAGGCCGAGTTCGCCGCCTTCATGGCGTCGGAAATGGCCAAGTGGGAGAAGGTCGTCAAGGCAAGCGGCATGAAAGCCGAATAAGCGCGGACCTAAAGATAGCGGCCTCCCTGCAAGTCGGGGAGGAGTTGTAGCGAGGCCGCAGGACACCGCGCGACTGCTTCCGGTAGTGTTGGGCGACGCGGAGGGGCGTCCGATCAAATGAATCTCGAATTCCTGGAACGCAAGGACTTCTGGTCCGGAGTGACGCTGATCGTGTTCGGCGGCGGCGCGCTGTTCATTGCGCGCAACTATCAGTTCGGCTCCTCGCTACGCATGGGCCCGGGCTACTTCCCGGTCATTCTGGGCGCCGCGCTGGTCATGTTCGGCGTCTACTTCGTCATCCAGGGCCTTCGTACCGGCGCCGAGAAGCTCCAAGGCTCGTGGTCGCTGCGCGCGCTCATCATCGTTCCGCTCGCGCTCGTGCTGTTCGGGCTCTTGATCGACCGCGCCGGATTCATCCCGGCGCTGCTCGCACTGATCATCGGCTCGGCGGCCGCGAGCACCCAATTCAAGCTGGTCGAGGTGCTGCTGTTCTCGGTGTTCCTGACAGCAATGTGCGTGGTCGTGTTCGTGTGGGCGCTCGGGCTGCCCTACGAACTGATCACCGGCATCTGGTGACGCCGCGCCATGGATCTCTTCAACAACCTGATCTTCGGCTTCAGCGTCGCGCTTTCGGTGCAGAACCTGTTCTATTGCTTTGTCGGCGTGCTGGTGGGCACGCTGATTGGCGTGCTGCCCGGCATCGGCCCGCTCGGCACCATCGCGATCCTGTTGCCGATCACCTACAGCGTCTCGCCGGTCGCGGCGATGATCATGCTCGCCGGCATCTACTACGGCGCGCAATACGGCGGCTCGACCACCGCGATCCTGGTGAACCTGCCCGGCGAAACGTCGTCGGTGGTGACCTGCATCGACGGCTACCAGATGGCGCAGCAGGGCCGCGCCGGCCCCGCGCTCGCGATCGCGGCGATCGGCTCGTTCTTCGCCGGCACTGTCGGCACGCTGCTCATTGCGCTGTTTGGGCCACCGCTCGCCGACATCGCGCTTAAATTCGGCGCGCCGGAATACTTCTCGCTGATGCTGATGGGCCTGGTCGCCGCCGCCGTGCTGGCGCAGGGCGACATGGTCAAGTCGATCGCCATGGTTGTGGTGGGGCTGCTGCTCGGCATCGTCGGCACCGACGTCAACACCGGGACGCAGCGCTTCAGCTTCGGCATCTTCGAGCTGACCGACGGCATCGGCTTCATCGTGGTGGCGGTCGGCGTGTTCGCGGTCGGCGAGATCGTCAACAATCTCGGCGACAAGCAAGAACGCCGCGTGCTCTCCACCAAGGTGTCGAACCTGTTCCCGTCGCTGCAGGACCTCAAGCAATCCTGGGGACCGATCGTGCGCGGCACCGGTATCGGCTGCTTCTTCGGCGTGCTGCCGGGCACCGGACCGGCGATCGCGTCATTCTCGTCCTACATGCTGGAGAAGAAGCTCGCCAAGGACCCCGACCGTTTCGGCAAGGGCGCGATCGAAGGCGTGGCCGGGCCGGAAGCCGCCAACAACGCCGACGCGCAGACCAAGTTCATCCCGATGCTCACGCTCGGCTTGCCGGCCTCGGGCGTGATGGCGCTGATGCTCGGCGCGCTCACCATCCAGGGCATCCAGCCCGGACCGCAGGTGATGACGCAGCGACCGGAATTGTTCTGGGGCCTGATCGCCTCGATGTGGATCGGCAACCTGATGCTGGTCGTGCTCAACCTGCCGCTGATCGGGCTGTGGGTGAAGTTGCTGCAAGTGCCGTACCGCCTGCTGTTCCCGGCGATCATGGCGTTCTCGGCGATCGGCATTTTCAGCGTCAACAATTCGAGCTTCGAGATCCACCTCACCGCGCTGTTCGGAATCCTCGGCTTCATCTGGATGCGGCTCGGCTTCCCGCTCGCGCCGATGCTGCTCGGCTTCGTGCTCGGGCCGATGATGGAGGAATATCTGCGCCGCGCCATGCTGATGTCGGGCGGCGACCCGTCGGTGTTCATCACGCGCCCGATCTCGGCCGCCTTCATCGCCGCCACGATCCTGATCCTGGTGGTGATGGTGGCGCCTTCCGTGCGCAAGCGGCGGGAAGCGTTTACGGATTGAGCCGTTCGCCCCGTCTTTCAGTCCTGTCCGACGGGCTCCAGGCCGGTTGCGACGATGGCGGGAGCCGCCTCGGCGGAGGCGAGGAACCCGATGGCCGCGCGCGCGACCGACGGATCCGGGCTCACGGCACCGACGCCGGCGGAAAACACCGAGACTTTCTGGAGCTCGGGCGGCAGCGGTGTGATGTGCGCGATCCCGGGCACCGGCAGCAGTTCGCTCATCTGCTGGAAGCCGATGTCCAACTCGCCGCGCGCAATGACGGCGCCGACGCGCTCGCCCTCGCCGATCAGGCGGCTCTTGTTCATGACCTGGTCGGCAATCCCCAAGCGTTGATAGAGCTCGGTGGTGAGGTATGCGCCGCTGACGCTCGCGGAATAGCCGATGGATTTCGCCTGCAGGAGCACGCGTCGTAAGGCGTCGGCCGAGCTGATGTCGGGCTTGGGCGCACCGGCCCGCACCGCCATGCCGATGGACGAGCGGGCGACGGGCCTGTGCCCGTCCGCTAGCACCAGGCCCTCCGCGATGAAACGGCGCAGCAGGCTATCGGCGACAATCACGATATCCGCGACCTCGCCGCGCTTGAGCCGGTTCGGGATCGAGGTTTCGCCCGTCCCCACCGAGGTTGTCCTGGCAACGATCTTTTTTCCCGTCAGCCGTTCCAATCGCGGGGCCAAAGCGAACAGCGCCGCCGTAAATGTACCGGACGTCATCACGCTGATATCAGTGACGGAAGCGGTCATGGTTGTTTCCTGGACAGTTGGAGCACCGTCCGCTCGTCCCCGCGACCCGCCTACGCTCCGTTGGAGCTTCGGCGGGTTCGAGTCCCCGAAGCGCATAGCGCGAAGGCGGAAAACAAGGACCCATCGTACAACAAAGGCGATTCTGGATTCCCGCGTGGGCGGGAATGAGCGGATGAGAGAGCGCGGACGCGTGCCTACCCCGCCTTGCGCTGCTTGCCGGCCGGCTTGGCGACGGGCTTCTTGACCTCTTTGGTCTTCTTGCCCTCGATCGGCAGCAGCATCTCGCGCTGACCCGCGACCTGCTTCTTGCCTTTCTTCGGCGTCTTCTCGGCCTTCGCGGCCTTCGGCGGCGTCGCCTTCTCGGCGGCCGGCGTACGGCGGCCGGCGGCTATGCTCTGGCGCAGCGCGTCCATCAGGTTGACGACGTTCGGTGCGGCGGGCTTCTCCTTGCCCTTCGGCGGTTTGAAGCCGGCCTGCTTCTGTTGCAGCATCTCGACCAGCGCGGTCTCGTAGTGATCCTTGAATTCGGACGGCTCGAACTCGCCCGATTTGCCTTCCATGATGTGCTGCGCGAGTTTCAGCATCTCGCCGGAGATCTTCACGTCTGCGATGTCGTCGAAATAGTCGGCGGCGTCGCGCACCTCGTAGGCGTAGTGCAGCGTGGTGCCGAGCAGCCCCTTGCCGAACGGCTCGAGCGCCATCACGCGCTCGCGCTTGTTGAGGACGATGCGACCGAGCGCGACCACGCCCCTGCCCTTCATCGCGTCGCGGATGACCGCGAACGCTTCCTGCCCGACATTGTCGTTCGGAAACACGTAGTACGGGCTGTCGTAGAATCGTTTGTCGATCTGCGCTGCCGGCACGAAGCTGTCGATCTCGACCGTGTGCGAGCTCTCGACCTGCAACGCTTCGATCTCGTCGTCCTCGACCTGGATGAAGACGCCCTTGTCGACCTCGTAGCCGCGGCCCTTGTCCTCGGACTCGACGGGTTCGCGCGTCACCTCGTCGACCATCTGCTGGCGCAGCCGGTTGCCGGTCTGCTTGTTGATCTGGCGGAAGGACACCCGCTCCGACGACGAGGTGGCGGGATTGACGCCGATCGAACACGAGACCAGCGACAGTTTCAGATAACCCTTCCAATAGGCACGGGCTGCCATCACGTACTCCAACGCTACACAGGACCGGATACCTTAACGCCTTTAACCAGTTTCGACCATAAAGTTCACTTCTTGTTCACGCTCACGATGGCGTGCATTCGGCCGCAATGGTGAACGAATTCGCGAAAAGCGCCGGCTCAGACCTGGATGAACGGTTTACCGGAGCGTTGTATGAACGCGGCGCCTTGGCACATTGCGTAGTACGGGAACATTTGCGACAGCGCGCCCGGTCCGATATCGGACCTCCGGCGGGGAGAAAATGACATGACTTTCAGACGAGCAGGCGTGGTGGCGGGCATTCTCGCAGCCATGGTGGTGTCCGATGCGGCGCGCGCCCAGTCGCCCGCCGAATTCTACAAGGGCAAGGACATCCGCGTGCTGATCGGCGCCGGGGTCGGCGGCACCTACCATCTCTACGCCATGCTCGCCGCGCGCTTCATGCGCAAACATATTCCCGGTCAGCCGTCGCTCACGCTGATGACCATGCCGGGCGCCGGCGGCATCACCGGCATGAACTTTTCCTACAACGTGGCGCCGAAGGACGGCACGGTGATGCACCTCATCCATGCCGAGGTGCTGTTCGAGACCCTGCTCAGCCCGGGCGTCAAGTTCAACGCGAAGGATTATAACTACATCGGCCGCTTCGCGGACGCCGACTTCGCCGGCGTGGTGTCGAAGCGATCCGGCATCAAGACTCTCGACGACGTCAAGAAGCGCCAGGTGACCATGGGCTCGACCGGACGCCGCAGCGTGACGTTCCTCGGCCCGGCGATGTTCAACCGTGCCGCCGGCACGCAGTTCAAGGTCATCACCGGCTACCCGGGCACGTCCGACATCGATATCGCGCTGGACCGCGGCGAGGTCGACGGGGTCGCGCTGAGCTGGGCCGCCGTCACCACCGTGCACGGCCAGAAATATGCCAACGGCGAGATCATTCCGGTGTTCGCCGTGGCGGACGGCCGCATCAAGGCGATCCCTGACGTTCCGTCCGTCACCGAGTTCGGCCGTGACGACGGCGAGAAGGCGTTCCTCGGCATCTACACGTCGAGCGGCACCATCGGCCGTGCGCTGGCGTTCCCGCCGGGCGTGCCGGCCGATCGCGTCGCGGCGTTGCGCGACGCCTTCGAGAAGACCATCAGCGACCCCGAGTTCCTGGCCGAGCTCAAGTCGAAGAGCATTCTGTTCGATCCGATGTCCGGTACGGCGCTGCAGGACTATGTCGGGAAATACATGAGCACGCCGTCCGATCAGGTCGAAGCGGCGAAGAAGGTCTACAACGAGTTGCTGGCGGCGCCCTGAGCGGGAGCGCGCGCGAGATTTCCACGCGGCTCTTTCTCTCGCCGTCATCCTGAGGTGCGGGCCATAGCAGGCGCAGCCGTAGGGTGGGCAAAGCGTGCGCCCGCGAAAGCGGAAGCAAGCGTGCCCACCGAAACAACAGCGTGCGCCGCAATGCTTTTGGTGGGCACGGCGCTTCGCGCCTTTGCCCACCCTACCGCTCCCCGTCGTTTGCATCGCGCGCGATCACCCGAAGACCAATTGGCGTCGAAAGCAATCGATCGCTGCCTATCCTCTTGCGCGGCGCTGTTACGGTGACAGTATGGGGCGTCGCGCCAATCCCAACACCCAAGCCTTGAAAAAATCCGGGAGGAAACCATGAAACTGCGCACGCGCCAGGTTGCGCTGCTGATCGGCCTCGGCGCCATGGTCGCCTGCGGCCCCGCGACGGCGCAGAATTATCCGAGCAAGGACGTGAAGCTGATCGTGCCGTTCCCGCCCGGCGGCGTCACCGACCTGAACGCGCGCATTCTCGCCAAGCACCTGACCAGGCTCTGGGGGCAGCCGGTCACGGCGTCGACCATGCCTGGCGGCGGCGGCACCACCGGCACGATGTTCGTCCTCAATTCGGCGAAGGACGGCTACACCATGATGCTGAGCGCGACCGGGCAGGCCACGCAGAACCCCGCCATCGACAGCAAGCTGCCCTACAAGTGGGACGAGCCCTCACTCGTCGCACGCACCAGCATCAGCCCGCTGGTCTTCGTCGTGAAAGGCGACTCGCCCTGGCGCTCGCTGCGTGAGGTGGTCGACGACGTGAAGAAGGATCCCGCCAAATATCGCTACGGCACCTCCGGCCCGGGCGGCGTCGGCAGCATCGCGATGTCGGTGCTGTTCGGCAGCAACGGCGTCGACGTCCAAAAGCTCGGCCGCGTCACGCTGCAGGGCGGCTCACCGATGCTCGACAACGTCGCGACCGGCGAAACCCACTTTGCCGCGCAATATCTCGCCGAGATGGGCCCGCAGCTCGCAAGCAAGCAGCTCAAGCCGCTCGCCGTCAGCACCGCCAAGCGCGTCAGTCAGCTGCCGGACACGCCCACCGGACTGGAGGCGGGGTTCGACACGTTCACGCTGATCGGATGGAACGGGATCGTCGGCCCGTCGCAACTGCCGGCCGACATCGTCGGCAAGTGGAACGAAGCGATCAAGGCGCTCGCCGCCGACAAGGCGTTCGTCGCGGAGACCGAAGCGTCGGGCGCCGAAGTCGCCTATCTCGACCCGGAGCGGTTCAAGGCGGCGCTCAAGACGGAATACGAGACGGCGTTGCAGCACGCGACGAAGCTGGGGTTGCGGAAATAAGCAAGCGTGCTGCGCTGTTGAAGTGCCGTTATTTCCGCGAATGGACCAAAGCCTTGGTCACGGCCACCGTGACGGCGCCGGAGAAGACCGCCACGACCGACAGCGCGAGGATCCCGATGGCGCCCTGGCCGCAGCGCACGGCGTCGCACGCCGGCCAAAGCGACACGTTGAGCAAGACGAGCAGCGCCACCACGATCCAGGTGGCACCCCAAATGCCCGACGCGCCGCGCTTGCGCGCAAACAGCCACGGCAGCGCCGGCGCCGCCAGCGTGTAGAACAGGACGAAATACGAATAGTCATTGAACATGATCATGGACATCGCGGCGCTCCAATCGTCACGTTCGGAAATACGTCATCAGCCCAGCCACCATCAGGGTGACCATGCCGAAGAATGTGGCCACGCCCCACATCACGGCGACAGCGATGGCGCCTTGGCCGCAATTCGCGGCGACGCAGGCCGGCCAAAGCAAGGCGGTGAGCAGCACGAGCAGCAGCAGCGCCATCAGCGTGCTGCCCCAAACGGCCCCCAGTCCCCGCTTCCGCGCAAACAGCCACGGCACCGCCGGCGCCACCAGCGTGTAGAAGAAGACCAGAAGGGTGAGCCGTTCGAACATGGCCATGACGGCGCTCCGACGCGGGCGGCGCATGTGCGCCAGCGCTGCCATCATGGGTGGAACGTTCTGCGGCCGCTGTGACGGCCGTCACAGGTCCGGCGATTCTGCAACCGCCGCCTACTGCGGCTAACCGACCTTCACCGACATGCCGCCATCGCGTGCCATCGCTGCCGTGGAGCGCTACGACACTCCGGCAAGCGCCACCCGTTCAATCAATGGCACCAACTCGCCACGCTCCTTCAGCTTCTGGACGGCACTGTGGTGACAGTCGGGCACGATGATCTTCTCACATGGCCATGCAGCCGCGATGCGCTCGGCATGCCTGAGATCGTGGATATCGCCCGACCCGCAGCAAACGACGACGTGCCCCGTTGGCCTGGCCTCGTTGAGCAGGTCGCCGCAGGGATATTCGGCAATGGCAGCCCGCTCCGGACCGAAGCGCGGATCGTCCAGTTCGGACATGACTTCCGGCGATATCCCGCTCTGCGGCACGAACGCCAGAATCGCCGCGGCATGACATAACGACCCGAACAGCAACGCCCCAAAACCGCCCATCGAGTTGCCAAGGCAAACGATGCGCCGCGCACCGACACGCAGGGCGGCTCCTTGAATCTGTGATGCGATACCGGCAACGATCGGCCGGTCGTATTGATACCAGCGGACCTTGCTGTCCCGTACGAAAAGTGGCGCGCAATCAATTCCGCGAAGGCTCTTGTAGAACTCAAAATCCAAACCGCCCAGGCGGTGCGAAACGCCGGTGAAGGCTACAATGAGGTGACTGGCCGGCCTCAGTTCGGAATCCAAAATCTCGATCATCCGCCCCTCACCGTGATCGGCGCTTACGTGGCCTCGGCTCGCGCGTCCGCCAAGCCATGATTGGCCTGCCACGTGTCTTCGGCGGCTACCCCACCTTCACCGACATGCCGCCGTCGACCGGCAGCGCGGCGCCGGTGATGAAGTTCGCCTCGTCGGAGGCGAGGAACAGCGCCGCATTGGCGACGTCCCAGGGCGTGCCCATGCGCTTGCGCAGCGGCACCTTGGCGTCGCGCATGGCGGCGACCTCGGCGCGCGGCTTGCCCGTCGCCTTCGCGCGGGTATCGACCGCCATCGGCGTGTCCATCAGCCCGGGCAGGATGACGTTGGCGCGGATGCCGAACTCGGCGTTCTGGATCGCGAGCTGCTGGGTGTAGGCGATCATCGCCGCCTTGGTCGCCTTGTAGGTGACGTAGGGATACTGCTCCCAGGCCGCGAGCGACGAGATCGTGATGATCACGCCGGAGCGCTGCGCGCGCATGATCGGCAGGACGTGCTTGCAGGCCATCACCACGCCGCGCAGGTTGACCGCGCAGATGCGGTCGAACGCCTCCTCGGTGATCTCGGTGGGCGGCGCGTCGCCGCCGGCGATGCTCATGCCGACGTTGTAGTGCAGGATATCGATGCGGCCGAAGCGGCGCTGCGCGTCCGCGATGGCGGCGGCGAGCGTCGCCTCCTTGGTGACGTCGGCCTCGAACGCCACGCATTCGCCGGCGCCGCCCTGCCTGACCATGGCGGCGGTCTCCTCGGCGGAGGCGAGCCGGTTGTCGACCGCGAGCACCTTCGCGCCTTCCTGCGCGAAGCGCAGCACGGTGGCGCGGCCGTTGCCCATGCCTTCGCCGGGCGATTGCCCGGCGCCGATGACGATGGCGGTTTTGTCCTTGAGACGCATCACTCCCCCGATACGCTTACCCATTCCTTATCATTGAGACAGAACACGTAACGAGCCCCAACAGCAATCCTTGTCGTCAGCACCGTCCATCGTGTCGCTTTGAAACGATCGCCTGCTGCCGCTGGCAGTTGTTCGGGTAAGTCTCGCCATTGCATCCGCACACAGGCCGGAAAGCGATCCTGCGAGCGCAGAACCTTGGGATGCGAACGCAGGTGCCCTCCGCCAGGAAGCTTCCGCAAGTACCCGCCTGGAAATCACAGAACAGGCCCCGGTCGCAGGCAATCCCCAAGCGCCCGCCGCAAACCTTGCCAAGGCTGGCAGCGGCCGCGCTGCCGCCGGCCGACGATGCGATGACGACGCCAAACGCCAAAGCGGCGGCAAACTGAACGAAACCTTTCCGCGCGACCATCGTTGCCGCCGTTTCTTCGCTGCGGGCAGCCACCGGCCGGCGTCTCGCGTCCAGCCCGTTCATGTCTACCTCCAATCGCGCGGTTCGGACCGGCGTGGCCGCGGACGGGACGGCCCCTCGTACCACGGATTAGGCGTGCACTGGTTGCTCACGCCTCTCGCATTGACCGAGCATTGCCCGAACGAATGGTAGGAGCATTGGAGAAAGCCGCCGAGATCACTGCGCACGACGCACCAGGGAGCGCGGCCCATGGCCGGCTGGGCGGATGCGACGCCGCCATCGACCGTCAGCCCTGCAAGCAGTGCAAGCGCCAACCAGCCGCCAGCAACCTTCAGGCTTTTGCCTGTCGACATGGCCGGCCTCCTCGTGCTGCCGCGTCGCCTCCCCATGGACTCTGCCTGTGGATAGCTAATCAACCATCATAAAAGTTTTTGATGTAAACTCCAATTCGCCAACACCACCATGGAGGGCAAGATGGCGAAGAAGGCGAAGAAGGCGAAAGCAGCGAAGAAGACCAAGCGTCGGAAGAAGAGGTAGCAGCTCCTAGCCCGAGGCCCTGGTGAAAACCGGGGCCTCTTGTTCTCAGAGCATGATGCTCGGCCGCATTAGGCACGACAATTTTTGGGCAAGGCTTGGAGCGGGCGAAGGGAATCGAACCCTCGTATGCAGCTTGGGAAGCTCAACCTTCATCAAGCAAATCAATTATTTAGCTGTAAAAATATGCATTTCGGCATCTAAATGATTCAATGGGTTGCGTTCTAACTGTAAAACGCTTTTCCGACTTAGTGCCGGCCTGCGCCATCCGACCAAGGCGGATCAGCCGCCCTCCCAAATCAATTCCAATTCCGGCCGCCGCAGCCCGCAGCGGGTGCAGACGAGTTTTTTGCGCAGGGTGTGGGTCCGCATCTTCGGCGGGAATTGCGTCAGGTCGAATCGAAACGCAAAACTGTCGGAGATGTGACCAGACCGAGCGGAAGCGGTCATGCTTAAATCCTCCCGTTCGCCTGCGCCACCCGCATGATGGCGCGGACGATGCGGTTGTGGCTGCCGCAGCGACACAGATTGCCGTTGAGCGCGCCGCGAATCTCGGCTTCGGTGGGCCGCGGATTGCGATTGAGCAGGTCGACCGCCACAATGATCATGCCGTTGGTGCAGTAGCCGCACTGCGCGGCCTGCTCGTCGATGAAGGCCTTCTGCAATGGATGCAGCTTGTCGATGGTGCCGAGCCCCTCCAGCGTCGTGATCTCGTTAGGAAAGAGCTGCGCGATCCGCATCAGGCAGGAGCGCACGGCCGCGCCGTTGATGAGCACCGCGCAGGCGCCGCATTGCCCACGGCCACAACCGAATTTCGCGCCATTGAGCTCGAAATCGTTGCGCAGCACGTAGAGCAGCGGCGTATCCGGGGCGGCCTCGACCGAACGGGTCGTCCCATTGACCTTCAGGCTGATGGCCATCGTGATGCGCCTCGCTTCTTTGTCGACAGCGGAGCCTGCTTTATCGAGTTCGAGAATTACTGTTCGCAGCACGGAAAGCATTGCAAGGACGAGCTTACGTAAGTAGGCCAGAAGCAGAACAAATGCTGTAAAAACTGCTGTAGAAAGCTAGGCTACGAAGTGCCGTGGCGTAAGTAGGATTGGAGCGGGCGAAGGGAATCGAACCCTCGTATGCAGCTTGGGAAGCTGCCGTTCTACCATTGAACTACGCCCGCAATCGCAGCGTGAAATTCTAGCCGCTTTTCGGTCTCTTGTCGCCGGAGTGTTGGGCTATCCCACCTGCGCGGTTTCGCGCAAGAGGTTTTCCCACCTGGGGAATTAGCCGCTATAAGCGCGGCATGACCACGCGCAAACCTCCGCCGAAAAAGCCAGCCCGGCCGGCGCCGCCGCTGGCCGAAAAGCCCGCACACCAGACGTCGCAAGCCGATGCGGCGCATATCGCGACCGCCGGATACTGGCGCGATCAGCAGGCGGCCATCGACCGGATCGCGAAGCTCAAGGCGGCACGCCTCGCGCAAGGCGACAAGGCCGAGCGGCCGAAGCCGAAGCCCAAGAAGAAGGTCCCCCGCGCCTTGGATCGCCCCAAGACGTCCCGGAGCCGCCGTTGGGGAACGTGAGGGCTTTGAAGCTCCCGTCCGGCTGACGCCATGCCTGCGTACCCACCATCAACAGCCTGACGTGCCTCGACAATTCCGCCGCCTCGACTCCGTCCCGCTCGGCTGCGATCATGCGACAGACCGCCACAGGGGGATGCCAAACGTGCTCGCCAAGCTCCGCACCATCGTCGAGGATCCGCGCACCGACCGCGTGATCATGACGCTGATCATCATCAACGCCGTCACGCTCGGACTGCAGACCTCGAAGACGGTGATGGCCTCCTACGGGCCGATCCTGGAGCTGTTCGACGACCTCATCATCTGGGTCTTCGTCGTCGAGGTGACCGCGCGCATCATCGTGCACCGCTGGGCGTTCTTCAAAGACCCCTGGAGCATCTTCGACTTCATCGTGGTCGCGATCTCGGTGGTTCCCGCCAGCCAGACCTTCAGCGTGCTGCGGGCCTTGCGCATCCTGCGCGTGCTGCGGCTGATCACCGTGGTGCCGTCGCTGAAGGCGGTGGTCGGCGGGCTGCTCGCGGCGCTGCCGGGCATGGGTTCGATCGTGCTGCTTATCATGCTGCTCTATTACGTGTTCGCGGTGATTGCGGTGAAACTCTACGGGTCGGAATTCCCGGAACTGTTCGGCACGATCGGGAAATCGTTCTTCACGCTGTTCACCGTGATGACGCTGGAAGGCTGGGTCGACGGCGTGGTCAAGCCGATCATGGAGAAATTCCCGCGCGCCTGGCTGTTCTTCGTGATCTTCATCGTGGTGACGACCTTCATGGTGCTCAACCTGTTCATCGGTGTCGTGGTCAACGCGATGCAGAAGGAGCACGCAAAGGCCGAAGCGCTCGAGCTCGATCACGAACGGGAGATCGTGCACGAGGAGGCGCAGCCGATCCTCAGCGAGATCCGCAGCCTCAAGGCCGAGGTGGCGGAGCTGCGCAAGGCGCTGGCGGGGAAGACGTAGCGGGGCGCCGGGAGTTCTCCGCCGTCATTCCGGAAGCCGCGAAGCGGCTGTCCGGAATCCATAACTTTGATGGTAAAGATTCAGAACACGGGACAATGGATTCCGGGCTCCGGCCTTTGGCCGGCTCCGGAATGACCAAGATCGAGGAGTGGGAGCAAAACAATGGAATGGCTGCGCAAGGTGGTCCTCGATCCGCGGACCGAACGCTTCATCATGGTGGTCATCATCGCCAACGCCGTCGTGCTGGGGCTCGAGACGTCGAAGACCGTGATGGCGTCGTACGGGCGCGTGCTCGAAATCCTCGATCACATCATGCTCGGCATCTTCGTGGTCGAGCTGACCGCACGGATCATCGTGCACCGCCTGGCGTTCTTCCGCGATCCCTGGAGCGTGTTCGACTTCATCGTGGTGGCGATCGCGGTGGTCCCGACCACCGAGAATTTCAGCGTGTTGCGTGCGCTGCGGGTGCTGCGCGTGCTGCGCCTGATCACGGCGCTGCCGTCGCTCAAGCGGGTGGTCGCCGGCCTCCTGGCCGCGCTGCCCGGCATGGGCTCGATCGTGATGCTGATCGCGCTGATCTATTACGTGTTCGCGGTGATGGCGACCAAGATGTTCGGCGACGCCAAGCCGGAGCTGTTCGGCACGCTCGGCAACTCGCTGTTCACGCTGTTCACGGTGATGACGCTGGAGGGCTGGGTCGACGGCGTCACCAAGCCGGTGATGGAGACGCATCCCTGGGCGTGGATATTCTTCATCATCTTCATCGTCTTCACCACCTTCATGGTGCTCAACCTGTTCATCGGCGTCGTGGTCAACGCCATGCAGGCGGAAGCCGAGAAAGGCATGGCCGCCGAGCGCGCGGCCGAGCGCGAGATCGTCCACGGGGAGGCGGAGCCGATCCTCTCCGAGGTGAGGCGGCTGCGCGCGGACCTCGCGGAGTTGCGGAAGGATTTGGCCGGCCGGACAGCGGGCGCGGGCGGATAGGCCGCATGCATTGCGGGCCTCTCGGCTCCCCTCGTCCCCGCGAGCGTTAGCGAGTGGCGGGGATGGGGTCGGGGTGCGGGGCAAGCGCTGCGGCGGGAGTCGCCTCCAACAATCAGTTCAAACTGGCATAGCGATAGTTCGTGGAGTGGCACCTGAGATTGCCTCAGCAGCAACCGCCGCCGTCATAGTGCCAGGTCGAGCCGGAGATGTAGATGTCGTCGCGGCCGAGCGCGGCGAGTGCATTGGCGGTCTTGTCGCACACCGATACCGGCTGGTTCTGATTGAGGACATGCCCGCGCCGGTCGTCGAAGGACGCCTCGGCGCCGTGGTAGATCGCGGTCCGCCCGGTGAAAACGCAGGGGCCGTCGTTGGGCATCGGGTCCTTGATCGCGCAAATCTCGACGCTCTCGACCGCGATCAGGCGATCGGTTTCGTAGTGACGCGGCGACAGCACGCGATACGGCCGGCGGGCGCGCACCTCGATCGTTCCGAAACCAATGTCGGTCAGGCGGCGGACATAGTCGGCCAGCGGCAACGCGCCGGTCAGGCACATGGCGCGCAACCGCTCGTCGCCGCGAAGTTTTTCCGGGATCGGCGCCTCGCAGACCGGGTCGCTGAGCAGAAGTTTCCCGCGCGGCTTGAGCACCCGATACATCTCCGCGAGCGCGCGTTTCAGCTCATCGTCGTGGAAGATGTTGAACAGGCAATTCTGCGCGGCAATGTCGACCGTGGCGTCGGCGATGGGCAGGCTGAGCGCATCGCCCTTGCGCAAATCGACGAAGTCGCGGCGGAACCAGGGATTTGCAGATTCCGCAGCCTCGAGATTTTCGCGACACGCCGCAAGCATCTCGTCGACCACGTCGAGCCCGATGACCGCGCCGGTGCGCCGGCTGAAATAGGCGAACTGCAGCACCTCCATGCCGCCGCCGACGCCGACATAGAGGATCGACGGGCTGCCGGCGAGGTCGCGCGGGTGCACCGTGCTGCCGCAGCCGTAATTCATCGCCAGCATCTTCGCCGGGATGCTCAGCGCCGGAAGCTGCCACACCGGATTGGTGGTGCAGCACAGTCCCTGCTGCGGTTCGAGCGCGGCTTGCCGGTAGACGTCGCGCGCGGTTTCGAGATAGTCGCCGGCGAGTGACATGGCCATGATCCTCGTTACACGGGGATTCATAGCACCGGCGCGCCGTCAGTGCGCGGCCACGGCAATGTCACACGGCATCGTGATGGCGCGCGAGCGGTTCAAGTCCGGAAGTGCTTGGAGAGTTTCAGCCCCTGCGCCTGGTAGTTGGAGCCGATGCCCTGGCCGTAGAGCGACTTCGGCCGCGCCAGCATGTGCTCGTAGACCAGACGGCCGACGGTCTGGCCGTGCTCGAGGATGAACGGCACCTCGCGCGAGCGGACTTCGAGCACCGCGCGGGCGCCGCGGCCGCCGGCGCCGGCATAGCCGAAGCCGGGGTCGAAGAAGCCGGCATAGTGCACGCGGAATTCGCCGACCAGCGGATCGAACGGCACCATCTCGGCGGCGTAGTCGGGCGGCACCTGCACCGCCTCTTTCGACGCGAGGATGTAGAACTCGTCGGGATCGAGAATGAGGCTCTGGTCCTTGCGCGCCTTCATCGGCTCCCAGAACTCGCCGACGTCGTAGCCGGCGCGGCGATCGACGTCGATCAGGCCGGTGTGGCGCTTGGCGCGGTAGCCGACGAAGCCGTCCGGCCCGAGACCGCCGAGATCGACGCTCACCGCGACGCCCTCCCCGACGTCGGCATGGTCGTCGTCGACCAGCCGCTCGGCGATGTGCAGCGCGCGCAAGGCCTCGGCGGAGAGCTGCGCATGGCCGTGGCGGAAGCGGATCTGCGACAGCCGCGAGCCCTCGCGCACCAGCACCGGGAACGTCTTCGGGCTGATCTCGGCGTAGAGCGGGCCGTGATAGCCGGCGCTGATGCGGTCGAAGCCGCGGGTCTCGTCGGCGATCACGCGGGTGAAGACGTCGAGCCGCCCGGTCGAGCTTTTCGGATTGGCGGCGGCGACGATGTCGTCGGGAAGCGCCAGGCTTTCGATGAGCGGCACGATGTAGACGCAGCCGGTTTCCAGCACCGCGCCGTCGGTGAGCACGATCTCGTGCAGCTTCAGCTCGTCGATGCGCTCGGCGACGGTGGTGTTCGGCCCCGGCAGGAAGCTCGCGCGCACGCGATAGGCGGTCGCGCCGAGCCGCAGGTCGAGGCTCGCAGGCTGGATCTGGTCCTGCACGAATTCGTATTCGGCAAGGATCGCGCCGTCGCGCACCAGCGCGCCGATCATCTCGTCGGGCAGGATGCCCCGTTGATCCACTGCAAGGGCGAGCGGCACGTTCGCGCCTTCCTTCTGCGCCTGATCCCGAAGGGCAGCGATAGCCGATGACCGTCTTGACGGGAAGGCTGACGGGCGCGCTACACGATGCATTATCCCGTGGTCAATTTGAGCCGGCCGGCTTGCAGCCACGTTAAATAAGTCGCTAAAAGGCCGGGGACGCGTGGACCCGGCGGACAATATTTCCGGCCGGGTTTTTTGCTGTCTGAAGGAGACCGTGATGGCTGCGTCCGCACCTAAGAAATACCGCCCCGAAACCCGCCTCGTGCACGGGGGAACGCTGCGCTCGCAGTTCGGCGAGACGTCCGAGGCGCTCTACCTGACGCAGGGCTACGTCTACGACAACTCGCTGCAAGCCGAGCGCCGCTTCAAGAACGAGGAGCCCGGCTACCAATATTCGCGGTTCTCGAATCCGACCGTCACGATGTTCGAGCAGCGCATGGCGCTGCTCGAAGGCGCGGAAGCCGCGCGCGCGACCGCGACCGGGATGGCGGCGGTCAACACCGCGCTGATGGGCCAGGTGCGCGCCGGCGATCACGTCGTTGCGTCGAAGCAATTGTTCGGCTCCTGCCGCTACATCGTCGAGGATCATCTGCCGCGCTACGGCGTCACTTCGACGCTGGTCGACGGCACCGATCTCGACCAGTGGAAAAAGGCGGTCACGAAGAAGACCAAGACGTTCTTCCTGGAGAGCCCGACCAATCCCAATCTGGAAGTGCTCGACATCGCGGCGATCGCAAAAATCGCGCACGACGCCGGCGCGACGCTGGTGGTGGACAACGTGTTTTCGACCCCGCTGTTCCAGCATCCGCTGGAGCTCGGCGCCGACTGCGTCGTCTATTCGGCGACCAAGCACATCGACGGCCAGGGCCGCTGCCTCGGCGGCGTCATCCTCGCGTCCGAAAAGTTCATCATGGACCATGTCCAGACCCTGATCCGGCAGACCGGGCCGTCGATCTCGCCGTTCAATGCCTGGGTGCTGCTCAAGGGCCTCGAGACGCTGGTCGTGCGCGTGCAGAAGCAGACCGACAATGCGGCCGCGGTCGCGGTCGCGCTGGCGGAGCAGTCCAAGGTGACGCGGCTGATCTATCCGGGCCGGCCCGATCACCCGCAGGCCGCCATCATCCGCAAGCAGATGAAAGGCGGCTCGAACCTGGTCGCATTCGAGATCAAGGGCGGCAAGGCCGGCGCGTTCCGGTTCCAGGATGCGCTGAAGATCGTGCGGATCAGCAACAATCTCGGCGACGCCAAGAGCCTGATCACCCATCCGGCGACGACCACGCATCAACGGTTGACGCCGGAGGCGCGCGCAGAGCTCGGCATCACCGACGGGATGGTGCGGCTCTCATGCGGACTCGAGCACTCGGACGATCTGGTCGAGGATCTCTTGGACGCGCTGAAGGCGGTTTAGCGCTTCGCGCTGGGCGCCGAGGCGGTCGCGACCGGACGGGTGATAGCCTCGGCGATGGCGCCGCCGAGCGCGCGCGCGACGCAACCGTAGCTGAAGTCGTTCATGTGCAGTTCGTCGGGCGACAGGAACGCTTCGAACGGCATCCGCTCGACCTCACGCCAGTGACGCATCAGCGCAAACCGGCGGAACAGATTGACGGTTTCGAACCGCGCGGTCTGCTCCAGGAGCTTGAGCATCTCCTCGGCGTTCGGCCGCGCCAGCACGCGCGGCGCATATTGCGGATCGATCAATACGACGTCCGCGCCCATCTCCTTCAGCCGCACGATGCCGCCATGCAGCAGCGAGCGATGCGGTGCGACCGGATCGCCGCGCAATAGCGAATTGGTGCCGACCTGCCAGAGCACGAGATCGGGCTTCTCCGCGATCACGCCCCGCTCGAAGCGCGCGAGCATGTCGGTCGCGGTGTCGCCGTTGACGCCGCGATTGAGCACGGTGATATCGTGGTCGACGAACTCCGCCGCCAGTTCCGCCGCGAGGCGGCTCGGATAGGCGTTGTACGGCTTGCTCGCGCCGGCGCCGAAAGTCGAGGATGAGCCGATCGCGACGATCTTGATCGGCTTCCCGGCCGCGAGCTTACGCGCGGTCCCGCGCAGTGGAAGATCGAAGCGGGCGAGGTCCTGCGGGATCACGCAGCGCGGCGCGGCGGGCGCAGCCGGCGCTGCTGCCGGCGTTGCTCCAACGGTCGACGATCCGGGCGAGGCGATCTGAGCGCCAGCCGGCTGTTGTGCGACGAAGGCCGCTACCGCAACGGCACAGCCCATAGCCGCGCGGTGAAACCAAGCAACACGATCCATGATGTTGCTGAACTCCCTGCCCTGTTTTCGCTGCGACTCTTACTTGGTCGCCCGCTGTTCTATTCGTTGTAACCGACCGGACTCGACAATCAGCCCCGCGATCGCGCGTCCGATGCAGTCGTGAACCCGGTGGGCAAGCACATCGTCCCTACCGGCCGCGTACAGGTCGAAGGCACCGTGGTCGGACCAGTAACGCATGATGCCCAGACGGTCAAACAACGGCACACTGCGCTGTTGAGCGACCACCCGCATCGTATCGGAATAGGGTCCGAGAGCAATCATCAACTCCGTCCGGGGACTATATTGCATGTTCATAAGTATTACGTCGGTGCCGGCCTTCTGGAGGCGCTCGACTCCGCGATCGAGCGCCAATTTGAACTCATCCTGGTCGATCCGGCGAATGGCGTCGGTTGTCCCGGTTTGCCAGATCACCAGATCGGGCTTCTCGTCCTCCACGACCTTGTTCATGCTCCGGGCAAGGTCCATGGCGGTCAGCCGGGTCCGGACCAGCGTTATCACCTTTACGTCGACGCCAGGTAAACGGCTACCCAAAGCCGCTTCCAGCCGCGCCGGATAGGCCGATTTCGGGCCGTCCGGCCCCGCCAAAGCGGAGGAACCGGTGCCGATGACCACTATCCTTAATGACTTCTGCTTCTCGGCTGCGGCCTGGACGCGCCGCAACCGATAGTCGCTGGAGAGGAGATAGTCCGGAACCGTGCACGCGCCCGTAAGCGCGGCGCGGGCGCCGTCAGGCGTGAGCCAGAATGTCGCAGCCAGGATGGCTGCGCAGATCAGCCTGCAGATCGGTCTCATGCCTCGCCTCCCGCGAGATCGGCATTCGTAGTCTTCGGCCGCGCGCCCGGCCGGCGTTCGTCGGCCCGCTTGTACCACGCAATCAGCGCCGCCGCTGCGACCATGGTCAGGATGCCGACGACGCTGATCACGACCTGCATCCAGAGCGCGCCCGAAATTTCGACCATGGCGAAGTGCCCGGCGAAGGCGAGCAACAATCCGAGGCAGAAAATTTCAAGCGAGTGCTGTCCGCACAGGATCGCGGGGTAGAACGCGCGCGAGTTGAGCGGCGGCCAGTCGCGCGGGACGAACCAGACGGTGACCGTGGCCAGCGCCAGGAAATGCGCGAAGCGCAGGACGTCGAGATTGGTCTTGTCGATCGGATAGATCACTTCCTCCAGCCAGAGCGTGATGCGCGGGCTCATCACCGCCGGCAAGTGCCAGCTCAGCGCGATATAGAACGCGACCAGCAGATAAGCGATGGCGATCGCCAGCGTGACGCGCGAGTTGAGCAGCACCGTCAAGCGTTCGGCGCCGCCGAGCGCGCACCACGCGCCGAAGACGAACAGAAGCTGCCACGCAAACGGATTGAAGTACCAGACACCCTCGGGATAGGCGGGAAGGTTCAAGCCGAACCACCAGGCGGCCGCATAAACTCCGGCCGAGACCAGCAGCGCGACCGTTGGAGTGCGCAGCAGCAGCCAAAGGATCGGCGGAAACATCATCATGAGGATGATGTAGAGCGGCAACACGTCCATGTTGACCGGCTTGAACTTGAGCAGCAGCGCCTGAATGATCGTCACATCGGGCTGCTTGAGAAAATCGAGGATGTTCATTTCCTCGGCGAAGAGCGGATTGTCGAAACTCCTCGCGACGTAGGAGATCTCCGCCATATAGATCGCGAACAGGAAAATATGGGCGACATAGATCTGCCAGGCGCGGCGGAGAATCCGCGCGGAGGAGATCACGAAGCCGCGCTCCAGCATCACCTTGCCGTAGACGAAGGCGGCGGTGTAGCCGGATATGAAGATGAAGATCTCGGTGGCGTCGCTGAAGCCATAGTTGCGGATGGTGATCCAACTCACCAGATTGGACGGGATGTGATCCAGGAAGATCAGCCACAGCGCCAGCCCCCGAAACAGGTCGAGACGCAGGTCGCGCTGCGCGGTGATGGTCGCGGTCGGGGGCGGGGAATGCATGCGAACCGGCGGCCCGTTCGGCTGGACTGAGGACTGAGGTGTCTCGTGTGGTGGTTTTAGAAGTTCGCCATTCCTGGCGGCTTGGTTGCAAGCGAACTTGTGAACCCAAGCCACACTAGAAAGCTACTATACTTGCTGGTGTCCTTCGATTCCGAAGTTCGTATAAGAGGCCGCCGCGAAAATGCTACGAACTTCGGAATCGGGACACTAGGAAGAACCGCAGGATGGTCATGTACAGCGCCGTCACCCGCCGCATCGAAGTTCAGGTCGCGCCGCGCTACCTGGCGGACCGCTCGTCGCCGGAGAACGGCTACTTCTTCTGGGCCTATACGATCACGCTCACCAACCGGGGCGGAGAAACGGTGCAGCTCAAGACGCGGCATTGGCGGATCACCGACGCGAACGGGAAGCTCCAGGAGGTCCGCGGCGCCGGCGTGGTCGGCGAGCAGCCCGTGCTCAAGCCCGGCGCCAATTACGAATACACCAGCGGCGTGCCGCTGCCCACACCGTCGGGCTTCATGACCGGCAGCTACGGGATGGTGACGGAAACCGGGGAACTTTTCGATATCGAAATCCCGGCCTTTTCGCTGGACATGCCGCAAGAGGGCCGCACCATCAATTGAGCGGTTCGTTGTTGTCATCCGGCTTGTTGCCGAGCTTGTCCGGCTCGAACACATAGGTCGAGTTGCAGAATTCACAGGTCACGGTGATCTTGCCGTTCTCGACCATGTGGTCGCGGTCGTCCTGCGAAAAGCTGTTCAGCATATTGGCGACGTTCTCGCGCGAGCACGAGCACTCCGCCGAAACCTCGGCATCGCGAAAGACGCGCACGCCGCGTTCGTGGAACAACCGGTAGACCAGCCGCTCGGTGGAGAGCGTCGGATCGATGAGTTCGATGTCCTCCACCGTCTCCACCAGCGAGCGGCCTTCAACCCAGGCATCGTCCTCGGGCATGACATGGACGGCCTTGCCGGCCGGCGCGTCGCCGGGATCGAGGTCGGGTTGCCGCGCCCGCTCCGGCGCCTTGGGCAGGAACTGTACCAGCAAGCCACCGGCCCGCCAGCGATGCAGCGCACCGCCGGCGGCGGCACTGACCTCCTCCCCGACGGCGAGACGGATGCGGGTCGGAATCTGCTCCGAGCGCAGGAAGTATTCGTGCGCCGCATCCTCGAACGATTTGCCGTCGAGCGCGACCAAGCCCTGGTAGCGGCTCATGTCCGGTCCCTGGTCGATGGTCAGCGCGAGATGCCCGCTGCCCAGCAGACCGGCGGTGTCGGTCTTGCCGTCGGCGATGGCGGCCGCGACGCGATCGGCGTCGAAGCGGGCGCAGGCGCGGATCTTGCCGGGCGTGGTGTAGTCGACCACCAGCATGCGCACCGGACCGTCGCCCTGGGTCTGCAGGATGAACCGGCCCTCGAACTTCAGCGAAGTTCCAAGCAGCACCGCCAGCACCACGGCCTCGCCGAGCAGCTTCGCCACCGGGGCGGGATAGTCATGGGCGCGCAGGATCCTGTCGACCGCCGGACCGAGCCGCACGACGCGCCCGCGCAGGTCGAGCGCCTTGACCTCGAACGGAAGGACGGTGTCGTCCGCCGATGTCGCAGAGGGTTGCCGGCTGGGGATGGCGGTCTGACGTTCTGACATCCTGACCTATATGGCGTCGCGGCTCAGAATTTCGACCCCGGGGCGCGGCCGGGATTCAGCGCCCCTTGGCGTGGAGGCACCACGCCAGAATGCCCTTCTGGGCATGCAGGCGGTTCTCGGCCTCGTCGAATACCACCGATTGCGGCCCGTCGATCACCTCGTTGGTGACCTCCTCGCCGCGGTGGGCGGGAAGACAATGCATGAAGATCGCGTCGGGTTTCGCCTTCGCCATCAGCCGCGCATTGACCTGATAGCGCTTGAGCAGGTTGTGGCGGCGCTGGCCGTTCTTGTCGCCCATCGAGACCCAGGTGTCGGTGACGACGCAATCGGCGCCCTTCACGGCGGCCTCGGGATCGGTGCCGATCGTGATGTCGGCCTTCGTCGACTTGGCCCAGTCGGTGAGCCATTTCTTCGGCTTGAGCTCCGGCGGGCTAGCCACGTGCAGGCGGAAGTCGAACCGCTCGGCCGCGTGCATCCACGATCCGAGCACATTGTTGGCGTCGCCCGACCAGGCCACGGTCTTGCCGCGGATCGGGCCGCGGTGCTCCTCGAAGGTCATGACGTCGGCCAGCACCTGGCAGGGATGCGAGCGCCGCGTCAGGCCGTTGATGACCGGGATGGTCGCATGCTGCGCCAGCTCGAACACGGCGTCGTGATCGAGCGTGCGGATCATGATGGCGTCGACGTAGCGGGACAGCACGCGCGCCGTGTCGGCAATGGTCTCACCGCGGCCGAGCTGCATCTCGTCCGCCGTAAGCATCATCGCGTCGCCGCCGAGCTGCCGCATCGCGACCTCGAACGAGACCCGCGTGCGCGTCGAGGGCCGCTCGAAGATCATGGCCAGAGTCTTGCCGGCCAGCGGGCGCTCGCCCGCGGCGCCGCTCTTGTGCTTCGCCTTCATCGCACGGCTCGTCGTGATCATGCCCCGCAGGTCGTCTCCGGGGATGTCGATCAGATCGAGAAAGTGCCGCACGCCATTGGCGTTCATCCGGCGGCCCCTTGCGCTTGCGGCCGGCTGTGTTTCTTCGCGAGCTGATCGCAGGCGCGCTCGATGCGCTGCGCCGCCTCCGCGACCTCGGCCTCGGTTATGATCAGCGGCGGCAGCAGCCGGACGACATTGTCGCCGGCGGCAACGGTGATCATCTTCTCCGCGCGCAATGCGTCAACCAGCTCGCCGGCGGGTACGACTGCACGCAAGCCCAGGAGCAGCCCCTCACCTCGCACCTCGGCGATCACCGAAGGATAGCGATCCTTGATCGCGGCGAGCTTCTGTTTGAGCACCAGCGACAGCCGCTTGACGCGGTCGAAGAAACCGTCGGCCAGCATGACGTCGAGCACCGCGTTGCCGGCCGCCATCGCCAGCGGATTGCCGCCGAAAGTGGAACCGTGGGTGCCCGCGGTCATCCCCTTGGCGGCGTCGGCGGTGGCGAGGCAGGCGCCCAGCGGAAACCCTCCGCCGATCGCCTTGGCGAGCCCCATGATGTCGGGGGCGACGCCGCTGCGCTGATAGGCGAACAGCTCGCCGGTGCGGCCCATGCCGGTCTGTACCTCGTCGAACACCAGCATCAGCCCATGCTGGTCGCAAAGCTGGCGCAGCGCCCGTAGGAACTCGGGCGCCACGACGCGCACGCCGCCCTCGCCCATCAGCGGCTCGATCAGGATCGCCGCGGTCGCCGGACCGATGGCGCGCTTGGCGGCCTCGAGGTCGCCGAACGGAACCTGGTCAAAACCGTCAACCACCGGCCCGAAGCCTTCGAGGTACTTCTTCTGCCCGCCGGCCGCGAGCGTGGCCAGCGTGCGGCCGTGGAAGGCGCCTTCGAATGTGATAATGCGGAACCGCTCGGGCCTGCCGTTCGCGGCGTGATGCTTGCGCGCCGTCTTGATGCAGCATTCCATCGCCTCGGCGCCGGAATTACAGAAGAAGACAAAGTCGGCGAAGCTCGCCTCGCACAACCGCGCGGCCATCCGCTCGGCCTCAGGGATCCGATAGAGGTTGGAGACGTGGGTGACCTTCTTCACCTGCTCGGTGATGGCCTCGATCAGATGCGGATGGGCATGCCCGAGCGCATTGACGGCCACCCCGGACGTGAAGTCGAGGTAGCGCTCGCCATTGGTCGCCACCAGCCAAGCGCCCTCGCCCCGCTCGAAAGCGAGATCGACCCGCGCATAGGTCGGCAACAAATGAGATGTCCCCTGCTCGCTCATCGGCCCTGCAACAACGGATGCAAATGAAATGTGCCGCCTCTCCGGGCGGCACGATGAGTATTGTATTGCGACGGAACCCCCTGTCAACACGGCCAAATGGCGCGCAGACCATGCTCGGACGGGCATGCAGATAGTGTTCAGGTGTCGCGTATGGAGCACAACAATTGTGAAAAGTGTGGATGCACTGCGAAGTCCGGACTGTAAGGTGTGGACGCGAGGCCTGGGACTCTTGCGCCTGACTCCCGCCATATTGTAGTTCTTCGATTGTCAAATACGACATTTCGTGCGGCGGACACGTTCTGAGTACATCGGTAGTGGGAGTACGCGTCGGGCCGGCCATAGCTGCCCAGACTGCGCTGAAGGATTCTGTGTGAACCTGTCCGTTTGCAGCGACCGCCAAGGAATGAGGGGCATGAGCTGGACCGACGAACGCGTCGAGATGCTGAAGAAGCTGTGGAGCGACGGCCTTTCAGCAAGTCAGATCGCTGCCGAACTCGGCGGCATTACGCGCAACGCCGTTATCGGCAAGGTGCACCGGCTCGGACTCTCGGGGCGCGCCAAGTCACCGTCATCGGCTGCACCGCGGCCGCGCAAGCCGCGATCGCACACGCACATGCTGCGCGTGTCACGGCCGTCGATGCGCGGCAACACCGCGCTGGCTCACGCCTTCGAGTATGAGGTCGCGGAAGAGCCGGAGCTGCTCGACAACGTCATCCCGATCGGGCAGCGGCGCACGATCCTGGAACTGACCGAGGACACTTGCCGCTGGCCGATCGGCGATCCCGGCAGCGCGGACTTCTTCTTCTGTGGCGGACAGTCGCTGACCGGCCTGCCCTACTGCGCCCACCACTCGCGCGTCGCCTACCAGCCGGCGAATTCACGGCGCGACCGGCGGCCGCCTCCGTTCCGGAGCTAGCGCCTGTTCGGAAGACACGCGCTCGGACCCGTCATCCTGAGTTCGGCTAGGCGAGCGGCGCCTTGGCGAACTTGTCGTCGAGCGCGTAGCCGGCGCCGCGCACGGTCCGGATCGGATCGTCGGCGTGGCCGCGGTTGAGCGCCTTGCGCAGCCGGCCGACATGCACATCGACGGTCCGCTCGTCGATATAGACGTCCCGCCCCCAGACGCCATCCAGGAGCTGCTCGCGCGTGAACACGCGACCGGGGCGCTCCATCAGGAATTCGAGCAGCCGGAATTCGGTCGGACCGAGTTCGATGGCGTGACCGTTGCGTGAAACGCGCTTCTTCTCGCGATCGAGCTCCAGTTCGCCAAACGACAGGATATCGGCGATGCGCTCCGGCGACGAGCGTCGCAGCAGCGCGCTGACCCGCGCCAGCAGTTCCGGAACCGAGAACGGCTTCACGATGTAGTCGTCGGCGCCGGTCGAGAGGCCGCGCACGCGCTCGCTTTCCTCGCCGCGCGCCGTCAGCATGATGATCGGAAGCTGCCGCGTGTCGGGCCGGGCGCGCAAGCGCCGACAGAGCTCGATGCCGGAAAGGCCGGGCAGCATCCAGTCGAGGATCACGAGGTCGGGCGGACGCTCCTTGAAGCGGACGTCCGCCTCGTCGCCGCGGGCGACGGTGTCGACGTCATAGCCGGCCGCCTCGAGATTGTACCGCAGCAGCAGCGTGAGGGCCTCTTCGTCCTCGACGATCAGAATACGGGGACTGGTTCCGTTCATGTGCCTTTCGCTCAATTCTCGGCGGCCAACGCCGCCAGGGTGTCGCCCTTCGGCCGCTCATCGGTGATCGGCCGGCCTTGGACCATGAAATAGACCGTCTCGGCGATGTTGGTGGCGTGGTCGCCCATGCGCTCGATGTTCTTGGCGGAGAACATCAGGTGAATACAGAACGTGATGTGGCGCGGATCTTCCATCATGTAGGTGAGAAGCTCGCGGAACAGCGAGGTGCACATGGCGTCGATTTCCTCGTCGCCGTTCCACACCCCCATCGCCTTTTCGACGTCGTGGCTGGCGTAGCTGTCCAGCACCTGCTTGAGCTGGGTGAGCACGAGCGCAGCCATGTGCTCGACGCCCCGGATCAGCTTCTGCGGATGAAAGTCGGCGGTGATCGGCATCACGCGCTTGGCGATGTTCTTGGCGAGGTCGCCGATGCGCTCAAGGTCGTTGGCGATACGCAACGCGCTCACGATCTCGCGCAGATCGACCGCCATCGGCTGACGCCGGGCGATGGTCAGCACCGATCGCTCCTCGATCTCGCGCTGGAGATTGTCGATCGCCGCATCCGCCACGATCACGCGGTCGGCGCGCATCGAAGTCCCGCTTGGCCAGCGCATCGACGGAATCCGCGATCTGCTTTTCGGCCAGGCCGCCCATTTCGGCGACCATGCGCGACAGGTCCTGGAGGTCGACGTCGAAGGCCTTCGCGGTGTGTTCGTTCATCATTGTCATTTGTCTTTCCGCTGCCTGTTCTTGCCTGGTTATCCGAAGCGGCCGGTGATGTAGTCCTGGGTCCGCCGATCGCTGGGCGACGTGAACATCTTGCTGGTGATGTCGAATTCGACCAGCTCGCCCAGATACATGAAGGCGGTGAAGTCGGAGACGCGGGCGGCCTGCTGCATGTTGTGGGTCACGATGATCGAGCGTGTAGTCGGTCTTCAGCTCGTCGATCAGCTCTTCGATCTTGGCGGTGGAGATCGGGTCGAGCGCCGAACAGGGCTCATCGAACAGGATGACCTCGGGCTTCACCGCCACGGTTCGCGCGATGCATAGCCGCTGCTGCTGACCGCCCGACAGGCTCAGCCCATTGGTCGAGAGCTTGTCCTTGACCTCTTCCCATAGCGCGGCGCGGCGCAGCGACTGCTCGACGCGCGCATCGAGATCGGACTTCGACAGCTTCTCATAGAGCCGCACGCCGAACGCGATGTTCTCATAAATCGACATCGGGAACGGCGTCGGCTTCTGGAACACCATGCCGATGCGCGCCCGCAGCATGTTGAGATCCTGCTTGGGCGACAGGATGTCCTCGCCGTCGAATGAGACGTTCCCTTCGGCGCGCTGGTGCGGATAGAGGTCGTACATGCGGTTGAGGACCCGCAGCAAGCGTCGATTTTCCGCAACCCGACGGCCCGATGAAGGCGGTGACCCTTTTCTCGTACAGCGCCAGGCTGATGTCTTTGAGCGCCCGGCTGTCGCCGTAGAAGAAATTCAGACCACGGATCGAAATCTTCTCAGTCAGGTCGCCAGCGACGGCGGCGTGATGAATGACCGCCGGGGAGGCAACGACAGGAGCTACAGAAGCAACATTCATATCTGTTTCCTCGAGGCAAGCGCTCGCGCGATGATACTGAGCGCAAGCACGCTGAGCGTGATGAGAAGGGCGCCGGCCCATGCCAGCTTCTGCCAGTCGGCATAGGGGCTCAACGCAAACTGGAAGATCACGACCGGCAGATTGGCCATCGGCGCGTTGAGGTTCGTGCTCCAGAACTGGTTGTTGAGCGAGGTGAAGAGCAGCGGCGCGGTCTCGCCGCTGATGCGGGCGACGGCGAGGAGCACACCGGTGATCATACCGGTCTGCGCCGCGCGGTAGCACACCTTGCGGATGATGACGGCGCGTGGGGTGCCGAGCGCCGCCGCCGCCTCGCGCAACGGGTTCGGCACCAGCAGCAGCATGTCCTCGGTCGTGCGCACCACCACCGGCAGAACGATCACGGCGAGCGCCACAGCGCCGGCCCATGCCGAGAAGTGGCCCATCTTGACGACCATGATCTCGTAGATGAACAGCCCGACCACGATCGAGGGCGCGCTGAGCAGGATGTCGTTGATGAACCGCACGACCGAGGTCAACCGGTCGTAGCGGCCGTATTCGGCCATATAGGTTCCGGCGAGAATGCCGACCGGCGTGCCGATCATCACCGCCAGCACCGTCATGATCAGGCTGCCGACGATCGCATTCAAAAGGCCGCCGTCGGCGCCCGGCGGCGGCGTCATCTCGGTAAAGACCTTCAGCGAGAGCCCGCTCAATCCTTCCCACAGCAAAGCGCCGAGGATCAGCACCAGCCAGCCGAGGCCCAAGGCAGTGGCGGCGAACGCCAGGACCTTCAGTACTACATCTTTGCGGCGGCGTGCGGCGTAGAGGCTATTCATAGCGTCACCCGATCCGCCGTTCGACGCGCAGCAACAGGTAGCGCGCGATTGCAAGCACCGTGAAGGTGATGAAGAAGAGGATCAGGCCCAACGCGACCAGCGCCGAGGTGTAGAGGTCGCCCACCGCTTCGGCGAATTCATTGGCGATGGTCGCCGAGATCGTCGTGCCGGGGGCGAGGATCGACGCGGAGATCCGGTGCGCATTGCCGATCACGAAGGTGACGGCCATGGTTTCCCCGAGCGCGCGGCCGAGGCCCAGCATGACGCCGCCAATCACGCCAACCCGCGTATAGGGCAGCACGACGTTGCGGAACACTTCCCACCTGGTGCAGCCAAGCCCGTAGGCGGCTTCCTTGAGGACCGGCGGGACCGCGTCGAACACGTCGCGCGAGATCGACGTGATGAACGGCAGCACCATGATCGCAAGGATGAGGCTCGCGGTCAGGACGCCGATCCCGTAGGGCGGGCCGGCAAACAGCGACGACAGGATCGGGATGCTGCCGAACAGGCCGATCAGGAGCGGCTGCAGCGTCTTCTGAAGGAACGGGGCAAACACGAACAGGCCCCAGATCCCGTAGATGATGCTGGGGATGCCGGCGAGCAGCTCGATGGCGATCCCGATCGGCCGCCGCAGAAACATCGGGCACAGCTCGGTCAGGAAGAACGCGATCATGATGCCGATCGGAACCGCGATCAGCATGGCGATAAAGGAGGTGATGATGGTTCCGTAGATCGGCGCGAGCGCGCCGAACTGATCGGTCACTGGGTTCCAGTGCTCTTCGATCAGGAAGGTGAAGCCAAAGGCGCGGATCGCCATCATCGAGCCTTCGATCAGCGCAATGATCACGCCGCCGAGCAGAAGCAGAACGGCAATCGCGGAAAGATCGCGTGAGCCACTTGAAGACAATGTCGACCAGGCGCAGGCGCTGCAGCGCCTTGGACCGTGACTCGGCGTGTTCGCCGATCAGGCTGGTGTCGCCTCGCAATGCAACGTCAACCACGGTTTGTCTCTCCGAAGGCACTTTTTTCACTCGCTCCCGGTCTGGATCCACCCTCGAGAGCGCAACTCAAGCGGCCGCAGGTTTGCAATGCAAGCCGGGTATCGGCCGAATTCACGAAATGTTGGAAAAGGCGCGGTTCGGCGCCTTTTCCATTTGCAACGCTGTCAATTCGTCACGACGAAGATCGCCTGGCCCTTCTCGTCCTTGATCTCCTGCGCCCACATGTTCTGGATGTCCTTGACCACGTTGGCAGGCATCGGAACGTAGTGGAGCTCGTCGGCCATCTTGCCGCCGTTCGCATAGGCCCACGCAAAGAACTTGAGGGCTTCGCGCGTCGAGTTGACGTCCTTCGGCTGCTTGTAGATCAGGATCCAGGTCGGCGCCGTGATCGGCCACGACGCATCGCCGGGCTGGTTGGCCAGCAGCACGCCGTAACCCGGCTGCGATTTCCAGTCGGCATTGGCGGCGGCGGCCTGGAAGGCGTCCGACGTCGGCGCCACGATCTTGCCCGCCTTGTTTATCATTCGCGCGTAGGACAGCTTGTTCTGCAGCGCATAGGCGTACTCGACGTAGCCGATCGAGCCTTGCGTGTTGGCCACGTTGTTGGCCACGCCTTCGTTGCCCTTGGCGCCGATGCCGGCCGGGAAGCGTACCGACGTGTTGACGCCAACCTTGGTTTTCCAGGTCGGGCTGACCTCCGCCAGATAGTAGGCGAAGTTGTACGTGGTGCCCGAGCCGTCCGAGCGATGGACGATGGCGATCGCCTGCTTCGGCAGCTTGAGGCCGGTATTGAGCTTCGCGATCGCCGGATCGTCCCAGGATTTGATCTCACCGAGGAAGATGTTGGCGAGCGTCGGGCCGTCGAGCACCAGCGAACCGGGCTTGAGGCCGGGCACGTTGACGACCGGCACGATGCCGCCCATCACCATCGGGAACTGCGCGAGCCCGTATTTCTCGAGATCGGCCCCCTTCAACGGCGCGTCGGTGGCGCCAAAGGTGACGGTGCGGGCATAGATCTGCTTGATGCCGCCGCCGGAACCGATCGACTGGTAGTTCAGACCGACGCCGGTCGCTTTCTTGTAGGCGTCCGCCCATTTTGCGTAGACCGGGTACGGAAACGATGCGCCCGCGCCCGAAATTTCAGCGGCAATCGCCACCGTGCTCAGCGCGGCGACGGTGCCGGCAGCCAAGAGGGTTCGGAAAAGTTTCAAGGCTCTCTCCTGTTGTAACGCCACAAGCGTTCAGCCAACGCGAGATCGTCTCGCGCCCATTGCCTCGTGGCTTGATGGATATTTTGTTGGTCGTTGCAGCGACTCGCCTCGGAACCGGAGCTGCGATGTCCCGTCTTCCGAGATTGCGTTGGTCGTATACCGCCCATGTCATCGTTCTATGATGGTCGGATGACAGTCAGATGACAGACTTAACCCTATGAAAAAACGATCTAATTTGCTTTTGCGCGCGCGGCCAGAGGCAGCACGGCGGTGAACGAGGCCCCCTCTCCGTGGACGCTCTCGATCGACAGCCGCCCGCCGTGGCGATTGAGGATGTGCTTGACCAGCGCGAGGCCAAGTCCGGTTCCGCCCTGCGCCCGGCTGTCGGCGACATCGACGCGATAGAAGCGCTCGGTCAATCGCGGCAGATGCTCTGGCGCGATGCCCGGGCCAAAGTCGCGGATCGCGACCCTCGCCTCGTTGCGAATGCTGTCGGCGGTGAGCGTGATGTCGACGCGCTTGCCGGACGCGGCATATTTGAGCGCATTTTCGACGAGGTTCTCGAACACACGCAGCAGCTCGTCACGGTCGCCGAGCACCTCGACCTGATCGGCCGACGTGGTCACGCGCACCTCCATTTCGCGATCGCGCGCGAGCGTCTGCAAGCCGTCCACCACCTGGCGGATGATATTGCGGAGATCGACCTGTTTGTTGGGCCGCAGATGCGCGTTGAGCTCGATGCGCGAGAGCGACAGCAGATCGTCGATGAGACGCGCCATGCGCGTCGCCTGCGCCTGCATGATCGACAGGAACCGCGTCCGGGCCGCCGGATCGTCGCGCGCCTGCCCTTGCAGGGTCTCGATGAAGCCCGACAGCGCGGCCAGCGGCGTGCGCAATTCGTGGCTCGCATTGGCGACGAAGTCGGCGCGCATCTCCTCGACCCGCCGCAGCGGCGTCAGGTCATCGAGGGTCACCAGCACAAGGCGTATCGCCGGCCGGAGCGGCTGTTCCCGCAACGCAACGGGCACGACGATCGCCTCATACCAGCGCTCGAGCGGCACGCGCTCGATGAATTCGACCCGCTGCGGCACGTCGCTCGCAATCGCGCGCCGGACCGCATCGAGGACTTCCGGCACCCGTAGCGCCAGCGACACCGGTTCGCCCTGCCGCAGCGCCGGCGCCACCGCCCGCGCCGGGGCGTTCGCCGCCAGGACCTCACCCTGAACGTCGAGCGCAATGACCGGCTGCGGGAGACCGGCCAGAACCGTTTCGAGGATCGGGAGCAGCTCGGCCGGCGCGCCGCGATCGACCGTCGCTACATTGGCGGTCTGGTCGGTGGCACGCTCCCCGCTCAGCAGGATCGCCGCGGCGATGAGGACAAACGCGGCAACGGCCGGCACGGCCGACAACGCGCCGAACACCCACAACGCACCCAGGACAATCGCCACCGCGCCGAGCGTGAAGCGCGCGGCGCCGATCCGCTTGTAGGCGCGGTTGCCTTGGAGCCATTCGCTGTTGGCGAGCGCCATGTCGCCCCTGCGATAGACCAACGCACCGGCGGCGGCAACAATCGATCTTCGATCACGGTGCCGGCGGCGGATCGAGCGGCCGCCGCGCCCGCGCCCGGGACGCCGTCACGCCGAGCATGACCTCACGCAACCCCAGGATCATCAGCGAAAGCGCAAACGGAATGATGTAGTACAACAGCCGGAACAGCAGCAGCCCGGCCAGCAGATCTTCCTTGTCATATTGCCAGAGCGCGACCAGCATGGCGGCGTCGAAGACGCCGATGCCTCCGGGCGCATGGCTGGCAAAGCCGAGCAGCGTCGCCGACACGAAGACCACGGCGAGCGTGACAAAGCCGATATGCGGCTCGTCCGGCATGAGCATGTACATCGCGAAGGCGCAGAACGAGAGATCGACGATCCCAATCCCGATCTGCAGCAGCGTGAGCGGTCCGCCGGGCAGCGTGACCTGCCAGCCGTCGCGGCCGACGACGCGCTGTCCGGTCCAGACCCAGGCGACATAGAGCGCCAGGACGATCAGCGCGATGATTGCAAGCAGGCGGTTGAACCAGGTCGGCAACTGGTTGATGGCGCTGGCGCCCTCCGGCGCATAGGCGATGCCAAGCCCGAGCACGGTGACGTTGCCGAGCCAGAACGTCAGCCCGGCGATGAAGCAGACCTTGGCGACCTCGATGGCGTCGAGCCCCCAGGCGGAATAGATGCGATACCGAACGGCGCCGCCGGTGAACACGCTCGCGCCGACATTGTGTCCGACCGAGTAACTGGTGAAGCCCCCGAGCGCCGCGATGCGGTAGGGCACGTCATCCCGGCCGATCGTGCGTAGCGCAAACAGATCGTAGAAGGTCAGCGTGAAATAACCGCCGGCGACAAGCAACGCGGCGACCATGATGTTGCGCGGATCTGCGGTGACCAGCGCATGCAGCACCTCCTTGAGGTCGATGCCGCGAAGGATCTTGAAAAGCACGTAAGCCGCGATCGCGATGATCGCGATGCTGAGCACGACGCCGATGCGACCCCAGCCGATCTTTTGATCGCAAAACCGGTGGGCCACGCGCGCAGCTTCAATGACGCCGCGCAGGCGTTTTGGCGAATTCGGCTCCGTCGGCTGGTTCATTGCGCCCAGGGTGCAGATCGATCGCGGCCGGACAATGGTTGAGCCCGGCTTCCGGACCATGCGGCGAGCACAAGCACTAGCAAATCTCCGATCCGGAGGCGAGCATTACCAAATCTATTTCAGCTCGCCGTCCCGGAAGAACGCGCGCAGCTCCGAATAGGTTTCCTCCGGCGCCTCCTCGTTGACGTAGTGCCCGCTCGGCAGCGCCTTCCCGGCCCGGATGTCGGAGGCATAGCGCGGCCAGATCTCCATCGAGTTCTGGTTGCGCCCGACCCCGCCGGTTGCGCCCCACAGCAGAAGCAGCGGGCAGTCGATCTTGCGCCCAGCCTTGACGTCCGCTTCGTCCATTTCGAGGTCGATGCCGGCGCCGGCACGATAGTCCTCGCAGATCGCGTGGATCGTCTCCGGATTGCGGAAGCAGCGCATGAAGTCCGCCAGCGCGGCCGGATCGAAAAAGCTCAGCCCCTGCTCGGTCTTGGCGAGCTTCTTCTTGATGAACCAGTCGGGGTCGGCGCCCATCATCTTCTCAGGCAGATCAAACGGCTGGATGTTGAAGAACCAGTGCCAGGAAAACGTCGCCCAAGCCTTGGTCACGTTGCCATAAAGGTAGTGCTGCGGAACGATGTCGATGATGGCCGCACGGGCGACCTTCTGCGGATGGTCGAGGCACATGCGGTGCAGGACGCGTGCGCCGCGGTCGTGCCCGGCGGCATAGAAACGGTCGAAGCCGAGTGCGGCCATGACCTCGACCTGATCCTGCGCCATCGCCCGGAACGAATAGTTGACGCTCTTGGGGCCGCCCGGCGGCTTCTCGGAATCTCCATAACCGCGCAGGTCGGTGGCGACGACCGTAAACTCGGTCGCCAGCCGCGGCGCGACCTTCTGCCACGACAGGTGGTTGAACGGATTGCCGTGCATCAGCAGCAACGGCGGACCTTTGCCGCCGGTCACGGTGACGATGCGGGCGCCGGATGTCTTGATCTCGCTGCGTTGGAAGCCGTCAAGCATTTCAATTCCTCGGAAGGCAATTCCTCAAACCTCGACCGCGGGCGACGGCCGCCTATCTTATTTTGCGAGCCCGGTGGCCTTGGCGAGCTCCACCGCGATCCTGGTCTCCTGCGCCACCTTCGCGTCAAACGCGTCCGGCGTCATGATCATGGTTTCGACGCCGAGCTTGGAGAACCGCGCCCGGTTGGTTTCGGTCCCCATGCCTTTGACGGTGGCCTGATGGATGCGCATGACGACATCGCGCGGCGTCTGCTTGGGCACGAACATCCCGATCCAGAAATCGAAATCGGAATTCGGGAAGCCTGCCTCGATCGTGGTCGGCACGTTCGGCAGCGCCGCCGACCGTTTGGCGCTCGAGACCGCCAGCGGCAGGAGCTTGCCGCTCTGGATGAAGGGCATCGCCGGCGGCAGCGGACAGAAATAAACGTCGACCCGGCCGGTGATGACTTCGGTCACGGCCTCCGGCGCGCCCTTGAACGGGACGAGTTGCCCGGTAAAGCCGGCCGCGATGCGGAACCGTTCCATCGTGAGGTGCGGTGGCGTACCGATGCCGGCCGCCGCGTAGTTGAGCTTGCCGGGCGATGCCTTTGCGTAGGCGACCAGATCCTTGAGCGTCTTGATGTTCTTGTCCGGCGAGATCACCAGCACCATCGGCACGTTGGCGAGCGGCGTGATTGCGGCGAAATCCTTGACCGGATCGTAGGGCACGTTTTGTTGGATCGCCGGCGTGGTCACGAACCCATTGGAATGGACCAGGAGCGTGTGGCCGTCGGGGTCGGACTTCGCGACTGCAGCGGTGCCGGTGGTGGTGCCGCCGCCGAGACGGTTGTCGATGACGAAGGTCTGGCCGACCTGGCTCTGCACCTGCTCGAAGACCGCGCGCGGCACGAGGTCGGTGGCGCTGCCCGCCGCGAACGGCACGATGATCCGCACCGGTTTGGAGGGCCAGGCCTGGCTTGACGAAGCCTGACCGGACGCCCGCTCAACCGAAACAATTGCCAGGATTGACCCGGCAACCACCATCGCCGCGCCATAGGCGCGCAGCATGCTTGTCATGAGCTTCTCCCCTCGCCGGTCCCGATCGCCACGCCTCGGCAACGGGGCCAGACGGACGGAGGGCAAAGCCTAGCGGATCGGATGAGGGAGTTGAGGCCTCAGCGGGTTTCGACGATGAACTCGGTATAGCGACCGGTCTCGCGGCCCAGCCCTTCGTCCGTGATGATCAGGGACGAACCGGGCGTCAGCAACTCGGCGATGCGGTCGATCGCCTCCTGCGGGATGGTGACGCGATCAAGGGCCTCGGTGGCGTTCGACGACTTGCTGGTCACGACCGCGCCACGCATGCTCTTGGCCTTCCGCGGCGGCTGCGCCTGCTGCTTGGGCGCGCCCTTCTTTGCCTGCGCCACGGCCGGTTGCCCGGCGGTCAACGGCATGGAAACGACGTTCCAGCGCATGCGCTTGCCGCCGTCCACGACCTCCAGCGCCGTGAAGGTATGCGTGCCGAGCGACTTGCCTGGATTCTCGATTTCGATCGGCATGTCGAAGACCGGTACGAAGGCGTGGCGGACGAAGATCCGCTTTTCCTTGCCGCTGATGAAGACGGCGACCTGACCGCTGCGCTTCGTCGGCTCGGCCGCACGCACGCGCAGCGGCGCCGGCCGCGGCACGCGCAGTTCGTCGGGATCGATCGCGGGCCGCGCTGGTTCGGTGGTTGCGGCCGCCGGCGTCGCAGCCGGGGCAGCGGGCGTTTCGGCGGCGGGCGCCGTGACGGTCGAGGTCGTGACCTCGTCGGCCGGCGTATTCGGAGTGGTCGCGACATCGGTGGCGACCGCGGGCGTATCAAGCACCGCCGCAGCATTGGTCGTCACCGCCGCTTCCGCGCTCACCGGGGCCGCAGTCCTCTCGGTCGTCGCCGGCGCGATCGCGGAGTTGGCCGCAGGTACGATACCCGACGCTTCGGCAGCGGCGGTGCCCGCGATCCGGCGGCGCGACACCTCGGCGGCGACATTCGATACGCCGGCAGCGCCTGGCGCGTCGGTGACGACGGGGGCACCGCTTGCGATCGGCTCTGCTTCCGCAACGCGGACGAGGCCCTGCCCGGTGGTGTCGAGCGACCGGCGAAGGATTTCGAGCACGTCGCTCGTGCGCGGCGAATTGTCGATCGGCTTCAAAGACGGGTTGAACAGCTTGTCATGCGTAATGTCCTGCGGCGTCAGTTCCGAGCGTGCCACCACGACCCGCATGCCGAGCTTACTCACGTTCCAGAGCCGCGAAACGAACTCGGTCGGCATGCGAATGCAGCCATGCGATGCGGCGAAGCCCGGCAGATGGCCTTCATGCAGCGCGATGCCCGACCAAGTGAGGCGGTGCATGTAGAACATCGGCGCATCGCCGTAGAGATTGGAACGGTGCCAGCGGTTCTTCTGGATGATGCTGAAGATGCCGGTCGGAGTCGGATGGCTGGACGTGCCGCTCGAGACCTTGGTGTCGGCGACGCGAACGCCGTTGCTGTACAGGACGGCGCGCTGATCGTTGATCGATACCATCAACTGGAGCGGCCCCTTCGGCATGGTCTCGCCGAACGGATGCCGGATCGGCGTATCCTTTTTCGAGCCACCCGCGCCGGTCCTGTTCGACTTGCGCGCGCTGCCGTCCTGACGGGAGCGGCCGTCCTGCCGGATCGGCGCATCCGGGCGGTACTGGGGGGCCTGACGATATTGCAGCGATTGCCAGAACTGGGCGTTCGCAGTGCCGGCCTGGCCGGCCACCAAAAATGCGGCCACGCCACCGAGCAGGGCCGCCCGCCAAACGCCTGTCATCTGACCACCCGCACGCGTACCCGTACGCCCTTCTTCCAACTCGACCAAAGTAGTCTCCCAACGCCTGAACGGGCCTTTTTGTTCGCCCTGTCCACCCGACAGCGACGGTAGCATGAGAACCGTTGCGGGCGAGTAAAGTGGGGTCAAATTATCGCCATACAGCGGCGCTCGTCCATGGTAACCGACGGTGCGATAACGGAAAATTCAACCGTGTGGCGGCTTTGCCAGCCCGCTGTTTTCCAGCGTTGCCGGCGCCGCCGGCCACGGTTGGCCGGCCGGGTTGAGAATCAGGAGAGCGCCCGGGTGGTATCGTCGAACAGGTCGTCGACCTTAAACGGCCGCGGGATCAGTTTCTGCTGGACCGCATAGTCGATGATCATTTCCAGCGCCGGCCGGCAGGCCTCGACCCCGAACGGATAGAAGTCAGTCGCGCCCGGCTTCGGCAGGCCGGCCGCCTGCTTGGCCTGCTTGAGCATCGCGTAGACCTCGCGGACGAGTTCCGGCTTCGAGCGCGAGAGGCTTTCGGTCACGACCACCATGTGATTGAGCGGCACGACGCCGTGCTTGGCGCTCCACCGCTTGGTCTCCGCGTCAGGGTCATCGATGATGCTCTTGAGCCGCGGATCGTCCGGCAGCTCGGCGCCGAAGATGCCGGCGTCGAGCTCGCCGTCCTGCACCATCTTGAGCAGGCTCTTGTCGTCGCTCGCGCGCTCGACAAACGGCGGGTCGCGATATTCGAGCACATGCGCGTCTTCGAAATTGATCCACTTCACGCGGTAGATATCGACGCCATAATCGTTCTGCAGGTGGCCGCGCAGCCAGGTGCCGGTGGTCTGGGTGTAGGAGCGCACGCCGACGCGGCGTCCTTCCAGATCCTTCAGCGAAAGTTTGCCACGAGCTGAATTGTAGAGCAGCGTGCCGTGTTGGAAGCGCCCGAGCATCACGCACGGCAGCAGCACCAGCGGCTTGCCTTGCGACTTCGCCTGCAGATAGGTGACGATGGCCATCTCGCTCACGTCATAGGCGGTCTTGCGCACCATCTCGGCGAACGCCTTGTACACCGGCTTTATTTCGGCAAAGTCGAGCGCCACGCGGTCGGACTTGATCTCGTTGTTCTTAAGCGCCGCCGTGTGCGGATAGTCGCCGAGCGCGATGCGGAGCGTCGGTTGTGCGGCCATCTGGTGTACGTTCATCGAGCTTGCTTCCTCTCCCAAGGCCTTGCCAGACCTCAATCCACCGTACCATAAAGACACGCTCGCACCATCGCACTCAGCACGGACTGTAGCCGCCCATGACCTTGATCCTGTCCAACGAGGATGTCGACAAGCTGCTGACGATGCCCGAGTGCATCCACTCGCTGGAGGATGCTTATGTCGAGCTGGCGGAAGGCCGCGGCATCACGCGCACGCGCTCCGACTGCATCACGCCGACGCAAATGCCCGACGCGGTGTACGGCCTCAAGTCCATGGACGGCGTCTGCCCCAAGCTCGGGGTCGGGGCGATCCGCATCAATTCCGACATCCTGCGCTTTCCGAAGCGGGGCAACACCATCGTACGCGAGAAGGTCCCCGCCGCGCCCGGCAACCGCTGGGTCGGGCTCGTGCTGCTGTTCTCGGTCGACAACGGCGAGCCGCTCGCGATCATGCCCGACGGCGTGATGCAGCGCATGCGCGTCGGCGCCACCAACGGCCTCGGCATCAAATATCTCGCGCGCAAGAACGCCGAAACGGTGGGCATCCTCGGCACCGGCTGGCAGGCAGGGTCGCAGCTCATGGCGGCGTGCGCCGTGCGCGACATCAAGCAGATCCGCTGCTTCAGCCCGACGCGAGAGAACAGGGAGAAATTCGCGGCGCAGATGACCGAGGCGCTCGGCGTCGAGGTCCGCTCCGTCGATCAGCCGGAAGACGCCATGAAGGGCGCCGATATCGCGATGTGCTCCTCGTCGAGTCTCGACCCCATCTTCTTTGCGCCGTGGGTCGAGACCGGCATGCACATGACCTCGATCAAGCGGCCGGAGATCGAGATGGAGGCGCTGCGCCGCGCCGACCGCATCGTCATTCACAATCACGACGAGAAGCCGCTGCACGTCATGACCCGCGACCTCGCGAATGCGGAGAAGGCCAAGGACAATGGCTGGAACTCAGTCGGCGACCTCGATTTTGCGAAGCTGCCGACGCTGCCGGACCTCATTGTGGGACGCGGGCAAGGCCGCCAGACCGACCGCGAGATCACCTGCTTCCTGAACAATATCGGGCTTGGCTATCAGTTCGCGGCGGTTGGCGCCGCGGTCATCCAGAAGGCCAAGGGTAGCGGCCTCGGTCACGAATTGCCGACCGACTGGTTCACCGAGGACGTGCACCCGTAGGCGCCGCCGACGGCTCAACTGGCTTTCTTGAGCTGGCTGCCACGGCGCCGCTCGAGATGATCGAGCGTCTCGTCCGCGCGCTTGCGGTAGCTCTCGTGCAGCCTCTCGAGATCTTCCTCCGACAGGTCTTCAGCGGTCGCGATATTGTTTTTGGCGCCCTGCATCGCGATGATCAATTCGGCAAGCTTGAGCTGCAACGCCATCGTGTCCCGGTTCTGGGTGTTCTGGATCAGGAACACCATCAGGAAGGTCACGATCGTGGTCGAGGTGTTGATCACGAGCTGCCATGTGTCGCTGAACCCAAAGAACGGCCCGCTGATCGCCCAGACCAGGACGATGCCGACGGCGATCAGGAAGGTCAGCGGCTTGCCGGCGAGATGCGACGCCCGGCCGGCCATCTGAGAAAAGAACTGGCCGGCGCCGTTGCCATTTTTCGACGGGCTCGTCGATGCGACGTCGCAAACCGCTTGCCGCAACGGCTTCGGCGATTTCGCTCGCGTGGGCGGCCTTGGTGTTGCGAGGTTTCGTCATGTCGGTTCCATCCGTGCCATCCGTCGCGTCAATGCCCGCGGGAATTGAACGGTTCCGCTGTTAACGGCCTTTAACCACCGGCCAAATGGAACCAGTTTTCGTGGCTGGGCGTTTCATTCGAGACGCGGCTACGGCCGCAACGACCTTGAGGAGCATTCATCATGCTTGGTTGGGCTTTGACATTTCTGATCGTGGCGCTGATCGCGGCGGTACTCGGCTTCGGCGGCATTGCGGGCTTCGCGGTCGAGATCGCGAAGATCATCTTCTTCGTGGCGATCGTCCTGTTCGTGATCTCGGCGATCGTCGGTCTGGTCCGCGGCCGGGCCCCGACGGTCTCGTAGCCAACGCGCTTCAACGCACTAACAAAATCGCCCGGCTCACGCCGGGCGATTTTTTTGTGAGATGATGGCGTCAGCTCAGCGGCGGCCGCCGGCCGATAAGACCGCACGCGTCGACTGATCCGGGCCGAAATCGTCGGCGCCGTCGATCGCGAGCAGCTCGGACAGCCGCGTGCGTGCGCGGTTGACGCGGCTCTTGATGGTGCCCACGGCGCAGCTACAGATGCCCGCGGCTTCTTCGTAGGAAAATCCGGAGGCACCGACGAGGATGAGAGCTTCGCGCTGGTCGGACGGCAGTTGCGACAGCGCCTTGCGGAATTCCTCGAACTCGATGCGGCCGTGCTGCTCCGGATGCGAGGTGAGCGTATCCGCATAGCTGCCGTCGGCGTCTTCAACCTCGCGTCGACGCTTGCGGTATTCGGAGCGGAACAGATTGCGCAGGATGGTGAACAGCCAGGCGGACATGTTGGTGCCGGGCTGGAACGAATCGATGTTCGCCATCGCGCGCAACAACGTCTCCTGCACCAGGTCGTCGGCGCGATCGACGTTCCCGCTCAACGAAATGGCAAAGGCGCGTAAACTCGGCACGGCCGAGAGCATCGCTTCGCGCACTGACGGTTCGAGTGTCATTAGCTCGATCCCTTGTCCTTGCGTTCGTCGTATTGCTGGAGAAGATCTTTGAAACGGTCCGGCACCCCTTCTTTGACGACGTCGTCAAAATAGGCCTGCAGGGTCTTCCCGAGCTTGCTTTGCACGTCCCGTCCAAGCCGGCCGCGGCGCTTACTGCGGGTCTGAATGTCGTTTTGCATCATTGGTCTTGGCCTCAGCGGTACCTGCTGCGCCGACCCGGACACCTGCGGCCTCTGCCCCAATCCGCGCTGAGCGCCATTGTCCTGAGCCGGCCCACCCTGGTCCTGGCCCTCGCCGGGACCGGTGGTAAGTGGTTTCTGCTCCTTCATAATTTCATTTCCCACAGCACCGCCATGAGACCCCTCCCCTGTGTCATCGGAACATAACGCGGGGGCTGAAATATCGTTCCGGCCTCCATGGAACTTTTTTTACCGGGATACGTTGGACATGGGTAATTTGGGCACCACACGGGAGGGAGACAACGTGTCGGATTCGAAGACCGTCGCTCAGTATTTGCCTTTGTTGCGGCGCTATGCGCGCGCTTTGACCGGGGACCAATCCTCCGGCGACGCCTATGTGGCCGCCACATTGGAGGCCATGATCGCCGATCCCGCGACCCTTCGGGCCGAGGGCGGGCCGCGCGTGGCGCTCTATCGGCTGTTCACCAAGATCTGGAATTCGATCTCCCTCAACGGCAATGCCGACACGAGCGCAGGCGCGCTGCCCGGCGAGCGCAAGCTTGCCAGCATCACTCCGATGCCGCGGCAGGCGTTCCTGCTGGTCGCGCTCGAAGGCTTTCCCGAAAATGAGGCGGCGCGCATTCTCGATACCGACGTGGTGACGCTTCGTTCGCTGATCGAAGAATCCGGCCGCGAGCTCGCCGCTGAGATTGCGACGGACGTCCTGATCATCGAGGATGAGACCTTCATTGCGATGGAGCTCGAAAGCCTGGTCGAAAGCCTTGGCCATCGGGTACTCGGCGTCGCGCGCACGCACGCCGAAGCGCTTGCTCTAACGAAGACCAAGAAACCCGGCTTGATCCTCGCCGACATCCAGCTCGCCGACAACAGTTCCGGTCTGGATGCTGTGAACGAGCTGCTGCAGTCGTTCGAGGTGCCGGTGATCTTCATCACCGCCTATCCGGAGCGCTTCCTCACCGGGGAGCGTCCCGAGCCTGCATTCCTCATCGCCAAGCCGTTCCAACCCTCGACGGTATCGGCGATCGCGAGCCAGGCGCTGTTCTTCGACCGCAGCGCCAAGCGCCGCGAGCGGCGGGTCGTCGCCTGACCGCCGCACGCTAGACAAACTGCAACTTAGTGGCGGCGGCTGCCCAAGCCGCCGCCGAGCCCGATCAGCAGGCCGACGCCGACGGCGATCGCGACCGTCACCAGCGGGCGGTGTTCGATCTCGGTCGAAAGCCGGCGCAACGCGTCGCCGCCCAGCTTTGTCGCCTCGTGTCCGAAGCGCGCCGCGTCATGACCGAACCGCGTGGCCTCGCCGCCGACGCTGCGGGCGCCGCCGCGAAACCGGTCGACGAGATCGCTCAGCGCGGACACCACGGCATCGCCGACGCGGTCCGTCGCCTGCGCGGCGCTAGCGACCCCGCTGGCGGCCGTGCGAGACGCAATGCTGCCGAACTCGATCCAGCCGTTGCTCCAGGCGATGCATGCGCCGTTCGACCTCAGCGAATTCTCGCGCGTAACGGGAACGGGAATGCCGGAACATGGAATGCCTCTCTCGTTGGGTTGAATCTTACAAATTGACTCAGATTGCACGACGGCGTGGCAGCCGATCAGCCGCCACGCCGCCAGTACCGTCTCCTGTCTTCGGTTAGTGGACCGAGTTCAGCCAGGAATCGATTTCTTTTTCAGCCTGGTCTTTGGCGTAGCCGTAGCGCTGCTGCAGGCGGCCGGCGAGTTCCATCCGCTTGCCCTCGATGACGTCGAGGTCGTCGCTGGTGAGCTTGCCCCACTGCTGCTGCGCCTTGCCTTTGAACTCCTTCCAGTTTCCTTCGATGCGATCCCAGTTCATGTTGATCCTCCGTTGCGTTGATCGCTGAGAGTGGCCGGGAAACCCGGCGTCCCGTGATTAGTTCCCCCCGCATCGCGCACATGTTCTGCGCGCAGAAAAAGCAGGGGCGTAGCCGACTGGGTCGGCTACGCCCGAGGTGACCGACCGAGCACGGGGAGGGGAAAGAAGGGCGGCCGGTCGCATCATCAACGCAGGTCGCGCGGGATTCGTTCCGGCATGTCGCGCTGGCCGCCGAAAATTTGGCGCGGAACCGGGGCCGTTCCGGCGCAGATACAAGGCTTAACCGGGAACCACTCCACCGGCGCTGCGTTTGATTCTCGCTGATGCAAAAGGATTTCGGGCGAGGTGGTTACAATGCGCTACAGCACCGGATGTGCTCTCTTCGGATTGGGGGCGGCCACGACTCTCACGATGCTGGTCGCGGCGCTGGAAGTGTCGGTTGCCGCGATACCGACTGTACGCGGAGTCGATCCCGCGTCGATCGATCGCACGTTCAAGGGCGATCGCGGACCGGCATTGCCCGGCACGAGCCGCGTCGTGCTGCCCGCACAACGGCTGCCCGAGCCGAAATTGCCTGACGGTTGCGTCGCCGAAGCCGATTGGCGCGGCAACATCTACTCCGACGAGGTCGCAGGGCGCTGCGTCGGCTAGTAGTGATCCAGTCCGAGATCAATCCGGGGTACTCACGACAAAGGAGCGACGCACGCCCGGCCGCAACACGCTGGCTGTCCGGATCGGCGCGGTTGACTAGAAAAACCTGGGTGCTCAAATGGCAAATATGACCGGATGCGTATCGACCGGATCGCCGCCAGCATGACAATAGCCGAGCCTGACCCCTCCATCGTTAGCGGACACGCGGACTCCGACGGCCCGGAGTCAAATTTCTTTCCGGACGCCAAGCTTGTCGACGCAGCGCTCGAGTCGGCCAAGATCGGGGTCTGGTCGTGGGACATCGCATCCAACCGCGTCACCTGGTCGCGCAACCTCGAGACCATTCACCGTCTGCCGCACGGGACGTTCGACGGCACGCTGGCGTTCGTCCAGAACGACGTCCATCCGGACGATCAGGCGCAGGCTCGCGCCGCGATCGAGGATGCGCTGCGCACCGGAACGCCGCGCCGCATGCTTTATCGACTGCCGCCGCGCGCCGACGGCGGCGAGTATTGGATCGAGTCGCTGGCGACGGTGGTCATGGACAACGGCCGCGCCGTCCGGATGTACGGCACTTGCAGAGACGTGACCGAGCGCGTGACGCTGCATCGGGAATTGCGCCTGCGCGCAAAACAGCAGGAAACGGTGGCGCGGCTCGGCGAGCGCGCCCTGGTCGAGGCCGATCTTCAGACGTTTTTCGATGACAGCGTCGCGGCCATCGCGGAAATTCTCGATGTCGAGTTTGTGAAGATATTGGAACTGGTGCCGGGCGACGCCGAATTGCTGCTGCGGGCCGGCGTCGGCTGGAAGCCGGGCCTGGTGGGCCGGGCTCATGTATCAACCTTGCGCGGCTCGCAGGCGGGCTACACGATCACGGCCGGCGCCCCGGTCATCGTCGAGAACCTCGCGACCGAAACGCGGTTCGAAAGCCCGACGCTGCTGCACGATCACGGCGTCGTGGCCGGCATCTCGTGCCCGATCGCGGGCCGCGATGGCCGCGCCTATGGCGTCGTCGGCGCACACAGCGCGAAGCCGCGACATTTCAGCGAGTCCGACGTGTCCTTCATGGCCGCCGTGGCAACCGTCATTGCCGGCGCGATCCAGCGCCGCCAGCTCGATCAGCGCCAGGAGTTGATGATCCGCGAGCTGCGGCATCGCTCCGGCAATCTGTTTTCGCAATTGCTCGCCTTGTTCTCGCAGACCGCCAAGAATTCGAAGAACCTCGCCGAGCTGGTGCCGAAATACGAAGCGCGCGTACTGGCGCTCGCCAACGCCCACCGGCTGGTGACCGAAGGCGGCTGGAAATCCGCCTCGCTCATCGAGCTGCTCAATATCCTGCTCGCGCCCTATCTCGACCGGATCACCTTCGCGGGACCCGACGTGTTCCTCGAAGCGGATCCGACATTCGGCCTGAGCATGGCGATCCATGAGCTCACGACCAATGCGAGCAAGCATGGAAGCCTGTCGACCCGCACGGGCCGGGTCGAAGTGACCTGGCAGGTCCAGCGCACCGATCTGGGACTGACCTTGGTGCTGAACTGGAGAGAACGCGAAGGGCCGGCGCCGAAGCGTCAGCGGCGCACCGGATTCGGCTCGCGCCTCGTCACCATGGTGATCGAACGCCAGCTCAACGGAACCGTTCAGATGACCTACGGGCCGGACGGCCTTCGATGTACAACTGACGGTGCCGCTCACGCATGAGCGCTGGCCGGGCAGCACCGTCCGCCCCGAGCTTCCCGCGGGATTGGGGTAGCCCGATTATCCCGCCGCGATCTCGTGGTTGAACGCGAAGTCGGCCGGCGGCGTCGGACCCCAGACGTAGAATGAATCCTCCGGCGGATGGTCGCCGCTCTTCCAGTCTTGATCGACCGGGATGTAGTCGATGTCCGAGGAATATTCGGCGTAGCTTCCCCACGGATCACGCACGTAGTGGAAATAGTTCGAGCCGAGCACATGGCGGCCCATCCCCCAGCCGGCGACGTACCCTTTGTCCGCCATCTGCATCGCGCCGAGCCCGATCTGGTTGATCGAGGGCACGTCCCAGCTCAGGTGATGCAGCCCGGGTCCGTCCGCCTTTACGAAGGCGATCATGTGATGATCGCTGCCGTGAATGCCGTGCATGAAGGCGATCATGTCGCCGGAGCGATCCGACAGCCGTAGTCCCAAAGTTTGGCTATAGAACTTGATCGTTTCCGGGATGTCACGGGTGAAGACGAGCATATGCGCCATCCGGCGCGGCCGCACGAACGGCTTGGTGCTGCAAGCCGGCGCACCGGCGACGCCGGGCGGGCTGGAGATGTTCTCGGTCGACGACTTCTCGTTCGGCGAGGACTTTTCGGCGACGCGGATCTCGATCGGCGTGCCGTTCGGATCGCGGAACCAGATCCCGTTCGAATCGACGCCGGGCGGCGGATCGATGCGCTCGACGCGCAACGCGTCGAGGCGCTCGCGGAAGCGCGGCAGGTCGTCCTCGAACGCGGCGAAGGAGATGAACTGCAGCTTCTTCTTCGGCCCTTCCACCACCGAGCCCCAGCGATGCGAATTGCCGTGGGTGTGGATGTGCAGCGCATTGCGCTCCTCGCGCAGGTCGAGACCGAAGGAGGAATAGAACTTTCGCGCCTGCTCGACGTCCGGAACCGAGAAATTGAAGCGGTCGAGCGAATGCACGCCGAGCTCGCCGGGACGGCGGTTGACCGGCTGCGTGAGCGGACGGATTTGCGTCATCGGACGCCTCCTTGAGTTCCCTGGTCGGGCGGGATCATACCGTCAGGCGAACTGCGGGAAAAGCGACAAGGCGTTTCCCCGGTCGATGGCGTCGCGCTGCTCCCGCGGCATCGCGACGCCTTCGTAGGTGCGCACCGCCTCGGCAATGACGCCGGAATTGGCAAACGGCCAGTCGCTGCCGAACACGATCTGGCCGGGCTTCGCCACGCCCTTGAGGCATTCGAAGGTCTCCGCGGTCGGCGCCAGCGCATTGTCGTACCAGAAGCGTCGCAGCCGCTCGTAGACCTCTCCCGGCGATATCTGCTCGAGCCGCTTGTCGATCATCGGCGACACCGAGAGCCGCCAGGCGAAATACGGCATCAGGCCGCCGGCATGCGCCAGCACGAAGCGGATGCGCGGGTAGCGTTCGATGGCGCCGCTGAACACTAGGTTCACCGCCGCCCGTGTGGTGTCGAACACATATTCCATCATGAAACCCGGCCACGGCAGCTCAAGCGTGCGGCTCGACGGGTGCAAGGCCGGGTGCACGAAGACCACCGCGTCGCGGTCGTTGAGCGCTTCCAGCACCGGATCGAACCACGGGTCGCCCAGGAATTTCCCGCCATAGCTCGCGAACAGGCAGACGCCGTGATGCTTGAGCGGCCCGAGCGCATGCTCAATCTCGGCGACCGCACCCTGCACGTCCCACATCGGAACGACGGCGAAGGCGCCGAAGCGCCTGGGCCAGCGCGCGTTCAACTCGGCGGAATACTCGTTGGAGCGGCGCGCGAGCGCGACGGCCTTGTTCGGATCGCCGAACTGCACGCCAGGCTGCGCGAGCGACATCATCGCGACCTCGATGCCCGATTTGTCCATCAGGTCGAGCGCAAGCTCGGGCGACCACGCCGGGTAACGACCGATCGCGGGGCCCGCCCCGGCCTCGTAGACGGCCTCCTCGTAGAACTTCGGGATGAGATGGACGTGGAAATCGATCCGGCGCGGCGAAGGCATGGCTGTCATTTGGATTCCAATGGGCGTGCCGGGAGAAACTACCTTCAACTCCGGCGATGGCAATGGGACCGGCGGCGGCGGCCTTGAACCCGGCCGCGCCGCGCGCGAATGTGGGCAAAACAACGGAGGAAACGCCATGCCACGCGCCGCGACGATGCCGAGGTGTCTGCGCGCACTCGCCCTCTCCGGCCTGCTCGCGCTGCCCGCACCCGCGGCGAGCCAGGAATTTCCGACGCGGCCGATGACCATGGTGATCCCGTTTGCGGCCGCCGGCGGCGTCGATGTCGTGGGCCGCATCATGGGCGCGCGGATGGCGGAGATCCTGGGCCGGCCGGTGATCATCGAGAACGTCGGCGGCGCCGGCGGCATGGTCGGCTCGTCGCGCGTGGCGAAGGCGACACCGGACGGCTACCAATTCGTCTTGGGCAGTGTCGGCACCCACGCCCAGAACCAGACGCTCTACAAGAACCCGCTCTACAACACCGCCACCGATTTCGCGCCGGTGGCGCTGGTCGCCGAGCAGCCGATCATCCTGGCCGCCCGCAACACCATGCCCGCGGGCAACCTTGCCGAGTTCATCGACTATGCGAAGGCGAACCAGCAGAAGATGCAGTACGGCTCGCCAGGATCGGGATCGTCGAGCCACCTCGCCTGCGCGCTGCTCACCTCCGCGATCGGCGCTCCCAAGATCACGCACATCCCCTATCGCACCGGCGGAGTCGTCCCGGATCTGATCGCCGGGCGGATCGACTATCAGTGCCCGACCGGAGCGGTCGCGACGCCGCTCTTTCAAGGCAAGCAGGCGAAGATGATCGCGACCCTGACGCGCAATCGCTGGCAGAGCCTGCCGGACCTCGCGACCGCGCACGAGCAGGGGCTCACGAATTTCGAGGCCTATATCTGGTTCGCTTTGTTCCTCCCGCGCGGCACGCCGGCGCCGATCGTGCAGAAGCTCAACGCCGCCGCGGTCGAGGCCATGAACACACCCTCGGTGCAATCCAGGCTGAATGATATCGGCGCCACCGTCGTGGCGCCCGAGCGCCGTTCACCCGACTATCTGCAGAAATTCGTGGAGAACGAAATCGCGAAATGGGCGGGACCGATCAAGGCCGCCGGCATTGTCGGCGAATGACCGCGCACGCTTGACGATTGAAGGCGCGCTCAGCCCAACCGGCGTATCGAAGGCTGGGTCATGATGCGTCCGATCCAGCCCCCGATCACCTGCGTGAACGAGTTGCCCCGGGTCTTCACATTGTCGCTGGAGATCAGATGGACCGCCGGCACCGCGGGCGCAGCGGGCACGGGGTGGGAGCGGCGGACCGGCCGCTTCGGCTTGCTGCGGACGGCGTGCTTGGCCACCTTGTCTCGCAACGCCTGCTTGGCCGCCTTGACGACGACCGGGCCGACATTTGCCAGGAAGACCTTTTCGTGCGGACGCGAGAGCATCTCGATGGCTTCCTTCAACGGCAGCCACTTCACCGCCTTGACGTCGCGATTGAGCTCGCGCACCGGCCCGCCGATAGCCCGCATGTGCCAGAACTGAACGATCTTGATCTTGCGATCGACCGGATACGACATCGAGCCGAGGAACTCGTGGACCGAAACCTCGTGCCCGGTCTCCTCCAGCACCTCGCGCTTGGCGGCGGCTTGCGAACGCTCGCCGGGATAGAGCTTGCCCTTGGGCAGGACCCAATCCTTGTCCCTTCGCAAGCGCACGATCGCGATGCGAGGTCTCGAGCCTTCCCTCAGAACGATGCCGCCGGCCGCCAGAATCGGCGCACGGGCCTCCACCGAATCAGCCATGTCAAAGGTTTTGCCGCAGCGATCTGCGCCGAGCAAGAAAAAATCGATGGTCCATCCGTACTGGCGCGGCCGCTCGATCGAAAAACTTCGGCGGTGTGGCCCTGTCACAAACGACTTAATGTGCCCTTGAACCGCGTCGCGGCGCGCGCGAAGCTTGGCTCAAAATCAAGGGAGGGCGACCATGGTGCGCATCAGGCTTACGGCCGCGATCGTCGCGGCGCTGTCTTCTCTTGCTTCTCTTGCCCTCCTCCATTCGCCGGCCGGCGCGCAGACTTCCCCCGGACAGACTTGGCCCAACCGGCCCATCACCATGGTCGTGACCTACGTTGCCGGCGGCACCACCGACATCATCGGACGCATCATTGGCATCCGGCTCTCGGAAATCCTGAAGCAACAGGTCGTCATCGAAAACATCGGCGGCGCAGGCGGCATGACCGGCGCGGCACGCGTGGCGAAGGCGCCGCCTGACGGCTATCAATTCGTGCTGGGCAATGTCGGCACCCATGCCCAAAATCAGACGCTCTACAAGAACCCGTCCTACAACGCGATGACCGACTTCGAGCCTGTCGGCCTGCTGGTCGATCTGCCGATGCTGATGGTGTCGCGCACGACGCTGCCGCCGAACGACCTCAGGGAGTTCATGGCCTACGCCAAGACCAACCAGGCGAAGATGCAATACGCCTCGGCGGGAACCGGCGCGCCGACCCACCTCGCCTGCGCGCTGCTCAACGTCGCAATGGGCGTCAACATCACGCACGTCCCCTATCGCGGCAGCGCGCTGGCGCTACAGGACATGATCGCCGGCCGCATCGACTATCACTGCCTCAATGCCTCGGCCGCGATCCCGCATCTCGAAGGCAAGACTGCGAAGGCGATCACGATGACGACCAAGGAGCGCTCGCAGACTTTTCCAGATATCCCGACGGCCCACGAGCAGGGCCTGAAGGATTTTGTCGCCGAAAACTGGCTGGCGTTCTTCTTCCCCAAGGGCACACCCGCCGCCATCGTCCAAAAGCTCAACGAAGCGGCCATTGCGGCGATGACCACGCCCACCGTAGCGGCGCAATTGAAGAAGAACGGCGCCGACATCGTTTCGCCCGACCGGCGCTCACCGGAGTACCTGCAGAAATTCGTCGCCACCGAGATCGAGAAGTGGGCCGGCCCGATCAAGGCCGCGGGACTGACCGGCGGCTGAATTCGTCCGCATTGTGATCGGCATCACAGCCGTTCGGCCGACCATCGGGAAGATTGCCCCAGGAGCGGCCGCGAACCCCGCGGTCACGGAATTCATTGGGAGCACATCATGACCGCCAATTCGTCGGGCAACACCCGACGCGGCTACTTCAACGCCCTGACCGCCGGTTACTTCAAGACCACCGCGGACGGACGCAGGTTCTTCTTTCCGTGGGGCCCGATGGGCCGCAGCTACGCGATCCCGTCGGAGCAACGCTACGAAAGCATGCATCTACAGCTCAAGATCTACACCATCGCATCGCTGGTGCTGATCATCGTCCCGATGGCCGCGCAGTACTACATCACCGGTTTCCTCGTCGCGACGGCTCTCATGATGTTCTACCTGGCCTGGGTGCCGTTTCTGACGCGCGGCCTTGAGCCCGCGGCGGAGCGGATGTCGGTGCAAGAAAACATGGTCACCCAGGCCCGCATCCACAACAAGGGAATGCTTTGGGCGTTGGAGATCGTGTCGATTGTGTTTGTCGTGACCGGCATCGCCATGCTGATCTTCGATCCCAAGCAATGGTTCGTGGCGCTCTTCGGGATCGCCTTCTTCGGAGCTGTCGCGTTCGCCATCGGCCGCATGATCATGCTGCGCCGGCGCGCGGCGAGCGAGCAAGTCTGACCATTGCTTACCGAACGATACTGAACTCGAGCCGGGCGACCGGCTCGAGTTCTACGCAATCCCGAACAGCTTCTGCGCGTTGCGGAAGCAGATCTTCTCCATGTCGGCGGGCGCGAGGTTCATTGAATTCGAGCACCTTGATGGTGTCGCGGATGTAACCGGGACCCTTCTCCTTGTCGAAGGGGCAATCGGACGCGAACACCACGCGCTCCGGCGTGAAGAAGTCGATGCCGCACACCGTCGCCGCCCGCGCGCCCTCGACCGCGGTGTCGCCGTAGAAATCCTTGAAGTAGTCGTAGGGCCGCTTCTTGAGGCCGCGCAGCACCGCGCCGTAGTCCTCGTCCGAGGTGCGCGCTCCGAGCTGGTCGAAGCTGTGGCCAACGCGGCCTTCGAGATACGGAATCACGCCGCCGAGGTGATGCGCGACGATGGTGAGGCCGGGATTGCGGTCGATGATGCCGGAGAACACGAAACGCGCGAGCGTCACGCCGGTCTCGTAGGGCCAGCCGAGCACGCTGCAGATCTCGTATTTGGACACCTTCTCAGTCGGATAGTCCGGCATCTCGCGCGTGCGCGCGGGATGTAAAAGGATCGGCCGACCGGACTTGGCGATGATCTCGTAGATCGGCCAGAATTTCTTTTCGTCGAGCGGCTCGCCATTGGCGTTGGTGCCGAGCTGGATGGCATTGGCGCCGTTCTTGAGCACGCGCTCGGCTTCCTTCGCCGCCGCGTCCGGCACGTTCATCGGCAGCATCGCGGTCCAGCCGACGAAATGCTTGGGATGCTTGGCGGCGACTTCCTGCAGGCCGTCATTGGCGATCTTCGCCATCTCCACGGACTTGTCCGGCCCGAACAGCCGCTCGATCGGCGGCAATCCGTGGGAAATCACCTGCGAGTAGTCCGGAAACTGCTCGACCACCTTCAGCCGCAGATCGATGTCGGAGAGCGCGGGAATCCCGCGGACGCGCTTGCCGAGGTCCTTCTGGCCCGCGGGTGTTTCAAGCAGCGCCTCGTAATAGCGCTTCGGGAAAAAATGATTGAAGGCGTCGATGTAGCGCACTGTTTACTCCCCGATTGATGCGTCATGCCCGGCCTTGTGCCGGGCATCCACGTCTTTGTTGCCGACCATCTATAAAGACGTGGATGGCCGGGACAAGCCCGGCCATGACGCCGAGTGATGTTCGCTTGAAATCAATTCGCCGACTTCGCGAGCCCCAGCTTCTCGAAGATCGGATCGTCCGACACCTTGAACACCACCGTGTTCTCCGGCGCCTCGATGGTGTGCTCGTGCCAGCACGGCATGGCGACGACGTCGCCAACGCCCGCGGTCTCGTCGAAACCTTCGGCGATGAAGCGCGCCTTGCCGGACACCACCGCATAGATGACGTTCGCGGTCGTCTTCGGCATTTGCACGCTGCCGCCCTTGGGCTGGCGGATGAGATTGAGCGCGATGGTCGGCATGATGCCCTTGCCGACCTCGACCGTCTTGGCGTCGGTGCCGGGCCCAAGCGCATCGCGCGAGGGAATCCGCATCGGCGTCGGGCCGGTGCCGGTGATGGCCTCGAGGCCGCCCTGCGGATAGGGCTCGAAGAACATCGCCTCGGTGAGCTGCACGAACGGAATATCCAGGAAGTCGATCCAGTAGCCGGTCTCGCGACGTCTCGTTGGCGTGGCCGTGCCAGCACCACGCCGGCGTCAGCAGCACCTCGCCCGGCAGCATGTCGATGCGGGTGCCGTTGACGATGGTGTAGACGCCCTCCCGCCCGTTCAGCACCAGCCGCAGCGCTGCCGCCGAATGGCGATGGGTGCGGGCGCGGTCGCCTGGCATCACGCATTGATAGGCGGCGACGAGATGCCGCGTGGTGGCGTAGGTGTTGCCCTCGATCGGATTGACCAGGATCAGGTTGCGCCGCTCGGTCTGGTCCGCCGGCACCATATTATGAGACGCGTCGAGCGCCTTCTTGGCGTCCGCGAACCGCCACACCGCCGGCTTGAACTTCGGCTGCGGCGACGGCCACATCGAAGGCTCGGGCCGCGCCCAGCCGGGCGACAGGTTCAATTCCTTGAGGTGCGTGTAATAGGGGGACTCGTCCTGTTTCATCGTCAAAAGCATGACCGCCCTCTTCTATTCACGAGGCTCTTTCCACTGCCTGCATCTGACTTAAACGTCCCGCCCCGCGCACGCAATCGGCGAGCGCGGCAGCATCGGCGGGTTCCTTGTCGGCGCGCCAGGCCACATGGCCGTCCGGCCGCACCAGCACCAGCGCCCGCTCATAGAGTTTTCGCACCTCCGGCGCGTTGAGCGTTTCCACGCGTAGCGGCACGCCGGCGGCGGCGAAGGCGCGGACAATGCCGTCGCCGGCGGGCGCATCGGCGCCAAGCCGGAGCAGCACGAAACCCTTGCCGTAGAGATCGAGCGTCGAGCGTCCCTCGCCGATCCAGGCATGCGGCGCGCGCGCGCCGGGCCGCGCCATCTGGGTATAGGTCTGGCCTTCCAGCGGCGGCGCGGCGGTGCCGTCCGGCCACACGATCGGCGAGTCGTCGTAACGGTAGCCTAGGTGATAGCCGTTCATGAACCACTCGTGCCGCATCAGCTCGGTGTACCACGCGCCGTATTGCTTGCGCGCGGCGTCGCCTGCCGGTCCCGGCTCGAACATCTCCGGCGTCGGCTTGTGGGTGGTGCGCGGTGCCAGCATGCGTTCGAGATTGTCGGTCGACGCCTTGATGTTGCGGATCGCCACCGGCTTGCGCTCGATCTCGTAGGTCGCGAGCAGGTTCTCCCCGCCCCACCCGTTCAGCACCGCGTCAAGCTTCCAGCCGAGATCGACCGCGTCCTGCATGCCGGTGTTCATGCCGAGCGCGCCGGTCGGCGAGGTCAGATGCACGCTGTCGCCCGCCATGTAGACGCGGCCGCGGCCGTAACTTTCCGCGACCAGCTCGCGCCGCACCCAGCGCAGCACCGAGAGGATCTCGTAGTCGAAGTCCTTGCCCATCGCGCGTTTGAGCGCGGCGCGGATGTCGGCCTCCGAATGGTTCACCTTCTCCGGCGAGCCGACGATCGACATGCGGAAGCGGTCGCCGCCGTTGATGGCGACGATTGTGAGCCAAGTGCCCTCCGGCCCGATGAAGATGAAGCGGTAGCCGCGCCCCTTGTCATGCAGCGACGGCAGGTCCGGGCAGCGGAAGATGACGTTGGTGGTGTAGGTCAGCGCCGGGTGGCCGCTCATCGGAATGCCGAGCGTCTCGCGCACGAACGACGCGCCGCCGTCGGTGCCGACCATGTAGTCGGCGGTGATCTCGCGCGTCTTGCCGGTCTGCGTGTCGCGCACGGTGGCGGCGACATGCGTGCCCAAATCCTTGAAGCCGACCAGCTCGGTGTTGTGGTGCAGCGTCACGCTCGGGAACTCGGTCGCCCATTTCTTGATGATGGGGTCGAACATGTCCTGCGGCACGCGCTCGCGCTTCTGCGGACTTTCCTGCGGCAGCGGCTCGAAGCCGCGGCCGGGGAATTTCTCGCGGCCGAACTCATAGCCGGTGAATGATTTCAGCCAGACATAGTCCTGCGGATAGTCGGGCGGATACGGCGCGTCGCGCACGCGGTCGGCGATGCCCCAGCGGCGGCAGAACTCCATGGTGCGAACGCCGATGAGGTCCATCTTGGGATGATCGACGCGGCCTTCGGTCTTCTCGATCAGCGTGCAGGGCACGCCGCGCCAGCCGAGATCGCCCGCAAGCGCGAGGCCGACCGGGCCGGCGCCGATGATGAGAACGGGGGTGTCGGTCTTCATAAAGCTATTCGTCAGCCGGACTAGTCACGTTTGTAACCGCATCTATAGCGCCGGCACAAACGAGGGTCGAGACGCGCAAGCGTTGTTCTCTCCCCGCTCATTCCCGCGGAAACAGACCGCCGGACGAGCCGCATCGCTCTCGCGAGGTGGGTGTGACGAGCCTTAGACGTGAACCTCGGCTGCCTTGGAGGTAACGCGTCATCGCTTCGCAGGAGGAAGCGTTATCGCGATGACTGGCAGGCCCTCATAGCGCGTGGACGCCCGAAAGCGCATCGGAACGCGGGCGTCGCCGTAGTCCGGGGTGTTGAACCAGTCGTCGTCCTTGATCTCCACGCCCTCTTGCAGGACGTAGTAGATCATGCCGCCGATGGTGCCTTGCAGCACATGCCAGTCCTCGTCAGGCCCGTCCATCTCGATCTCGCGGCCGAGGAAATGCCTCAACCCCATCGTGACGATGCCGCTTGTCGACGTCCGCTGGTCCTCAAACGGTTCAGGGTCGACCCAGAGCTGAGCCGGAAGGTCATCGGCATCGAACGCCGAGCGGCTGAGTTCGGCCGCTTTCGCCGCTGGGGTGAATACCGTCTTGTCCCATAGCAGGGCACTGCATCCGGCTTCGCTGTCGATGACGGCGCCGACAACCGCACTGACCGCGCGTGCGAGCCGCAAGCGCGTAAATCCATCCCCACGCACGACCGAGATCATGATGTGGGCTTGGTGACGACTGAACACCTTGTCGGCTTCCGGCCAGCGCACCCGCTTGGCGCGCTCGATCTCGACCGGCCATACGGGTGGAAGCGGCGCGTCAAAATAAGAAATCAGGATCATCAGTCCGGAAAAATTGATCAGGACTTTGGTGTCATCGCCGCCGACGACGACCGTCATATCGGGATACCGCGCGCTGAGCGCCGCGGAAATTCGGCCTTCGTTCAATGCTGTCGGCTTATCCAGCAGGATATGAGCGCCTGGATTTTCCATGACACTTCACCAAATAAAATTCATCCCGGGCAATGCCAAAGATTGCGCCCGATGAGCGGTGAGCTGTCAAGGAAGAATTAGAACACAAAAAGCCGCGCTGTGCGGACAGCGCGGCTCGACATCGGTGCCTCAAAACCAAGCTGACTATTTCACCTTCCGGCGAATGTCCCGCGAGCGGATGAGCACCGCAAGCTCGGTATCGTCCTTGGAGCCCCACGGCTCGCTGTAGGTCTCACCGTCGTCGAACTCGGTGACGATGCCGTACAGTTCGAGGTTCTCCTGCCAGGTCACCATCCTGACGGCGACCAGTTCGGGCTTTCTCCTGCGCATAGGCCGCCTCCAGCATCGCACTCCGGGAACATAACGTTCCATCACCCTGTTTAGTTTCACGGCGTCGAGGGAAGGTTCATGGGGGCGCTACGCCTGACGGCGTAAAACTTTAGGCGCGTGCTTTTTTCACACCCCCCACGTAGGGTGGGCAAAGGCGCGTCTTCGCGCCGTGCCCACCCCTTGTCATGGAATCCGGAGACAGATTGGTGGGCACGCTTCGCTTTGCCCACCCTACGGCAGCCTCGCATCACGCCAGCAGCCCCGCCATCGGCTTCACCGCCACGCTGTCGGGGAACACCCGCGACGCCAGCGCCGCTTCGTCGACGCGCACATGATCGTGCAACAAGCCCTTGAGCACGGCGCGGAGATCGGTGGTCGGCTTGAGGTCGCGCTTCTCGTGCAGGTCGGCGTCGCGCAGGCCCGGCCAGTCCGCCACCACGCGGCCGCCCTTGAGCGCGCCGCCGGCCAGGATCGCGACCGTGCCGGTGCCGTGGTCGGTGCCTTCGGTGCCGTTGATGCGCGCGGTGCGGCCGAACTCGGTGATGACGGCGACCACGGTTTCGCGCCAGGCGTCACCCATGTTGGTTTCGATCGCCGCGATGGCGCCGTCGAGCGCGCCGAGCAGCGCCGCCAGCCGTCCGTCGAGCGCGCCTTCATTGGCATGCGTGTCCCAGCCGTCGAAAGCGAGCGCGCCGATGCGCGGGCCGTCGGCGCGCGCGAGGAATTTCGCCGCGGTGCCGGCCGACTGCTCGAAATAGGCGCGCACCGCCGCGGCGGCGCCGCGCGGCTGCGCGTTGTTCGCGCCCGGACTGGTTCATGCCGCCGGCGCCGGCGATCGCGGCGAGCCCCATACGCTCCTCGAGCACGCGCGCCAGCGCGGGATCGGTGTGGCGGTAGAGGTCGAGCAGCCGCATCACGGTGTCGTCACCGGTCGGCGGCAACCGCGGCGGCGTCCATGACAGCACCGGCGCGGCGCCACGAACCACCAACGGCGCAATCGGTCCGACCGCGAACGCATTGCGGGCGCGCGGATTGGCGCGCTCCGCGGGCGCGAGCGTCGCCAGCGCGCGGTTGAGCCAGCCGGTCGACACCGCGCCCGGACGTGGCGAGGCCGCTTTCGAGCACGTCCTGGCCGTCGAAATGCGAGCGCTCGCGATAGGGCGTCGCCGCCGCATGCACGATGGTCGCCGCGCCGGCCTTGTACAGGCGATGTAGGTTCGGCATCGCGGGGTTGAGCGCGAACATGCCGTCGAGCGGCAGCGCGGGCGTGTCGCCGCTAAGCGTCAGGGCCTTGTCGCCGCGCAGGCGCTGCCAGTTCGGATCGCCGACCGGCGCGACCGCGGCCAGGCCGTCGAGCGCGCCGCGCAGCACGATCGTCAGCAGCCGCGGATCGCGGCCTTCGGCGAGCGCGAGCTTCGGCATGTAGGCCCAGGCGAACAGCGTGCCTGACGCGAGCAGCAATTCACGGCGGGTGGGTGCGTGGAGGTTCATGGTCATCGCCTCTGAAACTCGGGTGACATCAGCAGCAGCGCCAGCGCCTGCGGACGGCTCTCGGCGCGCGCGATGGTGCGGCGGGTGTCCTCGGACGCGATCGGCGCCAGCGTCGCTTCGAACACCGCCATCGGATCGGCATCGCCGGCGTTACGGCGGGCCATCTGATTGGCGAGGTCGAGCCGCTGCGACAGGCCGTCGAGCCAGGTCGCGTTGTCGTCGGCAAAGCCGTTCGGCGCCGGCGGCCGCCACAGCGGCTCGCCGAGCAGGTTCTGCGCCTGCACCACCGGGCGCGCGTCGGCGGGCTTGGCGCCGATGGCACGCAGCGATCCCACGATCCATTCGGCGGGACGCTTGATGCGCGCGCGCTTCTCGTCCCAGGCCTCGTCGGACGCGACCAGCGCCTTGGCGAGCTCCTTGAGATCGCCGCCGGTGTCGAGGAAGCGCTTGCTCAAGCGCTCCACGAGTGCGGGCGCGGGCTCGTCCGCGACGAAGTGGCGCGCGAATTTTTGCGCGATGTGCTTCGCGGTCGCGGGATGGCGCGCGAGGTCGGCCAGCACACGGCGGCCCTGCTCGACGCCGGGCTCATTGTAGCGCTTGCCGATGATCGTCTGCGGACCCGGCTCGTGCATGCGCGGATTGAACGTGAACTCGCCGCCGCGGGCGGGATCCTGCCGCGGCGGAACGACGCTCCAGCCGGTGATCACCTTGGCGAAACTGGTGACGTCGTCTTGCGTATAGACGCTGCGCACGCCGAGCGTATGCAGCTCGAGGATCTCGCGCGCGAGGTTTTCGTTGAGGCCGCGGCGGCGATTCTGCCCCGCGCGCGAATTCGGGCCGATCGAGCGCGCGTTGTCGAGATAGATCAGCATCGCCGGATGGCTCTCGACCGCGAGCAGCATGTCGCCGAAGCGGCCGAGAACGTGGGCCTGGATCGCCTCGCGCTCGAACGCGCCGGCGATCGGCCGCACCTGCGCCTTGTCGGCGGAGACGCAAAAGTGGTTCGACCAGAACCAGGTGAGGCGCTCGACAAAACCGATGTCGGCCGCGAGCGCGGCGTCGAGCCGCGCCTTGGCTTCGGTGAGGTAGAGCTCCTGCGGCGCGATGCCGACCGACGGGCGCTGGCGCGGCGTCCCGTTGCCGTCGGCATTCTTTTGCTGCGCGTTCTTTTGCGCATTCTTCTGCTGTGCGTTTTTGGGCTGCGCGTTGTTCTTTCCGCCGGCCTCGCGGCGCATCTGGCGCTGCGCTTCGCGGAACTCGACCGCCGCGCGCGCCGCCGCACCGCTGGTCATGAGATCGGGCGCGGCAATGCGGCCAACATTGGGACGATCGAGCTCGGCGATCAGCGCGCCGCGCGGGTCGGAGGCCATCGCCGCGACCGATCCGGCGCGCGGTCCGAGACCGAAGCGATGCAGTGCCAGCGCCGCCTGTGCTTTTGGATCAAGTGCCATGAACCGTCACCGTCTATGTCACCGACTGACCTAACCCATCGCACCCATGCGAAAGGATGCTCCAGTGTCATGTCGAGACTGGGGCGATGACAACTTAATTCGAGGATAAGTTCATGAATGGACTGACAGATTAACGATTGCGCAGCGTCGCGATCTAAACCGGTCCGCGGAACACAAAGAACGAACCGGCGGCGATCAGCACGAATCCGATCGCGTAGTTCCAGGTGATCGGCTCCTTGAGATAGAGCACCGAGAAGCCGGCGAACACCAGGAGCGTGATCACCTCTTGAATGGTCTTGAGTTGCGCGGTCGTATAGACGGCGCTGCCGAAGCGGTTGGCCGGCACCGCCAGGCAGTACTCGATGAACGCGATGCCCCAGGCGACGAAGATCACCGTCACCAGCGGCGTCTCCTTGAAGCGCAGATGGCCGTACCACGCGATCGTCATGAATACGTTGGAGGCGATGAGCATCAGGATCGGCGCGACATAGGCCGAGGAGAGTGCGGCGGGCATGGCTGAGGGGCTCGCTGGATTTGTCGGGAGGGTAATGGGCTTATCCCGCATCTTCCACAACGGCGGCAATCTGTCACCGCCAGGTCATTGCCGGGTCATGGCCGCGCGCTAGTTTTCCCCCGCTCCCATCCGGAGCCGTATGTGTAGCGTAGAGTGGCGTGGCGTATGCGTCGCATTTGATGCGCGCAATCACGAACTGGTTCCAGCCTGACCTGCCCCGGGCTGGAACCGTTCTTTTTTCGCGGCCGCATCCGAACGTGACGGCGAGGCGACATTTTCTTGGCCGGATCATTTCCGAGCTGGTTGTCTCCGGACATCGCCGTGTTTCAATTCGGGATTGCTTCGCCGGATCGGGGACGCAACACGGAGTCCGTGCCGGTCAATTGGCGTTATGCTTCACACTGAGAATTAACGCTGTTGGTGCGTTCCGCGCTGTGTGCGCACAGCAATTGCAGGGTTTTATTGCAAAAGCGCCGGTTCACCCGCGCTCCCGAATTTGCTGAACGGCCGTACAGAATCCCTCATTTGGCGTCGATTTCGAACCAGGCCGCACCGCGGGGCGACAAAACCTTGCCGGGCCGCAGGGCCGGCTGTCCACGTGGTGGCGAGGACAATAATCAACCTCCAGAGAAAGAGGGACTCCAATGTCCACCGCAGCGACGAAATCAATTCGACTGACCAAACGCCGGACGCAACTGTTTGGCGCCACCGCACTGGTGTTGCTCGCGTTCGGCGCGAGCCCGAGCTTTGCGCAGGGACTGCAGCCCGGCGAAGCTTTCGCCACGCGCTTCTCCGGCACCGCGCCCGGACCCGATGGCCCGTCGATCGATATCCAAGGCACCGTCGGCAGCATTCTCGACCTGCGCAATCCGGGTCAGCCGCCGCAGGGCCAGCACTGGATCAACGAGCCGCAACGCAACCCGGTCACCGCAGCCGATGTCGGCCAGGTGTTCGGCGTCGCGTTCGACGATGCCACTCCCCCGAACATCTACGTCACCGCCACCGCGGCCTTCGGTCTGCACCGCACCGCCGACAATGCGCAGTGGATGCCCGGCATGTTCGGCCGTGGCGGTCCCGGCGCGATCTACAAGCTCGATGCCGCGAACGGCTACAAGCCGCAGCTGTTCTCGGTGATCCGGCTCAACGATCGGCAGAACACCGGCGCCGCGCTCGGCAACATCGCGTATGACCGCTTCAACAAGCAGTTCCTGGTCTCCGATCTCGAGACCGGCATGATCCACCGCATCAGCCTCGAAGGCCGCGACCTCGGCAGCTTCGATCATGGCACGGTGGGCCGCGCCAGCTTCGTCGATGCGCAGTCTGGTCAACAGCAGAGCCTGCAGCCGATCGCGTTCAATCCGGCCTCGGATGCGCGCATCGCGAATTGCGAAGGCAAGTTCGACAACACACCGGAATGCTGGAACATCGCCGAGTCAAACCGGCGCGTGTGGGGCCTCGGCGTGTGGAAAGGTCCGAACGGCGAAACCCGGCTCTACTACTCGGTCGCGTCGAGCCCGGATCTCGGCGGCTCCGACTGGGCGAACCTGCCGGACGACGAGAAGCGCAACACGCTCTGGTCGGTGCGGCTCGGTCCCGACGGCTCGTTCGACGCCTCCGGCGTGCGGCGCGAATTCGTGCTGCCGGACTTCTTCTCAAATCCGCAGGACATCGCGCGCGCAGGCCACAGCCGCCCGGTCTCCGACATCACCTTCCCGGCCTGCTCGGGCCGGCCGATCATGCTGGTCGCCGAACGTGGCGGCTTGCGCAACCTCGGCCTCGGCCGCGAGAACGCGTTCGCCACGCCGCATGAAGCGCGCACCATCCGCTACGAGCTCGACCAGACCGGCACGTGGCGCGCGATGGGCCGTTACGACGTCGGCAACTATGACCGCTCCAACGAAGGCGCGCCCTTCATCAATGCGAACTGCGCCGGCGGCGCCACGTTCGGTCCCGGCTACTCGGCCGACGGCCGCGCGACCGGCCCGGCCGACGGGTTCGTGTGGATCTCCGGCGACAAACTGTGCTCGCCGGAAGGCCCGTGCAACGCGCCGGCCAGCCCGGAGCAAGCGCAGGCACAGCAGGTGTCGGTGCGCGGCGGCGCTCAAAGCGAGTACCAGCCCGACGACTCGGAGGTGCATGGCGCACAAGGCCAGCCGGAGGACATGTACAACGCGCTGGTTCCGCCGTCGGCAACCGCCGAGAAGCCGCAACAGGTCAATCCTGTCGGACCCGGCCAGGCCTACATGGTCGACCTCGACATCAACGTCGACGGTGAAGGCAATCCGATCCCGGGACAGAACGCGAAGAACGACGCGACCATGATCGGCGACATCAGCGTCTACCAGATCTGCCCGCTGGCCAGCGCTGCCTACGCTTCGACCTATCCGCTGATGGCGGTGCCGGTCGGGATCATCCACGGCCGATGGGCCAGCCATTACCGGCACCACTCGCACTCGCGGTTCTTCAGCCACTGGCGCTGGCATTCGCACAGCCGCTGGGCGAGTCATGACCGGCGCTGGTCGGACGGCCATCAACGCACCTGCTCGGACGGCCACTACCGCCGCCTGAGCCAATGGCATCGGCGCGGCCCGAGCTTCCCGGACCATTGCCGCGGTATCAGCCACGAGCGGAAGATCAGCCACCATCGTAGCATCAGCCACGATCGGAGCGTCAGTCACGATCGGCGCGAGAGTCACGATCGAGGCATCAGCCATGATCGCGGCATCAGCCACATCCGCAGCCTCAGCCACCAGCGGACCGGCAGCCACTCCACGAGCACCAGCGAAGGCCACACGACGGTCATGAGCCACCAGAAGTACCTGAGCCCCGGCACCCACAACACGGTGCGGAGCCAAGGCCATACGCCTGCCATCAGCCACGCGAGGCATCTGAGCCCCGGCACCCACAACACGGTGCGGAGCCAAGGCCAACCGGGCGGCCCCAACGGCCATCTGCGCGCCATAAGCAAGAGCCAGCAGCCACCGACGACGCCGCCGACGACGCACGTCCGCGGTACCAGCCAGCCCGGCACCGGCGGCATGGGTGGCGGCAACAGCGGCGGCGGCATGGGCGGCATGTCTGGCGGCGGCATGGGTGGCATGACCGGCGGCGGCATGGGCGGCATGACCGGCGGTGGCATGGGCGGCATGACCGGCGGCGGCATGTCCGGCATGTCCGGCGGCGGCATGGGCCTGAACAAGTCGTTCACGCCGAACCGCGCCCCGCAAATGGGCCGCGTCGGACCGCAGAACTTCCGCGGAGCCGGCAGCTTCAACGGAGGTGGCCGACGCCGCTGACCACACAAAAAGCCGGTCCCCTGTTCGCAGGGGACCGGCGCCTTCTTACGGAACGCGCATTCAAACCGGAGCAACGATCATGATCACCAAGCGCACCCTGCAGAGCCTGATGGCCGGAACTATGCTCGCCGCAGGGTTTGTCACGACCAGTTTGGTCGCGACCGCCGACGCCACCGAGAACCAGCGGCCGCGCGTCTACACCAACCAGCAATTCCTGGAAGACATCGCGCTCAACAATTCGGCGCTCAAGGTCACCGATGCCGTCTCGGCGTTCCGCATGGTGCTCGAGAGCCTGCCTGACCGCGTGACGATCTATCCGACCGAGAACTACTACTACTTCAAGTTCAACTACGCCGGCGTCCAATACTCCGGCAACATCCGGCTCGAGAACGAGCGGCGCGACCAGGGCCAGGTGCATTTCGCGTTCGCGCCCGAGCTCGCCGAATGGCGGTCGGACAATCCGGAGGCGGTCTTCAAGATCCTCACCAAGGCGGACGGCGTCACCATCGAGAAGATCAACGACCTTTCCTATCGCGTCTCGCTCGGCGCCAAGACGGTGGTGTTCGACCTCAACGATCTTCGCCACGTCAAGCCGCCGGCCGGCGCGATGAGCCGCGACGAGCGCTTCATCGGACCGATCTTCGACGAGTCCGGCGTGCGCTTCCTCCTGGTCTACAACCAGAAGCTCAAGGCATTCCACTATCTGCTCGACGAGACCATCACGCCGAACGAGACCTTCAAGCCGTCGCCGTCGACCGACCGCATCCTGATCGGCAATCGCACCGGCTTCGCGTTCTACCGCGACCACAAGCTCAACCGCAAAATCCTGATCGGCGTGTTCGAAGGCAATTCGCGGGTCAACAACTACTATGACGGCCCGTTCGACCAGCTTCCCGACAACTTCCTCGACGGCAACTCGCTGCGCGACGCCATCCTCGACGTCGCACCCAATCTCAAGGGCCGCATCGACCGTTACGGCGGCTCGTTCGACGGCGAGACCCGCTACATGATCGCGCCCTACACGCATTATTCGGTGGAGGACGATCTGTTGATGTTCCACCGCTGCGCGACCAGCAAGGACGTGCCGGCCGACCAGTACCACCTGTGCTTTGTCTACGACGACTCCGAGGACGATGCCGCACAGAACGCCCCGGCCGCGTCATCACAACCCGCACCGCCGGCCAAATCCACTCCGGTGTCGAAGAAGGCGAGCGCCAAGAAATAACAAGCGCCGTTCGACCCCGCGTACCTCCGGCGGACACGCTCCGGTCCGCCGGAGGTTTCTTTTTGAGATCCCTCCCCGCCCCCCGGACTAAGCGTCACGGTCCGGTGTTATTGTGGAGCGTCCGCCGCCAAGCGGCCGGACGCTTCGCACGACCGCCGCCAACCGGGCGCGCGGTCGGCGGCACTCAGGGAGGGAGGTCCCACATGTCGGTATTTCGTTTCGGAGCCATGGCGGCCGCGCTGGTTGCGCTCGGCTTTGCCGCGGCCAATGCGCCGAAAGCGCAAGCTGAGGAAAAGGGCAAGCGGCCGCAGATTCAAACCACCAAGGTGGACGGCACGGATGGCGTCTACATCTTCCGCAACGGCAACCATCAGGCGATGTTCGTCGTCACCAAGGACGGCGTGATCGCCACCGATCCGGTTGCCTATGGCCGGCCGACCGGCGGCGCGGACTACATCGCCGAGATCCGCAAGATCACGCAGGCGCCGATCCGCTACCTGATCTACAGCCACCATCACTTCGACCACATCGCCGGCGGCAAGGCGTTCAAGGATGCCGGCGCCACCATCATCGCGCACAAAAATGCAAAGAAACGGCTGGCCGCGGTCAACGACCCGGCGACGCCGATGCCCGATCGCTATGTCGGCGACAACACGACGCTGCGGCTCGGCGGCACGACGCTGGAGCTGCGCTATCTCGGCCTCAACCACTCCGACACCACGCTGGTGATGCGGTTGCCGCGGGAAAAGATCATCTTCGTGGTCGACACCATCCCGGTCGGCTCGATGCCCGGCCGCGGCATGATCGACTTCTATCCGCTGGAAACGGAAGCGTTCATGAAGCGCGTGCTGGCATTGGACTGGGAGCGGCTGATCCCCGGCCATCCCGGCCAACCGAACGACCGTCTCGGCACCAAGAAGGATGCCGAGGACGTTCTCAAATTGTATCAGGCGGCGTCCGCCGGCATCCAGAAGCTGGCGCGCGAGGGCAAGTGCTGGGAGCCGGCCGAGAAGGAGTTCAAGCTCGAAGGCTTCGAGAACTGGCCGGGCTATGCCGCCGGCCTGCCCTTCATCTCACGCCGCTATTGCGGGCTGTGGGGCCGCGGCACTTGACCTGACGGCGGGCGCGGATGCCAATCTCGAGAGCATGATCCCGAAAAGTGGGAACCGGTTTTCGGACAAGATCATGCTCAAAGATAAGACTATGGCTTCCGCCCGACCCGAATCGACCGCAACGCGCCGGCTGACCTGCGCGCGTTGCGGCACGGCCTTTGACTGCAGCCTCGGCGGCGGCTGCTGGTGCGCCGACGAGCCCTACCGCCTGCCGATGCCTGAGACCGCCGCCGAGGATTGCCTGTGCCCGGCCTGCCTGCGCGCCAAGGCGGCCGCTCAGCCCGGCTGAATTGCCGCCCTCTCGTTATCTGACTGTGTTGGCGACGGCTATTAGGGGCACCGACAAAACGCGGGGCCGTGCCCTGACCATGACGGGCGGAAGCAGCATGATCCTCGAAACCGAAAAAGACGTCACCAAAGCCGTGCTGGCGGAGCTCGAGCGCGCGCCCAATGCGCGCTTCCGCGAGGTCATGGCCGCCTTCGTGCGCCACCTGCACGATTTCGCCCGCGAGGTGAAGCTGACCGAGGAGGAATTCCGCGAGGCGATGAACACCATCGTCAGGATCGGCCAGGCCTCGAACGAGACCCACAACGAGGCGGTGCTGATCTCGGGCTCGCTCGGCTTCTCGCAGCTCATCGTCATGCTCAACCACGGCGACGGCTATTCGGAGACCGACGCGAGCCTGCTCGGCCCGTTCTGGCGCATGCATTCGCCGCCGACGGAAAACGGCGGCTCGATCGTGCGCTCGCCGACGCCGGGCGAAGCGATGTTCGTCAATGCAAAATTCGTCGACGCCGCCGGCAAGCCGGTCGCCGGCGCCGAGGTCGATATCTGGCATTCGTCGACCGAAGGTTTCTACGAGAACCAGGACCCGGTGCAGGCCGACATGAATCTGCGCGGCAAGTTCGTCACCGACACGGACGGCCGCATCGCCTTCCGCAGCATCAAGCCCGCCGGCTATCCGATTCCGATCGACGGGCCGACCGGCGACCTCTTGCGCGCACAGGGCCGCCACAACATGCGGCCCGCGCATCTGCACTTCCTGGCCAGCAAGGACGGCTTCAAGACGCTGATCTCGCAGATCTACGTCCAGGACGACAAGTTCATCGATTCAGACGTGCAGTTCGGCGTGACGCGCCGCCTGATCGGCAATTACGTGCGGCACGAGAACGAGCCGGCGCCGGCGGCGGACGTGAAGGGGCCGTGGTATTCGCTCGACTACACCTTCACCATGGAGCCCGGCCCGACCAAGCTGCCGCGCCCGCCGATATCAGGCAAGGCGAAGGGCGAGCGGCCGAAGATTCCGCATCTGGCGTAAGCTGGTGTACGAGCGGATAGTCCTCTCAAACGCGACAGCTCTATCGCAGGGATACGTCGGCGACCTTGTCCCGATAATCCTTCTTGGGGTCGACGCCGAGCAAGAGCTTGATGCCCGCAACCAGGCTTGATGCGTCGACCCAGATTTCCGCGCGTTCGGCATCGAGGCGCAGCAGCGCGAGCTTGGGATCGTCCTTGCCGCCCTCGAACCATGCCGCGATATACCGATTCCACAACCGGTCGATGGTCGCGCGATCGTTGTCCAAACTCACGGTGCCGTGAAGCGTCGCGAAAATATCGTGGCCCTTCGACGCGAAGGTTGCAATCGCGCGGTTTCCCTTGCCGAGATTCTGGACGATGCCGTTGTCCTTGGACGTGAAGAACCAGATCGGACTTCGCTCGCCGTCGAGCTGCGCGGTCATCGGCCGGGCGTGGCCGTCTTCGACGCCGTCAAGACCAAGCATCAAGGTCATGTCGGATTTCAACGCCTTCCAGAATTTGGCTTCAATCTCTTGCGGGCTGGCCATCTCTATTCTTCCTTGCGTGTAGAGATGCATCAACCAGCCACGGGCGCCGAGGTTCCGCCATACGAGACGTGAGCCTCGCCCGAGCGCTTAAGTGCAAAGCAAAGCGCCCGGCGTGGTGACCGGGCGGCTCTTGTGCCAGGCGGGGTCCGGCAAATTCAGTCTTTCTGGGCTCCCGGAGGCGGCGCCGGTTGACGCTGAGCAGGACCTCCGACGGTGCCCTCCGCCTGAGACCGGGCCAGGCATTGATCAGGGGAGCCTACGGGTCGTGCTTGTTCGCACTGCGACATGGTCTGATGCTCGCACTTGATCGGACCGGTTGCGCCTTTGATACAGAACTGCCCTGTTCCAGTGAGTTGCTGCTGCTGTGCAACAGCCGATCCCGCGAACAAGATGGCCGCAACAACAACTGTCGATGTCACGATTGCTCTCATGTTCTACCTCCTTGAGAGAAGGCCACCTCAAGTAAACTCGATAACGAGTGTCCTGTTCCCGCGCAGGCAATCTTCCTTGCAGCCGGGCAATGCCCACCCAGGTCGTCAATCGGTGGGAACCGCAGCGACCCGCGCGCACGGAAAAAGCTCGTTGGTCATCGCGTAGCCCGGCACGTTTGCCGCGACGCTGTGGTAGTCCTGGCACGCCAGCGTGACCCAGCCCGCTTCGCAATTCCGGCGGGCCCGTCGCATCCGAAAAACGGAATCGCCGACTTGCGCCAGATCGCCGTCGCGCGTGCTCTGCACCAGCCGCGACACGACCGCGCCGGCCGCCAGGTGCCACTGCATGCACGTTCGGGCAAATTTCTGCTTCTCGATGTCTCCATCATTCGACGTGGCGCCGCCCCGGAAGGGAATCGTCAACAACAGTGCCGCAATAGCGACCATGGCGAGCGTGCCCCCCATCGCGCGGCGCCGGTCGTAGGTAACAGACCGGCTTATGGCCGCGGTCGAGACAAAGGGCCGTGGCGGAATCGCAAAGTCGCCGCTCGCGAGTTCCGGATGCGCGGACGCCGAGGTGATCCCTGCGGAGTGTCGGAAATTGATAGGCTTGCTCATGACGCTATCCTGCTTTCCCGATGTCATTGCGCAGGCGCGCGCGGCGGCAGGGGACCGAAGCCGGCCACTCCGTCGGCCGGGTCGTTTTCAAAAACCAGGTAGCCGAAGGCAAAGGGACCGACCTCGCCGGAATCGAGCGGAACGGACATCGGCATGCCCGATGTCGACGTCGACTGCTCGGATAGGACCGAGTCACTGGACCTGGCGGTTGCACGCTCGTTGCTTTGGACCAGGCTTGTGACGGCGAGCGCCGCGATCGCTGCCATCATCAAGGCTGTCGCCATCGCCGCTCGCCCGAAGATGCGCGAAGCAACCTTTGATTGTGTATCCGTAGAGTTTAGTACGCTTGGTACTTGTGGATTGTTGATCATCCATGCTCTCCAGCATTAGAATTAAGAACTTTGTGACGGAACACGTCTGAAATGACTTGAAGTGCTTCCGGAAAATTCCCGCCGCGGGGAAATTTCTTCTCGGGAATAAAACGCTTGGTGCGCCGGTCTTATTAGGGTTGCTGGCCGTGCTGGGCGCCCTGAACTGAGGAATGCAGGGTGTCGGCCGACGACGACAAGGCGCTGTTTGCTGCCGTAGTGATTCCGTATCTCGGCGAGGCCTATGCATTGGCGCGCTGGATGACGGGCACGCGGACCGACGCCGAAGACGTCGTTCAAGAAGCCAGCCTGAGAGCTTTCCGCGCTATCCGCCGGTATGCCGGAGGCAATGCGCGCGCTTGGGTGCTGACGATCGTGCGCAACACTGCGCTGAGCTGGATGGCCAAGTCGCGACCTGCCGTGCTTGTCGCGGTGGATGACCTTGCCGCGATCGAACGCCGACACGCGCGGTCGGGAGATATGGAGAATTGGAACTCCACGGTCGATCCCGAGACCGAGATCATCGCCAAGGCGGATGCAGCGCGGCTCGAAACGGCAATCGCAGCGCTGCCTTCTCCGTTCAGGGAGACGCTGGTGTTGCGCGACCTGCAGGGACTCGACTATCGGGAGATTTCGCAGGTGACTGAAACACCGATCGGGACTGTCATGTCCCGTCTGGCGCGCGCGCGTCAGCGGCTGATTGAAACGGTGCGGGACGAACCATGACGTCGGCTGTGCAATCAGACAACGACCGGTCAAGGCTGCTCGTGCATGCCTATGTCGACGGCGAGCTCGATCCCGTGAACGCGATCGCCGTCGAGCAGCAGATCGCAGCAGAGCCTGCGCTGGCGGCCGAGACTGCGCGCATCGAAGCGCTGCGCCGCGCCTTGCGCGAAAAACTGCCGGCGACCGAATTGCCACCGGGCCTCGAAGCACGCGTCCGTGCGGCCGTCGGCATCGGGCGCACGAGCCGCACGCCCGGATGGCGCGCGATGGCGGCTTCCATCGCCCTAGCCATGGTCGTCTCCAGCAGCGCGACCTGGCTCGTCACGCGCACGCCCACAAGCGACGACGTGCTCGAACCCGTCGTCGCCGGCCATCTGCGTGCACTGATTGCGCCGCAGCCCATCGACGTCGCGTCGGGAGACGGGCACGTCGTCAAGCCATGGTTCAACGGCAGGATTCCGCAGGCCCCGCGTGTTGCCGATCTCAGCCAGGCAGGCTTCAAGCTGGTCGGCGGCCGCGTCGACGTGGTCGGACGCGCCGGCGTGCCGACGCTTGTTTATCAGATCCGGCAGCACCTGATCAGTCTGACCGCCATCCCCGATGCGGCACACGCGTCGATGAACCAGACTGCCACAGCGGTCCGCGGCTATAACGTGGTCCAGTGGAACGCCGACGGCGTTTCCTACGTGGCCGTGTCGGACGTGAACGCCGCTGACCTCAACAAGTTCGCGCAGGCGTTCCGCGACGCGCGCTGACGCGCGATCCGCTACCGCACCGCCGCCTGCACCGACGCCGCGCTCTGCCCGAACAGGATGGCGCGCTCTTCCGCGGTTCGGATGCCGGGCGGGTTCGGATTGATCTCCTTCGCCTTGGCGTAGGCGCGCCCGACCGCCGGCCGCGCCTTGATGGCGTCGTGCCAGCGCTTGACGTGCGGGAAGTCCTCGATCGGCTGGTGCTGGCGCTCGTAGATCGCCACCCACGGATAGCTCGCCATGTCGGCGATCGAATACTCGCCCGCGATATAGGGGCGATCGGCGAGCCGCGTGTTGAGCACGCCGTAGAGCCGGTTCACCTCGTTGTGGTAGCGGTCGATCGCGTAGGGATATTTCTCGACCGTGTAGTTGCTGAAGTGATTGTTCTGGCCCGACATCGGCCCGAGATTGCCCATCTGCCAGAACAGCCACTGCATGGTGTCGGTGCGGCCGCGAATATCCTTGGCGATGTACTTGCCGGTCTTCTCGGCGAGATAGAGCAGCATCGCGCCCGACTCGAACACCGCGATCGGCGCGCCGCCGCCGGGCGGATCGTGATCGACCATCGCGGGGATGCGGTTGTTCGGCGAGATCGCCAGGAACTCGCGCTTGAACTGCTCGCCCTTGCCGATGTTCACGGGGAAGATCTTGTACGGCAATCCGGCTTCTTCGAGAAAGATCGTGACCTTGTGGCCGTTCGGCGTCGTCCAATAATGCAGGTCGATCATCTGACTATCCCTCGCTAGGCAACGCGCGGAAGCAACGCCGCTCACGCAGTCGCCGCTATATATGGACGGAATGCCGCGGCCGCAAAAGGCCGTCGCGCGTCGGGCCGCCATGCTATCCTGCCGGCATAAAAAACGGGGAGGAACGCATGCTGGCGCCCACGCGCGTCGCCGCGAGCACTACGTTCGCGGCGCTGGCACTCGCGGCCGGTTTCATCGCCGCGCTTGCCATAGCCGACGACTATCCGTCGCGGCCGGTGCGCATCATCGTCGGGTTCGGGCCGGGCTCGACCGCCGACTACTCGGCGCGCACGGTGGCGCAGAAGCTCAGCCTGAAATACGGCCAGCAATTCGTGGTCGAGAGCCGCGCCGGCGCCGGCAGCAATCTCGCCGCCGAATTCGTCGCGCGCGCGCCGAAGGACGGCTACACGCTGTTGATGGGCACGGTCGCCAACACCATCAACGCGACCATCTCGAAGCTCAGTTTCGACTTCGCCAAGGATTTTGCGCCGGTGGCGCTCGTCACCACGGTGCCGAACATCCTGGTGGCGCATCCCTCGACCAGATTCCGCACCGTCGCCGACCTGGTGGCGGCGGCGAAGCGCGAGCAGATGATGTACGGCTCCTCCGGCGTCGGCAGCGCGCTGCACGTCTACGGCGAGCTGCTCAATATCCAGGCCGGCATCAAGCTCACGCATGTGCCCTACCCCGGCAGCGCGCAGTCGCTTACCGATCTCCTGGCCGGCCGCATCTCGGTGATGTTCTCGCCGGCGCCGACGGTATTGCCGCATATCCAGTCGGGCGGGTTGACGGCGATCGCAGCGACGAGCCCCAACGTGCTGCCCAATCTGCCAACCATGGCCGACGCCGGATATAAGGGTTTCGACGCCGGCCTCTGGTTCGGCATGCTGGCGCCCGCCGGCACGCCACGCGAGATCGTCGACAAGGTCTCGGTCGGGATCAACGAGGCGCTGAAGATGGATGACGTCATCCAGGCCTTGCGCAAGCAAGGGTTCGAGACGCTCGGCGGCACGCCCGACGAGTTCTCCGGCTACATCAAGACCGAGATCGCGCAATGGGCGCGTGTCGCGGAGTCGGCCGGGCTGAAGAAGTGATCGCGTAGCAGTGAATGTGATGACCTCTCTTCGCGTCATGGCCGGGCTTGTCCCGGCCATCCACGTCTTTGACTGAAAATGGCGACTAACACGTGGATGCCCGCGACAAGCGCGGGCATGACGAGTTAGACACCAAGATCGTCCCTCGACTTAGAATAATGAAAATTTCCCGTGACGTCGGCGACGCGCGGCAGTAGCCTTGTCCCTGCCCGCCGGGGACGGCTGGCGCAATCAATGAGAATGCGAAGCGCCCATCAAGGGCGCTCGACGGGAGGACACCATGGACAATATCGGGCGCCGCACATTCGTGCGGGGCGCCACGGCGGGTGCGTTGGCATTCACCGTCGGCGGCGTTGAAGTTCTGCTGCTGCCAAGCGAAGCGCGCGCGCAAAAGGTCCCGCTCAAGGTGTTGAGCGCCGACGAAGCGCTCCGGCTCGAAGCCGTCAGCGAGACGCTGGTGCCCGGCGCGCGCGAGGCCGGTATCGCGCATTTCGTCGATCAGCAATGCTCGGTGCCGCCGCACGACGCGCTGCTCGGCATCCGCATCGGCAATGTGCGCCCGCCCTTCGTCAACTTCTACCGTGCGGCGCTGAACGCCGTCGACGGCGCATGCCAGACCCAGCACGGCAAGCCGTTTGCGCAGCTGACCGCCGCCGAGCAGACCGCGTTCATCGGCACCATGCGCGTCGGCAAGCACCCGGACTGGAAGGGACCGCCGCAGGGCGCGATCTACAACGCGTTCCGCGGCGACGCCGTCGACGTCGTCTACGGCACCGTCGAAGGCTTCGAGAAGCTCGGCGTGCCCTATATGCCGCTGGTCGCTCCCAAGGCGAGGTGGTGACATGGCGACGCAGGAAAAAGTCGACGTCGCGATCGTCGGCGCCGGTCCCTCCGGCGCGATCTTCGCCGACGTGCTGGCGCGCGCCGGCAAGAAGGTCGTGCTGCTCGAATACGGGCCGGACTGGGAGCTGAAAGACTTCGTCAGCTCCGAGATCTGGGGCAGGAAGCTCAAGCACGCGCCGCCGTTCCAGACGCACCGGCCGCAACCCGTCCGGTCACGGCTCGAACGCCGGCTGGGGCACCGGCGGCGCGATGATCCACTTCTTCGCCAACTGGCCGCGCATGCATCCGGTCGATTTCCGGGTGAAGAGTCAGTACGGCAAGGGTCTCGACTGGCCGATCTCCTATGACGAGCTGTCGCCCTGGTACGACCGCGCCGCCGAGGACATCGGCGTGTCCGGCGACGCCGCCGCCGAGCGGCGCTGGTATCCGGTCGGCAAGGACTATCCGATGCCGCCGCTGAAGAACTTCCGGGCAGGCACGGTCTTCAACGAAGCGTTTGCGGCGCACGGCTTTCCGCTGGCGCCGATGCCGGTCGCCATCAACAGCACCGACTACAAGGGCCGCCCGGCCTGCGTGAACTGCGGCTGGTGCCATGTCGGCTGCGCGAGCGGCGCGCACGGCACGCCGCTGGTGAGCCACCTGCGCGACGCGCGCAAGCTTGGCGCGGAGGTGCGGCCGTTCAGCTACGTCACGCGCGTGCTCACCAATCCGAGCGGCGACCGCGTCACCGGCGTCGAATACTACGACGCCAAGCGCGAGCAGCATGTCCAGCCCGCCGGGGTCGTCGTGCTCGCCGCCTATGCGGCGGAAACGCCGCGCATCATGTTCAACTCGGCGACCGACAAGCACCCGAAGGGGCTTGCGAACCGCAACGAGCTGGTCGGCAAATATCTGATGTGCCACACGGCCGCCAACGTCTGGGCGCTGTTCGACGAAGACATCCAGAACTACATGGGCACCCAGGCCAACCAGATGATGTCGTACGAGCACTACGACAACAAAACTCGCCCCAAGAAAGGTTTCGGCAGCATCTTCCTGCGCACCGGCGCGGCGATGAAGCCGAATGTCGGCCTCGCCAGCGCGCGGCCCGATCTGTTCGGGGCGCCGCTCGACGACTTCATGAAGCGCGCGGCGCGCGGCCTCACCCGCATCGGCCTGTTCGGCGAGCAGATGCCGCTCGCGGAAAATCGCGTCGAGCTGTCGAGCGACAAAGACGAGTTCGGACTGCCGATCGCGCGCATCACCCACAGCTACGATCAGGACGCGATCGGAAGCTGGGAGTTCGGGCGCGAGGAAGCCTTCGCAATCGCAAAGGCGGCCAATCCGAAGGAAGTGTGGAGAGGCGGCGGACCGGGAACGGCGCATCTGATCGGCGGCACCATCATGGGCACGGATGCGTCGAACTCGGTCACCAACAGCTACGGGCAGACCCACGAGCTGGCCAATCTCTACATCGGCGGCGCCGGGCTGTTCCCGACCGAAGGCTCGGTCAATCCGACCAACACGATCATGGCGGTGACGCTGCGCGCCGCCGAGCACATGGCGAAGAACTTCAGCAGCGATCGCAAGCTGATCCGCGCTGCGCAGCACGCAGTATGCGCTGCAGTCCCGCTCCGTCTTGCTGACCAACCAGGGCCGATCATGGCCACGTTTCGCTTCGCTTCACGCTGCCCATGATCCGGGACATGCCCTCTCCAATGCGAGGTGGTGACATGGCAACGCAAGAAAAAGTCGACGTCGTGATCGTTGGCGCCGGTCCCTCCGGCGCGGTGTTCGCGGACGTGCTGGCGCGCGCCGGCAAGAAGGTCGTGGTGCTCGAATTCGGCCCCGACTGGGACATGAAGGAGTTCGTCAGCTCGGAGATGTGGGCGAAGCGCCTCAAGCACGCGCCGCGCTTCGAGCTCGCCGGCCGCAACCCGCCCGGCCACGGCGCGAACGCGGGCTGGGGCACCGGCGGCTCGATGCTGCACTTCTACGCCAACTGGCCGCGCCTGCATCCGGACGATTTCAGGGTGAAGAGCCAGCACGGCCGCGGCCTCGACTGGCCGATCTCCTACGACGACCTCTCGCCCTACTACGACCGCATCGCCGAGGACGTCGGCATCGCCGGCGACGCGGCGCAGGAACGGCGCTGGTTCCCGATCGCCAAGGACTATCCGATGCCGCCGATGAAGGCGTTCCGGAACGGCACGATCTTCAACGACGCGTTCAAGGCGCATGGCATTCCGCTCGCGGCAATGCCGACATCGATCAACAGCATCCCGTACCAAGGCCGCCCGGCCTGCACCAATTGCGGCTGGTGCCATGCCGGCTGCGCCATCGGTGCCGGCGCCTCGCCGCTGGTCGGCCATCTGCGCGACGCGCGCCAGCGCGGCGCCGAGCTGCGCCCGTTCAGCTACGTCACACGCGTGCTCACCAACCCGGGCGGCGACCGCGTGACCGGCGTCGAATACTACGACGGCAAGCGCGAGCAGCACGTGCAGCCGGCGGGCGTCGTCGTGCTCGCCGCCTACTCCGCGGAAAACCCGCGCATCATGCTCAACTCCGCGACCGACAAGCACCCGAAGGGCCTTGCCAACAAGAACGAGCTGGTCGGCAAGTATCTGATGTGCCATGCGCTGTCGACGGCATGGGCGATGTTCGACGAGGACGTCGAGAACCACATGGGCACCGCCGCCTATCAGTTCATGTCGTATGAGCTCTACGGCAAGACGCACGCCAAGAAAGGCTTCGGCAGCACCTTCATTCGCAGCGGCTCGGCCATGAAGCCGAACGCCGGCCTGTCGGGTGCGCGGCCCGACCTGTTCGGGCCCCCGCTCGCCGATTTCATGAAGCACGCGGTGCGCGGGCTCACCCGCATCGGCAACTCGGGCGAGGAGCTGCCGCGCGCGGAGAACCGCGTCGAGCTGTCGAGCCAGAAGGACGAATTCGGGCTGCCGATCGCGCGCATCATCCACGAATTCGAGCAGGCGACGATCGACTGCTGGGATGCCGGACGCGACGAGGCCTTCGAGATCGTCAAGGCCGCCAAGCCGAAGGAAGCCTGGAAGGGCGGCGGCGCGGCGCCAGGGTCGTCGCATCTGCTCGGCGGCACCGTCATGGGGACCGATGCGTCGAACTCGGTGACCAACAGCTACGGGCAGACCCACGAGCTGGCGAACCTCTACCTCGCCGGCGGCGGCCTGTTCCCGACCGAAGGCGCGGTCAATCCGACCAACACGCTGATGGCGGTGTCGCTGCGCGGCGCCGAGCACATGGCGAAGAATTTTTCCACGATCGCGAGTTGATCGTTTCGCCGCGCATTGCGACGGTTGTGGCTGGGCCCTCGCCCCGCTTGCGGGGAGAGGGCAAGAGGGTCGCTCAGCAAACCGAGATTGGGTGAGGGGGACGATCAACAGATCGGATTTTGCTGAGAGTCCCCCTCACCCAATCTCCATCGCTTCAAGACTGCCTCGCCCTCTCCCCGCAAGCGGGGCGAGGGCACAATAATTTCCGTACGCGCCTGCTGCTCTGATCACGCGCGATCGAACAGCCGCGCCGGCGTGTCCACCAGGATGCGCCGGCGGTCCTCGATCTTTGGCGTCCACTGGTGGAACAGATCCACCAACTGCCCGTCGTCCGGCATCAGCTCGGCGGCGATCTGCGGGTGCGGCCAGTCGGTGCCCCAGAGAGCCGCTCCGGATTGGCGCGCAGCAACGCCGCGTGGAACGGCTGCGCGTCCGGATAGTCCGGGTATTGCTGCGACAGGCGATAGGGCGCCGACAGCTTCACATGCACCACGCCCTCCCCGACCAGCCGTAGCAGCGTCTGGAAAGCGGGATCGCTGGTGCCGCGCTCCGCCGGCATGTGGAGGATGTGGTCGAGCACGACCGGCATCTCCGACGCGATCTCGCGCAGCAGGCCCTCCGATTTCAATCAGCACGCGGTAGTCGCACCACGTCTGCATGATCCAGCCGAGCTCGCGCATCGCCGGCCGGAACACCTCGAACACGTCGAGGCCGACCCCGCGCACCATCGTGGGCTTGCCGCCGGGCGGAAACAAATGGAAGCGCAGCCCCCGCATGCCGAGCCGGTGCCATTCGCGCAACGTCGCGGGCGCAATGCGCGTGTCGGTGATGGCGACGCCGCGGAAGCGATCCGGAAAGCGCTTGAGCGCGTCGAGCACCACGGTGTTGTCGAGGCCGTGGGCGTTGCCCTGCACGATCACGCCGCGCGCGATGCCGAGGTGGTCGTGCAGCGCGATGAAGGCCTCGACCGGCGCCTCCGGCGGCGTGTAGCCGCGGCCGGGCGCGAACGGAAAGCGATCCACCGGGCCGAAGATATGCGCGTGCGTGTCCCACGCGCCCGGCACCGGCATTTCGGCGGGACGGCGCGGATGCGCGACCGGGCCGGCGATCCGCGGCGGTTCGTTGGTTTCACTCACGGCGGCGTGCTCATCCAAGCTTGATGTTGGCTTCCTTGACCACGCGCTCCCACTTTTCCATCTCCGCCTTTACGAAGGCGCGGAATTCGTCGGGCGTGTTCTCGCGGAATTCGACATTGAGCTGCTTGAGGCGGGCGACGACGTCGGCCTGACGCAGCACAAGGTTGAGCCCGGCGTTGAGCTTCTGCACGATCGCCGCCGGCGTGCCGTTCGGCACGAACACGCCGTTCCACTCATAGGCCTCGAAGCCCGGCAGCGTCTCCGCCACCGCCGGCAGATCGGGCAGCGTGCCGAGCCGGCCCCGCCCGGTGTGCGCGATCGCTTTCAGCGCCTTGCCCTGGATGTGGCCGACCGAGGACGCGCCGTTGGAGAAGAAGAATTTCACCTGGCCGCCGATGACGTCGTTCAGCGCCGGCGCGCCGCCGCGATAGGGAATGTGGTTGAGCTTCACGCCGGCGCGCATCCGGAACAGCTCGAGCGACAGATGCTGCACGGTGCCGTTGCCGGACGACGCAAAGTCGAGCCCGCCCGGCGTCGCCTTGGCGAGCGCGATCACGTCGTCGATGGTCTTTGCCGGCACCGCATTGTTGATGACCAGGATGTTCGCGACCAGCGAGGCCAGGAACACCGCCTGGAAATCCTTGACGGTGTCGTAGGGCAGCTTCGGATAGAGGAACGGGTTCACCGAATGCGCGGTGGCGTCATACAGCACGGTGTAGCCGTCGCGCTCGGCCTTGGCGGCCGCCGCCGCGCCGATGGTGCCGCCGGCGCCGCCGCGATTGTCGATCACGAATTGCGCGTTCCACAGCTCGCCGAGCTTCTGGAACAGGATGCGGCTCACGGTGTCGGCGCCGCCCGCCGGCGGATAGGGCACGATCACCCGCACCGGCCGCGACGGCCATTCGGTCTGGGCGAAAGCGCCGCGGCCCAAAAGCGGCGCGCCAATGAGCGGCGTGGCGGCGACGGCCGCCGATGCCTGCAACAGCTGCCGCCGCGTCAGCTTGCGTCGATCGCGCACGGTGTCCCTCCCCTCGTTTGACTCCCGATGGGCTTGCCGCCCTTTGTCTTGATCATAGACGAGGCCGCGAATGCAGGCGATGGGCTCACGCCAGCTAGGCCGTCCTGATTTTTTCGACGGCGGCGACGACCTGCGGCAATGCTCGGGGTCGAGCGTGACGACGCCGTCGCGCTTGCGCCCCATCAGCTTGGGCGACGCCTCGGAGTTGTCGAGCAGCCAGGCCTCGTCGGCTTCATCCAGAAACCACGGCAATTGGTCGAGCGAACGCGCGTAGCGCTCCACGATCTTGTCTTCCGGCACCGCATGGCCGCCCTTGTTCACCCGCATCTGCACGCGCTCAATGCTTCGCTGCGGCGAATCGAGAATGACGTAGGTGAGGTGGATCCGGAACTGCAGCGCTTTGGCCGCAAGAACGAGGCGACGGTACTTGTCGGTCGACAGGACGGTCTCGACACCAACCGTTTGATGCGCCCGGATCGACACCTCGAGCCAGGTTTCAATTCGCAGGACAGCCTGCAGGTTGGCAGCCTTAAGCTCAAGTCCTTCCACTTGCTGGAGACGGACGGTCAGCAGATCGGGATTGATGATCCAGATCGAGCGAGCGGAGGCTTCGTATTCAAGGGTCTGGTAAGTGCTGCTCTTTCCGGACCCGTTCGGGCCGGCCACCATCCAGAAGATCGGAGGCTCAACGCTTGCGGGGGACAACGTCGGCCACGCCGAGGAGGCGCTTGTTCTCACGCCGCGCCTTGGCGACGTTGCTGCGGAAGGCATGGAGATAAGCGTCGTCGAAATTCGGGCTATAGACGTCCAAGGTCCGTACGGTCTTCCAGCCACCGTCCGGGGTCGCGACGCGCTTCTTGCCGATTGCGCGCGCCCCCGCCGCCTTTGCGGATTTGCTTGTCGCGAGCGATTTGAAAACGACCTTGGCCACCGGAGTGCTCCTGATCTTATGGCATATATAGCACGCCGCCGGCGGATTCGGAATGACCGGGGACCAGAGCGCGGCCGCGCCCTTCCCTCGCCCGGATCGCCAGCCCATATTGCGGGCATGGCCAAATCCCCCAAGAATCCGCCGCGCGATCCGGCGAAGCATTCCAAGAAGGACCCCGCCAGGCCGACGCGCGCGAAGGCCTCGCGCCCGGATTCGTCGCCGATGGAACCCTCGCTCGCCGACCTGCTCAATCCCGCGATCGGCAAGGGCACCGCCGGCGTCGGCGCGCAGACCGGGCATGGACCAGAAGCCCGAGACCAGCGGAATCAAGCCGCCGCCCGACAATTCGTTCGACCGCCGCGCCGATTTTTCCGCCGCGCACCGGGCGCGCAAATCGACCAAGGGCTTCGACGAGGCGCCGCAGTCGGACTACGTCGGCAAGACCCCGAACGAGCCGGTGACGATCAACACCAAGCTCGCGGAAGCGCTCGGCTACCGCATGCCGGGCGACGAGGACGTCGACGAGAACACCGCGCCGTCCGGCGTCACCGCCACCGCGCAGGCGCTGGAACGGCTGCTGCGCGAGGGCCGCAAGGAGTTCAACGAGCAAGCCCAGACCGGACAGATCTGGACGCCGCACCGTCCGCCGCGCCCGGAGAAATCCGAAGGCGGCAAGCGGCTCGTGATCAAGTCCGACTTCGAGCCCAAGGGCGACCAGCCGCTCGCGATCAAGGAACTGGTCGAGGGCGTGAAGCGCCACGACCGCATGCAGGTGCTGCTCGGCGTCACCGGCTCGGGCAAGACCTTCACCATGGCGAAGGTGATCGAGGAGACGCAGCGCCCGGCGCTGATCCTCGCGCCCAACAAGACGCTGGCGGCGCAGCTCTACGGCGAGTTCAGGAGCTTCTTCCCCGACAACGCGGTCGAGTATTTCGTCAGCTATTACGACTACTACCAGCCGGAAGCCTACGTCCCGCGCACCGACACCTATATCGAGAAGGAATCCTCGATCAACGAGCAGATCGACCGCATGCGCCACTCGGCGACGCGCGCGCTGCTCGAGCGCGACGACGTGATCATCGTCGCGTCGGTGTCGTGCATCTACGGTATCGGCTCGGTCGAGACCTATTCGGCGATGACGTTCGCGCTCAAGCGCGGCGAGCGCATCAACCAGCGGCAACTGCTCGCCGACCTGGTCGCGCTGCAATACAAGCGCACCGCCGGCGACTTCTTCCGCGGCTCGTTCCGGGTGCGCGGCGACACCGTCGACGTGTTCCCGGCGCACTACGAGGACCGCGCCTGGCGCATCAACCTGTTCGGCGACGAGGTGGAATCGATCGACGAGTTCGATCCGCTCACCGGGCAGAAGTCCGACGAGCTCGAGTTCGTGAAGATCTACGCCAATTCGCACTACGTGACGCCGCGGCCGACGCTGATCCAGGCGGTCGCCGGCATCAAGCAGGAATTGAAATGGCGGCTCGACCAGCTCAACGCCGCCGGCCGCCTGCTGGAGGCGCAGCGGCTCGAGCAGCGCACCATCTACGACATCGAGATGATGGAGGCGACCGGAAGCTGCGCCGGCATCGAGAACTATTCGCGCTATCTCACCGGCCGCAAGCCGGGCGAGCCGCCGCCGACGCTGTTCGAATACGTGCCCGACAACGCGCTGGTGTTCTGCGACGAGAGCCACGTCTCGATCCCGCAGCTCGGCGGCATGTATCGCGGCGACTTCCGGCGCAAGGCGACGCTCGCCGAATACGGCTTCCGCCTGCCCTCCTGCATGGACAACCGGCCGCTGCGCTTCGAGGAATGGGACGCCATGCGGCCGCAGACCGTCGCGGTGTCGGCGACGCCCGGCGGCTGGGAGATCGACCAGTCCGGCGGCGTGTTCGTCGAGCAGGTGATCCGCCCGACCGGGCTGATCGATCCGCCCGTCGAAGTCAGGCCCGCGCGCACGCAGGTCGACGATCTCGTCGGCGAGGTGCGCGCGGTGGCGCGGCAAGGCTATCGCGCGCTGATCACGGTGCTGACCAAGCGCATGGCCGAGGACCTCACCGAATACCTGCACGAGCAGGGCATCCGCGTGCGCTACATGCACTCCGACATCGACACCATCGAGCGCATCGAGATCATCCGCGATCTGCGGCTCGGCGCGTTCGACGCGCTGGTCGGCATCAACCTGCTGCGCGAGGGCCTCGACATTCCGGAATGCGCGCTGGTCGCGATCCTCGACGCCGACAAGGAAGGCTTCTTGCGCAGCGAGACCTCGCTGATCCAGACCATCGGCCGCGCGGCGCGCAACGTCGACGGCAAGGTGATCCTCTACGCCGACGCCGAGACCGGCTCGATGCAGCGCGCGATGGCGGAGACCAGCCGCCGCCGCGAGAAGCAGGTCGAGTACAACACCGCGAACGGCATCACGCCCGAGAGCATCAAGAAGGGCATCGCCGACATCCTCGACTCGGTCTACGAGCGCGACCACGTGCTGGTCTCGACCGCGGGCGGCATCACCGGCATCGGCGACGAGGACACCGCGACCATCGGGCACAATTTCGAGGCGGTGGTCGCCGACCTCGAGACGCGCATGCGCGAGGCCGCCGCCGATCTCGACTTCGAGGAGGCCGCGCGGCTGCGCGACGAGCTCAAGCGCCTGCGCGCGACCGAGCTGGCGGTGGTCGACGATCCGACCGCGAAGCGGCCGGGCGCGTCGGGGCCACAATCTCGGTCACCCTCTCCCCTTGCGGGAGAGGGTCGCCGCGCGAAGCGCGGCGGGGTGAGGGGTGAGCGGGACAACGCACCGTGGGCGCCGGGCAACGCAGCCGCATCCACAAGCCCTCGCTCGACGAGATGGGCATCGCGCTCTCCCACGAGGTCGCGCCGCATCGCCCGGGCGACAAGCGCCCGCGCAAACCCGATCTCGACGAGATGGGCCCCGGGCCGGAAGCAAACCCCTATCGGCCGGGCTCGGGTCCGCGCTCGACCGGCGGCAAGCCGGGCCAGCGCGGCGGCTGGAAACCACGCGGCCGATAGCGGCCGCCACAAGGAGAATGAATGGCCAATTACTTCATCTTCGGCGCGATCGGGCAGTGCCCGCATTGCGCTGATCATCGCTTTTCGGGTCCGCCGCTGCTGGCGCCGGACCTGAACGTGACCTGTCACAAGTGCGGGCAGGCGTGTACGGTAGAGGAGGCCGTCGCCGCCGGCCTCGAATCGGGCGTGGTGAAGAAGCTCAGCGATCACCGCGTGGTGCAAGGAAGCTGAGCGGCTGAGACAAGCTGCGGCGCGCAACCATCAACGACGGGAGGATTCCATGGCCAAGGGTCAGATGAGATCGAACAAGGAAAAGAAGAAGCCGAAGCAGGACAAGAACAAGAAGAAGGGCACCGGCGCCGCGCCGTCACCGTTCGCGTCGGCGCAGGGCCAACCGGGACAGAACCCCTACGGCAAGAAGTAGCCGCGCGAAGCGTTCCGCCTAAAGCAGAGTCACAGCGCGATCGAATTCGCACACCTGATCGCTTGACGTTTTGCACACCTGACGTCTTGCAGCCGACGCATCACGAAACGTGCGCGGTCGTTCGAGATCATGTCGCTGATATTGATGCGACCGTTTCAATAGGTGCGCACGACAATCCTTCAACAGCTTCTCCACAAGCGCGGTTCGCGCGCGTAACGCTGCACGCAATTGAACGGTGCAGAGAAATCGCTGCAAGTAACCGAGTATGGATTCTCACTTTGCATACGCCGCATGCAATTTTTTTTGACTGCGCTTTGCGTGACACACATTGGCCGAGATTTTTTAGGAACCTCCATAAATCGCATGCAAGTTGCGATTCGGGGGGCGAGTTCAGTACCGTTTCGTCTTGCACATCGGGGGTTTGCCGAAGCCGCGGCTGTTGCGTGCGTCGCAACTGCACCTGGCGTTCGGCAATAGAACGGGGGTGCACGGATGGACACCAGGCCATCGCGCGAACAATTTTCTGTTGGTCCATATCAAGTTCAACATCTTCCGACCGGCGCCAAATTCGGCGCATATCCAGGCGAAAATGACGTTTGCTACATCAACTGGGGACGACTCGGCGAGCGCCTCGTTGAACAAGACTATTGCGATGAGCTCAAGAAGATCGCGAGCGAGCTGCTGAGAGAGCGGCACAAGTATTAGGCGTCGACAGTTTCGACGCGCGGAACATCATCCTCCGCTCGCTCCCGCTCTGCGCAGGCGGGAGCCCAGAATCAAAAAAAACAATTCCTGGATTCCCGCTCGCGCGGGGATGAGCGGAGGATGGTGACCAAGCAATGACCGGCGGTTAGCGACCGGCGATCGCCGTGAGCAGCGCCGCCGTCATGAAATAGATCCACACGGCCGCCAGCACGACGCCGAACCAGTCGCGCGCGATGCGCCGCGCCTTCTCGGCCAGCGTGAGACGCGGATTCACGATCACGCCGTTGACGCCGTAGCCGTAATCCCAGCGGCCGTACGCGCCGACGACATAGAGCACGAAGCGCAGCGCCCACATCATGGCGAACATCTGCGTCGCGCCGGCGAACGAAAATCCGGACACGAAACGTGTCAGCACGCTTTCGAATTGTCCGGCGACGATCACGAAGACCGGCGCCCACAACGTGGCGCCGATCGCATAGGCGGCGAGCAGTCGCGGCGCGACGCGCGACGGCTGCACCGTCACCAGCATCGGGGCACTGTTCGCGCGGGCGTCCATGACGCGTTTCCTACCTAGATCGGTTTTGTTTCTGCTCGCGGGCCACGATGCCCGCACACTCCGACAGCATGCGCGCACCGGGCGACGCGTTATGTGACCTGCGTCACACTCGCGCTCTTTATTAGTCGCCGGTACCCGAAGGCAGGTTCGGGCGGATCAAATTACCAACCACACATGTGACGAAACGCCGGGAATTTTGGCGCTCGCGTGCACACACCGCGATCTTCCTGTGGATTTGTTCATCGGGCGGTAGGTCGGCACCAAGGTGTCCCAAATCGTCACATTGAAGGCCGACTCCGGCCGAAATCGCCGACAAGGTTGACGGCGAACGCGTCGCGTTGTGCGGGGATCGACCACACGTCGGCACAAACGCGGCGACCATGATCTCGGGGGACTCCATGCTCAACCGACTGACTCTGATCGCGTCGTCCATCGCCGCGCTGATCGTTGCAGCCACGCTGATCGCTCAACCGGGCCAGGCGCAAACCGCCGCGCCGAGTGCAAAGAAAGATGCCGCCGGCGAATGCCTCAGCAGGCCGGGCGGCGTCGCGCCGCGCGGCAGCCATTGGTTCTACCGGCTCGAACGTCCGAGCGGCCGCCGCTGCTGGTACCTGGGCGCCGAAGGCACGAAGGTGCGGCGGGCGATCGCGGCGGAGCGGAAGGCGGCGCTCGCACCGGCCCCGTTGATGGAGGACGAGGCGCCGCCGCTCCCGCGGGCGCGCGAGCGGGACCGGGCCGAAAGCCGAACCGTGGCGGCAACGGATGCGAACGCGATCGATGCGAACACCGCGAACACGGTCGATGCCAACACAGTCGATACGAGCTCCGTGACCGCAGCACAGTTTTCCTCGGCCTGGCCTCTCACGTCGAACGCAGCCGGGCCGAGCAATCACGAACCCACGGCGGGGGCCGGCAGCGATGATGCGGCGGAGACCGCGGCGGCGGGCGCGCAGGACGAGATGCCACCGGTATGGCCCGCCCTCGCGCCCGCCGGTGCGGCTGCCGCCGGGCAGCCATCCGAACCGGCGCCCGGCCTCGGTCATCTGCTGCTGTTCCTGACCGCGAGCGTGGCATTCATCGCCATCATCGTCCGCTCCTTGCTCAAGCTGTTGTCGGCGTCGCGCATGCGGAGCGAGTCTCGCCCGATCGCGCAGCCGGCGGCGCCCGTCATTCGCACGCGTTCGTTGGAGCGGCTTGCGTCCGATCACGTCGACGCGACGGCAGCGCGTGAGGGTCGTCCGCTGCGCCCGATGGACGTCGCAACGCGCTGGGACACGGTCTCGCGGCTTCCGCGCACGCCCGGCGTGCCGCTCTACGACGACAGCACGGGCAAAGCGGAAGAGCCGCTCTACGCCGACGAGGGAGCCGCGTTGCGACGGCGCCGCCGCGTGGCTTAGCCCGCGGGAGGCGCCACCGTCGCCTCCTGCCCGGCCCGCTTGATCGCCTCGGCGACGAATCCGCTCGCCTTCATCTCCTCGACGAAGGAGCGAAGGTAGCGCGCGCCGGCGTCGCGGCCCTTGGGCAGGCACATCGCCTGCTGGATCTCCATGAAGCGGCCGGGCAGCATGCGCGCCACCGGGGTTGTTTCCACGAAGCGCACGACACCCTGCTTGACGCCGGCGACCGCTTCGAGACCTTCGCGCAGGAACATGTCGAAGGATTCCTCCGCGCGCAGCAGCGTTGCGTGCTTGAGCGAGCGCGTGAGGAAGAGATCGTAGGCCGCGCCCTTGTTGACGGCGATGCGCACGCCGGCGCGATCGACGTCGTCGTTGCTCTTGATCGGCCCGTCCGTGCGCACCGCATAGACGCCCTCGATGATGACATAAGGCGCGGTGAAATCGACCTCGGCGGCGCGCGCGGGCTCGACCGCGAGGAAGCCGACGTCGCAGGCGGCGGTCTTCACCGCGTCGAAGGATTTTCCGGCGCCGTCGATCACGACCTGCTGCAGCGGCACGCCGAGCCGCTTCGCCAGCTCCTGCGCGAGATCGACGGTGACGCCGCTCGGCGCCCCGGTCACCGGATTGCGTTGCACCAGCACCGGATTGGCGATGTTGAGCGCGGCGCGCAGCATGCCGGTGGGAGCGAGCGATTTCACGACGTCGGCGGAGGGGGCGGTGGTCACGATAATCGTACTCCTGGATCAATGCAGCATGCCCGGACTGGGTCCGGGCATGCACCTTACCTACGAACAGGTAAATCGCTCAATTCGCCGCCGGGGGCGCCACCAGATCGGGCGACTGGCCGCTGCGCTTCAGGGCGGCGGCGACGAAGCCGTTCTTCTTCATTTCCTCGACGAAGTCGCGCACGTAGCGTGCCGCCGCCGGCCGGCCCGGCGGTACACCCATGGCCTGCTGGATCGCCATGAACGGCTCTTTCATCACGTGCACCTTCGGATTGGTCTTAGCGTGCGCCTCGAGCGGCTGCCGCACGCCGGCCGAGGCGTCGAGCTTCTCGGCATAGAACAAATCGATCGAGGCCTGACCGCCGCCGACCTTCGCGCGAACGATCGTCGCGTTCTTCAAGCTGCGCGTGAGAAAGAGGTCGTACGCCGAGCCGAGCCCGACACCGACGCGGATGCCGGGACGGTCGACATCGGCCGGCGTCTTCAGCGGCGAATCCTTGGCCACCATGTAGGCGCCGTCGATCACGGCATAGGGCGGCGAGAACGTCACTTCGGCGGCGCGGACGGGCTCGATCGCAAAGAACGCCACGTCGGTCTGGCCTTTGCCCATGGCCTCGAATGAACGGCCCGCCGCCTGGAATTCGACCAGCTCGACCGGCACGCCAAGGCGCTTGCCGAGTTCCCGCGCCAGCTCGACGCTGATGCCGCCAAGCTCGCCCGAGGCGGATTTTTGCGCCAGCACCGAATTGCCGAGATTGATCCCGGCGCGCAGCTTGCCGGTCGGCGCCAGCTCCTTGATCACGTCGGCCGGAACCGCGCCCTGCTGGGCGCGCGCGCCGTCGGTCGGCGCGAACGCCGTCAACGCCGCGATCGCGGCAATCGTCAGAGCAATGAGCGTCTTCTGCATGGCGTTCCTCCCTGCGGGCTATGCGCCCCGTGGCGCTGCCCCGCTTGAGATCCAGCGTGACGCGGGGCGACGCGCGGCGCAAGGGCATTGTCGTCCCTGCCCTCTCCGCACCGGCGGCGACTACAATGCGCCTCGATTCGGAGATGCTAATTTGCGCCGCTCAAACTCCATCATGGTGTGGCTGGTGATTGTCGCCGTGCTGGCGGTGGTGGCGCATTACATGCAGTCGCCGCCGCGCACGCCGGGCGAGCCCGTGACCGGACGCGCGCACGTCACCGACGGAGATTCGCTCGAGGTGGCCGGCGTGCGTGTCCGCCTGTTCGGCATCGACGCGCCGGAGCGCGACCAGGACTGCCAGGACGCCAACGGCAAGACCTATTCCTGCGGACGCGCGGCATCGCGCGCGCTCGCCGCCGCGATCGGCGGCCGCGAGCGTGACCTGCACGCCGGTCGAGGTGGATCAATACAATCGCGACGTCGCGGTATGCACGGCCGGCGATCTCGATCTCGGCGACGCCATGGTGCGTGGCGGCCATGCGCTGGACTATCCACGCCACAGCCGCGGGCGCTATGGTGCCGCCGAGCGCGAAGCACGCGACGCCCGGCGCGGCATGTGGGCAGGAACGTTCGAGCGGCCGGCGGCGTGGCGGCAGCAGAACGCGAAACGGTAGCACGATGGCAGCGGCACAGATCGCCAAGCTTGCCTTGATGCTTGCAACATTGCCGGGCACGGCGCTCGCGCAGGAGCAAGTCAGCTTTCGCGAAACGGCTCGCGGCGCCGCGACCGTGAGGCCTACTTCGCCGCGCCTTGAGCTGCGATCTCGCCGACGACAATCCGATTGGCCGGGCTGATCAGCAGAACGCCGGCGCTGGTGCGCACATAGCTGAGGTTGCGCACGGCCGGAATCTCCGCCGTCACTTGATCCGGCAACGCGCGCACCTCGACGTCGCTCGGCAGCAATTCGGCGGAACGCGTCGTCGCATTGGCGACCGGCGTCTTGCTGACGGCATCGCGGATGCGCTGGCGTTGATCGTCGGTCAGCGGCAGCGGAAACGCCATGGTCGGCAATTCGTCAAGCGCGTTGTTGCGCTCCGAAAACTTGGCCGGGACGGTCTGGCTGTCGGCGGGCGCGCCCGGCGTCACCAGTTTGCCGTTCTGGAAAACCCAGGACGCGTCCGGGGGAGCGGTCGGCGTGTGCGAACTCGGCTCGGTCGTGCCGGCGCGGCCGTCTTCCTTCTGCTGCGCCTTCTCCTGCTGGCTCTTTTGCTGCGGCGAGGCCAGATTTTCGCCCTGCTGCGCGAGCGCGAAGCCGAGACCGAGCAAAATTGCAACCGTGATCAAACCAGCGCGCAACGCAGCCATGGCGTTCTCCTCATCAGGGGTAGATCGAGGGAACAACGCCGCAGCGGCGTATTCGTTGCCTGCCGGCTCCGCCCGCAAAACCGAAGGCCCCGCAAGCGGTTAGACGCGAAGGCGCAAGCGGTCTCCGGCGCCGGGGCCGCGGCCCCTTTCGGCGCCCGGCAGACCCGGCGGCGGCAAGTAACACTCCGGAAACATTTGACGACATCACCCGGAAACATGGCCTTGCTACATCGAGATCACTGCGGGTTGACCCGCACCCGAACCGAGTGAGACCGATGCTTTCCGCCCGCTTCCTCGCAATGCCCGTGATCGCACTGACCGTGATCGTCGCGCTCGCCCAGGCCCATAGCCGCCCGGGAATGAGCCAGACGGAGACCCGGACGGTGGTTCGTGCGGTCAATTGCGCGGCGCCGGGCATGAGCACCGATCTGGCCTGCACCACCGCCGGCAATGCCACTGCCAGCATGGTGCGTTGACAACGAGTTTCAGAGATTAAGGCCCGCCTCCAAGAACGGCCAACCGGATCAGGATCGCCTCCCCCGACGATCTTGATCCAACCCCCAGACCAGGATCGCCCCCCGACGATCTTGATCTAAGACCCAGACCCGGATCGCCCCCCCGACGATCCGGGTCTTTTATTTTGTGATTTGCGCCCCGAGGACGGTCACCGACATTTGACCGTGCCTTGCAACAACCTCCCGGACAGGTTTCGCGAACTACGGCTAGCATGGCCGTCGCCAGTCCATGCGCCGCGCCAACGCGAACGCATGGCAGCCAGAGGGAGGCTTCTCATGACGTTGTTCAGATCGATGTTGCTATCCGCCATTGCCGCGGCGGTCGTGATCGGCGCCGCGGGCGTGTCCGGCCACGCGCAGCGCGGCGAGTTGATCGCGTTCCCGGCCGACTACGCGAAGGGCGTGCTGTATTCGACGGTCGACCGCGCCGACCTCAAGCAGGTGCGCCAGCTCTATGCCAGCACCCAGGCCGCGATCGACGCCGCCAAGGCCGGCAAGCCGCTGCCGGACGGCACCGTGCTGACGATGGTTCAATACGCCGCCCAGGTCGACGACAAAGGCGAACCGGTGAAGGGGCCGAACGGACGCTTCGTGCGGACCGACAAGATCGTCGGCTATACCGTGATGGAGAAGCGTCCCGGCTGGGGCAAGGACGTTCCCGACGAGATCCGCAACGGCGACTGGCAATACCAGGCGTTCCTCACGGACCGGACACCCAATCCCAAGGCGGTGCTCGCGGCCTGCTTCAAATGCCACAAGCCGCTCGACAAGCAGGACTTCGTGTTCTCGTGGGACGGATTGCGCACCGCCGCGAAGTAACAACGCCTAGATGACGGCAAAGCGGGGGTTGGCGCCGGCCGGCCTCCGCTTTTTCTAAGAAGGCTCCCGGTTTTCTACGGAAGGCCCCCCGCCACACGGTAGCGCGAGGGGTGCCGCGTCCAACACCGCCACAAATCGGTGTATGATGTCCCCAGGGGCAAGAAGTCCGGGTGGGAGTTTTTTCATGCGTCGTCGTTTGATTCTCTGGGCGTTGATTGCAGCCGTCGCGGCGCCCGCAGCAGCACAGCAATGGCCCGATCAGCCGGGAGGCGCGCCGCCGGCGCAGTCGAAGGCCAAGCCGAAAGCCAAGGCCAAGCAGCCGCCGCCCGACGACGTCGAGGAGCTCACGCCCGCGCAGATTCAGCGCGCACAGGAGCTCGATCGGGCCGGCGGCAAAGACATGCCGCAGGCGGTGAAGCGACCGTCGAAAGGCGGCGGCCAGCCGCGGCAGATCGATTGCCGGGGCGCCTTCGCGCGCGATTCGAGCCATATCCGGCTCGCCCAGATCTTCGGACCCGACAACGTCGCCTATACGGAGGTCGAAGGTCCCGATAATTCGAAGATCATGGCCTCGGTGATATTCCCGCGCGATCCGCAGCGCCGGCTTGAAATGCTGTGGAACAACGACAGCTCGCGCTCCGGCACGCAGGTGATCGCCATCAACGGCAAGTCCAATTGGGCGGCGCCGCGCGGCATCAAGCTCGGCACGCAGATCGCGGCGGTGGAAAAGCTCAACGGCAAGCCGTTCGCGCTCAGCGCCTTCGGCGCCGACGGCAGCACGGCGGCCGACTGGAATGGCGGCGCGCTGTTGTCGCTCCAGGGCGGTTGTAAGATGGGCATGCGTTTCGTCGCGGATCCGAAGGCGCCGCAAGATGCCCGCAGCCAGCTGGCTTCGGCTAAGGAATTGCAGTCGAGCGACGCCGGCGTTCGCGCCGTGCGCCCGACGGTGGCGGAGATTCTGATTGGTTATTAAGTAGGGTGCGTTGCGCGGCAGAAGCGCGACGTGATCATAGGGGATTGACGTGTCAGCCCGTCGTCACAGACGCGGCAAAGCGGCCGTTGCGGTGCTTGCAGTCCTGTTGACCGCGGCGCCGGCGGTTGCCCAGGACGCGGCCATGCCGGATTTCGCCGGCGACCCGCTGTCCGCCGTCACCGCGCCGCCCGCGGCGGAGCAGGATTCGATTCAGGTGCCGTCGGGCGGACGGCCGTTCATCGTGACGCGTTTCGACGACATTCCGCGCCAGCTCAAGGCGGCCATCGACCGCGTCAATTGCAACGTCACGGCGCCGCTGGTTGCGAAATACCCGGTTTTGATCTTCCGGCCCGCCGACGGCCGCCACTTGATGGCGGTGGTACCGTGCTTCAGCGTCACGCCGGACAGCCGCGCGTTCCTGTTCGACCGCTCGGTCGAGCTCGAACCGTCGCCGATGACGTTTCCGGTGGTCGCCCTGAGCGGCGGCTTCAGCGCGTCGAGCCAGCCCGGCCTCATGACCTGGGAGGCGCGGACCAGGACGCTGACCGCCTGGCGCGGCAGCGAAAACTGCCCCGCCCGCGAGGTCCGGCACACCTATCGGCAGGGGAGCGGCGAGCTGAACGGGTTCGCGCTCTCCAAGGTCGAGCACCGCCGGCTGCGCTGCACCACCCCCGAATCGGACTGGCAGACGCTGTGGCAGTCGCCGAACTGGAACTTGCAACCCTGATTACCTGCCATTTCCAACGACCACCGCCATGCGACCGGCAGATGACGCCCGGGGTACCTTCGCCCATATTTGGCCGGCCCAGTGCAATAAATTGCCGTTATTCGCCCCGAAATCGTCATGTGAATCAGAGGCTACCGGCCGCGAAGTGGTCACATTCTAATGCCGCAATCACCCTGGGTGTGGTTCGCGCACGATGCGCTTCGTTTCAGGGGGTGACTCAATGACGGCAATCAAGTCGACCAAAGCTGTCGATGGTGACCAGCAGCCGCGCGACGTCGGGGTTGAAGGTGAGATTCGGGAATTCGTTCGCCGCGACGGACAGGCCCTGCGACGTGCGCCCGAGAGCGACAGCGAACTGGTCGCGCACAACATCAGCACCTTGCTGCAACGCGTGGCTGGTACTTCGGTGCAGGAAGTCGATCGGCTGATCGGCGAGCTGCAGCAGCTGCGGGAGCTCCTGCACCAGGAGGGTGCGCGGGTTCAGCGCGAAATCACCGAATACGCGCACCTGAGCCAGTCAGCGATGCAATCGACGAAAATCATCGCCGAGAGCCTTTCGCACTGGAAGGGTGACGCCAACGTGCGTGGCGTGCGCGGATAACGCGCGACGTCCCTGCGCCGCGCCGGGGGGCGCGGCGTATCAGTGAAGACTCAGTGGAAGACGAGCTTGTAGCGCGGGATCATCGTCTCGACCTGACGAGTCTCCGTGCTGACCAGCAGGATGCGGTCTTCGAGCTTCACGAAGCCGTATCCATCCACTTCCGGAATCCGGCGAACCACCATCGCCGGAATTTCCTGGAGCTTCACCGCCTGCGACAGCGGTACGCCGGGTAGCGGCGCGCGGATGGCGAGCTCCGGAACATCCGGCAGACTGACCACACCGAGAAAGATGAAGCCGCGCTGCTCGTCGGACAGTGACAGCCGCGGCGCGGCCGCCAGATTGATGCCGCCGGTCGTCTCATTCGCCTCGTTGTCGTAGTCGTCCACGATCGGGGCGTAGCCGTAAACACCATAGACCGTCGTGTCCACGCCCGCCGTACCAAGGCCGGACGTCTCGTCACCGATGGCATCGTGCTGCGCCGTAACCAGACCCAGACAGCCGCCGAGCACAAGCAGCAACGCACTGACGCGAATTGCGGATCGCATTGTAACCTCCCAAAGTCCCACCCTGAGGCTAGCGAGCGATCACTCTCGCAATCTTAACGGCCGCCGGCGCGCCTTCGCGCACGGTGGACATGGTCAATCAAGTGCTGCGGCATATGGTCAACGGACTCTGAAGACGGCCCTGTTTCAAGGCTCCCCTGCCGGAAACACATTTCACCTGAAGGCGAGGATCATGCTCTAACTCCCGCGGGACGCCGTCCGCGTCCTTCCCGGGGGTCCCGCCACGTGCTTGGAGCCGTTCTCGCTGCCTTATCGGCAGCCTCCTTCGGTTTGAACAATGCCATGACACGGCGCGGCGTCCTGACCGGTTCGGTCGGGCAGGCGCTGGCGATCGGCGTGCCGATCGGGATGCCGATGTTCTTCCTGTTCGCACTGGCGGGCGGCGGGCTCGGCGCGATCGCGAATTTTCCGCGCGACGCCATCCTGGTCATGGCCGCCACCGGCTTCCTGCATTTCATCTGCGGACGCTACTGCAACTATCGCTCCGTGAAGGCGATGGGCGCCAACCTGTCGGGCCCGGTGGTGCAGCTCAGCCTCGTGGTGTCGCTGTTCCTCGCCATCACGGCGTTGCAGGAGGGCCTGACGCCGATGCGTGTCGTGGGCATCGTGCTGGTGATCCTCGGTCCGGCGCTGATGCACCGGTCCGATGCCGCGCCCGCCGGCCGCATCGACGCCGGCGCCGCGGCCGGTGGACGTTCGGTCGCCGCCGGACCGCCGCCGTTCCGGCCGCGCTACGCCGAAGGCTATCTGTTCGGGCTGCTGGCCGCCGCCTGTTACGGCGTGACGCCGATCCTCATCCGCATCGTGGTCGAGCGCGGAAGCCTGGCCGACAGCATGGCGGCCGGTTTCATCTCCTATTGCGCCGCCACCGCGGTGGTTGCGCTGCTGCTGCTGTGGCCGGGGCAGTTGCGCCACGTATTGGCGATCGATCCGGTGCCGGCCAAGTGGTTCGTCGCCTCCGGCGTGCTGGTCACCGTGTCGCAGATGTTCCTCTACCTGGCGCTCGCGGTCGCGCCGGTGTCGGTGGTGATGCCGATCCTGCAGCTCCACCTGGTCTTCCGTTACGTGCTGGCCCGCCTGGTCAACCCGCATCATGAGATGTTCGGCGGGATGATGATCCTGGCCACCGCGATCTCGATGATCGGCGCAGCGGCGCTGTCGCTCGACCCGGAATTCCTGATCGCGACCCTGACCCTGCCGGAGCCGCTGGTTGCGATCCTGCGCTGGCGGCTGCTGTGACGCCGGCCCGGCGAGCGCGTAGAACCATTTGTTAATCTCATACCGGTGAATTGACCAGAATCCGTCCCAAAAATGCCCGCTCGTTCGCGCACTCGGATTCCCATTTGATTTGACACGGAACACATCATGCATCGGACCGAGGATTTGCTGCGGTTGACGGCTCGCACGCTCGCGGCGCTGGCGATCCTGTTCGCCGCGACGGCGGCGCATGCGCAGACCGACGAAGAGGACGATGCGCCGGAGGAGGAAACAGTGGTTGCCGCGGATCCCTCCGCGGAGGCGACAACCGCGTTCGATCAGCCCGTCGACCTTTCGACGGCGCTCACGCTGCCGTCCGGACACACGATCGATCCGTCGCGCTTCACGCACGGGCTTGCGTCGGCCGGATGGACCAGCAAAGTCGGGATCGACAACCGCGACGTCACGCCCTACGCCGACCTGCGCTTGGAGCATTGGCTGCCGGGCGCCCTGCCTCAGCAGACGGTCGGCGTCGCCTGGGCCAATGTCAGCGCACCGGGCCTCATGGCCTGGGACAAGACGTCGGTCGAGACCCGCCTCGATCCCTACCAGCAGAGCCGATTTGGCGTGATGCTGAGCCGGTCAGTGCCGGTCGGCGACGACGTGTCGGTCACGTTGCAGAACGGCTTGGCCTGGGTACAGCCGCTGCTGCAGGGCGTGCCGACGGTCGCGCACGGCTCGAACGGCAACGTCGTCGAGGAGAATCACGCCGTCCGCTTCACCTTCCTGCCGATGAGCACGACATTGTCGATCGGCGCCGCCGCATCGAGCACGGACGACCGGTGGCTGCGGTCGCTGAGCGCGGAACAGAGATTGTTCGGCGGGCCGCTGAGCATCACCGGCGCGGTAAGTGAAACCGCGGCCGGTGATCTCAACAGAAGCCTCAAGGCGGGCTTCAAGCGTAACTGGTGACGCAGCGCTTTACTGCGTCACGTCGGCGACGATGACTCCGCTGTCGGGATCGACCAGCAACACGCGGCCGCCGATGGTCATGTACCGGTACGCGCGGACCTCCGGAACCTCCGCCACCAATGCCGGCGGCAATGGCACGAGCCGGGTGGCGGCCGGGACGCGCGAACCGATCGCGTAGGCATTGGCACTATAGGCATCCGGCTCTTCGACGTATCGCCGCTGATAGCGCGGCGCCGGTTCGTACGCATCACCGTAGGCGTACGCGTCAAGCTCGCCGGTAACCACGCGGTCGCGGACCACGGGCGCAATCGGCTCCGTCACGATCCGCTCGCGGACGATCGGCTGACGGCCGCGGCCTTGCGGAATGATCGTGCGGTAGATGGTGGTCCGCTGGGCCTGGGTGAGCGGAATCGGCTGGGTGACGACCGGCCGGTCATAGTAGTCCCGATAGTACTGCGCGTCGGCCGATGACGTACCCGCAAGCAGCGCGAGCACAACGGCTGCGTGGCCGAAATTCGGCATCATGATGATCTCCTTGCCCTGAGTTGCGCCAAACACGACTCAACGCGACAGCGGCGGGGCCGTTCCCGCCGCTGCACCATTGATCCAAATTTGCCCGCAGTTTCCGTCAAATGCCGCGCGCGCTACTTCGTGACCTTGGGAACCTCGATCTTGACGGTGCTGGTGCTGCCGCCGCCGAAATTGCCGCCGTTGAAAAGCACGATGCCAATGATCACCAAAACCACAACCACGCCACCGAGCACGAATGCCATGAAACTGTTGCCGCCACCGTCCGCCATCGCACGCTCCTGTTGTCTGTCGTGCCTAACAAACGCGCGGCGCTGAATTCAGGTTCCATCGGGTTCCGGGTGTGACTCCAAGTCCACACCTACGAAGGTAATACTTCGCTGGCACGCACGTTGCAGGTAGTATCCCTTCGGGACTGGGGATAGCGAAATGATTCTTTCCAAGCTTGCCGGGGTGGCGTTGACCGTCAGTGTCGCCGCCGGACCGACGCTCGACCATGACGCTACGGGCGTGCGCCAATTATCGCTGCAGCAGAAGACCGTCGCGGTTCAGGCGCTGGTGCGATCGGCGACCGACTGCATCGCCCGTACCGTTGCCGCCCATCCGCGCTTTCGCAAGCAGGCGCCCGCCACCGATCTCGGCGACCTTATCGTCGCCTCGGTGCCGAGTTGCGTCACGCCGGTGCGCGCGATGATCGACGCCTATGACCGCTACTTCGGCGACGGCACCGGCGAAGCCTTCTTCATGGGGCCATATCTCGACGCCCTGCCGGCGGCGGTGAGCACGCTCGCCGCCGATCGCGCGGAATGACGTCCCTTATTGCGGGATGATGTCGACAACCCGCATGTTCGTGGGGTCGATCAAGAGCAGCTGGTTTTTCACCACCGTGTACTTCACGGTTTTCGCCGCCGGCACTTGCGCCAGCACCGCGTCGGGCAACATGTAAAGCTCGATCGCTGGCGGCACCGGCGCGCCGATCGACGGAACGAAACTCACCGCCGGCTCGACTGCCTTGTTGTCCCGGCGCACAGCGTCGGCAATCGTCTGCTTCTGCTCTTGTGTCAGCCGAAGCGGCACGTTGCGCGTATCGCCGCGCGCGACGAGTCCATCCTCGATCCGCGGCGGCGTCGAGCCGATCTGCGCGGCCGCATCAGATCCGGCGATTGCAAGCCCACCGAGCAGGGCGAGCGTCAACGTCCCAAGACCAAGCATCCCATGACGAAATAATGTCTGCACGGGTTCCCTCATGAATACCTCCACATCTGGTTCAACGCCTCTACCCGCGCAGCGTTCCCGCAGCACACGTCGGGGCAGAGACTATCAATGTGGCAATTCAGAAGGCCCGCAATGTGGCAGGTCAGGACACACGCGCGGGGAGCAAGGGCTTCAGGATCAGTGCCAGTGGTAAAGTCAGCAGCACCACGCAGGCCACGACGGCCAGCGCTGCGGTCACACCGAGCCAATCGCCGACGACCCCGAACAGTGCCGGCGCCAGCGCGCCGGCGCCGATCGATCCGGTATAGAAGATGCTGAAGGCGCGGGCGCGGCGTTCCGGCGCGACAAGATCCGGAACTGTTCCGTAGAGCACCGACGACGTTCCGTTGAGCGCAACGCCGATGACCGGCAGCAACAGCACACCGGCTTCGAGCGAAAGCGGCAGCAGCGCCAGGATCAGCACCGCGGTCAGCCCCTCGGTGAGGCACACCGTCGCGAACGTGCCGATGCGGGCGCCGATGAAGGCACACACCAGCTTGCCGGCGGCGCCGCCCGCGAATACCAGCGTCAGCGCCAGTCCGATCGTGGGCAGGCTGGCGCCCTTGGCGGTGAGCAGGAACGGCAGGAACGTCAAAAATGCCATGCGGATCGCGCTGTCGATCACGCCGATCGACAACAGCACTGGAAACGCGATGCGGCTCACGGCGACTGGCGCGACAGGGCGGTCCTCGGCGCCTACCGTCGCCGTCGCGGCGGGCTCCGGGCCATAGCGCGGCGTGAGCAGGAAGATCGCCGCGGCGCAAACGATCCCGGCCACGCCGAGCAACATCACCGCCGGTTGCCACGTCATCACCGTGAGCAGGAGTGCGGCGGCCGCCGGCACCGTCATCTTGCCGATGTCGCCGGCGAAATTGTAGGTGCCGAGCGCCTTCAGCGAGCGCGGTCCCGCAAAGGCGCGCGCCATCAACGCCGAGCCGAGCGGATGCTGCGCGCTGGCGCCGAGTCCGCCAACCAGCAGTGCAAGCAAGAGGAAGACGAAGCCTGTGCTCGCCCCGGCCAGGCAATAGCCGATACCGGCGAGCGCGGTCCCCAGCGCCAGCACCGGCGCGGCGCCGAGCCGTTCCGCCAGCAACGCTGCGGGGATCTGGAACGTCGCCATGGTGCCGGCATAGAGGCCGCGAAGCAGTCCGACTTCGGCGTAGCCCAATCCAAATTCACGTTGCCAGATTGGCAACAGCACGAAGATGACGTCGGTGAAGCCGTCGTGCAGCGCATGCGCGCCGCAGGCCACGCCGGCGGCCCGCCGTTCATCGCGCCGGGCCATCGATCCGGTTGCGGCGTCGGCGGCCTGGTTGCCCGCGACGGTCATGGTGCGAATTCACTCCCTAGTGGTCCGATTCACTCCACTAGTATTGGGGACAGACTACACGCACCGTGAAATCGGCGCAAAAGCAACACATTGCTATCGCGATTGACCAGCAGGTGCGGCCGGTGCAGTCTCCGGCCGCACGCGGTCGGGGGGTGCGGCGGTCACGGTAGCGTTCGGACGCAGGTTGCGCCCCCGTTCTTCGTCGATAGAGGAGGCCCCATGTTCGAGCTACGCGACCTGTTCCAATGGGAACGATTCATCACCCCGTCGATCATCAAGATTTTTTATTGGCTCATGGTCGCTGTCTCGCTTCTGTACGGCGTGGCGAACATCCTGGGTGGACTTGCGGCGATGTTTATCAACCCGTTGACCGGGCTGGTCACGGTGATCGGCAGCCTGATCGGGATTCTGATCGGCGTCATCGTCGCACGCATCATCGCCGAATACGTGCTGATCATTTTCCGCATCAACGAGCACCTCGGCGCCATCCGCAATCGCGGCGGGATGTAGCGACTACGGTTTGGGGCGATTCAATCCGCTCGTCCCCGCGCAAACGGGGACCCAGTCAAAGCAAAAGTCCTGGATTCCCGCTTTCCGCCTTCCCGCTACGCCGCTTCGGCGGACTCGAACCCGCCGCAGCTCGAACCGAGCGGAGGCGGGTCGCGGGAATGAGCGGAGAGAGCAGATCCGAGTGGAAATTCTACGTCGCAAACCGGAAATGCATCACGTCGCCATCCGCGACGACATAATCCTTGCCCTCAAGCCGCATCTTGCCGGCATCGCGCGCGCCGGCCTCGCCGCCGAGGGTCACATAGTCCTGGTATGAAATCGTCTCGGCGCGGATGAAGCCGCGCTCGAAGTCGGTATGGATGACACCGGCCGCCTGCGGCGCGCGGGTGCCGCGCGTGATGGTCCAGGCGCGCGACTCCTTCGGACCGGCGGTGAAATAGGTCACGAGATCGAGCAGCGCATAGCCGGCGCGAATGAGCCGGTCGAGGCCGGGCTCCTTGAGGCCGACGGCGCCGAGATACTCCGCCCGCTCGTCACGCGACAGGACGGCGATCTCGGCCTCGATCTTCGCGGAAATCACGACCGCGCCGGCGCCTTCCGCCTTGGCGCGCTCCTCGACCCGGCGCGAGAACGCGTTGCCGGTTGCCGCCGATCCCTCGTCGACGTTGCAGACATAAAGTACCGGCATCGACGTCAGCAGGCCGAGCGTGTGAAAGACCTGCTCTTCCTCGGGCTTGCGCTCCACCATCCGCGCGGGCTTGCCCTCGCGCAGCAGCACCAGCGCGCGATTGACGAGATCGAGCGTCTCCTTCGCCTCCTTGTCGTTGCCCTTGGCCTTCTTTTCGAGCGCGTCGACGCGGCGCTCGAGGCTGTCGAGATCAGCGAGCATCAGCTCGGTCTCGATGGTCTCGATATCCGCGATCGGATCGATCCGGTTCTCGACATGGGTCACGTCGTCGTCCTCGAAGCAGCGCACCACATGGGCGACGGCGTCGACCTCGCGGATGGTGGCCAGGAACTGGTTGCCGAGCCCCTCGCCTTTCGACGCGCCGCGCACCAGTCCGGCGATGTCCACGAACGTGAGCCGCGTCGGCACGATCTCGACCGACTTCGCGAGCTTCGCCAGCGCATCGAGCCGCGGGTCAGGAACCGCCACTTCGCCGACATTCGGCTCGATGGTGCAGAACGGATAGTTGGCCGCCTGCGCCGCCGCCGTTTCGGTGAGCGCGTTGAAGAGCGTCGACTTGCCGACGTTCGGCAGGCCGACGATGCCGCATTTGAAGCCCATCTATGTCTCTCGTGGATTGTCTTTTGACGCCTTCGGCTCTGCCGCGCGATCTTTTGGCTCTTTGGGCTCCTTCGGCTCTTTGTCCTCGAAGAAGCCCTTGGCCGCCATGGCGAGGTGAACCTTGTTCTGGAAGGTCGCGTCCTGTCCCTTCGCCAGCAGCCCCGCATTGTCGGCCATGACGTCGCACAGCGCCTCGACCCACGGCCGTTCGGCCTTGGCGAAGTCGTTGAGCACATGCGCGTGCACGAGATCCTTGACGCCCGGATGACCGACGCCGATGCGCACGCGGCGATAGTCGTTGCCGATATGCTCCGAGATCGAGCGCAGCCCGTTATGTCCGGCGATGCCGCCGCCGGCCTTCACCCTGACTTTCCCGGGCGTGAGTTCGATCTCATCATGGAAGACGGTGATGCTGTCGACGCCGAGCTTGTAGAAATGCGCGGCCTCCGCGACCGCGCGTCCGGACTCGTTCATGAACGTACCCGGCAACAGCAGCAGCACGCGCTCGGCGCCGATCGGGCCTTCCGCCGCGACACCCTGAAATCGCCGCCGGAACGGCCCGATGTTGTGCCGCTTGGCGATCGCCTCGACCACCATGAAGCCGATGTTGTGGCGATTGCCGACATAGCGGGCACCAGGATTTCCGAGGCCGACGAAGAGCAGCATGGCTGGCGTCCCTGCTGTCATGCCCCGCACAAAAGCGGGGCATGCAGCAAACTCCGGCTACTGTGGATACGTCATCGCCAGATTGATCGGACGATGACAAGCACGAAGGCGGCCTTACTTCTTGTCTCCGCCACCGGCGGCGGGAGCGCCCGCCGCAGGCGCGGCACCAGGAGCGGCGCCCGGCGCGGCGCCGGGTGCAGCGCCTTCCGCCGGCGCAGCAGCGGCAGCCGCAGCGGCGGCGGCAGCAGCAGCCGCTTCGGCAGCCGCCTTCATTTCTTCGGCGTAGCCCGACGGCGGCACGATGGTGACCAGCGTCTGGTCGACATTGCCCACCACGCGGATGTTCGGCGGCAGGACAACGTCGCTCATGTGCTTCGAATAGTTGATCTCGAGGCCGGACACGTCGACGTCGATCAACTCCGGAATTTCCTCGGGCGAGCAGATCACCTCCACAGCGTGGGTGACGATGTTGACGGTGCCGCCGCGCTTCACGCCCGGCGCACTCTCCGCGTTCATGACGTGCACCGGAATGCGCACGCGGATCTTCGCGCCCGCGCTCAGGCGCAGGAAGTCGACATGGACCGGGAGGTCCTTGACCGGATCAAGCTGGAAGTCGCGCGGAATCACGCGGTGCTTGGTCCCATCCACATCAAGTTCGTAGATCGTGGTGAGGAAGCGACCGGCGTAAATGCGCTGCTTGAGCTCGGCGTGATCAACCGAGATCGCGATAGGGTCCTTGCTGTCGCCGTAGATGACGCCCGGCACACGGCCGGACCGACGTACTGCCCGCGCGGCCCCCTTGCCGGCCTTCGGGCGCGCCGTCGCTTTCATTTCCTTGACGGTGGCCATTGTCCTAAGTCCTTGTCTCAACAATTGAAAACGCCGCAGCCTGCCTCCAGGGGGGTCGGGGCCGCGGTCGCGGGCGTTCTTTAGCGGCAATGCGCGGGAATGACAAGGAAAGGAGCGGAATCCCGACCTTGAGCGGGTCAGCCGGCAACCCCGCCCGGCGTCGGATCGGGCGCCGGCGGCGGGGTCGGGGGGCTCTGGTTGCCGACGCCGAGCCTCGCTTCCAGGGCCGCGATCCGGACCTTGAGCGCCTCATTCTCCTCGCGCGCCAGCCGGGCCATGTCTTTGACCGCCTCGAACTCCTCACGCTTGATGAGGTCGAGGTCGCGCAGCCAGCGCTCGGTCTGGGTCTTGACCAGGGTATCGAACTCGCGCCGCACACCCTGGGCGACGCCGGCGGCGTCGTTCATCAGCCGGGCGACTTCGTCAAAGAAACGGTTGGTGGTCTGGGTCATGGCTCGCTCTCCGGCCGATGCTGATATTCCGAAAATGGCGTCCGCCGCCCGCCCTTTCAAGGCACCGCGGTGAGACCGTCGGCCCGCGGCATCGGGGCGCCCCTGCATAGGCCGGTTGCGCGGCTGCAAGCCAGCGGGCCGCTTTTCCCGCTCCACTGCCCGCGGTCCCTTGACTTCACCCGAGCCCCGGCCGCATCACCGCCGTACTTATCGGCAACTCCACCGGACATGCCGCCTCTCACAATCCCCTTCCCCGCCTTCGATCCCGTGCTGGTCCAGATCGGACCGCTCGCGATCCGCTGGTATGCGCTCGCCTATATCGTCGGCATTCTCGGCGGCTGGCTCTATGCCCGCGCCATCATCCGGGCGGAGCGGCTATGGGACGGCAAGCCGCCGCTGACCGTCATCGATTTCGACGACTTCATCCTGTGGGTGACGCTGGGCATCATCCTCGGCGGCCGGCTCGGCTATGTGCTGTTCTACAATCCCGCCTACTTCATCGCGCACCCGTCGGAAATCGTGCAGCTCTGGAAGGGCGGCATGTCGTTCCATGGCGGCTTCCTCGGTTGCGTGACCGCGGTGATCGCGTTCGCGCGCTATCGCGGCATTCCGATCTTGTCTCTCGGCGATATCGTTTGCGCGGTCGCGCCGATCGGATTGTTCCTCGGCCGGCTCGCCAATTTCATCAATGCCGAATTGTGGGGCCGCACCACCGACGTGGCCTGGGCCTTCGTGTTTCCGGGGGCCGGGCCGCTGCCGCGCCATCCGAGCCAGCTCTACGAGGCGACGCTCGAAGGGATCGTGCTGTTTATCGTGCTCGCTGTTATGATGCGGGGCGGCGCGCTCAAGCGGCCCGGCACGATTCTCGGCGCCTTCTGTCTCGGCTACGGAATTGCGCGGACGATCTGCGAGTTCTTCCGCGAGCCCGACCAGCAGCTCGGCTTCCTGTGGGGCGGGCTCACGATGGGAATGCTGCTGTCGCTGCCGCTGATGATCGCGGGCATCACGCTGATCATGGCGGCGCGGCGAGCCAAGCCGCTGCAACAGGCGTGATGGCACAACGAGCGTAATGGCGCGATGACGGACGACTTGCCACCACTGGAAGGCGAAATCCGACGCCGCATCATGGCGGCCGGTCCGATGCCCGTTGCACAGTATATGACCCTTTGCCTCACCCACCCCCAGCACGGCTACTACACCACCCGCGACCCGTTCGGCGCCAAAGGCGACTTCGTGACGGCGCCGGAGATCAGCCAGATGTTCGGCGAATTGCTCGGGCTCTGGTGCGCCGCCACCTGGCGGGCGATGGGCGCGCCGGAGAATGTGCGGCTGGTCGAGCTCGGGCCCGGCCGCGGCACCATGATGCTCGATGCGCTGCGCGCGGTGCAGATCGTGCCGGACTTCCGCAAGGCGGTGGTCGTGCATCTGGTCGAGATCAGCCCCGCGCTCGAGAAGCGGCAGCAGCAGGCGATGGCCACGTCCGACGTCCCGGTCCAGTGGCATCGATCGCTCGATCAGGTGCCGGAAGGCCCGACCATCATCATCGCCAACGAGTTCATCGATGCGCTGCCGGTCCAACAGGCGGTGATGTGCGTCGACGGCTGGCACGAGCGGGTGGTGAAGATTGGCGACGACGGCTCTTTGCAGTTCGGCCACTCCCGCGACCCGATCCCGCTGTTCGATCAAATGCTGCCGCGGCCGCTGCGCAATGCGCCGATCGGCGCGATCTTCGAATGGCGCGCGGACCAGATCGCGCTCGAAATCGGCCGCCGCGTCATGCACTACCGCGGCGCCGCGCTGCTTATCGACTACGGCCACGTCGAAAGCGCCGCCGGCGACACCTTCCAGGCGATTGGACGGCAGGCGTTCACCAACCCGTTGCAGTCGCCCGGCAACGTCGACCTTACCGCCCATGTCGATTTCCAGGCGCTGGCGCACGCGGCGCAAGCCCTGGGCGCGGACGTGCACGGCCCGCTCGAGCAGGCCACGTTCCTGCGCCGGCTCGGCATCGAGACCCGCGCCGAGGCGCTCAAGAAGGGCGCGCCGCTCGGGAAGAACGCCGAGGTCAACAACGCGCTGGTGCGCCTGACCAGCGAGGACGCGACCGGCATGGGCAAGATGTTCAAGGCCATCGCATTCGGCCATCCCGAGCTTGGCGAGCTGCCGGGCTTCGAACGCTCGCAGGCCGCGGGCGAAAGCAAGGCGGCCGGCAGCGGACGCCGCGCGTGACGCAGGGCGCCATGCTCCACGCCAATTCTCTCGCATCGCTGGCGGGCATCCGCCACGCCTTCTTCACACGCCAGGGCGGCGTGTCGGGCGGCATCTATGAAAGCCTCAATGGTGGGGTCGGTTCGCGCGACGCGGCGGCGCATGTGGCGAAGAACCGCGCGCTGATGGCCCAGACGCTCGGCGTGCGCCCGGAGAATTTCCTCAGCGCCTATCAGATCCATTCACCGGACGTGGTGACCGTCGAGCAGCCGTGGACGCCGGACGCAAGGCCGCGCGCCGATGCCTTGGTCACGCGCGTTCCCGGTATTGCGGTCGGCGTCTCGACCGCGGATTGCGGGCCGATCCTGTTCGCCGATGCCGGCGCGCGCGTGATCGGCGCCGCGCATGCCGGCTGGCGCGGCGCCTTCACCGGCGTCATCGAGGCGACGATCGCCGCGATGGAACGCTGCGGCGCCAGCCGCGACAACATCGTCGCCGCGGCCGGCCCGATGATCCGGCAAGCGAATTACGAAGTGGGCCCGGAATTCGTCGAGCGCTTCAAGGCGGACAGCGCCGTCAACGAACGCTTCTTCACGCCCAGCCCGAAGCGCGGCCACGCCATGTTCGATCTGGCCGGCTACATCGCGGCGCGCCTGTCCGCCGCCGGGATCAAGCGCATCGAGGACATCGGCCGCTGCACCTATGCCGACGCCGAAACGTTCTACAGCTACCGGCGCTCCGTGCACCGCAACGAATCCGATTACGGACGGCATATCAATGCGATCGCCCTGTCCGAACTCGTGAGCCCTAGACCGCAGCCTCGATTGGAGCTACGGATTCAGCCTTGGGCCGACCATCAGCTCGCAATAAGAGCGGCGGCCATGGGGGCGTTGTATGCGTATTGCGAGCGGTCGCAGTGCGATGGGGGCGATGGCTGTGGCCGCAGCGCTCGCGGTTGGCGGCTGCGTCACAACGTCAACACCGACCATATCGCTGACCGACGCCGAAGGCGCGACCATCATTTTTGAATCGATCGACGGGCCGCCCCGTCCGGTATCGGCGAAGCTTGCGAAGAGCCTCGATCAGGAAGCTGCGGCGCGCAAGCTCGTGGTAGTGAGGCGCGGCGGCCAGGCGCTCTATCATATCCGGGCCTATCTCGCCGCCCACACCGAAGGCGGGGTCACCTCCCTCGCCTGGGCCTTCGACGTCTATGACGCCGGCCGCAAACGCGCCTTCCGGCTGAACGGCGAGGAACGCGCGGTCGGCCCGGCCTCCTGGGCGGCCGCCAACGATGCCATGCTCCAGCGGATCGCCTCGACCAGCATTACCGAGCTCATGACCTTCATCGCCTCCGACCGCACCCCGGGTGCGGCCGCCGCGGCGCCGTCCGACGGGCCGGCGGTGGCCGGCGGGCCCGTTCCCGACTTGGGACGACCATCGACTCGCCCGGTATTGGCCTATTCGGTGAGCACTCAGTAGGTAAAACCTACGAAAACCCGCGGAAAATCGTGGACTTGCAACTGGGGTCGTATTGCCAGCCCCAGCGCCGCCTTGTTATCAGGGCGCGCGGCTGGGTTATCCCTTTGACGAGCCTTGGAGACAGCGATGGCGGCGACCAATAACGGAGCGGTCAAGCTCGTCGCCGGCAACTCCAACCCTGCCCTCGCCCAGGCGATCGCCGACCACCTCGAAGTCCCGATGACCAAGGCGGTGGTCCGGCGCTTCGCGGACATGGAGATTTTCGTCGAGATCCAGGAGAACGTGCGCGGCTCGGACGTGTTCGTGATCCAGTCGACCTCGTTCCCGGCCAATGACCACCTGATGGAGCTGTTGATCATCATCGACGCGCTCCGCCGCGCGTCGGGGCGGCGCATCACCGCGGTGATCCCCTATTTCGGCTATGCCCGGCAGGACCGCAAACCCGGCCCCCGTACCCCGATCTCGGCCAAGCTGGTCGCCAACCTGATCACCACCGCCGGCGCCAACCGGGTCATGACGCTCGACCTGCACGCCGGCCAGATCCAAGGCTTCTTCGACATCCCGACCGACAACCTCTATGCCGCGCCGATGATGGTGCGCGACATCAAGGAGCGCTTCGACCTCGACAAGCTGATGGTGATCTCGCCCGACGTCGGCGGCGTGGCGCGGGCCCGCGGGCTCGGCAAGCGCATCAATGCGCCGCTCGCCATCGTCGACAAGCGGCGCGAGCGTCCCGGCAAGTCCGAGGTCATGAACGTGATCGGCGACGTCGAAGGCCGTACCTGCATCCTGGTCGACGACATCATCGACTCCGGCGGCACGATCGTGAACGCGGCCGACGCCCTGCTCGAAAAGGGCGCGACCGATGTCTACGCCTACATCACCCACGGGGTGCTCTCGGGCGGCGCGGTCGCGCGGGTGGCCAAGTCGCGGCTGAAGGAACTGGTCATCACGGACTCGATCCAGGCGACCCAGGAGGTCGCGGGGGCCTCCAATATCCGCATCCTCGCCACCGCCGGACTCATCGGCGAGGCGATCGGCCGGACCGCCAACGAAGAGTCGGTCTCCAGCCTGTTCGACTGAGCTTCACCACGTCTTTGATTCGACTCGCGATTAAGACGCGGCTCCCCGCGTACGCGGGAAACCGATTCAAGACATCAATAGATGGTTGGCAGGAACCTCTTTGCACCGGAGTTCGAGTCAATTTGACTCGCCGCCGCCTCCGCAACTCGTGAAGTTGTGGATGACGCCGCGATATCCACCAATCGTTAACCGTTGTCGGCTTCGATGACGCTTGGCCAGTGGAATCAGACGGTTATATTCGAATCGCTAAGTGATTCGCCCGGGACCGGCCAAATCGGACTCCATCGGGGACCGCGTAAGAAAACGTGGCGTGGTGCGCGTCGAGTGCGCATCCCACTCCGAGCGGCAACTGGAGACGACATGTCCCTCATTAACATCGAACCGTCGCGCGCGAATCCCCTCGAGGTCGTCGAGCGCATGGCATCGACCAACGACTGGTCGTTCGAGCGCGCAGGCGAAGACGAGATCACCCTTCTGGTGCGCGGCAAATGGACCGACTACCAGGTGTCGTTCACCTGGATGTACGACATCGAGGCGCTGCATCTCGCCTGCGCCTTCGAGTTCAAGGTGCCGGAACGCTGGTGCGCCGAGACGCAGCAGCTCATCGCGATCATCAACGAGCAGATGTGGGTCGGCCACTTCGACCTTTGGACCAAGGACGGCCTGATCATGTACCGCCATGCGCTGGTGCTTGCCGGCGGCGTCGAGGCGTCCGGCCGGCAATGCGAAGCGATGCTGTCCACCGCGCTCGACGCCTGCGAGCGGTATTTCCCGGCTTTCCAGTTCGTGGTCTGGGCCGGCAAGACCGCGCGCGAGGCGATCGACGCCGCCATGTTCGACACCGCCGGCGAGGCGTAGGCGCGCCCGCCAAGCCCGCGCGGTATCCCGCAATTGCGCGGTTTCCTGCTATTCTCAGCCAATGATCGTCCGCTCGTACGGATGATGACACGCGAGAATTGGTCATGACGACATCATCATCAGGCGCACCGTCGCTCGCCAGCCTCTCCGGCACCATCGTTCTGGTCGGCGTCGGCAAGATGGGCGGCGCCATGCTGGAGGGCTGGCTTTCGCTCGGGCTCGATCCGAAATCCGTGATCGCGATCGAGCCGCAGCCGACACCGGAGCTGACCGCGCTGACCAAGCGCGGCCTGCGGCTCAATCCGGTCGCCGCCATGGTCAACGCGGCCGCGCTCGTGATCGCCGTCAAGCCGCAGGTCGCGCCGATGGTGATGCTGAGCGCGAAATCCTACGTGAACTCCAAGACCGTCGTGCTGTCGATCATGGCCGGCACCACGCTTGCCGTTCTGGAGCGGGAATTCATCATGACCGCGATCGTGCGCGCCATGCCGAACACGCCGGCTTCGATCGGCCGCGGCATTACCGTCGCGGTGCCGAACAAACGGGTCGAGCCGCCCCAGCGCCAACTGGTCGACGTGCTGTTGGCGGCGACCGGCGCGGTCGAATGGATCGACAAAGAGAGCTTCATGGACGCGGTGACCGCGGTTTCCGGCTCCGGACCGGCCTATGTGTTCCTGCTGGCGGAGACGCTGGCAAAGGCCGGCGTCGCCGCCGGCCTGCCGCCGGAGCTTGCGATGAAGCTCGCGCGCGAAACCGTGGCGGGCTCCGGCGCACTGCTGCAGAGCTCGCCGCTCGACCCCGCAACGCTACGTCAGAACGTCACCTCGCCCGGCGGCACCACCGCGGCCGCGCTCGACGCTGCTGATGGCGCCCGACGGCCTCGATCCGCTGATGCAAAAGGCGGTGGCGGCGGCCACCCGCCGTTCCAAGGAATTGGCGGGCTGAACCGGCCTTTCGTCGGCGGACGCCTGCCTTGGAACCGCCCCCGTTGGCGGCGTATTCTAGGGCCAGTGCGAGTCCCGTGCAGGAGCCGGTCATGGCCGATGAATCGTTGCGTCCTCAGCAATCGTCGGGCGGTGGCGCCGTTCCTCACGACCCGATCGTCGCCGCCTTCATGGCGCTCATGGCCGAGAAGCGGTTCGAGGACATCGGCTTCGCCGAAATTGCGCGCCGAGCCGGCGTCTCGCTGTCGGATGTGCGCATGAAGCATACGTCCAAGATCGAGATGCTCGCCGCCTATATGCGCGACGTCGACCGCGCGGTGCTCGACGGCATCGATCCCGGCCTCGCCGACGAGCCGCCGCGCGAGCGGCTGTTCGACGTGCTGATGCGCCGCCTCGATATCCTGGCTGCGGACAAGGCCGCGGTGAAATCATTGCGGCAGTCGGCGACGTTCAATCCCGGCCTCACGCTGGCGGTCAACGGCCTTGCCACGCGCTCGATGCAATGGATGCTTACCGCCGCCGATATTTCGGCGACGGGCCCGAAGGGCATGATCCGCGCGCAGGGGCTTACGTTTCTGTTCGGATCGGTGCTGCGCACCTGGGCCGATGACGACGATCCCGGGCAGGCGCGCACGCTCGCGGCGCTCGACCGCGCGCTGTCGAGCGGTCAGCGCTGGGCGGGCCTGCTCGACGATCTGTTCCGGATTCCGGAAGCGGCCTGCAACGCGCGCCGCTCCTTCAGCCGGCGCCGGGCCGACGATCGCGGCGACGAGAGCGCCGCGGCCTAGTTCTTGCCGCCAACGGTCGCCGCGCTGGGCGCCACCCGCCACACCACATTGCCAACGTCGTCGGCAACCAGCAGTGCGCCGGCCTTGTCGATCGCCACGCCGACCGGCCGCCCGTGCGCGGTGTCGTTTGCGACGAAGCCGGTCAGCACATCGATCGGCTTTCCGGACGGCTTGCCGTCGGCGAACGGCACGAAGATCACCTTGTAGCCGCTGCGCGGCGTGCGATTCCACGATCCGTGCAGGCCGATGAACGCGCCGGTGCGATAGCGCTCCGGCAGCAACGAGCTCTCCGAGAAAGTCATCCCGAGCGGCGCGACATGGCTTCCGAGCGCGTAGTCCGGCACGATCGCTTTGGCCACCAGATCCGGACGTTGCGGCGTCACCCGGCTGTCCAGATGCTGTCCGTAGTAGCTGTAGGGCCAGCCATAGAACGCCCCATCCTTCACCGACGTCAGATAATCCGGCACGAGATCGTTGCCGAGCTCGTCACGCTCGTTCACGACCGTCCACAACACGCCGGTCTGCGGCTCCCATCCCAGTCCATTCGGATTGCGCAGCCCCGACGCAAACACCCGCGACTGACCGTCCGCCAAATTGATTTCGAGGATCGCCGGCGCGACGCTCCTCCTTGTCGATACCGTTCTCGCCGTGATCGCTGTTCGATCCCACCGTCACGTAGAGGCGGGAGCCGTCGCGGCTGGCGATCAGATTCTTGGTCCAGTGGTGGTTGAGCGGCTCGGCCGGCAAGTCCGCAACCTTGACGCCGGGCTGATCGATTTGCGTTTGCCCTTCCGAATACGGGAAACGCATGACGGCATCGGTGTTGGCGACATAGAGATCTGTCCCCGATCAGCGTCATGCCGAACGGCGAGTTCAATCCCTTCAGAAAGACCGAGCGCGTCTCCGCAATGCCGTCGCCGTCAGCGTCACGCAGCAGCGTGATCCGGTTCGCACTGGGAACCGCGGCCCCGGCCCGCTTCTGAGCCATTTTCATGAACCAGCCGCTGATGCCGCTGCGACCTCCCGATCGCGGCGGCGCGTTGCTTTCAGCCACCAGCACGTCGCCGTTCGGCAGCACATAGAGCCAGCGGGGATGATCGAGATCGCGGGCGAAGGCATTCACCGCAAGCCCAGATGCCGGGGTCGGTTGGGCATCGCCTTCCCAACGTTTCGCGGTGGCGATGTTCACGTTTGGAATCAGACGGGAGGTCGGCTCGGGCAAGTTGGGCGAGGGACCGATACCGGCGTCAACCGGCCCATTCGGCGCCTCGCTGCAACTCCCGAGCAGCAGCGCCAACGCACCGGCGATGAGCATATGTCTACTATTCATGGCGGCCTCTATTCGGTTCAGGCGGTCCGCGCATGAGTTCGCGCGAGCAACCGCGCGCTGCCGACCGCCTCTAGGGAAATCAATTCGCAGCCCTAACGTTCCACCCGGGCCGGCTTGCTGGAGCTGGAACGGCGGCCTAGACCGGCACCTTCACCGTCGCGCGCAGGCCCCCCATCGAAGAATCCGACAGCGTGATGTCGCCGCCGTGCGAGCGCGCGATGTCGCGCGCGATCGCGAGCCCGAGGCCGGTGCCGCCCTCGTTCTGATTGCGGGCGTCGTCGAGCCGCAGGAACGGCTTGAACACTTCCTCGCGCATCGCCAGCGGAATGCCGGGTCCGTCGTCGTCGACCGTCACCGTGAGCCAGCGATGGTCACGGTGGCCGGTGATCGAGATCGAGCGCGCATGGCGCGCGGCATTCGACACCAGATTGTCGACGCAGCGTTTGAACGCCGCCGGCCGCACCGTCACGATCGGCGGGCCGTGAAATGCGACACTGGTGCGATGGCCGTTGCGATCGCCTTCGGCTTTCAGGTCGTCAAGGAAGGCGGCCATGTCGGTCGGTGCCGAGGTCTCGCCGGAATCGCCGCGCGCGAAGGCGAGATAGGCTTCGAGCATCCGCGCCATCTCGTCGACGTCCTTCTTCATCGCCTCGATCTCGGGATTGTCGCCGATCAGCGCGAGCTCGAGCTTGAAGCGGGTCAGAATCGTGCGCAGGTCGTGCGATACGCCGGCGAGCATCGCGGTGCGCTGCTCCATTGCGCGCTCGATGCGCGTCTTCATCTCGATGAAGGCGTGCGCGGCGCGCCGCACTTCCAGTGCGCCTCGCGGGCGAAAACTCGGCACCTCGCGGCCCTTGCCGAAGCTTTCCGCGGCGTCTGCGAGTCGCAGGATCGGGCGGATCTGGTTGCGCAGGAACAGGATTGCGACGATCAGCAGCACGATCGAGGTGCCGACCATCCAGATCAGGAAGATCTCCGAATTGGAGGCGTAGGCCGCGCTCCGGCGCACGAACACACGCAGCACCGAATCGTCCAGCCGGATGCGGACTTCGACCAGCGCGGAACGGCCGACGGTGTCGATCCAGAACGGCCGCCGGATCCGCTTGCTGATCTCTTCCGAGAGCGAATAGTCGAGCAGCGAGAAGAACGGCTTCGGACCGACCGGCGGCATTTCGGCGACCGGCAGGAAGTCGACGACCAGGCCTAGCCGTTCCTGCGCAATCCGCCGGATCTGCGCCTGGTCGGCCTTCAGCGTCGTGTAGACGTCGATCAGTGCCGCGATGTCCTGCACCACCGCGCCGGAGAGCCGTTGCGTGACCGAATTCCAATGCCGCTCCATGAACACGAAGGCGATCACGGACTGAAGCACCACCATCGGCACGATGATGATGAGCAGCGCCCGCGCGTAGAGGCCCTTCGGCATCACGTTGCGGAACGAGCCGCTGAAGCGATCGTAGAAGCCGTAGGCGCGGCCCGCCGCCGAGCGGACGGTGCCGGCGGCCGAGCGCAGCGCGGCGATGCCGGTGTCGAGCGCGGTCATGGCGTCACCACCAGCCGGTAGCCGACGCCGCGCACGGTCTGCACCAGCAACGGATTGGCGGGATCTTTCTCGATCTTGCGGCGCAGCCGATTGATCTGGACGTCGACGGCGCGCTCGCCGACCGCGCCGCCGTTTCCGCCGTTGTTGGCGCTGCTGCCGGCGAGCGCAAGGCGCGTCACCGTCTCGCCCGGGTTTACGGCGAGCAGCGCCAGCATTTCGCGTTCGCGATCGGTCAGGTGGACGACCTCGTCGCCGCGCTTGAGCTCGCCGCGGCCGACGTGAAAGACGAATTCGCCGAAGCGGACAAACTCGACCGGCGGCGCCGCGACGGGCCGTGCCCGCTTCAGGATGCTGGCAATCCGCAGCGACAGTTCTCGCGGTTCAAAAGGCTTCCCGACATAATCGTCGGCGCCGATCTCAAGACCCTGGATGCGGCTCTCGGCTTCGCCGCGCGCCGTCAGCATCAGGATCGGCACGTTCGACGAGGTGCGCAGCTTGCGGGCGAATTCGAATCCGGTCTCGCCCGGCATCATCACGTCGAGGATCAGGAGATCGAAGCTCAAGCCTTCGAGCTTGGCGCGCGCCTCGGCGGCCGATTCCACCGTGGTGACGCGGTAGCCTTCCGACATCAGAAAGCGCGACAGCAGCTCGCGAATGCGGCGGTCGTCATCGACCACAAGCAGATGCGGCGCATCGTCGGGAAGTGTTTTCAATTGAGCCCGGCCAGTTGCCATGGCCTCGCGTCCCTCAAAACATCCGTTTTCGATTCAACATCGTCGGACGCGCTTTTTTTGTTTGAGCATGATCTTGTTCGAAAACCGGTACCCACTTTTCGGGATCATGCTCTAGGATCGCTGGCGCCGCGCGCGGTCGGCCCGCGCAATGAACCGCAGCACGCCGTCGCGGTTGTCGGGATCGATGATGGTGACGAGGAAGCGGCGCGCCGCCTCGTGCGCATCCGGGCCGAGCTCGGCGAGCGCTTGGGCGATGCGCGCGGTCTGCAGGCCGGCGAGCTTCATCGCCAGCGTCTCGCCCTTCGACGTCACATAGAGCAACCGCTGGCGGCGGTCGTTGGCGCCTTCCTTCTGCACCACGTAACCCTGGTCCACGAGTTGCTTAAGCACGCGGCCAAGCGACTGCTTGGTGATCTTGAGAATGTCGAGCAGCTCCGCGACCTTCATGCCGGGGTTGCGATTGACGAAATGCAGCACCCGGTGATGGGCGCGCCCGAAACCGAATTTGGCCAGCACGTCGTCCGGCTCGGTTACGAAGTCACGGTAGGCGAAAAACAACAGCTCGATGATGTCCCAGATCGGCTCGCCGTGGCGCCCCGCGCGGTCCCCGCTGGCGGGTTTGGGGTCGGGCGTGGCGGGGGCAGTTAGGTCAGCCATGTTGACATATTTCAATCTGTTTGCTAACGGTCTGCCCATCGGCCAGCAGCATCCCGGGGCCAACGAACCCCGGGCGGTCCTGGGGCCGATCATTGCGCCGACGCCGCGGGCGCGCTCTCATGGGCGGCTGGAAACATACCGGGTGTTGGCCCGGGACGCAAAAGCGTACAACAACTCTTGGATAACGGGCGCCGGGCCTCGGCCCGCGTGCCAGACGGAGAAACGCGATGTCCGAGAAACCCTATGACCGGCTTGACGGGGTCATCTGGTACGACGGCAAGCTCGTCGAGTGGTCGGAAGCCACCCTGCACGTCTGCTCGCACGGCCTGCACTATGCGAGCGCGGTGTTCGAGGGCGAGCGCGCCTACGGCGGCGAGATCTTCAAATGCACGGAGCATTCCGAGCGCCTGAAAAAGTCGGCGCAGACGCTGGACTTCGAAATCCCCTTCAGTGTCGCCGAAATCGATGCCGCCAAGCGGCTGGTCCTGGAGAAGAACGGACAGAAGGACGCCTATGTGCGCCCGGTCGCCTGGCGCGGCTCCGAGATGATGGGCGTTTCGGCGCAGAACAACAAGATTCACCTCGCCATCGCCACCTGGCAGTGGCCGAGCTATTTCGATCCCGTGCAGCGGCTCAAGGGCATCCGCCTCGATCTCGCGGATTATCGCCGCCCCGACCCGGCGACCGCGCCGGTGCGCGCCAAGGCCGCGGGCCTGTACATGATCTGCACCATCTCCAAGCACAAGGCGGAGCGCAAAGGCTATGCCGACGCCATGATGCTGGACTGGCAGGGCCGCGTCGCCGAATGCACCGGCGCCAACATCTTCTTCGTCAAGGACGGCAAGATTCACACGCCGATCGCCGACTGCTTCCTTGACGGTATCACCCGCCGCACGGTCATGGACCTTGCCCGCCGGCGCGGCATCGAGGTGATCGAGCGGCGCATCATGCCCGATGAGCTGACGCAACTCCCCGAGTGCTTCATCACCGGCAGCGCCGCGGAAGTCACGGCGGTGTCGGAGATCGCCGACTGGCGCTTCACGCCCGCCGCCATCACCCGGCAGTTGATGGACGACTACACCGCCGAGGTGCAGCCCAAGGTGAAGGCCACCGCCGCGTAGCTGCGCGTGGTGACGGCCACCGGAACAGCGCGGCCGTCCGCACCACCGGCCAGTACTCCGCGCAACGCCCTGTGTAGCGCCGGCCTCACTCTCCTGTTGTTATGCGGCAGTACGCCCCTGCTCGCGCAAACCGGGGTACCACCATCAACGCGAGATACGGTTGCGCCGGTTTCGGACGCGCTTTGCCGCGACATGAAATCGACGAAAGTCCTCAATCCCGGCGCCCCGGTCGGCTGCGAACGCCTGCGACTGGTTCGGTTCAGCTACGTCGGTTTCGACGGCGCAACGCATGATGATGGAGAACTCGTCGTTCTGGATGCAGTGGCCGAACATGTCCTGGCGATCTTCGTGGCGTTGCGAAGCCGGGCGTTTCCCATCGCAAGTGCAAATTTGATGAATCGCTATCATGGCAGCGACGACGCCTCGATGGCGCGCAACAACACCTCGGCATTCAACGTCCGCCGGGTCGAGGGCTCCAATGCGATGTCGCTGCATGCCTACGGCGTGGCGATCGATCTCAATCCCATCCAGAATCCGTATGTCGAGCGTGGCGCGCGCGGGGTCGAGGTAAGCCCGCCCGCCGGCAAGGCCTATGTCAGCCGGCGCGATCCCCGCCCCGGCATGGCAGAAGCGGTGATCGACCTGTTCGCCCATCACGGCTTTGCGCAGTGGGGCGGCTATTGGCCCCGCGGCATCGACTATCAGCACTTCCAGGTCGGCCGGCGGCTTGCCGGCCAGCTCGTGGCACTGCCCTATCCGAAGGCGCGCGCTGCGTTCGAGCAGCATGTCGAACGCGTCCGGGCATGCATCCAGGCGGCACGTCAAAAAGGCGACCGGGGCGCGCGCGCGTGTGCCGGTTGGTGAGCAGCGCCGGCTAGACGCGCTGCTATATCGCTAACCACTCGACTTTTGGTTGCATTCGCGCTTTAGTGCCCTCGTGTGTGAGTATTGGAGGAGCGCGTGCGATGGCGACGGTCGAACAGGGCGATCCCAATTCAAGCAAAGCGGTCTTAAACACCCAAGAAATGCTGGAGCGGCTGAAGCGCACCGAGGAACTGTTCAAGAGCAGGTCCGCTGCGCGAGATGCCCTGCCCCCCGCACCGCAAAGACCTCAGCGAACGCTCAAGGCCGACACGGAGCCACGCCAGACCAAGCGGATCGTCAATATCGGACAGCAACCGTTGGCCGAGAGCGAACTCAAGCTGGCGTTCGAACGGGTTCTCGGCACCAACGACCTGGTCGGCATGACCTTCGTGGAGCGCATGTTGCGCGCGATCTCCGCGACCGGGCGCATCGTGATCCGCACCCCCGACGGACGCGGCGGGTTTGGAACGGGCTTCCTCATCGCCCCCGGCGTTCTCCTGACCAACAACCACGTGCTGGCGTCGGAATCGATCGCGTCGCTGTCGCGCGTGCAGTTCAATTACGAGGAACGCGACGGCGGGGTTCTCGTCGAGCCGGTCGAATTCCAACTACGTCCCGATCTCTTCTTCCTGACCAATATCGCGCTCGACTACACCTTCGTCGGCGTCGCCGACACCAATGACCAGGGCGCGGTTCTGGGCCGCTTCGGCTTCGTTCCTTTGATCGAGAGCGAGGGAAAAATCGCCGTCACCGAACCGATGAATATCATCCAGCATCCGAGCGGTGAACGTAAGCGCCTCGCGCTTCGGAAAAATGCGCTTCTCGACGTACTTGCAGACTTCGTGCACTACGAGGCCGATACATCCCCCGGCTCCTCGGGATCTCCGGTCTTCAGCGATCTCTGGGAAGTTGTCGCTCTGCACCACTCCGGCGTTCCGAAGCGAAACAGCAATAACCGCATCCTCTCACGCGCCGGCGACGAATGGAGCCCCTCGATGGGCGAAGACGCTATCGCCTGGATCGCCAACGAAGGCGTGCGCGTGTCGCGAATCATCGCCACGTTGAAGACCGCGGCGATCAGACCGACGCATAAGTCCACACGCCAAACAATTCTGACGGCCCCGGGCATCAAGCAACCGTCTCCATTCCGATTCCATGAGGGACAGCCGACGTCTGCGGCGATGCCCGTACCTGCCGCCGGCGCACCGATCCTCAATGCCGATGGAACGGCGACATGGATCGTCCCGGTGACGCTGACGCTCGGTGTCCTCGGCCTGCCCGCGGTTGCACCGCAATCGGTGCGGCCGCCAGCCGGCCCCAATCCGTCAACCGGCACCGCCACCGGCAGCTCGCGACCCGTGCCGCCGTCCCCACCGCCCGCGCCTGTCACCCGCGCCGCAAGCCAGGAAGTCGCCAAGGCGCTGGAGGAATTCGAAGAAGCGCGCAGCCAGCCGTATTTCGACGAAGCCAAGGATCGACAGGAGAAGCGGGACTACTATGCAGCTCTCGGAAACGCCGACCGGGCGCCAAGCGCGGACGCATTGAGCCAGCACCTTGAACGGACCCATACCACCAAGGTGCGCTACGACAGCGGTCGCTCGGTTTACGTGCGGGCAGAGCTCCATGAGGACACGCAGCTTCGCTCGATCTATTCCGGCGTGACCTTCGATCCGCGCGAAGCGATCAAGGATGTCGTCGAGCTCGACGAGCAGATCAAGGCCGTGGAGGCCAAGATCGCAGAGGGCCAGTTCAACGAAAGTCAGGGCTTGGAGGAGATCAACATGCTCGAAGCGGCGTCTGCGTACAACTGCGAGCACGTCGTGCCGCAGTCCTGGTTCGGGCGCGGCGAACCGATGCGCGGCGACATGCATCACCTCTTTGCGTGTGGAAGCCGGTGCAATTCGTTCCGCGGCAACACCCCCTATTTCGACTTCCCGGATTTCGAGGAAGCGACCATGACGGACTGCGGAAAGCGGGAAAAGATGGGCGAGCGCCGCACGGGATTCGAGCCGGGCCGCGGCAAGGCCATCGTCGCGCGCGCAACCCTGTATTTCCTGCTCCGCTATCCGAAGCGTCTCGCGCAAGATTCGTTGCCTGCCGATCGAATCCCGATCCTGCTCGCCTGGCACAAGTCCACGAAGCCCAATCGCTACGAATGCCACCGCAATCAGGCAATCTTCCAGAAGCAGGGCAATCGAAACCCCTTCATCGATTTTCCCGACTGGGCAGATGACATTGATTTCGTTCGCTTGCTTTCCGGCTCGAACGACACCGCGAATGAGCCACGGCGCGGGCGCGGCAGTCGGCGCTGAATCTGGTTGAGGCGACGGCGTAACGCCGGGCCGACTACTTCGGTGCGTGCCGTTGGGCCGTCGTCAGACACCGCGCGCGGTCGCGGGCTTCTCGAGTGCGCGCAGCAACGCAACGTATTGCACGTTATTGACCGTGAGGAAGCGCGCCATCGGCTCGTCGACGACGCGGCGGCGGCTAAGCGCGGCGGAGCGCAGCATCAATGCGCCGTCATCGTCGAAAATGACAAGACCGGTGTGGAAGAAATCGAGGTTCGGCCGCTGTGACAGGAAGCCGATGATGTCGCCGTTCTCCAACGATTTTGCGTTCGCCAGCAGGCTCGCCGATGGAATGCCCGCGATCGACACCTGCCGTCGTCCTTGGATGCCCCAGTTGACGGTCTTGTCGATGGTGACGGCATCGGGAATCGCGACCGGACCGCAGATGCCTTTTTCGACGGCATGACGACACCATTCGGAAAAATAGTGGTTGCGTTCGGCCCAGACGACCTTGCCGTTCTCATAGCGGATCGCGCGCAGCATCGTTTCGAACTCGCCGTAGTTGCGCGCGATCGCGGCGGCGAGCACGAATTCGCAAAACGTCACGCAATCGAAGGCGTCGTCGCGGACGACGAATCGCTCGGGTTGCCGCGGGCCGCCAATCAAGGTGTTGGCGCGATACCGGACGCCGAGCAGTGCACGCGAGATGAAGTCCATCCGCTCCGAGACGCTGGCTTGCGCCTCCGGCACTGCTCGCGCCTCCTTGATCAACCGGGCGATCGATGCGGCCGCGGGCTGAGCCAACGCCGGACCACCCGCTGCGGCGGCCAACAGCGGCGCGGCGGCAAGCATCTGCATGAACGATCGGCGGCTTGTCGTCTGCGTCATGGCTTTCGTTCCATGCAGTGACTCAGCACGGACCTGTGGCGACAAACCGGCAATGTTCCGCTATTTCGGCGCGTGCGCCGCAATCAGCGCTTCGCTCATGCGCTTGAGCCTGGCGCCGAGCCCGTCGGCGCCGACGCTCTGCGCGGTGACGCGGGCGCCTTCCAGCATGATGTTCAATTCGTCGGCAAGCTGCTCGGGCTCCTTGAGACCGGCCGCGCGGCAGAGCCCGATCACCCTGGCGCGCGAGGCCGCCTTGCATTCCTCGATGACACGCCGCGCCGGGTGATCCTTGCCCGGCAGTTCGACGGCGGCGTTGACCAGCGGGCAGCCGCGTTCGTCGCGGTTGACGACGTGACCGGCCATGTCTTTGAGCCAAGCGCGCAGTTGCGCCAGCGGATCGCCGGGATGCTGCGCCTGCAGCCGATCCCAGCTCTTAGATTCACCCTTGGCGGCCTGCCGCAGATATTCCGCCACCAGTTCGTCCTTGGACGAGAAGTGGCGGTAAAGGGTCATCTTGTTGGTGCCGGCCGCCTCCGCGATCGCGTCGACCCCGACCGCCCTGATTCCATTGCGATAGAAAAGCTCGCCGGCGACCGCCAGGATGCGTTCGCGCGGCGGAATTTTCTCAGCCTTATCAAGGGCTACGGACGATTTCGCGGTCATGACGGCGTTTCCTCTTGACACGGGTGTTACCGGTCAGTACCTATCATGTAGTGTTACCGGTCAGTACCACAAGGCCGGACCGCTGTCATCCCCCACGGCAGCGTTCCCCACCCGTCAGGAGATCGTCCCATGAGCATCCAACCGTCCGCCGCTTCCGCCGCCGCCATCAACCCGGTCCAGCCGCAACCCACGCTGTTCTCGCCCTACACCTTGGGCGACATCGCGCTCGACAACCGGATCGCGCTGTCGCCGATGACGCGCAGCCGCGCGCTCGACGGCAATGTCGCGAACCCGCTGGCCGCGACCTACTACGTGCAGCGCGCGTCGGCCGGCCTGATGATCACCGAGGGCACGCAGGTCAGCCCGCAGGGCGTCGGCTATATCCGCACGCCCGGCATCCATTCGCCCGAGCAGGTCGAAGGCTGGAAGCGCATCACCGACGCCGTGCATCGGGTCGGCGGCACGATCTTCGCGCAACTCTGGCACGTCGGCCGCGTTTCGCATCCGGATTTCCACGGCGGCGCATTGCCTGTTGCCCCGTCCGCTTTGCCGGTCGACGGCGAAGCCTTCACCAGCAACGGCAAGGTCAAGATCCCGGCGCCGCGCGCGCTCGAGACCCGCGAGATCCCGGGCATCATCGCGCAATTCCGCAAGGGCGCGGAGAACGCCAAGGCCGCGGGCTTCGACGGCGTCGAGCTGCACGGCGCCAACGGCTATCTGCTCGACCAATTCCTGCGCGACGGCTCAAACCGCCGCACCGACGCCTACGGCGGCAGCCTGGCCAAGCGCATGCGGCTGCCGCTTGAAGTTGCCGAGGCGGCAGCGGGTGTCTTCGGCGCCGGCCGCGTCGGCTACAAGCTCTCGCCCTATTTCCCGGGCTACTCGATGTCCGACTCCAATCCGGTCGAGACCTTCACCACCATCGCGAAGGAGCTCGGCAAGCTCGGACTCGGCTATCTGCACGTCTCGGAAGCGATCGCGGGACCGATGAAGGTCGACGGGACCGTGCGCGCGACGCCGTACATGCGCGATGCGTTCGACGGCACGCTGATCGTCAACGGCGGCTACGACGCCGCCACCGCGGAAGCGGCGATCGCACGCGGCGAAACCGACCTGGTGGCGTTCGGCGTGCCGTTCATCGCCAATCCGGATCTGCCGCTGCGCTACCGCAAGGGCGCGACGCTCAACGCTCCCGACGCAGCGACGTTCTATGCCGGCGAGGAGAAGGGCTACATCGACTATCCGTCGCTGAGCCACTGAGCGGAATAAAAGGAGAAACGTTATGCGACATCAACGCCAGGAACTCACGCTGAAGAATGCGCTCACCGATCCGCTGGTGCGGACGATGATGGCTGCCGACGGCGTCGACCCGGAGGAACTGAATTCGATGCTTCATGAGATCGTCGCAACGCTCGATCAACGCACGCGACATCCCGTGGAACACGGAGCGCTCTACGCAACGAATTGCGCCTGAATACGTTGAGTTAAGTGCGTGGCGTGCCCCCTCCCTCAACGCCACGCGCGCGCGCCGGATGATCCTCCCGCCCCCCGAGTGAGATCGTCCGGCGCTTTTTATTTTCAAAACCTTGCTGAAGATCGCGGAACGTCACGGCATATGGCCGGGGCTTCGATCACTGGGACCGCGCTTTTTTCGCCTTCTGCCTGGCAGCTCTCTTCGCGGCTTTCCCCGCGCCCATGGCGGCGCGGCAATCGGCGTTGAGGTTGCGCATATTCCGCCGCAGACAGCTCCCGACTGTCGATTCGTCCGGGATAAACTGGCTGCACAGCCGGCGCGCATCCGGCTCGCAGACGTGCTGTGCCATGGCCGGCATCGGTATGGCGTGCACCGCCAGCGTCACCGCCAGAAGCAGCCCGGCCGCAGTCATGATGTGCGCGTTGCGCGATGTCAGATTTTGCATGCTCAGTCCCTCTTTGGCTCGATCCGGGACCCCGATATCAATCCGGTGAGCAAAGCCGACATCTGCCGTGGTTGGCGAACAATCGTGATTTATGGCTAACGAGCGCTGATCACTCCGCCGCGTCGCGGCGGCGCGGCTGCGTGTCCGACCAGCGCTCCGCTGCGCTATCGTCGGTCGCTTTGGCCTCGACCCAGGTCGTAGCACCGGCGGCGTCCACCTGCTTCCAGAACGGCGCGCGGGTCTTGAGGAAGTCCATCAGGAACTCGGCGGCGGCGAACGCGTCCTGCCGATGCGAGGACGCCGTGAGCACCAGCACGATCGGCTCGCCCGGCGCGATGCGCCCATGGCGATGGATCACGGTGACGCCGAGCAGCGCCCAGCGCGATTGCGCCTCCTCGACGTGGCGCGCGATCTCGGCCTCGGCCATGCCCGGATAATGTTCGAGCGTCAGCGCCGCGATCGGCGCGCCGTCCTCGGCGCCGCGGCAGATGCCGGTGAAGGCGACCACCGCGCCGATGTCAGTGCGCCCGCGCGTGAGCGCCGCCGTCTCGGCGGCGGCATCGAACGGCTCACGCTGCAGGCGGATGGTCGCGGGCATCGCTTCAGCCTCCCGTCATCGGCGGGAAGAAGGCGATCTCGCGCGCGCCGGCGATCGCCGTATCGGGCCGCACATGGGCGCGGTCGATCGCGGCGCGAATGATCTTCGGGTTCTCGAAGGCATGCGCGTATTCGTCGCCGCGCTTCGCGAGCCACGCCATCAGATCGCCGACGGTCGCGACACCGGCCGGCAGCTCGACGTCCTCCTGCGGCTTGCCGACACGCTCGCGCACCCATGCGAAATAGAGAAGCTTCAAGCTTTCACCTGTTGGGTTTCCGGGTCCGTCACCGGACCGATCAATTCTATATCAATCGATCAAATGGCGCAGCCCGGCGCGGAAATAGTCCCAGCCGGTATAGAGCGTCAGCAGCGCTGAGCCCCACAGCAGCGTCAGGCCGATCGGCGTCACCACCGGCAGGATCGCGTCGCCGGCGTCGCCCGCGACCAGGAAGCCGACCGCGACCATCTGCAGCGTCGTCTTCCACTTGGCGAGCCACGTCACCTCGACGCGCACATTGAGTCCGGCGAGATATTCGCGCAGCCCCGACACCAGGATCTCGCGGCACAGGATCACGACCGCCGCGAATATCGACCAACCGCGGATGGTGCCGTCCGACACCAGCATCAGCAGGCAGGATGATACCAGGAGCTTGTCGGCGATCGGGTCGAGCATGCGGCCGAATGAGGTGAACTCACCCCACTTGCGCGCCAGATAACCGTCCAGGATGTCGGTCACCGCCGCCGCGACAAAAACGGCGAGCGCGACCCAGCGCAGCCATTCGCCGTTGCGCGGAACTTCCTGGAAATAGAGGCAGAGCACCACCACCGGGACGGCGGCGATGCGCGCATAGGTCAAGAGGTTCGGCAGCGCAAACGGGCGCGCCGGCATCGGCCGGGTCGGAACTGGCCTGCTCGTCACGCCATCCATGAATCGAAATGTAGTCCTGTTTGCCCGGCGCCAAAAGGGTCCGGACCGCATTGCACACCGGCTATATTCGATGCTCTAGGCGCCGGTTTGACGGCGGGCCAGTAAAATTGGCGTCATTCCCCCCGTCACAGTGCCGCCTGAAGGCGCCGCCGGCACCTGCAAGGCGGCCGGCATCTTTCAATTCGAGCCTCCACAAACCACATAATGGCTGACCCCCGACATCCATTGTGTGAGTGACATGCTCGACACCCGCCTTGCCTATCTGCTGGACCCCGACCACGCCGACGCGCAGCCGGCCGCACCGGACAGCGCCGACGAGCGCGTCCTGTTCGACGCCTATTCGGAAGCGGTGTCGTCGGTCGTGGAGACCGTCGGCCCCGCCGTCGTGCGCGTCGACACCCGCGAGACCGCCGGCGGCAAGCCGCGCGGCGGCACCGGCTCCGGCGTCGTGATCTCGCCTGATGGCTTGGCCTTGACCAACGCCCACGTCGTCAACGGCGCGCGCGAAATCCGCCTGTCCGACACCGAAGGGCGGACCACCGAGGCGCGCCTGCTCGGCATCGACCCCGACACCGACCTCGCCTTGCTGCGCGCCGACGCCGCCCGCAGCTTCGCCTTCGCGCCGCTCGGCAATTCCAAGGCGCTCAAGCGCGGCCATCTCGCGATCGCGATCGGCAACCCGCTCGGCTTCGAATTCGACCGTGACCGCCGGCGTGATCTCGGCGCTCGGCCGTTCGCTGCGCGCCACCACCGGGCGCATGATCGAGGACGTGATCCAGACCGACGCCGCGCTCAACCCCGGCAATTCCGGCGGGCCGCTGGTGTCGTCGCGCGGCGAGGTGATCGGCATCAACACCGCGGTGATCATGGGCGCGCAGGGCATCTGCTTCGCGGTCGCCAGCAACACCGCCAACCATGTGCTGAGCGAGATCATCATGCATGGCCGCGTGCGGCGCGCTTATATCGGCGTCGCGGCGCAGACCGTGCCGGTGCCGCGCCGGCACGCGATCGAAGCCGGCATCGAGAACCGGCTCGGCGCGATGCTGACCTCGCTCGACCAGAGCGGGCCGGCGAGCCAAGCGGGCCTGCTCTCGCACGACCTCGTCGTTCGCCTCGACGGCGAGCCCGTCACCGGCATCGACGACATGATCCGGCTGCTCGACCGCAACCGGATCGGCAAGCGCGTCACCGTCGAGGTGCTGCGGCTCGGGCGGCTGCGCAGCTTTGAGATGACGCCGACCGAGCGCGTGGTGACTGCGATAAGCTGATCTGATCAGGAGTGGCTGCGGCGCGATGCGCGAAGCAGCCACTTCCTGAACGCCACGAAGTCGCGCTGGTCCTTGCGGAAATCGCGATAGACGAGATACCACTGCTTGCCCTTGGGCACGGTGAGTGCGAACGGCGCGACCAGCCGGCCGGCCGCGAGATCGTCGTCGATATACGGACGGATGCCCATGGCGACGCCGACGCCGTCGGCGGCAGCCTGAATCGCCTGGCCGTAGTATTCGAACTCCGGTCCCTTGGCGGCGATGCGCCCTGCCCCCGCCGCCTTCAGCCACAGCGGCCAGTCTTCTGTCGAGTGCGACACGCGCAGCAGCGTCGGCCCGCTCAGGTCGCTCACATGTTTGAGTCGCGACGCGATCCGCGGGGCGCAGACCGGCAACAGATCGGCGGCAAACATGCGCTCGGCGATCAGCCCCGGCCAGTCGCCGTCGCCGAGCGTGATCCCGCAGGTCCAGTCGTCCGCGAACGGCGCCGCCACGCCGCCGGTGGTGAACCGCACTTCGATGTCGGGCTCAACCTTGCGGAAGTCGGCGAGCCGCGGAATCAGCCAGCGGATGGCGAAGGTCGGTCCCACGCCGATGGTGAGCACGCGCTCGCCCGCCTGCGCCGTCACCTGGCTGGTCAGGTTGGCAAGCGCATCGAAGATCGTCGTCAGTCCGGCCTGGTAGGCGTGCCCGGTCGGCGTCAGCGCCAGCCGGTTGGCCTTGCGCTCGAACAGCGCGACGCCGAGCCGTTCCTCCAGGAGATGCACCATCCGGCTGACCGCCGCGGGCGAGACATTCAGCTCGCCCGCCGCCGCAGCGAAGCTGCCGCAACGGGCGGCAGCCTCGAACGCCTTGATGCCGTTGAGATAGGGCAGCCTGCGCATCCTGGCCCCAGAGACCCAGCCTCAGGAAAAGTCATGCTAGGCCAATATATCTCAGTTTGTTTTCCGTACTCAACCGGCTCACACGGATCGTACGGAGGACTCCGCCGTGACCGCGCTGATGATGGTGCTGCTCTGCTTGGTAATGGTCGCGACCTCCTTCCTGTCGGGCATTTTCGGCATGGCCGGGGGCCTGATCCTGATCGGGGTCTTGCTGGCGCTGCTGCCGGTCCCGACCGCGATGGTGCTGCACGCGGTCACGCAGATCGCGTCGAACGGCTGGCGCGGCCTGCTGTGGCGCAAGCATGTGCGCTGGGGCGCGGTCGGCGCCTATGTCTTCGGATGCGTCCTGGCGCTCGCGGCGTGGTCCGTCTTCCGCTATGTGCCGAGCACCCCGGTAGCGCTCATTTTCCTGGGGGTGACGCCGTTCCTGGTCAAGCTCTTCCCCACCGGCTACCAGCCCAACCCCGAAAGCCGCCTGCAAGGCACGCTTTACGGCACCGTCTGCATGACCTTGATGCTGCTGACCGGCGTGGCCGGTCCGCTCATCGACAGCTTCTTCCTCGGCGGCAAACTCGACCGCCGCGAGATCGTCGCCACCAAGGCGATGTGCCAGATCATCAGCCATGCTCTGAAGCTTGCCTATTTCGGCACCATCATCGAGCAGGCCGGCACCCTCGATCCGTTGCTCGCCATCCTCGCCATCGTCGCGTCGATGGTGGGCACCACGGCGGCCAAGCGCTTCCTCGAGATGATGAGCGACAAGCAATATCGGCTCTGGGCGAACCGAATTATCGCGACCATCGCCGGCTACTACATCATCCACGGCACGGCGCTGCTGATCATTTCGGAAACATCCGCCAAATGACGCGCTAAACTCGCGGCCCATTCAACCGCGAGAATCAGCCATGCTCGACAAGCCCTCCGCCCCACCCGCCGGCTCCGGATCCGGCCAGATCGGCATGGCGGCGGCGGTGTCGATCGGCATCGGCGGCATGGTCGGCGCCGGCATCTTCTCAATCCTTGGCGTGGTGGCGCAGGCGGCCGGCAACGCGATGTGGCTCGCCTTCGCGATCGGCGGCGTGGTTGCGCTGCTCTCGACCTATTCCTATGCCAAGCTCGGCGCGACGTTCCCGTCCGCGGGCGGCGCGGTGCATTTCCTGGTCAAGAGCTTCGGCGACGGCGTCCTCGCCGGCGGCTTCAACCTGTTCATGTGGGCGGGCTACATCATCTCGCTCGCGCTCTACGCGACCGCCTTCGGCAGCTATGCCGCGACCTTCATCACCACGACGCCCTCGCCGCTCCTGATCAAATCGCTAGCGCTCGCCGCCGTGTTGCTGCTGACCGTGGTCAACGCCTTCGGCGCGCGCGACATGGGGCGCTGGGAGACCATCATCGTCGCAATCAAGGTCGCGATCCTGGTGCTGTTTGCCGGCGCCGGGCTGTTCTTCGTCAAGGCGGGCAACCTCTCGCCGACGCTCTGGCCGGAGACGGCGGCGATCCTGTTCGGCGCCGGCGTCCTTTTCATCGGCTACGAGGGCTTCGGCCTGGTGACCAACGCCGCGCGCGACATGCGCGATCCGAGGACCATGCTGCCGCGCGCGCTCTACACCAGCGTGATCCTGGTGATCATCATCTATCTCGCGGTCTCGATCACGGTCAGCGGCAACCTCACCGATGCGCAGATCGAAGCGGCGAAGGACTACGCGCTGGCCGAAGCCGCGAAACCGTTCCTCGGCGAGTTCGGCTTCCGCCTGATCGCGATCGCGGCGCTGTTCTCGACCGCGTCGGCGATCAACGCCACGCTCTTCGGCTCCGCCAATGTCTGCTACATGATCGCGCGCGATGGCGAATTGCCCGCACGCCTGTCGGGCACGGTCTGGAAGGGTGCAACCGGCGGGCTGCTGCTCACCGCCGCGCTGGTCGTGCTGGTGACGCTCGCGTTCGACCTCTCCGGCATCGCCATGATGGGAAGCGCGGCGTTCCTCCTGGTCTATGCCGCCGTGAACGCGGGCCACCTGCGCGTGCTCAAACAGACCGGCGCGAACGCGATCATCGTCTGGCTCTCGCTCATCACCTGCCTCGCGATGTTCGTGATGCTGAGCGTCTATACCTGGCGGCAGCAGCCCGCTGCGATTGCCGCGCTCGTCGTCATCGCCGCGGTCTCGTTTGCCGCCGAATGGGCGTATCGGCGCTGGACCGGACGAAAAATTCAGCCGCCGCAATAGACTGCAACATCACCATCTCATGCCATCCGAGTTTCAGCATTTTGCCTTATTGCGAATCTAGAGTCCGCCGCCTCGCTGAAGATCAATCGCGGCGGACTTCATCATGAGCTTCCATGTCGGCCAACAAGTCGTCTGCGTGAACGACAAATTCTCGTCGAACCAGCGCTGGCGTCAAACTGTGTGCACCTTTCCGGTTCGAAACGCGATCTACACGATCCGGGAGATTCACGTCGAGGCGCCGCTGACCGGTTTCTGTTTCCACGAAATCGTCAATCCACGCACCTGGTTCGCGGCCGGCTACGGCGAGCCGGCCTTCAACAGCCGGAATTTCCGGCCGGTCAAGCGGACCAGTATCGACGTGTTCGAAAGACTGCTGGCGCCGACCGAGGACAAGGCGCGGGCGCCGAATGATCTGGTTGACGCCTAAACAATCGGCAGCCTGCGGCGGGAATGTTTGCACGAATTTAATGCGGGATTGACCGCGATGCCGGGATTTGGCCTGCTTTGGCCTCTAGGTGAGCCGATACCTGCGCCAAGCCAGACACACCGGACCCAGCCATGCCATTCGCCTGCTCCCGACGTTACGCGCTCCTTGCCGCGACCGCCGTTCTGACCGCAGCGGCGGCACCCGCGTTGGGCCAACCGCGCCGGCCCGATCCGCCGGCGATCACGCCGGCATGCGTCATTCCGCCGGAGCTGGCGCATTTCGATCTGCCGCTCCCGCGCGCCGCTCGGCAGATGGCTGCACAGCAGCCGCTCAAGATCGTCGCGATCGGGTCGTCGTCGACCTATGGCGAGGGCGCAAGCACGCCGGCGTGGAGCTATCCCAGCCGGCTCCAGCTCGAGCTCGCATATCTCTTTCCCCGTCATGACATCGCGGTCGTGAACCGCGGCGTGAATGGCGACAACGATTACGACAAGCGCGACCGGTTCGAGCGCGACGTCATCGCCGAGAAGCCCGATCTCGTGCTCTGGCAGCTCGGCACCAATTCGATGCTGCACGGCAACCCGCTGGAAAAGCACCTCGCGATCCTGCAAGGCGGCGTCGACCATCTCCGCAAGGCGAGCGGCGCGGACATCGTCCTGATCGATCCGCAATACGCGCCGAAGGTGATCAGAGGCGCCGGCGTCAACTCCATCATTTCGATGATCGCGGAGACCGCCCGCGGCACCAACGTCAACCTGTTCCGCCGCTACGAGTTGATGCGCCGATGGCGCGAGGTCGAGCAGCTCGCATTCGACAAATTCATCTCACCTGACGAGCTTCATATGAATGACTGGAGCTACGCCTGCGTTGCGCGCGCGCTCGGCACCGCGATTGCAGGCGCCGCCACCCGCTCGACACCGACGGCGCAAGGCGTACCGCCGAGCGCGGCACGCCAAGGCGTCAGCCCTTGAGCTTCAGCTCCGTGATCACGCGCGTGAACTCATCGACCTGACGCTGGATGTGCGCGGCGAAATCGGCGCCGCAGCGCCGGTTGGGATAGAGCGCCGAGGCGACGAGCTTGGCCTTGACCTCGGGCGCCTCGATCGCCTGACCGAACCATTCGATATATTGCGTGATGATCGGTTGCGGCGTCTTGGCCGGCGCCACCAGCCCGAACCAGACTTCGGCGACGAAATCCTTGTAGCCGGACTCGGCGATGGTCGGGACGTCGGGCAGCGGCGGGATGCGCTCCCGTGAAGGCGTCGCAAGAGCGCGCAGCGCGCCGGAGTGGACCTGTTCGCCGGCTTCCGAAAAATTCTGCAGCACCGCCGTCACGTGCCCGCCGAGCAGCGCGTTGATGGCGGGCGCACCGCCGGTGAAGGGCACGTAAGTGAGATCGACGCCGGCGGCGCGCTTGAAGCGCTCGACCGCGATGTGCTGGGTGGTGTTGGGCCCGACCGTCGAGATCGATAGCTCGCCGGGCCTGGCGCGGGCCGCGTCGACGAATTCGCCGAGCGTGCGGTACGGCGACTTGCTGTTGACGACGAACACCTGCGGCGAGTCGACCAGAAAGCAGATCGGCTCAAAGCTCGTTCGCGGATCGAAATTGACCTTGCGCAGGACCGGGCTGATCATCTGGCCGTTCGAGTTGATCAGCAGCGTGTTGCCGTCCGGCGCGGCACGCGCCACGGTCTCGGCCGCGATGATCGAGCCGGCGCCCGGCCGGCTTTCGACGACGATCGTCGCGCCGCGGGTGCGTCCGAGATAGTCGGCCAGGACGCGCACCAGGAGGTCGATGGTGCCGCCCGGCGGCACCGAGATCACGATCTTGATCGTACGCGACGCTTGCGACCGGGCCGCGCTGTTGGCGAAAGCGAAGGCCGCACACAGAAAGGCAGCGAGCCCGATCCTGATCGTCCAAAGCATCCACGCCTCCCCATGCCGGCTGTCTAGTGTCGCGCAGCCCTGATGGAGCAGCGTAGTCGCGGATTAGCCGCGGTCAATTGGCGAGCGCGGCGAAAGGCGCGACGGCCGTTGACCCGGCCGCGCCATCCGGAGAAGCTCTTCCGTTCGACCGACGGGGACAACGCCATGACGCAGCGCGTTTTGATCACGGCCGGCGCATCCGGCATCGGCCGTGAGATTGCGCATGCATTCGCCAGGACCGGCGCCCACGTGTTTGTCTGCGACATCGACGCGGACGCGCTCGGCTCATTCGCAAAGGAACTGCCCGGCGTGATCACGCGGCGCTGCGATGTCGCGAACCGTCGCGAGGTCGAGGAGATGGTCGCGTTCGGAGTCAATGCGCTGGGCGGGCTCGACGTGCTCGTCAACAATGCCGGTATCGCGGGACCGACCGCACCGGTCGAGGCGATGGATCCCGACGAATGGGACAAGGTGGTCGCGGTCAATCTCAACGGTACGTTCAACGTGACCCGCTGCGCCATCCCGCACCTGAAGCAATCGACGGCGGGCGTCGTCATCAATATGTCGTCGGTCGCCGGCCGGCTCGGCTACCCCAACCGCAGCCCCTATGCGACGACCAAATGGGGGCTCATCGGTTTCACCAAGACGCTGTCGATGGAGCTGGGCGAATTTGGTATCCGCGTCAACGCCATCCTGCCGGGCGCGGTCGCCGGGCCGCGGCTCGACCGCGTCTACGAAGCGCGTGCCAAAACCGGCGGCCAGTCGGTCGACGAGATCAAGATGCGGGCGCTGGCGAACCAATCGCTGAAGGCGTTCGTCGATCCGCGCGACGTCGCGGCGCTGGCCGTGTTCCTGGCGTCCGATGCGGCGAAGTCGATCTCGGGCCAGATTCTGCCGATCGACGGCGACCGGCAGCGGACGACGTGACCTATCCAGCCTTGGTGACGAAGCGGAACTCGCGCAGCAGGTCCTTGTCGAGCTTCGGCCCCATCTCGAGCAGCAGATCGTAGGCCTGCTGGCTCGACAGCGACGGCTTGTAGGAGCGCCGCTCGATCAGCGCGCCGTAGACGTCCGATATCGTCATGATGCGCACAAGATCGGAGATCTCGTTGGCTTGCAGGCCATGCGGATAGCCCGATCCGTCGAGATATTCGTGATGATGAACCACGATGTCGCGCATCTCCGGCTGAACCGCCTCCTCGCTCTTCAGGAGAGCCTCGAGTCCATATTCCGGGTGCATCCGCATGACCGCCATCTCGTCGTCATCAAGCGGACCCGGCTTTTCCAGGATGGCGACCGGGATCCGGGCTTTGCCGATGTCGTGCAGCATGCCGGCGAACGAGAGCCGGCTCCGGTCGCCCTGCGACAGACCGAGATGCTGTCCAAACGCCGTAGCCACGCCGGTCACCAGCAGGCAATGCTGATAGGTTTGGCTGTGATGCTTGCGCACGGCGCTGATCCAGGCCGAGAGGCCTCTCGCCTCGATCTCGTTGACCACGGCAGCACTGGCCGCGACAATCATCGTCGGTCTCAGCGCCTCACCCAGGCAAGCCGACGCAAAGATCGCCTGCAAGCTGTCTTGCGCCGCGGCCGCGCCGCTATGACCCTGCGTGCTGAAGTCTGACTTGTCGTTCGCGAGGACGGTGAAATCACTCCAGAGCTTGCTCAGTAGCTCCTTGGTGTCGATCGGCTGGCTGACGGTATCCGTCGCGCCGAGCGCAAAGGCCTGCGTCGTTTCCATCCGCGAGTTCGGGCGGGTCACAAAAATGACCTTGCCGTCCTTCGGCTTCGACTTCATCCATTCTTTGATGTCGAGCAGTCGCGATGGATCGTGCAGGTCGGTGGAGACGACCGTGAAACGATCCGGCGCATCGTCTCGGAGGCGTGCGGGATCGACCAACCGGACGTCGAGAATGCCCGCCAATTGCCGGCGCAGCCGTTCGAGTTCGAACGTCGAATCGCTGACGAAAGACAACCGGTTCATACGCGAGCACTCACGGAATTTCTTTCCCGGCTCTGCGCGGGTTGCCGTTGGGCAGCCCCGCAAAATTACGAGGACAATATGTCGAACACTTTAAACAGTGCTTAATAATTGGATCGAACTTGCGCCAAGCGTTGTAGCACTTTGATTTAGTACCGCCCGCGGTTGCGCCGTGTCGGCGCGCATCGAGAATTGAAATAAGCACCCGTGCGACTGCGGCAGCGCCGGGATTGACCGTCGGCGAGCGGCCATAGACAATTCCCGCCATCTCGCGCGCACCCAAGGAAACAGCGATGAAATACAACAAATCCCAGGCGAAGGACGCATCCCGTGCGCATTTCCGCGGCATCTGGGCCGCGATCACCACGCCGTTCACGCCCGGGCTCGAGCTGGACGAGGCGGGGCTGCGGGCGAACATGCGCTACCTGACCGGGACGCTGCACGTCGACGGCGTGTTCTGCACCGGCGTGATGGGCGAGTACTGGTCGCTGACCAAGGAAGAGCGCAAACGCATCGTCGAGATCGTGGCGGAGGAAGCCCGCGGCAAGTGCGGCGTCATCGCGCAGACCGGCAGCACATCGGCGCACGAGACGATCGAGCTCACGCGGCATGCCGAGACGGCCGGCGCGGACTTCGTGATCCTGATGACACCGGTCTATCCGCACACCGACGAGGATATGGTCTACGACTGGTTCTCGTTCGTGGCGTCGCGCGTGAACATCGGCATCTGGCTGTTCGACACGCCCTATTCAGGACGCCCGGCGATCTCGCCGGCGATGACCGCGCGGCTTGCGCAAATCGAAAACATCTGCGGCGCCAAGATCGCGCGGCCGCTCGAGCACTACCTCGCGGTGCAGAAGCTGTGCGGCGACAAGATCGTCATGAGCTCGCCGTCGGAAACCGATTTCCTGATGATGATCCGCGACCACGGACAGCGGGTGCATCAGTCCTCGGCTTCGCCCTATCTGATGCAGACGGCGGCCTGGCAGCCGATGCGCGACTACGCCGAGCTTGCGCTGCGCGGCCAATATGCGGAAGCCGCCGCGGTTTCGGAAACGCTCACGGCGCTGCGCGCTGTCGCGAAACGCTGGCTGCATGGCCGCTGGCACGACACCCACGTTCTCCCGATCGCGGCGATCAAGGCCTGGTCGGAAATGCTGGGGATGGCGGCGGGGCCGGTGCGAACACCGCTCCTGCAGATGACCGAACAGGAGCGGCGGACCATGCGCGCCGAGATCGAAGCCACCGGCCTGCTTTCGCGCACGCGTGAGCCGGCGGTCGCGTAGCGGCCATCGCTACTCTATTGCTTTCCGAGGAATGTGTTCATGATCGATCGCGTTGTGCGTGCCGGAGTCGCCGCTGCTTTGCTGCTGATCCTCGCCGTACCCGTGCTGGCCCAGACGTTTCCCAGCCAGACCGTCCGGATCATCGTTCCGATTTCGGCGGGCAGCGTCACCGACATCCTGGCGCGCACGATCGGCGAAAAGCTCAGCGAAGCGTGGCGCCAGCAGGTGATCGTGGAAAACCGTCCCGGCGTGCCGGGCGTGCAGAGCGCCGCCAAGAGTCCCGCGGACGGACACACGCTGATGCTGTTCTCCAACGGCCTCACCGTGCTTAGCGCGATGAACAAGAACCTGTCGTTCGATCCGATCGGCGACTTCGCGGGCGTGACCAAGGTCGGCTCGGTGCCGTTCATCCTGATCGCCTCCCCCACCCTGCCTGCCAAAAGCGTGAAGGAGCTGATTGCGCTGGCGAAGGCGAAGCCCGGCACGATCAATATCGCGGTGCCCGGCCGCGGTACGGCGGCGTCGATCGCCAGCGAATTGTTCCGGCGCGAAGCCGGCGTCGACATCGTCGCCGTGCCCTACAAGGGAGCGCCCGAAGCGCATACCAGCGTGCTGCGCGGCGACGCGCAGATATTCTTCTCCAACCTCAGCGCCGCCGCCGAGCTCATTCACGCGGGGAAGGTGCACCCGCTCGCGGTCTCGACGCGCGAGCGGCTTCCGGCCTTTCCCGACATCCCGACGCTGGCGGAGGCCGGGCTTCCGGGCTTCGACTACGATGCCTGGTTCGGCGCGCTGGTCCCGGCGGCAACCGACCGCGCGATCGTCGAGCGGCTCGATCGCGACATCAAGACGGTGTTGCAAAGCGCCGACATGAAGCTGCGGCTGGAGCGGCAGGGCATGGATCTGCGCCTGAGCACGCCGGCCGCGTTCGACGCCGAGATGCGAAAGGACGCCGCGCGGTTCGCGCCGCTATTCGCCAACTAGAGCATGATCTCCAAAAGCCTGCCGGACATGATCCGGGGTGGGAACCGGTTTTCGGAAAAGACCATACTCATCAAATGCAGCGGCCGCGGGTTTCGAGGATGGTCAGGATCTGCACGCTCTGCGGCAACTCGATGAGAAATTCCGCATCGCGTTCGAGGTGATGGGGACGGCGCGGATCGGCCTTGGTGCCGCCGGTCATGGCATCGACGCTCTCCCAATATGAGATCGTCACGAATTCGGTCTCGGTCTCGCGGTCGTCGCGGAACATCTGCACGCCAGAGGCACCTTTGGCTTCAAGCGGGGCAATTCCGTTCTGCAGGAGATAGTGTTCGTACTCGTCGGCCTTGTCCCGGCGCGTGCGGCCGCGCCAAACCCGTGCGAATTTCGGCTGCGCTGCCGGAACTCATGACGCGGCTCTCCTCTCGGCCAGGACGTCTCGGGCAAACCATCCCGCCGGACGCCGAACGCTCCGTCAGCGATTGAGTTCCGCCGGCGGGAACTTCGCCCAGCAATTTCGGAAGCCAAATCATCGCGATATGGCGCCTCGGCCGCCAAATTAACCGGCAGTTAAACAACAAATGACTAGTGTCGATTGGGCAGGCGTTGGCGTCCTGGTGGGCAAAGGTAACTTTGGAATCCCACCGCATCGCATCGGGAAACCTGCGCGGGCCCGGGTTGCCGAGCACGTAGGACCGATCGACAGGCGCGACCATGGTCGAATTTGACAGTCTGCCGCAGAACAGCCGCCTGCTGATCCTCGCGACGCTTGAATTGGAAATCGCGTCGGAGAACTGCAAGAGCATCTTCGATCTTGCGCGCAAGCGCTTTCAAACCATCGACCAGGTCTGGCGCGACGTCTGCAAGAAAACCAGCCTGCCGCGGTGCACGATGCCGCCGCGCGTCATGGGAAATGACTACGCTGGAGGCACGGCCTCAAACGTAATTGTCTATGGGGATGCGTCCGCAAATGCGTCCGTGTTTGGCGGCGCTCCCGCACAGGCGAAAGCCGCCAGCCCCACGCCGACGGCCGCGCCGGCACCGGTCGCAAACGCCAAACCCGTCACTCCCGTTGCAACGGTGGCGCCAACGGCGGTTGCATCTGCGGCGCCGGCGGGTCGGCCCGCCAAGAAGCAGAGTTGGGCCGTCGCCATCGCCGTCGGAATTGCCGCGGTGTTTTTGTTGGGTATTGGGATTGCGGTGTTTGCAATACCGCGCTCGACGCAGACCCCGTACGCGTCAACCGTCACAAGGCCGAGCGAAACTGCCAAGCCCGGCGGAAACAAGCCGACAGTCGACCACAGCGCCGTGCCGATGCCCGAGGGAACGGCCCGTCGCCTGGATGCGATCAACAAATCGTTCTCCAAGCAGTAGCGCAAGACCGCGATCGGCGCGCACGCGCGCGTCGCCGTGGCGCCACAACCATCGCCGTCGCAAACCGGCGCGTGCAGCCAACAGCGCCGGCGCGGCTTCACCGAACTGACCGATTGACGAGTGGCCGGGGAACAGACCTCGTCGCCCGCCGTTACCATTGCAGCATCAAAGGAGCACGCGTCATGAAACGTCTATGCGCGGCGACCGCCGGCCTGTTGTTGATCCTGGGCGGCGCTGCATGGTCTCAAACTTCCGGCGGAACCGGCTCCGGCGGAGCCTCCGGTGGAAATGCCGGCTCGCCAGGCGCTGCGCCCGGCTCGAGCAACAACACCGCGCCCGGCAGCCTCAATCCGACGCCGAACACGACAGTGACGCCCGGAGTCACGACGCCCTCACCGTCCGACGGTGCGACCACCGGACGCGGCCCCGGCGTGAACCCTTCGAATCCGCAGGACATGATCGGCCGCAGCAATCCGCAAGACCTGACTACGCCCCGCGCGAAGAACCCGCAGGACGGTGGCGGCAGCGTGCCGCAAATCATGGTGCCGGAGCGCTAGGGAAAGACTGTCGCGGTACGATGATGACTTCGCCGCGAGCGGCGAAACGCCGCTAGGCGGCTTTACTTCCCGCGACCGCGCGGCAAGCTATTACCTGCTTGCGCGTCCTGCAGTCGGGACAAACGCCGAGCCGAACCGTGAAGCGATCGGTTTCCAATGCGGCCTTCATCGCCGCCCGGCTGGCAATCAGCAGCCGCTCGACCAGGCAACTCTCGCAATAGGCCGCAGCGTTGCGCTTTTGCAGAAACGCCTCAACGCGCTGGGCAACGTGAAGAACTTGGCTCATAGGTCTCAGCCTTCGGCAGCAAGGCGTCCCCCGCCGCGCTCGATTTCTGCTCTCTTTCAGGGAGCAATACCTGGCGCCGAAACGGCGGCAGGCACCGGAAGATATAGGTTACTCCGCCGCGGTCCGCCAGCCCATTAGACGAAAGTGGTTAGCACCTCGTGCTGGGCCGCTTGGGGCCACGAAACGCTTGAAAAACAAGCGCTTGTGAGCGGGCGTTCAGCTCACATAGAGCGAGCCGAGCCCCATCTCCTTCAACAGCCTGCGGTAGGCGATTGACGTCCGGTCGGCCGCGATATGCGCCTCCATCTGCGCATCGAGCGGCAGGTCTTCCGGACGCTGCGATTCCACGATGACCTTGTCTTCGTTGAAGATCAGCAAATTGAACTTGTGCACGTCCTCGATCGGCCCGTCCTTGCCGAAATTGCGCGCCAGCGGGCAGAACAACCGGGTCTTGCGCGCGGCGATCGGCGATGCGGCATTGAGGATCCACAACCGCCCGCCGTCGGGGAAGTGCACGATCAGGCGCGCCGCGAACGGCGGATAGACTTCGAACACGCGTAGCCACTGAAAGTCCGGCGGTGCGAGATGCTGGAAGCCGCGCGGATAATTGCTGACGCCGCTCACATAGTCCGCGCGAATGCCGCGCGCGGTGCGCTCGACTTTGTAGGTGGGCACGATCGGGCTGGCGCCCTCGCCGAAAGATTCGGTGTGCGCCCAGGCGAAATGGGCGACATCGAGGAAGCCTTCGACCTGCCGCCCGGCCGAGCCGTTGATGTCGATGGTCGGCGCCAGGATCGGCTGGAATTCGGGATCGTCCCACGCCTCGAACTCCGGCAGGCTCTCGTCATGGCCGTTGAGCGTGCACCAGATCAGACCGAAGCGCTCCACCGTCGGGAACGTCACGATGCGCAGCTTCGGCGAGATCGGAAGGTCCGGATGCGCCGGCACCAGCGTGCAGCGTCCGTCCGGCGCGTAGTGGAAGCCGTGATAGGGGCAGACGATGGTATCGTCCTCCACCCAGCCGCGGCTGAGCGCGGCGCCGCGATGCGAACAGAGGTCGCGCGCCACGCGCGCGATGGCGCCGGTGCGGTAGACGACGACATCGACGTCGAGCAGCCGCGCCGCGAGCGGTTTCTCGGCGACTTCGTCGGAGCGCGCGACCGGAAACCACGCGCGCGACAACACGGTCCAGTCGTTGGGCTGGAACGAACATTCGCGCGGCATCGCCATGCGATCTTGCCGGAGCGGCACTCGCAGCCGGAGAGGTCGTCGTCATGACGCAAGCCTAAGACGATCGGGCCCGCGCGGCCATGTCGTTTTTGCGGCTGTGAGCGCCTGAAAATTCGGCGCAGCCGGCCGCGAACCCCTACCCTGCCCGCTCGTGGAAAAAGTCGTAGATCTTCTTCGCCATTTCGGCGCTGACGCCCTCGACCTTGGCCAGGTCGGCGGGTGACGCGCGCTCGATCGCCTTCAGCGTCCCGAAGTGCTGGAGCAGCGCGCGCTTGCGCGCGGGCCCGACACCGGGGATTTCCTGCAGGCCGGATTCGCGGATGTCCTTTCTCCGCCGCGCGCGGTGCGAGCCGATGGCGAAGCGATGCGCCTCGTCGCGCAAGCGTTGCACGAAATAGAGCACCGGATCGCGCGGCTTCAACTTGAACGGCTCGCGGCCGGGCGCGAAGAAGGTCTCGCGGCCGGCGTCACGCTCCGGACCCTTGGCGACGGCGACGAGAGGTACGTCGGTGAGGCCGATCGCGGCGAGCGCCGCCTGTGCGGCCGAAAGCTGCCCGCGGCCGCCGTCGATGATGACGAGATCGGGCCAGGGCGAGTCTGGACTCTCAGCGATTTCCTCGCTGTCGTTGTCCTCCGCCCGCGCCGCAGGGGTCTCCCTCTCCCCGCTTGCGGGGAGAGGGTCGGGGTGAGGGGACTCTCTTCAAATTCGACTCGCTGAGAATCCCCCTCACCCGGCGCGCTGTGCGCGCCGACCTCTCCCCGCACACGGGGAGAGGTGACGGAGCCCGCGGCAATACCAAACGTCCCATCAGCACCCGCCACCGCTGCGGCCGCCAGATCGGCGGGCATCCGCGGCGATTCCGTCATCAGCCGCTTGAACCGCCGCTCCAGCACCTCGCGCATCATCGCGAAGTCGTCGCCGGGCGTGAGGTCGGCGGAGCGGATGTTGAACTTGCGGTACTGGTTCTTCTGAAAACCCTCCGGCCCGGCGACGACCATGGCGCCGACCGCGTTCGATCCCTGGATATGGCTGTTGTCGTAGACCTCGATCCGTCGCGGCGCGCGCGAGAGCCCGAAACATTCGGCGAGCGCGTCGAGGAGCTTTCGCTGTGACGCGGTGTCGGCAAGCTTGCGCCCCAGTGCTTCGCGCGCATTGGCAAGCGCGTGATCGACCAGCTCCTTCTTCTCGCCGCGCTTGGGCTTCGCGATCTCAACCTTGCGATCGCTTTTCGCGGTCAGCGCCTCCTCCAGCAGCGCGCGGTCCTCGATGTCGTGCGAGATCAGCACCAGCTCCGGCACCGGCTTGTCGTCGTAGAATTGCGCGAGGAACGCGCCCAGCACCTCGCCGGGCCCGAACGTGCGGTCGGCCTTGGGAAAATACGCGCGGTTGCCCCAGTTCTGCCCGGTGCGGAAGAAGAACACCTCGACGCAGAAAAACCCGCCCTCCTGGTGCACGGCGAAGACGTCGGCTTCTTCCGTGTTGCGCGGGTTGATGCCCTGCTGCGCCTGCACCGCCGAGAGCGCGGCGAGGCGGTCGCGATAGACCGCGGCGCGCTCGAAGTCGAGCGCGTCGGACGCCTTCTCCATCTCGGCGGCGAGCTCCTCCTTCACCGCCCGGCTTTTGCCGGAGAGGAAGTTCGTCGCCTCGCGCACCAGCTCCTGATAGTCGGCGAAGTCGATCTCGCGCGTGCACGGCGCCGAGCAGCGCTTGATCTGGTGCAGCAGGCACGGCCGCGTGCGGCTCTCGAAGAAGCCGTCGGAGCAGGAGCGCAGCAGGAACGCGCGCTGCAGCGCGGTGATGGTGCGGTTCACCGCCCACACCGAGGCGAACGGGCCATAGTAGCGGCCGTCGCGGTTGCGCGCGCCGCGGTGCTTGAGGATCTGCGGCGCCCAATGGTCGCCGGTGATCAGGATATAGGGAAACGACTTGTCATCGCGCAGCAGCACGTTGAAGCGCGGACGCAAGCGCTTGATCAGGTTGGCTTCGAGCAGCAGCGCCTCGGTCTCGGTCCTGGTCGACACGAATTCGAGCGCGGCGGTGGCGGCGATCATGCGCTCGATGCGCGGGTCGTAGCCGGTCGGCCTCGCATAGGAGGTGATGCGTTTGCGGATGTTCTTCGCCTTGCCGACATAGAGCACCGCGCCATGGGCATCGACCATGCGGTAAACGCCCGGCGCCGAGGGCGCGAGCTTGACGTGGCGCAGGATCGCGGCGCGGCCGGCGGCAAGCGGACCGGCGCCGGCGGCAAGGTCCACCGCGGTCTCGAGCTCAGGCAGGGTCTGGTCGTCGTCCTCCTCGACGAGGTCGGTAGCCGGATCGACGTCTTTTTTGGGGACACTCATGCCGGCAACGTAAGAGCTCACCGTGCAGGGAACCAGCCTAGCCCGCGAGGGCCGTCGCGTTAAGTAGTTGTTTACTACGTGTCCGCGAATTTACAGTCTATTGTCTATATTCGTGGCGCCAATACGGTTATTTTAGTATGAAAATATCTCGGTATATTTTACTTAAGCCTGTGTCCTTCTTGCACTAGACGCAACTAAAATTGCGAATACTATCGCCGCCACGAGTTGCGTGGAGGGTGAGGAATGAAACGCATTGTGCTTGCGGGCTTGGGAATGGTGGCGCTGGCGGCGTCAGCGGGAGCGGCGGATATGCCGTCGCGGCGCTACGACGCGCCACCGCGGATGTACGTGCAGCAGAATACCTGGACCGGCTTCTATATCGGCATCAACGGCGGCGGCGCCTGGGGCGACTCCAAGTGGACCAGCATCGGCACCTTCGATGTGACGGGCGCCATGGTCGGCGGCACCGTCGGCTACAACTGGCAGTTCGGAAGCCCGTGGGTGTTGGGCCTTGAAGGCGACGTCGATTGGACCAACATCGACGGCACGTCGAACGCGATCTGCGCGGCAGGCTGCACGACCAGCAACAGCTGGCTTGCCACCGTGCGCGGCCGCATCGGCTACGCCTTCGACCGGTTCCTTCCGTACATCACCGGCGGTCTTGCGATCGGCGACATCAAGGCGAGCCGGCCGGGATTTGCAGGCGGCAATGACACCAACGCGGGCTGGACGGCCGGCGGCGGTTTTGAATTCGTCATCGCCGGCAACTGGTCGGCCAAGGCCGAGTATCTCTATGTCGATCTCGGCAAGTTCAACTGTGGCCTCGCCTGCGGCAACGGCTTCAATCCGGACAACGTCTCATTCTCCACGCACCTCGTGCGCGGCGGCGTGAACTTCCGATTCTAACAAGCAATAACAGCGACAAAAAACTGGAAGCCCCGGACCGCTGGTCCGGGGCTTTTCTTTTTGAGGAACACCGCGTTTGAGAACACCGCGTCTCAGTTCGCCGGCGGCTTCGTCGCCTCGAACGCCGGAACGCGCGCGGCGAAGGTATCGAGCCAGCCGGTGAGCTTCGGGCAATTCTTCTTGAGCGTGCCCGGGAAGCGAAACTCGCGATAGCCGAGCGCGCAGGCGAGCGTGATCTGCCCGACATGGGGCGGCGCGTCGAGACCGGGCGGCGCGGCTTCGAGCGCGGCCAGCCCACGGTCGATCTTGCCCTGCTGCAGATCGAGCCATTTCTGCTCGTGCTTTTCCGCAGGCCGGTAGCGGCCTTCGTAGACGACGAGGATCGACGCATCCATGATGCCGTCGGCGAGCGCCTGCAGCTTGAGCGCGGCGAGGCGGGTGTCGAAATCCTTCGGAAGGATTTTGCCGCCGCCCGCGAGGTGATCGAGATATTCGAGGATGACCGGCGAATCGTAGATCGCACTGCCGTCATCCAGAACGAGCACGGGAATCTTGCCGAGCGGATTCTGCTGGCGCAGCGGATCGGACGGATCCGTCGTCGTGGCCGATTCGACTTTCACCTTGCCGTCGAGCCCGAGCACGCTCACGGCGATGCGGGCCTTGCGGCCGAACGGAGAACCGAAGCTGGTACGTATCAACATGGACAAATTCACCCTCTCTTGCGCGACCCTTCATGAGCCGCGGCAAAAACAGCACGAAGAACTTTCAGGCGGGCGTTTCGCTACGGTCGCGTCAGAGCGAACCGATAACTCTAGCCGGTGATGACAAGGTTGACCGCCTTAGGCCCCTTGCCTTTTTTGTCAGGCTCGACGTCGAACGACAACCGCTGTCCTTCGTTCAACGCCTTGAGACCTGCACGTTCGACCGCGGTGATGTGCACGAACACATCGCGCCCACCGTCGTCGGGCTTGATAAATCCGTAGCCGCGTTCGGCATTGAAGAACTTGACTGTACCTGCATTGGCCATCGGGAAACTCCTTTCCCCGTGGTTGTCCCCGCCGGCCCCCACGGCGCGACGGCTCGGCTGGACATCCGCATTCGGGGAAAGCACGTCGGCCACCCAAGGCCTCAGTCACTCCGCCGGCCCCCCATCGGGAGGCGGAACGTCAAAGCCAACGGCTATAGGAATATTCCAATCCGCGGCTGTGGAGAAGTGGGACCATGTGCTTAGGTGCGTGAACCGGCTTGCGAGAGTGATTATTCGCCGCGCGCGATCCACTCGATCCGATAGTTGCCTTTGAAAACTTTCGCGCAGGACGTCATCAGGATTTCGGCTTCTTCCGCCAGCATCCACGGTGGGTTGACCACGATCAGGCCGCAGCCGCCCACGCGCTCCGGCTCACGCTGCGTCGCGAAATCGACTTCAATCCGCAGCACCTTCGGCACGGCCGAGCGTCGCAAACGCCGCACCAGGACCTCCGGATCCTGCCGCCCCTTGACCGGATACCAGACCAGAAAAATGCCGGTCGCCCATTTGCGATGGGCGGCTTCCAGCGTCTGGGCCAGCCGCGAAAACTCGTCGGCAGCCTCGAACGGCGGGTCGACCAGGACGACGCCGCGCCGCTCCGGCGGCGGCACATAGGCATTGAGCGCCGTCCAGCCGTCGATCGCCACCGCCTTGAACCGCCGGTCGCCGCCGAGGTTGCGGGCGAGCGCGGCCGCCGCGTTCGGCTCGATTTCGCAGGCAACCAGGCGGTCCTGGCTGCGCATCAGCGCGCGGGCGATCGCCGGCGAGCCCGGATAGGTGGCGAGCTCATCGCCCGGATTGAGGGCGCGGAGGACGTCGAGATAGGGCGCGAGCAGCGCGCGGGCCTCGCCTTCGATCGGCGCGGCCAGCAGCCGTTGCACGCCGTCGCGCCATTCCGGACTGCGGGTCGCTTCCGGTCCGCGCAGGTCGTAGAGCCCGGCGCCGGCATGGGTGTCGATCACCCGGAACGCCGCCGGCTTGTTTTGCAGATGCACCAGGATACGGGTGAGCACCGCATGCTTGACGACGTCGGCAGGACCACCGGCATGGAAGGCGTGGCGATAGTTCATGTCAGCGCAAGGACGTCGTCAGTTCCGGCCCGTCCCGCCGCGCATCGGCGGCATCACCAGCCGGTCGCGGCGGCAGGCGCGCCGGTCGACGTCGGCGCAATCCCGGAAGCGGAGATCCTTGGACATGCAGATACGGACCTCGTGCAGGCGGCGGCTGTCGCAGGTCACCGCGATGCCGGTGCGCGTCAGCCCGGGATTGGCTTCGACGAATGCCTCCTCGACCTCGTCCGGCGAAACCATCAGCGGCTTCGAGAGCTCGATATAGGGCTCGGGAATTTTGACCTGCGCGCGCGCCTTGCGCACGGCCTCGAAATAGCCGCGCGGGCCGAGGCCCGAGCAGACGCCGTGCCGATCCCATTCGTGGAACACGAGCCGCGGCGCCGGCATCAAGTCCAGCATGGAGGAAACGATGTTGCGGTCGAGCCGCGGGGCGGGGTTCTGGCAATACTCGGGAAATCCCTTTTCGTATTGCGGCCACAGGCCATGCACGACGAATGAATAGGGACGCCCGCCGCATTGCTCGCGCGGCGGCGACCGGCCTTTCTCGGCCGAGGCCTCGCAGAACGACGGCGACCATGACAGCGCCAGCACGTAGAAATCGAAATTGCCGGCCTGGTTCTGACGCCGGTCCTGCGCGGAGGCCGCGGCCGTTACCAGCAACAAGGTCGCGGCAATGGCCGCCCGACGGACAATCCGAGACATCGACGCCCCTCACTCATGCTGACCAAGCGCCAGCAACTATGGCGCGACGGTAAGAACATTTCAAGAACAAATTGAACGCGCGGCCAACAGCAAAGCGAAGACATCATTCGGGAAGACGGCCGGCGCTCAGGGCCGCGCCATCTTGCAGGCCGGGCTGTAGGCCATGTTGCGGTCGAGGCCGACCACGCACCATTCGACGCCCCAGCTTGCGCCGGCGAAGCCGGTGGTCTCGGCGATCGAATAATGCACTGGATGCTTCAGGCCGTCCGAAACGAGCGCAAGCGCACTGCAAAACCGCCGCGGAATGGCGTTCGGCGCCCACGGCCGGAACGCCGTCTCGCGGACCCGCTCATAGCCCTGAATGGTCAGGACGGAATTCCAGTATTTGTATTCCTTTTGGGAAAACCGCGACGCGATGGTGTCGAGCGCCGCCGGCGCGTCACAAGGTGGCAGTTGGCCATCATAGCGCGGACCGGACAGCCAGAAATTCAGTTCGAAGATGCTCGCGGCCGACGCCGGCGCGACCGGGGCCAACAGCCCGGTGACAACGACAAGCGCCAGAGCAAACCACGATGCGCGGCCGCGCATGACCCCACCCCTCGACCCGATAAGCCGGAATCGTGCCGCGCCCACTCAGGGAGGTCAAGAGCGGAACCCGACTGCACACCGGATACAGCAAGGCCTGTGGCAGCCGCGCCACGGCGTGGCTTGTCGCGAGCGGGCGAAGTTATCCCCAGCGTTCATGTGCCGAGGTCATGGACGCTGGATGATCGCGACCGCCGGATACCACCGAACTGTGGATCGATGCGGGCGCATGCCAGTGAGCGGTTCCCTGTGTCCGTGCCGCACTTTCCATCGGCGGCGGCGCCGTCTAGACTCGCCGTGTTGCAATGGAGGAGGCGGAAATGCGCGCGGCGTGGCGGTTGTCCTTGATCGGCCTGGCGGTCGCGCTGTCGTCGGCGAGCGCACACGCACAGGTCTATCGCGGCAACGATACCGGCGGCATCATTCCCTGGTCCTGCGAGAACGAAGCGGTCGCACAGGAGGTAGCCGGCGCCTACTGCGCGGGCTGGAACAAGTACGCGCGCATCACCAGCGTGCATCGCATCTATGGCGACTACATCGCCTTCAATTGCCTGTGGCGCCCCGACATCGCGCGCTACCAGATGCCGGCGACGCGCACGCGCTCGTCATGCTACGCGCATGCCCGGGCGCCGCGGCTGCATCCGCGCGTGCAAGTTCGCTATTGAGCGCCGCGCGCGGCGCCGACACCGGCGCGCCACTCCGCCTAGCCACAAAAGCCGCAATCGCCCCATAGAGCCGCGTCCCGCCGGAGACCCAACGGAGTTCCCTCATGCGTTTGTTTGTTTCGGTGCTCGCACTCGGCGCAGCTTTGGCTTCCTCCGCAGCCGCTCAGGACATTCCCATGCGCCGGGCGGGGTTGTGGGAAGTCACCATCAATCATGAGGGCCGCAACACGCCGCCGCAGACGATGCAGCAATGCACCGACGCCGAGACCGACAAGCTCATGAACGCGTTCGGCGGCGATCTCAGCGCCGACATGTGCTCGAAGCAGGAGATCAAGAAGGTCGGAGCGACGATCGTGATCAACGCCATCTGTCAGTTCGGACCGATGAAATCCACGTCGCAAAGCGTGATCACCGGTGACTTCAACAGCAACTACACGGTCAAGGTGACGTCGAAGCTCGAAGGCGTTCCGGCCGCGGCGCAGGGCGCAGCCGGCGGAACCACGACCATCCAGGCGCGCTGGGTCGGCGCCTGCAAGCCGGATCAGCGGCCCGGCGACATCGTGATGGCCGACGGCCAGACGATGAACATCCGCGATCTTCGCAAGATGATGGACGGCAAGGGCGCTCCGCAAAAGAAATAGCCTTGGCGCGGACGACTAAAGCCCTTTGATCCCGGCCTTGACGATGATTTCGCGCCAGCGCTGGCTCTCGCTCCTGACATAGGCGGACGCCTCGTCGGGCGAATTGCCGACGGCTCTCAGCCCCAGCGTCGCAAGCCGTGCCGCAACGTCAGGCTCTTTCAAGCCGCGACGATGGCCTCGTTGAGCACCTTCACCGTCGCGGCGGGCGTTCCCGGCGGAACGGCGAACCCATAGAACGCATCGTTGTGGAATCCGGGAAAGATCTCGGCCGCCGCCGGCACGCCGGACAATTCCTGCAGCCGGTCGCGGCTGCCGACCGCGAGCGCCCGCAGCGTGTTGTTCCGCACATGCGGCAGCACGTCGGTCAGGTTTCCGAACACCATGTCGACGTTGCCGGCCACCACGTCGATGATGGCCGCCGTCAGTCCCTTCGCGTACGGCACATGGCGCACATTGATGCCGGCCGCGACCTTCAGCATCTCCATGGCGAGGTGCGGCGTGCCGCCGACGCCAGGTGACGCGTAGGTGAACTTCTCCGGGTCCGCCTTCGCCGCCGCGATCAGCTCCTGCAGCGTGGCGGCCTTCACCCGCGGATTGACTACCAGCACGTTGGGCGCGGTCGCCGTGACGGTGACGGCGACGAGCGCCGACGGATCGAAATTGAGCTTGGCGAACAGGTGCTGGTTGATCGCCACGGGGCCCGGAAACACCGACAGCAGCGTGTGGCCGTCGGGAGCGGCGCGGTAGACGAATTCGGCCGCGATGTTGCCGGTGGCGCCCGGCTTGTTCTCGACCACGACGTTCTGGTTCCAGCGCAGCTTCAGCTTCTCGGCCAGCAGGCGCGGCAGCGTGTCCGGCACCGAGCCGGGACCGGTCGGCGCAACGATGGTGACGTGGCGGCTCGGAAACGCACCCTGCGCGGCGACGTCGCCCGCATACAGCGCCACGACGCCGGCAGCCAGCGCCAGCAAAACGCCTGACCTTGCGAGCGCGGTCATGACGCGCGCCGTCCCGCATCACCCTTGGCGAAGATTTCGTCGTAGTGACGCTGCGACGCCGTCGTGATCTCCCACCAATGCAAGTTGAGGTCTTGCAGCATGAACGAGCGGATGCCCGCGCGCTCCCTGATCGGCTCGACCGTGCGGATGCCGTAGGCCGATTTCTGCGCCAGCGCCGCGGTATGGGCCGCGTCGACCTCGGCCGCGCTTCCGACCGACAGCTTGAACCGGTTCTGCGGTCCCTGCGCCTTGGCCTCGGAGTCCTCCACGCAGACGCACACCACCGACCACGGCCCGCCCTTCCACAGGTACTGCGCCTCCGGCAGCGGACGCACCACGTCGATCCCTAAGAACTCGGTCAGGAACCGGCGCGTCGCCGCGATGTCGCTGCACTCGATGGTGCCGTGCGACAGGAGCTCAGGCTTGATCATCGCCTCGGACAAACTCATGGACTTCCTCCCTCGGTGGCGCCGGCGCTTTGGTCCATGCCGATCGCAGTTTTTTGCTTGGTGCTCGTTGCTCGTTGCCTAGTGCTGGTCGCCCTTGTCCCGCAGCGTCGTGTAGAGCAGGTCGGGCGTGCGGTACTCGACCTCCCACCAGTTGCTGTCGCCGTCGACGAAATAGAAGGCGTAGGAGCCGTGACGGAAACGCGGCTTCTGCACGCGGCCGATCCCGAATGCCTTCTGGTGCTCGTTGACCTTTTCGTAGGCGGCGTCGACGGCGGCCTGGCTGGTGACGAACACGCCCCAGTGGTTGAGCATCTCCTGCGGCACCTCGACCTTGTCCACCTCGCGCGCTTCAAGCACCCAATAGGGTTTGCCGGCGAGCGCGCCGCCCGGCTGGTGTCCATTCTCGCGCACCAGCAGCGTCCCCTTCTCGGGCTCGACGCACTCCAGGCCAAGGAGTTCCTCGCACATCCGCCGCGTGCGATTGATGTCGGTGGTCACGAAGGTGCCGCTGATGAGCAGCGTGGGCTTGATATGCGACGCCGTTTTGGTTGCCGTGCTCATGGTCGTGTCCTCCGTCCGTGTTCTTGTCTTAAAGATCCAGAACCAGCGTCTCGTTCGGCAGGGCGCGCGACACGCACACCTGAATCTCCCGTTCGCGCTGCTCGTCCGTCAATACTTCGTCGCGATGATCCGCCTTGCCGGCGAGGAGCCCGACGCGGCAGGTGCCGCAGACCCCCTCCTTGCACAGCGTCTTGATCTTGATGCCGTTGCTGCGGAGCACCTCGAGGATCGACTTGTCGGCCGGCACCGTCAATGTCTTGCCGGCGCGGGCGAGCGTGATCTCGAAGGCCTGGTCGGTGCTGCGCGGGGCGACGTCGGCCTCGACGCCGCGGAACAGCTCGTAATGCACGGAGCCCTTCGGCCAGTCGCGGGACGCCTCACGCACCGCGCGGATCAGCCCGGCGGGCCCGCACACATAGACATGCGCCGCGGATGGACGCTTCGCGAGCAACGCCGCCACGTCGAGCCCGCGCGACGGGTTGCCGCCGTCGAGATGCACCTGCAGCCGCTCGCCGAGCGACGCGGTGAGCTCGTCGAGATAGGCCGCGCGTTCGCGATCCCTCGCGCAGTAGTGCAGCGTGAAGTTTGCCCCGCACGCCAGCAGCCGGTGCGCCATCGACCTGAGCGGCGTGATGCCGATGCCGCCGGCGACCAGGATATGCGTGTCGCCGGCCTCGTTGAGCGCGAAATTGTTGAGCGGCGGCGAGCTGACAAGCCGGTCGCCTTCGCGCAGGTGATCGTGGACGAAGGTCGAGCCGCCGCGGCTCTCGACCTCGCGCAGCACGGCGATCACGTAGCGGTGGGTCTCGGTGGGGTCGTTGAGCAGCGAATACGAGCGCTCGATGCCGTTGCCGAGCGTGACGTCGATGTGGGCGCCGGCCGTGAACGGCGGCAGCGCACCATCGGCCACAAGCTCGATCTCCTTGATCGAGGGCGTCACCGCGACCAGTCGCTTGACTTGAAGGCTCAGCACGCGCGCCTCATCGCGTCCGCAATCACTCGCTGCAATTTTGTGGACCGAACCTTATCGGTTGCCAGGGGCGCCGTCCATGCAACGGGATACCCCTGCGATGCAGGCGCATCACCGGGACAGCGGCGCTATTTCTTCGGGTTGTCGGCTGGTGCGTTTTCAGCGGCCGCGTCACGGATTTCGCCGTCTGCCGCTTCGTCGGACGCGGGCAGCTTCGGCAGACTTGTTCGCGGCTGCCGGAACCTTCGGCCGGGTCTGACCGCCATGCCGCTGCATGGCTTGCGGAAACGCGGGCTGCCAGGGTCTGTTCACTGTACGCATTCCCCCTGCTGAACGATGAAATAATGCGCAGGCGGCCCACTTGGTTCCGCCGGCATTCACAGCCGTCCAAAGGGAAATGTGGTTCAGGTCCAGCGGATGTCGTGACGGGCAAGAACCTTGCGCACCGCCTCGACGAGGTCGCTCTCCGGCACCGCGAACTGCGCGTCCGCCTGCTTCTTGAGATAGTCGTCGCGCTCCTTGGACAAGCCGGCGAGTTCCGCGCCCAGGATCAGGTCCTTGATCTGCACCTCGCCCTTCGCCTTCTCGTCGCCGCCCTGGATGACGACGCAGGGCGAGCCGCGCTTGTCCGCGTATTTGAACTGGTTGCCGAAATTCTTCGGGTTGCCGAGATAGAGCTCGGAACGGATGCCGGCGTTGCGCAGCGCCGCGACCATCTTCTGGTAGTCGGCGGTGCGGTCGCGATCGAACACGGTGACCACCACCGGACCGGGCGCCGCCTTGCCGTCGAGCTTGCCGATCATGGTGAGCGCGGCCTGCAAGCGCGAAACGCCGATCGAGAAACCGGTCGCCGGCACCGGCTCGCCGCGGAAGCGCGACACCAGTCCGTCGTAGCGGCCGCCGCCGCCGACCGAACCGAAACGCACCGGGCGGCCCTTCTCGTCCTTGGTTTCGAGCAGCAGCTCAACCTCGTAGACCGGGCCGGTGTAGTATTCGAGACCGCGCACGACGGAGGGATCGATCAGAATGCGGTCGTCGGCGTAGTCGGACGATGTCGTCAAACTGGAAATCTGGCGCAGTTCGTCGACGCCGGCTTCGCCTTGCGCCGAGCCCGCGACGACCTTCGCCAGGTTCGCAAGCGTCGCGGCGGCATCCGCACCTTTCGAATCCACAAACGCAAGCACGCGATCAATCGCTCCGGCGTCGAGCCCGGCGCCTTTGGTGAAGTCGCCGCTTTCGTCCTTGCGTCCTTCGCCGAGCAGAAGGCGCACGCCTTCCGCGCCCAGCCGGTCGAGCTTGTCGATTGCGCGCAGCACGGTCAGGCGTTTTCCTGCATTGGCCTCGCCGCCAAGACCGATGGCTTCAAGCACGCCGTCGAGCACTTTGCGGTTGTTGACCTTGACGATGTACTGCCCCTTCAGGCCGAGCGCCTCCATGGTGTCGGCCGCCATCATGCAGATCTCGGCGTCCGCGGCAGGCGAAGCGCTTCCCACCGTGTCGGCGTCGAACTGCATGAACTGACGGAAGCGGCCGGGGCCCGGCTTCTCGTTGCGGAACACCCAGCCGAAACGGTAGCTGCGATAGGGCTTCGGCAGCGCGTCGAAATTCTCGGCGACGTAGCGCGCCAGCGGCGCGGTCGAGATCGTAGCGCAGCGAGAGCCACTGCTCGTCGTCATCCTGGAACGAGAACACGCCCTCGTTCGGGCGGTCCTGGTCGGGGAGGAACTTGCCGAGCGCGTCGGTGTATTCGATCGCGGGCGTCTCAACCGGCTCGAAACCGTAGCGCTCATAGACCTCACGGATGGCGTCGGTCATGCGCCGGGTCGCAGCGATCTCGGCCGGGCCGCGGTCGCCCAGGCCACGCGGCAGACGCGCCTTAAGTCGGTTGGTTTTGTCGGCCATGATCGTGCTACATCGTCGGGATAAGATCGATTAGTCGCGCGGTGGTAGCAGCCGGTTCACTGAGCGGCAAGGGACCGGCCAGAGGAGCGATAGAGAGCGGCCATGCCTTCCGGAGCAAGCACGTCGGTCCCCAACGATCTGGAGTCCTATTGGCTCCCGTTCACGCCCAATCGCGCGTTCAAGGCCGCGCCGCGGCTGATCGCGCGGGCGAAGGACATGCACTACTACACGCCCGACGGCCGCGCGGTGCTCGACGGCACCGCCGGACTGTGGTGCACCAATGCCGGGCACAACCGCGATCCGATCGTCGCGGCGATCCGCGCCCAGGCGGCCGAGCTCGACTACGCGCCGGCGTTTCAGTTCGCGCATCCGAAGGCGTTCGAGCTGGCGAGCCGGGTCGCGGCGCTGGCGCCGAAAGACCTCGATCATGTGTTCTTCTGCAATTCCGGATCGGAGGCGGTCGACACCGCGCTCAAGATCGCGCTCGCCTATCACAACATCCGCGGCGAAGGCTCGCGCACGCGCCTGATCGGGCGTGAGCGCGGCTATCACGGCGTCGGCTTCGGCGGCATCTCGGTCGGCGGCATTGTCGGCAACCGCAAATTCTTCGGCTCGCTGCTCGCCGGCGTCGACCATCTGCCGGCGACCTACAATCGCGCCGAGCAGGCGTTCAGCAAGGGCGAGCCCGAGTGGGGCGCGCATCTCGCCGACGATCTCGAACGCATCGTCGCACTGCACGACGCATCGACGATCGCCGCCGTGATCGTCGAGCCGATGGCAGGCTCGACCGGCGTGCTGCCGCCGCCGAAAGGCTATCTCGAGCGCCTGCGCGCGATCTGCGACAAGTACGGCCTGTTGTTGATCTTCGACGAGGTGATCACCGGCTTCGGGCGGCTCGGATATGCATTCGCGGCCGAACGCTACGGCGTCACGCCCGACATGATCACCTTCGCCAAGGGCATTACGTCGGGCAGCGTGCCGATGGGCGGCGTGATCGTGAAGAAATCGATCTACGACGCCTTCATGCGTGGGCCCGAGCACGTGGTCGAGCTGTTCCACGGCTATACCTATTCCGCTCATCCGCTCGCCTGCGCGGCGGGGCTCGCAACGCTCGACCTCTATCGCGAGGAAGGGACATTCGAGCGCGCGAAGAAGCTCGAACCGGTGTGGGCCGACGCCGCCATGGGCCTCAAGGGCCTGCCGAACGTGCTCGACATCCGCACCATCGGGATCACCGCCGGCATCGATCTCGCCTCGCGGCCCGATGCCGTCGGACGGCGCGCCTATGACGCGATGGTGCATGCGTTCAACAACGAGAACCTGGTCGTGCGCGTCACCGGCGAAACCATTGCGCTGACGCCGCCGCTGATCGTGAGCGAAAGCCAGATCGGCGAGATCTTCGAAAAGGTGGCAAAGACGATCAAAGCGGTCGCGTAGCGCTATTCCCAGGCTCGACCCGGCAGAAGACGGCGAGCAGCGTGTGAAAGGATTTCTGAATGACGACACACGGTCAGTTCAAGACAGTCACCGTCGCAGCCTTGGTGGCGCTCATGTGGACGGCCAGTGAAGCCGGCGCCGCGACGTGTGGCAACACGTCGGCCGGCTTCGAGGCGTGGAAGAGCCAGTTCGCCAGTGAAGCGAGGGGAAAGGTCAGCGCCTCCGCCATCGCGGCGCTCATGGCGACCAGCTATTCGACCGCGACCATCTCGGCCGACCGTGGCCAGCGGAGCTTCAAATTGTCGCTCGACGAGTTTCTCAGCAAAGCGCGGCGGCCCAGCCATCGTCGCGCGCGGGCGCACGCTCAAGCAAACCCATGCGGCCATGTTCGCGTCCATCGAGCAACGCTACGGCGTGCCGCCCGGGCCGCTGCTGGCGATCTGGGGAATGGAGACGGGCTTCGGGGCCGACCGCGGGAAGCATCACGTTCTGTCGGCTACGGCTACGCTCGCCTATGACTGCCGCCGGTCGGCCTTCTTCACCGAGCACCTCTACGCCGCGCTGACGCTGATCGATCGCAAGATCCTTTCGGCGGACGCGCGCGGCGCCGCGCATGGTGAGGTCGGCCACACGCAATTCATGCCCAAGAGCATCCTGAACTACGGCGTCGGGGGAAGCCTCGACAACGTGAACAATGCGCTGGCCTCGACGGCAAATTTCCTCAAGGGCCATGGCTGGCGCGCGGGCGCGGGATACCAACAGGGCGAACCCAATTTCGTGGCGATCCAGGGATGGAATGCTGCGACGGTCTATCAGCAGGCGATCGCGCTCATGGGCAAACAGATTGATGCAGGAGGAGGCACGTCTGCGAAGCGCTGAAGAGGTCGATAGGATCTACTCGCTGCCCGCGATCCGCAACTCGCTCACCGGCGTTCGCTGCTGCCGATCCGCCTCGGTCTCCGCCACCACATAGCTCGGGCGCCGGCGCGTCTCGCGCAGGATGCGGCCGACATATTCGCCGACGATGCCGAGCACCAGGAGCTGCGCCGCGCCGAGGATCGCGATCGCCGCCATGATCGAGGTCCAGCCCGCGACCGTGTGCTGCACGAAGAAGAAGCTCACGATCGAGTAGATGACGAACAACAGCCCGAGCGCGGCGAAGCCGAGCGCCAGCCAGATCGCGGCGCGCAGCGGCCGCACGCTGTGCGCGGCGATGCCGGTGAGCGCGAGCTCGACCATGCGGCCGAGCGAATATTTGCTGGCGCCATGCCGGCGCTGGCCGGGCCGGTAGCTGACCTTGGCGATCGGAAAGCCGAGCCAGCGCACCAGGCCGCGCAGGAACAGCTCCTGGTTCTCGAAGCCGTTGATGGTGTCGACGACCGCGCGGTCCAGCAGCAGAAAGTCGGCGCTGCCGGGCTCCATCTGCACGTCGCCGAGCGCGCCCAGCACGCGATAATAGAGACGCGACGTCGCGCGCTTGAAGCGCGACACCGCGGCGTCGTCCATCCGCTGCGCCGCCACGACCTTGAATCCGCCGCGCCATTGCTCGACCAGTTGCGGAACCACTTCGGGCGGATGCTCGAAGTCGGCGTCCATCACGATGACCGCCTGGCCGCGCGCCGCGCGCAGTCCGGCGCGCATCGCCGCTTCGTGGCCGAAATTGCGCGTGAACGAGACGTAGCGGACCATCGGGTCCGCCGCGGCGGCGGCACGCAAGGCCTCGAGCGTGCCGTCGCTCGAACCGTCGTCGACGCCGATGATCTCGGTGCGGCCGACCGCCGACATCAGGCGGCGCAGCTCCGCGATGATCGGCGCGACGTTGCCGGCCTCGTTATGGGCCGGCAGCACGATCGAGAATTCGACGGCGGAAGCAGTCATTAGGTCGCGGCCTTTCAGATCGTCCACCATAGCATCGCCACCCGCAACGGCGAAGGCATGACGGCTACGGCGCCGGGCTGGACGAACCCCGCAAAATCCTGCGATGTGCCGGGCCTGCCTCAGGGGATGTGGGCTGCATGAGCATCGCAGACACCGTTCGCGGATTGTCCGACCGGATCGTCGAATACGCCCGGCGACGGCCGACCGTGGTGCTGGCCTGGATTCTTGGTTTCCACTTGGTGGTGTGGACGCTGGTGCCGGCGCTGATCTCTGCCAACCTGCAGCTCGACCTCATCGAAGGCCTGGCGCTCGGCAAGGAATGGCAGCTCGGCTACTGGAAGCACCCGCCCCTGCCCTGGTGGGTGACGGACCTCGCCTATCGCCTCACCGGTCAGATCGATGCGGTCTACATCCTCGGCCCGCTGGCGGCCGTGATCTGCCTCTATGCGGTCTGGCTGCTGGCGCGCGAGGTGGCCGGTGGAATTAAGGCGCTGATTGCCGTCGTCGCCCTGGAGGCGATCCACTTCTACAATTTCTCGGTCGTGAAATTCGCGCACGACCAGATGCAATTGCCGTTCTGGGCGCTGACCGGATTGTTCTTCTGGCGCGCCATCGTCCGCGGGCGAACTTACGACTGGATGCTGGCCGGAGCGTTCCTCGCCGGCGCGTTCTGGTCGAAATACGCGGCCTTCGCCCTGGCGGCGACACTCGGCTTGATCCTGCTGATCGATCCGTTCGCGCGGCGCGCCTGGCGCACGCCCGGACCGTATGTGATGGCCGCCGTGTTCGCGATCGTGATCGCGCCGAACGTCTGGTGGCTGGTCAACAACGACTTCATGCCGTTCCGCTATGTCGAGGATCGCGCCGCGGTGGCGGGGCGCTGGTATCAATATCTCCTGTTCCCGCTGCAGTGGACCGGCGGCCAGCTCGCCTATCTCGCACCGATGCTGGCGCTGCTGGCGCTGCTCTACCTGCCGCGCAGCCCGATCAAGCCTGAGCCGGAAAACGGCGACGCCGCCTTCAACCGGCGCTATGTCGGAGCGCTCGCGCTCGGCCCGTTCGCGGTTACGACCCTTGTCGCGGCCCTGCTCGGACGTCAGCCGATCGCGATGTGGGGCTATCCGCTGTGGACGTTCGCCCCGCTGGCGCTGCTGATGTTTTGGCCGCCGTCGCTCGCGGCGGCGCAGTTGCGGCGGTTTGCCGGCGCCGCCCTGGCGGTGCTGATTGCATTTCCCATCGCCTTCGTCGCCGCCGAGCTCGGCGAGCCGTTCATCCGCGACCGGTCGAAGGCGACCCAGTTTTCCGGCCGATACCTCGCCGATACCATTGCCCGGCAATGGCGGGAGCGGACCGGAACGCCCCTCACCTATGTCGGCGGCGCCATCGTGATCGACGACTCGCGGGGGTTCCCGCGTGAGATCCGCGCCTCCGGGCAATTCGCCTCCAACAATGTCGCCGTGTATTCGCCGGACCGGCCGCACGTCATTGTGAACGGCGAGCTCAAGCTCAGTCCCTGGATCGATGCCGCGGACCTCGAACGCCGTGGCGCGGTGCTGCTGTGGCAGCCGCCGGACGACCGGAGGGAATTGCCTGAGAACATCAGGCGTGCGTTCCCGCGCGCCGAGCTGCAGCCCCCGCTGACGGTGCCGCGGCACACGCTCTACCCCCGGCGCCCGGAACTCGTTTTTTACGCGTTCGTCCCGCCGCGGCCCTGAAACCGTGGCCCCGGCGGAACCCTGCCCCGCCCACAGCCGGCCAGCCAAGATCGCTTGCGCCCGCGCGAGGGCTCGTAGAGATTGAAAGGAATTGGGCGAATCACCGCCGCTGTGTCCATTTCGGACCGATCATGCGCCTTGGAGCTATCTTCGTTGCGATCTGCATGGTGGTGATCGCGGCTTCGGCCGGGGCCACGGTCTATCTGGGCTTCGGCTTTTCCGCGACGGAAGCAATCATCGTCGGGCTCTCGGTCCTGACCGCATTGGGGCTCTACGGCACCGTTGTGACCCGGCTGGGCGTGCGCTCCATGGTCGGCAGCCAGCTTGGCGAACTCTCGCGCAGCAATTTCGAGCTGGCGCGCCAGGTGACCGAGCTCAGCCGGCGGCTTTCCGGGCTCGAAGGCCGCATGGACACCGTGCAGCATCGTGCGCGGGCGGCCACCGACCCGCTCGCCGTCGAGATCAGCGAGCTCAGCACGCTGGTCCGGCAGCTCGCGGAAACGGTGGCGACCTACGAGGCAAGGTTCGCCGACATGGCCGAGGCTGTCGCGGCCCGGCCGGAACCGGTACCGGCCGTCGCGCCGATGGTGGCTGCGCCTGTGGCGGAAGCGCCGGTGGCGGCAGCACCCACGCCCGTCGAAGAGCCTGCCGCAGTCGCGCCCGCCGCGGTGGCCCCCGCCGAACCGGTCGCCCCCATCGCCGCTCCTGCCCCGGAACCCGCACCTGCCCCGGAGCCCGCCGCCGCCAAGCCCGAGCCCATGATCGCAGCGGCGGTCGCGGACACCGTCTCCGCCGACGCGGCAAGGCTTGCGATCATCCGGAGCGCAATCGACGCCAATCGCATCGATCTTTATCTGCAGCCGATCGTGACGCTGCCGCAGAGAAAGGTGCGCTACTACGAGGCAATGTCCCGGCTGCGCACCGAATCCGGCGAGGTGCTGCTGGCCGCCGACTTCATCCCGCGGGCGCAACGCGCCGGCCTGATGGCGAGCATCGACAATCTCGTGGTCTTCCGCTGCGTGCAGGTCGTGCGGCGGCTGCTGCTCAAGAACCGCGATATCGGTCTGTTCTGCAATCTCTCGGAATCGACGCTCACCGACGCCGCCGTATTCCAGCAGTTGCTCGATTTTCTCGAGGCCAATCGCGCGATCGCACCGTCGCTCGTGCTTGAATTCACCCAGAGCGCCTTGCGCGCCGCCGGTCCGATCGAGAACGAGTCGCTCTCCGCGCTCGCCGACCGGGGCTACCGGTTCTCGCTCGACAATCTGCAAGACCTGCGCATCGAACCGCGCGAGCTTGCGGCGCGCGGTTTCCGCTACATCAAGGTCCCGGGAAACCTGCTGCTCGATCCGAAAGATACCGCCGCCGACATCCACCCCGCCGACCTTTCCGATCTGCTGGGCCGCTTTGGAATCGACCTGATCGCCGAGAAGATCGAAAGCGAAACGATGGTGGTCGACCTGCTCGATTGCGACGTCCGCTTCGGACAAGGCTTCTTGTTCTCGCCGCCGCGCCCGGTGCGCGCCGAGGCGCTGCAGGGAGTTGGAGACCGCGGCGACGTCATTGTGCGGGACACCGGCGCCCCGAACAACGCGCCGGCGCCCGGCCCTGCTACGCGGCATTCGTTCGACGAGCACGCGGCGGCCCATGGCGCCGTGAACGGCCCGCGCACGACCGGACTTGCCCAGCTCGCCCGCGTCGCCACTGCCCGCATTTGATGCCGGCCGGCGGATCGTCTAAGAGCAGCGGCGCGCCTTGACCGGCAAAGGGCGCGCGCAGCGCTCGGCCTCCCTCTCGACTTCATTCCGGAACAGAATGTCCGCCAAAGCATCCGCCTTCAGCAGCAATTTTTCGACTGCCGCGCCGGACTACGACGTGTTGCTGTCCGACGTCTGGGGCGTCGTGCACAACGGCGTCGCGGCAACCGCTGATGCCTGCGACGCGCTGCGACAATTCCGTGCAAAGGGCGGCACCGTCGTCCTGATCACCAATGCGCCACGGCCGGGCGATTTCGTGCAGCGCTTCATCGACGGTCTCAAGGTGCCGCGCGACAGCTACGACGCGATCGTGAGCTCCGGCGACGTGACGCGCTCGCTGATCCGCGAGCGGTCGGGCGAACGGGTCGGGCATGTCGGTCCGGCGCGCGACCTGCCGATCTTCGAGGGCCTCGGCGCTTCGCTCGTGCCGATCGAAAACGCCGACTACGTCGTCTGCTCCGGCCTCTACGACGACACGACGGAAAAGCCGGACGACTACGACGACGTCATCGCGGCGATGCTTGCACGCAAGCTGCCGATGATCTGTGCCAATCCGGATATCGTCGTCGAGCGCGGCGACCAGCTCGTCTTTTGCGCCGGCGCGATCGCGGACCGCTATGCCGCCAAGGGCGGCGACGTCACCTATGCCGGAAAGCCGTATCGCCCGATCTACGAACAGGCGATGGCGGCGGCGCGCAAGGCGCGCGGGCAGGACACCAGGCGCGACCGCATTCTGGCGATCGGCGACTCGGTGCGGACCGATCTCAAAGGGGCGGCGGCGTTCGGCATCGATTGTCTGTTCGTGACTGCCGGCATCCATGCCGAAGAGCTGGGCACACGCGACAATCCGGATGCGACGGCGCTCTCCGCGATGTTCAAGGATGCGCAGGTGGCGCCGAAGCTGGTGATGCGGCAGCTGGTGTGGTGAGACCTACGCGGCGAGCGGCGGTGTCGGACGGTCCGGGAAGACCGCCTGGATCTTGTGCTGCAACGTCTGCGCGTTGAACGGCTTGACGATATAGTTGTCGACGCCGGCCTTCTTGGCGGCGATCACGTTGTCGGTCTTCAACTCCGCGGTCACCATGATGAAGCGGGTCGCGTTGTAATCAGGATTGGCGCGAATCTCGCGCAGCAGCTCGAACCCGGTCATCGGCGCCATGTTCCAATCGGAGATGACGAGGCTGTACGTCTTCTCCTTCATCTTGGCGAGCGCAGAGGTGCCGTCGTTGGCGTCGTCAACGTCAACGTATCCAAGCTGCTTCAGCAGGTTACGAATGATGCGAATCATCGTGTTGTAGTCATCCACGATGAGGATCGACATCGACGCATCAACTGCCATAGTCCCCTCCTTCAGACCTCGCTGGCGCAGCGGCCATTCGCGCCGTACCCGACGGCGACAACAAACCACCCTGCCCGAAGCCCTTCCGGACATCTCCCTACCGACCCACTAGCAAAGGCCGTTGAATATCCGGTTAACTGCTCCTCACACGAGCGTCGCCCTGACCCACCGACAAGCAGGATTCTTCAACGGAATCATGCTGATTTGGAGCGTGGCCGGTCCCTTCATCCTTGCCAGCCGCGGCCGGCGGGGGTATCGCCCAAAACCTACGAAGCCATGGCAAAGAATCCGAAACCATCCCATGCATTTGTCGTGGCCCACGGGGAAACGCCGGCCGGGCATCCCCTGCGCGGGGCGGTGGTCGCCATCGGCAATTTCGACGGGGTGCATCGCGGCCACCAGGCGGTGATCGCGACCGCGCGCGCCCGCGCCGCCGAGCTGGGACGGCCGGCGGCGGCGCTGACGTTCGAGCCGCATCCGCGCAGCTTGTTCCGGCCGCAGGAGCCGCTGTTCCGTCTCACCGACGAGCGCAACAAGCTACGCCTGCTGGCGTCGACCGGACTCGACGGAGCGATCGTGCTGCGCTTTCGACGCGGCGTTGGCCGCGCTGAGCGCCGACGATTTCGTCCGGCGCATCCTGATCGAGCGGCTCGCGGTCTCAGGCGTCACGGTCGGCTTCGATTTCCATTTTGGAGCCAACCGGTCCGGATCGCCCGACTACCTCGCGTCGGCCGGAGCGCGCTACGGTTTTCCCGTGGACGTCGTCCCGCGCTTCGAGGACAACGGACGCCGCCATTTCATCCGGCCCGATCCGCGCCGCGCTGGCCGACGGCCACGTCGCCGACGCCGCCGAGATGCTCGGCTTTCCGTGGTTCGTTTCCGGGGAAGTCGTGCACGGCGACAAGCGCGGGCGCGAGCTCGGTTATCCCACCGCCAATCTGCGGCTGGATCCGACCTGCGGGCTCCGTCATGGAATCTATGCTGTGCGCGTCGACGTCGGCGGACACCGGCATGACGGCGTCGCGAATTTCGGCCGCCGCCCGATGTTCGACGTCGGCACCGTTTTGCTGGAAGTCTTCCTGTTCGATTTTTCCGGCGACCTCTACGGACAAACGGTCGACGTGGCGTTCGTGGAGTGGATCAGGCCGGAGATGAAGTTCGATACCATCGACGATCTGGTGCGGCGCATGGACGAGGACAGCCGCATCGCGCGCGCCGCGCTGGCGAAAATGCCGGATGCGTTTCCGCCGCTGGCGTCCGGAGTTTCTGAATCAGCACGCTAGAGCGGTCTAGCTCGCCTGTTCTTCATCGTCGGCAGCGCCAGACCGGTCGCGAAACCATTCCTTCGCCAGCGCGGCCGCGAGAACGCCGGCGGCCACCAGCGGCGCTACGCGGCGCAGCCCGATGGTGCGGCCGACCTGAAACAACATTCCGAGCATTCCCGGATCAAGCAAAGGCGACTGGCTCCGCACCGCGAGCGCACGCTTGGCGTTGTCGATAGTCCGGCTTCGCGCCATCAGTGCGCCGAGCACGCAGAGGATCGCGATCAACAGGAAGGCCAGGGCCAACACGAGCGCCGCGGTCAGCGGGCTGTAACGTTCGGCAAGCCAGATGAAGGCGGCGAAGACGAAAAAGACCGACGCCGCCAGCGCTGCGATCGCAGCAATGAGTGCGAAGACGACGAAGGCCTGGCTGAGGCCGGTTCGTGCCTTTGCCGTCAGCCGCAAATGATTTACCCAGCCACTGAACATGCTCGAAGCTCAAGCCAGAGCCAGCGTCGTCAACCCGCCGATATCGCCATCTATCTGCGCCATGTGGCGCCAAACAGAAAGCCGATGCCGGCGGCCAGCGCGAGCGTCGTGTAGGGGCGCTTCTTGATCGACTCGTCGATCGCGTCGACGACGTTGTCGCCAACCTCGCGAACCGCGCCGACCGCTTCCATGCCGGCGTCCTGCGCGTCGGAAATCACGCCTTCGACATTCGACTTGGCGCGACGCCACGCCTTGTTGCCTGTGGAGGCCAATACGCCCGCGAGCTGCTGCGTCAGGCGCGCGACGTCATCGCGCAGGGACTCCAGGTCCTCCTGGATATCCTTCGCGCCGGCCGATGCGACCTTGCTGGTTTCCTTGACGGCGTCTCGTGCGTCCTTGGCCGTATCACGCGCCATATTGGACATGTTCGACATGTGCACTACTCCGGGATTGCGATGGAAAGGCTGCTTGGGCCGCTAACGGGCCGGGCGCGGAAAAGTTCCATCTCAGCCGGGAAGCTTCGATTCCTCGGTCGGGAAGAGATGATTGAAGATCACCAAAGCAACGATCGACATCGGCACCGCCAGGAAGGCGCCGATCGGCCCCCACAGCCACGCCCAGAACACGATCGCGGTAAACACCAGCAGCGGGTTGAGCGTCAGCCGGTGTCCCAGAATCGTCGGCGTGATGATGTGGCCTTCGACCGTGGTCAGTGCGACGAATGCCGCCGGCGGCATCAGCGCGTATCCCAAGGTCGGAAACGTGACGAGGCCGACGGCGGTCAGGATGATCACCATGCAGGCCGGCCCGATATACGGGATGTAGTTGAGGATCGCGGTGAGCAACCCGAGCATCAGCGGGTTGTCGAAGCCGAACAGCCAGGCGCCGACCGCCACCACCGCGCCCAGCGTCACGTTGATGGCCGTCACCACCGCGACATAGGACGCGAGATTGTACTCGATGTCGTTCGCGATGCGCAGGAAGCGCAGCTTGGCGTCGCGGCTGGCGAACAGCGAGCTCAGCTTGCGCAATTCCGCCTGGGCGACGAGCGCAAAGAACAACGTTGCGGCAAATATGACGATTTGTGCGACGGCCGGCGTGACCGCCGTGACGACCGGCGCGAGCAGGCTGATCTGCGACGGCTCGACCTTCACGGTGTTGGCGGCCGGCGGCATCAGCGTGTTCTGCAGGTCGCGCAAGGCGGCGAGCGGCCAATCCAGGACGTAGAGCTTCTCTTTGATCCGGGCGGTGATCTCAGGCGCGCGACCGATCCATTCGGCGACCGGCGCGGCCAGCAAGGTGATGGCAATTCCCGCCGCGGCCACCAGCGTCAGCACGATCAGAGTTGCGGTCGCCCAAGGCGGCAAGCCATGTTTCTTGGCAAGCTTGATGATCGGACCAAAGGTCGTCCCGACGAGCAGCGCAGCCGTGATCGGCAACAGGACGGGCCGGGCAACGTCGAATGCCGCAACCAGCAGCAGAACGAAGATACCGATGATCGCAAACTGCGCCGTCGTCGCCCAGATATCGTCCGTGCTGGCGACCGGCTGCGGATCGTTGATGATCAACGTATGCGGCGTTTCCCGCTGGGCACGTAGTAACTCCACGAATCCCTCCAGGGGGCTGGCAGTCGCAGCACGGCAGAGTGGGCGGTTTGCTTGCGTTCTGGGGCAGGCCGTGCGGCTGCGGTCGGTCATCAACGCCGCATCGCGCTGCGGGGTTCCGCCGGCAGCCGCACCGCACCCGTGCCGTCAGTCCGGCTCCGGTCGGCCCGGCCTAGCCTGGGAAGGGGCGATCTGGTACCAAACCGCCATGATGGCTTGCGATTCACGCGTTTTCATAATCGGGTCGGCCGCTCGGTCCATTCTTGGCCCGGCTTCCGCCTGACGTTCACGTCAGCGGAGGACCGGGATCGCCTGAGCCCTCACCGCCATCTTCAGCCTGGTAAGGTCATGACCGACGCCGCCCGCGACTACAGCGAGACTCTGTTTCTACCCAAGACCGACTTCCCGATGCGTGCCGGCCTGCCGCAGAAGGAGCCCGAGCTCCTTGCACGCTGGCACAAGCTTGGCCTCTATCACCGCCTGCGCGAGGAAGCGCGCGGCCGCACCAAATTCGTGCTGCACGACGGCCCGCCCTACGCCAACGGCAACATCCATATCGGGCACGCGCTCAACAAGATCCTCAAGGACGTGGTGACGCGCAGCCAGCAGATGCTCGGCCACAACTCCAACTACGTGCCGGGCTGGGACTGCCATGGCCTGCCGATCGAGTGGAAGATCGAGGAGGAGAACTACCGCTCCAAGAACAAGCCGAAGCCGAACCTCTCCGACCCCGCGGCGATGATCGCGTTCCGCAAGGAGTGCCGCGCCTATGCCGAGCATTGGCTCAAGGTGCAGCGCGAGGAGTTCAAGCGGCTGGGCGTCGAAGGCGACTGGGAGCATCCCTACTCCACCATGGACTTCGCGGCCGAAGCGCAGATCGCGCGCGAGATCATGAAGTTCGCGCAGAACGGAACGCTCTATCGCGGCTCGAAGCCGGTGATGTGGTCGGTGGTGGAAAAGACCGCGCTCGCGGAGGCCGAGGTCGAGTACGAGGACTACACCTCGGATCAGGTGTGGGTGAAGTTTCCGGTCAAGTCGGTCGAGACCAAATCCAATGACGCGCTGCTCTATCATGGCGCATCGGTCGTCATCTGGACCACGACACCATGGACGATCCCGGGCAACCGCGCGATCAGCTTTTCGCCCAAGATCTCCTATGGGCTCTACGAGGTGACCGACACGCCGGAGGGCAACTGGGCCCGAAACGGCGACAAATTCCTGCTGGCGCAAAATCTCGCCATCGACGCGCTGCGGCAGGCGCGCGTCACGGCGTTCAAGCAACTGGCCGAGGTGCCGGGTGACGTGCTGGCGTCGCTCATATGCTCGCATCCTCTGAAAGGCGTCGGCGGCGGATATCAATTCGACGTTCCGCTGCTCGCCGGTGATCACGTCACCGACGACACCGGCACCGGTTTCGTCCACACCGCGCCCGGTCACGGCCGCGAGGACTTCGAGGTGTGGACCGGCAACACGGCGAAGCTCGCCGCGCGCGGCATCAGCACCACGATCCCCTACACCGTCGACGAGAACGGCGCGTTCACCGAGCATGCGCCCGGCTTCACCGGCAAGCGCGTGCTCAACGACAAGGGCGAGAAGGGCGACGCCAACGAGGCCGTGATCAAGGCGTTGTCCGAAGCGGGCATGCTGATCGCGCGCGCGCGGCTCAAGCACCAATACCCGCACTCGTGGCGCTCGAAGAAGCCGGTGATCTTCCGCAACACGCCGCAATGGTTCATCGCGATGGACAAGCCGATCGCGGACGCCGGCGGCAACGCAAAACCCGCCGACACGCTGCGCGCGCGCGCGCTCGAAGCCATCAAGATGACGCGCTGGGTGCCGCCACAGGGCGAGAACCGCATCAACGGCATGATCATGTCGAAGCCCGACTGGGTGATCTCGCGCCAGCGCGCCTGGGGCGTGCCGATCACGGTGTTCGTGCGCGAGCAAGGCGACGGCTCGGTCGACATCCTCAACGACGAGCGGGTCAATAAGCGCGTCGCGGAGGCCTTCGAAAAGGAAGGCGCCGACGCCTGGTATGCGCCGGGCGCGCGCGAGCGCTTCCTCGGTGAGCTCGCGAACGAGGACTGGCACAAGGTCGACGACATCCTCGACGTCTGGTTCGACTCCGGCTCGACCCATGCTTTCGTGCTTGAGGACGAAAAGAATTTCCCCGGCCTCGCCGGCATCAATCACAAGCGCGACGGCGGGCCCGACACCGTGATGTACCTCGAAGGTTCCGACCAGCATCGCGGCTGGTTCCAGTCGTCGCTGCTCGAAAGCTGCGGCACGCGCGGCGTCGCGCCGTTCGATGCGGTGCTGACCCACGGCTTCGTGCTCGACGAGGGCGGGCGCAAGATGTCGAAGTCGCTCGGCAACGTCACCGCGCCGCAGGACGTCATCAAGCAGTCCGGCGCCGATATCCTGCGGATGTGGGTCTGCGCGTCCGACTATGCCGACGATCTCCGCATCGGTCCGGAAATCCTCAAGACCACGGTCGAGACCTATCGCAAGCTCCGCAACACGCTGCGCTGGATGCTCGGCTCGCTGGCGCATTTCCGCGAGGACGAGCGGGTCGCGCCGGAGAAGATGCCGGAGCTCGAGCGGCTGATGCTGCACCGGCTCTCCGAGCTCGACCGCTCGATCCGGCAGGCCTACGCCGACTTCGACTACAAGCGCATCTTCGCCGCGCTTAACGTGCTGATGACCGTCGATCTCTCGGCGTTCTATTTCGATATCCGCAAGGACACGCTCTATTGCGACCCGATCTCGTCGCAGAAGCGGCGCGCCTGCCTCACCGTGCTCGACCACCTGTTCCGCGCGACCGTCACCTGGCTCGCGCCGATGCTGCCGTTCACCGCCGAGGAGGCGTGGCTGTCGCGCTATCCCTCCGAGGACGGCTCGGTGCATCTGCAGTTGTTTCCGCCGGTGCCGGCGCAATGGCGCGACGACGCGCTGGCCGAGAAGTGGCGCAAGATCCGCACCGTGCGCCGCGTCGTGACCGGCGCGCTGGAGATCGAGCGCGCAGGCAAGCGCATCGGCTCGTCGCTGGAAGCCGATCCGATCGTGCATGTGTCCGACCCCGACCTGTTCGCGGCGCTCCTCGACGTCGACCTGGCGGAAATCTGCATCACCTCGGCCGCGACGCTCGCTTCGGACGAAGGCCCGGCTTCCGCGTTCCGGCTGCCCGACGTGAGCGGCGTGGCGGTGGTCGCCAAGCTCGCGGAAGGCACCAAGTGCGCACGCTCCTGGAAGGTCTCGCCGGCGGTCGGCAGCGATCCGCAATATCCGGAGGTGACGCCGCGCGACGCCAAGGCGCTGCGCGAATGGGACACCATGCACAGCCGGGCGGCGGAGTGACCGCAGTGTTCTGGGGTCCTCTCGGCCGCCTTGGGCTCGCCGTGGCGGCGGTCACCGCCCTGCTGGACCAGGCGACGAAGCTGTGGCTGCTGTTCGTGTTCGATCTGCAGTCGCGCGGTATCGTGCGCCTGACGCCGTTCCTCGACCTTGTCCTGGTTTGGAACAGGGGGATCAGCTACGGGCTGTTCCAGCAGGACGGCCCGCTCGGGCAATGGGTGCTGCTGGCCCTGACCGGCGTGGCCGTCACATTGCTCTGGATCTGGCTGGTGCGGTCGGGGTCGCGGCTGATGGCGGTGTCCCTCGCCCTCATTATCGGCGGCGCGGTGGGCAACGCCATCGACCGCATGGCCTATGGGGCGGTTGCTGATTTTGTGCTGCTGCACCTGACCACCGCCAGTTTCAGCTTCAAATGGTACGTGTTTAACCTCGCTGACGCGGCCATCGTTGCCGGGGTCGCCGGACTCTTGTATGATTCATTCGCTGGCCGCCGCGCCGCAAAACAGCCCTGATCCGGAAGGATATTTCCGGTTCTGGGCCGGGGGTACCGCCTGGAACGGGCTTAACCGCCAACAGCCTTTAACCGCAAAATGCCGCGTCGAGGGGACCGACATGATGCAAGCTCGCTGGACTAACCGGATTGGCCTTGCCGGCGCCGTCGCGCTGGCCGCGCTCGTTGTGGGAACCCCCGCCGGGGCGCAAGACGATTCGGTCGAGCAGAATTCGATCTGGAACCTCGAACAGCGGGTATGGGGCGGCATCGTCCGCGGGCTTGGCCTGCGCGACCCGAACGCACCAGCGATTGATTACCGCGAACGCTCCCCACTCGTCGTTCCGCCGAGCCGCGACCTGCCGCCGCCGCAGGCCAAGGCCTCCCCGAAAAACCCCGCCTGGCCGAGCGATCCCGATGTTGCGCGGGCCAGGAAGGCGGACGCCAAGAAAAAGCTCAACACCGGCAACGCCAGCACCGCCCTCGAAAATCAGGGACGGCCGATTTCGCCGGACGAGCTTAACAAGGGCAGCGTGACCGGCAGCGTGCCATCCAACCGCTCCAATGCGCCGGCATCAGGTGCGGACGGGCGCCCGGTCGCGCCTTCAGAACTCGGCTATTTTGGCGGGCTGTTCTCGGGCCGCGCCTGGGGCTTCGCCCCATACCAGGAGGAAACCGGGACGTTTACCAGCGAGCCGCCGCGGGGCCAGCTCACCGAGCCCCCGCCCGGTTACCAGACGCCGTCCGCTTCCCAGCCCTATGGCGTGACCAAGCGTATCGAGCGCACTCCCGTGAAGGGGCACGACCCGGCCGGCAACGAGGCCGCCCGATAGAGCCCCAATTGGGCCGTATTCGAGGGGCTCTTGCGCCAGTATTCCCGGATCGCCATTTGTTGCCCGGGTGAGCGACCAATCCGAGAGGCCTCCCTTGCGCCATGCGATGAAGCGCGCCGTTGTTGCGCTCGCTACCCTCTGCTTTTCCGTACTTGCAGGCTCGAGTGCACACAGCAGTACCGGCTGGGGGCCCGACGTTACCCATTTCACGCTCGCCAACGGGCTGGAGGTGGTCGTGATCCCCGACCGCCGGACTCCCGTCATCACCCACATGGTCTGGTACCGGGTCGGCGCGGCGGACGAGACGCCCGGCAAATCCGGCCTCGCCCATTTCCTTGAACACCTGCTGTTCAAAGGCACCAAGAAGAACCCGCAGGGCCTGTTCTCGCAGACGGTCGCCACCATCGGCGGCTCCGAGAACGCCTTCACGTCCTCGGATTACACCGGTTACTTCCAGCGGACGTCGCGCGACCGTCTCAAGCTCATGATGGAGTTCGAGTCCGACCGCATGACCAATCTGGTGCTCACCGACGACGTGGTGAAACCGGAATTGCAGGTCGTGCTCGAAGAACGCAATTCGCGGGTGGAAAACAACGTGGGTGCGCGGCTCTCCGAGCAGATGGAAGCCGCGCTCTACCTGAATCATCCCTACGGCCGGCCGGTGATCGGCTGGCGCCAGGAGATCGAAGGGCTCACGCGCGAAGACGCGCTCGAATTCTACAAGCGCTTCTACACGCCGAACAACGCCATCCTCATCGTCGCCGGCGACGTGACCCCGGATGAGGTGAAGAAGCTCGCCGAGGAAACTTACGGCCGGGTTCCGCGCGTCACCGAGGTGAAGCCGCGCGTGCGTCCACAGGAGCCGCGGCAGGAAGCGCCGCGCACCGTCACCCTCTCCGATCCGCGCGTCACTCAGCCGAGCCTGAGCCGCTACTACCTCGTGCCGTCATATACCTCCGGCCGTCCCGGCGAGGCCGAGTCAATCGACATCCTCACCCACATCCTGGGGCGTGGCGCGAACAGCCGTCTCTATCAGAAGCTAGTGGTCGACAGCGGTCTCGCGGTCAGCGCCGGCGCGAGCTATTACGGCACCTCGCTCGACGCGACCCGCCTCGCCGTCTCCGCGACGCCGAAGCCGGGCACCAGCCTGACCCAGATCGAGGAAGCGATCGATGCCGTCCTCGCCGAGCTGATCGAAAAGGGCGTGACCCAGGAAGAACTGGAGCGCTCCCGCAACCGGCTGATCGCCGACGCCGTCTATGCGCAAGACAGCCAGAGCTCGCTCGCGCGCTGGTATGGCGCGTCGCTGACGACGGGCCTGACCATCGAGCAGATCAGGACCTGGCCCGATCGCCTGCGCGCGGTCACGGTCGACGATGTGAAGAACGCCGCGAAACAAGCGCTCGACAAGCGGCGCTCGGTGACCGGATATCTCATCAAACCCGCCGGATCGAGGGACGACCGCTCGTGATCAATCAGCAAGCTATCCACCGGTTTGCCCAGTCGACGATTCGCTGGACCAACGTGCTCGGGATCGTGCTCACGGCTCTGCTCCTGATGGGGCTGAGCCTTCCGGCCTCGGCGACCAAGATCGAGCGCGTGGTCAGCCCCGCCGGCATCGAATTCTGGTTCGTGCGCGACGCCACCGTGCCGCTGGTCTCGATTGAATTCGCGTTCCGCGGCGGCGCTGTGCAAGACCCCGACGACAAGATGGGTCTCGCCGAGATGACGGTCTCGACCCTCGACGAGGGCGCCGGCGATCTCGACGGCACCGCCTTCCATGCCCGCATGGAGCGCAAGGCGATCGAGCTGCAGATTCGCGCCAGCCGCGAGCACGTGCGCGGCACGCTGCGCACGCTGAAGGAAAACCAGGACGAGGCCTTCGAGTTGCTGCGGCTGGCTCTCAACGAGCCGCGCTTCGATCCGGCTGCGGTCGAGCGCATCCGTTCACAGAGCGTGGTGTCGCTGCAGCGCCAGAGCGTGAACCCCAATTCGATCTCCAGCCGCGCCTGGTGGGCCAGCGCATTCCCCAACCATCCTTACGGGCGCCCGGTCAGCGGCACACTTGAATCGATTGCCCGCATAACGCCGGACGACATGCGCGACTATGCGCGCCGGGTGCTGGCGCGCGACAACCTCAAGATCGGCGTCGTCGGCGATATCGACGCCGCGGCCGCGGGCAGGCTCATCGACCAGACCTTCGCAAAACTCCCGGCCAAGGCGCAGCTCAAGCCGGTTCCCGACGTCAAGATGTCCGGATTGGGCGGCCGCACCGTGGTCGATCTCAACGTCCCGCAAGCGGTGGTCAACTTCGGCGGCCGCGGCATTCCCCGCAATGATCCCGACTTCATGGCGGCCTACATCGTCAATCACATCCTCGGCGGCGGTTCGTTCTCGTCGCGCCTCTACCGCGAGGTGCGCGAGGTGCGCGGCCTGGCCTACGGCGTCAACACCCACTTGGCGTGGTATGAGCGCGCCGCTGTGATGATGGGCGGCACCGCCACGCGCGCGGATGCGACCGGCGAGACGATCGACGTCATCGACGCCGAATTCCGCAGGATGGCCGCGGAGGGCCCGACCGAGGAAGAGCTCACCAAAGCCAAGACCTATCTCCAGGGCTCGTTTGCGCTCAACCTGGACACGTCGACCAAGATCGCGTCCCAGCTCGTGCAGATGCAGATCGACAATCTCGGTATCGACTACATCGACCGCCGCTCTGCGATGATCGACGCCGTGACGCCGGCCGATGCCCGCCGCGTGGCAAAGCGGCTGCTGGATGGCGGCCTGCTCGTCACCATCGTCGGCAAGCCAAAGGGCGTGACGACCCGGCCGCCCGGCGGATAAGCGTTCACCGTCCAAATTATCGCCACGGAATGGCTGCATGCCCGCTTTCGCGGAGCACGGCACCTCAATACATTGCCGAGCAAGCAAGGTGACTCGGCATGCCCCTTCGCCAATCCATCGACCATGCGCGCGCGGAGCGCGTCGGCCCCCACGGCGTTGAGGCCGCCGCCCTGAACGAGGCGCTGGCGCGCAGTGCCGGCGCGCTCGACTGGATCAGGGCGCGGCATGCGGACGGTTCACTGCCCCTGCTGCGGCTGCCGGCGCGGCATGACGATATCCACCCGATCCGCACCGCCGCGGCGCGGCTCGCAAGCGACGCGACCGATATCGTCATCCTCGGCACCGGCGGATCGAGCCTCGGCGGGCAGACCCTCGCCCAGCTCGCGGACTACGCCGTCGAAGGCGCCGGCGCCTTTCGCAACGGCCCGCGCCTGCATTTCATGGACAACCTCGACCCCGACAGCTACGCCGCGCTGCTCACAAAGTTGCCGCTCGCGACCTCACGCTTCGTCGCGATCTCGAAATCGGGCGGCACCGGCGAGACCCTGATGCAGACCGCCGCCGCGCTCGCCGCCGTGAGGGCGGCCGGGCTCGCGGTCCGCATTCCCGATCTTTTCCTCGGCCTCACCGAGCCGGCCAAAGGCGGCAAACGCTCAGGACTTCGCGTGCTGTGCGACGAATACAAGATCGCGATGCTGGAGCACGATCCGGGCGTCGGCGGACGGTTTTCCGTGCTGACCAATGTCGGCCTGTTGCCGGCGGCGGCGGTCGGCCTCGATATCGATGCGATCCGCGACGGCGCCGCCACCGCGCTGGCGCCGGTGCTGGAGAAGCGCGCACCCGCCGACGTCCCCGCGGCGGTCGGCGCCGCGCTGTCGATCGCGATCAAGAAGCCCATCGCCGTGATGATGGCCTATGCCGACCGGCTCGAGCGCTTCACGCGCTGGTACGTGCAGCTCTGGGCCGAGAGTCTCGGCAAGGACGGCAAGGGCACGACCCCGATCGCCGCGCGCGGGCCGGTCGATCAGCACAGCCAGCTCCAGCTTTTCATCGCGGGACCGCACGACAAGCTGTTCACCGTCATCACCACCGGCGCCGCCGGCCGCGGCCCACGCATCGAGGCCGACCTCGCGAAGCTTGCGGGCGAGCCGGATTTCGCGGGCAAGACCATGGGCGACCTCGTCGCCGCCCAGGGCCGCGCCACCGCCGAGACGCTAGCGAAGAACGGCTGCCCGGTCCGCACCATCCATGTCGAGCGGCTCGACGAGGCAAGCCTCGGCGAACTGCTGATGCATTTCATGCTGGAGACGATCATCGCCGCGCACCTGCTCGGCGTCGATCCGTTCGACCAGCCCGCGGTCGAGGAAGGCAAGATCCTGGCGAAGCAGTACCTGAAGGGTTGATCTGCTATCATTATCGCGGATGATCCGGGTCACCGATTCCATCACCATCGACGACAGCGAGCTGACGGAAGACTTCGTCCGTTCGTCCGGGCCCGGTGGACAGAACGTCAACAAGCTCTCGACCGCCGTGCAACTGCGCTTCGACGTGCGGCGCTCGCCGTCATTGCCGAATGACGTCGCGGTGCGGCTGATGCAGCTTGCCGGCAGCCGCCTCACCAAGGACGGCGTCATCGTCATCACCGCGCAGAGCCACCGCACCCAAGAGCGCAACCGGCAGGACGCGCGCGACCGGCTGGTCGCATTGATCCGGCAGGCCGCGGTCGTTCCGGTCAAGCGGCGCAAGACCAAGCCGACCAGGGCGTCGCGCGAAAAGCGGATCGAGTCCAAGAAGCGCCGCGGCAATATCAAGGGATTGCGGCGCGCGAAGCCGTCGTTCGAATAGCGGGGGCGGATTGTGGCCGGCCCTCGCGAACGCGGGCGTCGATGGTTAGATTGACGGCCAGAATCAGGTTCCCGATATGCCCGTCCGCCAGCTCAGCGAAGCCACCGCCAACCGCATCGCCGCCGGCGAGGTGGTCGAGCGTCCGGCCAGCGTGGTCAAGGAGCTGGTCGAGAACGCGCTCGATGCCGGCGCGACCAAGATCGAGGTCGTCACCGACGGCGGCGGCCGCCGCCTGATCCGCGTCGCCGACGACGGCTCCGGCATGCCGCGCGACGATCTTGCGCTCGCGGTCGAGCGGCATGCCACCTCGAAGCTCACCGACGACGACCTGCTCGACATCACGCACGCTCGGTTTCCGCGGCGAGGCGCTGCCGTCGATCGGCGCGGTCGCGCGGCTGGCGATCACGACGCGTCACAAGAGTGAGCCGCATGCCTGGATGATCGCGGTCGACGGCGGCGACAAGTCGGACGTGAAGCCCGCGGCGCTCGGCGACGGCACGCGGGTCGAGGTGCGCGACCTGTTTTACGCCACGCCGGCGCGGCTGAAATTCCTCAAGAGCGACCGCACCGAGAGCGAGAACATCCGCGAGACCGTTCGCCGCCTTGCCATGAGCCGGCCGGACGTCGCCTTCACGCTGGCCGGCGAGGAGCGCGCGCCGGTCACCTGGGCCGCCGCGCTGCCCGGCGCACCCGGGCAGCTCGCACGACTTGCAGATGTTCTCGGCCACGAGTTCCGCGCCAACGCCGTCGAGGTGCGCGGCGAGCGCAACGGCGTGACGGTCGAGGGCTACGCGGCGCTGCCGACGCACACCCGCGCCAATGCGCTCGGGCAATATCTCTTCGTCAACGGCCGGCCGGTGCGCGACAAGCTCCTGATCGGCGTGGTGCGCGGCGCCTATGCCGACTACCTGCCGCGCGACCGGCATCCGATCGTCGCGCTGTTCGTCACGCTCGATCCGCGCGAGGTCGACGTGAACGTGCATCCGGCCAAGGCCGAAGTGCGCTTCCGCGACCCCGGACTCGTGCGCGCCTTGCTCATCACCTCGCTGCAGCAGGCGCTGGCGCGCGAAGGCCAGCGCGCCGCCACCACCGGCGGCAGCGCCACCATCGCCGCGTTCCGGCCCGCGGCGGGCCCGCGCGGCTGGGACTGGCGGCGCTCGCCGGCCCGTCCCGACCCGCGCAATTTTCCGCTGCCCACGCACGGCAATGCCGCGGTCGGCTTCGCCGAAGCCGCGCAGGCCGCCTTCGAGGTCGGCGGTCCTTCCGCCGACGCGCGTGTCGCGGTGGCGGAGGGCGCGCCGGACCTGCTCGACCGGCCGCTCGGCGCCGCCCGCGCGCAGGTGCACGAGACCTATATCGTCGCGCAAACCCGCGACGGCATCGTCATCGTCGACCAGCACGCCGCGCACGAGCGCATCGTCTACGAGCGCATGAAGGCGGCGCTGGAGAGGACCGGCGTGGCGCGCCAGATCCTGCTGATTCCGGAGATCGTCGAGCTCGACGAGGCCGACGTCGAGCGCGTGCATCGCGCGCGCCGACGAGCTGGCGCGCTTCGGTCTTGCGATCGAGCCGTTCGGGCCGGGCGCGGTTGCGGTGCGCGAGACCCCGTCCCTGCTCGGCGAAATCGACGCCCGCGCATTGGTGCGCGATCTCGCCGAGCACATCGCCGAATGGGACGAGGCGCTGCCGTTGGAGCGCCGGCTGATGCACGTCGCCGCCACCATGGCCTGCTACGGCTCGGTGCGCGCCGGCCGCCGGCTCAAGCCGGAGGAGATGAACGCGCTGCTGCGCGAGATGGAAGCGACGCCCAACTCCGGCCAGTGCAACCACGGCCGCCCGACCTATGTGGAGCTGAAGCTCAGCGACATCGAGACGCTGTTCGGGCGGCGGTGATTTCCCATTAGGATGCGCGGCCGGACCTCCAACCGGGAGACGAGAATGCTTGTACGCGTGATTGGCGCCGTGGCGGGCGCCATGGCGATCATCGCCACCCCCGCCTCCGCGCAGGACTGGCGGCCGACGCGGCCGGTCACCATGATCGTCCCGTTCGCAGCCGGCGGCCAGGTCGACGTGCTGGGGCGGGTGATCGCGCCGCGTCTCTCCGAAATCCTCGGCCAGCAGGTGGTGGTGGAGAATGTCGGCGGCGGCGGCGGGATGATCGGATCGAGCCGCGTCGCACGCGGCGCGCCCGACGGGCATCTGTTCGTGCTCGGTTCGATCAGCACGCACACCTTCAACCAGACCCTGTTCAAGCAGCCGCAATACAACGTCACCACCGACTTCACGCCGGTCGCGCTGATAGCGGAGACGCCGCTGGTGCTGGTGACGCGCAAGGACTTGCCGGCCAAGAACCTCAAGGAGTTCGCCGCCTTCGCAAAAGAGCGCGGCGACAAGGCGACCTATGGCTCGGCCGGCGTCGGATCGGCCAATCACCTGAGCTGCATCCTGCTCGACATGGCGATCGGCACCACGACCACCCACGTGCCGTACCGCAGCGGCGGCCAGGCGATGCAGGACCTGGTCGGCGGGCAGATCGACTTCAACTGCAACGTGGTCTCCAGCGCGCTGCCGCAGATCAACGGCAAGCTCGTCAACACCATCGCCTTGCTCTCGCGCGAGCGCGTTGCCGTGCTGCCGGACGTAGCGACCGCACATGAGCAGGGCTTCACGAATTTCGACGCCAGCACCTGGAACGGAATTTTCCTGCCGCCGCGCACGCCGGCTGCGATCGTCAACGCGCTCAACGCGGCGATCCTCGAAGCGATGCGCACGCCGGCCGTGCAGGGTCGCGCGCAGGAGATCGGTGCTTCGCTGGTCGCGCAGGACCGCCGCTCGCCGGATTACTTCGCGACATTCGTGCGTGAGGAAATCGAGAAGTGGGGCAAGACCATCCGCGCCGCAGGGATCGCGGGATCGATGTGATTTTTCCACCGAACAATCTCTGAGAATAATTTCCTTGGTTCACCCTATCGAGAGTTCGCCGCGTCGGGCGCGCGGCTGCGGCCCCATCGCCCTTGATCCTCGGCGCTTTGCAGGCGAGGTTTGGATCAAACCAGGAGAAAAGAATGCGTAAGACCATGATCGTCGTCACGGCCGCCCTGCTCGCGCTGACCGGCACCCTTTCCGCGCAGGAATGGCCGTCGTCGCGGGTCATCACCATGATCATCCCGTTCGCGCCGGGCGGCGGCGTCGACGCCTCGGGACGCATCCAGGCGCAGCGCATGGGCGAGCTGCTCGGGCAGACCATCATCGTCGAGAACGTCGGCGCGGGCGCCGGCACCGTCGGTTCGCAACGCGTCGCCAAGGCCACGCCCGACGGCTACACAATGCTGATGGGCAACACCGGCACCCATGCCTACAGCCAGGGCCTGCGCAAGAACCCGCCCTACAATTCCGCCACCGACTTCGCGCCGGTCGGGCTGGTGACCGAGTTCCCGCGCATCCTGATCGCGCGCAAGGACCTGCCGGTGAAGAACCTGCAGGAGTTCGTCGCCTACGTCAAAAAGAACCAGGACAAGATGCAGTTCGGATCGGCCGGCGTCGGCTCCGGCACGCATCTGCCGTGCGAGCTGTTCAATTCGGTGATCGGCGCCAAGGTCACTCACATTCCTTACAAGGGCGCCGGACCGGTGATGCAGGACCTGATTGGAGGACGCATCGACTACATGTGCGACACCATCCAGACCGGCGCCGCGCAGGCGAGTTCAGGGAACGTCAAGGGCATCGCGGTGATGTCGCCCCGGCGCGTGCCGATCATTCCCGACCTCGCGACCACCGGCGAGCAGGGTCTCAAGGGTGTCGAGGCGACGGTGTGGAACGGCTTCTTCTTCCCGAAGGGCACGCCGGACGCGATCGTGCGCCGGATGAACAAGGTCATGAACACCATGATCGAGGAGCCGGCGATGCGGAAGCGGCTGGAGGAACTCGGCCTGGAGATCCTGCCGCCGGAGCAGCGCACGCCTGAACACCTCGCCAAATATCTGCCGGAGGAAGTCGAGCGCTGGAAGAAGGTCGTCGTCTCGGCCGGCATCCCGGTGGAGTGACAATTCCGGCGCACTGACCAAGAGGCGCAGCAAGCGCCCTTCAAATTTCGGGGAGAAACGCCATGATGCGAATAGTCGTTGCCGCAGCTATCGCCGCGGTTGCTGCGGGGTCGGCGCACGCGCAAAGCTGGCCGACTCGTCCGGTCAACCTCGTGGTGCCGTACGCGGCGGGCGGGCCCGTCGACACCATCGCGCGCGTTCTCAGCGCGCGCATCAGCGACATCCTGGGTCAGCAGCTCATCATCGAGAATGTCGGCGGCGCCGGCGGCATGACCGGCTCGCAACGCGTCGTCAAATCGCCGCCTGACGGCTACTCGCTGCTGCTGTCGGGCAGCGCCGTCCTCACCATCAACCAGACGCTCTACCGGCGGCCGCTCTACAACGGCCTGACCGATCTCGAGCACGTCGTACTGCATTCAGATTCGGCACGCATCCTGATCACGCGGCCGGATTTTCCGGCCACGACGCTCAAAGAGTTCATCGCTTATGCCAAGGCCAACCAGGGCAAGATGCAATACAGCTCGGCCGGCGCCGGCTCCGGCTCGCATGTCTGCGCCGTGCTGCTCGACGTCGCCATGGGCACCAAGGTCACGCATGTGCCGTATCGCGGCGCCGGCCCGGCGATGCAGGACCTGATCGCCGGCCGCGTCGACTACATGGCCGAGCAGATTTCGACCGCGCTGCCGCAGATCCAGGGCGGCAAGGTGAAGGCGCTCGCAACCTTCGGGCTCGACCGCGCACCGGGCCTTGAAGATCTGGCGACCGCGGACGAGCAAGGACTGAAGGGTCTCGATTGCGGCTCCTGGGGCTCGTTCTCGTTCCCGAAGGGCACGCCTGACGCCATCGTGCGGCGGCTCGCGCAAGCCTCCAACGAGGCGGTCGAGTTGCAGATGGTGCGCGACCGCTTCAAGGCGATCGGCGTGGTGGTGCCTGCCAAGGAACGCCGGACACCCGAATATCTCCGCAAATTCGTCGCGACCGAAACGGAGCGCTGGGCTGCGCCGATCAAGAACAGCGGCGCGGTGATCGACTGACGCGCGCACTTCGTGCGCGCCCTCACCACGAGGCCGAGAGAGATAAAAAGGGAGAAACGCATGCCGAAGGCCTTGATCGCGGTATTGATCGCGCTCGTTCTGGGAGGCCCCGCCGCCGCACAGGACTGGCCGACGCGACCGATCACCATGGTGGTGCCTTTTCCCGCCGGCGGCCCGATCGATTTCATCGGCCGGCTGATGGGGCAGAAGCTCTCCGAGCGGCTCGGCCAACAGGTGATCGTCGAGAATATCGGCGGCGCCGGCGGCATGAACGGCGCCGCGCGCGTCGCCAAGTCGACGCCCGACGGCTCGATGTTCCTGTTCGGCAACCAGGGCACGCACACCTTCAGCCAGATGCTCTACAAGAAGCCGCTCTACAACGCGGTCACCGAGTTCGCGCCGGTGGCGGTGGTGGTCGAGAACGTCAAGTTCCTGGCGACCCGCAAGGACTTCCCCGCCAAGACGCTTCCCGAATTCATCGCCTATGCCAAGGCGAACCAGAAGACCATGCAATACGGCTCGGCCGGCATCGCCTCGGCCACGCATGTCAGTTGCGTGCTGTTCAACTACGCGATCGGTGTCGACATCACCCATGTGCCCTATCGCGGCACCGGACCGGCGCTGCAGGACATGCTCGCCGGCCGCATCGACTACATGTGCGAGGTGACATCGACCGGCGCACCGCATGTCCGCGTCGATGCGATCAAGGCGCTTGCGATCCTCTCGCCGGCGCGCAACGCGGCGCTGCCGGGTGTCCCCACCGCGCACGAGCAGGGGCTCACCAATTTCGACGCCGACGGCTGGAACGCGTTCTTCTTTCCGCGCGGCACACCCGACGCGATCGTGCGCAAGCTCGCGCAGGTCACCGCCTCGGTCCTCGACCTGCCCGACGTCCGGGAACGGCTCGAGAAAGCCGGCCTCAATGTCGCGCTGCCGGAGCGGCGCAACCCGGACTATCTCGGCAAGCTCGTGGCGAGCGAACTCGACAAGTGGGGGCCGCCGGTCCGCGCCAGCGGCCTGATCGTGGACTGATCCGCTGCACGCGCCGCAAGCGGCATATTATCGCAATCGCCGCATGATCGGCCCGTCGGGCTCGGTCGCGCGGACCGCGACGCGCCAGGCGATCGGGATGACCCCGAGGAACAGGGCCAGGAATACGAACAGACTGAGCGGCTTGGAAAACTGCTCGACGATGGCGGAAATCCCGATGGCGACGAGATCGCCGACTACAATGCTGATCACGAAAGCTGACAGCAGTATCATGGCAAATGTTCCCCGACTTTGCTTGCGCGCCCCGCGACACGGTGCACAACGCGCGGACGGGCGCAAAGGTTGACGGGACAAATGGTCGCGTGATCGCACGGCGGTGCGATGTCGCACCGCTGGCACTGCACTGATGCATCATCACGCAGCGATATTCAGGAAGCAGCGATGTTCAGGAAAATGAGTTCCGTATCGTCGTAACGCCGGCGCTCGATTTCCGTGAAACCGTCGGGCGCCGATGAACGCTGCGTCGGCCGCTTCTTCGACCACGATCAGCGCATTGGCCGAGAGCCAGCCGCCGGCGCGCGCGGAGACCAAGGCTTGCTCGGCGAGCCCGCGGCCATAGGGCGGATCGAGGAACACCAGCGAGAACGGCTCGTTCGGATGCACGGCGCCGAGCTTCACCGCATCGCGGCGAAAGATCCTGGTGACGCCGCCGAGCCCGAGCGTCGCCACGTTCTCGCGAATCAGCGCGCGTGCTTCCGCGCCCTCATCGACGAACAACGCAAACGCCGCGCCGCGCGACATCGCCTCGAGGCCGAGCGCGCCGGTGCCGGCGAACAGGTCGAGCACGCGCGCGCCGGTCACGGGATCGCCGTGGGCGTGGACAAGGATGTTGAACAGGCTTTCGCGCAGCCGGTCGGAGGTCGGCCGGACGTCGCGCGTGCGCGGCGCGACCAGCGCGCGTCCCCGGTGCTGGCCGCCGACGATGCGCATCAGCGCGGCTTGCCGCGGAACGGCTTGCGGCCGTGCTTGCGCTCATGCCGCGCCCGCTCCGGCTCGCCGAGACGGTCGGGACCGTGGCGGCGTGGCTTCGCCGGCTTTCCCTTGTCATCCCGGACGCGCGCTTTTGCGCGCGGTCCGGAATCCCTGGTCCTTGCGCTCGCGGGAACTGGCCGTCCTTTGGTTTTGGAGTCCGGGCTCGCGGGCTGCGCCCGCGCCGCGGCGGATTGACGGGCCTGGTCCTCGACCGGTCCCGCGAAATCCAATCCCGCCGCATTCGCGACCCGCTCGCCGAGCTGTTCCCGCAAGTGCCGCGTGCGCACCTCGTCGACCGCGCCCTCCGGCAGGTCGCCGAGCTGGAACGGGCCGAACGACACCCGGATCAGGCGGTTCACCGCCAGCCCCAGGTGGCCGAGCACGTTCTTCACCTCGCGGTTCTTGCCCTCACGCATGGCGAAGGTGAGCCAGACATTGGCGCCCTGCTCGCGATCGAGCCGCGCATCGATCGGCCCGTAGGTGATGCCGTCGATTTCGATTCCGTGGCGCAGGCGGTCGAGCCGGAGCTGCGTGATCTTGCCGTTGGCGCGCACGCGGTAGCGCCGCGTCCAGCCGGTCGCCGGCAATTCCAGCGTGCGCGCGAGCCCGCCATCATTGGTGAGCAGGAGCAGGCCTTCGGTGTTGGCGTCGAGCCGTCCGATGCTGATCAGCCGCGGCAGATGCTTCGGCAGCACGCTGAAGACGGTCGGCCGGCCCTGCGGATCGACATGCGTGGTGACGAGCCCGCGCGGCTTGTGGAACAGGAACAGCCGGGTGCGCTCGCGCACCGGCAGCGGCTGCCCGTCGACGGTGACGCGGTCGTCGGCGGTCACGTTGAGCGCCGGCGAGGCGATCTTCTCGCCGTTGACGTTGACCCGCCCGGCGGCGATCCAGGCCTCGGCCTCGCGCCGAGAAGCCAGCCCGGCCCGTGCGATCGCCTTGGCGATGCGTTCGCCCTCGTGCGGTTGGTCGTTGTTGGCCTTGCGCGTCATGACAGCGGCCTGATAGCAGAAGCGGCGGCGCATGTCCCGAACGCCATAAGCGCGTTCAAGCGCGTCTTCGCTATAGCGCCGATACAGAGAACCGAATGCCCAGTTTCATGGATCTCGCCCTCGACGAAGCCCGCGCCGCCGTGGCGGCCGGCGAGGTGCCGGTCGGCTGCGTGATCGTGCACGACGGCGAGGTGATCGCGCAGGCCTACAACCGCACGCTCGCCGACCACGATCCGACCGCGCATTGCGAGATGCTGGCGATCCGCCGGGCGGCGGAGGTGCTCGTCTCGGAGCGGCTCACCGACTGCGATCTCTACGTGACGCTCGAGCCCTGCGCGATGTGCGCGGCGGCGATTTCATTCGCGCGCATCCGGCGGCTCTACTATGGCGCCGCCGACGTCAAGGGCGGCGCGGTCGAGAACGGTGTGCGCTACTACGGATCGCCGACCTGTCATCACCGTCCCGAGGTCTATGGCGGCATTGCCGAGGCGGAGTCGGCGGCGCTGCTGAAGGATTTCTTCCGCGCGCGACGCTAGGGGTGCCGCAGCCGGTTGCGCACGCAACGTTCGATTCCCTGCAGGCGCGCGCGGCGCGACATCGCCCGGGTCGGATTGCGGGCGAAGGACTGGGTGCAACAATCCACCCAGACCCGGCCGCGCTCGGCCAGCGGCCGGCAGTTCGTCGTGCGGTCCTGGGCGACGACCGGCTCGCCGGCGGCAAGCGCCAGCATTGCGACCAGCAGGACCTGAGCGAACCTCCGCATGAAGTCTCCGGACCGGAACTGTTGTCCGGCGGGCATTCTTATCAACAGCAGGCCGACGGCAATCGTCGCCGGATTGCTCCCTGGCTAGTATACCCTTTCCGTCCGCCTACCGAAATCGAGGAGAGGTGCATGCGCAAGACGTCCGCTGCCGGCCTGGTTGCCCTGACGGTTGCATTGGTCACCGCGGGGCCTGACGGCGCGCTCGCGCAAGAGCAGCAGGCGTTCAAAAGCCTTCTCGGCCGCGGTTTCGAGATCAAGAGCGTCACTTTCGCGAAGGGCGAAGCGACCGGCGACCGCGAGACTTTCGTGGTGACCTTGCAACGCGAAAAGTCGGTCGCTGTGTGCTATTTTGCCGCAACGAGCTGGATCAATCTGAGCAACAACGCGCTCGACGACCCCAAGCGCTGTGACGTGCGCTAATCATCCCGCAGTTTCACACTATCAACTTTCAAGCAGCGCGGTGAGCCGCTGCCTGATCTCCGCCTTGGCTGATTCGCACACGCGCAGGATCGCGCTCGCCTGGAAGAAATCGAGCGTGCGGAATAGTCCGACGTTCGGCCGGATGATCAGGTCGGGCGCGCCGTGCTTGAGCTTCTCGGTGGTGATGGCGTGGCCCATCACCAGGATGGTGGCCAGGATCGCCTCCCACGGCGTGGGAATTTCGCGCCGCGCCTCGTTGGGCTCACCGGAAATGTCGACCGCCACGATCACGTCGGCGCGTCCGCGCAGCTGATCGAACGGCAAAGGATTGGTGGCGCCGCCGTCGACCAGGATCCTGTCGTCGATCACAATCGGACGCACCAGTGTCGGCAGCGCCATCGAGGCGGCCACCGCGCAACGCAACGAGCCCGACGACAGCACCACCTGCTGCCGCCGGTAGAGATCGGACGCGATGACCAGCAACGGAATTTTCAGGTCGCTGAAATCCTGCGGCAGCGCATCCGGCAGGAAGTTCTCGCAGAACTTCTCGCCGTCGACCTGCGTGGCGCTGCCGAAGCCGCCCGAGAACAGGCTCGCGAAACTGCCGGCGCGTGCCGCCACCAACCGGCGAAAGACCTCGCTGCGGTTGTGCGCGAGCGCGATGACGTGGCGGCGGATGTCGCGGCCCGACATGCCGGCGGCATAGGCCGCGCCGACCATGGCGCCGACCGAGCTGCCGGCGATGGCGGTCGGCCGCACGCCCATTTCGTCGAGCACTTCGAGCACCGCGATATGCGCAATGCCGCGAGCGCCGCCGCCGCCGAGCGCGATCGCGAGCGATCTAGTGCCCCGCTTCCGAAGTTCGTCTTCCATCGCAGCAGCCTCTGACACGAACTTCGGAAGCAAAGGGGCACTAGCAAGCTTATGTTCCTAGTGCCGCTTTCGATTTGAAGTTCCTAACCGAGTTTGCAGCAAGTGCTGTAGGAACTTCAAATCGGCGGCACTAGTCATGGCGCGCGCGCCTGCTCCCGCTCGACCGCGCGCCAGCCGATGTCGCGGCGGCAGAAGCCATCCGGCCAGCGGATGCGGTCGACGGCGGCATAGGCGCGCGCCTGCGCTTCGGCCGCGCTCTTCGCCAACGCGCAGACGTTGAGCACGCGGCCGCCGGTGGCGACGATGCGCCCGTCCTTTTCCGCGGTGCCGGCGTGGAAGATTTCGACGCCTTCGACCTCGGCCGCCGCATCGAGCCCCTCGATCACCGAGCCCTTGGCGTAGCTGCCGGGATAGCCCTTCGCGGCCATCACGACCGTGAGCGCCGTGTCGGGAAACCAGCGCAGATCGAAATTGCGCAACTGTCCTTCCGCCGACGCGAGCAGCGCCGGGACGATGTCCGACATCAGCCGCAGCATCAGCACCTGGCACTCGGGATCGCCGAAGCGGACGTTGTATTCGATCAGCTTCGGACCCGATGCCGTGATCATCAGCCCGAGATAGAGCACGCCGGTGAACGGCATGCCCATCTCCTTCATCGCCGCGACCGTCGGTAGCACGAACTCGTCCATGGCGCGGCGCTCCATCGCCGCCGTCATGATCGGCACCGGCGAATAGGCGCCCATGCCGCCGGTGTTGGGACCCTTGTCGCCGTCGAACACGCGCTTGTGGTCCTGCGCCGAGACCAGCGGGATCGCGGTCTCGCCGTCGCAGAGCGCGAAGAACGACGCCTCCTCGCCTTCGAGATATTCCTCGACCACGACCTCGGCACCGGCGTCGCCCAGGCCGCCGCCGAACATCATGTCGATCGCCGCTTCCGCCTCGGCCACGGTCTGCGCCACCACCACGCCCTTGCCGGCGGCCAGGCCGTCCGCCTTGACCACGATCGGGGCGCCCTGCGCCCGCACGTAGGCTTTGGCCGGCGCGGCGGCCGAGAACCGCTCGTAGCCGGCGGTCGGGATTCCGTATTTGCGGCAGAGGTCCTTGGTGAAGCCTTTGGAGGTCTCGAGCTGGGCCGCCGCCCGGCGGGCTCCGAACGCCTTGATCCCGGCCGCCGCCAGGTCGTCGACGATGCCCTCCCCCATCGGTCCTTCCGGCCCGACCACCACCAGATCGACCTTGTGCGCGCGGCAGAACGCGATCACCGCCGCATGATCGCCCGGATCGACGGCGACCAGCTCGCAATCGCGGGCAATCCCGGCATTGCCGGGGGTGCAATAGAGCCGCTCGACCAGCGGGCTCGCGGCGATCTTCCAGGCCAGCGCGTGCTCGCGGCCGCCGGAGCCGATGAGGAGGATGTTCATTGCCTAAAGTCGGATGCTGTACAGGGCGGCGGTGGTGTATCATTCCGGGGGGCGACGCAACAGACGCCGGCCTGTGTCCGTCCCCATGATCGCAGCAGGTAGCTATCCATGAGCCGTTTGGCACGTACGTTCATCGCCGGTCTTCTGGTCATCCTGCCCATTGTACTGACCATCGTCCTGGTGGTCTGGGTGGCCAACATCGTCATCACCTTCGTCGGTCCCAACAGCGTGGTCGGCTCGATCCTGATCACGCTGGGGTTCGGATTCTCCGCCTCGACCTGGGTCGCCTACCTGGCCGGCATCCTGATCGTGGCGCTCTGTATCTATATCCTCGGCCTGATCGTCCAGTCCCGGTTGGAGCACAGCGTCCACACCATCATCGGCAACGTGATGCAGCGCATCCCGTTGATCGGCTACATCTACGACATGGCGAAACGCCTGATCGCCATCGTCGAACGCAAGGATGACGGCGCGTTCGGGGGCATGCGCCCGGTCTGGTGCTTCTTCGGCGGCGACGGCGGCGCGGCGGTGCTGGCATTGCTGCCTTCGACCGACACCGTCATGCTCAACGGCGAGCCCTATCATGTCGTTCTCATCCCCTCCGCGCCGGTGCCGGTCGGCGGCGCGCTGGTCTACGTTCCGGTCAAATGGGTGAAGCCCGCCGATATCGGGATCGAAGGATTGATGAGCATTTATGTGGCGATGGGCGTCGCCCCGCGGCAGCCGGGCATTCCGCCCACGGCGATCAAGCCGCCGCCACCGCTGGTATCGTCCGGGCCGACCGCGCCCTCCGTCTCCGATCCGGCCCCCGCGAAGCAGCAATAAGCCGCATTGGCGGGGCTGCCTCGTCCAAGAGATAATAAGACCTGACAAGCGGGTGAAACCCGCACGCAGGAGAGGAAACGATGACGAGGATCGCCCGGACGGCGTGCGCCATTCTTGCCGGCGCCATCCTGTTCACCGCAGCCGCGCAAGCGCAGCCGTTTCCCAATCGCCCGATCCGCGTGCTGGTGACAATCCCGCCCGGCGGCGCCCCCGACATCGCCGCACGCATGCTGGCGCAGGGGCTGAACGAGACGCTGGGCTGGTCGGTGGTGATCGAGAACCGCCCGGGCGCGAACGGCAATATCGCTTCCGAGGCGGTCGCGAAGTCGCCGCCCGATGGCTACACGCTGCTGCTGCATGCCGACAGCGGCATCACCATCAATCCGCATGTCTACGGCAAGCTTAATTTCGACGCGCTCAAGGACCTCCTCCCGGTCGCGAGCGTCGCGACCAACCAGTTCATGCTGTCGCTCAATCCTGAGGTGCCCGCCAAGACGTTCCAGGAGTTCATCGACTACGCGCGCAAGACCACGCCGCCGCTGCCTTATGCGTCGGGCGGCAACGGCAGCCAGCATCAACTGATGATGGAGATGCTCAAGCAGCGCGCGAAGATCGACCTGCTGCATGTGCCGTTCCGCGGCGCCGCGCCGGCCACCACGGCGACGGTCGCGGGCGACACCAAGGTGCTGTTCTCGGGCTCGGCCAGCGCGTCACTGATCCAGGCCGGCCAGTTGCGCGCGGTCGCCACCAGCGGCAAGAAACGCGCCCCGCGCTTCCCCGACCTGCCGACCATCGGCGAATTCTATCCGGGCTACGCGGTCGACATCTGGCTCGGGCTGTTTGCGCCGGCAGGAACGCCGGAGCCGATCGTGACGACGCTGCGCACCGAAGTGCACAAGCTCCTCTCCAATGCCGAGTTTGCGAAGAAGCTCAACGTCTCCGGCAGCCTCGAGCCGCTGGTGCTGTCGCCGGCCGATTTTTCCAAGCTGATCCACGAAGACTACGAGAAATACGGACAGATCGTCCGCCAGCTCGGCATCAAGATCAACTAAATGCCGGTCAATATGATCGCTTCGCATTAACCGGCCGGCAGCCGTGGAATAGCGACATCCGGAATTGCTTCAGTTTTAGCGAACGGCGCGACTTTGCATTCAGCAGCCCCGCGTAGGTTCCGCCGGTCACGCAACAGGCCCAAAAGGTCCGCTATGTCGCTATTCCGGCTGGATGATAGATTCCGCGATCTGCGCCACAGTCCGCGGTTCGAGATTCACTACCTCGGCTTGATTGACCTCGGTCGGGACAAGACGCCGGTCAATTGCATCATCTGCGATATCTCGGCGACCGGCGCCAAGCTCACGGTCGGCGCCCACGAGGTGCCGGACGAATTCATGCTCGTGTTCAGGCGCCGCTGCCGGGTGATCCGGCGGACCGACGGCCAGGTCGGGGTCAGGTTCGTCCAGACCTAGGCCAAATCGGCCGATTCCGGGGCCAAAAGGCCTTTCCAGCGGTCGCCGGTAACCTCTGTGCCGGTTGTGCCACGACTTTGGCACAAGGCCGCCGCGTCCTCAGCACGAAAATGTCGAAAGCCGATGCTGACCTCGGCCCGATCGGGCATCCGCGGGGGATGCCAGGGAGCACGCGCCGGGGGCGCGTGACGGGTGGATGCGACGGGCGTTGATCGTCGTCCTCATCAATATGGTGCTTGTCGTCGCCGACCTCTGGCCGGCGGCGGCGACGCAGCAGATGAAGCTGATAGATCTGCTGTCGCCGGAGTCCGTGCTGCGCTGGATGAACGCCTACCGGCAGAAGCCGGACCCCTCGAGCGTTCCCGACGTCGTCAAGGCGATGAGCCGGATGAACGCCTTCAAGGACCCGGAGCAAGCGGGCCCCTATCTCGGATTCATTGCCGGCGTGATCGGTACCGAACGAGACCGCGCCGAAGAGCTGATCGGCAAGATGTTTCCGCTGCCGGAAGAGAACCACTGGGTGATCGTGCGGGCGATCGCCTATTCGGGCCATCCGGACTGGAAACACCTGCTGCGCGTCTATGCCACCCGCATGCCGACGCGCCAGGCGATGATCCACGGCTATCTCAGCAATCGGTCGCCGACGCTGTTCCAGGTCGCCTCGCGCCGGCAACCGACGACGGGACAGAAGGTGCGCTCCTACTTCTCCTACGAGACTTATTTCGGCGACGGGAAGAAAAACGGCCCGCGCGAGGAGCTCGAGCCGTCACCGGAGCTGCTCGACACCTACTGGGGCTATTATTTCGCGAGCGGACGGTATCGCCCGGTCGCACGCATCGTCGCCATGCTGCCGTACTCGAACGACGGCAACAGCGTCGAGCTCCTCACGCTCGGCAACATGGCCAAGTTCACGCTGGCGAGCAACGCGGTGCGCGACGCAAAGCTGCTCGCGATGCTCAAGGAAACCAGTCCGACCCAGCCGAAGCCGGTCGCGGCCCCGCTCAAGGAAGTGATCACCGCCGCCGAGCAGGTCGAGACCTCCCGCCTGCGCAAGGACGCGATGGCTTCGATCGATGAGCTGCGGCGCAAGGGGCCGCAATCGCGGCGCGACGCCTCGCGCTGGGGGCAAATCGGAATTGGTGCGCTGGCGCTGGGCTGCATCGGCGCCGCCGCAGTGGGTGCGGTGGCGCTTGGCCTGCCCTGCGTGGTCGGCGGTGCGATGGGCTCCGCCGGGCTGAAATACTACGAGTCGCAGTAGCGAGCGCGCCGACGTTAGTTAGGCGGTACTCACAAATTGCCAAGTCTGCTTACCCAGGAAAGCAGACACGTGACGGACTTCGCGGGAGGTCTGCTAAGGGGCCATGAGCAGCCTTTGACTCATCAACCTTCCTCAACCAGGTACAAATATAGCGTTTAAGCATTGGAACCTCAATCATGTGGCGAGTTCATCTCGGACGTGGATTAGGGGTGGGTGCCAATGAATCGCTCAGACGCCAATGCGAATGGCCACGTGTTGCTTGGCGGGGGCCTGCATCAACATCCTTATCCGATGAAACGTTAATTCAGCGGATCGCAGCGGCGACCAACTCGCTATGCGGACGCTTCGATCGGCAACAAATCACATTGTACTGGTAACTGGATCGCAACGAGCGCGACAAACGGTGGCGGAAGACCTGCTCAGCGACGTATACCTCGATGACTGGCGAACAGCTGAGCATGAGAGGGGCGATCCGCGGTAACGACGTGGCTACTAGCGATCGGCTGAAAAAGGCGCTCTAGAAATAGCGCTGCTGGACTAACGAGGAGCTGAACGATGAAATGGTATCTACGATCGAGGATCTAGCAGAAGAACTAGAGATCTAGTAGGAAAAGAAAAACAGTAGTGAAGTACTCCGCAAAGCGAGATCGCTCGTCGCCGGCGCACAGACAGAACACGACGCGACTATAACTAAGAGAAATCGGAGAGAGAAGTCGCGGAGATCGACGGCACACGAGGCGACTGTAAAGACGCGCAAGTATAATGCGCGCAAGCAACTGGCCACGCTAAGCACGGCTGCGAAAGCTGCTGCGATCGAGCTAGTCTACAGACGGGGACGATGGAGAGTACAGTCCGATAACAAAGACAGAACTACTGCGACAGGCTAGAAGCCCTGCAAAAACTCCGCGGCAAAAGCCAGAGATCTCTAGCGGCTCCAAGGACTAAGCAAGAACGCAGAGTAGCTGACAGCGATCGCCGAGAAGACGCAGATAGGCGCCGCACATGGGCTCCGCCCGGTGTCGAAAGCTCGACGGGGCTGTTAGAGAGAGAGGCGAGCCGATAGCGCACCGCGACAAAGAGCAGCTGCAGCGCCGCAGGACGACGGACGCGCTGAATAGCGCAACAAAAAAAAAAAAAAAAAAAAAAAAAAAAAAAAAAAAAAAAAAAAAAAAAAAAAAAAAAAAAAAAAAAAAAAAAAAAAAAAAAAAAAAAAAAAAAAAAAAAAAAAAAAAAAAAAAAAAAAAAAAAAAAAAAAAAAAAAAAAAAAAAAAAAAAAAAAAAAAAAAAAAAAAAAAAAAAAAAAAAAAAAAAAAAAAAAAAAAAAAAAAAAAAAAAAAAAAAAAAAAAAAAAAAAAAAGTCTCAAGGAAGATGCGCTCGAAGCGGAAAACGCGGGGCTCCGCGAGCTGCTGACACAGGCCGGAATTGATGCGGCACGCCTGCTGGCTCAGGCTGAAATCGATGCCACTGAAAACGAGGTCGCTAAGCGATTGCAGCGTCTGCTGCTGGAGGAATAGCAACAACGCGTGAGGAACACGCTGGCGACGGTCCATGCAATTACTGCGCAGAGCTAGAGGACCGCTGAGAACCTGGAGGAAGGCGGCTGGCGTCGAAAGCGCTCGTTGCTTGGGTCGGGCGCAAGATCTGCTGCTGCAGGCAAACTGGGCGAGCGCGAAGTTGGCGACGTCATCAAGCCGCAATCGCCCGTTCGACAACGACAACGTCGAACGGTTGTCGTTCAGGACACCGCGATAGAGGTTGGTCCAGGGGCGAAAAACAAACAAGTAGCTGAACGAACTATGCAAGAAAGCGAAAAGACGGCGCAAAGAAAACAAGACGGGGCACAACGAGAAGCAACGACGATAGATGAGGAGACGCAGAGAACAAGCTGGCAAGGACAGAGAAGGATGGCACGCGGTACAGGAACTGAAAGGCGCAGTAAGGGAAGCGACCAAAACGCCAGCGAACAGCACAGAGAGAAGTCGATAGCGATAAGAGCAGCGAGCTAGGACAAAAAAAAAAAAAAAAAAAAAAAAAAAAAAAAAAAAAAAAAAAAAAAAAAAAAAAAAAAAAAAAAAAAAAAAAAAAAAAAAAAAAAAAAAAAAAAAAAAAAAAAAAAAAAAAAAAAAAAAAAAAAAAAAAAAAAAAAAAAAAAAAAAAAAAAAAAAAAAAAAAAAAAAAAAAAAAAAAAAAAAAAAAAAAAAAAAAAAAAAAAAAAAAAAAAAAAAAAAAAAAAAAAAAAAAAAAAAAAAAAAAAAAAAAAAAAAAAAAAAAAAAAAAAAAAAAAAAAAAAAAAAAAAAAAAAAAAAAAAAAAAAAAAAAAAAAAAAAAAAAAAAAAAAAAAAAAAAAAAAAAAAAAAAAAAAAAAAAAAAAAAAAAAAAAAAAAAAAAAAAAAAAAAAAAAAAAAAAAAAAAAAAAAAAAAAAAAAAAAAAAAAAAAAAAAAAAAAAAAAAAAAAAAAAAAAAAAAAAAAAAAAAAAAAAAAAAAAAAAAAAAAAAAAAAAAAAAAAAAAAAAAAGCGAACTTGCCGGAATGGTGGGTCAGTGCAGGAAGCAGCTGCGCTTTCGTCTCCGCATCGGACGCGTGTGGTCTCGCAGCAGCAAAAGCGACGTGTTATGTTCTGGTGCCTGACGGCATGAGCCTCTCATGGAGCCGGACAATGCACCCACTTCGACATCTGCTCTCGCACACCATTGTTGCCGGCGCGGCTGCGATCCTGGCGGCTTCCGCGACATATGTGACTCTCACCGGTCAACTCGACCAAATGGTCCTCGTGACGGCCTATGCGCAATCGTCCGGCAGCAAGAGCACCGAGGTCCTGACGCAGGCAATGTCCGACATCGCGCGCGAGATGCGCTCAGCGTGACCGAGCGTCGCCCGGCAACGCAAGCTCGCCGCACCGTCATCCAGGACATCATACGTTTGGCTATGTGCTTGAAGGGACTTACGAGGTCCAGGTTGACGACGGGCCCGTGCGCCAACTCAGGGCAGGCCAATCATTCTATGAGCTGAAGGTGTGGGATGTTCGCACTCAGCGATGCTTGGCCCGCTCGGCACGTGTTGTGAGGCCAGCTGGCGGCCGGCGGGGGGGGGCGGGGGCGGCGGGGGGGGGGGGGGGTGGGGGGCGGGCGCGGGCAGAGCGCGCGCGGCGGCGGGGGGGGGGGGGGGGGGGAGGGGGGCGGGGCGCGCGCGGGGGGCGGGCGGGCGGGGGGGGGGGGCGGGGGGGGGGGGGGGGGCGGGGCGCGCGAGGGGCCGCGGCGACAGCGGGGGGCGGGCGGGCCGCGGCCGGGCACGCGCGAGCTGCGAGCAAGAAGCCCCCGCGGCGCACGGCCGGCCGACCGGCACAGCGCCGCGCCCGCGTCGCCCCCGGGCGCGCCGGTCGGGCGCCGAGCCGTGGCGATCTGGGACGCCGTGCGAGAGAGCCCCCCCCCGTCGGAGCGGTGCTCGCGGCCGATCCGGTCACACCCCAGGGATAGCGATACGGCAAACATCGACGACGTCGCTCGCCGACACGCGCCACCGCGCGCGACAACGCCGATGATAGCGCCGAAACGACGGCTGGCCTCCCTACCAGGCGCCCGCCGCCGAGGGGCCGCGAGGCGCAAGCAGGACGGGAGCGGCGCCCGCGAGTGGCGCCCAGACGCCCGGGACCCCGAGCGACACCGCCCCCGCACACGGGCGGGACCTGGAACGCAGCCGGGAGGCCGAGGACACCGCCGCGGGCCGACCGCCCAGGCCGCGAAACCGCCGCGGGAGCGCCGAGAGGCGAGCGCCCCCGGCGCGCAGACGGGAAAGCCCCCGCGCGGGGACGCGCGGGCCGAGGCCCGCCGAAACGGGGCCGAGCACCCGAGCGCCGCGGCCCCGCCCGCAACGGGGAGAGGCAAAGCCGGAGGCGCGAGCGAGAACGAGAGGCGCGAAGGAGAGGAGCAAAGCGAAACACGCTACGCGGCGAGAGGGACGGGAGAGGGGAGGAGGAAAAAAGGCAGGGTGCTCACCGCGCCAGCGGATCGGGCCGGAGCTGGAACTTCACCACCTTCGGTCGCTCGCGGTCGCCCTCGATGTGCCAGGTCGCGCGGCCGGCATAGGCCGACCACAGCCCGCGCCCTTTCCATCCGGCATTGGGATCGTCGATGCGGCCGTCCAGTCCCTTGGCGTGGAAGCCCATCGGATACGGGACGCGCAACGTGACCCACTTGCCGTCCACCAGCGCTTCGAGCAAATCGGTGAAATTGCCGGTCGCGACCGGCACGTTGCGACCGAGCCCGAACGTGTCGAATTGATCGACCCAGGTGTAGTAGCTCGCCTGTGCGCTGCCGCTGTCGGTCACGGTCTCGAATTGCGGGCCGGGGAGCGGATGGAGCGTCCAGCCCTCCGGGCAGTGCTTGCCGGTCGCGGTCGGACCGTTGAGCGGACCCTTGCATTTGCGCCGGTCGAAGCTTCCGAGATGGCCGCTCGCGAGCGAGGTCCAATACACGCCGTCGCGATCGATGTCGCCGCCGCGCGGGCCATAGCCCGGGAACGGCACTTCGTAGTATTCCGCGAGCACGGTCGCCGGCGGGCTATCGCCGGGAATGATGCGCACGATGCGCGCCCGGATAGACCTGCACCGTGCCCCAGATCGACTTGTCGACCGGGCTGTAGGCGATGGCGTAGAGGCCGGCGACGATGCGCTTGTCCTTCGCCGGATCGACCGGATCGTTCGGCCCGACATAGCCTTCGTCGCGCCGGCCGTTGCCGTTGGTGTCGAGGATGATCGGCGCCCAGCCTTGCGCCTTCTGCTCGTCGCCGGTCTCGTCGAACAGCTTGGTGTTGAACCATCCGACATAGCCGGCGCGGAATCCGCCGGCGCTGAGCCACAGCGTATGGTTCTCGTCCTCGGCGAAGTTCAGGTGATGGGTGGTGAAACAAGTGTCGATCAGCGTGAGCTTGTCGGTCTTGGGGTCATAGACCGAGAGCTGCCGCCCGGCCTGCTCGATCGGGAAGAGCTTCGCCGACGGATGTTCGGAGCCCTTGCGGCAGAACGCCGGCGTGTTCGCCTCGCGGATGCGGCTGGTGAACCAGACCCGTCCGATATGGTCGAACATCGGGTTGTGCGGCGTCGTCTGCGAGCCCCACAACGGCTTGTCGCCCCAGGTGGGCGACGGCTGGTTCAGGAATTCGTCATGCGACGAGATGAACATGCCGCGCGGCTTCACCGGCGTCCGGGTGAAGAGCCTGACTTGCGACGTCGTATGCGTGACCGGGTCGAGCACCGGGACGAGGTCGGTCGAATCCTCGGTCGCGCCATAGATCTTGCCGTTGGCATTGACCGTCGGATTGCGGCGATCGGTGGCGACCTCGTCGTGCAGATAGTCCGTCGGCGTGCCCCAATCCCACAACGTGACGACCACATTGCGCTCGACGCCCGGCCGGGCGCGCGGGTCTTGATTTCGGCAGCTCGCCGGCCGCGATCCGGTCGGTCCACTCGGCGAAATTCTTGAGCGCGTGCTGCGAATCGAGCTGGCTGATATTGCGGATCATGATCTCGGCCGCCGGGCCGACCTGCATGCGGTAGGTCCAGGCCGACAACGAGCTGTCGAATTTGCCGAGCTTGGGATCGATCACGCGCGTCGGCTTGTTGCCGAGCTGGTGGCAGGAGCCGCAGCCCTGCGACTTGATATTGGCGAGCCACATCGACTGGCTGCGCATATTGGTCGCCATCCCGTTGCCTTTCGGCCCGGTGCCGGGAAACAGGCTCTTCTCCGGGATCCGCATCATCGAGTACCACCACTGCGCCGGGTAGTACTCCGCCGCCGCGGCCGGCGTCGGCGCGGTCATCGCGGTGAGGTCGAGGATTTTTCCGGGTGTCGCGCGCACCTTGGGCAAATCGACGAGGCCGTAGCCGCGGACCCAGACGGTATAGGTCGCCTTCGGCAGTTCGGGCAGCACATAGCGGCCCTGGTCGTCGGTGACGACGATCTTCGCGAATTTTGTCGGAAGGTCGGTGGTTTCCGCGATCACCCAGACGCCGGCTTCGGGACCCGAGGCGCTGCGCACGACGCCGCCGAGGTCGCTCTCACCGACCGTGATGCCGCCCGCCGTCTGTTGTGCATCGGCCGCCGACGAAGCGGCTGCCAACGCCGCAACCATGGCGGCTGCCGCCAGGCCCAAACGGAATCCTGCACCCATCGCCCTCTCCTGTCGTTCCGTCCCACCGGCGTCTCTCACGCAGCCACGTCTACGCCGGCCGCGCCTGTTCGGACGCCTGCCTTATCAGTGCACAGTCCCTTAACGACCGCAACGTGGGTGGGACGCGTCGGGCGCGAGACGAAATTGCCGATGGGTGCCATGGCGAGACCAGGAGTTGCGCGAGAGCGACAGGCATCGATTCTTTTCTTGCTTTTCGCAACGCAGCCGAACCTCGCCTTGAATTTGTCCGACACATCTGACACAAGCTCCGCCCGCTGGACGCCTCGCGTCTGGCGAAAAACCCGCCGGCACACCATCTAGGGCACATCTGTGCACACGATGTGTTGGCACACGAGGAACCCGATGCGCCTAACAGGCACCAAAACCGCGCTCAGCGCCGCCTACACCCGGTCGATTTGTCGACTGGGCGGTAGCCGCGTCATGCGCGCGTTCAAGCCGGGTTGCCCCTTCCAGCAGCAATCCGGAACGAGACAACCGGATTAACTGGCGGCGGGCCTCATCCCTCCGCCGCAAGGCAGGAGGGACAGCAATGGCCCGCAATGACACCAGACGTTTCAGAACCCAGCCCGCCGATCGTGCGCACTTGCGCGCGGGCGCCACTTCTTGGCGCGCGCTCGCCAATCTCACGGTGGCGTCGACGCTGGTGGTCGCGGTCGTCGTCAGCGTCCTGACGCTGGTCGAGGCCGTGTTCTCGACCTCAACGACCAAACTGGCGCGGCGTTCTCCGACTCCGTCGGAGCCGCAGAGCTGGCACGCGCGCACGCAACTGCGCGAGCCTTTCTTACCGACTCCAGTGCAGGCCGAGCCTGCGCTGTTCGTTGCTGACTAAGCGTGATCCCGAGAAGTGGGATCACGCTCAAACGTGACTACGCTGTTTGACATCGTGAACGTCCAGAATAGGCCAGCGGCGTCTGCTTCGCGAGGAGCGGAAGTCCCTGTTGCAAGGTCGCTACCTTTGTTGAGCGTGATCTATTTCGATCATGCTGGCGAAAGCGGCGCCGCTGGCCCTTTGTCAATTTTTCCTTCTTCTTTTTCTTCTGCCGGCTTAGCTCAACGGGAAGAGCGCCGCCCTCGTAACGCGGAGGCCGCGTGTTCGAGTCACGCAGCCGGCACCATTTGCCTGCCTTCGTAGCTCAACTGGAAGAGCAGCTGCCCGGTACGCAGCAGGCCGCGTGTTCAATTCACGCCGAAGGCACCAGCTTTGCGCCAGTAGCCCAACCGGCAGGAGGCGGCTCTCTCAGAAAGAGCACAGTGCAGGTTCGAATCCTGCCTGGCGCACCATCTAATCCACAAGCCCCTTGCTCGCGAGCCATTTCTGAATGAGCGCGGCCACGTCGTCGCTGTTGCGGTCCATCATGACCATGTGGCTGTTGCCGCGGAGGCCGGCGTCGGGCAGATCGACGATGTCGATGCTGCCGCCCGCGGCCTTGAGCACGCCGGCATAGTCCACGCCGCCCTGGCGGATTTTCGACCAGCGTGGATGATCCTTGGCGAAGTCGCCGTAGATCATGGCGACGGGCGTGGTCTTGATCGAGGCGACTTTGCTGCGGTCGCCGCCGAGCGTCGGCTCGACCGCCACCAGCGCCTTGACCTTGTCCGGCCGCGCCTCCAGCACCTGGAAGCCGAACGTGCCGGACTGGCTGTGCACCATGACGACGCACGGACATACCTTGTCGACCAGCGCGATATAGGCGGCCACGATCTCCTTGTCGGTCGTGACCCAGCGCGGCACGCCCTGCTTCATGAATTGCTCGTAGGCCTCGATCGGAAATTGCGTGCCGGGATAGGTCTTGCGTTTCGCCTGCTCCGGTGACCACGAGCCGATCGGACCGATCCGGAAACGCTCCCAGGGATCGCCGAGCGGCAGGTGGAGCGCTTCGCCCTTGAACTGATTGGTCCAGCCCGAGCGGCCGCGCTCCATCGCGTCGGAGATGTACACGTCCCAGCCCTGACGCAGGAAATAGTTGAGCCATCCCGGCTTGCCGTCGGGCTTGGTCTCGTAGGTCACGCCCGACAGTCCGCCGCCGTGCCACATCAATAGCGGCAGCTTGCCCTTGCGGTTCTGCACCAGGAAATACTGGGAGTACATCTGCTCGACCTGGTAGGTCCCGTTGGGATCGACCTTGGCCGGCACGCCGCCCGGCGTGAACACGACTTCTTTGACCGGTTGTCCCGAAATCTCGACGTGCCTGCCGCCGACATGGAACGAACCCATGTCGCGCAGCGCAATCGACTGCTGAGCGAGCGCCGATGTCGCAACGAGCGCCGTCGCAGCGGCGGCCACGATAGTCCGAAGCATAATGTCCTCCCTTTTTTCTTGATGTCTCAATCGGCCGCAAGCACGATGCGGACTTCTGAACTGCCATACCAAACCGCAAGACTACACCACCGATATCGAACCGCGCCATATCGCGAAGATGGGCACCCGCCCGCTTCCGCGTCGGCAGTCCGCATGCGACAGTCGCCGCGAAACTCACGCACGACAGGAGACCATGGTGCCCGTGATGTCCGGCAAGCACGCGTTCCTCGAGCTGCTCAAGCAGGAGGGCGTCGAGATCGTCTTCGGCAATCCCGGCACCACCGAGTTGCCGCTGATGGATGCGTTCGCGACCGAGAACGAAATCCGCTACGTGCTGGGCCTGCAGGAAGCCGCCGTCATGGCGATGGCGGACGGCTACGCCCAGGCATCCGGAAAGCTCACGGTGTGCAACTTCCACACCACGCCGGGCTTGGGCAACGCCATGGGCATGCTCTACGACGCCCAGAAGGCGGGCGCGCCAATTCTCGTCACCGCGGGTCAGCACGAGCAGGTCTTCAACGTGACCGAGCCGATCCTGATGGCGGACCTGCCGCCGATCGCACGGCCGCTGGTGAAGTGGTCGACCGAGGTGCATCGCCTCGCCGACCTGCCGCGCATCGTGCATCGCGCCGCCAAGACCGCGCTCGCGCCACCGACCGGGCCGGTGTTCCTCTCGCTGCCGGGCGACATCCTGCGCGCCGACGCCGACCTTGATCTGTTGGCGCCGACGCGGATTGCCCCGCATATCCGCGGTGACCGCGCCGCCGTCGAGGCGGCGGCCGCGCTCCTGGCCCGGGCGGAGCGCCCGATCATCATGGCCGGCGACATCGTGGCGCAGAGCCGCGCGCATGCGGAGCTGATCGAGCTCGCGGAACTGATCGGCGCGCCGGTCTATCTCGAGTTCATTCCGAACACGGCGTCGTTTCCGAGTTCGCATCCGCTGTTTCGCGGGCAGATGACACGCACCGCCCCGGCAGTGCGCCAATTGCTCGAACAGCACGACGTGCTGTTCTCGGTCGGCGCCGACCTGTTCACGCTGTCGCTGCCGTCCGAGACCGATCCGATGCCGAGCGGCATCGCGCTCATCCATCTCGACGTCGATCCCTGGGAGATCGGCAAGAACTATCCGCCGAAGGTGGCGATCCTCGGCGATCCGAAGGGCACGCTGCCGGACCTGACCGCCGCCGTGCGCGAGCGCATGTCGAGCGGCGCCAAAGGCGCGGCGCGCGACCGGCTCAAGACCGCAAGCGACGCCGCCGCCGCCGAACGTACGGCGCTGCATGCCTCGGCGCGCGCGCTCGCGGACGCAGTGCCGGTGCAGCCGCTGGCGCTGCTGCACGCCATCGGCGAAACGCTGCCGAAGGACGCAGTGGTGATCGAGGAGGCGCTGTCCTCCAACCGCGGCATCCGGCAGCTCATCCGCGCCGACGATCCGCAGAGCTATTTCGGCTTGCGCGGCGGCGGCATCGGCTGGGGCGTGCCGGCGACCATCGGCGCCAAGCTCGCGCTGCCGGACCGGCCGGTGGTCGGGATCATCGGCGACGGCTCGTCGCTCTACACCATCCAGGCGCTTTGGACGGCGGCGCGCTATGGCATCGCTGCGATCATCGTGATCCTCAACAACTCGTCGTATCGCATCCTCAAGCAGCGCCTGCACGCCATGCGCGGGATCTCGCATCAGGCCGACACTTATGTCGGCATGGAGCTCACCAATCCAGCCGTGGATTTCGTCTCGCTGTCGCGCTCGTTCGGCGTTGCGGCCGAACGCGCCAAGACCGTGCACGAGGCGACCGATCTGCTGCGGCACGGGCTCGCGAGCGGCGCGCCGATGCTGATCGACGTCGTGCTCGACCGCGAATTCAAATAGCCGCCGCGCCAATTTCTCACGGCGTTTGCGCGATCGCCCGCATGCGCGGGCGACGACACCCACAGATATGCCTCCTTAGCTTAGCGGCCAAAGCTCCGCGCTTACATCGCGGGATCCGGGGATTCCCTGAGGAGGTACCATCCTGCTTCGCGCTACCGCGCTTCGCAGGACTGTAGCGTCGCCGCGCGCGAAGCGGGATGCCCTCCGAAGCTTTAGCGAAGGAGCTTTGCATATCCCGCCGCGCACACCGCGTCCCTGGCACTCCGCGCGCTTCTCCCCCCGGAAGCGGCGCCCGACCAAAGGACGAACGACGGCTGCGCGGCCGGCGCGGATGGAGCACGTCCAAGAGTGCCTGCTCCATCCCTTCATTTCTGCGCATGATCATTTTCCGAAAACCGGTGCCCACTTTTCGAGATCATGCGACGCGTCCTTAGCTCAGTCGGCAGAGCGCTGTCTCGACACGGCAGTTGTCGGCGGTTCAATTCCGTCAGGACGCACCAATTGTCGTCCCGTCGTCTAGTGGCTAAGGCGCCCGCCCGATAAGCGGGAAAACGCGGATCGAAACCGCGCGGGACAACCATTTCGCAAACCTGCGGACGCGTAGCCTTAAACCCGAATGGAGAGGGAGCGGACTTTTAACCCGTCGGCCCGTGGATCGTAACCACACGCGTCCTCCAGCCTTCGCTGCTACGCAGCTTCGGCTGGCAAGCCGCGTTGCAGCGAAGGCTGCCTGGCGAAGCGCGGGCATTCGGCAACTACGCGTCTGTACCCCAATCGGTAGAGGGAATGCGCCGAGACCGCATTCAGTGCTCGTTCGAGTCGAGCCAGACGCACCAATTCGCTCCGTTACGCATCTGGTGAGGCGGCCCGACTGTCTATCGGGCGAGAGGGATTCGATCTCCCTACGGAGCGCCAGTTTCCTAACAACAGGGTGTAGCTCAGCCCGGCGAGAGTGCCTGCCTCGGACGCAGGAGGCCGTTGGTTCGAATCCAACCACCCTGACCAATTTCGTAGTGCGTTTATAAAGACGGAAGGTGGTGCGCGGCGGCGCGCAACCGGTTTCGAAAACCGGGCCGACCTCATGGGTCGAGGGTTCGACTCCTTCACCTTCCGCCACCCCGCCATCGCGCACGCCCAACAACGCACGAGCGATCATGCAAATGGGTAGGCTGGGCACTGGCGAGCCCAAGGCGTTGTAAACGCCCCGCGTAAGCTGTGGTGGTTCAATTCCATCCCTACCCACCAACTCCACCAGTTGCGTGAACAATCCGCGCGCCAACTGGCGGAACCATCCATTGCTCAACCTCCGCAGCGGATGATCGGCTCGCTCAACTGAAATCGTCAATGAACCTCGGCTCACGCTGCGACCTGCTGGGTGAGCCAAGGTCTATTTTTTTGCGGACGTGGCTTAACGGTAAAGTCCCTGAGCGCCACTCAGGGGGTGTGGGTTCGATTCCCTCCGTCCGCGCCAATTTTCAGTCCACCCATCAAGGGAGGCGCCGTCGTGCCGGCCCTGGCGGCGATGGATTAAGTCCTTGCGAAACCAGCCAAAAACCAGCGGAAAAACCTTGGGAATCCAAGCCCGAGACAAAAAAAGCGACCCTGCGCGCGAAAAAAGAAATGCGTCCGTCTTATGGGGGCACGTGGATGGAATGTCCCAACCACCCTCAACTGGGGAATAGGAAAATGAACATGAAGTCGATCGTCGCCGCTGGTTTCACCGCCGCTGTCCTCGCTCTCGGAACGGCTCCTGCAAGCGCCAATACCAACACCGCGAACAACGCGCTCGAGACCGCCGGCGGCACCTCCGCCCGGCTTGATGTAACGCCGAGCAGCTACTGTGGCTGTGGCTACCGCTACGTGCGGTACTACCCGGTCCGTTACGTCCGCGTCCGGTACGTCCGCTACTATTACGTCTACTGAGACGCGCTGCGCGGGATATCCCGCCACCGTTCAGACCTGCAACCTTGGCTCATGCTGCAAGCCGCAGCGTGAGCCAAAGTTTTTTTACGACGCCTGGGAAGCTAATCTGGTGAAAGCACCGCACTGAAAATGCGGAGAGGTTGGCTCGAAACCAACCCCAGGCACCAATTCAAGCAAATGGGACGATAGCTCAATCGGAAGAGCAACCGCCTTGCAAGCGGAAGATGCGGGTTCGATTCCCGCTCGCTCCACCAATTCCTGGACTGCGAAGGCAGCCTACCGCTTGCGCGCGGGCGCGGCGCGCAACACGGGACGCGGTTTCGACGTCACGAATGCCGCCACGTCCCATGCCTGCTGTTCGGTCAGGATCGGTTCGCGATAGCTCGATCCGATCGGCATGTTGGCGTGAATGAACGCCGCCGCCGTCGCGAGGCCGCTCATGCCGGCGGAGGAGTTGAACGAGTCGGCGCCCCACAGCGGCGGGATCTCGTAGCCGATGCCGGGCGCCATCAACGGCTCGCCCTGCCCCTGATCCTTGTGGCACTTGGCGCAATGGCTCGCATAGACCGTCGCGCCCTGCGCAGCATCGGGTGCGCGCGCCGGCTTGCGCAGCGGCGGCAGTCCCATGCCCGCGACGCGCACGCCCTGCGGCGTCCGTCGGCCGATGAACTGAAGATAGGCGATCATCGCCTCCATCTCGCGGCCGTCCTCGGGCAGCGGCTTGCCGTTCATGCTGCGCGTCATGCAGCCGTTGATTCGGTCTGCAAGCGACATGACCCGTTCGTCGACCATCATGGGAAAGGTCGCGAACGTCGACACCAGCGGGATGCCGAACGCCTTGAGACCGCCGTTGATGTGGCAATGCGAGCAGGCGAGATTGTTGCCGGCGTAGCGCTTGGCCGGATCGGTGGCGCTCTTACCGATGTGGCGCGCGGTGTTGGCGAGAAGCTGTTCGCCGTAGCGGATGAGGTCGTTCTCCGGTCCCGGCGGCAGCGACACGACGTTGTGTCCAGCATACCAGTTCGTCGGCCAGCCCCAGATCGCATAGCCGGTGCCTAGTCCGGCGACCAGCGCGGCAACAACGGCTGCGACTGCAACGGCTTTCTGAAGGTTCGGTCCCATCGTGCGGCCCTCGGTCAATAGTTGGACGCAACGATAACCGACAATTCCTGAACGAATTGCGTTTCTTCCTGGATGGCGGAATCGGTAAACGCGCCTGACTGTTAATCAGGTGCCGCAAGGCCTGCAGGTTCGAGCCCTGCTCCAGGAGCCAAGTTTGAGCGGGAGAAAGAGGAAGCTAAGGCACGGGTGCGCCGGCTCGCACTATCGGACCGGGTTCAGCCTTAGCATTTTACATGATTGCAGGTGCCTGGAGGGACGCCTCCCATACAGGCAGACCATCCTGCCGGGCCACCGCGTGCATTTTGGCGGCACGCGCAGACACGCTCGACGGGACATTGATTGGTCGCTCCCTTTTTCTTTGGCTCAGCGCGAGCTTCGAAGGAAGCAAACGTCAGGAATACTGCAGCGCTCGCTACTGCCAGCAGCAGCAGAAGTAGGCTTCTCATTGTGTCCCTCCCAGGAATATCAATTTATGGCGCGGCTGCATCGGTACTGCATACACGCGCCAACCAATTCATTAGTAATGTCAAAGCTAATTGGCCCCGCTCGAGAGCCACTCTACGTCCAACACGCTGCCGTCGTCTAGCGGCCAAGGATGCCGGAACCTCACTCCGGAGATCGCGGGTTCAAATCCCGCCGGCAGCACCATCCCCGGATATGGCGGGCTTACCCGGCATCGGCGTCTCCAAGAAAGACGTGGATGCCGCGCAGGCGTGTAAATACGACCTGCGAGGCAGGCCAATTATTTGGCGATCTTGATGCCGGTCTCGCGGACCACGCGCCGCCACTTCTCGTAGTCGCGGCGGATCCAGGCGTCGAACTCGTGCGGCGTGTTGATCGTCGCCGCCACGGCGCCGAGCTCCTGCAGGCGCTTCACGATCGCCGGGTCCTTGACGAACGTGGCGAGCGGCGCGGCGATGCGGGCGCGGATATCGGCGGGAACGCCGGCCGGCACCATGATGCCAAGCCACGACGTGACGTCGAATTCCGGCAGCGTCTCGGCGATCGCCGGCAGATCGGGCAGGAACGGCACCCGCTCCGCGGTGGTGACGCCAAGCGCGCGGAGCTTTCCCTCCTGCACCAGCGGCAACACCGACGGCAGCGTGTCGAACATCATGTCGACGTGGCCGCCGAGCAGCGACGGCAGCGCCGGCCCGCTGCCCGTATAGGGAACGTGCAGGATTTCGGTTTTCGTCAGCCGCTTGAACCATTCGGCGGAGAGATGCGGCGACGCGCCGAAGCCGGAGCTCGCATAGCTGAATTTTCCGGGCGCGGCGCGCACCAGCGCGATCAGCGACTTCACGTCAGTCGCCTGGATAGCGGGCCGCACCACCAGCAAATTGGGAAAGCTCGCGATCAGCGTGACCGCCGCGAAGTCGCGTTGCGGATCGTACGGCAGATCGCTGCGCAGATGCGGCAGCAGCGTCGTGGTGGTGCCGGTGCCCATCAGCAGCGTGTGGCCGTCAGCGGCAGCCTTCGCGGCGGCCGCGGTGCCGGTCGCGCCGGCGGCGCCGGAAATGTTCTCGACCACCACCGGCCGGCCGAACGCGCCGCCGAGCCGCTCGGCGACCAGCCGCGCCAGGATATCGGTCGCGCCGCCGGCCGGGAACGGCACGATGATGCGGACGATCTTCTCCGGAAAGGAGGACGCGGTTTGCGCCGAAACCCCGGTGGCGAACAACGGGACCGCGAGCAACGCCGCAATCGTTCCGGTCCGAAGCCACTTCATTCCTCGCCTCCCTGACCGCGCGCATTGTATTCAAGACGCGCGTGGACGCGCTTGTGCCTTGCGCATTGGGGTAACGATAGCACTAAACCACCCATAGCTCAGTGGATTGAGAGCGCCGGTTTGCGGAGCCGGAGGCCGCAGGTTCGAGTCCTGCTGGGTGGTCCAATTCTCACCGGCGCGATGCCAGCGCGATCACTCGGACGGCTGGATGTTGTTGTCGCGCACGACCTGGCTCCAGCGCTCGATCTCGCTCCGCAACAGCTTTTGCGCGGCCTGCGGCGAACGCTCGTCCTTGGCGAACGGCGCAACACCGCTCTCCGCCCAGGATTTCACGATCGCGGGATCGTCCATCACGCCGAGCAGCACAGCGCTGAGCCGGTCGACCACCTGCTTCGGCGTTCCGGCCGGCACCAACAGAGCATGCCAGTAGAGGATCTCAAGCTTCGGCCCGAGCGCGTCGACAAAACTCGCGACACCCGGGAACTGCGGCGACGTTGTCTTCGAGGTAATGCCAAAGGCCTTCATCTGTCCGCCGGCGACGGTCTGGACCACCGATTGCGGCGTCGCAAAGAACAGATCGACATGCCCGCCGGCAATATCCTGCAGCGCCGGCGCCGCGCCACGATACGGCACGCCGACGAGCTCGATACCCGCCTCCTTCGCGAGCAGCGAGGTGGCGAGGTGGCCGGTCGAGCCGGTGCCGGGATGCGCCATTCTGAGCTGGCTCTTCTTCATCGTGGCGAGGAGTTCGGGGAGCGTGTTCGCCGCCAACGACTTGCGCCCGACCAGGACCAGCGGGTTCTGGTTGACGAAGGCGACCGGCGTGAGGTCCTTCTCGGTGTCGAAACTAAGCTTCGGATAGAGCGCGACATTCGCCGAGATCTGGAGGTTATGCAGCAGCAGCGTGTGCCCGTCCTTGGCGCCGCGCGCGACCCGCCCGGTGGCGATCGTGGTGCCGCCGCCGCTGATGTTCTCGACGATGAAATTCTGTCCGAGTTTCTCGGCGAACTTCGGCGCCAGCACCCGCGCGAGCTGGTCGGTGGGCCCGCCCGCCGGATAGGGAACGATGATCGTGACGGTGCGGCTCGGATAATCCTGCGCGGCGGCGCTCCAACCGAGCGCGACCAAAAGACCGGCGAGCGAAAGACGCAGCGACGCCTTCATGGAGTTCCTCCCTTGCGAGCTTTATGTCTGCCCTTCCCGCTTATGTCTGCGGAATGATCGGCAGCAGCAGATACGGCATCTTCTCGCCGGCAAAGTGTAGCACGTTGGTGCCGCCAAAGATGTCCGGCGGCCGGTCGTCCGGATCGGTATGGGTGAAGGGGCCGACGCCTTTCATCGGGTACATCGCATTGGCGAACCCGCCATCGCTGCCGTCGACCTCGTAGTCCTTGCCGCGCACGGTGAGGCCGAGCCGGTAGCCCGGCGGCACCACGATCGAGGTCGGCCAGATTTCGATGTCGAGCTCGACCGGCTTGCCCGGTTGGAGCGGCCACGCCTCGTCGTGGCTGTGCCACGGCCGGTACGGCTGCGTCTCGGCGGGATCGAGCTTGCGATGCGAGGCCCGCAGCCACCCAAGGCCGGCCGGGGTGCGCGGATCGTTCGAGCCGATGAACGTGACTTCCTTGCCGGCGGGATCGAACACACGCAGCGCCAGGAACACGTCGGCGTCGGTGGTATCGGACGACAGCCAGAGTTTCGCCGCGACCGGGCCGGTCACTTCGAGGTCCTGCGTCATCGGCGGCGTGAGGAAGGTGATGCCGTCGCCGCTGGTTTGATAGGAAAGCGTCGTCGTTTGCGCCGGCACATCGGTGCCGAGCGTGTGGCCCGTCCGGCTGCAGGTAGTACTTCGTCCATCGCGTGCGCGCGATCGGCCATTCGTTCTCGCCGCGAAACGTGAAGTTTTCGCCGGGACGGCGGATGTTGAGTGCGACCCGCGGCTGCTTCTCCCAGCCGGTGTCCTCGCCCTTGAGGAAATGACCGAAGAAGCGCTTCTGCAGCGCCATGCCGTAGTTGCTGTAGAAGTGAGTGAAGTGCGTATCGCCGTGCACCTCGAGCCACTTCTGCCGGGAGCCGGCGCGCAGATAGCCTTCGAAATTACCGCGCGGGTGCAGGCCCACGCCGCCCCAATTGCCGGCGGAAAGCAGCGGCGCCTCGATCTTGTCGAACGCCACCATGCGGGCGCGATAGAAATCGTCGACAAAGTGCCGCATCGCAACCTCGCTGCCGGCATCGGCGGCATTCTTGGCCAGCTCTTCAGGCGGCAATGTTTCCGGCCCCGCCACCGGTTCGCCGGTGACGGCGCTGCGGAAGCCGTTGTCGCCGACGCCGTGCTGCACGCGCAGCACCTGGCGCTTGTACCAGCTGTTTGTGAAACCCGAGAGGATGCCGCCGTGCCGCGCGAGCTCGCGGTAGTAGTCGGCAAAGCCCTCCCAGATGCAGAGCGCGGCAAGATGCGGCGGCTTGAGCGCTCCGACCTGCCACTGGTTGGTGGCAAAGTAGGAGATGCCGTTCATGCCGACCTTGCCGGTGCTCCAGGGCTGCGTGCCGGCCCATTCGATGCAGTGGTAGATGTCTTGCGCCTCGCGCGGCGACCAGATGTCGATGAAGCCCGGCGATCGGCCGGCCCCGCGTGAATCGAGGCGCACGCAGACGTAACCGTCCGGCACCCATTTCTCGGGGTCGACCAGCTCCCACACCTGGTACTTGTTGGTCGAGCCTTCGAGCACTTCGGGCGCTGCCTTGATCAGGCGCTCCCAGTTGCCTTTGTAGCCCTCCTGAAAGGCGAGGCCTTTCGCATAGGGCCCGTAGCTCAGGATCACCGGATGCTTGCCGCCGCCGATGGGACGGAACACGTCGGCGCGCAGCACGAGGCATCGTCGTCCATTTCGATGGGCGCGTCCCAGTCGATCTGCATCCCGTCGCGCTGTTCGCTTTTCATGGGGATCAGCGCCCGGGCTTGAGCACGTCGCACACCCAGTCCCACATGGCGTGCACGCCGATGGTGATGTTGTCGACCTGACAATGGTGGAAGCCGCCCTCCTCGCGACTGAACACCTTGAGCTTCTTCTCCTTGGAGCCGACCGCGTCGAACAGCGTGTGCGCGAGCGAAAGCGAGATCTGCTCGTCGCCCTCGCCGTGCAGCAGCAGGAACGGGCAGCGCATTTTCTGAACGATGCCGTCGAGGCGAAAACCCTCGAGCACCTTGAGCGCGGCTTCCTGGCTGTCGACGCCAAGCACCCATTGCAGATGCTCGGGCGGCACCGACAACGACAGCACCTTGCCGGTGGCGAGGTCTTCCAGCCGCTTCTTCCAGATCGCGTGGTAGTCCCACTGCGCGCCCCAGGCGATGCAGCAGGCGTAGCGCGGCTCGAGCGAGGCCGCCCGCGGCGCGTAGTAGCCGCCGAGGCTGAGCGCCATCACGCCGATGCGTTTCGGATCGAACTCGGGACGGCCGGCGAGATATTCGTAGACCGGCGTCGCATAGCGTTCGGTCTCCGCGATCAGCGGCAGATTGCGGAAGCGAACGCTCTCGCCGTTGCCGGGGCCGTCGACGATCAGGCAGCCGACGCCGCGCGCGGCGAGATCGGGAACGGCGTAGCCGTACTGGATCTCCTTGGTGACGTCGAAGCCGTCGAAATAGACCATGGCCGGCGCGGGAGCGCTTCCCGCAACCTCACGGTCGGGATGCACGAGCAGCGCCGGCAGGCTCGTGCCCTGGTAGGGAATTTCGACGTGCTCGATGCGCGGGCTGCGGATGATCGCGGCCGCGTCGCGGAACGTCTTCACCGACTTGGCGTAGACATCCATGCCGCGCTGTGACTTCGGCTGCAGGAAGCGCTCGCCGGTCTGATAGTAGCGCGTGGCCCTGAGGAAGCAGGACACGGCGGTGAGCTTGTGCCCGTCCTTCTCGGCGGCGCGGCCGCGGGCTTCGATCTTGTCGCCCATGCGGGTCCATTCTTCGAACCACGCATCGTCGTCGCCGACCTTGTCGCGCAGCGCGCGGCCGACGCGGTTCACGTCGTCGATCTCGCCGCCGCCCCAGGGCGCGCCCGAGAGGCAGATCATCAGCCCCATCGACCAGCGGTAATTGTCGGGAAAGTAAAGAAAGGCCGGATCGTTCCTGCGGTCTACCACTCACTACCTCCCCGACTTCCAAAAGCGGCTGAGCCGTCTTGTCGGCCGTGACTATCCCACAGTCCCTGCTGCCCCGAAAAGGCCCACGGCGCGCTGAACTTGCGCGGCCCTTGGGCCGACTAACCTGAAATGTGCAACACTTGAAACGAGAGGAGCGTATCGTGACTGAACTCAAGATCTACGGCGACCATGACGAGCGCACCGTCTCGCAGATGTGGCGCTGCATGGGTGTCGGCAGCGTGGCCGGCGGCGTGCTCTGCGCCGACGGCCACCTCGGCTATGCGCAGCCGGTCGGCGGCGTGATCGCCTACGAAGACCATGTGTCGATCTCGGGCGTCGGCTTCGACATCGGCTGCGGCAACATGGCGGCGCGCATCAACCTCAAATACGAGGACATCAAGCCGCGCGTTCCTGTCATCGCCAACGACATCAACAAGGCGATCAGCTTCGGCATGGGCCGCTCGAACCCGAATCCGATCGACCACGCGGTGTTCGATTCGCCGCTGTGGCACGATGCCGGCACCGGCCACCTCAAGCAGATGGCGCGTGCGCAACTTGGCACCGTCGGTTCTGGCAACCACTACGTCGATCTGTTCGAAGACGAAGAGGGCTACGTGTGGATCGGCGTGCACTTCGGCTCGCGTGGTCTCGGCCACAAGAGCGCGACGCACTACCTCAAGCTCGCCGGCGGCAAGGACGGCATCGACGTCGCCCCGGCAATCGTCGAGGTCGAGAGCGAGCTCGGCCAGCGCTACCTCGCGGCGATGACGCTGGCCGGCGAGTACGCCTATGCCGGCCGCGAGTGGGTGGTGGAGACGGTGCGCCGCATCCTGTGCGCCAAGGCGCTCGATACCGTGCACAACCACCACAACTACGCCTGGCGCGAGCGCCACGGCGAGCGTGACCTGTGGGTGGTGCGCAAGGGTGCGACGCCGGCGTTCCCGGGCCAGCGCGGCTTCGTCGGCGGCTCGATGGGCGACAACGCCGTCATCCTCTCGGGTGTCGAGAGCGTGGACGGCGCCAAGAGCCTGTACTCGACCGTGCACGGCGCCGGCCGCGTGATGTCGCGCACCCAGGCGAAAGGCAAGCGCCACCGCAAGACCGGCGAAGTGCTCAGCGAAGGTCTCGTCAGCGCCGACGCGATGCAGACGTGGCTGCGCGAGAAGGGCGTGCATCTCGTCGGCGGCGATCTCGACGAGGCGCCGCAGGCCTACCGCCGGCTGCCGGAGGTGCTCGCCGAGCATGCGGGCACCATCAAGATCGAGCAGACGCTGCGGCCGTTCGTCGTCGTGATGGCGGGCGCCGACGTGTTCGATCCGTTCAAGGACTAAGGACAGGAGGCGGCGGGAAACCGCCGTCCCCCTGCCCCCGCGATCCGGAATCATGCCCATGACGCCCGAACTGCAAGCGACGATCGACGAGGCTTACCGCATCTTCGCGCTCTACACGATCGGCAGCACGCTCATCGTGTGCAATTGCAACGTCTGCATGACCAAGGAGACCGAGCGCGAGCTCGTCCACACGCCGCTGCGGGCAATTCCGTCCAAGCTGCTCGCCGAATATACGAACTCCGCGCATAGCTGGGACGACGACCAGGTGGCGCGCGAGATGCGCTATTTCCTGCCGCGCTATCTGGAGCTGATCGCGCTCGGCGATCCGCCCGACAACCTGGAGCTCGATATCTGCCTGCGGCGGCTGGCCTACGCGCAGTGGCGCAGCAAATGGCCCGCGGCCCAGGTCGAGCTGCTCGACAATTTTTTCGACCGCCTGATCGAAGCCAGCGCGCAGCGCCTCGACGTGACCGTCTGGAAACAGCGGGCTTCGCTGAACTTCGACATGGCCGATCTCCTGACCATGGTCGTGACGGCGCACGGCGACATCGGCCGCGTGCTTGCGGCCTGGGACCGCGCGCCGGACCCCGGCGCGGCGATCCACATGGCGCCGCTGTTGCGGGACGTGCTGCTGGAGAAGGACCGGACTTACTTTTCGTCGCCCTATCTCGATGACTACCCGGATGCTGCGGACCAGATCGGCGCATTCCTGACGCGGCCGGAGGTCGCCGAGCGGATCGAGGCGTCCTTCTTCCTCACCGACGATACGCGGCTGCAGCGGATTTTGTCCGACGCGGTCTAGGCGAGACCGTTGTTCAATTCATGTGGCGGTGACCGGAACTGGTTACGGCCGCGCTTGCAAAGCGCGCATATGCGGGTTCGAGTCCCGTCCGCCACTCCATTTTTCTTGCGATAGCCCTCGTAGCTCAACCGGACAGAGCGCCGAGCTTCTACCTCGGGACCGTGCGGGTTCGAGTCCTGCCGAGGGCTCCATACTTTCGTCCACGTAGCTCAATGGATCAGAGCGGAGGTTTCCGGAACCTCAGGCTGCGCGTTCGAATCGCGCCGTGGACTCCAGATGCGCCATCGCTCGCTATTGCTTGCGATGGACCTGACAAACGGAGGATTGGCCACAGGGCGGCCCCTCACACCATAACATGACAATACCATCCGAACGTATACTGTCGGCGATCCACATCAGGGTGCATCCTGTCGAATGTGGCTGACCACGGCTCCAGCCGCGCATATTTCGACAGGGAGGGTCGCATGCGCCTTGCTCTATCAGCACTGAGCATTGTCGGTTTCTGCCAGGCTGTGCCCGCTGCAAACTTTCCGCCGGTGGACGACAGCGGGATGCTGATCGCGGCCGCGGCAAATGATGCCGTGCCGACTGGCCGGATCAATGAACCGTTCGGTTCACAACATGTTCGCGCCCCGGAAGGGCCATTGTGGGTCAAGTTTCGAGATCTCAGATCGCACGTGCGCGCCGAGATCGAGACGGCTAGGAACTGCCGGCAAAACCCCGACAAATGCCGGCCGTCGTCGATCCAGTACGGTGCGATCATCGACAAGGCGCGCACGCAGGATGGCCGCGAAAGGATCGAAACCGTCAATCGGGGCGTCAACAACGCCCTTCAATTTCAAAGCGACTACTCGCAATACCGGCAGATGGATAAATGGGTAAGTCCGCTGGCAACCTTCCAGTCGGGTCGCGGCGATTGCGAGGACTTTGCAACGGCGAAGTTTGTTGCCCTCCATGCCGCCGGTATCCCGTTTGACGATCTGTGGCTGGTGCTTGGATTCGACAAGGCGATCCGCCAGCATCACATGGTGCCCGTCGTCCGTCTGGAAGGGCGGTGGCTGGTCCTTGAAAATCGCACCTTGATGACGTTCGAGGACAAGGACTATCCGAATTTCGATCCGCTTTTTTTGATCAATCACGAGGGGGTGCGCGAGTTCCGTAAAGCCACCGACTTCTTTACGATCAAGAGCCTGCTCGGCGCCGACAAGGATTGAAGCGGATTTGCTGCGGCGTTGACGCGCGTCTTCGACGCGCTATGGCGCGAAGTCGGGCCAGCCTTCGCTGAAGCCTCGGCTGGCAGGCCAGCGCCTTCACTAAGACGCGACCTTGGCCGCTCCATATTGCAGCCGGACCACTCGCGTCATCATGGCGAGTGCCGCCAGTATCGCCGCACCATCGCCAATGTCGCGAGCGAGCTTGAGTGCCTTCTCGGCCGAAGCCATTTGAACCGCGTAAGTGGTGGACAACATCGCACGTTCCCCGAATCGTTCGGGCAAAGCGTGCGCCTCACTGGTTGCAAATTTCTTAGCGCAAAGAAAAGCCCGGCGCGATGGCCGGGCTAATCGATCGCAGGCTGCGAATAACGCTTAGCAGCGGAACTGGCGGCTCGAATACGGCCGGTGGCACCAAGCGGCGCGCGGGACGACGACCACGGGCGGCGCGACCACGAGCGGCGGGGCAACCACGACCGGCCCCCCGCGCATCGGCCGGCAGCGTCCAACGCCATCCGGTCCGCGCCACCACCCGGCACCACAGCCATGGGCAACCTGTTCGACGACGCCGGTGTCGTTGGCCGCGGCGGCAAGACCGGCCGGGCCCATCACCGACGCCGCAATCGCAGGCGCACTCAACGCTGCGGCCGCAGCCACCACCAGACCTGTAACGAGTATTCGCATTGATTGATCTCCCGTTTTCGTCACCCACCCCGGCCCTATCTGCATCAATTGGTTCGAGCACGCCAGCAGATTTTGTCGTCACGGTTTCGCACCACATTCTGAACTGTTGTTCAGGCGGAACTCCGCAATCGGCTCCCTTCGTCTACTGGCTAGGATCGCGGATTTTCACTCCGCAGAAGACGGATCGAAACCGTCAGGGAGCACCAATCTTCAGCGGGTTCGTTCAATGGCAGGACGGCGCGTTTTGAGCGCGCCTATGTGGGTTCGATTCCTACACCCGCTTCCATTTATCTCGCAGGGCCTCGCTGGCGAGGAGCGATCTCTCATAAGGATCGACAGCCGGGATCGTCACCCGGACCTGCGACCAATTCATGCCTGCGTAGCTCAATGGAAGAGCGTCGGGTCGTGGCCCCGGAGAACGCGGATCGAAACCGTGCGCAGGTCCCAAATAGGGGCGTAGCTTAGACTGGCCAAAGCATCCGGTTCCAACCCGGAGAACGCGGGTTCGAATCCTGCCGCCCTTGCCACCTTTTCTGGACGTTCACGATGCGCGGCCCTGCGCCACAGGCATCCATCTTGCATGAGCCCTTCTTGCATGGGCCCTTCCTCGTGCAGAATGAGTCTCTTTAGACAATTGGGGGTTGCGATGTTTGTTCGGTTTGCGTGTAGTTTCGTGCCGCTGCTGTTGGCCATGCAGCCGGGCCACGCCCAACCGGTTGCCGATTTCTACCGTGGCAAGACCGTCCAGCTTCTGATCGGCTACACCGCCGGCGGCGGATACGATCTCAATGCGCGGGTGCTCGCCCGCCACATGGGCAAGCACATCCCCGGCAATCCCAACGTCGTGCCGCAGAACATGGCCGGCGCCGGGAGCCTGCGGCTCGCGAATTACCTCTATAACGTCGCCCCCAAGGATGGCACCGCGATCGGCATGGTCGGCCGCGGCATGGCGATGGAGCCTTTGATCGGCGGCAGCGCGACGCAATACGACGCGCGCCGCTACACCTGGATCGGCAGCGTCAGCGATCAGGTCAGCCTGTGCGCGACCTGGCACACCTCGAAGGTGAAGAACTGGAACGACATGCTGAAGACCGACTTCACGGTCGGCGGCGAAGGCTCCGGATCCGATCCCGACATGTTCGCGACCATGATCCGCAGCATCTTCGGCGTGAAGATCCGGCTGGTGTCCGGCTATCCCGGCGGCAACGAGATCAATCTCGCGATGGAACGCGGCGAGGTCGACGGCCGCTGCGGCTGGTCGTGGTCGAGCATCAAGATCACCAAGCCCGACTGGCTCAAGAAAAAGCAGATCAACATGCTGCTGCAAATGGCGCTGCACAAGAACAGCGAGCTCGCCGACGTTCCGCTGATCATGGACCTCGCGCGCGACGAGCGCGAGCGGCAGATCCTCAAGCTGGTGCTGAGCCGGCAGGAGATGGGCTGGCCGTTCACGGCGCCGCCGGACCTGCCGCGCGAGCGCGCGGATGCGCTGCGCGCCGCCTTCGACGCCACCATGAAGGATCCCGACTATCTCGCCGAGGCCAAGCAGCGTCGCCTCGACATCAACCCGATGAGCGGCGCTGCGATCGACAAGCTGATTGCGGAGCTCTACACCACGCCGCCGGACGTGGTCGCCGCGACCAAGGCGGCGATCTCGGAGGGCAGCAAGTAAGCGTTACCGCGCGAACGGCCAGAACAGCGCGATCAGCGGCACACCGACGACGAGGACGAAGATCGACAGCGGCAAGCCAAGCCGCGCGTAGTCGCCGAAGCGATAGCCGCCCGCGCTCATCACCAATGTGTTGCACTGGTGGCCGATCGGCGTGAGGAAATCGCAAGCGGCGCCGATCGCAACCGCCATCAGGAACGGATCGGGATTGAAGCCGAGGTTCTTGGCGAAGCCGGCGGCAATCGGCGCCATCACCAGCACGGTCGCGGCATTGTTGAGGAACGGCGTCACCGCCATCGCCGCCGCCATCATCAGCGCGAGCGCGCCGATCGGCGGCAACCCTTGCGAGAACGCCGACAGCCAGCCCGCGATCAGATCGGTTCCGCCGGTGGTGCGTAGCGCGTCGCTGACAGGAATCAGCGCGCCCAGCATGACCAGGAGCGGCCACTCCACGACCTCGTAGGCTTCGCGCAGCGTCAGCGCCCGGATCAGCAGGATCACGACCGCCGCACCGAAAAAGGCGATCGCCACCGGCACCACGCCGAGCGCCATCAGCAGCATCGCCAATGCGAGCACGGCGACCGACAGGAGACCCCGACGGCCGCGGCCGAGCTGCATGTTGCGCTGCGCCAGCGGCAGGCAGCGCAATTCGCCGAGCGCTTCCGGCATCGTGTTCAGATTGCCCTGCAGCACGATGACATCGCCGGGCTTGAGGCGCGTCGAGCCGATGCGGTGCGCGATACGGCGGCCGCTGCGGCTCACCGCCAGCAGATTGACCTGATGATGCTCGTAGAGGCGGTACTGCGTGGCCGAGCGGTCGACCAGCGGCGATTCGGCGGTGACGATCGCCTCCATGACGCCGATGTCGTCATCCGCTGCGTCGATCTCGCCGGTGTTTTCGTCGCGCACGAGCTTGAGCTTGGCCTCATCGGTCAGCCGCTTCAGCGCGTCCGGCTGACCGATGAGAATGAGCATGTTGCCCGCGCGCAGCCTGGTCTTGGCCGGCGGCTGGTTGATGCGGTCGCGCGACCGCAGCAGCGTAAGGACTTCGACGTCCCCTTCCGAAAGCGTGTCGATCTCCCCGACAGTCTTGCCGACCAGCGGCGAGCCCTCGGGAATCGAGACTTCAGTCGAATAGCCTTCGAGGTTGAAGGCCTCGTTCATCGACGCCGCGCCCTTGCGGTCTCCCGGCAGCAAGCGCCAGCCGAAGGCGAGGAAGATCACGCCACCGATGGCCAGACACGCGCCCACCGGCGTGAAGTCGAACATCGAGAACGGCGTGCCGACCAGTTCCTCGCGCATGCGCGCGACGATGACGTTGGGCGACGTGCCGACCATGGTGACGATGCCGCCAAGCAGGGCCGCGAACGCCATCGGCATCAGCAGATAGGTCACCGAGGTCTTGTTCTTGCGCGCGAGCTGAAACGCCACCGGCATCAGCATCGCGAGCGCGCCGATGTTCTTCACGAAGGCGGACAACAGCGCGACCGAGCCCGCCAACACAGCCACTTGCGCCGTGGTTGTCGTCAGGCGCGGCGCAATGGGCCGGATCAGCGTCTCGACGATGCCGGAGCGCTGCACCGCCGCGCTGACCAGCAGCGCCGACGCGACGATGATCACGATGTCGTCGGAGAAGCCGGAGAATGCTTTGTCATAGGGCACGATGCCCGCGACGATCGCGGCAAGCAGCGCGAGCACCGCGACGAGGTCGTAGCGCAGCCGTCCCCACACGAACAGCGCCATCATCGCGCCGATGATGGCGAATGCCAGGATTTGCGGTGTGGTCATGAGATGCGCGCGCCTTCAACCCTGGGCCGTAACGCCCGCGGCACGCGCAAAGTTCCCTTCCGGGAACGCCAGTTGCCCTGCTCTTACTCCGCCGCCGCGTGCGGGCGCCCCTCCTGGATCGCGCGCCAGACCCGCTCGGGCGTCGCCGGCATCTCGATGTGGCGGACGCCGTAGACCGACAGCGCGTCGACGACCGCATTCGCCACCGCCGGCATGGCGCCGACGCAGCCGGCCTCGCCGCAACCTTTCACGCCGAGCGGATTGGTCGGCGTCGGCACCGGGTTCGAGTGGATGTTCAGCGCGCTGATGTTGTCGGCGCGCGGCATCGCATAATCCATGAACGAGCCGGTGGTGAGCTGGCCGGAATCCGGATCGAAATGGATGTTCTCCATCAGGATCTGCCCGACGCCCTGCGCCACGCCGCCGGTGATCTGGCCGTAGACCAGGAGCGGATTGAGCACGGTGCCGACGTCGTCCACGACGCTGTAGCGCACGATGTCGACCTGTCCGGTCTCCTCGTCGATCTCGACCTCGCAGACATGCGCGCCGTTGGGGAAGTTCTCGGTGTCGGCGTAGAAGATCGAGGTGGCGATCAGGCCGGCTTCCATGCCTTTCGGCAGCTTGGCCGGATTGGCGGCGGTGCGCGCCACGTCGGTAATGGTGATGGTCTGGTTGGTCTTGGGCGAGGAGAACATGCCGTCCTCGAACTTGACGTCTTCGGCGGCGACCTTGAGCACATGCGCGGCGATCTTCCTGGCTTTCTCGATCACCTTGTCGGCGGCGGCGGCGACCGCGGAACCACCGAGGGCGGCGGAACGCGAACCGCCGGTACCCTCACCGTAAAACACGGTGTCGGTGTCACCCGAAATATAGGTGATGTCCTTCGGATCGACGCCGAGACGGTCGCAGACGATCTGCTTGAACGCGGTCTCGTGGCCTTGGCCCTGGTTGTTCGAGCCCGAGAACAGCGTGATCGTGCCGCCGCGATCGAAGCGGATCTCCGCCCCTTCGGTGCTGGGCGCGGCGGCGCGCTCGATGGTGTTGGACATGCCGATCCCGCGTAGCTTGCCGCGCCGGCGCGACTCCGCGCGGCGCTTCGCGAAGCCATCGATGTCGGCCATGTGCAAGGCCTCGTCCATGTTCTTCGCGAACTCGCCGGAATCGTAGGTGAAGGTGAGCCCGGTCTTGTAGGGCATCGCGTCCGGCGGGATCGAATTCTTCCGGCGCAGCACCGCCGGATCGATACCAAGCTCGTCGGCTGCGACGTCGACCATGCGCTCGATCACATAGGCCGCCTCGGGGCGGCCGTTGCCGCGATAAGGCCGCACCGGATTGGTGTTGGTGAGCGCCGCCGTCACGTCGACATAGACCGCCGGCGTCTTGTAGACGCCGGCCAGCGTGCCGAGATTGCCGACGAAGGATTGCCCGCCGACCTGCAGGAACGCGCCGATATTGGCGATGATGTTGACGCGCAGCCCGAGGAAATGGCCGTCCTTGTCGAGCGCGAGCTCGGCCTCCGTCACGTTGTCGCGCGCCTGGCCGTCCGAGAGGAACGCCTCCGAGCGCGTGCTGATCCACTTCACCGGCCGGCCGGTGACCTTGGCCGCCCACAACACCAGCGCCGCCTCGTTATAGACCGCGCTCTTCATGCCGAACGAGCCGCCGATGTCGCCCGACACCACGCGCACCTTGTGCTCCGGCACCTTGAGCACGAACTTGCACAGCTCCTCGCGGAAGGTGAAGTTACGCTGGAGCGTGGTGTAGATGGTGTAGTGGTCGTCATAAGGACGATAAACGCCGATCGAACCGCGCGGCTCCATGCTGGCGGCGGTCACGCGATTGATCACGAAGCGGTGCTTGACGATCTTGTCGGCCTTGGCGAAGGCGGCGTCGGTCTTGGCCTTGTCGCCTTCGAGATGCACGAAGCAGATGTTGTTCGGGCAGTCGTCCCAGACCAGCGGCGCACCCGGCTTGATCGCATCCTCGGTCGAGACGATCGCAGGCAACGGCTCGTAGTCGACCTCGATCAGCTCAGCCGCATCCGCCGCCTGATGCGCGGTCTCGGCCACCACGAACGCGACATAGTCGCCGACCCAGCGGACGCGGTCGCGCGCCAGCGCGCGGTAGCGAGGCTTATAGAGCGGCGAGCCATCGCGGCGCTTCGGTCCGGACGGAACCGGAAGATCGCCGAAGCCGGAATTGTCCCAGTCCTCGCCGGTCAGCACCGCCAGCACGCCGGGCGCGGCCTTGGCCTTCGACACGTCGATGCTCTTGATCCGCGCATGCGCGTGCGGCGAGCGCAGGACATAGCCCGGAACCGTGCCCGGAAACATCATGTCGCCGACATAGTTGCCCTCGCCCCGGATCAGCCGCGGATCTTCGAATCGCGGGACCGGTTGACCTATTCCCCATTGACCCGCCACTGCGCACCTCTTGCCTTGTTCGGAGTACTTCTCGACCTGCGTGTCAGATTGCCTCATGCCACTGCTAAATGCGAGCGTCTAGACCTCGTTGCGTTGACGCGGCTGGCACGGCCATTGCAGGGTCGAAAGCCGCCGAAATGGAGGGCGAAAATGCGCCGATTGGCCCAATGGGGATTGTGCATCGTCGCGCTGGCGGCACCGGCTGCGGCGCAGGCGCAATCCGTGGCGGACTTCTACAAGGGCAAGACGATCAACGTGATCGTCGGCTACACCGCCGGCGGCGGCTACGACCTCTATGCCCGTGCGCTCACCCGTCACATGGGGCGCCACCTCCCCGGCAATCCAGGTTTCATCGTCCAGAACATCACCGGCGCCGGCAGCCTCAACGCGGCCAACAACCTCTACAACGTGGCGCCCAAGGACGGCACGTCGTTCGGCACGTTCGGCCGCGGCCTGGCGATGGAGCCGCTGATCGGCACCGCGCGCGTGCAATTCGATGCGACCAAGTTCACCTGGCTCGGCAGCGGCACCAACGAGATTTCGCTGTGCGCAACCTGGCATACGTCGCCGGTCAAGACCTGGCAGGATGCGTTGAAGACGCAGTTCGCGGTCGGCGGTGAAGGCGCCGGCTCCGATCCCGACACCTACGCCGCGTTCGTGCGCAACGTGTTCGGCGTCAAGCTGAAGCTGGTCACCGGCTATCACGGCACCTCCGATATCATCCTGGCGATCGAGCGCGGCGAGGTCGACGGCCGCTGCGGCTGGTCGTGGTCGAGCGTCAAGTCGACGCGACCGTCCTGGATTCCGGAGAAGAAGCTGAACTATCTCTTCCACATGTCGGACGTGAAGGCGCCGGAGTTGCAGCACGTTCCCACCATTGGCGAGTTCGCCAACGACCGGCAGAAGCAAATCCTGCGGCTCGTCACCAGCCGTCAGACCATGGGCCGGCCGTTCGCAGCGCCGCCTGGCGTGCCTGACGATCGGGCTGCGGCGCTCCGTCAGGCCTTCATGGCGACATTGAAGGACCCGGCCTTCCTCGCGGAAGCCGACAAGCTGAAGCTCGAGGTCAATCCGGTATCCGGCGAGGACGTCACCCGCCTGGTCGCGGAGCTCTACGCCACGCCGAAGGATATCGTCGAAGAGGCGCGCGTCTCGATCAAGCCGTAGCCTGCGGAGCTACGGGCGCGCATTCTTCCGCAGCAACTCCCTGATCCGCTGCGGCGTCACCGGCAGGCGTGTGACCGCCCCGGGCATGCCGAGCGCATCGTCGATCGCGGACGCGATGACGCCGCCGGCGCCGTTGATGCCGCCCTCGCCTGCGCCCTTGAGGCCGAGCGGATGGCGTGGCGACGGCGCGTCCTCGGTGAGCAGCACCTCGACGTCCGGCACCTCGTGCAGCGTCGGCATCAGGTAGTCGGCGAACGTCGCCGACAACGGCTCACCGGTCTCGTCGTAGACGAACTCCTCCGACAGCGCGCCGCCGAGCCCCTGCACGCAGCCGCCGACCAGTTGTCCTTCGATCAGCAGCGGATTGACCGCGCGGCCGACGTCGTAGGCGACCATGAAGCGCTCGACCGCGATCTTGCCGGTCTCGCGATCGAGGCGGACGACCGCGAGATGCACGCCATAGGGAAACACCGTATGGTCGGTATGGTACCAGCCATGCGCGGCGAGCTGCGGATCGCGGCCGCGCAACAGTTTCGAGCCCGGCGCGATGCGCTTGGCGATATCGCCGAGCGAGATCGACGGGCCGCTTCCCTCCGCTGCCCCGCGCCGCATCACGGTGCCGTCGACGATGTCGAGATCGGCGGCGGGCGTCTGCAGCAGCTCGGACGCGAATTCGATCGCCTTCTCGCGCACCATGGTGGCGGTAACGTGCACGGCGCCGCCGGTGAGCACGGTCGCACGCGCCGCATGCGCGCCAATGCCGTGATCGATCAAGTCGGTCTGGCCGTGGATCACGCGTACGCGCTGGTAGTCGACGCCCAAAGCCTCGGCGCAGATCTGCGCCATCGAGGTCTCGAACCCCTGCCCCAGCGACGCGCCGCCGGTGATCAATTCCACCGCGCCGTCGGGATCGACCTTGATCTTGGCGTTGTCGCTCGGGCCGCGGCCGCTCTCCTCCATGAAGATCGCAACCCCGGCGCCGACCAGCTCGCCGGCGGCGCGGCGGCGCTTCATGTCCGCCTGCAGCTTGTCCCAGCCGAACGCCTTGAGCGATTTTTCAAGCAGGGCTGGGTAATCGCCGGAGTCGAATTCCAGCTCCTCGATGCCCGGCTCATTGAAGGCGATGACATAGGGCAGTTCATCAGCGGTGATGAGATTGCGCCGGCGCACCTCGACGGGATCGATGCCGAGCTTCGCGGCCACCGCGTCCATCAGGCGCGAACGCACGAACGTGCTCTCATAGCGGCCGGGCGCCCGATAGGTCGCGGCCGGCGTCTTGTTGGTGAGCCGCACGCGCGCCTTCGCCCGATACGCCGGCACTTTGTAGGCGCCGGTCATCATGCACATGGTGCGGTTTGGGACGTTCACGCCGTGGGTGCGGATATAGGCGCCCTGGTCGTGGAAGATCTCGTCCTCGATGCCGAGGATGCGGCCGTCCTTGTCGACCGCGATGCGCGCGAGATGGCGCTGCTCGCGGCCCTGATTGGCGCACATCAGGTGCTCGCGCCGGTCCTCGATCCATTTCACCGGCCGGGCGAATCGCATCGCCGCGACCAGCACCAGCAGGTCCTCGGGATACAGCTCGCCGCGGATGCCGAAGCCGCCGCCGACATGGCTCTCGTGCACATGCAGCGACGACGGGCCGCGCTTGAGCATGCGGCAGAGCGTCTCGCGATTGCGGTGCGGGATTTTCGCCGCGCCATGTAGCTCCAGCAGATCCTTGGCCGCGTCATAGACGCCAATGGCGCCGCGCGTTTCCATCGGCACGCCGGAGTGGCGGCCGGTCTGGACATCGATCTCGACCACCGCGTGGGCCTTCTGGAACGCCGCGTCGATATCGCCGAAGCTGTGGTGCAGGACGATCGCCTCGCTCGAGCGGCCGGGCTCGAACTCGCCGGGCGGATCGCTCGCCGACACGACCACCGGCAACTCTTCGATCTCGATCGCGACCTGCTCGGCGGCGTCCTCGGCCACATACGGATCGTCGGCAAACACCGCCGCGACCGGATCACCGACATAACGCACGTAAGTCTTGGCCAGCGCCGGCTGGCGAAATTCGCGGATGCCGGTGGCGTTCTTGTCGGCGCGGAAATCGATCGGCGAGAGATCGGCGATGTCGTCGTTGGTCCAGATCGCGACCACGCCCGGCATCTTGAGCGCGGCCGAAGCGTCGACCGCGACGATCTTTCCATGCGCCTTGGGCGAGCGCACCACCCGCATGTGAAGCTGATGCGGAAAGTTGATGTCGCCGGCGTAGCGCCCGCGGCCGGTGACCAGCGGCCGGTCCTCGATGCGCGTGACCGCGTGGCCAAGCACGCGCCGCGCCGACGCTGGTGGCGGCGTGGGATAGTCGTGACCGTCGCCGCCGTGGCTCATGGCGCCTTCGCGCCGCGCATCGTGTCGCGGGCGGCACGCACCGATTTGATGATGTTCTGGTACCCGGTGCAGCGGCAGAGGTTGGACGAGAGCACGTCGAGCAGCTCGTCGTCCCCGATGTTCGGATTGCGCTCCAGCGCGTTCGTGGCCAGCATCAGGAAGCCCGGCGTGCAGAATCCGCATTGCAGGCCGTGGTGGTCGATGAAGGCCTGCTGCAACGGATGCAGCTCCTCGCCATTGGCGAGCCCTTCGACGGTGCGGATTTGCCGGCCGTCGGCCTGGATCGCGAACATCAGGCAGGAGCGGATCGCCTCGCCGTCGAGGATGATCGTGCAGGTGCCGCAGATGCCGTGCTCGCAGCCGATATGGGTGCCGGTCTGGCCGCAGTCGTCGCGGATCGCGTCGACCAAAGTCTTCCGCGGCTCGACGCTGATCGCATGCGCGCGGCCGTTGATGGTGAGGGTGATGTCGAACTTGTCACTCATCAGCGCGGCAGGATGTCCTTGAACCGCGCCAGGATATGCTGGTCGAGCTCCTTCGAGTTGCGCACCACACGCGGGAAGGTGTCGCGCCGGCCGAACGGCCTGCAGGCATCGATCACCACGCGCGCGTTGCGCGGATCGGTCTCGCTGTAGCACATCGGATCGAGCACCGTGCTCCAGCAGCCGCGCAGAATCTCGATGCCTTCCCGCGGTTCAAACCGCGTGCACATCGCCCACATCACCTTGTTCATGTCGGACGGGTCGATGTCGTCGTCCACCACCACCACGAAACGGTTGGCATAGGCGCCGGCGTGGCATTGCGATGCGATGAGCCCGGCCTGCTTGGAGTGGCCGGCATACATCTGCTTGATCGAGACGTTGAGCCAGAGCCGGCTGCCGCCGGTCTCGTGCGACCACACGCCTTTCACTTCCGGGACGCCCGCGCCTTCGAGCTGGTTCCATACCGCGCCCGAGCGATAGGTGCAGCGATAGAAGCTGTCGTCATCCGGCGGAATGCCGGGCACCGCGCCGAGCAGCACCGGGTTGTCGCGGTGCATGAAGCTCTCGACCCGGATCGCGGGCTCCTTCTTGTGGCCGCCGGCGTAGTAGCCGGTCCACTCGCCGAGCGGGCCTTCGTCAATCAGATCATCGAGCGAGACGTAGCCTTCGAACGCGATCTCCGCATTGGCCGGAATCGGCAGGCCGGTGACCGGACCCGGAATGGTCTCGACCGGCTCGCCGAGCAGTCCGCCGGCTGCGTCGTATTCATTCTTGCCGTAGGGAATTTCGAGACCGGCCACCATGAACAGTCCCGGGTGCATGCCGCACACCACCGCGATCGGGCACTTCTGGCCGAGCTCCTTGTAGCGGTTGAGGATGATGTTGCCGTGCTTGCCCTTGGAGCACATCACCGAGGCGAGCTTCTTGCCGTGCACCTGCACGCGGTAGGCGCCGTAGTTGATCCAGCCGGTGTCCGGGATGGCGCATGATCACCATGTCGCCGGTGCCGATGTAATAGCCGCCGTCGTGCTCGTGCCATTTCGGCGCGGGAATTTTTGTAAGGTCGATGTCGTCGCCGCGATAGACGTTTTGCATGACCAGCCCGGTCGGCACCTCCACCGGCGGAATGGTCTTGTTCTCCTTCATGTACTTCCGCCAGAAGGCGACCAGGTCCATGTCGGAGGCGTCGGCGGGCAGGCCCAGCGTCATCTTGATGCGCTTGGTCGAGGTCAGGATATTGGCGAGCACCCGATAGCCGGACGGATACCCCGGCACGTCGTCGAACAACACGGCGCGGTTGCCGGTCTGGCGCTGGTAGAAATCGACGATGCCGCCGATCTCGGTGTCGCGATTGGCGCCGCGCACGAGTTGCACGTCGTCGGCGGCCTCGAGCTGCGCCATCCAGGTCCGCAGGTCCTGCTTCGGCATGTTGGCGAGCGTCTTGGATGTGAGATCGGCTGGCCGGTTCATGTTGAGCCTTCCTTCTGCCGTTCAGGCCGCGCTGTCGAGCGCACGGCGTGTCATGGCGCGTACGAGATCGCGCCGATAATCGGCGCTTGTGTGGATATCCTCAAGCGGGTCGATCGCCGCGGCCGCCGCCTCGCCCGCGGCATGGAATGCCTCCGGTCCGGGCGATTTTCCGTCAAGCGCGGCTTCGGCTTCGGCGATGCGGCGCGGAAACGGCTCGGCGCCGCCGATGCCGACGCGCGCGTCGGCGATCTTGCCGTTCTGGACGCGGTAGGTCACCACCGCCATGCTCAGCGCGAAGTCGCCGGCGCGGCGGGAAAACTCCTGAAATCCGACGCGCGTATCCGCGGAGAGCAAAGGCAGCCGGACCTCGGTCAGTATTTCCTCGTTGATGAGCGCCGTCGTCATGATCCCGTCGAAGTAGTCGGCGGCGGCGATGATGCGCGTGCCGCGATTGCTCACCGCGACCATCTCGGCATTCAGGGTGGCGACGACCGCGCACCATTCCGACGCCGGATCGGCGTGCGCCACGCTGCCGCAGAAAGTGCCGCGGGTGCGGATCGGATGATGCGCGATGCTGCGCACGACCGTGGCGAGGAGCCTGCCCAGACGGACCGTCGCACACCGGCTCATAAAATGCCGCATGCCGCACGCAGGCGCCGATCCGAAGCTTGCCGTCGGCGACCGAGACCTGGGCCAGCTCTTTGATGCCGTTGATGTCGACGAGATGCGTGGGCTTCGCCAGCCGGAACGCCATGATCGGCACCAGACTCTGTCCGCCCGCCAGCACCCGCCCGTCGTCAGGAGCGACCTCCGCCAGCACCGCGACCGCTTCATCGAGCGTCTTCGGCGCGTGGTAGCGAAAGGCGGCGGGTTTCATGGGCTCTTGTTTACGACCTGGGCTGTGCCGCGGGCCGTTCCATATTTGGGACTTTTACTATTTTTTGGATTCAGGCACGGTTTTCCTGTTATGTAAAGGCTCGACGTCTGCAAGCGAAAGCAACGATGAAGCCACCACCCTTCAGCTACCACGACCCGCGCACGGTCGGCGACGCCGTCGCGCTGCTCGGCCGCCTCGACAACGCCAAGCTGCTGGCCGGCGGGCAGTCGATGATGCCGATGCTCAACATGCGGTTCGTGCAGCCCGACCACATCATCGACCTCAACAAGGTCGACGGTCTCGCCTACATCCGCGAGGCGAACGGCGCGCTCGAGATCGGCGCGATGACGCGCCAGCGCGACATCGAATTCTCCGACGTGGTACGCAAGCGCATCCCGCTGATGCACGAGGCGATCCAGCACGTCGGCCACCGCCAGACCCGCAACCGCGGCACCATCGGCGGCTCGCTCTGTCATCTTGATCCCTCGGCCGAGCTGGTGACCGTCGCCGCGGCGATGGATGCGACGGTGACGGTGCAGGGCCCGAGCGGCACGCGCCAGATCGAATTCGCCGCTTTCCCGGTCGCGTTCATGACGCCCGCGATCGAGCTGAACGAGCTGGTGACGGCGGTGCGCTTCCCAGCCTGGCCGGACGGCCACGCCTATGGCTTCGTCGAGTTCTCGCGGCGGCACGGCGACTTCGCCATCGTCTCGGCGGCGGCGCTGTTGACCGAAGATGGCGCCGGCAAGATCACCCGCGCCTCGGTCACGCTTGGCGGCATCGCGGTGGCGCCGGTGCGCGCCACCGAAGTCGAGCAGGCGCTGCTCGGCCAGGTGCCGGACGACAAGCTCCTGCGCGCGGCCTGCGAGGCCTGCCGCAAATACGAGGCGCTCGACGACATCCACGCGCCGGCCTCCTACCGGCAGCATCTCGCGACCGTGATGTCGCGCCGTGCGCTGGAGCAGGCGCGCGCGCGGCTCAAAAGCCACGCCAAGCATTGAACGGGCAGCCCATGACCGAAACCCGCAAGGTTGCCCTGACCGTCAACGGCAAGCGCTACGAGGCCGAAGCCGAAGTGCGGCTGACGCTCGCCGATTTCATCCGCCACACGCTCGGCTTGACCGGCACGCATCTCGGCTGCGAGCACGGCGTCTGCGGCGCCTGCACCATCCTGCTCGACGGGATCAGCGCCCGCTCCTGCCTGATGCTGGCCGTGCAGGCCGACGGCCATGACATCACCACCGTCGAGGGGCTTGCGCCGTCCGCGACCGAGCTCAGCCCGCTGCAGGAAGCGTTCCGCGACAATCACGGCCTGCAATGCGGCTTCTGCACGCCGGGGATGCTGACCACCCTTACGGAATTCCTGCGCGACAATCCGGACCCGACCGAGCAGGACGTGCGCATTGCGATTTCCGGCAATCTCTGCCGCTGCACCGGCTACCAGAACATCGTCGCCGCGGCGCTCGATGCGGCGAAGCGGCTGCAGGCGGCGCGCTAGATATTGCCGTCATGGCCGGGCTTGTCCCGGCCATCCACGTCTTGCTTGCGGCACGAAAGACGTGGATGCCCGGCACAAGGCCGGGCATGACTACGCTGAGGTGGTCGAATACATCAAATGCCCATCCGCTTCGACGATATCGGAAACCGGCTGAAGGCGTTTCGCCTCGGCTCCGGCCTTTCCGCCGACGAGATCGCCAACCGTCTCGGCATTTCACGCACGGCGCTCTACCGCTTCGAGAAGGGCGAGCTCGCGAAGATCGAGACGCTGGAGAAGCTGTCCGAGCTGCTCGGCGTGTCGGTCCCCACCCTGCTCGGCGTCGGCGTCGAATATGTCGCGTCGTCCGTCGCCTATTTCGAGCGCATGCGCCAGATCGAGGAGACCTCCGAGCATATCATCGTGCTGGCCGGGCCGATCTCGTACCTGCTCGCCTCCGATGCCTTCGACCGCACGCTCGCGGACGTGCTGCGCGAAAACGTCCCGGAAGGCTACGAAGGCCGCCAGCGCGCGCTGGCGCAGGTCGACGAGCTGATGACCGTGCTGCGCCAGCGCAAGGAAAGCTACCGCAAGCGCCAGCCCGGCATCGTCAACCTGATCTCCGCGTCCGAGATGGAGCGATTCCTGCGCAACGGCATGGTCGGCCGCTACGACCTGCCGGAGCCGACGCTCAAGGAGCGGCGCACGCTGGCCCGCGCCGAGGCCGAGCACTTCACCGCGATGATGGCGGACGAGCCGATCGGCGTGCAGATCGGGATCGTGCCCGACACCCTGCCGCACGCGAGCTTCCAGATCTTCCGCCAGCCGGACCGGCATATCCTCGCGCTCTCGCCGTTCCGGCTCGGCGAGCAGCCCAACATCCGGGTCGGCGTCGCGATGATCACGTCCGCGCCGGAGGCGCTGGCGCTGCACGACAAGATGGCCAAGGACCTGTGGTCGCGCGCCATCAAGGGACCGGCGGCGGTGGCGTTCATGCGCGACCGCCTGGCGCGCACGGAATAGCCGCGTCACACGCCCGCGGAAGCGGCGGTGAGCGTATCCATCTCCATGTCCTGGTCGCGCACGGCGCCGATCAGCTCCGTCACCTTCTTGATGCCGCGCTCGTCGCACCAGGCTGCGAGGTCGTCGATGATCGAGATCAGCGCCGTCGGGTTGCGGAAGCCGGCATAGCCGATGCCGACCGCGCTCGCGCCCGCCAGCATATATTCGACCACGTCCTCGGCCTTGGTGACGCCGCCGATGCCGATGATCGGGATTTTGACCGCCTTGGCCACCTGATAGACCATCCGCAGCACGATCGGCTTCAAGGCCGGCGAGACCAGGCCGCCGAACTTGTTGCCGAGCGCGGGCCGAAAGTTGTCGGTGCGGATCTTCAGCGAGAGGAACGTGTTGGCGATCACCAGCGCATCGGCGCCGGCGGCTTCCGCTGCCTTGCCGATCGACACGATGTCTCCAGCATTGGGCGAAAGCTTCACCCATAGAGGCTTCTTGGTCTTGGCGCGGATCGCGGTGATGCAGTCGCGGGTATAGTCCTCGTGCATCGCGAAGTTGCCGCCGGTCTGGTTCCGCGTCGGGCACGAGATGTTGGCCTCGATCACGTCGACATCCGGCACGCTCAGCTCTTCGGCGAGCGCGGCGAAATCCTCGATGCTTTCCGATGAGACGCTGACCACCAGCGGCGGCGTGAACTTCGCGTATTCGGGAACGATGTGCTCGACGAAATAGTCGATGCCCTTGCCGGGCAGCCCGATCGACTGGATGATCCCGGCTTCGGTCTCGGCCATGCGCGGCGTCGGATTGCCCAGCCGCGGCTCGCGGCAGATGGTCTTGGCGACCAGCGCGCCGAGCCGGTTGAGATCGATGACGTCGTTGTATTCCCAGGAAAACGCGCCGGACGCCGGCTGCACCGGATTCTGCAGCGTGAGGTCGCCGATCTTGACGGAAAGATCTACCATCCAACCGCCTCCTGCATGTTGAAGACCGGGCCATCCCGGCAGACGCGCTTGAGCACGCGTTTGCCGTCGACCTCGAAGGTGCGCATGCAAACGTAACAGGCGCCGAAACCGCAGACCATGATCTGCTCCATGGCGACCTGCCCCGGGATGTTGTGCTTCTTGCCGAGCCGCTGCATCAGCTTCAGGAGCCGGTTGGAGCCGCAGGTGAAGAAGGCATCGGCCTTGCCCGCGACAACCAGCGTCCTCGAGGATCCGCTCGACGTTCTCGACGGCGCTGCTGCCATCCGAGTCGAGCACCGTGATGGTGCGCGCGCCGAGCCCCTCGAACAGATCCTTCGACATCACGACACCGTCGTGGCGCGCGCTCAGGATCGCGGTCACGCCGACGCCCTGCTCCGCGGCGAGTTGCGAGAGCGGCGCAAGGGTCGCGAGCCCGACGCCGCGCCCGAGCACCACGATATTTTTCCAGGAGGGCTGCAGTTTGAAGCCGACGCCGAGCGGACCCGCGATGTTGAAGTCATCGCCCGGCTGCAACGCCGCCATGCCGCGCGTGCCGCGGCCCTCGCTCTTGTAGAGGAACTCGACCTCGCCTGCCGCCTTGTCGACGCGGTAGACGCTCATGGGCCGGCGCATCCATACCTCGGCGCCGTCCGGCGACGGGCACAGCAGGTGAAACATCTGGCCTGCATAGGCCTTCAACGCATGCTCATGCACCTTGAGCACGACGTGCTTGTATTCGTCGTTGACCCACGCATTGGACACGACGTTGCCGATGAACTCGCCCACGCGCCGCTGCGGATAGTGGTCGACGTCGCCGACCCGCAAGGCGGCATTGGTGTAGCTGTCGTTCGGCTCGCGCGGCATCGATCTGGCAGTCTCTAAGGGGCAGGAGCGTCCTGCCGGCGGTGGCGACCTTCGGCTTCGGCCATGCCCGCGCTGATCGCGGGCTCCACGCCTTGATATAGGGACAAAAAGGCGGATGTGTCAATTTTGGAACAGCACCGGATTGACCGGATTTCCGGCACCGCGGACCCTCGTCTAACCGTAGAGTAGCGTCAGGTTTATCCTGTAATTCTCGTAGCTTGAGGCGAATTCCGGGCGATCCGAGTGATGGAAGAGGCGCGACCGGAACAGCACCGCGCGGTTCTCGCGATAAGGCACGACGAGGCTTTCAACAGCCTTTTGTGCCAAAAATGTTACGATCCGCTCCCGATCGGCGTCGTAGTCCTTGATCTCCCAATCGTCGGGCGGCGGCGCGCGGCAGACGACGAGCCCGCCACGCTCGGGGGCCAGGTTGGCCTCGGTCGGCGTCACCCAGAAATTGACGCTGACGGTGGCAGCGTCGGCGTGAACGTCGACGGCCGACTGCGGCCGCAGGCCTTTGAAGGCCCAGGCCTGCGACAGCGGATGCTTGCCGAGAACCTCGGGGAACGTGCGCCGGAGCTCGTCCGCGATCTGCAGCAGCAGCGGACAGGCGAGGCCGTCTTCGAGATAGGACGCGACGAAGCCGTCGATGTGGGAGAAGTCGTGCCAGATCGTGCTCTCCAACAAGAACCGCCGCAAGGCATGGAGCGCCGGCGGCGCGAGCAGATCGTCGACAGCGACCGCCCCCTGCTCCTCGAACTGCGCGGTCAATGCAGCCCGATCCGCCCGTTCGTTGACCGCGGCCCCTGAGACCTCGGGTACTGCGCGCAGATGGATCGGCGTGTTGTAGTCCTCGCCCAGCGCATCGATCTGCGCATCGGAGAGCGTGGTGACCTCGTTTGGCACTTGCTTCGCGAGCTCGCCGTAACTTCGCGCGAGCTGTTCGAAGCGCGCACGATCCCGCATTCGCTGCGACAGGTAGAGGAACTGCTCCGCATCGTGTTCGAGCTTGTGGCGCGCCGTTGTCGTCAACGACTTCCGTGCGATCGTGGTCCGGTCATCGCCGCGCCGGAGCTCGTAGGTGCGCGCAAAATGATCGAGCGCCCGCCCGCGTTCGCCTTGCGACAGCCAGAGGAAGCCGAGCGCGCGGTGCGCCTCGTAGTGCTGCGGCTCAAGCGCCGCGGCGCGGCTGAAGGCGTTGGTCGCCTGCTGCGCTTCGCCGAGCGCCATCAGCGCGACGCCCTTGTTGTAATGCGCCGAAACGTAGTCAGGGTCGGAGCGGAGCGCGTCTTCGAAACAGCCCAGCGCATCGCGGTGACGGCCCTGCGCCGCAACGGCCACGCCAAGGTTGTGCGTGACGGCGGGATCGCTCGGCACGATGGCCAGCGCAGCGCGATAGGCGCTCTCGGCCTCCGCCGGCCGGCCTCCCTGGAACCGAGCCATGGCGTCGGCGACGAGCGCGCGAAATTCGGCTGATTGCTTCGCCATCCGGGTGCTCCGCGGTCCTATGTAGCAGCCGGGTCGCTGGCAGGCGTACAAAAATTGGAAAAATTTTTGATTTTGGTACACGGCGCCGGTAGGGTTGCCGTCATGACCACCCGCCTCACCATCCGCAAGCCCGACGACTGGCACCTGCATGTGCGCGACGGCGAGATGCTCAAGGCGGTGCTGCCCTACACCGCGAAGAATTTCGGCCGCGCCATCCTCATGCCGAACCTGATCCCGCCGGTGTGCACCACCAAGGACGGGATCGCCTATCGCGAGCGCGCGATGGCGGCGCTGCCGGAGGGCTCGACCTTCAAGCCGTTGATCACCTGCTACCTCACCGACGACACCGATCCCGACGACGTCGAGCGCGGCTTCAAGGAAGGCGTGTTCACCGGCGTGAAGCTCTATCCCGCCAACGCCACCACCAATTCCGCCGCCGGCGTCACCGATTATCGCAAGGTCATGCGCGTGCTCGAGCGCATGGAAAAGATCGACATGCCGTTCCTGATGCACGGCGAGGACGTCGATCCCGAAATCGACATCTTCGACCGCGAGGCGATGTTCATCGAGCGCTATTTGTCGAAGTGGACGCGGCAGTTTCCCGGCCTGCGCATGATCCTGGAGCACCTGTCGTCCAAGGACGGCGTCGATTTCGTGAAGAGCGCGGCGCCGCAGGTCGGCGGCACCATCACGCCCTATCACATGGTGCTGACCCGCACCGACTGGTTCGGCTGGGGCCTGAAGCCGTACATGTACGTCATGCCGGTCATCAAGACCGCCAAGGACCGCGAAGCCCTGCGCAAGGCCGCGACCTCGGGCGAGGCCTGCTATTTCCTCGGCACCGATTCAGCGCCGCATCCGGTGGCGAAGAAGCTCGCCCTCAATGGCATCCCCGGCATCTTCAACGCGCCGGTCGCGATCGAGAGCTACGCCAAAGTGTTCGAGGAGGAAGGCGCGCTCGACAAGCTCGAAGCCTTCGCCTCGCTCAACGGGCCGCGCCACTACAAGCTGCCGCCCAACGAGGAGCGGATCACGCTCGAGAAGTCGCCCTGGACCGCCCCCGAGGAGGTCAAGGTCGCCGGGCCCGACGAGAAGGCCCTGGTCTACCGCGGCGGCGAGACGATTGAGTGGCGGGTCGTATCGAACTAGAACATCCGCCGTAAGTCGCAAAGGGACGGAAAATCTCAATGGCTGAGTACGATGTAATCGTGGTGGGCGGCGGCAATGCGGCGTTCTGCGCGGCGCTGGCGGCGCAGGAGCAGGGCGCGAAGGTCGTGGTGCTGGAAGCGGCGCCCGAGGACGAGGCCGGCGGCAACAGCCGCTTCACCGCGGGCTCGATCCGCGTGGTCTACAACGGCGTCGACGACATCAAGACGCTGATCCCCGACCTGACGCCGAAGGAGATCGAAGAGACCGACTTCGGCACCTACACCGCCGACCAGTTCTTCGACGACATGGCGCGGGTCACGCAGAACCGCGCCAATCCCGATCTGGTCGAACTGCTGGTGACCCGCAGCTTCGACACGCTCAACTGGATGCGTGAGAAGGGCGTGCGCTTTATTCCCATTTACGGACGGCAGGCGTTCAAGATCGACGGCAAGTTCAAGTTCTGGGGCGGCCTGACGATCGAGTCCGTCGGCGGCGGCCCAGGCCTCGTCCAGATGCTCACGGAGTCCGCCAAGAAGCGCGGCATCGAGATCCGCTACCAGACCCGCGCGCTCTCGCTCATCCACAACGGCGATCGCGTCGAGGGCGTGCGCATCCGGCACGACGGCCGCGAAAGCGAGATCCGCGCCAAGGCGGTGATCCTCGCCACCGGCGGCTTCCAGGCCAATCCGGAATGGCGCACGCGCTATCTCGGCCCCGGCTGGGACCTCGCCAAGGTGCGCGGCACCCGCTTCAACACCGGCGACGGCATCCGCATGGCGCTGGAGATCGGCGCAAGCCCGTGCGGCAACTGGTCGGGCTGCCACGCCGTGCAATGGGAGATGAACGCGCCGGAGTTCGGCGACCTCGCGGTCGGCGACCAGTTCCAGAAGCACAGCTATCCGTTCGCGATGCTGGTGAACGCGACCGGCAAGCGCTTCGTCGACGAGGGCGCCGACTTCCGCAATTACACCTACGCGAAGTACGGCCGCGTGGTGCTGGAGCAGCCGGGCCAGTTCGCCTGGCAGGTGTTCGACCAGAAGACCAAGCACCTGCAACGCGACGAATACCGCATCCGCCAGATCACCAAGGTGACCGGCAACACCATCGAGGAATTCGCGTCGAAGCTCGAAGGCGTCAACGCGGCCGAGTTCGTCAAGACCGTCGCCGAGTGGAACAAGGCGGTGCGCACCGACATCCCGTTCAATCCGAACGTGAAGGATGGCCGCTGCACGCAGGGTCTCGCGATCAACAAGTCGAACTGGGCTAACACCCTCGATACGCCGCCCTACGAAGGCTACGCCGTCACCTGCGGCATCACCTTCACCTTCGGCGGGTTGCGCGTGAACACCGACTGCGAGGTGCTGAACACCGACTACCAGCCGATCCGCGGGCTCTACGCCGCGGGCGAGCTCGTCGGCGGCATCTTCTACTTCAACTATCCGGGCGGCTCGGGGCTCTGCTCCGGCTCGGTGTTCGGCAAGATCGCCGGCACGTCGGCCGGCCGCGCCAAAGCGAACTGATTTGCACTGACGTCATGGCCGGGCTTGTCCCGGCCATCCACGTCTTGCTTGATTGAGATAGAAGACGTGGATGCCCGGCCCAAGGCCGGGCATGACGGTGGATAGATCATGGCCGACCTCAACAAGCTCTCCGCCGCCGACGTCGCCAAAGGCATCGCCGCCAAAAAATTCACCGCCGAGGCGGTCGTGCGCGACTGCCTCGACCGCATCGCCGCGCGCGAGCCGACGGTGCACGCCTTCGCCACGATCGATCCCGACTACGCGCTGATGCAGGCGCGCGCGCTCGACCGCATGCCGTCCCCGCGCGGCGCGTTGCACGGCGTGCCGATCGGCGTGAAGGACATCATCAACACCGAGCACCTGCCCACCGAAATGGGCTCGCCGATCTACAAGGGAAACCGCTCGCACGGCGACGCCGCCTGCGTCGCGCTCGCGCGCATGGCGGGCGCGGTGATCCTCGGCAAGACCGTCACCGCCGAATTCGCCGGCATGTCTCCGGGACCGACCGCCAATCCGCACAACCCCGCGCATACGCCAGGCGGCTCGTCGTCGGGCTCGGCCGCCGCGGTCGCCGATTTCATGGTGCCGGTCGCCTACGGCACGCAGACCGGCGGCTCGGTGCTGCGCCCGGCGTCCTACTGCGGCTGCGTCGGCTACAAGCCGACCTTCAACCTGATCAACCGCCAGGGCATCTGCTTCGCGGCCGAGACGCTCGACACCATCGGGCTCCTCACGCGCACCGTCGACGACGCCGAGCTGGTCACCGCCGTGCTCGTCAACAAGACGCCGCCGTATCTCAAGCTCGATTCCCCACCCCGGCTCGGCCTCTGCCGCACGCCGCTGTGGGACACCGCGGACGATGCGACCAAGCACGCGGTCGAGGATGCGGCGAAACGGCTCGCCGCCGCCGGCGCAGCGGTGAAGGAAATCGTGCTGCCGGAAGAATTCTCGAAGCTCTATTACACCGCGCGCGAGACCATCAACAATTACGAGCGCTCGAAGAGCATGGCCGCCGACTGGCAGCATCATCCGGACAAGATCAGCAAGGTGCTGGGCGATCGCGTGAAGAAGGGCTTCGAGATGAAGCACGAGGACTACGTCGCAGCGCTTCAGCTCGCCGACCGCTGCCGCGCGCGCATCGACGATGCGTACGAAGGCATCGACGCCATCATCTCGCCCTGCGTGAAGGGCGAGGCGCTCAAGGGCCTCGCCTTCACCGGCGAGCCGGCGTTCCAGCAGTTCTGGACCGTGCTGAACGGCCCCGCGATGTCGCTGCCGACCCACACCGGGCCGCAGGGACTGCCGGTCGGCATCCAGCTCGTCGCGCCGCGCTACCGCGACGATGCGCTGTTCGCCTGCGCAAGGTGGGTGATGGAGCGGTTGGTCGGCTGACCTACCGCACCAGCTTCTGGCCGCTCTGGATCAGGATCTTGCGAAGCTGGTCTTCGTAGTCGGCGAGGAACGCCGTCGTCGCCTTCGCATCCAGATAGGCGTCGTCGAGCTGGTTGCTCGCCAGGAATTTCTGCCAGGTCGCCGAGCGCGACATCTTCGCGAGCATGTCCTGGTAGTACGCGACCGCATCGGCCGGCATGCCGGGCGGGCCGGCGATGCCGCGCGCCTGCGGCACGTTCGGAACCTTGAATCCGGCCTCCTGCAATGTCGGCACGTTCTCGTAGCCGGGCAGCCGCTTCTCGGCGATCTGCACCACCGCGCGCAGCTTGCCGGCGCGGATCAGCTCGCCGGCTTCCGGCGGCTCCAGCAGCACGAAGTCGACATGTCCGCCGAGCAGCGCGGCGAGCCGCTCGCTGGCGGCGGGGAACGAGACGAACGCCCACTTGCCGCCGCTCTCCGCCATCAGAAGCTGGCGCACCAGCGCATCGCGCGCGAGCGGCGAGCCGCCCGCCTGCCTGATCTTGCTGCCATCCTTGAGCGCCGCATTCATGACGTCGCGCAGCGTCTTGAACGGCGAGTCCGCGCGCACCACGATCACCGCCGGCTCGACCACCAGCCGCGAGATCGGCGCCATGTCGACGACCTTGGTCGACGCCGCCTGCTGCACCAGCGGGTTGGTCATCCACACGCTGGTGAACGCGCCCAGCACATGCGAGTCGCCCTTGCGCTCGACCATGTAGTTGGCGGCCGTGACGCCGCCGCCGCCGACCTTGTTCGAAACCTGGAAGCGCACCGGCGCGAGCTTCTCCTGCTCGATCGCCTGCGCGACGGTGCGGCCGAAGATGTCGGGACCGGAGCCCGGGCCGTTGTGCACCACGATCTCGATCGGCTTGGTCGGCTTGAATGCTTGCGCCGACGCCGGCGCCGGACCGGCGGCGATCAGCGCCGCAACGCCTGCAGCAACGACAACTCTCATCATGGCGGATTCCTCCGGAAGCTCTTTATTCGTGTTCGGTTCGGCCGGCATGCTGGCCGACCGCGCGGCCCGCATCAAGCGCAAAGACCGATGAGCGCGCGCACATCGTCGAGCTTGTCGAGTTTCCACGCCGTCGCGGCGATTTGCCGCGCGCGGTCATCGCCGATCGCCGGCGCCGCGTTTGCAAGGAATTTATTTTCGATGGCGCGGTCCGACATCGGATTGTCGACGGTGCCGCTCGCATGCGCGACCTTGGCCTCGACCCGCTCGCCGGAGACCGTCACCAGCGTCGCCTGCGCCTGGTCCTTGCGGAAGCTTTCGTCGGTCGTCACCTCGATCTTGCCGCGCAGCGCGACCACGTCCGGCGATGACGCCCGCGCATCGGAGAATTGGGTGATGCCCGCGACGCGGTCGAGATAGGCCACGGCGCCGGCGTGGTAGATGCTGAATTTCGATTGCAGCCCGGTCTTGGGATCGCCGAGCCCGGTGATGCGCACCGCGATCGGATGCACGCGCGCCTCGATGCGCGCGATGTCGTCGGGCTTGAGCAATCGCTGCTCGCCAAGCGCAACCATGGCGTCGAGGATCGGATGCAGCACCACGCCGCAGGCGTAGGGCTTGTAGCCGTTGCGCGCGATCTCCCAGCGCGTGCCGAGCTCGTCGAGCACCAGCTCGGGCTTGGCAACATTGCTGTAGATGCGCGCGAAGCCGCGCTTGCCTTCGACGATCTCCTCCGAACTGTCGAAGCCCTGCTGCGCAAGCAGCGCTGCCAGCAAACCATTCGACGCCGCCCGGCCGGCATGGAACGACTTGCACATGGTGCCGCGGTTCTGCTGCATGCCCGCCGCCTGCGTCGCGGCGATGCCGAGCGCATGCGTCATCTGCTGGGCATCGAGGCCGATGAGCTTCGCCGCCGCCGCACCGGCGGCGATGGTGCCGAGCGTGCCGGTGAGATGCCAGCCGCCGTCGTGATGGCCGGGCGCCGATTGCCCGACGCGCACGCCGGCCTCGAAGCCGGCGGCATAAGCGCAGGTCAGCGCGCGGCCGTCGAACGTGCCGCGCTCGGCGAGCGCGAACAGCGCCGCGAGGATCGGCGACGATGCATGCAGCACGACGCCGCCCATGTGGGTGTCGTCGAAATCGAGCATGTGGCCCATCTGGCCGTTGGCGAGCGACGCTTCGGTCAATCCGAGCTTGAGGTCGTGCCCGAACACCGTTGCCTGCGGCTGCGCATTCAGCGCCTTCAGCACCGGCAACAACTTCCCGACGGTCGGATGCCGGCTGCCCGCAAGCGCGCAGCCGATCCAGTCGAGCACGCCGCGGCGCGCCTCATGGACCGCAGCCTCGGGCAAGTCCTCGAAGCGGAAGCGCGCCAGGAACGCCGCGAGATCGCGCGTGACGTTGAGGCCGAGCGGCGCGGCGCCGTAGTCGGATTTGGTTGCCGGTTGCAAAGCCATCGCGCCCTCAGGGCATAAAGAGGCCACCGCTCACATGGATGGTCTGGCCGGTGACAAACCCGTTGTCGGGCTGGCACAGCAGCCGCACCATCGACGACACGTCATCGAACGTGCCTTCGCGGCCGACCGGCGGATTGTGTCCGATGCCCTGCCCCGACGTCGCCGAGCGCTGGCCGCCGATGCGGCCGGGCACGATGCAATTCACCGTCACGCCGTGCGGCGCGAACTCCGACGCGAGCGCGCGTGTGAAACCGACAATGCCGGCCTTGCCGGCGCCGACATGGGCGCGGCCGGGTGCGCCGAGGTGACTCGACACGCCGCCCATATTGATGATGCGCCCGAACTTGTTCTTGACCATGTGCGGCAGCGCCGCACGCGAGCACAGGAACGCGCCGTCGAGGATGACGCCGAGAATGTCGCGCCACTGCTTGAAGGTCATCTCAAGGAACGGCGCTTCGGCGCGGTTGGCGGCATTGTTCACCAGGATGTCGACGCGGCCGAACTTGGCCACCGTGGCGTCGACCATCTTGTTGACCGCGGCTTCGTCGGTGACGTCGGCAAGATAGACCATGGCCTTGGCCCCGGCCGCTTCCACCTCGGCGGCGGCCTGCTCGGCCTCCGCGCGCGAACTCCGCGTATTGATCACGACCGACGCGCCGTCGCGGGCAAACGCCAGCGCCATCCCCTTGCCGAGACGCCGCACGCCACCGGTGACGATGGCGACCTTACCTTCCAATGGACGTTCCGTAGCCAACTGATCCCTCCAACTTTCCTGCGTTCATCACCGATAGCCGACTGTTCGTCCCCTGCGCAATGCAGATCGGCATGGCCGGGCTTGTGCCGGCTATCCACGTCTTTTACTAGCTTGCGTCAAGACGTGACGCCGATGACCGGGAGGTACAGTCAATGAGTGGCAAGTCCGACAATTCAGTCACCCCGATGACCCGGGCGCTGTCCGAGTACATGGCCGCGGCGGCCACCCGCGAGCTGCCGCCGGCGGTCGCTGGAGAAGACCGGACATCACATCCTGGATTCGCTTGCCGCCATCATCTCGGGCTCGCGGTTGCGGGCCGGCGAGCTCGCCATCAATTACGTGAAACGGCTCGGCGGCGCGGCCGAGGCGACGCTGATCGGTTCTTCTGCCGTCGTCCCGGTCGAAAGCGCCGCCCTCGCCAATGCCATGGGCGGCCACGCCGACGAAACCGACGACTTCGCATCTGCGCGGCCGCTGGCATCCCGGCTGCGGCGTCGTGCCGGCGGCGCTGGCGGTCGCGGAATTCGCGGACCGCAGCGGCGCCGATTTCCTGCGCGCGGTGGCGCTCGGCTACGACATCGGCACGCGCTTCAACATGGCGCTCGGCTATCCGAACCCGAACGCCGCCACCCATTCGACCCACACGCTCGGCGTCAATTTCGGCGCGGCGGCGGCCGCCGCGGCGCTGCTGCGCTTCGATCCCGTGAAGGTACGCTACGTGTTGTCTTACGCGGTGCAGCAGGCGTCGGGCTGTCCCTACTGGTACCGCGACAGCGACCATGTCGAGAAGGCGTTCGACTTCGGCGGCATGGGCGCGCGCAACGGCGTCGCCGGCGCGATGATGGTGGCATCGGGCATGACCGGCGTGGAAGAGCCGTTCACCGGCCAGGGCAATTTCTTCGACGGCTTTGCGCTCAAGGCCAATCCGGACATGCATCATCGACGCGCTCGGCCAGCGCTTCGAGATCATGGAGGCCTCGATCAAGAAATGGTGCGTCGGCTCGCCGATCCAGTCGGTGCTCGACGCGACGCAGGCGCTGATCGACGAGCACGGCGTGAAGCCCGACAACGCCAAGCGCATCGTCATCACCATGCCGGACGACCGCATGCACATCGTCAACAACGGCGCAGATGCCGGACGTCTGCGTGCAGCATCTGGTCGCGATGTCGATCGTCGACGGCACCGTGACCTTCGCGAGCGTGCACGATCACGACCGGATGGGCGATCCCGCCGTGCAGGCGGTGCGCAAGAACGTCGAGCTGGTCGGCAGCTCCGGAGCTGACGGTGGCGAAGCCCGCGCGCCAGGGCATCGTCGAGGTCGAGCTGACAGACGGCCGCAAAGTGCGCCACCACGCCGTGGCGGTGCGCGGCACGCCCGACAATCCGATGACCACGAAGGAGATCGAGACCAAGGCGATCGACCTGGTCGCGCCGATCTCCGGCGAGGCGAAGGCAACGGGGCTGGTGAAGGCGATCGCCGGCCTCGGGTCGCTGCGCTCGGTGCGCGAGCTGCGGCCGCTGCTACAGGCGTAAGCCTATTGCCCCTGCGAGAGAATTTTTGCGGCGCGCTCGACCAGCGGCTTCGGCGTCGCGTAGACGTCGGCCAGGAAGCGGTCGATCTGCGCGCCGCTGGTCGGCGCGATCTCAAGGTGCTGCTTGGCGGCGTCTTCCAGGAACGCCGGATCGCGCATGGTCGCCTCGAACGCCTTGATCAGCGCGGCCTTGCGGTCCTCGGGGATTCCCGGCGGCGCCAGGAACGGCCGTCCCATGATGGTCCAGCCGAAGATCATGCGCAGCACGCGCTTGTCGTCTTCGCTGCGGGCGTAGTCCATGACGAACGGCCGGTCGCCCATGCGCGCGGTTCGTTCCAGGCCGATCTGCACCAGGATGCGGACCTTCTTGTCGCGCAGCCAGTCCGGCCGTTGCGTCCCGACGATGGTGTTGACCATGCCGCACATGCCCTGCACTTCGCCGCGCTCGAGCGCGAGCAGGATGTTGGCCGGGCCGCGGTAGCCGCGCACGAGCTTCATCCTGGTTCCGAGCACCATGTTCATGGCTGTGGGAAATTCGAGATTCGACGCGCCCGACGCGCCGGTGATCATCTCCTGCTTGAACAGATCCTCGACCGTCTTGAACGGCGTCGTGTGCCAGGCGAGGCAGCCGGCGATCTCCTCGTTGGCGCTGCCGAGCCAGGCGAAGTGCCGCCCGTCGAATTGCGCGTTCTTCTTGCCGTAGACCGGCTCGAGCGCGGCGCCGCCGGCGATGACGCCGAGCTCCGAGCCGTCGCGCGGGGCCACGTTGTACAAATGATTGGCGGCGATGACGCTGCCGGCGCCCTGCATGTTCTTGATCACGAAGGTGGGCGAGCCCGGCAGGTGCCGCGGCAAGTGCCGCGCCACCGCGCGGGCGTAAGGATCGTAGGCGCCGCCGGGATTGAAGCCGACGACGATATTGACCTGGCGGCCGGTGTAGAACTGCTCGACGGTCTGCGCGGTCGCCGGCGCTGGCGGTCAACGTGGCGCCGATCAATCCCGCGATTGCCGTTGCCCGCACGGACCGCCTCCCCTCCGAATCAAGCTATTTGCTGCGCCCGAGAATCTGCGCCGCGCGCGCCGTCACCGCCGGCGGCGTCTGCGACGCATTCTCGACGAACTTCGCGATCGCGGCGCCGCTCATCGGCTCGATCCCGACATTGACCTTCTCGGCGTCGGCGAGCAGCGCCGGATCCTTCATCGCCTTGTCGAAACCGTCGCGCAGCGCCTGCACGCGGTTCGCCGGCGTGCCCGGCGGCGCCGCGATCGGCCGTTCGAGATCGAGCCAGCCGAATACCAGCGTGAAGATCTGCCGGTCTTGCTCGGTCTTCGCATAGTCGAAGATGAACGGCACTGTCGGCATGTGGGGATTTTTCGACAACCCGACCTGCACCAGGATATTGGCCTTGTCGGGCGTCAGCAGGCCCGCGGTGCGCATGGAGTTGTAGCCGACGCCGCAGAAGCCCTCGATCTCGCCGCGCTCCATGGCGAGCCGCAGCGCGGCGCTGCCGGCATAGCCCTTCACCAGCTTGAACTTCGTGCCGATGACGTTGTTCATGGTCAGCGGGAAATCGAGCGTGGAGGTGCCCGAGGTGCCGGTGATCATCTCGCGCTTGAGCGCGTCGTCGATGGTCTTGAAGGTCGTCTTCGGCGACGATAGGCAGACGTTCGAGTCCGAGGACGGCGCGCCGATCCAGTTGAAGGCGCGCGCCTCGTATTTGTGCTGCGTGCCGCCGATCAGCGGGTCGATGACGATGTTGCCGGCGAACAGGCCGAGTTCCAGCCCGTCCTTGGGCGACACGTTGAACACATAGTTCGCCGCAACCACGCTGCCGGCGCCCTGCATGTTGCGCACCACCACCGTCGGATTGCCGGCGACATGGCGGCCGAGATGGCGCGCGACCAGCCGCGCATAGGTGTCGGCGCCACCGCCGGGATTGAAGCCCGCGATCAGATTGACGGTCTTTCCCCGGTAGAAGTCGGCGGCGTCCTGCGCCGGCGCGGCACCGCACACCATCATGACGGCTATGGCGGCGGACAGGGCGGCACCGGCCGCACGGGACCATGATCGCATCCAGGCGCTTCCTTCCCACCGGCCGTGGCCGGGTGCGGCGGACGGCTTGAGACCGTTTCGGACCGCGTGTTATCGAGCGATACTAGGAATACAAATACCAGCGGCATTCAATACGCAACGTTGTCGCGATGGGACGATGACCGAAGTCCGGACGATCGCAATCGTGGGAGGCGGGCTTGGCGGCCTCACCGCCGCGATCGCCTTGCGGCAGCGCGGCTTCGACGTCACCGTCTACGAGCAGGCGGATCAGCTTGGCGAGATCGGCGCCGGCATCCAGCTCAGCCCCAACGCCATGCGCGTGCTGATCGGACTCGGCCTCGACCAGGCCTTCGAGGCGATCGCCTTCGAGCCGAACCGCCATGTCGTGCGCAACTGGAAGAGCGGCGCCGTCGTGTCGGCGACGCAGATGAAGGGCGTGTTCCGCGCGCAATACCGGGCCGGCTATTTCGGCGCGCACCGCGCCGACCTGCATGCCGTGCTCCAGCAGGCGCTGCCGATGGAATGCGTGCGGCTCTCGGCGCGCTGCACCGGCGTGACGCAGACGGCGGACGGCGCAACCCTCGCCTTCGCGAATGGCAGCACCGCCAGCGCCGACATCGTGATCGGCGCCGACGGCATCCGCTCCGCCGTGCGCGAAAGCCTGTACGGGGCGGACGCGCCGCGCTTCACCGGACATATCGTGTGGCGCGGGCTGGTGCCGACGGACGCGCTGCCGAAGGGTTTGATCGAACCCGACATGACGGCGTGGCTCGGACCGAACGGCACGATGGTGCATTACTACGTCAGGCGCGGCGCGCTGGTGAACTGGATCGCGCATTTCGAGACCGACTGGCGCGAGGAGTCGTGGTCGGTGGAAAGCGACTGGCGCGAGGCGGCGGAGGCATTTGCCGGCTGGCACCCGACGCTCGCCGAACTGTTTTCTCGCACCGAGCGCTGCTACAAATGGGCGCTCTACGATCGCGACCCGCTGCCGCGCTGGACGTCAGGGCGCGTGACGCTGCTCGGCGATGCCGCGCATCCGATGCTGCCCTACCTCGCGCAGGGCGCCGCGCAGTCGGTCGAGGACGGCTACGTGCTCGCCGACATGCTGGCGCAGCATCGCCACGATGCAGCGGCGGCGCTCGAGGCCTACGAAGCGGCGCGGCGACCGCGCACCTCGCGCATCCAGCTGCACGCCCGCGAGCGCGGCAAGATCAACAATTCGACGTCGGCGTTCCAGCGCTTCAAGCGCGACCTCGGCTACCGGATCAAGAAGCTGATCAGGCCGAAGGAGCACACCTACTCCATCGAGTGGATCTACGGCCACGACGTGACCGCGGCGCGGGGCGAGACGTCGAAGGCGGCGTGATTGTCGCGGCCGGGAGTTCGCCATTCGCCCAGACATATAACGCTATTCGACCTTGATGCCCGCCGCTTGAACAACTTTGGCCCATTTCGCGCTTTCGCTCCTGAGCTTCGCCGTGGAGTCCGCGAGCTTGATCGCGGCCGGCTCGAATCCGAGTGCGTCCAATCGCTGCCGCACGTCAGGCAACGCGACGGCTTTCTCGATCTCCCGATTGAGCAGAGCAATGACGTCAGCCGGCGTGCCGGCCGGGGCAAAAATTCCGATCCAGAACTCGACTTCGATATCGGCAAAACCGGCTTGCGCCATGGTGGGAAGGTCCGGTAGCGCCAGCAAACGCTTTCCACTCGCCACCGCCAATCCGCGCAGCTTCCCGTCTTTGACCTGCGCGATACTGGAGGCCGGCGAGCCGAAGGCAATCGGCGTATGCCCGCCGATGGTGGACGCCACCGCGGGGCCGGCACCGTTGAACGGGACGTGCACAAGATCGAGTCCGAGCGAGAGGCGAAACAGTTCGGCCGTCATGTGTCCGGGCGTCCCGAGGCCGGGCGACGCGTAGCTGTATTTGCCTGGATTTGCTTTGACGAGGGCGACGAGCTCCTTGACGGTCCGAACCGGCAGTGACGGGGTGACCGTGAGCACCTGGGTGGTCGTGACCGCGATCGAGACCGGATCGAAATCCTTGAAGGGATCGTACGGGACCTTGGGGTACACGTGAGGATTGATCACATATCCGGTATCCATCACCAGCAACGTGTAGCCATCATGCGCGGCTTGCGCGGCGCGCCCGGTGCCGACCGTGCCACCCCCGCCGCCCACGTTCTCGATGATGTATTGCCTTCCGAAATGCTCGGACAGCTTCTGCGCGATGACGCGACCGATCGCGTCGTTCTGGCCGCCGGGAGCGAACGGAACGATCATGCGCACCGGCCGCGTCGGATAGGCCTGCGCCCAGGCAACGCCCGAGACGGCCGGCAGCGCGACAGCGCCCGCGGCCAGATGCAGGAACGTGCGGCGGGGAAATTTCATGGCGCGCCCTCCCGAAGATCTATGGTGATCATGGTACGAGCGTTGCCGGAGAGCGGCTAGTGCCCCGTTTCCGAAGTTCGTGATACGCCGCAGCACACTCGCACACGAACTTCGGAAACAAGGGGGCACTGGCAAGTCTATGATCCTAGTGCCGCTTTTCGATTTGAAGTTCCTACGGATTTGCCGCCACTGCTGTAGGAACTTCAAATCGGCGGCACTAGGTATCGCGCACCGATTTCTCGAACAGGTCGTCCACCGCGAAGTCGCCTTTGATCAGGCCCTGATCGCGCGAATACATGATGAACTGCTCGAGGTTCTTGCGGTTCTTGGCGAGCCCGCTCGGCCAGATGTCGGCGCCGAATTTCTCCTGCTCGCGCTCGAAGTAGCGCCGGCCGAAGGCAAGGCTCGAGAAGTTCGGATCGGAGAAATACTCCTTCGCCAGCGCGCGCGCCTCGCCATACATCGCCATCACCGCGCGCGGCAGGCCAGGATCGCGCGCGATCGCATCGTTGCGGATCGCCATGATGTGCATGATCGGCCAGTAGCCGTATTTCTTGAAGTAGCGCAGCTCCTCGGCATCGGCGTCGGCGAACAGCCGCCGTACCGGCACCTGGCCGAGCATGATCGAATCCGGCGGATGCGGCTGGATCACCGCGTCAGCCTTGCCGTCGCGCAGCAGATGGCCGACGTCGGTGCCCTTGGGAAGCGTCTCGATCTTCACGCCCGGCTTCGGCGTGAACGCGATCTTTTCCTCGTCTTCGAGCAGCCAGTGGATGTCCTCCCACGGCACGCCGTATTCGAACTTGAGATCGCCCTTGGCGAGCAGCGACAGCGTGGTCTGGAACGCGCGGATGGCGACGCGCTTGCCCTTGAGGTCGGCGGGCGTCGTCAGCGGCGAATCGGCGCGCACGAAGAACAGCCCGGCACTGAACAGCCGGCGCGGGAAGATCGGCACGCCGGTGATCGGCAGCTTGCGGTCGATCGCCATCAGATAGGTCGACATCGAGAATTCGGCGACGTCGAACTCGCCTTTGAGCATGCGGCCGTGGCGGTCGATGCCGTCGCGCGCCGCGCTCGACTGGCCGACCTGCATGGTTTTCAACTCGATGCCCTTCGGCGGCTTTACGGTGCCGTCGAAGAAGGGGAAGTGACGGTCGTAGCGCTCCAGCGCGATCGTGAGTTGCGTCATCGGTCTTTCCTGTCAGGCGAGCCATCGGGCGTAACGTTGCGGATCGGATTGCACCGCCATCGGCAAAGCGGACATCTCTTCCTTGCGCATGGCATTCAGCAGGGATTCATACACTTCCGGCGTAACGGTGCCCGGCGGTATCTCCGGTGCATGTGCCATGTTGAGGTATTTATACTTCCAGGTGTCAAACGAACTGACGCAGGTGAAATGCCATGCCCCATCCCAGATGATGGTCGGCCACAGCGGACGGCCGAATTTCCGCAAGGCTCGCCAGGACGCGAGATGCGAGGCGATCGGCTTCGTCCAAGGCCGCTTGGAGACGCGCAGCGCAAAGACTCGCAGGTGATCCGGCGATATCAGGTTACGGTGGCAAATCAGCCGCGGCCCCAGCCGATGATCGGTGTCGGAGCGAAGATTGAGACGCAGATAATAGCTGACGCACCAAAACCCGACCAGGCGCTGCTCCAGCCACGGCATGTCCAGCGCAGCGCGCAGTGCAGCCGGTTTCGGAATCTCATCGAGGTCCGACACGATGATGCGGTCGCGCGGCCTTGCCTCCGTCAGCCCGCGCGCGATGGCGTCGCGCTGCCCGATTTCACGCACCCATGGATCCTTTTCGGCGGCCGCATCCGGCATATCGTCGACCACGATATGAATGATCCGATCGCGAAAGGCGGCGAAGCGTTCCTTGTTTTCCGCATAGTAGAGCGGCTTGGGCTGCCCCATATGCGTGAGGGTGGATTCCACCAGAACAAACCGGTCGACGATGTCCGACAATTCGGTGAGCCGCAGCTCGAGCAGGTCGAGCTCGTTGAAGAAGGTGAAGCAGTCGTAGACCTTCGGGATTTCCCAATTCATCGTTCACTCCGGAGCACGCGACGCTATCGCTACGTGTTGACGGCTCACAACCTGCGGGTCCGCTTCCACCACAAACGGCCGCATAACATGCGGCGTGGGCGAGCGTCCATCAACCGCGCCGGGTTGCGGTCGGATTGGTCTGCCGGTCGATCGACTTCACCGCCTCCCAGGCGCTGATGATCGCACCCTCCTGCCAGCCGCTCCAGAAGGTGATCTGGTCGCCGGCCTGGTGGAAGCGGCCCTGCGGCGTGGCGAGCACCTCGGCGTTGGCGCCGAACGCCGGGTCGGTCTCGTCGGACCAGGCGAAGCGAAAGTGCTCCATCCGGTCCCAGCCGATCGCGATGCCGTGCTCGACGAATTTGCCGAAACCTTCGTGCAGCCGCTCGCCCTGCTCGCGCGCGATATGCAGGCGCTCGTCGACCGGACGCGCGTTGAAGGCCTCGGCGCTCTTTCCATACATGTAGGCGCCGGTGAGCATGCCCTTCTTGCTGAGGAAGCCCGACGACGGATACCAGACCTGCCGGATGGTGTCGGTGGTCCAGGAAATGCCGCCGTAGATCTGGTCGCGCGTCTCCCAGAACCGTTCCGCCTGCCAGCCGACCTTGCCCGCGGCCTCGATCGGCAGGTTGCGCGCGGCATTCATGTAGGCGGCGGAGAGATTGGTCTTCAGCCCCCTGAAGATCGGCATCGGAATCGTCGAGATGCAGTAGTCGGCGGCGAACCTGCGTGGTTTGCCGTTGTCGTCATAGGCGACGGTGACCCGGTCGTTGCCCACGTCGATCGCCGTCACCCTGGCGCCGAGCCGCACCAGCCCCTCGATGGTGCCGGTCTTCCGCGCCAGCGGCTGGCGGACGAACGCCTTCACGAAGTGGTCCATACCGCCGACCGGCTCCATCAGCGAGGCCTGCCACATGATCTCGCTGTCGCGGAAAATGAAGTCGTTCCACAAGTCCGAGCGCAGGATCTCGTCGAGCGCGACCGGGCTCAGCGGCACCAGCGGCTTGTTGCCGACGCCGTGCGAACGCTCGAAACCGGCGCGGCCGGACTGGTTGCTTGTAGGAATAGCTCGCGGTGCCCGACTGCACCGACTTGGTGAGACCGCCGAAATTCATCAGCAGGTCCTGGAATTTCTCGACGTCGGTCTTGGTCAGCGGCAGGTCGATCCCTTTGGTGCTCACGCATTTGCTGAGCATCTCGGCGATATGGCCCTGCAGATCGTGCACCGCCTGGCGCATCTGCCAGGTGCGGCCGTTGCCGACATGCCCGGTGTGCACGCGATTTGCCCGGCTGGTGAAAACATACGGCTGCAGCGCGACGCCGAACTGACGGCAATAGTCGATGACGTGGACATGGTGGTGCGCGATACGCCCGGGTCCGACGTTGAGCCACAGCCCTTCGTCGAACTGGCACACCTGCGCCGCCGTGTGCATTTCCTGGAGCACGTCGCCACGGCGCAGCGTCAGGTTGCGTCCGCCGATGCGGCGTGACGCCTCCAGGATCACGACGTCATAGCCGGCGCGGTCGAGCTCGTAGGCCGCGCACAGTCCGGCGACGCCGGCGCCGAGGATCGCGACCGTCCGCCCCTTGCCGGCGTCGGCCGGCAGTTCGAGCCCCGCCGCCATGGCCGGTGGCGGTTTCAGGAAATCGAACAGGACCAGGGTCTCATAGGCTGCACCGGCGCCACCGAGGCGGCCCATGGCGTTGAGCAGGCCGCGGCGGGTCATGGTCATATGTCGTCTCCCGGACGGGCTATGAGATGATGGTGTACCGGCGGGCAAAGCTGCGGCACAATCGGGCGTCCGGCAAGGGATGACATTCCATGCCGCGTTGCAAGCGTGATCGACGGCTCGCCAGAACGCTGATGGGCGGCGCGCTGATGGCCGTCGCGTATGGCGGCGCCGCGGTCGCGCAGACGCCGTCGCCGCAACAGCAGGCGTTCCGTGACGTCTACCGTGAGCTGGTCGAAATCGACACCACCGACATCGCCGGCGACACGTTGAAGGCGGCCGAAGCGATGGCGGCGCGCCTGAAAGCCGCCGGATTCCCGGCGGCCGACATCCGCGTGATCTCGACCGGCCCGCGCAAGGGCAACCTCGTCGCACGGCTGCGCGGCACCGGCGCGCGCAAGCCGGTGCTGCTGCTCGCGCATATCGACGTCGTGCCGGCCGGCGATGGCTGGCAGCACCACCCGTTCAAGCTCACCGAGATCCGACGGCTATTTCCACGGCCGCGGCGTCATCGACAACAAGGCGATGGCGGCGATCTTCCTCGCCAACCTGATCGAATTCCATCGCGAAGGCTTCAAGCCGGAGCGCGATATCATCGTGGCGCTCACGACCGACGAGGAGCTCGCGCATTCGCTCGCACAACGGCGTGAAATGGATTCTGGACAACGAACGCGCGCTGATCGATGCCGAATTCGCGCTCAACGAAGGCGGCGGCGGCGCGCTGCGCAACGGCCAGCCGTTCCGGCTTGCGGTGCAGCTCGCGGAGAAGGTCTACCAGACCTATGTGCTGGAGGTGACCAACCCTGGCGGTCACAGCGCTTCGCCAAGCCGCGACAACGCGATCTACCGGCTGTCGGCGGCCCTCACCAAGCTCGCGCAGTTCGATTTTCCGCCGCGGCTCAATGTCGTGACGCGCGCCAATTTCGAGCGCCTGGCCGAAACCGAAGCGCCGCCGATGGCGGCAGCGATCAAGGCGCTGCTGGCGGGCTCGACCGATCCCGCCGCGCTGGCGCCACTCTCGGCCAATTCAACCTACAACGCGCAGATGCGCACCACTTGCGTCGCCACGCTGCTGGAAGCCGGCACGGTGGAGAACGCGCTGCCGCAGACCGCGCGCGCTACGGTGAACTGCCGCATCCTGCCGGACGAGCCGGTGGAGGAGACCGCGCAACATCCTCGGCGCGCGTCATCGCCGACGAAAAAGTGAGCGATCACGCCCAAAGGCCGGCCGACGCAGGCGCCGCCCTCCCCGCCGCATCCCGAGGTGATGCAGACGGTGTCGCGCCTCGCGGCGGAGATGTGGCCGGGCGTGCCGGTCCAGCCCGACGATGTCCGCGGGCTACACCGACAATCGCTGGCTGCGCAACGCCGGCATCCCGGCCTACGGCGTCTCCGGCCTGTTCAGCGAACAGGGCAGCAACGGCGTGCACGGCCGCAACGAGCGCGTCGCCGTGAAGGACGTCTACGCCAGCAAGGAATTCCTCTACCGGCTGGTGAAGCAACTGACGGCGCCGGTCGCACGATGACGGCTCCCGCGCAGGCCCATGGTCCCACCATGCTGGAGCGAGCCAAACAATGGGCGCGACTGATCAAGCGCGACGTGCTTGCGCTGTGGATCGCCGCCCGCGATCCGCGCGTGCCCTGGTACGCCAAGGCGCTGGCGATGGCGGTCGCGGCCTATGCGCTGAGCCCGATCGACCTCATTCCCGATTTCATTCCGGTGCTCGGATATCTCGACGACCTCGTGATTGTACCGCTGGGGATACTCCTGGTGGTCCGGCTGGTTCCGGCCACCTTGATGACGGAATTCCGCGAACGGGCGGCCACGCTGGCGGGGCGGCCGCGCAGCACCGTGGCGGCGGCGATCATCATCCTGATCTGGATCGCGGCGGGCGCGCTGGCCGGCTGGTGGCTGTGGCGGTCGTTTGCCGCCTGACGGCGCTCGGCTATAGTTTGGGACAAGATCAAATCCGGGAGGACGACGATGATGCGCCATGGAGCCGCCTGTGCCGCCGCGATTGCGATGCTGATTCCACTGGGGCAAGCGCCGGCGGACGCGCAGACGATTGCGGTGTTCACCAAGAGCCAGGGCAATCCGGTAGCCCGCTCCATCCGCATCGGCGCCGAAACCGCGGCCCGCGCCGAGAAAATCCTGGTGTTCAATTTCATCCCGACCAGCGCCGACAACGTCGCGCAGCAGACCTCGCTGGCCGAAGAGGCGCTGCGCTCGAAGCCGGACGCGGTGGTATTCACGCCGACCGATGCGAAGGCGCTGGTGCCGATCGTCTCGAAATTCACGGCGGCCGGCATTCCGGTCATCAACGTCAACGATCGTCTCGCCGGCGGCGGTGCGGCCGCCTATGTTGGCAGCGATGACCAGGCGATCGCGCGCGCCACCGCTGTCACGCTGCTCAAGGCCATGAACGGCAGCGGCACGGTGGTGATCATGGAAGGACCGGACAACATCCCCTCGAGCGCGTTGCGCGTGCGCGGATTCAACGAGGCGCTCAAGGAGTTTCCCAAGGTGAAAGTGCTGGCGAGGGGCAACGGCAACTACGCCCGCAAGCCGGCGGCCGACCTGATGAACACCTGGATTCGCAAGTTCCCGCAGATCGACGGCGTGCTCGCCGCCAACGATCCGATGGCGCTCGGCGCGCTCGACGCGCTCGGGCCCAACCGGCGGACCGCGCTGATCGTCGGGATCAACGCCAGCCGGGACGCCGCCGACCTCATCAAATCGGGCCAGATGGTGGCGAGTGGCGACTACAACGGCTTCATCGAGGGGTGCGTTGCTGCGCAACTGGCGATCCGCCTCATCCGCAAGCAGGCCGTGCCGAAGGAAGCAATGCTGCGCACCGTCGTGGTCGACAAGAGCAATGCCGAGCCCTACACCCTGCCGATCGAGAAGCGCAGCTGTCCGACGGTGGATGCGGCGGTAGCGAATTGAGCGAATCGCCGCCATCTAGGACTATGGAGTCCGGGCCGGGTTTGATAGCTCTTGCGGCCCGGAACCGGCGACACGCATGAACGAACCGCGTCTCAATCTCATCGAGCTGACGGTCTCCGAACTGTCGGCTTCGCTCAAGCGCACCATCGAGGATGCGTTCGGGCAGGTGCGCGTGCGCGGCGAGCTCGGCAACGTCAAATATCACTCCAGCGGTCACGTCTATGTCGACCTCAAGGACGACAAGGCCTGCCTCGCGGGCGTGATCTGGCGCACCACCGCGAGCCGCATCAAGCTCAAGCTCGAAGCCGGGCTCGAAGTGGTCGTCACCGGCCGCGTCACCACTTATCCCGGGCAGTCCAAATACCAGATCGTGATCGAGGCGCTGGAGCCGGCCGGGCTTGGCGCGCTGATGGCGCTGGTCGAGGAGCGCAAGAAGAAGCTCGCCGCCGAGGGCCTGTTCGATCCGTCGCGCAAGCAGCTCCTGCCGTTCCTGCCGTCGGTGATCGGCGTCATCACCTCGCCGACCGGCGCGGTGATCCGCGACATCCTGCATCGCCTGGCCGACCGCTTCCCGCGCCGGGTGCTGGTGTGGCCGGTGAAGGTGCAGGGCGAAGGCTCCGCCGAGCAAGTCGCGGCGGCAATCCACGGTTTCAACGCGCTGGCGCCGAACGGACGCGTCCCGCGCCCGGACCTCCTGATCGTCGCGCGCGGCGGCGGCTCGCTCGAGGACCTCTGGTCGTTCAACGAGGAAATCGTGGTGCGCGCCGCCGCCGAGAGCATGATCCCGCTCATCTCCGCGGTCGGCCATGAAACCGACGTGACGCTGATCGATTTCGCCGCCGACGTGCGCGCGCCGACGCCGACGGCGGCGGCCGAGATGGCGGTGCCGGTGCGCGCCGAGCTGCTGGTGCGGATCGACAGTTTCGCGCGGCGCTCGCTCGCCTGCTGGCAGCGCGGCCAGGAGGCGCGCCGCACCGAGCTGCGCGCCGCCGCGCGCGCGCTGCCGGACGCGGACGAGCTGCTGGCCGTGGCGCGCCAGCGGCTCGATCACGCGACCGCGCGGCTGCCGCGCGCGCTGATCGCGAATACGCAGATCGACCGGGTCAAGTTCTCCCGCATCGCGGGGCGCATCGAGCCGCGGCTGCTGAGCGCCCATGTGGAACGGCGGCGCGAGCGTTTCAACAACCTGCAGGGGCGTCTCGCGACGGCACGCAAGACCTATCGCGACGCGCGTCTTGTCGGGATCGCTCGCCACCGCGAGCGGTTGCACGCGTTCGGCGAGCGCGCCCAGCGCGCGATCGAGAACCTGCTCGACAACCGCGACCTGCGGATCGAGCGCGCGGGCCAGCTCCTGACCGCCCTGTCCTATCGTGGCGTGCTCGAGCGCGGCTTCGCGCTGGTGCGCAGCCTCGACGGCAGTCCGCTGCGGCGGGCCGCGGCGGTCGAGGCCGGCCAGGGCCTCGACATCGAATTTGCCGACGGACGCGTGCGGGCGGCGGCGGAAGGCGCGCCCTCGCTGGCGCCTGTGGTGGCGCCAAGGCCGCGCCGGCGGCGGCGGGCCGGCAGCGATGAAGGCCAGGGCAGCCTGTTCTGAGCGTAAAACCGCCTCGAACGCTGCTTACCGGTTGTGCACGCTTTTCAACGATTGTTTGATCACGGAAACGGGTGACATTCGGCGGCACGTGACTATTTTGGGGTCCAAGACTAATTTAGGGTCGCAGACTGCGGCGGAGATTTTGACGTGCTGAACCGTTTCGATCGCTCCTCCCCGATGGCGGGCGAGGCCGAGGTGAAATACCTCGACGGGGATTTCCGGGTGTTGCGGCCGGGCGCCTTCGTGCGCTGCGCCGTCACCGGCACGCCGATTCCGCTCGAGGAGCTGAAATACTGGAGCGTCGACCTGCAGGAAGCCTATGTCTCGCCCGAGGTCGTGCTGCAGCGGCATTTCCCCAGCCCGAAAAAGTAGCCTGCTCAGCCGCCCGCGCGGGCGTGTGCGATCCGCTCCCGCAGCAAGCTCCGAAATCCGACGTGTCGTCGAATTCCAGCGTCACCGGCAGCGCGCGCGCCAGCGCGGTGAGCAGCGCGGCATCGGCGATCTTCCTGCATGCGCGCCAGGTCTTTCTCGGTCGTGACCAGGACGAGGCCCGTGCGATGCGCTTCGTCGCGCAGGACTTGCGCCTCGGCCTGCGTATAGCGGTGGTGATCGTCGAAGCTCCTGGTCGCGGCGACCGCGACACCGGCCTCGCGCAGCGTGGCGAAGAATTTCTCGGGATCGCCGATGCCGGCGAAGGCGAGCACGCGCCTGCCGGCAAGCGAGGCAATGAACGCCGCATCGGGCGCAAGCCGCGCCTTGAACACCGGCAGCGAACGTCTACGGGCTGCGTCGATGACGCCCGCCGCGTCGCCCTCCCCGACCACGATCAGCGCCTGCGCGCGGTCGAGCTGCGCGTCGAGCGGCGCGCGCAGCGGCCCGGCGGGGATGGCCCGGCCGTTGCCGATGCCGCGCCTCGCATCGACGACGAGGACGGAAAAATCCTTGGCCAGCGACGGATTCTGGAATCCGTCGTCCATCACGATGACGCCGGCGCCGGCCGCCACCGCCGCTTGCGCGCCGCCTGCACGCGGTCGCGCGCGACGATGGTGGTCGCGGTGCGCGCCAGCAGCAGCGGCTCGTCGCCGACGTCGGATGCGCGATGCTGGGCCGGATCGACCCGCACCGGTCCGGCAAGCGCGCCCGCCATAGCCGCGGCTCAGGAACGCCGGCGCTTCGCCGGCGGACTCGAGCATGCGCGCGACCGCGAGCGCCACCGGCGTCTTGCCGGCGCCGCCGACGGTCGGATTGCCGATGCAGACAACCGGCACGCCGGCTTTCCAGCCTGTTCGCGCCATCCGGTGCGCGGCGACGGCGCCATAGATCGCCGCCAACGGCGACAGCAGCGCAGCGGCGGGGCTGTCCTGCCGCCACCAGAACGGCGGCTCACGCATGGCCGCTTCTGCGCTCGAGCCGGATCTGCATGAAATAGGGATCGAGCGCGGTCAGCGTCCGCTCGAGCGCGCCGCCGAGACGCTCGACGGTTTCGCGCGCTGCACCGGCGATCCGCGCCCGCTCCTTGGTGTCGATCAGCAAGCGCGCCCACACGCACCGTCAGCCGGCCGACGTCGCCAATCAATTCCGCGCCGCGCGCGGCTGTCGAGCTCTTCGTACAGCTCGGCAAAATTCCAGACATGCGGGCCGTGCAGCACGGCGGCGCCCAGCTTGATCGGCTCGACCGGATTCTGCCCGCCGTGGCTCGCCAGCGATCCGCCCATGAAGACGATCGGCGCGAGCCGGTAGACCAGCCCGAGCTCGCCCAGCGTGTCGACGACGTAGATGTCGTCCTGCGCCTCCGGCAGCTTGCCGCGCGAGCGCAGCGACGCGGTGAGGCCTGCGTTCTTCGCGATCTCGACGATCCCCGGCCCGCGATCCGGGTGGCGCGGCGCGATGATCGTCAGCAGCCGCGGAAACGTGCGGCGCAACCGGCGATGCGTCTCGATCAATGTCGTTTCCTCGCCGGCATGCGTCGAGGCGGCGGCGATGGTCACGCGGTCGCCGATCGCCTCCTGCAGCTTGCGCAGGTTGTCCTGGTCGGCGGGCGGCTCCGGCACATCGAGCTTCAGGTTGCCGGTGGTGGAGATGCGCGGCGCGCCGAGATCGCGATAGCGCGCGGCATAGGCGGCGGACTGGGCGAGGCAGAGATCGAACCGGCGCAGCAGTGCCGAGATCATGCCGGGCGCGTGGCGCCAGCGGTTGTACGAGCGCTCCGACACCCGCCCGTTGACCAGGATCATCGGGATGTGGCGCTCCGCGCTGGTCAGGATCAGGTTCGGCCACAGATCGGATTCAGTGAACAAAGCGAGGTCAGGCTTCCAGTGGTTGAGAAAGCGCTTCACGAAGCGCGGCACATCGAGCGGGACGTATTGATGGATGACTCCCGGCGGCAGCCATTGGCCGGCGAGCTTGGCGGAGGTCACGGTGCCGGAGGTCAGCAGGACCTTGAATTCCTTCGCCACGATGCGCTCGATCAGCGGAATGATCGCAGCGACCTCGCCGACGCTCGCACCATGAATCCAAACCAGCGGGCCGTCCGGCCGGGCGATGCGCGTTTCGCCGCGCCGCTCGGCAAGCCGCGCGGGATCTTCCTTGCCGCGCTTCAGTCGATTCGACAGCAGAAGGCCGGCCAACGGCGACCCTGCCGACGTTGCCAGCCGATAGGCGCGCAACGAGAGTGGCAACCGGTCTGCCGTCATAGGCCTTTCGACGACCCCCTGGGACAACACTACTCTCCGGATCGGGCGGTGTTCACAGTAACGGCTCTGGCTTCGCCGTTCCAGACTTGACAACGGCCGCGTTCATCATCGCGCCCATAACCTGTGAACTATTGCAGAGCAACAAGTCCAATCACCGGCCGTACAATAACAAGGCAATCAACCTTGGCCTCGCGTCGTATCGGTCTCGGGGTCGAGCAAACGATGCATGTGGACGATGAAATAGCGCATGTGCGCGTTATCAACCGTTTGCTGGGCCTTCGCCTTCCAGGCGGCATAAGCCGTGGCGTAGTTGGGATAAATTCCGACGATCTCAAGTTTGTTGAGGTCCCTGAACTCGTTGCTGCCAAGGTCGCTCAATTCTCCACCAAAGACCAGGTGCAGCAGTTGCCCCTTTGGTTGCTCGGCCATCGAAGTTCCCCAAGTTAGTTCACCCAGTCACGATACCGACGAAAGCGTCAGACGAACTGCGCTCTGCGTTCTCGTATGAGAGCAAGTGCCGTGCCATGGCGCGACTGGCTGGCAGCGACCAGCAGCGCATGCACCGGCTGCGGACAATTGTATATGAGTCGCTCGCCGTCGATATCGGTCAGCGCGCCGCCGGCTTCGTGCACCAAAAGGTCGGCAGCCGCAAGGTCCCAATCGTGGCTGTTCCCGCTGACGATGGTGACGTCCACCTGGCCATGGGCGACCCGCGCAAGCCGCAGCGCCAGCGAGCCGAGCCGGGGCAACGGCACCACCGAAGGATGGATCTCGGCGAGCGAGCCGAGGAAGCGCTTGGGACCAAGCATCTTGGCGCCCTCCAGTCCGGCGCCCGGCCGCACCTGGATCGGAGCGCCGTTGCAGGTCGCGCCCTCGCCGGCCGCCGCGAAGAAGAACTCCTCCGTCACCGGCGCGTAAAGCGCGGCGAGGCGCGGCCGGCCGCCCGACGCCAGCGCCACCGAGACGACCCAGTCGTCCCTGCCATCGAGATAGGCGCGGGTGCCGTCGATCGGATCGATGATCCAGACCGAATCCGCCTCGAGCCGCCGCGGATCGTCCTCGGTTTCTTCCGACAGCCAGCCATAGGCGGGGAACGCGCCGCCGAGGCGCTCGCGCAACAGCGCGTCGACCGCGATATCGGCCTCGCTGACCGGCGACGACTTGCCTTTGATCCATTGCCGCATCGGGCTGCGGAAGGTCTTGAGCGCCAGCGCGCCGGCCTCGCGGACCGCCGCCGCCAGGAGATCGCGTTCCGTGGAGCGATCAGCGGCCTGCAACGGTCAGGCCCTCCACCCGGACGGTCGGCGCATCGACGGCGTGCTTGAACTCGAGGTCGTTCGCGGGTGTGAGGCTCGCGAACATGTCGACGAGATTGCCCGCGATCGTGACCTCGCTCACCGCGTAAGTCGGCTTGCCCTTCTCGATCCAGAAGCCGGATGCGCCGCGGCTGTAGTCGCCGGTGACCTGGTTGACGCCCATGCCGATCAGGCTGGTGACATAGAAGCCTTCGGCGATATCGGCCATCAGTTCGTCGGGGCTCATGGTGCCCGCTTCGAGATAGAGATTGGTCGCACCCGGCGACGGCGCCGACGACACGCCGCGCGACGCGTGGCCGGTGGTGACAAGGTCGAGCTCGCGTGCGGTCGCGCTGTCGAGCAGCCACGACATCAGCACGCCGTCCTCGATCAGCGCGAGCCGCTTGCCGGCGACGCCCTCCCCGTCGAACGGCCGCGAGCGCTGCCCGCGCTTGCGCAGCGGATCGTCGATGATACGGATGCCCGGGCGGAACAGGCGCTCGCCAAGCTTTTCCCGGAGGAAGCTCGTCTTGCGCGCGACCGAGCTGCCGTTGACCGCGCCGGCGAGATGCCCGACCAGTGAGCTCGCGACCCGCTTGTCGTAGATCACCGGAACCTTGGTGGTCTCGACCTTGCGTGGATTGAGCCGCGCCACCGCGCGCTCGCCCGCGGTCCGCCCGACCTTTTCGGGCGATTCAAGATCGGAAGCATGCAGCGCGCTCGTGAAATCGTAGTCGGTTTCCATCGCGGTGCCTTGGCCGGCGATCGCCGACATGCTGAAGCCACTACGGGAGACGAGATAGGCGCCGCGAAAGCCGTGGCTGGTCACCAGCACCATTCCGCCAATGCTGGCGGATGCGGATGCGCCTTCCGATTTGCTGACGCCCTTGACCGCCAGACCCGCCGCCTCGGTGCGCAGCGCGCGATCCTCGAGCGTGGCGACCGGCGGCAGTTCGGGATCGAGCAGATCGAGCTCGGGCTGCGTGCGCGCCAGCAAGGCAGGATCGGCAAGGCCCGCGAACTTGTCCTCGGGCGCGACCTTGGCCATCGCGACCGCGCGCTCGGCGAGCGGCGCGACGTCGCCCTTGATGTCGTTGGTCGACACCACCGCGGTGCGGCGGCCGACGAACACGCGCAAGCCGACGTCGTCGCTTTCGGAGCGCTCCGACGCATCGACGGCGCCTTCGCGCACGCCGACATACAGCGACATCGAGCGCACTGCGACCGCGTCGGCGGTGTCGGCGCCGGCGCGGCGCGCCGCGGTCACGAGCCGCTCGGCGAGATCGGAGAGAGCTGTCTGATCGAGGAGAGATGTCATTGCGTGGTTCTAACTGCGTTTGAGCGGTGAGTGGAGTGGTTGACGGCAAATTGACGTAACGCGGCAACGTCCCGTCAATCATGAGTCGAGGCGCCCCTTCTGATACCGCAGATTAACCAGGAACATTAAGCGGATTCCGAAGGCTTTGCGGCATGTTTGCGGCAACGATCGGGGGACGAACTCCGACGGGGGCCAACGACCGGGGAAAACCCGGCGGGGAGCAAGTTCGTGAGGCGTCAAACACTCGTGGGCAGGGTCATGCCTACTGGGTCGAGCCGTGATGAGCGGCTCGACCCTTTCACGCTACCGGTGCGGTTCTCGGTTGCCGACAAGGCGGCCGACGGACGCGTGCGCCACGTCGAACTGACCCGGGAACGGGTCGTCGTTCGGCGCGCGGTACGTGGCATCAAGATGGCGGTCAACCTTCCGGTTGCCCACTATCTTGGCGTCGCGCTCCGCATGCAGCCGCCAGAAGGCAATGCACCCGGCACGATCTCCATCGTGCTGGAGCACCGGGATCAAGCTCTCTCCCTTCCCCTCTTCAACGCTGACGACGGCACGGACATCGTGTCCGAATGGCAGTCGTGGGCGCGCGTACTTGGCATGCCGCTCCTGGTCGCCGACGCGGACGGACGCTTGCGCGAAGCGTTCGAACGCATGGGCGCTGTCCGCGTTGCCACCCCCACCTGGCGGCGTCGAAAGCGCACGGCGATCAGGACGCGGCGGCCATCTATTTTTCTGCGGCGCAAGCCCGGCCGTTCGATCGCGGAGGCGACCGTGCATCGCGACGAGCGCGAGATCATCGCGCGCAACTGATCCAGCCCGAAACGCTACGGCGTGTTGATGCCGGCAACCTCCGGCCAGCGCGCGCGTCGGCTAGGCGCCGAAGCGCGCGGCCGCGCTCGCCGGCTGTGCCTGACCGGGCGCGACCAGCGGAAGCGTGATCTGGACGGTCGTGCCCTTTCCCGGCGCGGAAACGAGCGTGACCGTACCGCCGAGCTGCTGCGTCGCAAGATTGTGGACGATGTAGAGGCCAAGCCCGGTGCTGCCCTGCGCCCGCCGGGTGGTGAAAAACGGATCGAAGACGTGGCGCTGGACATCGCCCGGAATGCCAACGCCGTCGTCGGCGACGGCGACCTCGACTTGATCGGCGCCGAGCCGACGCGCCTTGATCAGCACATGTCCGTCACGCCCATCGGCGAAGCCGTGCGTCACGGCATTGAAGATGAGATTGGTCAACACCTGCCCATACGGACCCGGATAGCTGTTGAGCGTGATGTCAGGAGGAATTTCCACGCCAAGTGAATGTCGCGATCGTTTCAGGCCCGGCCGCACACTGACCACGACCTGCTCGGTGACAAGCTTGAGGTCGAAGGTGCGCCGGTCGGCGAGGCTGCGATCGACGGCAACTTGCTTGAACGATTGAATGAGCTCGCCGGCGCGTTCGAGATTCGCAACGAGCTGGTGTGAAGCGTCGCGACAGGTGTCGGCGAACTCGGCAAGCTGGGAGCGGCGCACCTCGCCGGAAGCGATCTGATCGGCAAAATTGGCGCAGCGATGCGCGAGCGTTGAGGCCACTGTCAGGCTGGTGCCGACCGGCGTGTTGATCTCGTGTGACACGCCCGCAACAAGCCCGCCGAGCGCAGCGAGCCGTTCGGTTTCAATGAGAAATCGTTGCGTTTCGCTGGCTTGCAGCGCGATCTCGGCCAATCGCCGCTTGTCGCGGATTTCGGCAAACAGCGCGGCGAGAACCAGCGCGCCGAGCGTCACGATCAGAATGCTGATTTGCGCGGCCAACACGCGCTCGGTCATTGAGAGACTTGGATTGCCGAAATAGCCGATGCCGAAGGTGGTGGTCCAAACGATCGAGAGGCTCACGATGAACGCGGCGGCGGACGCAAAAATCGGCCGGCAACGCGCCGCAAGCCACAGCAGCGGCGCAAATAGCAGCGCGACGGGTCCGACCGTCGCCAGGAGCTCCCAGCGCTGGAAGATGGCAACGATGCACATCACGGCCAGCGCGACGACCGCCAACACGCCTTCGATGAGCTCGCTCCGGGATAGTCGATCGCGCGAGGTGGAGGCGAGCTCGATCAGCAGCGGCGCGACCGTGATGATCCCCAATGCGTCCGATGCGAGCCAGTGCTGCCAGGTCGCCAGCAATGGCGCGTCCGCATTGTGAAACAATTTGATTCCGATGGTGCCGCCGATGGCCGAAGCCGCGGTCCCGACGATCGCCGCCGCGACCAGTCCGAGGACGTTGCGCACCCGCACCAACCTGAAACCCGGACCGAACGCCCGCTCGATCAGCCATGCCGCCAGCACAGCTTCACCGGCATTGCATACGGCGAACAGAACCGCGCTCCACAGATTTCGGTCGCCGAACAGATTGGCGACGATGGTTGCGGCCATCGTGCCGACAACGACCGGCCAGCGCGCACGCGGCCCGAGAGCGATCAGGACGCCGGCCGCGACACCGGCGGCCGGCCAGAACACCGCAACGCCCTCAGGCTTGGTCAGCAGGGCAAGACTCTGTCGCGCGGCCACGAAATAGGAGATGCCGACGACCGCGGCGAGGACGATCAAGCCCGCCCACCGCGTCAGGTCGATGCCGGCGGCAAGCCGCTCAAGCCGAGCCTGCTTTCCCAGACCTTGTTGCACGTGCGGTACCCGTACTCATTCCGCGCACGGCTTCAGGCTAGCACAAGTTCCGTGATTGTCTTGCTACTGGACCTGGGTAAATCGCGCCTAGAGGTAGCTCAGCCACCAGTCGTGGCGGCGCTGCTTGAGCGCGGCGAACCAGCGGCAGAGCGGATAAAGCGCCACCAGCACCATCAACCACACCAGGTAGAGTCCGGGGAGAGACATCCCGTAGCCCGGCGGCTTTCCCCTTGGGAAATTGCCGAACATGAAGGAGGCGTCGCCGCCCGTCGCCCAGACGTACGCCGCCGCCAGCGCGTGGATCAGGTAGAGGTGCACGACGTAGTAGGCGAACGGCACGCGGCCGAAGGTGACGACGATGTCGGCGAGGCGCCCGCGCGCCGTCTCGAAGGCCGCGAGCAGCAACAGGCCCGGCCCGAGCGTCATCATCAGATAGAGCAGCGACGGCGGATACTTCTCGCAATTGATGAACGAGAGAACGGTTGCGAGCGCGCTCTCGTGGGCAACCCATGGCTGCGGGTCGCCGTAGAAATTGGTCGCGCGCAGCAATGCGAAACCGACGGTCACGACGAAACCGAGGATCAACAGCCAATCTACGCGCACGCTGCGATCGGCCTTGAACAGCGGCCCGAGCGCATAGCCCGCCGCCATCACGCCGATCCAGGGGAGCAACGAATAGACCGCGAACAGCTTGGTGCCGTTGCCGACGACCAGCATGCCGGGCACATGCAGGATGTTCCAGATCCAACCGAGCGCGCCAAAGTCCTCGGCGCGGATGCCGTCGAGCAGGTTGTGGCCGGTGATGAGGCCGATGCCGATCGCGGCGATCGCCCAGCGCGGCAAATGCACGAGCGCGGCCAGCACCACCATGGCGGCGCCGATGGCGAAGATGACCTGCATCATGAAGTAGTCGAGGTTGAACGCGAACATCCAGCCGAACCGCACGACCGTGAACTCGATCAGGATCAGCCAGAGGCCACGCGTCAGCAGGAAGCGCGAGAGCTCGGCGGTGGTGCGTCCGCGCGCGCCATAGAGGTAAGCCGACAGGCCGGCGAGCAGCACAAAGATCGGCGCGCAGAAATGCGTGATCCAGCGGGTCATGAACAGCGCGGGCTCGGCGACGTCGCGCGGATTCATTCCGCTCGCGCCGAAGAAATCGCGGGTGTGGTCGAGCGCCATCACCATCAGCACGAGGCCGCGCAACAGGTCGACGGAATTGAGCCGCGGGCGCGCGCCGCTGGCGGCGGCGGAGTCGACGCCCCAAGCGGGGCCGATCGGAAGCGGCGACAGCCGCGTATAGGCTTGGGTCAGGCTCATAACATCCTCTTTTTCTTGTGCCGTCCCCAGCCCGCAACGAGGCGGGTCTTTAGCGGCAAGCCGCGCGGCCGGCTTGGCGAAAAACCTTGCCCGGTCTGGAGATTTTCTGAGGATTTTGCCGCCTGCAGGGGCGGTCGAGGCAGGGGCCGCGAATACGCGGCAATCCGCTCAAATCAGCGGGTAGCGATGCAGACGCTGGAGCGGTGGCCGAGCAGACCGGCGCGAGCCATCACGATACGTTGATGAGGCCAGCCTCAGCTCACCCGACGGCGCGGCGCACCAGCACGTCGAGCACCATCGCCGCGAACAGAATCAGCCCGGCGTCGCGGTTCGACTTGAACAGCCTGAGGCACAAATCCGGATCGCCGATCCGGAAGCGGCTGATCTGCCACGAGAGCTGCGCGGCGAACGCGACCAACCCCACCGAGAACACGATGCCGGCGCCGGCGCCCCATCCGGCGACCGCCATCAGCGCCACCGCCAGCGTGTAGAACACCGCCAGCAGCGGCCGGGTGTTTTCGCCGAACAGGATCGCCGTCGACTTGATTCCGATCAACGCGTCGTCCTCGCGATCCTGATGGGCATAGATGGTGTCGTAGCCGATCACCCATGCGATCGAGCCGGCATAGAGAACCAGCGCGGGCCAGTCGAGCCGGCCGAAGGTCGCCGGCCAGCCCATCAGTGCGCCCCACGAGAATGCCAGGCCGAGCACGATCTGCGGCCAATAGGTGACGCGCTTCATGAACGGATAGACTACGACCACCGCCAGCGACGCGATGCCGGTCCAGATCGTGAAGGCGTTGAACTGCAACAGTACGGCGAGCCCGATCAGCGCCTGCGCGACCAGGAAGCCGGCCGCCGCCTGCACGCTCACCTGTCCCGACGGGATCGGCCGCGAGCGCGTGCGCTCGACCATGGCGTCGAGATCGCGATCGACGATGTCGTTCCAGGTGCAGCCGGCGCCGCGCATGGCGAAGGCGCCGACGAAAAACAACACCGCGTGCCAGATGTTGACCGGCTGGCCGGCGTGGATCGCCGCGAGGCCGAGCGACCACCAGCACGGGATCAGCAGCAGCCAAGAGCCGATGGGCCGATCAAGCCTTGCGAGCCGCAGGTATGGACGCAGCCAGTGGGGCGCGCGGCTATCAACCCAGTTACCGGTTGAATCCGCGACGCGTCCGGCCGCGTCGCTCATCGCTGGAATGGATTGCCAGTCAGGGTCTCGAAGGTGCCGGCGCCCTTCTTTTCAGTCGTGCTGGGCAACACTGGCGAAGTGCCGAGCGCATCCGAGAGCGTCGGCCCGGAGGGCGCGGGTCCGCGCGCGGCCGCGTCGCAAACCTGTTTGCCGATCTGCTTCGCCTTGGCGTGGCTGCCCCTGACCTGCTGGAGGACCTCCGCCGGCACGCCGCATGACGCGCCATTGGTCTCCAGCGCCTTGAGCATCTTGCCTTCGGTGGCGATGTAGGTGCGGAACAATCCGCAGGCGATCTTGACGTCCGCCTTCTTGTCATTGGCCGCGCCGATCGCCGCGCCGTGCTTCTGCAAGTCGTCGCGCAGCGACAGCAATTCCTTGCACTGCGGCGGCGGGCCTTGCGGCGGACCGCCGAATCCTCCGCCGGGCGGTCCGCTGCCCGGCATTCCGGGCATGCCGCCGAACTGCGCCCCGGCATAGGGGATCGTCAGGCCCACAATCGCCATCGCCAGCAGGACCCGGCAGATCATCATCGTCATTCCCTCCTCGCCGGGCGGTGAATCACCGGCGAATGACCTTGCCCCCGGGCATATTAACAGGCTTTTCAATGGGGCAATAACACGGCGTATCCACCGAATTAATCTTTCAACCACCGCGGCAGCCTTGGAAAGCCCGGGCTGTTCACGGCCAGGTGATACGCCCCGCAGGCCACGACACTATGCCGCGCTCCGGTTTTCGCCCTCCGCAAACGCTTATCGGCGCTCACTGAGCCGTGTGGGCCAAGGCTCACGCCTCGGGATCGGGTTCATCCCTTCGCCGGAGTGATCTTTGCGGAATGGAGGCGCATCGTAATACAAGGGCTGTGGCGGCACCCTATCGCAAACCTGTTTGCCGCATCTGTTGCGCCTTGGCGTGGCTCCCTCGAACCTGCTCGTTGACGTGTGCCGGCACACCGCACGAGGCTCCATGGGTATCCAGCGCCTGGAGCATCTTCGCTTCGGTCGCGATGTAGATGCGGAACAGCGGGCAGGCGATCCTCACATTCGCCCTCTTGTCGTTTGCCGCGGTGATCGCCGCGCCGTGCTTCTGCAATTCGTCGCGTAGCGTCAGCAACTGTTGGCACTGCAACGGCGGCAGCGTGTGGGGCGCCTCGCGGAATCCTTCTGCGGGCGATCCTCCAGGCGCGCCACCCGGCAGTCCGGGCGTGCCGCCAGATTGCGCATCGGCATGGTGGAGTGTCGTGGCAACAATCGCGATGACCACCAAAGCCCGACCCATGGCCCCTCACCCACTGGTTCGCCGCTGCAATGCTGCGGCCGGTCATAAGAGGGCCTTTTCATTGGGGCGATAACACGGCATTCCAATGCGATGCCGCGCTACGATTTCCGCTCACCGCGCCTCTATATCGACGCTCCGCTCGCCGCCGGCGCGCGGCTCCCGCTCGATGCTGCACAGGCGAACTACCTGAAAAACGTGATGCGGCTCAAAGCCGGCGACGGCGTGCTGGTGTTCAACGGGCGCGACGGCGAGTGGCGCGCGGCGCTCGCCGACGGCGGCAAGCGATCCGCCGCGCTCGACGTCGGCGAGCAGACCCGCGCCGCAGACCCCGCCGCGCGATCTGCATTACCTGTTCGCGCCGCTCAAGCATGCGCGCCTCGACTACATGGTGCAGAAGGCGGTCGAGATGGGCGCGTCGCGGCTGCAGCCGGTGCTGATGCAGCATTCGCAGGTCGGCCGCATCAATCTCGAACGCATGCGCGCCAATGCGGTCGAAGCCGCCGAGCAATGCGGCATCCTGACCGTCCCCGAGATCGCCGAGCCGATCGCGTTCGACCGCATGATCGCCGGCCGCGATCCGTCGCGCGTGCTGGTGTTCTGCGACGAGGCGGCGGACGTGAAGGACCCGGTCGCGGCGCTCGCGGCCGCCCGCAAGGGCGCGGAGCCACCGCCGCTCGCGGTGCTGGTCGGGCCCGAGGGCGGGTTCGCCGACCACGAGCGTGCGGCGCTCGGCGCCCTGCCCAACGTCGTGCGGCTGGCGCTCGGCCCGCGGATCCTGCGGGCCGATACCGCGGCGGTGGCGGCGCTGGCGCTGGTCGGGAGCGTGCTGGGGGACTGGCGGGAGGGTTAACGGTCTGCCGCGCCGGGACTCAAGGGGGTCTATTCCGTTAAGAGAGTCCCGCGATTCAAACCGTGATACCGGTCACAATTCATCGAAAATTGCGCATGAACCATGTTACATCGCGGCGCAACAAAGCTGTGCCATGACCCGTGCTGCGACCATAACCGAGACGACCGAGCCCGACGCGCGGGCGGCGGCGCTTGTCGCCTCCTATGCGCGCGCCGGCTATCGGCGGGTGTCGCCGGCGCTGATCCAGCCGGCCGAGCCGTTCCTCGACCTCTCGGGCGAGGAAATCCGTCAGCGCATGTTCCTGACGTCCGACCGTCGCGGCAAGGAGCTGTGCCTGCGGCCAGATTTCACCATCGCGGTTTCTCGCGACTATCTGGCTTCGGCGGAGGCCGGCCAGGCGGCCGGCTTCTGCTATCTCGGCCCGGTCTTCCGTCAGGGCGACGACGGCCCCAATGAATTCCAGCAAGCCGGCGTCGAGTCGTTCGGCCGCACCGATACCGCGGCCGCCGACGCCGAAATGCTTTCGCTCGGACTCGAAGCCCTCGCCGAATTCGGCGTGACCGCGCCCGAAATCCGCATGGGCGACGTCGGCCTGTTCACGGCGCTGGTGGAAGGCCTCGATCTCGCGCCGGCCTGGAAGCGCCGCCTGGTGAAGGATTTCAATCGCGCCGGCCGGCTCGAGCGCGACCTCGATGTGCTGGCGGTCAAGCCCGGCGGCGTACGCTCGGAATACGAGGGCGTGCTCGCCGCCATGGCGCGCTCCGAGCCGAAGGCCGCGCACGCGCTGGTCATCGACCTGCTCTCGATCGCCGGCATCAACGCCGTCGGCGGCCGCTCCGTCGAAGAGATCGCCGACCGCTTCCTCGAACAGGCCGCGCTCGGCTCGCAAACCTCATTGCCACATGAAATGGCGTTGCTGATCGAGCGCTTCCTGTGGATCACCGGCGATCCCGACAAGGTCGCGGCCGAATTGCGCAAGCTCGCGAGCGACGCCAACGTGAACATGAATGCCGCGCTCGACCTGTTCGAGAGCCGCACCGGATTCCTGGCCGCGCGAGGCGTCGACGTCTCGCGCATCCGCTTCTCGACGCGGTTCTTCATCGGGCTCGACTACTACACCGGCTTCGAGTTCCGGCTGCACGATCCGTCCGGCCGCATCGAGTCGCCGCTGGTCGCCGGCGGCCGCTACGACAAGCTGCTCAGCCGCCTCGGCTGCGACGACGCCGATCCCGGCGGTCGGATTGGGCGTCTGGATCGAGCGTCTCATCGCCTGCGCGAGGCCGTCATGAGCGGCCCCTTCGTCATCGCGGTGCCCGCCAAGGGCCGGCTGCAGGAGCACACCGACGCGTTCTTCGCGCGCGCCGGGCTCGAGCTCGTCAAGCCGCGCGGCGAACGCGACTATCGCGGCACCATCAAGGGCCTGCCCGGCGTCGAGATCGCTTATCTCTCGGCCTCGGAGATCACGCTGCTGCTGGCGCAGGGCGCGGTGCATTTCGGCGTCACCGGCGAAGACCTCGTGCGCGAGGAAATGCCCGATCCCGACGCCAAGGTGGTGCTGCTCGAACCGCTCGGCTTCGGCGACGCCAATGTGATCGTGGCGGTGCCGCAGGCCTGGATCGACGTGAACAGCATGGCCGATCTCGACGACGTGGCGACCGCGTTCCGCATCAAGCACGACCGCAAGATGCGGGTCGCGACCAAATATTTGAATCTCACGCGCGGCTTCTTCTCCAGGCACGGCATCACCGACTACCGGATCGTCGAGAGCGCGGGCGCGACCGAAGCCGCGCCGGCGACCGGCACCGCGGAGCTGATCGTCGACATCACCTCGACCGGTTCGACGCTCGCCGCCAACGGCCTCAAGATCGTCGAGGACGGCGTGATCCTGCGCTCGCAGGCCAATCTGGTCGCGTCGAAGCGGCGCCGACTGGAGCGAGGACAACCGCGACATCGCGCGCGACGTGCTCGACCGCATCGCGGCGCAGGCGCGCGCCCGCGCCTTCCGCGAAGTGCGGACGCGCTTCGCGAATTGCAACGACGCGCTGCTCGCCGAGGCGCGCGAGCGCTTCGGCGTGGTCTCGCCGCTCGGCGGCCCGACCTCGTCGGGCATGCTGACGCTGCACTGCCCGCCGTCGCGGGTGCATGCGCTGGCGAGCTTCCTGCGCGCCAAGGGCGCCGGCGGCGTGACCGTCACCGGCCTCGACTACGTGTTCGCGCGCGACAATCCGCTCTACGAGAAGCTCGAGGCCGGCCTGAACCGCTGACGCGCGTTCAGCGCACCTTGGCGCATTGCTCCATTGCCAGCGCCGCAATGGACTTAGGCCTCCTCCCCCGCTAAAGCCGTGACGCCGCGACGTGTCGCGGCTGCCACTGCCGGGACCTAACGTTGTCAATTCCAAGCATCGAGACGCGAACCTCCTGGGTGGTCGCGAGCGTGTCGCTCGTGATGCTCGCGGTGGCGTTCGGCGCGCTGTGGATCGTGGCGGTCGGCCTCAAGGCGATGGCCGCCGATTTCGGCGGGGTGCGCTCGGAGCCGGCGCTGGCAAGCTCGCTCGCCTGGTTCGGCAGCTCCCTCGGCGGCCTGGTGATGGGACCGCTGGCGGCGCGCTACGGCGTGCGCAAGACCGCGATCTTCGGCGCGGTGTCGGTCTGCATCGGGCTCTGGATCTCGACCTTCGGCGAACTCTGGCAGCTCTATCTCGGCCACGGCATCTTCGTCGGGCTGCTCGGCACCGCCGGGCTCAATGCGCCGCTCTATGTCTATGTCAGCCACTGGTTCGATCGCCGCCGCGGCTCGGCGCTGGCGCTGCTGTCGAGCGGGCTCTATCTCGCCGGCACGGTCTGGCCGCCGATCTTCGAGCGCGCCATCGCCAATTTCGGATGGCAGACCACCATGGTGGCCTACGGCCTGTTCGCCGCCGTCGTGATCGTTCCGCTGGCTCTGATCTTTCTGCAAGGATCCGCCCGAGACGCCGCACGCCGCCGGCGCGGCCGGCGCATCGAGCGAGACGCCGCACGTGTTCGGCTGGCCGCCGAACGTGGTGTTCGCGCTGCTGGTCGCGGCGTCGTTCCTGTGCTGCGTGACCATGTCGATGCCGCAGAACCATCTGGTCGCGCTCTGCACCGACCTCGGCTATTCGGCGCAGAGCGGCGCCATGATGCTCTCGCTGCTGCTGGGGATCGGCGTGCTCGGCCGGCAGATCTGGGGCGCGATCTCCGATCGGATCGGCGGCCTGTCGACGCTGCTGATCAGCTCGCTGCTGCAAGGCCTCGCCATGACCGGCTTCGTCGTGACGCAGGACGAATGGGGCCTCTATGGCGTCGCCGCCGCGTTCGGCGCCGGCTTCAGCGCGCTCATTCCGGCCTACGTGCTGGCGGTGCGTGAATATTTCCCGGCGCGTGAAGCAAGCTGGCGCGTGCCGGTGGTGCTGCTGCTCAGCGGCTCGGGCATGGCGAGCGGCACCTGGCTCGCCGGCGCGCTCTACGATCATTTCGGCTACTACGCCCCCGCCTTCGCCGCCGGCGTTGCGTTCAACGTGGCGAACTTCATCGTCATCGCGACGCTGGTGTTGCGGCGTCGGGTCTACACCAACGCTATTCCGGCTTGATGCCGGCCTTCTTGATGATCGGCCACCACTTGTCGACCTCGGCCTTGTGCCAGACGGCGAGCGCCTGCGGCGTCTGTTGATCGCGCGAGGGCACGTCGAGCCCGAGATCGTTGAGGCGCTTCTGCACCGCCGGATCGGCCATCGCTTCCACCGCCGCCGCGTTCAGCCGCGTGACGATATCCTTCGGCGTGCCCTTCGGCACCCAGAGCCCGTTCCAGAGCGTCATGTGGAAACCGGGCAGGCCCGCCTCCTCCGCGGTCGGAATCTCGGGCGCAGCCGCGAGTCGCTTGTTATCGGTGATCGCGTAGGCGCGGATGCGGCCGGCGCGGATCTGCTGCATCGAGTTCGACGCCTGATCGACGATGATGTCGATCTGGCCGCCGACGAGATCGTTCAAGGCCGGCGCGGTGCCGCGATAGGGCACGTATTGCAGCGTAAGCCGGTGAGGCTCTCGAGATAGGCGCCGGCAATGTGCGCGCCTGATCCGGCGCCGGCCGTGCCCGCGGTCGCCTTGTCCTGGTTGGCCTTGAGCCAGGCGATCAGCTCCTTGAGGTTCTTCGCCGGCAGCGTCGGCTTGCTCACCACCACCATCGGATTGCTCGGCAGCAGCACCACCGGCTCGAGGTCGGTGAGCATGTCGTAGGGCAGCGCATAGATCGCGCCGTTGGCGACATGGGTGCCGAGATGCCCGAAGCTGATGGTGTAGCCGTCGGGCGCCGCGCGCACCGCACGGCCCACGGCGATCGAGCCGGCGGCGCCGGTGATGTTCTCCACCACGAAGGATTGGCCGAGCGTCGCTTTCATGCGGTCGCCGATGATGCGCGCCAGCGCATCGGACGGCCCGCCGGCCGCGAACGGCACGATGATGGTCACCGACTTGTTCGGATAGGTTTGCGCGGCGGCGTTGATCGCGCCGGTGACGACGGCAATGGCGGCCGTTGCCGCGAGCAGAAGTCTCATGCGTTCCTCCTTGATCCCGCCGACTATTGAACGGCTGACTTTCTGTTGGTCTTATTGATCCGGCTTGATGCCGGCCTTCTTGATGATCGGCCACCACTTGTCGGCTTCCGCGCGACGCAGCGACGCGAGCGCCTCCGGCGTCTGATCCTTGCGCTCGGGGATCATCTGTCCAAGCTCGGTCAGCTTGGCGCGCACGCCGTCATCCGCCAGCGCCGCCACCACGGCGGCGTTGAGCTTGTCGACGACGTCCTTGGGCGTGCCTTTCGGCACCCAGAACGCCTGCCAGAACGAGAGGTGGAGGCCCGGCACGCCGGCTTCGTCGGCGGTCGGGATCTCCTGCGCCGACGGCAGCCGCGTCGGCGACATGATGGCGTAGGCGCGGACCTTGCCGCTGCGCGCCAAAGGCAGCGAGCTGCCGCTCGGCGCGAGACACATGATGTCGACCTGCCCGCCGACCAGATCCTGGATCGCCGGCGCCGCGCCGCGATACGGCACGAAGGTCCATTTGCTGCCGGTGACCTGCTGCATGTAGAGGCCGCAAAGATGCGAGAGCGTGCCGGAGCCGATGAAGCCTTGCGACACCTTCTCCTGGTTCGCCTTCAGCCACGCGACCAGCTCGGTCAGCGTCTTGGCCGGCAGATTGCTGCGCGACAGCACCAGCAGCGGGCTTGCGACCAGCCATGCGACCGGCTCGAAATCCGTCATCACGTCGTAGTTCAACGGATAGACCGCGCCGTTGAGCACCTGCGTGCCGACGTCGCCGATGCCGAGGGTGTAGCCGTTCGGCGTCGCGCGTGCGACGCGGCCGACGCCGATCGAGCCGCCGGCGCCGCTCACGTTCTCGATCACGAACGGCTGGCCGAGGGTGCCGCGCATGTGCTCGGTCATCACGCGCGCCACCTGGTCGAGCGGACCGCCGGCCGGATAGGGCACGATCAGCGAGATCGGCCGCGACGGATAAGGCTGCGCTGCGGCGCTCGCGATGCTTATTGCGAATGCACAAAAGGCGGCAGAAACGCACCTGTACATTGCACTCGACCTACTTCTTCTGCGCGGCGGCGACCGCTTCCGCGACCGGCTTCCAGACCTTTTGTTGCTCGTTGACGAACGTGGTCAGCTCTTCCGGCGTCATCGGCTGCACATAGGTGCCGATCGCCGCGAGCTTCGCCTGCACGCCTTTGTCTTCGAGCGCGGTGCGCAAATCGACGCTCACCTTGCGGATGATCGCGTCCGGCGTACCCAACGGGGCAACGAGAACGTTCCAGCCGCCGGCGAAGAAGCCGGGCAGCGTTTCCGCGACGGTCGGCAGGTTCGGGAATTCCGGCAGGCGTTTGGCGGTGGCGACCGCGATGCCCTTGGTCGAGCCGGCCTCGATTCCCGGACCAACCCCGCCATAGCCGTCCAGCACGATCTGCACGCGGCCGGCGATCAGATCGCTGAGCGCCTGGCTCGGGCCACCCGCGTAGGGGATCATCTGGAGCTTGATGCCGGCGCGCATCTGGAGAAGCTCCATGGTCAGGTGCGTGATGCGTCCGACGCCCGTGGTCGCATAGGAGATCTCGCCCGGGCTCTTCTTCGCGGCCGCGATCAGATCTGCGATCGAACTGATGCCGGACTTCGGCGACGCCGCGAGGAACATCGGCTGCTGGCTGACGAAGCCGATCGGGAGGAAATCGCGCGGCACCTGGATCGGCAGATTGGCCGGCACGCCGGGAGCGCCGGCGAGTGCGGTGAAGGTCGAGGCCGCGGCGAAGGAGAGCGTGTAGCCGTCGTTCGGCGACTGCGACGCCACGCGCGCCGCGATCGAGCCGCCCGCCCCCGGGTTATTGAGCGCGACCACCTGCTGGTTCCAGATCCGGCTCAGCCGCTCGGCGACGACCCGCAAGACGACGTCGGTGGCGCTGCCGGGCGCGGAGTCGACGATGATCCGCACCGCCTTGTTGGGGTAGTCGCCCTGCGCGTTTGCATTGCCGACAGCAACGAGTGTCAGGAGCCCTGCCCCTGCCATCACCAAGCGCCGCGTGTAACTCGTCATTTCCGCGTCTCCCTCGAAAGCATCGTTGTTTCGGGGGATTTTCGACTCAAAGGCTGGCGAAGTCGATGGGCTTATGGCGGTCGAGGGTGCGGCGTATCGGCGGCAACGGATACTTGAGCCCGGTCGCGCAGTTGAACAGCAATGCGCGCTCGTCCTTGCGGATGCGGCCGTCGGCGAGGCCCTGCTTCCAGGCGGCATAGGTCGCGGCGCCTTCCGGACACATCAGGAAGCCGTCCTCGCGCGCCACCTCGTCGAGCGCCGCGCTGATCGCCTCGTCCGAGACCGCGATGGCGAAGCCGTTGCTCTCGCGCACCGCGCGCAGGATCAAAAAGTCGCCGACCGCCTGCGGCACGCGGATGCCGGACGCGATGGTGTGCGCATTCTCCCAGCGCGGCGCGTGCTCCTCGCCCGCCTCGTAGGCCCGCACCATGGGTGCACACCCGGTTGCTTGCACCGCCACCATGCGCGGGCGTTTCTTGCCGATGAAGCCGATCGCTTCCAGCTCGGCGAACGCCTTCCACATCCCGATCAGGCCGGTGCCGCCGCCGGTCGGATAGAGGATCACGTCGGGCACTTCCCAGCCGAACTGCTCGGCGAGCTCGAGGCCCATCGTCTTCTTGCCTTCGATCCGGTACGGCTCCTTGAGCGTCGAGGTGTCGAACCAGCCGACCTTGGCCTTGCCCTCGCCGACGATCTTGCCGCAGTCGTCGATCAGCCCGTTCACGCGATAGACCGCGGCGCCTTGCAGCGCGATCTCGCTGACGTTCACCTCGGGCGTGTCCTCGGGACAGAAGATCGTGGTCTTGATGCCGCAGTGGCTGGCATAGGCCGCGAGCGCCGCGCCGGCATTGCCGTTGGTCGGCATCGCCATGTGCTTGATGCCGAGCGCCTTCGCCATCGATACCGCGAGCGCAAGCCCGCGCGCCTTGAACGATCCCGTCGGCAGGCGGCCCTCGTCCTTGACGATCAGCTCGGACGCGCCCGCGCGCGCCGCCGTGCGCGGCAGCGGCACCAAGGGCGTGAGCGCCTCGCCGAGACTGACGATGTCGGCGGTGCGTCGCACCGGCAGGAGTTCGCGGTAACGCCAGAAATCCGGCGGCCGTTTCGCCAGCGCGTCCTTGGTCAGCGCCTTGCGGACGCCCTCGAGGTCGTAGCGCACCAAGAGCGGCTTGCCGGCGCGCGAGAGGCCATGCACCTCGTCGGCCGGATAGCGCTCGCCGGTATACGAGCATTCCAGGTGGGTGACGAAGGTCGGATGCTCGACCTTGAGGTTCTCGTCGTACGCCAAGTGACAGTCTCCGTTTCTTACTGCGGCGGTGTTTCCTCACGACGCCGAAACACCAGCAGATGCGACAGCGTGAAGTCGACCACGAAGCTCGCGCCGATCGCGAGCACTTTAGCGACCAGCACCGGAATGAAAAAGGACGCCACGAACACCGTGATGGTGTTTGCGATCAGCCCGCCGACCTGCGTCGCCGCGAACGCGATGTATCGCCCAAAACTCAGGCGGCGGCCGGACTCGGCGGCGAAGGTGAACATCGAGTTCAGCACGTAGGAATTGGTGACCGCCACGCACCACGAGATCAGATTGGCGGGGATGATCGGCAGCTCGAAATAGAGATGGCCGATCGAGAACACCACGAAATCGACGGTCGCGTTCACGCAGCCGATCAGCCCGAAGCTCACGGCCTTGGCCACGAGCGTGCGGTCGATCCAGGCCGGGAGAACGCGCTCAAGGAGGCGGTCGAGAAAGGGGGGAAGCGTCATGACGGCTCCGCTTAGCACGGCGGGCGGGGAACGACACCGGAAAATCCGGTCTTTGCGAAGATGCCCACGCAATCAGCGAGTTCTTGCTGCCACCGCGCCATAAGGCGTATCAACCCAAGGGCAGAATTGCCGCTGATGAAGCTTCAGTGGCAGGTCAACTCGTTCGAGCAATTGGCGTCAGGAAAGACAATGGCCACCGCAGACAAGAAAATCAAAGCTGATCCCGCTCCCAAAAGTGAGGCTGCACCGAAGGACAAAAGTGAGGCTGCACCGAAGGACAAAAGCGCGTCAGATGTGAACCCACCCAAGGCCGAGGGTGGCGATACGGTTGCGGCCTCACCCTCCAGCTATAGCCGGGGCGAGGGGCAGAAACCGGTCACCCAGGCTTACAAAGACAACTGGAACGCGATTTTCGCGAAGAAAAAGAAGAAGCGATAATCCAGCGTCACGCGAACCATGACCCAGCCGAGATCGGCGCGTTGGGGCGCAATGCAATAGCGTGGCACATTGCGCAGACTGCGCGCATCACTCCGGCATGATCGTTGCGCGCTTCGGGAAGCCCGCGAAGATTTTTTCCGGCACCTTGAAATTGGTGGCGAGCAACAGGTCCGGGTTGGCCGCCATCCAGGCCGTCACCGAAATCGATTCATAGTTGCCGTTGTTGAGCACGAGCACGGCCTCGAGCTCCTCGGAGCCCAAATTCTCGATGTAGTGCCCGTAGCCCTGTGGCACATAGCCGACGTCGCCGGCGGCGAATTCGTCGGTGCGCGCGCGGCCATGCGATCCGAACACCGTCATGCGGCCACGGCCTCTGACGTAGTATTGCCATTCGTCGGCGTTGGGGTGCCAGTGCAGCTCGCGCAGTCCGCCCGGTTTGATCCGCAGCAGCGCGCCGGTCATGGTGGTCGAGATCGGGAATTCGCGCTCCGAGACGATCCGCATCGTACCGCCGGAATACGTCTCGGCGCGCTGAGCCAGCAGCCGGTAGCGGTGCGTGGCGGCACCGATGTTGAGCGATCCCGGTGCAGGATCGGATGGCAACGGCGGCGGCACCGAACCCTTCGCCATATAGACCTCGCGCTTGGGAAAGGCGGCAAAGGTCGCGGCCGGCGCGCCGAAATTCTTGGCCAGCACTTCGGGCGGCGTATGGCCGAGCCAATCGGTGATGCTGAAGGTGCCGAATTCCGAGAAGTAGCCGTTGTCGAACACCAGAATGAACTGGCAGTCGTCAGGACCGAGGCCCTGGATCGAGTGGCCGTGGCCGCGCGGGAAATACCAAACGTCGCCGGCGGCGAAGTCGAGCACTTCGGAATGCGCCTGCGGGTCGATCGTGGTGACGCGACAGCGGCCCTTGAGCACATAGGCCCATTCCGCGGCGTTGGCGTGCCAGTGCAGTTCGCGCAGCGCACCGGGCGAAAGCTGCATCAGCACGCCGGCGAGCTTTTCGGACACCGGAAATTCCGCGACGGTCGCTTCTTTCGCCCAGCCGCCCTCGTAGTTCTTGACCGGTTGCGCACCGAGCGGGAAGCGGAACGACGGCAGCTCCTTGCCGCTGAGCGGCGCGGGCGACGGCCCGAAGCGCGGCTGTCCACCCTGGGCAAGCGCCTCCGATGCGCTCGCCGCTGCCGCCATGACGCTGCCGGTGGCAGCGGCGCCGATCACATTGCGTCGCGACAGGTCGGTCATCGCCGGTCTCCTCGGTCCGTGTGCGCCAGCATCATCGCAGCGGCATGCAAAGATGTTGCTAAACGCACCGACGACTCATCCGGTTACCGCAAAACCGCTCCATCGGTACGGCGGTACCCGAGCGGTTAACCATGTCGGGCGGAGTTGGTAGACGGGTTAGTGCAAGGTTAACTACGTTGGATCGGGGCCGTGATGGTCATCCCCATCCCCCCGATCCCCCGTGACCTCATGCCCCAGAGCCCTGACCAGAAGGTCGGGGCTCACATGTCAGAGATCGCGCGTGCGATTCACGCGGCCGCGGCGACGGGCATGCAATCGGCGATGCGGCGATCGTAGTCGGCAGCCAGTGCGCGCAGTGCAGCCTTGCCATCTCCGGCAAAGGAAGGACCGTGCATGAGCGCCAGTGTGCGCGGCGAGAGCTCCGCAAGCCGGCGGATCGTCGTGGGCATGCCGGCATTCAGGCTTGAATATTTGAACATGTCCTCGGCGAAGATCGCCGGCCCGACAATATCGGACTCGGTCAACGCCGGGCCGTCGCCGAGCTGGGTGAACAGGTCGCCGCACAGCAGCGTCCGGCTCGTCTCTTCGAACAGAACACCCGCCTCCCAGCCATGCGGGATATGTGGCGTATCGAAGTAACGGACCCGCCTCCCCTTGCCGAGGTCGATCACTTCGCCGTCTTGCAGGACTCGCGGCGGGCGATCGGCCATGTCGTTCAACGAGACCAGACAGCCGGTCTGGCCATGCGCCACTTCGGCTTGCGGCGCGACTGCCAGCCATTCGTTCATCGCGCCACATTCGTCAGCCTCATAGTGGCCGAAGGCGACCCAGCGCAGCCGCTCGGGCGGAATGAGACGGCTGACGGCCGAACGGATGAGCGGGAACATCTTCCGAAGGCCGGTGTGGAACAGCAGCGGTTCGTCGCCCAGGATCAGAAACTGGTTGAAGGTGAAGCCGGCGGGCGGCGCGATCTCCGGCACAAACGTGGAAAGCCGATAGATGCCGTCGGCGATCTCGTTGATCCTGGTTTCCATGAAATTTCTCCTTGGGCTGACGGATGCCGTTCTCGGCACCCCTGTATGTGTCCCACGATGGACTTTGGTTCAATTTGATAGTACATATATGTGCATCGAAATCGGGGAGCGTGTCAATATTGAATACACACGCCAGTGTAATGAAATTATGGCCCGGACCTACACCCTGAAGCGGCGCGCCGAGCAGCAGGCGGAGACCCGGCTGCGCATCGTGGAAGCCGCCGTGGAACTGCACGGCAGCATCGGACCGGCATCGACCACCATCAGCATGATCGCTGAACGGGCCGGCGTTCAGCGGCACACGCTCTATTCCCATTTCCCCGACGAGCGGAGCCTCTTTCTGGCTTGCTCGGGATTGTTTGCCGAGCGCGCCCCGGCACCGGATGCCGAGGCCTGGCGCGCCATCGAGAATCAGAGCGAGCGGCTGCGTGTCGGCCTTCGTGCGATCTACGAGTGGTACGAGCGCAACGCCGATCTGATGGCCTGCGTGCTGCGCGACGCCGAACATCATGCGCTCACGAAAGAGATCGCCGCGCTGCGGTTCGGGCCGCAGATGGCAATCTATGGCGAGGTGCTCGGCCGCAAGCTCGGCACCAAACAGCGCGCCATGCTGGGACTGGCGCTCAGCTTCTTCACATGGCGCACGCTGGTGCGCGAGAGCGGCTTGAAACAGGGCGCGGCCGTCGGCGCGATGGTTCAAGCCATCGATAGTGCAGGATGAGAATCACGCCGGCCACTTGGCCCGGGCACGCAAGCCCGCCGCGGCCTCCTGCGCATCCTTCACGACCTTGGCATGGTCGAGCGTCGTGAACTTGCCGGACCGCCGCAGGATGCGGCCGTCCACGATCACGGTATCGACATTCCCCGGCTGCGCCAGCGAGACCAGCGCCTCATAGGGGTCGCCGACGGGCGTCATGTTGATGTCGGTGGTGCGCACCAGGATGATGTCGGCGCGCTTGCCGGGCGTGAGCGAGCCGGCCTTGTCGGCGATGCCGAGGTCGACCGCGCCGTCGAGCGTGGCGAGCTGGACCAGCCGCTTCACCGTCAGCGGGATCTTGTTGCCGAGGCGGTGCTGATGCAGCGCAAACAGCACGCGCATAGCGACGAACGGATCGCAATTGTAGTTGGTGGTGTGGTCGGTCGACAGCGAGACCTTGACGCCCGCCTCCAGGAGCTCGCCGAGCTGGATGACGCCGACGCTGGACGGACGGCGCGCCTCGCCGGTGGGCGCGAGCGAGTAGCTGACGCCGCGCGCCTTGAGGATCGCGCGCTCCTCGGGCGTGGTGAGCAGCGCATGGATAAGCTGCACGTCGGGGCCGAGCAGTCCGGCCTCTTCGAGCAGCCGGATCGGGCTTGGGCCCGAGGTGTGCAGCGTGATCGGCAGCCCGAGCTTGCGGGCGCCGTCCCAGTCCCGCTTGGTCTGATCGATCGTGAGCACGCCGCGCGTGGCGCCGCCGATGCTCATCGCGCCGACATTGCGCGAGCAGATGCCGAGCGAGAGCACGCCGTCACCGGGCATCCAGTCGCGCTTCACGCGCGCCATGCCCTCGAAATCCATCGGCTGATCGTCCGGCATGCCCTGCGCGGGACCGTAGGCAAAGCGTCCGCGGATGCCGGTGTCACGCATGGCGGCGAGCTCGCCGTCGGCATGATCCGGGCTGCGGACGTTGTGCGCCCAGTTGTGCACGGTCGTGCAACCGGCGCTCAGCGCCTCGGCGACGCCGAGCGCAACGCTGCGGTAGCTGTCCTCGGGCGTCATCTGCTGACCGAGGCGGTTGCTGACCGGGAAGTAACCGAACTCGTTGACGTCGGCGCGGACAAAGGGGCGGAACAGGCTCGTCCAAAGGTGCCAATGGGTGTCGACGAAGCCCGGCATACAGATCATGCCGCGGCCCTCGATGACTTGCGCGGACGCAGAGTTGATCTTTGATCCGACCGCGACGATCGCGCCGCCTTGTACGAGCACGTCGCCGGTCTCGAGATCGTTGATCTTGGGATCCATGGTCAGCACGGTGGCGCCGCGGATGATGAATTCGCCGCGCGACGGCAGCGCCGCGGCCGGGCCCTTGGCGGAGCGCGACGGCGCCTGCTGAGCGCGGAGCTCACCCGACGTGGTGGCAAGCAGGGCGCCCATCGCGGTCGCGCCCTGGAGCATCGTGCGCCGGCTCATGTGATTGCGCGTCATCGTCGTCCTCCCCCTGTTCGTCTTGTCGTTTATCGCATCAGCATAGTGCGGACGCGCGCCGTTTGGCTAGCGATGGGCAGCCGTCGTCGATGGGATCGATCCCATGGGTGCTGTCAGCGTTCCGTCCCTGCGGGCATACCTAATGCCCAGGACCCTACGCGAGCGGTGACGAGCGATAAATGCCCTTTATCCGGGCGCTTCTGCGTGCCGTCGGGCCATGCTGGCACTTCGTGTCCTAAGACCTCTCGCTGATTTAGCCCGAGCATCAATCGTTGGATTATGCGCGTGCACCAAACACGGTGCGAGCGCACAACCAGGAGATACCTCGGATGTTCAAGAAGATCATCATCGCACTTTTCGCCACCTTCGCCCTGTTCGCGTCGTTCGACACCGGCGCGAATGCCCAGGGTTCTTGTGAAGAAGGCCACGCCAGCGCCTACGCGCGTCCGCGTTGCTAGTAGCCGGCCTCGGCCAATGCCGGGCTACGAAGCGAGCGGCGAACTCTTCCTCGCCGCTCGCTTCCACACCATGGGGGTGCGTCATGCTTTCAATCGTACGGGCAGATTCCACCAGGAAGCCCGCTCCTTCGCATGGGGCGAACACCTTGCGGAGACGCAGGCACACAGCGACGTGCTTGCTCGAACCAATAATGTCGGACGAGGCGCTGCTCCGCATGATCGCCGGCGGCGGCCGGCAAGCGATGCAGCTGCTGTATTCGCGGCACAACGTGCGGGTCTATCGCTTTGTCCTCCGGATCACCGGAAATGCCTGCATGGCCGAAGACATCGTCAGCGAGACATTTCTTGACGTCTGGCGGGGTGCCGGCGAGTTCGGGTCGAAGTCGCAGGCTTCCACCTGGCTCTTGGCCATCGCCCGGAACAAGGCGTTTTCGGCGCTGCGACGTCCGGCCGATGCGCATCTGGACGACGACAAACTGAGCGCAATCGAGGAACCCGCGGACGACCCGGAAGTCTCGCTCAACCGCAAGCGCCAGGGCGCCGCGATTCAGGCGTGCCTGTCGCAGCTTTCACCGGCGCACCGGGAAGTTCTCGATCTGGTTTACTACCACGAGAAGACTGTTGCGGAGGTTGCTCAAGTCATCGGATCGCCCGCAGGCACCGTCAAGGCGCGCATGCACTATGCGCGAAAGCGGATGCGGGACCTGCTGAACGCGGCCGGATTTGATGCTCCGTGACCAGGCAAATTTTTTCCCGGCTCTGTGAAGTACCTCACAAAGCCCGGCCACGCGCGGGGCTATGGAATTGGGGGACACAGACGACAAACAACAACCGCCAGCCACCGGGAGATCGTCATGACCACCCACGCCAATTCGCTTCCCGTCACCGGTCAATTCCTTGCCGCCGCCGATGCGGCCAAGCCGTCTCTCGGCGCACGATTGCTGGGCGCGATCATGGCGACACAACAGCGCAAGGCGGACCGCCGGATTCTGCGTTTTTCGTCGATCCGCCACGATTCGTACCGGCAGGAGTTCGGGCTGGAGCTCGAGCGGCGCCTGTTGGGTCAGTAGTCGTCCGTCGTTAGTCGGGTTGCGTGCTGAGATGGGTGAGGGTTTCCAGGCAGCGCTTTGGGTCGGCGTCGCGGCCGTCACGCTGGCGACGGCGATGAGCCCACTCCTCATTTGGTTGGTCCAATAAGATTCTTCGGCGAGCAACGTACCTCGCCCGCGCATGGCTTCGTCTCCCGCCGATGCGCTCGTTTCCGTCACCACAAGCGGCGCGATGGGCCGCACAAAAAGTGCGCGCGCCCGAAGGCGCGCGCTACCATCACTGAGGTCGGGGGTGGGGGGGGTGGGGGCCTCAGCGGATGGTATTCTCGCTATTGTTTGTGACAACGGCCGGGTCGCCGGCACGGGTGATGGTGCTTGCAACGGTCAGGTCGCCCAGCCGGGCCGTATAGCCGACGAGCACGACGACGATTGCGCAAAGGACGCCGACGGCCACGACCTTGAAGTGGGTATTTCGATCGGCCCGATACATCGAATGGCTCATGGCCGCCTCCCGTCCCCGGGAGCGTCCGCATCACGCGGAGCCGTCCATGTCAGGCAAATACGATCGGCGTTCGGCCATTGCTGCTGGTCGCAGGGGAGCGCGGTGCTTTCGGGATTTTGCGCACGGATCCCGCGCGTCATCCAGGCATCAGCCGGGGGTATCAGGATCAAAGCAATCAGGTAGCCAGCCACGGCTAGGGCGAACAGGCTGAACACGCGGCGGGACAGAGCCATAACGCAGCACTTTCACATCCCCAACATGCCCCATTTCGGAATCCCCTTCCGTACAAGAGCCATTCCACACGACAACGCCGGTTTTGGATATTGCCCTTTGGTGTAATGGCTTCATTCTTAGGTTCAATACCGCCCGCCTTTCCCGGGCATCAGGACGAGCGAGCGCAGATCCCGCGTTACCCTTCGTCGCGTCGTACGTTTTCCATCGCCGCCGTGGGGGCGGGTTGTTTCCGGTGTTCAATCGATCACGCGTTGGCGCGTCAACGATCGGTCCATATCAGGAGAACAGGAAGTCGGTCGACGCATGCGCCTGCAATTGCGCCAGGTCGACGCCAAGCAGGATGATCGACTCGCCCGTGTGTCCGTATGAAATGACCGTGTCGTCGCCGGCCTGGCTGAACGTGAGGTCGTCCAGGCTCTCGGCGGAGCCTCCCCAAACCGTGCGGCTCTGGAATTTCAGCACGTCGACGCCGACTTGAAAGTCTGCGATCTCGTCGACCCCGTTCTGATTGCCGTAGGGTGCGCTCACAAAGACAAAGGTGTCGGAGCCGGCGCCGCCGGTCAGGAAATCATCGCCAAGGCCGCCGATGACAGTGTCGTCGCCGCCGCCGGCGGAGATCGTGTCATTACCCCGGCCACCGTGGATGGTGTTGTCGTCGCCGCTGCCGGCGAGAATATCTCGATATTGCGAACCCGTGACGTTTTCGATGCTGATCAGGGTATCGCCCTCGGCTTGGCCGCCCAGGCCCCTGCCGGTCGCGAGATTGACCTTCACGCCTTCGGTGCTGCCCTCATAAGTGACCGTGTCCACATCGGCGCCGCCGTCCATGGCGTCCGCACCGTCACCACCGAAAAACTTGTCGTTCCCGGTACCGCCGGCCATTTTGTCATTTCCGGCGCCGCCATCGATCGTGTCGTCGTCTGCACCACCGTTGATGGTGTCATAGAGGTCGGTCCCGACCAGCGTATCCCTGCCTGAAGTCCCTCTGATGATCGCCATGACACATTCCCTTTTTGCTTCGACCGGCACGCCACGCGCGCGGTTCATCGGTGATGGAAGAATGCCGGTCCGCCGGCACGCCCGCTTGATGACCCGTCAGACGGACAGTCGTGGAAATTTGCAGCAGCACCCCCGGCGGGTCTCGCAAGCGGGAGCCGCACGACGCGGGCAGACATGCCGCGCAAGCGTCCGAGCGCCCGACGGCGCTCCGCCTTGGTTTGGCGCGAAGCCCAAACAGCCGTTCATTAATATCGCAGCGGCCAACCTTCGTGCCGCAGCCCCTGCCCCATTCCATTCACGATACTGATGATTATGTGGCAGGGCGTGTCGCGACAGCCCCCCGCCGATTGCGGTATAGAGGCGGGTCAGGGCGACTTGAAAGGCGCCGAAAGGCGGACCATGAGCGCAGCCAGCGCCAACACCACACCGATGCGGCCCCGCGGGCGCAGCGAGACCGGCCTGTCGATCGTCGTCCCTGTCTACAACGAGGGCGGCGGCCTCGCCACGCTGCATTCCCGCATCGCCGAAATCGCGGCGCGGCTCAAGGAGCGCTGGCGGCTGACGACCGAGGTCGTCTACATCGACGACGGCAGCCGTGACGATACGCTCACGATCGCGCGCGGCCTGCCGGCCGACGTCATGGACGTCCAGGTGATCTCGCTCTCGCGCAATTTCGGCAAGGAGGCGGCGCTGCTCGCCGGCCTCGATCATGCCCGCTTCGGCGCCGTGCTGTTCATGGACGGCGACGGGCAACATCCCCCCACGCTGGTCGAAACGCTGGTCGGGCACTGGCTCGATGACGGCTACGACGTCGTCTATACCGCCAAGGCCAACCGCGAGAGCGAGCCGTTCTTGCGCCGCCTCTCGGTGCGCGGCTTCTATTCGCTGCTCAATTGGGGCGCGCGTCACAAAATTCCGGAGGACGCCGGCGATTTCCGCCTGCTCTCGCCGCGCGCGACGGCGGCGCTCAAGCAGATGCCGGAGCGCAATCGTTTCTTCAAAGGCCTGGCAAGCTGGATCGGCTTCAAGCAACTGCGCGTCGACTACGAGCCGGCGGCGCGCAGCCACGGCCAGAGCACCTGGAACGCGTTCTCGCTGATCGGCCTGTCGATCGAAGGACTGACGTCGTTCTCGGTCGCGCCGCTGCGGGTCGCGAGCCTGCTCGGGCTGCTGCTCGCGGGCGCCGCGCTGATCTTCGGAACGCAGATCCTGATCGAGACATTCGTGTACGGGCAATCGGTACCCGGCTATCCGTCGGTGATCGTGGGATTGATGGTGCTCGGCGGCGTGCAGCTGGTCATGATCGGCGTCATGGGCGAATACATCGGCAAGATCCTGTCCGAGCTGAAGGCACGGCCGGTCTATTTCGTTGCCGAGCATAGCGTGAAGACGGCCGACGACGCGGACCGCGTCAAGGATACGCCGGCGCGATCGGCGGCCGAATAGAAACGCGTGGGATGTCGGGCGTGTCTGTTGAAAGGATGACGGCCGGCGCAGCGCAGCGCAAGATCTGGATATGCGCCGACGACTACGGCATCTCGCTGTCGGTTTCGGCGGCGATCCGCGATCTCGTCGTACAAGGCCGCATCAATGCGACATCGGTGATGGTGGTCGCGCCGACCTTCCATCGTTCGGAGGCGGCCGCACTGAATGCGCTGCGGGTGCACGGCGCGCATGTCGCCATCGGATTGCACCTGACATTGTCGGCGCCGTTCAAGCCGTTGAGCGAGGGATTTGCGCCGCTCGCGGACGGCGCATTTCCTTCGTTCCGCGCGATGCTGGTGCGCGCGTGCCTGGGCCAGTTGAACCGCAAGGCACTCGAAGCCGAAATCGCGGCGCAGTTGCGGATGTTCGCGCACGAATTCGGCCGCGCACCGGATTTCATCGACGGCCATCAGCATGTGCACATTTTCCCGCAGGTGCGGGATGCCTTGTTCACGGTCGCGCGCGAACTCGCGCCGAACGCCTGGATCAGGCAGTGCGGCCGGATTGGCGCCCTCTCCGCTCGCATGAGCGATCCCAAGGGCCTCGTGCTCGATCTTCTCAGCAAGCGCTTCCGCGCGCGCGCCGCGGCACTTCGCGTGCGCACCAACACCGCCTTCGCCGGGACCTATGCGTTCAATGACGACGCGGATTTCGCGGCGCTGTTTCCGCGCTTCCTCGACGGGCTTCCAGATGGAGGATTGGTCATGTGCCATCCCGGCATGGTTGATGCCGAGTTGCGCCGCCTCGACCCGCTGACGACGCTGCGCGAGAAGGAATATGCCTATTTCGCCGGTGAATCCTTCCCGCGAATGCTGGAGGGTAAAGGTATTAGCCTCGCCTGACAGGCGCGAGGTTCAACCGTTCGCGCAATAAATATTTGTTGCAAGGGCCATTCCTCCGCCATGCGGCCTCACTACATGGGGCCCGAAGTGATCCTTGGTCCGAAGTGACACTTGGAGGATACGGATATGACACCTGCCGAACGCCAGCTCGTGACCGAGCTTTTCGATCGCCTTGCCGCCCTTGAGGATGCCCAGCGCGATCCGGACGCCGAAAAGGCGATCCGCGACGGGCTCCGCCAAGCACCCAATGCCGTCTATGCCCTGGTGCAAACCGCGCTGGTGCAGGACGAGGCGCTCAAGCAAGCCCATGCCCGCATTCAGGAGCTCGAAGCCGAGCTCGGAGCCGGCAACGCGCCACAGCGTCAGGGCGGTTTCCTCGACAGCGCGCGCGGCAGCATCTGGGGCCGGCAGGAGCCGCGCGGCTCGGTGCCCAACGTGCGGCCGGGCGACGCCCCGATGGGCGCGCCTCCGGGGTTTGGCGGTCAGCCCATGGGAACGCCAATGGGCGGTCCGCAGATGGGCGGTCCCGGCTACGGGCCGCAAGGTCAGATGCCGCCGGAGCCGCAGCCACAAGGCCGCGGCGGTTCGTTCCTCGGCACCGCGGCGGCGGCCGCAGCCGGCGTCATCGGCGGCTCGCTGCTGCTTGATTCATTCCGTGGGATGACCGGCGGCGGTGGCAGGTCCGGACAGGCCCTCGCCGACCAGGCGCACACTGGCGGTGGTGGCGGCGGCTCGCCGTGGGGCAGCAGCAGTGGCGGCGGTGGTGGCGACCTCGCGCGGCAGGCGGGTCTCGACGATATCGGCCGCAGCTCCGGCTCCGGACCTTTCGGTCAAAGCCAAGGCCAGGGTCTGTTCAATGACGCCGGCGGCGGCGGCAAATCCGGCGAGAGCGACACCTACGAACCCGCGAATGCAGCGGACAACGACGATCTCGAGCTCGACGATGGCGACGACTTCGACGACGGCGGCGACGCTGGCGGCTTCGACAGCGACGAGTGACGCGACGCGCGATCGCGAGAATCAAAAAGGCCGCCCGGTGACGGGCGGCCTTTCCAATTTCAGTTCAGTCGATTTGCTTAGATTACGATGACCCGGGTGCCGACCCGCACGCGTGTATAGAGGTCGATGACGTCCTCGTTGCGCATGCGGATGCAGCCGGACGAGACCTGCGTGCCGATGGTCCAGGGCTCGTTCGAACCGTGGATGCGGTAGAGCGTCGAGCCGAGATACATCGCGCGGGCGCCGAGCGGATTGTCGGGACCGCCGCGCATGTAGCGCGGAAGATGCGGCTGGCGGCGAATCATCTCCGCCGGCGGGCGCCAATCCGGCCACTCGCGCATATTGGTGATCGAATGCGAACCGGCCCAGGTGAAACCGGGACGGCCGACGCCGATGCCGTAGCGGATGGCCCGGCCGTTGCCTTGCACGAGGTAGAGCATTCGCTCGCGCGTGTTGATGACGACGGTGCCGGGCGCTTCGCGGCCGTCGTAGCTCACTTCCTGCCGCAGGAAGCGCGGGTTCACCTGCCGCGACTGCGGATCGTCGATGTCCTGGTCGTTGGTGTGCGCCCGGCCGTAGACGGGATTGGACTGCGGCTCGCCCTCGTACTGACGTTGCGGCGCTGCACTGCCCGGTCCGCGGAACAGCATCTCGATGAAGCCACCGCCGAAGCTCGAACTCGGTGGCGGCGTAGCGCATAGGCGCCGGCTCAGCCGGGGCCTGCGCGAACACCGAACCGATACCCGACGGCGCGGCGTTAACCGCGGGAGGGGCCGACGGGTTGAGATTGAGGGGGCCGGAGAACGCCGGCGTGAACGCGAGGAAGGCGGTCAGGAAGGTTGGAAACGCAATACGCTGCATGGGGGCACTCTGCACTGGGATCGACACTTCGGAGCCGCCACACAAAGCAGCCCCGCATGCGCCACAGTTAATCCACAACCCGCGTTTGTTTGGTAAAAATCGGCGCGAGGATTTTAACTAACGCAGCAAGAAACCGGTTGTTCATCGCGTTATAGTTTTTTTTGAGTAAAACCTGGCGCGTCATGGTTAATCGATCGTCTCTGTTTCCGATCGTGTCACGCATACGTTCCACAGCGCGATGAACCCGGCGTTAAGTGCGCTGCCCCTAGATTGCAGCGCAAGGGGGCGCGCAAGAAATGCCGGTCCAACGCAAGATCTTTCGCATCGAGCAGACGACGCCGGTCGACGTGACGGCGGGCATGCTCGATGGCGCCGGCATTTCACCGGCCGATCGGGAGGAGATCCTCGCCGAGCTCAAGGCATTGCACGATCTTCTCGAGCGCCGTGGGCCGGTACCGAACGCGAGCGTCGAGACTTGCGGATCGGACGAGCTTCGCCAGCTCAAATCCGACACTGACGCAATCTATCTTGCGCTGAACCGCACCAAGCAGGAAATCGCCGCGTTGCACGTCAACGCGTTCGGGCCGCCGCCCGCGCGCATGACGCGCGAGCTCGATGCGGTGGCGGAAAGCGCGGAACGCGCGACCCAACAAATTCTCGGCGCCGCCGAGGACATCGAGGACGCCGCCAACACATTATCGGCAAGCCTCCAGCGTCAGCAGGAACAGGCGCTCGCGCTCGATATCCAGGACAATGTGCTGCGCATCTTCGAAGCCTGTAATTTCCAGGATCTCACCGGCCAGCGGATCGCCAAGGTGCTGACGACGCTCAAATTCGTCGAAGAGCGCATCGCGCACATGATCGAGATCTGGGGCGGCATCGACGCCTTCAGGACCTATACCGCGGCGGCAGCCACCGATCTCAATGGTGGCGCCCTGCTGCACGGCCCCAAGCTCGACGGCGACGACGGTCACGTGTCGCAGGACGACGTCGACGCCATGTTCGCTACCGGTTAGATTCTTGCTTTGAGCATGATCTTGTCCGAAAACCGGTTCCCACTTTTCGGGATCATGCTTTAGGCGGCCGCAACATCGCAAGACAGGCGAACGACACCAGCGCCAGGCTCGCGACCAGCCCGAGCGCAGCCGGATCGGACGCGCGTTCGGCGACGAAGGCGAGCACCAGCGGCGCGATCGCCTGCATCACCAGCCAGGGGCCTGCGATCCTCCCGATCAGCGCGCCGTAGCCGACGGGACCGAACAGCACGAGCGGGACAGCGCCGCGCGCAATGGTGATCAGGCCGTTCGCGGTGCCGAACATCACCATGAATGCGGCGGCGACCAGCGGCGACACGCCGAGCCACGCCATGAGCGCGAAGGCGAGCAGCAGCACGCCGACGGCAAACCGCGCGACCATGAGCGGATGGACGCCGCGTGCGAATGCAAGCTCGCACACCCGCGCGACGACCTGCGACGGCCCGAACAGCGCGCCGATCGTCACCACGGTCGCGGCGTCGATGCCGGCGCGTCCAAAGATCGCCAGCAGATGCGCCGACAGGCCGGACGGCACGAAGGCATAGGCTGCAAACGCGGCCGCGACGGTGATGAAAGCCCAGCCGTGCGGCGGCAGCACGGGCGCGGGCGGTTCAGCCGGCGCCGCCACTGGCGGCGACAGTTCGGCGCGCGACCGCGGCAATGCAAATGCGTGGAGCGGCGCGGCGACGAACGCCAGGACCGCGGCATAGACGAGATACGTGCCGCGCCAGCCGGCGTGCTGAATCAGGAGATAGGTCACAGGCCAGCTCACCGTCGAAGCGAAGCCGCCGGCCAACGTGAGCACGGTGATCGGCGACCGCGCACTGGCGCCGAAGATGCGGCCGAGCGTGGCGAACGCCGGATCGTAGAGCGACGCCGCAATCGCGACACCGAGCAGCATCCAGACCGCGAGATAGGCTGCCGGATGGCCGGCATGCACCAGCGCGACCAGACCAAGCGCCGCCAGCAGCGAGCCGACCGGCATCACCCGATGGCCGCCATGGCGGTCGATCATGCGGCCGACATAGGGAGACACGAAACCGCCGGTGAGCAGCGCCAGCGAGAAACCGGCCATCGCAAACGTCACCGACCAGCCGTGCTCCGCTGCGATCAGCGGCAGCGTGAGCACCGGCGGATAGAACAGCGTTCCCCAACAGATGATCTGGGTCACGCCGAGCACGAGGACGGCGCGCCAGGGGCCCGCGATGACGGCGTAAAGGTTCGGCATGCTTTCAGCCGTCATTCCGGAAGCCGCGAAGCGGCTGTCCGGAATCCATAACCCCGGTCATCGTTGCTGAAAACGACTTTGTGGATTCCGGGCTCCGGCCTTCGGCCGGCCCCGGAATGACGAGACCACCGCTATTTCTTTTTCTTGGTCTGCGCCACGCCGCCTGCCGTCGGCGCACAGCGCACATAGATGCCGGTGCCGTAGCGACCGTCGATCTCCGGATTGGTAAACTTGAGCAGCATGACGCGGCCGTCGAAGCTGGTGATCTCACGGTCCTGCGGTCCGCCGGCAGGCTCGCCGGCCGGGCCGATGAAGTTGCGGTTGTTGGGGGCGCCCTTGAGCCGCAGCTCCTGCAACTCGGGCTGATCGGCGAGATACATCATCACGCCGCCGCCCGGACCCTGATTGATGACCACGGCCTGGCGGCATTGGCCGCGGGCATTGGCTTCGGTACGTGCCCGATCCTCTTGCCGGTGAAAGGCCGCGTAGCCCCAGCGGCCCACGATTTCGGATGCGCGGATCGTCGCAGGCATGTCGGGCACCGCGGCCGGCTGAGCCGCGGTCTCCGGCTGCGAGCCTCCGCCACCCGTAGCGCAACCTGCCAGCGCGAGCGCGGAAACGACCGCCGCGACCGGCGGTGAGAGGCGCCAAAATGTCCCCATAAGATGCCCCTCCTCTTCAAACTGACCGGCGGCGTGGAGGCGATCAGCGCCCGCCGGCGTTAACCTCTTGAATGACTACAGTACCACGGTTAACAGGTCGGCAACCCCCCGCTGCACGGCCAGTTCCCGATATTCAGCCCCAGATCGTGCGAACGCTAGACGCCGGGGAAGGCGGATATTAGGCGAGCCGCTGCAATCGATACGTGTTCCGCGCGCCGTTGGATGCAGGATCGCTATCCAGTTTCGCTACTTCGCCTTGCCCGAGACGTTGCGCGGGTCTTTCAGCGGCGGATCGACCTTGATGTTGAGGCGCTTCGCCGCCTTGGCGTCGAAGTCGGCGTCGGCGAGGAAGCCGCCCGCGTGGATGCCGTCGATGGCGCAGAGGTCGTCGACCTCGTTGACGTCGCCGGTCACGCCCAGCGCGCCGACGATTTCGCCCGACGGATCGCGGATAAGCTGACCGCCGCCTTCCATGAACAGCGGACCATCGGCAAGCTCATGCAGGTCGCTCATGAAGTGCGGCTTCTCACGGAACTTCTGCAGTACCTGCCGCGACGAGCGATTGAGCGACAGCGAGCCGAACGCCTTGCCATAGGCGATCTCGAAACGCATCAGCGACGCGCCGTCCTGCTTCTGGAACGACTTCACGCGGCCGCCGGCGTCGAGCACACACGCCGCCAGCGCATAGGCCTTGCGTTTCCTGGCGGATTTGAACGTGCCCTCGATGATCTTGTTGGCCTCGGCCAGGCTAAGCGCTCGCATGATCGTCCTTCGTCGGTGGAGTTTTCGAATTGCCGGATAGCGCTCAGTAGGTGCGGTCGCGCGTCAGCATATCCTTGCTCGGAATCAGCGGCTCGCTCCATTCATCCGGCAGCACGCCGTCTTTCAGGCCCTTGCGGACGTAGTAGTTCCAGAGCTTTTGGATGTGCCAGTCGCGCATTTCCATCTTCTCGATCTGCTCGATCTCGGCATCGGTCAGCGGCAACGGCTTGGTGCCGGCCTGCAGCGCCTGCATCTGCGCGGTCGCGTTCTCCTTGAAATGCACGGCGTCGATGAACAGCGCCTGCGCGGATTCCGCGACCAGGGTCAGCCCATGCGCGCGCATCAGCACCGCGTGATGCGGCCCCAGCGTCTTGGCGAGCGCCCTGCCCTGTTCCGTGGTCTTGATGTGGCTCGGATCGGGGTCGGTCGGAATGCCGCTCTTCCAGCGCGAGGCGCGCGCCCGCATCGGCACGAGCGTGACGCCCTCCATCATCGTGAAGGCGATCGCCAGTTCCATATGCGAATGCAGCACAGCCTGCACGTCCGGCCGCGCCTTGAGAATCTCGATATGGATCGGGATTTCGCTCGGCGGCTGTCCGTCGCCCTCCAGAACCTTACCGTCGAAATCGACGACCAGCATGGAGTCCGGCTCGACTTCGGCGCGCGAGTTCGAGCCGATCTGGATGACGAAGGCGTCCTGGCCGGGAATCCGGATCGAGACGTGGCCGCTGTAGTCAAGGATGCGCTCGGCGACCAGCATCCGCGTTGCCGCCGCGGCTTCCAGCGCCCGCGTGTCGTTTGCTTGCGGCGCGACGCCGGCTTTTCGCATGGCCATTCCTCGATCTCCCGTTCGTGTTGTTTCGCTCATCCAGCATGAATCCCGCGGCAGGGAAAGCCGCCACCGGGCAACCCCTTGAGTCCGCCATGGGTCCGCCATGGGTCCGCCTCGGACCGGCTTTTCCTTGACTCGCCGCGCGGGAAAACTTATGTCCGCGCAAGCCTTTGGCACTCGTTTACGCTGAGTGCTAAGCGCCCTCAAGAACATCTTTGAATCTCAAACAGTTAAGTTGAGTCACCGCGAGGACCCCAATGGCCAAGACCAAGTTTCGTCCGCTCCACGACCGCGTTGTCGTGCGCCGCATCACTGCCGAAGAGAAGACCAAAGGCGGCATCATCATTCCGGATACCGCCAAGGAGAAGCCGAGCCAGGGCGAGATCATTGCCGTCGGCCCGGGCGGCCGCGACGAAGCCGGCAAGCTGATCCCGATCGACCTGAAGACCGGCGACAAGGTGCTGTTCGGCAAGTGGTCGGGCACCGAGGTCAAGATCGACGGCGAGGAACTCCTGATCATGAAGGAGTCCGACATCATGGGCGTGATCGCCTAGCAACCCATTCGCAGTCATGCCCGGCCTTGTGCCGGGCATCCACGTCTTGCGTGTCTTCCATGAAGCAAAGACGTGGATGGCCGGGACAAGCCCGGCCATGACGAAAATGCCGACATAACCGGAGCAAATTGAAATGGCTGCCAAAGACGTAAAATTCTCCACCGACGCGCGCGACCGCATGTTGCGCGGCGTCGACACCCTCGCCAATGCGGTGAAGGTGACGCTCGGTCCCAAGGGCCGCAACGTCGTGATCGAAAAGTCGTTCGGCGCGCCTCGCATCACCAAGGACGGCGTCACCGTCGCCAAGGAGATCGAGCTCGAGGACAAGTTCGAGAACATGGGCGCGCAGATGGTGCGCGAGGTCGCCTCCAAGACCAACGACACCGCGGGCGACGGCACCACCACCGCGACCGTGCTGGCGCAGGCGATCGTGCGCGAAGGCGCCAAGCTGGTCGCCGCCGGCATGAACCCGATGGATCTCAAGCGCGGCATCGACATCGCGGTCGAGGCGGTGGTGAAGGACATCGAGAAGCGCGCCAAGAAAGTCGGTTCGTCGGCCGAAGTCGCGCAGGTCGGCACCATCTCGTCGAACGGCGACGCCAAGATCGGCAAGATGATCGCCGAGGCGATGCAGAAGGTCGGCAACGAAGGCGTCATCACGGTCGAAGAGGCCAAGGCGCTCGACACCGAAGTCGAGATCGTCGAGGGCATGCAGTTCGACCGCGGCTACCTCTCGCCCTACTTCATCACCAATGCCGAGAAGATGCTGGCCGAGCTCGAGGACGCCTACATCCTGCTGCACGAAAAGAAGCTCACCGGCCTGCAGTCGATGCTGCCGGTGCTGGAAGCGGTGGTGCAGAGCGGCAAGCCGCTGGTGATCGTCGCCGAGGACATCGAAGGCGAGGCGCTCGCGACGCTGGTGGTCAACAAGCTGCGCGGCGGCCTCAAGGTCGCGGCGGTGAAGGCGCCGGGCTTCGGTGATCGCCGCAAGGCCATGCTCGAGGACATCGCGATCCTCACCAACGGCCAGCTCATCTCGGAAGACCTCGGCATCAAGCTCGAGAACGTCACGCTCAACATGCTCGGGCGCGCCAAGAAGGTCATCATCGAGAAGGAAAAGACCACGATCGTCGACGGCGCCGGCAAGAAGAAGGACATCGAGGCCCGGGTCGGCCAGATCAAGGCGCAGATCGAGGAGACCACCTCGGACTACGACAAGGAGAAGCTGCAGGAGCGTCTCGCCAAGCTCGCGGGCGGCGTTGCGGTGATCCGCGTCGGCGGCGCGACCGAGATCGAGGTGAAGGAGAAGAAGGACCGCGTCGAGGATGCGCTCAACGCCACCCGCGCCGCGGTCGAGGAAGGCATCGTGCCGGGCGGCGGCGTCGCGCTGCTGCGCGCCAAGAAGGCGGTCGGCAGGATCACCAACGACAATGCCGACGTGCAGGCCGGCATCAACATCGTGCTGAAGGCGCTGGAGGCTCCGGTTCGGCAGATCGCGGAGAACTCGGGCGTCGAGGGCTCGATCGTGGTCGGCAAGATCAACGAGAACAAGTCGGAGACCTTCGGATTCGACGCGCAGACCGAAGAGTATGTCGACATGGTCGCGAAGGGCATCATCGACCCGGCCAAGGTGGTGCGCGCGGCGTTGCAGGACGCGGCGTCGGTCGCGGGCCTGCTGGTGACCGCCGAGGCCATGGTGGCGGAGGCGCCCAAGAAAGAGGGCGCGGCTCCGGCGATGCCGGGCGGCGGCGGCATGGGCGGGATGGGCTTCTAAGTTTCGTCGTTCCGTTACCTCTTCGACAACATTTTGAAACGGGCCGCGCAAGCGGCCCGTTTTATTTTTCGCGCGCACCTTCGCAAACGTCGCGGGATGATCGACAATGTGGCGACGGCGGTATCATCGAACGACGTGGGGAGAGCGTGATGAAACGACAGTTTGCGGCAATTGCCGCTGTGCTGGTGCTCGCGCTCGCGAGCTCGTCCGCCGGTGCGGAACAAAAAGGCCAGAAAGGCAAGGGACCGGCCGGCCCGCAGGTCCGCTACTTCGATCTCTCATCGAGCATTTTTGGCGAGCTCAACGCCGAGGCGATCCTCAAGGAAAATCGTCAAGGCACGGCGCTCACCTCCGCCGAACTCGAGGTGTGCCACCTGACCGCGCCCGGCTCCAACCGGTTTGACCGTTTTGTGGTGCCGTTGAAGGTCGAGGGCAATCGGCTCACCGGCAGCGGACAAAGCCAGGAAGGCAAGCAGGCGGTCTCGGTCAATCTCACGCGCCGCGTCGCGGGCGGTAATTTCACCTTCGAGGGCACCGTCACCAGCGGATCCAACACCGAAAAGGTCCGCTCGACCGACAACAGCGAGATGGAGGAAGAGGAGATCGCCGATCAATTCCTGGCCGAGCCGGCGATCGAGACCGCGCCGGCCGACTTCACCGCCGCCTGGCCGCAGGCGCTGCACGTGCGGGTCGGTCGCGCCGGCCTAGTCGGATTGCTCGACGCGTTGCGCGATCAGAACGTGCGGGTGGTTTTCAACGGCTTGCAGACGTCGTGCCGAGTGCTGCGATCGGGAAACTACACCGTGCAACTCGACGTCGACGCCGAGCGCATCGGTGCGGTGCTTGCGAAGCTGAAGGCCGTGGCCGCCGTGACCGAGATCGGATTTTCACCCAATCCGCCGAACATGCAGCGCGCCGTCCGTTTCCCGTCGGCAGGATGGCGTGACGCCGCCGGCAAGCTCGACCGCGACAAGCTCGCCGCGGCCGTCGGCGCGGCCATGGCCAAGGCGATGTCGGCCACGCTGAGTTCGACGTCCTGGGACGCGACCATGGGTGAGCTGTCCGTCGAGCTGAAACGCCCGGAGGAAACGGTTGCCGGTCTCAAGCTCGTGCAGCTGATAACAATCTCGGCCGTGGTGGCGCCGGAATCGCTCTCGTCCACCCAGCAATCGATCCTGTGGATCGAGAGCATCAACTCCCGCATCGCCGACGAGCGCCCCGCGCCGCGTCTGACGTTCTCACCTCCGCAGGCTGATGAAGGCGAAGGACAGGCGGAACCGGAAGGCAGCGACGGCCTGGCGGCGGCGGTGGCGGCCGCGCTCAAAGGCGCGTCCTGGGATTCCGACAAGGATCAGTGGCGGCAGTAGCGCTCGCACTTCGTACGAGCGCCCGCACTCGGATGGATCAATGCGTCGAGATGCGGAAGCGAAACGTCGTGGGACCCACGAATTCCACAATGTCGTTCTTCCGGCGCCACTGCGTAACCTCGAGCAGGTCCTTGGCCATTTTCTGGTCGAGCTCGATCCGCTCCGGCGTGCAGTTTTCCGGCTTCGCCGACACGAATTCGATCTTGATCTCGCTGCCGGTGATCGTGAACTGGGCGACCGCGCTGTGGCACCACATGTCGACGCTCGCCTTGCCGTCGGGATGCACTTCGATCATCGGCACCCGCCGCGAACCCGGCAGCGGTTTGACTTCGAGCAGCATCTCCTGATCGAACGGGAAGCTTTGCGCGCTCGCCGGCGGTATCGACATCCCGAGCAGAGCCAAAGCCGCGCACAGCCGCAGGCACAAGTTCATCGTTGCGGTCTCCGTTTTCATTCCTGTTCCCGTTTGAGTTCTTATTCCGTCAGCTCCCGCACCGCGCGGGCAGCCTGATCGATCGCCAGATGGGCATAGGCGTCCCCGCCGGCATCGGAATTGGCGATCGCCACGCGACCGGCCGTCCGGCGCGCACGCTCCAAGGTTTTCTCATAGTCGTCGCCGTCGTAAAGCGAATTTTCCACGTAGCCGTAACCATGCGGCCAACGGTTGACGGTGATTGCGGCGATGTCACGGCCGCTTGAAAATCCGCCGGGCCCGAGCATGCGGTCGAGATCGTCGCGGATTCGCGCTTCGAATTCCGAGAACGGCATCTGCAGCAGCTTCGCCTGCCCGGTCTTGAACTGCTGGCGCGCGGTGAGGCCCTGGTTCGGCGCGCCCGCCACATGACACGAGATGCAGGCACATCGGCTCGCCCGGATCGCGCGGATGCCGGTAGCCGCCGAGGCTGACGGGAAAATCGAGCGACACGCTGCTGTGGAACGACATCGGCGCGGAGATGCTGTGCACCTTCAGTTCGACCCACGGCCGCCAGTTCCGCACCAGCACATTGGTGTAGACGTTCGGCGTCTTGACGTTCTGCGCCAGCGCCTCGCGCTGCGTCGCCGCAAGCTCCGGCATCAGATGCGGAATCATCATGTGGAAGCACGCCAGCACCGCGTGCCGTGCGGCCACGCGATGGACCTTGCCGTCGCGGAGATAGCCGACAAGGACCTCGCCGTCGGCGTTGCGCACGTCGATGCAGGTCGAGTTCGAGCCGGATGCGGACATTGGACGCCGCGCTGTCGAGCCTGCTGTAGTCGAACGGCGCCAGCACCACGTCGTCCATGGTGTTACCCGGCGCGATGCCCGGGACGAGGCCGCGCACCAGCAGCCGCGCCAGCGACGCGTTGCCGTCGGGGAAATGATAGATGTAGGGCTCGCTCCGCTCCGATCCGCCGGCGGCGGGAAGATTGAGCCCGCGAAAGCCCGGATAGCCGTGGTCGCGGACATCGGCGGCCGGCACCGCATCGCATCCCAGGCCGAAGAAGCTGTAGGTGCGGCCCTGGAAGCAGTTGGCGACCTCTTCGTTGCAACCGCAGACCTTGATCAGATAGTCGCGATAGCTGGTGGTCTTGAGCAGCGTTCGCTTTTCGTCGACCGTCCGGCCGGCGAGCGGATCGCGCGTGCCGGAATAGAGGCCGATGAGCTGCGCCTTGCTCGACCTCGGAGATCGGGAAGCCTGAGACGAACTCGATCAGCGGCTTGGCATTCGCGAGCCGCCGGCTCGTTTCGTCGCGAGGCAGGATCAGTGAATCGCCGACCGCCAGCAGGTCGCGCCCGAACGCTTCACGCGCGAAAAAAATGCCGCGCGACAGACCGAGCGACGAATAGAGGTTGCGCTCGAATGCGGTCTCGAAGCGCCGCACATCGACGCCGAGCTCGCGCAGCAATCCCCTGCCAGCGTCGCTCCACTGGGTGTTCGGCGAGTCGATCGACTGGCTGCCGCCATAGCCGATCACCAGGCGGCCATCGAGCATGAACTCGTTGCGCTTGGCGTGCCCGCCGAAATCGTCGTGATTGTCGAGGATCAGGATGCGCGCCTGCGCTCCCCTTGCACGGCGATAAAACCAGGCGGCGGCAAGCCCGCTGATCCCGCCACCGACCACGACGAGATCGTACTGCTCCTCGGCCGGTATATTGCCCACCTGAAAGCTCGCGCGGTCGCGCACGAAGGCATGCGCCGCCTCGAACGAACCGGCATGCTGTCCGCGCAGCCCGCGCAGCAGCGGCGGGTAGCGGCCGGGCTGTGCGGCAATTTGCGCGGCCGGCGTAAGCCCCGCGGCGACGCTCAGTGCTGCGCCGTTGATGAAATCGCGCCGGGTGATTGATGACATGGCCGCCCAACCTTGATCACACTCAAGTCATAGGGAATATACAGGCCATCGGCTATGTTAACGTGATGGACCGATCTCCAGGGAGGACCCGAATGGACCAGAAAATCATCGATCTTTTCGACAAATATACGCACGGCCAGATGGACCGCCGCGACTTTCTTGAGCGCCTGACCAAGCTCGCCGGCTCGACCGCCGCCGCGATGGCGGTGCTGCCGCTGCTCCAGAGCGATTGGGCACAGGCCGCAATCGTCGATCCGAACGATGCGCGCCTCGCCACCGAGCGGGTCACGTTCGATTCCCCGAAGGGCAAGATCAGCGGCTATCTGGCGCGGCCGAAGTCGCGCGGCAAGCGCCCGACCGTGCTGGTGATCCACGAGAACCGCGGCCTCAATCCGCACCTCGAAGACGTCGCCCGCCGCTTCGCGGCCGAAGGCTTCCTCGCCTACGCGATCGATCTCTTGTCGCTGGTCGGCGGCACTCCGGCTAACGAAGAGGAAGCGCTCAAGCTGCATCCGAAGATGAACGTCGACGACGCCGTCGCCACGCTGGTGGCCGCCGTGTCGTTCCTGAAGAAGCATCCGGAGTCGAACGGCAAGGTCGGCGCGGTCGGCTTCTGCTTCGGCGGCTTGATGGTCAACCGGCTTGCCGCGTCGAGCAAGGAGCTGGATGCCGGCGTCGCCTATTACGGCCGTCAGGTGCCCGCCGAGCAGGTCAAGAACATCACCGCGTCGCTGATGCTGCACTACGCGGAGAAGGACGACGGCGTGAACGCCGGCATCAAGGACTACGAAGCCGCGCTGAAGGCCAACAACAAGAAGTATGTGCTGCACATGTATCCGGGCACGCAGCACGCCTTCAACAACGACCTCGGCGCCGCGCGCTACAACAAGGCTGCCGCCGACCTCGCCTGGGGCCGCACGCTGGCCTTCTTCAAGGAGACGCTCGGCGTGCCGCCCAGCGCGGCATAGTCCCTCGCTCCGCCAAGACGCTGAAAATTCAGAGGGCGCGAAGAGAAATCTTCGCGCCCTCTTGATTCGACGGCAGATGTCGTGAGGCCAGAGATACTCCCTAGCTGCTGCCATAGAGGAACGTCGGCAGCCAGAGCGCCAGGCCCGGCCAGAGATACAAGAGCACCATGCACAGAATGACGACCAGCATGTAGGGCATCATGCCAGCGAAAATCTGGTTGAGCGTGATGTGCGACGGTGCGACCCCCTTCAGATAGTATGCCGACATCGCGACCGGGGGTGACAGGAAGGCGGCCTGCAGATTGATGAACACCAGCACGCCCCACAGGATCGGGTCGATGCCGAAGTGCTGGAGCATCGGCAGGAAGATCGGCACGAAGATGATGATGATCTCGGTCCATTCCAGCGGCCATCCCAGCAAGAAGATGACTGCCTGCGACAGGATCATGAATTGGAGCGGCGTCAGGTTGAGCGACAGCACCCATTGCTCGAGCAGCGCCTGCCCGCCCAGGATCGCGAAAACGCCGGAAAACAGCGCCGAACCGACGAACAGCCAGCACACCATGGCGGTGGTTTTCGCAGTCAGGAACACCGCTTCCTTGGTGCGTTTCCAGTTCAGCGTGCGGGCGACATACGCCAGCAGGAACGCGCCACCAGCCCCCAGGGCGGCGGATTCGGTGGCGGTCGCCAAGCCGAACAGGATGGCGCCAAGAACAGTGACGATGAGAATGCCGAGCGGCAATACCGATACAGTCAGCAATTTCAGTACTTCAAAACGGTCGCTGTTGAAATTCCAGTAGTAGCGCACGATCATGATCACGCCGAAGAAAGCCGCCAGCGAGTACCAAAGGTAGAAGTTTTCCGGTGGCCCGCGGTTGTCCGCCGCCTCGGTGCTTGCAGCAGGTGCTCCAAGCTGTTGGAGGCCTTCGATAGGCCCCACTGCGGCGACCTGCTGATGAATGACCACGTACCACCATGCCAAGAAAAGCGTGCCGGCAATCAACACGAACGGAATCAGTGAAACTCCCAGATTCTTGATGAGCAGAAGATATTTATATTGCGCACTACGCTTGCTGGAATTGCCGTCGATGTCGATTTGGATGGCTCCGGCCGGCGAAATCAGCGCCCTCAGAAGTCCAAAGAAAATGTTGGGCGAATAGGCCGCCTGAAACTTTCGCACCCAATCCGGAACAGGAACACGGGTCTGCTCTTCCGGCGGCCGCGGCGCGATCTTGGGCTGAATCATTGCCCAACTCACGACGTAAACGACATACAGGAAGGCTAGAAAGAGGCCGGGCAGTATCGTGGCTGCATAGAGCTTGACGACCGACTGTCCCGCCACCGCTGCATAGACGATGATCATCACCGATGGCGGAATCAAAATGCCAAGCGTCCCGCCCGCAGTAATGACCCCGGCAGCGAGCCTCACGTCGTATCCGGCTCGCAACATCGGCGACATCGCAATGACGCCCATCAGCACGACCACCGCTCCGACGAGGCCGCTGGCGAGACCCATGAACGCGCATACGATCAGGGTCGCGACGGCAAGCGAAGCCGGCACGCGCCGGAAGGCGAGCTGTATGGAGAAGAACATCTTATCCACCAGCGCCGAGCGTTCCATGACGTAGCCCATCAGCACGAACAGCGGGATGGCAATCAGCACGTCGTTGGTCATCGCACCATAGGCGCGCTGGACCATCAGCTCGAAGACGCGATTGTCCCACCAGAACTGGCCAGGGTCGTAAAACGCCATGAAACCAAAAACGATCCCGAGGCCCATGAGCGTGAAGGCCGTCGGAAAGCCCATCACGATCACCACCACTATCAGCACGAGCATGGTGAGCCCGAGCATCGGGTCGGTCATGTCTTGATATCTCCCCCCAAACCACGCTGGCGCGCCATTTCCTCGATTTCATGGGCGCGTGCAATGGCCCGCTTGCGGGTCTCCTCATCGACGTGTTCGCTCTCGGCGAGCTGCTCCTCGACAACGTCGATCTCCTGGACGTCCTTGAGCCGGTCGGGCCAGACGCCGGTCTTGATGCAGACGACACAGCGCACGATCTCGGCCACCGCCTGCAGCATGACCAGCGCCCCAGCCAGCGGCATCATGAACTTGAAGTAGAAGAGCGGCGGTCCATCCGCCGTGATGCTGGAATGCTCGTTGATGCGCCAGGAATGTGCTGCGAAATGATATCCCGCAAAAACGAGAGCCGCGATGCCGGGGATGAAGAACAGGAGATACAGGAAAAGATCCAGCGATGCCTGCGTACGCGGGCGCATCGAACCGTAAAGGAAATCACCCCGCACATGGGCGTTCTGCGCCAGGGCATAGGCTCCGCAGAGCATGAACGCCGTGCCGTATAGCATGTTCTCGAAGTCGTAGATCCATGCAGTCGGCGCGCGCAGAGCGTAGCGTTTGAAGACCTCCACACAGACGACAATCATCAGCACGACGATCAGCCAGGCTGCTGCCTTGCCAACGAAGGTGCTGATGCGGTCGATGCTGTGAAGGAAGGTGCGGAGCCGCATCCCAATTACCCTGCTGAGATGTGGAGGCAGTCCATACTACAAGGCACCAGTCGCCGCCATGGCGACTGATGCATTGTTTGCCTCTTAGCCATATGTGTTTACGTCAGAGCGGGGGCTTTGCCTTCGGTCCGAAGTAGTGATTGAAGGCCATTCTCCGGTCCACGACCGTGTCTAACTCCCATTGCACCGCCCGCCGGGCGAACGCGACCTGGGATTCGACGATCTCCTTGAACATCGGATTTTCCTTCGCCTTGGCCCTGGCGACCTCGTCGAAGACCTGGAGTTGTCGCTGAAGGATGGCATCCGGGGTCTTGTAGAACCGGACCTTGTCCTTCTGCTGCAGTTCAACGTAGTCCTTGGAATAGCGGTCGACCGCCTTCCAGGACATGTCGGAGGATGCAGCTTCCACCCCGTTGGCGATGATCGCTTTCATCCGCTCCGGCAGCGCGTCGAACCTGCCTTTGTTGAACAGGATCTCGAACTGCTCGGCGTTCTGGTGATAGCTCTGCAGCATGCAGGTCTTCGAGACATCGGCGAAGCCGAGGATACGGTCCGAGGAAGCATTGTTGAACTCGGCCGCGTCGATCACCCTGCGGTCCATCGCCGCCACGATCTCGCCGCCGGGAAGCGCGGTGACGGCTGCGCCCAAGGCCTGGAACACGTCGACCGAAAGGCCGACGGTGCGGAATCGCAACCCCTTGAAGTCTTCGGGCCGGGTGACCGGCTTCTGGAACCAGCCGAGCGGCTGCGTCGGCATCGGACCGTACACGTAGGAGACGACGTTGGCGCCGATCGACTTGTAGATCTTCTCGAGGAATTCCTTGCCGCCACCGTACTTGTGCCAGGCGAGCAGCATGTTGGCGTCCATGCCGTAAGCAGGCCCGGAGCCCCACAGTGCGAGCGCGTTCTGTCGGCCGTAGTGATAGACGACCACGCCGTGGCCGCCGTCGAGCACGCCTTTCGACACCGCGTCGAGCAATTGGAACGCCGGCACGACCGCGCCGGCGGGCAGCACCTCGATCCTGAGGTCGCCGCCGGTCATGTCGTTCACCTTCTTGGCGAAGTCGTTCGCATATTCGTGGAAGATGTCCTTCGTCGGCCATGTGCTTTGCCAACGCATGCTGATCGGACCCTGCGCTTTGACCACCGTGGGCGCAGCCACAGCGGCGGTCGTGACCGCAGCAGCGCCACTCAGCACGAACCTGCGGCGCGTCGTAGATTTGGACGTAACTACTTTGTCTGTAGACATGGCGTGGCGCCCTCCCCGGGCGGTGATTAATCGTTGACGAAACTTTGTCGTCGGCCTTTCGCCTGGCCGCAGTACCTAGAGAAAAACGCCGGCAGGGATACGATATTCCAGCCGTGGGCCTTAGTTTGGCCAGAAGCGGGGCCTTTCACAAGGCTCCTTTCGTCTGAGCCCGTCGGTTCCGCCGCCGGCCGGGCGCGTGTCCGGCATTTCCCATGGAAATCTCGTATTTTGGCTCTCGTCGCGGTTGACCGTGTGGCGAGTTAACCGGCCCAGTTTCGGCCAATGGCCGGCCGGGGAAGAGCAGCTCGCTCGCGGAGCATCAATTCGAGGAAGCCCGCAAAGACGGCCGCCATCGGGAGGCCAAACATCCAAAGCTCAGTCGTCGTCAATAGGTGTCCGAACGGCGTGAGATGATCCGGTCGGTTCATGAAGAAGTGAATGTAGTAGGCGCCGGCAGCCAGCCATAGCCCCATTCGCAAAATGCGGAACGTCACCCACGCGGCTTTCATCGGCAGCCCTTGGCTTTAGCGGTATTCGGCTTTCTGGGTGGAACACTACCATGTTTTTGCCGAGCCGGGGATGGCTTCCACCAACTGTTCGCGGACCCGGACGCAAAGGGGGTCTTGCAAACGACGCCGAAATAACCGCCGGTGCGCAGCGCCCAGCATCCGGCCGCATCGCAGACGGCCGCGCCAGGACAGGAGCTTCTTGTGTCACGCCTTCTCGAGACCTTCGCCGTCATCTGGCGGCTCGCTCACCCCTACTTCTACTCCGAGGATCGCAGGGCCGGCCGCATCCTGCTGGCCTGCGTGGTGCTGATCGAGCTGTCCCTGGTCGGCATCAACGTCATGATCAACCGCTGGCAGAACACCTTCTACAATGCCTTGCAGGATCGGGCCTGGGATGCGTTCGTCGAACAGTTGATCATCTTCTTGCTGCTGGGGTGCTCGTATGTAGTGCTGGCGGTCTACCAGCTTTATCTCCAACAGTGGCTGCAAATCCGCTGGCGCGCGTGGATGACGCGCCGCTACCTCGACCATTGGCTGGCCGGCTCGAACCACTATCGCATGCAGCTTCTCGGCGACGCCGCCGACAATCCGGACCAGCGCATTTCCGAGGACGTGCGGCTGTTCTCGGAGAAGGCGATACAGATCGGCACCCGCGTGCTCGGCGCCTTCGTGCAGTTCGTTTCCTTTGTCGTCATCCTGTGGGCACTTTCGGCCGACGCCCCGCTGGTGTTGTTCGGTCATGAGGTCTCGATCCCGGGCTATCTGGTCTGGGCGGCGCTGATCTACGCGATCATCGGCACCGCGGTGACGCACTGGATCGGAAAACCGCTGATCAATCTCAATTTCCTGCAGCAGCGCTACGAAGCCGACTTCCGCTTCAATCTCGTGCGCGTGCGCGAGAACTCCGAGCAGATCGCCTTGCTCAAGGGCGAGGCCGCGGAGGACGCACGATTGCAGCACCGGTTCTCCTTCGTCATCAACAACTGGCGCGCGATCATGTCGCGGACGAAGCGGCTGACCTTGCTGACGGCGAGCTACGGACAAATCTCAACGGTGTTTCCATTGATCCTGGTAAGCCCGGCCTACTTCGCCGGAAAAATCCAGCTCGGTGCGCTGATGCAAACCGCCGGTGCTTTCAACAGCGTGCAGCAGGCGCTCTCGATCTTCATCGACGTCTACCGCGAACTGGCGGAATGGCGCGCGGTCATCGCCCGGTTGGACGGCTTCGACGCCGCCATCGCCCAAGCGCACGCGACCACCGCTGCGAAGCCCACGATCGGCGTGCTGGCGCGCGGCGACGGCCAAGCCGTCGCCATCAACGACCTTCTGGTGCAGTTGCCGAACGGCAAACCGCTGGTCGCAGCCGACAACATCGAGATCAAGCCCGGCGATAACGTGTTGGTCACCGGCCCTTCCGGCGCCGGCAAGTCGACGCTGTTCCGCGCGATCGCGGGGATCTGGCCGTTCGGCGGCGGCGCCATCCGCGTACCCGCGGGCGCGCGGGTGATGGTGATGCCGCAGCAGCCATACTTCCCGGTATCGACGCTGGCCGACGCGATCAGCTATCCGGACGCGCCCGGGACGTTCGATGCCGCGCAGCTCGCGGAGACGCTCACCGCCGTCGGGTTGCCGGAGCTGGTCGAGCGCCTGGACCAGGAAGGGCACTGGGACCGGACGCTGTCGCAGGGCGAGCAGCAGCGCCTCGGCATCGCGCGCGCGCTCCTGCAAAAACCGGACTTCCTGTTCCTTGATGAATCGACGGCATCGCTCGACGAAGCTGCCGAGGTGACGCTCTACGAGCTGCTCAAAACCCGCCTCCGCGCCACGACCTTGATTTCGATCAGCCACCGCGCCGCTTTGGACGATTTCCATGACCGCCGGCTGATCCTCGCCCGCGATACCGAAATACACCGGCTCCGCGAACACGCGCCGGCGGCGGGATAGAATCGATAGCGACGCCTACCACCACGTCGCCGGCCAGGACTCCCGGCGCACGAAGTTGTGCCAAAGCCAGGCAAAGGCCGCGAGCAGCAGCGCGCCGATGGCCACCGGCGCGATCAGAAAGCTCCAGGACATGCCCTGCGCCACCACGATCAAGGGGTCGATCCCGGCCGGTGGATGAAAGGTGCGGGTGACATGCATCACCGCCATCGCAAGCCCGACCGCAAATGCGGCCGCCCAGGGCGACGGGCCGGTGATGCTGACGATCAGGAGCCCGACCGCTGTCGAGATCAGATGGCCGCCCACCAGCGCCCGTGGCTGAGCCGGCTCGGCGTCAGGCGTGCCCATCACCAGGACGATCGAGGTCGCAAACGGAACCATCATCAGCGGGAACGCCGCGTGCTCGGACAGCACGTGCATCAGGGCAATGGCAACTGCCCCGCCGGCCGCGCCGGCGATCACATAGCCGGCTGGAACTTCCTTGCGCATGGGGGCGGTACTGCAACCCCTATGCCATCGATTCATGCACACGGGCCGCCAGCAAGGCCGCGATACAAAAAAACGGGCGGCACTCGTTCCCGAGATGCCGCCCGTCACAAGAGTAGGTGACGTTATTTCAGGTGCTGCGACGCGACCAGATCGAACTTCAAGGCCGCGATGAACGCTGCGCCGCACCACTTCGAACCCATGCCGCCCGGATTGAGCGCGGTGACGTTGCCGGCCGAGAAGGACGCATTCGGGTCGCCGGTCAGAACGTTACAGTTCGCCTTCGACAGGTTGGTGTCGTAGTAGCGCAGGTCGAGGGTCGCAACCTTCCAGGTGAAAGCGAAACCGACGTTCCAGGTCGCATAGTCAGGCAGCTGCGTCGCAACCGCGAAGATACCGGGATACGCATCGGCCGTGCCGAGCCAGTAGTAGCCGGCCTCACCCGACAGGTACCAGCCGACTTCGCCCACCCCGAAGACGTTGAACTGGAAGGACGGCAGCCCGATCTTGGCGGTGCCCGAAGCGAACAGACCGGAGGCGCCGGTGTTCAGCCAGGACGGCGAATAGTAGACGTTCGCGCCGAGCCAGAACTTGTCTTTCATGACCTCGTAGGTCGCCTTGCCGTAGACTTCCCAGAAGTCCGTTTGCTGGAGCGTCGCATTGCCGTTCGGATAGGTCGGGAACGGCGCCGCGCCGGTCGCGAAGAAGAAGTCGTTGTGCTGCTTCTCGCGCGGATACCAGTAGTACATGCCGCCGATATCCAAGCCGAACGAACCGGCTGTGAAACGGATGCCGCCGAACACGTCGACCTCAGCGGTCGGATTGGTCGGCAGCGTCACCGCCCAGTATTGGCTGGCGAGGTAGAGCTGGACGCTCGGATTGACGTTGTAACGGCCTTCCGAATAGGCCGTCACGGAGGGGCCCCGGTTGGACTGCGAGATGCCGCGGAAATTGTAGTCCGACATCAACGCGCCACCGAACGCCCAATCCCACGGGCTGACGGGCGCCGGCGCCGGTCGCGGCGCCTTCACGGGCATATCGGCGGCGATCGCAGCAGTGCCGCACATTGTGGCGGCGGCTACTGCCGACATCAGGAACTTCTTCATGTTGACCCCTTTCCCCAAAAAAAGCCGCCCGACAAGGCTGCTACGCGAACCCAAATGCGAAGCTTCGTTTCCCCCGAATTCGCGCTGGGCCGTTTGTGTCGAAAAGTTAACAATACGAGGAGATTAGCCGGCAAGTCGAAACCGGCGGCAACTGCTGCATTTTTGGGCGTTTTCGCCTTGCTGAAATCGAAAGAGTTGGAGTGTTGCAAAACCAGCACAGATTTGGCCCCCGAAAGGGCTTCCCGAACGTCCGCCGTGACGAGTTTTGCACCGCTATCCCCAGGGCGGGGGCCACCCTGGGGCGCCCTGCGCCAACTGATTCTCTCGGATGCGCCGGGTGCGCTCCGGTCAATCTTCGAAGACGGCGACCGCCCGGATCGGCGAGCCGGTGCCGCCGCGCCATTTCAGCGGCAGGCCGATGAACCGGAACGTGCCCTGGCCGATCAACGCCTCCAGATTGCAGAGGCTCTCCATGTGGGTGATGTCGAGGTCGAGGCAGGCCTTGTGGACCAGCGCGTTCACCTTGCCCTCCGGGCCCGGACGCATCGAGTTCGATGCCGAAATGCACGATGCCCTGCTGCGCCAGCCATTCGGTGGCGGCGACGTTCACGCCCGGGTTGTCGGTCGAATAGGCCGCGGTCGGAAACGTGCGCACGTGATGCCCGGTGCAGAGCAGCACCGTGCCCTTCTTCGGGACCGGCACGCCTGCCTTCTCCACCGCCGCTTCCAGATCGGCGGGCGTGATTTCCGCGCGCGGTGCAATGTGGCGCAGGTCGATGCAGATGCCGGGCACGATGCAGTTCTCGAGCGGATACTCGTCGATCGGCGTTCCGCTCTTGCCGAAGTGGCGCGGCGCGTCGATATGCGTGCCGCCGTGGTCGGGCATCGAGAAATACATCACGCTGTTGCCCTGCACGTTGCCGGATTCCGCGAACGCTTCCTCGTGCGTCTTCCAGATGCCGTGGATGATCGGCGGCTGGCCGGGATAGCTCGGCGTGCGGTGATAGAGATCTCGGCTCAGGTCGACGATACGCATGGCTGTCTCCTCTCGCTTCTTGAACTCAATTCTTGGGCCGCAGGTCGATGCCGACGCGCTTGTTGACGAATTGCGTGGTGAAGGCGCGGCGCCAGTCGAGCGCCGGCTTGACCACGCCGGCGCGCACCATCGTGTCGAAGAAGCTCTGCATGCGCGTCTCGGTCATGGCGCCGATTCCGAGCTTCGCCGCGTCGCCTGAATCGGCGATGCCGTAGGCCTTCATGGTGGCGACGGCATAGGTCAGAAGCGCCTCCGGCATTTCAGGGTTGTGCTTGCGGATCAGTGCGTTGGCGGCGCGGTTGTCACCATAGATGTAGTTGTACCAGCCGATGATCGAGGCATCGACGAAGCGCTGCACCAGGTCGGGCCGCTTGGCGACCATGTCGCGGCGGGTTTCGATCAGCGTCGAATAGGGATTGAAGCCCTCATTGGCGAGCAGGAACACGCGTGGCTTGAAGCCGGCCTGCTGCTCGATGGCGAACGGCTCCGAGGTGACGTAGCCCTGCATCGCGCTGCGCTTGTCGGCAAGGAACGGCTGCGGATTGAAGGTGTAGGGCTTCACGCGCTTTTCGTCGAAGCCAAAGTCCGACTTCAGCCACTGAAAATAGGTCGCAAAACCCTCGCGCCCGATGAACAGCGTCAGCGCCTTGAGGTCCTCGAGCTTTTCGATGCCCTGGTCGGGATGCGCGAGCAGCACCAGCGGATCCTTCTGGAACATGGCGGCGACCGGCACGATCGGCACGTTCTGTGCGACCGCATCGAAGCTTTGCAGCGTGTTCGCGCTCATGAAGAAGTCGATCTTGCCGACCGGAAGCAGAATGCGGTTGTTCACGTTCGGGCCGCCCGGCACGATGGTCACGTCGAGCCCGTGCTTGCGATAGGTGCCGTCGGCGAGCGCCTGGTAGAAGCCGCCGTGCTCGCCCTGCGCGACCCAGTTGGTGCCGAACGAGACCTTGTCGAGGGGCTGGGCGTGGGCAGTCGACACAGCGTAAAGCGCGACGACGACGGACAATGCAATGCTCTTTATCGTCGCTACTGCCACGGCGTTCTCCGTCGTCATGGCCGGGCTTGTCCCGGCCATCCACGTCTTACAGGTCGAGGAAACAAGACGTGGATGCCCGGCACAAGGCCGGGCATGACGTCAAAACTAAGGGCTACGCTGTGACTGATCAATCAGGTTACTGCTTGAACCGCTCGATGAACCATTTGAGCAGCCGGATCCAGATCTCGTCCTTGCCGACCTGGTCCTCGATGCCGTGTTCGAGGTTCGGGTTGTCGTTCACTTCCATGACGACAAAGCCGGTCGGGGTTTCCTTGATGTCGACGCCGTAGAAGCCGTCCCCGATCGGGCGCGCCGCGCGCACCGCGATGTCGATCAGCTCGCCCGGCGCCTTGTCGAGCTCGAAGGTGCGGAAGCCACCTTCGTGTGACGACCCGTCGGGCCGGTACTTCACCACCTGCCAATGGCCGCGTGCCATGCGGTACTGGCAGACGAACAGCGGCTCGCCGGCGAGCACGCCGACGCGCCAGTCGAACTCGGTCGGCAGGAATTTCTGCGCCAGCAGGAGGTCGGTCTCCTCGAACAGCTCCTCGGCGATGCGCTTGAGCGCCTCGTCATTGTCGACCTTGTGCACGCCGCGCGAGAACGAGCCGTCCGGAATCTTCACGACCAGCGGAAAGCCGAGTTCGTCCTTCGCCTTGGCGAGGTCGGTGTCCTCGGCCAGGATCACGGTCGGCGGCGTCGCCACCTGGTTCTGGCTCAGGAGCTCCATCAGGAACACCTTGTTGGTGCAGCGGATCATCGAGATCGGATCGTCGATGACCGGCATGCCTTCCTGCCAGGCGCGGCGCGCGAAACGGTAGGTATGGTTGTCGATCGAGGTGTTCTCGCGGATGAACAGGCCGTCGTATTCGGCAAGCTCGGCAAGCTGGCGCTTGGTGATCGGCTCGATGTCGACCGAATGCTTCTCGGCGATGCGGATGAAGTGCTTGATCGATTCCGGCGAGGACGGCGGCATCTTCTCGTTGGGATCGTACAGCACCGCCAGGTCGTACTTGGCCTGGATGCGGGCCTTGGGATCGCGCCACTCGCGGCGCGTATGCGCATGCAGCGATTCCCGGAAAAACTCGGCTTCACCATTGGCGAGCCGCGTGATGTTGCGCGGACGGATGCGGTCGATCGACAGCCACTGGCCGGGCTCGATCGTCACCTCCAGCGCCGGGCAGCGGAACCAGTCGAACAGCAGCCGGCCGAAGGACTCGAAGCGGTCGTCGCGCGCGATCCCGAAGCAGACGAGCAGCTTCAGCTCGCCCTCGGGCTGGTAGTCGGCCCGGCGGGCGCAGCGGTTGAGCTCGTCCTCGAGTTCCGGCAGCGCGTGCTCGTAAAGTTTCTGCTCGCGCAGCTCGAGCATGGTCTCGACCGTCGGGACCACGCGATGGCCGCGCGCTTCCGCCAGCAGCGACGCGTAGTAGCCTTTCGACTGATAGGCGTAGGACCGCGCCAGATTGACCAGCTTCGGCCGTGCGGTGTCGAACAGCCGCGGACGGGCGAGGTACTCGCTCGTCGTGATGACCTTGTGCGGGGTCTCGGCGTTCGGGAGATCCTTGGGCTGGTCGACCAGAATGACCCAGCCGGTCATTGGTGTCCTTTCCGGATGACGGCATCGCGCCGATCGCGACACGCGAGGGCCCTGCGCTCGGACGCGGCTCGTGCAACCGCGTCGGTCCGAAGCGCAGCCGTCATTCCCATGATCGTTTCTGGTGGCCGCGGGATCATGCGTGGAGACATGTCACCCGTCACGGCCGAAGGCGAATACCTAATGGCACCCCTCCAAGGCGCAAGTCATAACCCGAAACGAGGACAAAGGCCACGTCTGCGAATTCGCGGGCAACATGTGAGCCGATCAGTGCACCGGAGTCAGAGGTCTCAACAGCGAGAACGCCGGCACCGCGGCCGCGTTCCCGGGATCATGCTCGAATAACCGGGATCATGCTCAAACAAAAACTAAAGCGGCTTTTCGAAGCGCAGCGCGTCGCCGCCGTCCTCATAATAGGAGGCGTGACATCCAAACTGCCGGTAGCCGCTCTTGCGGTAGCGAGAGATGGCCGCGCCGTTGGATCGGTGCACTTCGAGACGCATGCAGCGGCACTTGCGGGCCACGGCCGCCCGCTCGGCGGCCACCAGCAGGGCGGCGGCGACGCCCTTTCCGCTCATCGGCGGCGCGACCGCGATCGAATAGAGCCGCGCCACCGCCGCACCGGTCCGGAACAGCACCACCGCCGCCCCGGCGAGGCGCCCCCTCGTCTCGGCCACGATAACGCGCGCGGTCGGTGACGCGAGCATCCGGCGCAAACTTCGGCGCGACAGCCGGTCGGTCGCGAACACCCGCTGTTCCAGGTCCATCAAGGCGTCGAGGTCGGCCGCCTTGGCGGCGCGCACCCGGGTCCGCGGTGATTTGGGCTGGGGCTTCATCGGACTACGGCTTCGACGCAAGGACGCAACAGGCTGAGAACCATAGCAGTTTTCCCATTGTTCCGGCCCGGATTAACAATCCAGCGGAAAAGTGCGGACCCTTTGAACCTGCCCGCAAGGGGAAACGACCAATGGACATGCGGCCGATATTGGCCCTGCTCAAAAAGCACTCGGGAGATTTTCAAATGCGTAAGATGCTCGCCGTTGCCGCCCTCGCAGGTTTGACACATCGTTTCCAGCATGATCGCGACCACCGGCCAGGCCGATGCCCGGGGTTGGCGTTGGGGACCCGCGATCGGCCTCGGCGTCGCCGGCGCCTTCGTTGCCGGTGCGGTGATCGCCAACAGCGGCCCGTACGAGCGCTGCGGCTGGCTCCGTCAGTACGATCGCCGCGGCAACTACATGGGCCGCGCCTGGGTCTGCAACTACTACTAAGCAGTTTCCCTCGTAAGAGGATTGTCCTTCTGGACTAGGAGTTGCGATCGGCGCGTGCGCCCCCATCCACCCCCGCGTCGGTCAAAGCGACCCGCCTGGACCCATCCCGTCCGGGCGGGTTTGCTTTTGGGGGACACGCATTGGCTGCGGCCGGATTAGTGCCTACAAGCATCTTCACCAGCAGTTGGCCGGAGATGCATTGCCATGCAGCGCGTGACCATCACCATCGACGACGAGCTCATGACCGAGCTCGACCGCATCATCGAGGCCCGCGGCTACCAGAACCGCTCGGAAGCGATCCGCGACCTCGCGCGCGCCGGCATCCGGCAGGCGGCGGAAAGCATCGACAAGCATCGCGACTGCGTGGCGGCGCTGGTCTATGTCTACGATCACAACGCGCGGCAGCTCGCGAAGCGGCTGGCCGACACCTTCCACGACCATCACGAATTGTCGCTCGCCTCGATGCACGCGCATCTCGACCATGACAACTGCATGGAGGTGACGATCCTGCGCGGCAAGGTCGACCAGGTGCAGCATTTCGCCGAGCACGTGATCGCCGAACGCGGCGTCCACCATGGCCGGATCGTGCTGGTGCCGACCGACGTCATGATCAAGCCGCACACCCACGCCGACGGGACCACCCACGGCCACAGCCACCCCCACCGGCATTCCGGCAAGAAACGCCGCCGCGCCGCCTAGCGATCGCCTCCTCCGGCGTTGAGCGCCAGCCGGCGAAGTGCCCTTGTAGGCGCCCATCTCCTTTGATATTCAGATTTGGACGAAACGTCTTACTCAAGAATGCTAAGGAAACCACGATGCGCAAACTCCTGTCGGGACTGACCCTCGCTGCCATGACCCTCGCTCCGGCGGCGGCTTTCGCCCATCCCGGTCACGGTGGCGAACACAGCGAGTTCATCCACGGCTTCCTGCATCCGATGACCGGCTTCGACCATATCCTGGCGATGGTGACGGTCGGTATCCTCGCCTACCAGATCGGCGGCCGCGCACTGTGGCTGGTTCCGACGACATTCCTGGCCATCATGGCCGCGGGCGGCCTGCTCGGCGTGCGCGGGCGTCTCGTTCTACTTCGTCGAACCCGGCATTGCCGCCTCGGTGGTCGTGCTCGGCGTGATCGTCGCGCTGGCGCTGAAGCCGCCGGTTGCGGTCGCGATGGCACTGGTCGCGCTGTTCGCCGTCTTCCACGGCTACGCCCACGGCATCGAAGCGCCGCTCGGCAGCGCCACCACCTACGGCGCGGGCTTCATGGTGGCGACCGCGCTCCTGCACGCCGCGGGCCTCGCGCTCGGCATGCTGGTCGGCCGCATCAGCGCAACGCAGGGTCAGCTCGGCTATCGCTTGGCGGGCAGCGCGGTGGCGCTCACCGGGCTTGTCATTCTGAGCCGCGCCGTCATCTGATATCGCCGAACTCAAATCAAACCGGCCGCCCGCACCCGCGAGCGGCCGGTTTTCTATTTTCAACGCCCGATCGTCCGGCATGCCGGGCGCATCGCCTCGGCTGCGTGTGACAAAATCCGCCGCCGCGCATACTTTGTATGATCTTCCTTTGACAACATCATACCCATCGCCCTAAAATCCCTCAACACGATCCGCTGCGGCCATGAACCGCGCGGGGCACGGGGGTGCGATGTCGTTTCGGGGACGGTTGCTGGTTTCGGCGTCGGTGCTTGCGCTAGGCTTCGCAGACCTTCCCGGCGCGTTCGCGCAATCGGCGCCCTCGACCGAGCCGCAGCCGCAACAGCTCCCCGCCGTCAACGTGCAGAAGGCGGCGCAGAGAAGAAGAAAACCGCGGTCAAGAAAGCCGCCGCCGAAGGCGCCGCGGGTGCCGACGCAAACCGCCGGTGCGCCGTCCATCCCGCTGCCGGAAATCCTCAACATCGCGGCGCCACGCGCCAGACCGATCCGGACAATTCGGCGAGCGAGATGGTCCTCCCGGCTGACCGGATCATCTCAGCAGCCCTACGCGCGGCCCGGCGAGTACCTGGAAGTCGACGCCCGGCCTGATCGTCACCCAGCATTCCGGCGAGGGCAAAGCCAACCAGTACTTCCTGCGCGGCTTCAATCTCGACCACGGCACCGATCTCGCCATCTCGGTCGACGGCATGCCGGTGAACATGCGCACCCACGGCCATGGCCAGGGCTATGCCGACATGAGCTTCCTGATCCCGGAGCTCATCCAGTCGATGCGCATCCGCAAGGGTCCGTACTTCGCCGACGAGGGCGATTTCTCGTCTGCCGGCGCGCTGCACATCGACTACTTCGACACGATCAATCCCGGCATGCTGGCAGGGAACCATCGGCATGTTCAGCTACGGCCGCGGGCTCGGGATCAAGTCGGTGCCGGTTGCAAACGGCAATCTCCTCGTCGCCGGCGAAGGCGTCGTCTACGACGGCCCGTGGGACGTTCCCGACCGGATGAAAAAGATCAACGGCGTGGTGCGCTACAGCCAGGGCACCGCGCTCGACGGCTTCTCGATCACCGGCATGGCCTACAACAACCGCTGGACCTCGACCGACCAGGTCGCCAAGCGCGCCATCGACCAGGGCCTCATCGGCCGCTTCGGCACGCTCGATCCGAGCGACGGCGGCCGCTCGAGCCGCTACAGCCTCTCGACCCGGTTCAGCAATGCTGAACGACTGGGGCGTCACCAAGATGGAGGCGTATGCCATCCGTTACACGATGACGCTGTTCAACAACTTCACCTACTTCCTCGCCGAACGAGGTCGAGGGCGACCAGTTCAGCCAGACCGACAGCCGAACCATCTACGGCTTCCACGGCAACCACACCTTCAAGGGCCGCCTCGGGCCGTTCGACTCGGAGACCCGCATCGGCGTGCAGGGCCGCTACGACGACATCAATGTCGGCCTGCACAACACCGTGCAGCGCCAGTTGCTGTCGACGGTGCGCGCCGACGACGTGACCGAAGGCAGCATCGCGCTCTACGCGCAGAACACCACCCACTGGACGTCGTGGATGCGCACGGTCGGCGGGCGGCCGCGGCGACTGGTACCGCGCCAAGGTCGTGAGCGACAATCCGCTCAACTCCGGCAACGCCAGCGATTTCATCGCCAGCCCGAAGTTCAGCCTGATCTTCGGACCGTTCCAGCGGACCGAGCTGTTCTTCAATGCGCGGCTATGGCTTCCACTCCAACGACGTGCGCGGCGTGACCATCACCGTCGATCCCGCCACCGGCCTGCCCGCGGACAAGGTCCCCTTGCTGGTCCGCGCCAAGGGCGCCGAAGTCGGCGTGACGCAACGAAGATCGTCCCCGGCCTCGAATCGTCGTTCGCCGTGTTCGTGCTCGAATACGCGTCCGAGCTGTTGTTCGTCGGCGACGCCGGCACCACCGAAGCGAGCCGTCCGAGCCGCCGCGTCGGTTTCGAATGGACCAACCACTACAAGCCCCTGCCCTGGCTCGCCTTCGATCTCGACCTGGCGATGACGCGCGCGCGCTTCACCGATTTCGATCCCGCGGGCGACTACATCCCGGGCTCGCCGAACATGGTCGTGAGCGCCGGCGTCACCGTCGGCAAGGCGACCGGCTGGTTCGGCACCGCCAAGGTGCGCTACTTCGGGCCGCGTCCGCTGATCGAGGACAACAGCGTGCGCTCGTCGCCGACGACGCTGGTGAACGCGCGCGCCGGCTACAAATTCGAGAACGGCATGCGCATCCAGCTCGACGCCTACAACCTGTTCAACGTCAAGGCGAACCAGATCGAGTACTATTACGAATCCCGGCTCGCCAGCGAACCCTCCGGCGTCGCGACCTTCGACCGCCACATCCATCCGGTGGAGCCGCTGGCGCTGCGGCTGACCCTGGCCGGCCCGCTCTAGTCGGCGTCCCCTGACCGGCGTAGTTCCCCGGTCAAATTTGCTGTGGCGAATATCTGCAATTAGGCTCACGCAACGGCCATCGACCCCGTTGCAGTGCTGCAGCATTCTGCAGGACACTCAGCATGCGTCCGTTCGGGGGCGATCATGGCGAATCTTTCCGCGCTTCGCATGCGTCCCGTCGCGGCGCTGCCTGCCTCGCGCTTGCTCGGCCCGCAACAGGCGCTGGCCGCCAATGGCGGGGTCGCGGTTGACGACACCGACATGGACCCGGTCGGCAAGTGCAAAGTCGATTCGTGGGCATCGTTCGCCGACAATCGCGACCGGCTGGGCGTCGTTTCGCCGGGCTGCGTGTTCGATTTCGGCCGCCCGGTCGATATCACCTTCGGCTTCGTGCGCGGACGCTCGGACGGCGCCTGGGAATCCGGCGCGACCGTGAAGCTGCGCACGCTCATCGTTCCCGGTGGGGTCGGCCAGTGGAGCCTCCTGTTCTCCGCGGCCGCCGCCTACAACATCACGACCAACGAGCTCGCGGACGTGCTGATCAACATCCCGGCGACCTTCCAGGTCGTCGAGAACTTGAAGATCAACCTCAACGCCGGCTGGCTGCACAACCTTCCGAACGAACGGAATTGGGCGCACCTGGGGCGCGAGCGTCGACTGGAGCGTCAATGACAGGATCTCGCTGATCGGCGAGGCGTTCGGGCTTGTGTTCGACAGCGATCCGGACAGACCGCACGCCAACGATCCGCGCGCGCAGTTCGCGGTGCGCTTCAAGCCGAACGAGGACATCGACTTCGACGTGATCTATGGCCGCAACATCTTCGGCGAGAACGCGCACTGGATCACGGTCGGCCTCAACGTGCGCTTCAACGCCTTCGGCGAACGACGCGAAGAGCCGCAACCCGCGCCGCCCGGCGGCTGATCCGCAAATAGCTGTCGCGTTCAAGCTGCCGCCTTGCGCGCGCCTCGACGCTCATCGCCAGCACGCGCGCGACATGCAGCGCCTCGCGCCCGGCGCCGTCCCCGATCTGGTGGCGGCAGGAGGTGCCGTCGGCGACGATGATCGCGTCGGCCGGCGCCTTGCGCACGGCCGGCAACAGCGACAGCTCGGCCATCTCGAGCGACACGTCGATGGTGTCGGCGCCGTAGCCGAAGGCGCCGGCCATGCCGCAGCAGCTCGAATTCGACGGTCTCGACCTCAAGCCCCGGCACCAGCTTCAGCGCCGTCTCCACCGGCCCCATCGCGCCGAAGGATTTCTGGTGGCAATGGCCGTGCAGCAGCGCGCGCTGTGCCGACCGGCTCCAGCGGAAGCGAACCGGCGTCGAGCTCCCGCGTCACGAATTCCTCGAACAGCATCGCCCGCGACGCCAGCCAGCGCGCTTCTTCGGTCTTCAGCAAGGCCGGAATCTCGTCGCGGAAACCGAGGATGCAGCTCGGCTCGAGCCCGACCACCGGCACGCCGCGTTCGACGAAGGGCGCGAGCGCGGCGATGGTGCGCTCGGCTTCCTCCCGCGCCTGATCGACCAGACCGACCGACAGGAAGGTGCGCCCGCAGCACAGCGGGCGCGTCGATCCGTCCACCGGCTTCGGCAGATGAACGCGGCAGCCGGCGGCTTCGAGCACCGTCAGCGCGGCGTGGATATTCTCCGGCTCGAAATAGCGGTTGAAGGTGTCGGCGAAGAGCACGACCTCGGGGCCGCTTCCGCCCCTGTCGGCCGCTCGGCCTCGACTCGCGTTGAACCAATCCTGTCCGCCACGCCGGCAATGTGCGCCGCGCGCTGAAGCCCGCGAATTTCTCCGACCATCGCGCCAGCACCGGCATCTTGTCGCGCAGGTTGAACAGGCACGGATACCGCGCCGCGAACGGCGCGTAGCGCGGCAGATAGCCGACCAGCCGGTCATGCAGCGACAGCCGCGCTTTGCCGGCGCGCGCCGCCTGCACTTCGATCTTCATGCGCGCCATGTCGACGCCGGTCGGGCATTCGCGCCGGCAGGCCTTGCAGGAGACGCAATAGTTTCAGCGTCTCCGCCATCTCGTCGGAGGCGAGCGCGTCGGGCCCGAGCTGCCCGGTGATGGCGAGCCGCAGCGTGTTGGCGCGGCCGCGCGTGACGTCGCGCTCGTCGCGGGTGACGCGGTAGCTCGGGCACATCGACGCCGCCGGCGAGCGCGCGGCAGGCGCCGTTGTTGTTGCACATCTCGACCGCGCCCTGGAAACCGCCGCCCCGCCCGGATAGGCCGACCAGTCGAGATGCGTCTTCATCTCGTCGGCGCGATAGTCGGGGCCGTAGCGGAACAGGCTGCGGTCGTCGAATTTCGGCGCGCGCACGATCTTGCCGGGATTGAACAGGCCGTTCGGATCGAAGCGGTCCTTCACTTCCTCGAACGCGCTCGACCAGCCGCTTGCCGAACATGACCTCGTGGAATTCCGAGCGCACGATGCCGTCGCCATGCTCGCCGGAATGCGAGCCCTTGTATTCGCGCACCATCGCGAAGGCTTCTTCGGCGATGGCGCGCATCGCCTTCGACGTCCTTCTCAAGCCGCAGATTGAGGACCGGCCGCACATGCAGGCAGCCGACCGAGGCGTGCGCGTACCAGGTGCCGCGGGTGCCGTGCTTCTCGAACACCTCGGTGAGCCTCGCGGTGTAATCGGCGAGATGCTCGAGCGGCACCGCGCAGTCCTCGACGAAGGAGACCGGCTTGCCCTCGTCCTTCATCGACATCATGACGTTGAGGCCGGCGGCGCGCACCTCGCCGATCGCGGTCTGCAGCGCGGCGTCCATCACCTCGATCACGCCGCCCCAGCGCGCGCCGGTGTCGCCCCAGGCGTAGCCGAGGTCGCCCATCAGCTCGCGAGAGCCGCAGCAGCTTGCGGAAATTCTCGTTCTGGTCGTCCTCGCCGAACTCGACGAACAGGATCGCCTCCGGATCGCCGCGCACGACGGCGTTGATGGTCGGCTGGAACATCGCGATGTCGCGCGCGAGCCCGAGCATGGTGCGGTCGATCAGCTCGACCGCGATCGGCGCGAGCTTGACGATGTGCTGCGCCGCCTCCATCGCGCTCTGGAAGCTGCCGAAGTGGCAGGCGCCGACCGCGCGGCGGCCGAGCAGCGGCGAGAGCTTGAGCTCGATCCTGGTGGAGAAGCCGAGCGTGCCTTCGGAGCCGACCAGGATATGCGCGAGGTTGACGTCGTTCTTGCCGGGCGCGAGCGCGTCGAGATTGTAGCCGCCGACGCGGCGCTGCACCTGCGGGAAGCGCTCCTTGACCGTCGCCGGCTTCGCGCGCGCCGATCGCCATGAGGTCGCGCGCCAGCGGCTTGAGCGCCTCCGGAACGTCGGAAAGATCGGGCGCGATCGGGCCGAAATGGAGGGCGTTGCCGTCCGGCAGCAGCGCATCGACGGAAATGACGTTCTCGCGGGTGTTGCCGTAGCGCAGCGAGCGCGCGCCGCAGGAATTGTTGCCGACCATGCCGCCGATGGTGGCGCGCGAGGCGGTCGAGATGTCGACCGGAAACCACAGGCCGTGCGGCTTGAGCCGGCGGTTGAGCTCGTCGAGCACGATGCCCGGCTCGACCACGCAGCGGCGGTTGGCGAACGTCGAGCTCGATCACTTGGTCGAGATATTTCGAGCAGTCGACGATCAGCGAGGTGTTGACGGTCTGCCCGCATTGCGAGGTGCCGCCGCCGCGCGGCGTGACCGGGACGCCCTCCTCGCGCGCGATCGCGATCGCCTTGCCCGCCTCGTCGATCGTGCGCGGCACGACCACGCCCACCGGCATGATCTGATAGTGCGAAGCGTCGGTGGCATAGCGGCCGCGGCTGAAGCGGTCGAACAGGACGTCGCCGGTCAGCTCCGCCTTCAGGCGGCGCTCGAAGCCTGGCCGCAAAGTATCTGACATGGACGGTCCCACTCGCGCGAAGGCCCCGAGAGGCTAGCGGGCCAGGGTCTATGTCCGCAATCGACGCAGACGAGAATATTGCGACGGCAGAAGGCTGCGACGGCTCGCCTCAAAGTGCCGTGGGAGACGCAGACCGGGGAATAGGGGCGCGGCCGAGGCCCGACCGCTCCACACGCTCCCCACGGATGCGGCCATCGGACCATCGCTGCGCGACCCACGACAAGAGACGCAGGACGCTCATGCGGAGATATTCGCTGCGCAGGCGACGCGCTTGTGCAATCAAGCGATAGGTCTCATCGACCGACAGATGAAGGCCGGCATCCGACATCCTCATGGGAGCCTCCGGCTTCATCGGATCGATGGAGCCGCGCGGCCGTCGTCGGCAGCACCGCTTCGGAAGGATGCCGGAGAAACAGCGCCGCTTCCGGATGGCCGCTTGCTCCCGGATGGATGATGGGTGTCGCGATGGTCGAAGCCGGGGCGGTCCGCGTCGTGCGCGACCCATGCCCCCGCTCGGGGAAGAAGGCGGAATACAGCAGGCCGACCGCCGAGAGCAGGCTCAACGCGACCATCACCATGCCAATGCGGTTCTGGGCCGCCGTTCGTTGCGGCGCAGGAACGAGGTCGGCGGCCTTCTGTCTTGCCAGTATGCCGGCTTCGTATTGGGTCAGCATGGGGCTGCTCCTGGTTCCGATGCGCAAGCATGCGGGCGATACCATTCGGCCCGCGTCCTCCGTATGACGGACGCAACCCATTTTTTTTCGGGCGCCGCCCGATTTTTCGGCAATACCTATGACTGCCGGGGCATCCTTCGATCGGATGATGTTTGCCGCGGGAAACATTGACGTAATATCCCCCGATCGAGGGAGCGGCCGGTGCCGCACTGGAAGCGGGGCCGCGCATGGACGAAGCCGCTCGTGTGTCGAGCCTTATCGGCGACATCTACGACGCCGCACTCGATCCCGGACTGTGGGTAGGGGTTCTGGAGCAGACCTGCGGCTACGTCGTCGGGATTGCGTCGACGTTGCAGTCCATGACATCTCCCAACAGACCGCCAACTTCTATTTCACCTGGAACGACAATCCCGAATACACCCGCTCCTACGTCAAGAAATACGCCAGGATCAATCCTGCGATCGTGCCCGCCGCGCTTCAAACGAAAGTCGGCGACGTCTCGACCTTCCTGGATTTCATTACACTGGACGAATATCGCGCGTCGCAACTCTACAAGGAGTGGTCTGGCCCCCAGGGCTATATCGACGCCGTGCAGGCGACGCTCGACAAGTCCGCGACCAGCTATGCCGCCGTCGTGGTCATGCGGCATGACCGTCATGGGCCGGCAGACGACGGCGCGCGGCGGCGCATGACACTGCTTGCGCCGCATTTCCGCCGCGCGGTCGCGATCAGCAAAGTAATCGACTTGCACAAAGTGGAAGCGGCGGCGTTCGCCGACACGCTCGACGGACTGGCCGCGGGGCTTATCCTCATCGATGCAGCCGGACGCATCGTGCACACCAATGCAAGCGGGCTTGCGATGCTGGACGACGGATCGGTCATCCGGAGCAAGGGAGGTAAGTTCGCGGTGACGGATGCCCAGGCGGAACACCTGCTGCAAGACATCCTTCTCAGCGCCACCGGAGGCGATGCGAGCATCGGCGTGCGGGGCGTTGCGGTGCCGCTATCCGGGTCTCAGGGCGAGCGACACGTCGCTCATGTCCTGCCGCTTACCTCCGGCGCAAGGCGCTCGGCCGGGGTCGCATATTCCGCGGTGGCCGCGGTGTTCGTTCGCAAGACTGCGCTTGATCTGCCGCATCCACTGGATGCGATTGCAGACGGCTACAAGCTCACGCCGGCGGAGATGCGCGTGCTGATGATGATCGTGGAAGTCGGCGGGGTGCCGGAGGTAGCGCCGGTGCTTGGCATCTCCGAGTCCACGGTGAAGACCCACCTGCAGCACATCTTCGCCAAGACCGGCACCAGCCGGCAGGCCGACCTCGTCAAGCTGGTTGCGGGCCAATCAGTCCGTTGGCGCCCTAGCTGACGCCGCCGTCGTGACGGCAAGCGATACGCCCCTCGTCTCGCCCTGCGATCTCAATCGCCCGATTGACGCCTTCGATCACGCCGCCCAAAAGCATGAGGATTCATAAGGCTTTCGACGCAATGGGCCGCCAAAAGGCTTGACTGGCCCGCGCATTCGTCATTCATGGCGGCTGCTGCGGCCGGCGCTCGAAGAGACCCGCGGCGAGCGTTCCCAGATCCCTGAAAAAAGCCCGCAAGGTATCGAAATGGCCAAGAATTCTTCGCGCCCCGTCGGCCGTCACTTCCTGCAAATTCCCGGCCCGACGCAACTGCCCGATCGCGTGCTGCGCGCGATGGACACGCCCATCATCGACCATCGCGGTCCCGAGTTTTCGAAGCTCGCCAAGCGCTGCCTCGAGGGCGTCAAGACGATCTTCAAGACCACCAACCCGGTGATCATCTACACCGCCACCGGCACCGGCGCATGGGAAGCGGCGCTGATCAACACGCTCAATGCCGGCGACCGCGTGCTGATGGTCGAGACCGGCCAGTTCGGTACGCTGTGGAAGAAGATGGCGGAGGCCATCGGGCTCAAGCCTGAGTTCATCAAGACCGACTGGCGCATCGGCGCCGATCCCAACGCGATCGAGGACGCGCTGCGCAAGGACACCAACAAAGAGATCAAGGCGGTCTGCGTCCTGCACAACGAGACCTCGACCGGGTGTCTCTCGCCAATCCCCGCAATCCGAAAGGCGATCGACGCCGCCGGCCATCCGGCGCTGTTCATGGTCGACACCATCTCCTCGCTCGCCTCGACCGACTACCGCCACGACGAGTGGGGCGTCGACGTCACGATCGGCGGCGCGCAAAAGGGACTGATGCTGCCGCCCGGCATGTCGTTCAACGCGGTAAGCGACAAGGCGCTGGCGGCGTCGAAGAACTCGAAGATGCCGAAGTCGTTCTGGGCGTGGGAGGACATGCTCAACATGAACAAGATCGGTTTCTTCCCGTACACGCCGGCGACGCAGATGCTGCACGGCCTCGCCGAAGGCATCGACATGCTGCACGAGGAAGGTCTCGACAACGTGTTCGCGCGCCATGACCGGCTCGCGGAAGCGACCCGCCGCGCAGTCAAGGCCTGGGGCCTCGAGATCATGTGCAAGGAGGCGAAATACTACTCGCCGACCATCACCGCGGTGATGCTGCCCGGCGGCCACGACGCCGACGCGTTCCGTAATCTCGCGCTCGAGACCTTCAACATCTCCTATGGCGCGAGCTTCGGGCCCTATGCCGGAAAATACTTCCGCATCGGGCATCTCGGCGACGTCAACGAGGGCATGCAGATCGGCGCGCTCGGCATCACCGAGATGGCGCTGTCGCTCGCCGGCATCCCGCACAAGAAGGGCGGCGCGCAGGCGGCGATCGACTACCTCGCCTCCTCGCTCGGCGGCGGCGCCAAGGTCGCGGCGGAGTAGCGCTCAGCTCCGCCTAGTCCGCGGGCTGGATCTTCGCCACGCGACCGACCTCGGACCATTGCTGAATTTCGGATTTGACGAAGGCCGTGAAATCCGACGGCGTGCTGTTGATCGGCTCGGCGCCCTCGCCGGCGAGGCGCTTCTTCATCTCGGCCGTCTCCAGCAGCGCCTTGGACTCGGCCTGCATGCGCGCGATGATCGGCGCCGGCGTTCCCGCCGGCGCGAACATGCCGAACCAGTTCAAGACCTCGTAGCCCTTGACGCCGGCTTCGTCCATCGACGGAACGTCGGGCAAGACCGCGGAGCGCGCGCGCGACGTCACGCCCAGCGCGCGGAGCTTCCCGTTGTCGATATGCGGCTTGGCCGACGCCACGTTGGACACCATGGAGGCGACGTGCCCGCCCAACAGGTCGGACATCGCCGGACCCACGCCCTTGTACGGGACGTGCACGACGTCGATGCCGGTCCTGGCTTTCAGGAGCTCCATGGACAAATGCAGGTTGCTGCCGACGCCGGCCGACGCGTAGTTGACCTGGCCGGGCTTCGCCTTGGCCGCCGCGATGAAGTCGGCGAGCGTCTTGAACGGCTGCGAAGGATGCACCACCAGCACGTTCGGCAGCGAGACGAGCTGCGTGATCGGCGCAAGGTCGCGCAGCACGTCGTAAGGCAGCTTCTTGTACATGATGTGATTGATGGTGATCGTGCCCGCGCAGACCAGGAGCGTGTAACCGTCGGGTGGCGACTTCGCGACCAGATCGATGCCGATGATGTTGCCGGCGCCGCCGCGGTTCTCGACATAGAACTGCTGGCCCATGGTCTGGGTCAGGTGCGACGCCAGCAGGCGGCCCAGCGTATCCGCCATGCCGCCCGGGGCGGTCGAGACGAGGATCCGCACCGGCTTGGACGGATAGTCCTGCGCCCACGCTGGCCGCGCTGAGAGCCGGCGAATGCGGCGGCGATGCCGCCCGCGAGAAAGTCCCGTCGCTTCATGGTGTGATCCTCCGAATTATTGGCCGCTATCGGCGCCGTTTGAGGACAGTGTACGCGCTCGCGCGGGCACGTCACCGCCGATCACGCCCCGGCGGCAAGATGACGCTTGAAGAAATCGACGCTCAGCGCCAAGGCGCGATCGGCCTCCGGCTGGCTGTAGGTCTTGCCGCCATGGCGCGCGAAGGCGTGGTCCGCATTCGGATATTTGTGAATGGTGACCAGCGGATTGGGTGACAGCCGCCGCTCCAGCAGATCGTTGACCTCGGCCTGCACCCAGCGATCCTTCATCGCCATGTGCAGCACGAACGGGCGGTGCAGGTTCTTCGCCTCGCCGATGCGATGCTCGATGTAGGTGCCGTAATAAGCGACCGCGCAATCGATGTCGGTGCGGCAGCACATGAGGTAGCAGAGCTTGCCGCCGAGGCAGTAACCGACCGCGCCGACCTTGCCGTTGCACTCCGGGATTTTCTGCAAATAGTGCCGGATGTCCTCCATGTCGCGGACGCCGAGGTCGTAGTCGAAGTCGTAATAGAGATCGAACGCCTTCTTCACGTCTTCGGGGTTCTTGTCGTAGAGCTCGACGCCCGGCTCCTGCCGCCAGAACAGGTCCGGGACCAGGCAGACGAAACCCGCTTCGGCGAACTCGTGCGCGTGGCGCTTCATGGTGTCGTTGACGCCCCAGATCTCCATGATGGCGATGATGGCGCCGGCCGGCGTGCGGTCGGGATAGGCGACATAAGCGCCCATCTCGCCGTCGCGCAGTTTTACCTTGATGGTTTCGGTTCGCATTGACCCTCCCCACTCGTGTCCCGGGCGCACTGCAGCACGCAGTGCTACTGTGCAGACCCGGGACCCAGCTTTCTTCTAGCAGAAACCGGAGTCCCGCATCTGCGGTGCATCACTTCGTGCTGCACCGCGTGCGGGACACGCGTTAGAGCCTCAACAACTTCTTCGCATTGCCGGAGAATATCGCATCCTTCTCCGCGTTCGAAATCTCCAGCGCCTCGACCGCATGGAGCGAATTGGCGATCAGGCCGCGCCCTCCTTCGGCGTCGAACGGCGCGTCGGTGGCGAACAGGCAGGAGGGCGTCCCGAAGAACGCATGCCCGCACCGCGTCGGCGCGTCCTCGCCGAGCGCGGTGTCGGCATAGAGCATCTTGAAATAGTCGAGCGGCGGCTTCTTCAGCCCGCACTCCTGCGCGACCGGATTGCTCTCGGGCGTGCCGAAGAAGATCTGCCGGAAACCGAGCTTAATCTTGCCGGCGAAATACGGGATCATGCCGCCCATGTGATGGGTGACGATCTTCAAGCGTCGGCAGTTCGTCGAAGATGCCGGAATAGATCAGGCGCGTCATGCACGCGGTGGTTTCGTAGGGCCAGCCGAAGCTGAACCAGATCTCGTTTTCCGACGCCTTCTCGCTGGCATAGTCCGAAAAATTCGGGCCGCGCATGGGATGCACGAAGACCGGCAGATCGTGCGCGGCCATCTTCTGGAAGATCGGCCGGAATTCGGGAGCGCTTAACGGCTTGCCGGCGACATTGGTGAACACCTGGATGCCGCGCGCGCCGAGCTGCGCTGATCGCACGGTCGATCTCGTCGAGGCAGGCCTCGACATTGTTCATCGGCAACGACGCGATGAACGCCGGAAAGCGATCCGGGTGGCTGCGGCAGACCTCGGCCAGCGCGTCGTTCGCGGCGCGCGCCAATTCCGGCGACTGGTCAGGCGTTGCGACCAGCTCGAGCGGCGGGTTGGCGAGGCAGATCACCTGGCGCAGGTCGTCGAACTGATCGAGCAGGCGACGCCGCGCGTCGACATCGACCAACGCCTTCAGCCGCGGAAAACCGGTCACCGCGATATGGTCGGGCGCGAGCTTCGCCAGGCGATCGAGATACGCCTTCGGCATGAAGTGATTGAACACGTCGATGATCACGTTCGAGCAACCTCCTCGATGGCAGCAAGCTCTGGAACGGGGAATTTCTGCAATTGCGGACCGGGACAGCCACTATATCATGCGCTCGCGAGACTGTGCGGGTTTGACGCGCGTCCCGGGCCGGGAGTGAAGCATGAACCTCAGAAGAATAGGACTCGCGTTGATCGCCACGTTGTCATGGGGGAGCACGGTGCAGGCAGCCGACGTCAAAGTCCTGGCCTCCAATTCGGTGCGGACCATGCTGGAAGACATCGCGCCGCTGTTCACGCGCGCCAGCGGAAACAAGGTCACGCTCGGTTTCGGGACCTCGTCGCAGGTCGCCAAGCGCGTGCTGTCGGGCGAGCCCGCCGATCTCCTGGTCGTCACGCCCGACGTCGTCGATGAATTGACCAAGGCGGGCAAGCTTGCGCCCGGGGCAAGCGTCGCCATCGCGCGCTCGCTGATGGGCGTCGGCGTGCGCGCGGGCGCTCCCCGGCCGGACATCGGCACACCGGCGGCGCTGCGAGCGACGCTGCTCGCGGTGAAGGCGGTCACGTTCTCGGACCCGGCGACCGGCGCGGCCAGCGGCGTGCACACGGTCAAGGTCTTCGAGCAGCTCGGCATCGCCGACGCGATGAAGCCGAAATATCGGCTGGGTGACGGCACCTCGTCCGGCCGGCTGGTGGTGAGCGGCGAAGCCGATCTCGCGATCTGGCAGATCAGCGCGATGAAGCCGGTCGCCGGGCTCGAGGTCGTCGGGCCGCTGCCGGCCGAGCTGCAACTCACCACGCACCTGTCGGCCGTTCCGGGCGCCGGCGCCACGTCGCCCGACGCCGCCAAGGCCCTGATCGCTTTCTTCGCGTCTCCCGAAGCCGCCGCCGTGATGCGGGCGCGGGGCCTGGAGCCGGGCGGTGGCCCCTAGCACTCCTTATAAGCGCGGGCCGTTGGCCCATAACACAGACCGACAACGTTCATTAACCTTTCCAAGGTGATAATGCCCGTCATTCCGCAAATCCTGGGACGGGGATGCGTACCTTATTCCGATTTTTTCGCTCGAAAGCCGGGCGGATTTTGATCGTCTATTTGATCCTCGCCGGCGCCATCAGCGCCGCGGTCGCGAGTTATTTCTACACCTCCAGCCTGCAGACGTTCGTCGACCAGAAGGTCGAAGAGAAAGCCACCGTTCTTCAACTGGTCGACGCGTTCGTGACCAACTACTCGCGGCTGCGGTCCCAGTTCGGCGAGAACGCGCCCGTCCCGGCCACGTTCCGCGCCCATTCGATCGAAAGCTTCAACAAGCAGCTTGGCGAGAACGGCTCGCTGGTCCTGCGCTGGGTCGGGCGTCCGGGCCGCCACATCACGACGCCGCCCGTCGACCCGGCGATGGCCGACATGGTCGAGGCGTTCGCCACGACGACCGACCGCAGCCCGCGATCCACGCTCACGACCATCGACAACCGGCAGGTCCTGCGAACGGTCTATCCGTCGCTGGCCAACGAGCAGAGCTGCGTGACCTGTCACAATCAGCTCCAGCCGGACAAGGTCCAGTGGCGCCTGAACGACGTCATGGGCGCGTTCGCGATCGACATCCCGGTTGCGACTTTCCTCCAGAGCATCCGGACGCAAAGCTACACGGTCGCGCTCGCCCTTTTCCTTGCGCTGGCGGGAATTGGCCTGGCGGTCTCGATCCTGCACTTTCGTCAACTGAACGAGCGGGAATGGTCGGCGGAGCACGTGCAGATCCAGAACATCCGGTTCAACGCCGCCCTGAACAACATGTCCCAGGGCTTGTGCATGTTCGACAGCGACAAGCGGCTGGTCGTCTACAACGAGCGATATGCAAAACTGTATTCGCTGCCGCCCGAGCTGCTCGAGCCCGGAACGTCGCACGAAGCCATCATCAAGCATCGCGTCGCAAGCGGCATCCTGGCGAAATCGGAACGGGAACAGTTTACGGCGCTGAACAAGCATTCGCCCGACGCGGTATCGAGCCGGACCGACAAGCTCAACGACGGCCGCCAGATCAAGGTCGTGCGCGCGCCGATGCCGGGCGGCGGGTGGGTCGCGACCCACGAGGACGTGACCGAGCAGGTGCATCGCGATTCGATCGATTCCGCCATCAAATCGTTCCGCGAGCGCGTCGAGAGCGTGCTCGCGACCGTCAGCGACTCGCACCAATGCGATGAAGTCGACGGCGACCGACCTGTTCGGATCGTCCGAGCAGACCTCGCAACGCGCCAAGGGCATCCTGCAGTCGTCGCAGGGCGCGTCGACCAGCGTCGAGAATGCCGCCGCCTCCACCCGCCAGATGTCCACCGCCGCCAGCGAGATCGGCCAGCAGGTCGCTCAGACCACCAAGGTCGTGCACAGCGCCGTGACCAAGGTGCGGGCGACCAACGACCAGTTCGCCGGACTGTCCAATGCGGCGCAGAAGATCGGCGACGTCATCAATCTGATCCAGCAGATTTCCGGCCAGACCAATCTGCTTGCGCTCAACGCCACGATCGAAGCGGCGCGCGCCGGTGAAGCCGGGCGCGGCTTCGCGGTGGTCGCATCCGAAGTGAAATCGCTCGCGCTGCAAACCGGCAAGGCGACCGAAGAGGTCGCCGAGCAGATCTCGGCGGTGCAGGCGTCCACCAAAGGCGCGATTCAGGCGGTCGGCAGCATCGAGAAATGCATCGACGAGATCAGCTCGTACACGTCCGCGGTCGCGGGATCGATCGAGGAACAGGGCGCGGCGACGCTCGACATCTCCAACAACGTCGCGAATGCCGCGCACGAAACCGGCAAGATCGTCGCCGTCCTGGGCGAGGTCGCCGATGCCGCGGTCGCAACCCGGACGTCGGCGGAGATCGTGCTGTCGGCATCGAAATCGGTCGAAGGCGCGGTCGACAATCTGCGGCACGAGATCGAGACCTTCCTCGGCAACGTCGCGGCCTGAGCCGCGCCCGCCGGCCGCATCGCCTTTCATTTGCTATGGCTCTATCCTCCGTCATGCCCGGCTTTGTGCCGGGCATCCACGTCTTGTTCTCGCAACTGAGTAGGACGTGGATGGCCGGGACAAGCCCGGCCATGACGAAGGAGAGAGTACGATGCGACCAGCCCGAATTGCACTCGCGGTAACGTTTGCAGCGTGTGCGCTTTCGGTCTCCCCCGCCCTCGCCCAGCCCTATCCGTCGAAGCCCGTCCGTCTCGTGGTGCCGTTCGCGGCCGGCGGCGCGGTCGATCAGCTTGCGCGCATTGTCGCCGCCCGGCTTCAGGAGTCGTTCGGCCAGCCGGTGGTGGTCGAGAACCGCGCCGGCGCCGGCGGCACCACCGGCGCGAACGACGTCGCGAAGGCGGCCCCCGACGGCTACACCATTTTGCAGAATACCAACGGACAGGCGATCAGCCCGGCGATCTACAAATCGCTGCCGTTCGACACCATGCGCGACTTCATCCCGGTGACGCAGCTCGTCGGAACATCAACGGTGCTGGTGGCCAACACCAAGCTGCCGGCCCGCTCGGCCAGGGAGCTGATCGCACTCGCGAAGGCGAAACCCGGCAGCCTCAACTACGGCATGACCGGCGTCGGCAATTCGCTGCACCTGACCATGGAAATGTTCAAGCGCGCGGCCGGGAATCGACATCCAGGCGATTCCCTATCGCGGCGATGCGCCGCTCAACACCGCGCTGATCGCCGGCGAGATCGACGTCGCGGTGGTGCCGCTCGCCGCGATCGTGCCCCACGTTCAATCGGGCGCGATACGCGCGCTGGCGGTGAGCAGCGCGCAGCGCTCGCCGCTGCTGCCGGACGTGCAGACGTTCTCCGAAGATGCCGTCCCAGGCTTCGAGGCTTCGGGCTGGCAGGGCTGGTTCGTGCCGGCGAAGACGCCGCCCGAGATCGTCGCCGCGATCCATCGCGAGACCGCGAAGATCATCGCCGATCCCGCGATGGCGAAGCGCCTGCTCGCGATGGGCAACGACCCGGTCGGCTCGACGCCCGAAGCGTTCGCGGCAAAATTCCGCGACGACGTCGCGAGATTTGCTAAGGTCATCAAGGACGCGGGCATTCCTTTGCAATAAGCCCGACAGGCAAACCGGGAGAGCGCCATGAGAAGGCCGGCATTGTTGATGGCCTGCGCCCTCGTGCTGCTGGGCACAGCGCCGGCGGCGGCGCAGACCTATCCGACGAAGCCGATCCGCATCGTGGTGCCGTTCGTGGCCGGCGGCGCCGTCGATCTGCTGGCCCGCATCATGGGCCAGAAGCTCACGGAGGCGCTCGGCCAGCCGGTCATCATCGAGAACCGTCCCGGCGCGGGCGGCAATGCGGCGGCCGACCTGGTCGCGAAGTCGCCGCCCGACGGCTACACCATCCTGCAGAACACCAACGGGCTCGCGATCAGCCCGGCGCTCTACAAAAAGCTGCCGTTCGATCCGGTGAAGGACCTCACCCCGGTCACGCAGCTCGTCGCCTCGCAGCTTCTGCTGGTGGCGACGCCGTCATTGCCGGCAAACACGACGCGCGAGCTGATCGCGCTCGCGAAGTCGAAACCCGGCACGCTCAACTACGGCATGACCGGCGTCGGCAATCCGCTGCATCTCACCATGGAGATGCTGATGCACGCGGCCGGCGTCAAATTCCAGCCGATCCCGTACCGCGGCGACGCGCCGCTCAACACCGCACTGATCGCGGGCGAGGTGCATCTCGCGGTCGTGCCGTTCGCGACCGCCAAGCCGAACATCGAATCCGGGCGCCTGCGGGGCCTGGGCATCGCCGGCCCGAAGCGCTCGCCGTCGCTGCCCGACGTGCCGACCATCGCGGAAAGCGGCGTGCCGGGCTTCGAATCGGGGAGCTGGCAGGGCTGGTTCGTGCCGGCCGGAACGCCGCCCGAGGTGATTGCGTTGATCCAGCGCGAGGCCGCCAAAGCGCTGAAAATGCCGGATGTCCGCGCCCGGATGGACGCCACCGCCAACGAGGTTGTCGGTTCAACGGCGGACGAATTCGCGGTAAGATACCGGGCGGATCTGGCGCAATTCGCCAAGGTCGTGAAGGACGCCGGCATCCCGCAGCAGGACTAGCAAATGACGATACAAGGACTGGGCTATGTCGGCGTCCGCGCGAAGTCGCTCGAGGACTGGGCGGGCTTCGGCGAGAAATTCCTGGGGCTGCAGCTCGTGGACAAGAGCCGCGGCAGCCTTGCCTTCCGCATGGACGACCGCAAGCAGCGCGTGGTGGTCACGCCGGACGGCGGCGAGGGTGTCGCGTTCTTCGGCTGGGAGGCCGAGAGCGCCGCGGCGGTCGACGCCTATGCCGCGCGGCTGGAGCAGGCCGGCGTTGCCGTGACGCGCGGCACGCGCGCGCTCGCCGACGAACGCCGCGTCGCCGGCCTGATTGCCTTCGACGATCCGGTCGGCAACCGGCTGGAAATCTTCCACGGCCCCGAGATCGCGAGCGAGCCGTTCAAGCCCGGCCGCAATATCTCGGGCTTCCGCACCGGCACGCTGGGCATGGGCCACGCCGTGCTGCACGTCAAAAGCATCCACGACGTGATCCCGTTCTATCGCGACGTGCTCGGCTTCCGCCTGTCCGACTTCATGACGCGGCCGTTCAACGCCTATTTCTTCCACGCCAATCCGCGCCACCATTCCGTCGCCTTCATCGAGACCGGCCGCAACGCCACGCACCATCTGATGATGGAGCTCTACAATCTCGACGACGTCGGCCAGTGCTACGACCTCGCGCTCGGCGAGGAAGGCCGCATCGGCGTCACGCTCGGCCGCCACATCAACGACGAGGTGACGTCGTTCTATTCCAACACGCCGTCGGGCTTCATGGTGGAATACGGCTGGGGCGGACGCGTCATCGACGTCGACAATTGGCAGCCGGAAGAAGTGAACTGGGGCCCGAGCATGTGGGGCCACGACCGGATGTGGATGCCGCCGGAAGGCCGCGTCGAGGCGCGCAAGCTCCGCATCGCCGCCGCCGCGTCGGGGCTGCGCAAGCCGGTCAACGTGATCGAAGGCAATCACGAGCGCATGGCCGGCGTGTGCCCCTGGTGGGACGGCGTGCGCACCGGCGAAGCGGCGGAGTAGTTGCTAGATCTTGCCGTGCGCCACCAGGTACAGCACCACACCGAACGCCGTCATCCCGAACGCGATCGCTGAGATCGGCAGCAGCACCTCGACCGCGGCGTTTCCGCAGTTGAGCTGATACTGCCAGGTATCGAATTCGCGCGACGCCCAGCTGCGAAACGTTCGCCGCGGAGCGCCGTCGTCGGCGTCGTCACGGGTCACCCGCGACAGCACGAACGGCAGCGCGACAAAGATCAGGATGAAGGCGCTCACGACGACGAGCAGCCAGTCGGTATAGCCGTCGCTGGCGAAGGTCCATGCCGACAGAATGAACCACAGCGCAAGCGCCGCGATGGCGGCGTAAACATACGGATGCAGTTCGCTCAAGGCTGGACGATCGCGACGAGGGTTGTCATCAGCCATGACGCCCTCCTTTTCTTGCAAACGCAGAGGGGTCTGCTACGTCGCCCGCATGAATCACGTAGGCACTAGCGGTGCACGTCGCAAGATTTTTGGCCGGACCCGGACGGTGTGGGGAACAGTTTCGAGAAGCACGGGCGACACACGGTTCCCTCCGCGCACGAAACAGTCCGCGAAGTTCCAGTTGCATGGTCATCGCATGGAGAGGCGAGACATTTCAGCCATACCGGAACGTTCGTACAACTTGTTTGTTCGCACGGCGTGACCTCCAATCAAGCGAGGTGAAATCATGCGAATACTGATCGCAGCGTCGGCACTGGCGCTTCTGACCACGCCATCCCTTGCCCAGACCGGGACCGGACAGTTCTGCCTCAGAGGTCCGACCGGGTCGGCGCAATGCACCTTCCAGACCATGGCGCAATGCGAGATGGCCAAGCCGGCCGGCTTGGCGTCCCAGTGCTTCGACCGCACCCAGCTTCAGGGCACCACGGGCTCCGGCGTGGGGGTACCACCCGGCGGCAGCGCAGCGCCCCCCGTGGGCACCAGCCCGGCGCCACGCTAAGCGGCGTCAGACAACGTCGCAGCGACAGCCGCCTATGCATGGCCGCCATGTGCTCTTGGACGGCGCGCCAAAGCCGCCGCAGTTGTGACCGGTACAATTTTAATCTCCGGGAACCATCGAATGAGTTTCTTGGTTGCCGGCCGTGCGTCCATCGCAAGAGGTGCAACCATGCGTACACTCATCGCTGCAACAGCATTGACGTTTTCCGTCCTGACGGCGCAGTCCGCCGTGGCCCAGGACATTGCCGGGACCAGACAAATCTGCCTCAGCACGCCCTCGGGGCCGTCGCTGTGCACGTTCCAGACCATGGCCCAATGTGAAAATGCCAAGTTACCAACGACGACATCGCGGTGCGTCGACCGCTCGTCGGTGGAGGGCACCGTCGGCTCGGGCTCCAGCTCCCCATCGCCGATCGGCCCCGCTTCGCCGCCCGTGGGTGACGGCGGCCAGCGCTAGGTCACGTAGATTTGCTCGGCGGCGTCGAAGCGAGCACGCGTTCCGACGCCGCGCCTGCCGCTCCGGCTTGAGAAGCGTTCCTCGCATTCTTATTTCGATAGGACGGGAGGCTTCTAACGGAGGAACCCATGCGCGCCTTTGTTCTTGCCTTGGTCGCCGTCTCGGTGCTCGCGACGTCATGGTCGTTCACCCTGAACGCCTTTCAGGAGACCGCCGCTCAAAACATGACCACCGGCTCCGCCCGCCTCGACCAGCAGGAGGCGGTAAATCTGCTCGGCCGCGAAGGATAGCCGCCCGCGGCTACGCTGCGATCTTCACGTATTCGAAGTCGCCGGGCTTGTTGTCGATGCCGACCCGCGGCGGCGCGATCCAGCTCGCGAACTTGCCGGGCTCGGTGACGGGCTTCATCAGGCTCTTGATGAATTCGCCGTCGTCGGCGGACGGCAGCCATTGGTCCTTCTCGCGATTCCAGGTGGCCTCGTCGATCAGCCGGCCGTCGGGCGCGGCGTGGATGTCCTTGAACTCGCCGATATGGCGATGGAAGGCGACGTTCGGGAGTTCGAGCTTATAGGCCACGCCGGTGCGCTCGATGATCTTGTTCCAGCGGTCGAGGCCGCGCTGGCAATCGGCGGTGTAGTCGTCGCGCAGCCGCATGTTGATCGCGGTGAGCGCGGGCTCGTCGACACGTTTGATCTCGCCATCGACCAGCTTCAGCACCGGATAGGTCGAATTTTCCAGCCTGTGATCGTCGTCGATCTTGGTTTCCTGGAAGCGGCCTTTGATCCCGGCGTTGAACGCATTGGCGGCGTTGGTCGAGACCTCGGAGCCGAACAGGTCGAGCGACAGCGTGTAGTGCAAGTTGAGCTTCTTCTTCATCGTCGGCAGGTCGATGACGCCGAGCGCGCGCACGCGCTCGATATCGTTGACGTCCTCGATGCCGGCCTCCTTCATCGCCTCGCAGGTGCGCTGCAAGGTGCGGCCGATGCCGGTCTCGCCCACGAACATGTGGTGCGCTTCCTCGGTCAGCATGAAGCGGCAGGTGCGCGACAGCGGGTCGAAACCGGACTGCGCGAGGCTCTCGAGCTGCATCTTGCCGTCGCGGTCGGTGAAGAAGGTGAACATGTGGAACGACAGCCAGTCCGGCGTCGCCTCGTTGAAGGCGCCGAGCATGCGCGGCTTGTCGGCATCGCCGGAGCGGCGTTGCAACAGCTCGCCCGCCTCCTCGCGCCCGTCACGGCCGAAATATTTCTGCAGGAGATAAACCATCGCCCAGAGGTGGCGGCCTTCCTCGACATTGACCTGGAACACGTTGCGCAGGTCGTAGAGCGACGGCGCGGTCTGGCCGAGATGGCGCTGCTGCTCCACTGACGCCGGCTCGGTGTCGCCCTGGATGGTGATCAGACGGCGCAGCATGGCGCGGTATTCGCCCGGCACCTCCTGCCAGGCCGGCTCGCCGAGATGCTGGCCGAACGGAATCTTCCGGCCCTCTTCCTGCGGCGCCAGCAAGATGCCCCAGCGATAGTCGGGCATCTTCACGTAGTCGAATTTCGCCCAGCCCTTGGGATCGACCGAGACCGCGGTGCGCAGATAGACCAGCGCTTCCTGGAAGCCTTCCGGCCCCATGGTCTTCCACCAGTCGATGTAGCCGGGGTGCCAGCTCTCCAGCGCCCGCAGCACCGCGCGATCCTCGGTGAGGTTCACGTTGTTCGGGATCTTGGTCGAGTAGTCGACGGCCTGGATATTCATGACGATCTCTCCACTGGTTCCCACCTCACTCCGTCACCCTGAGGTGCGAGCGAAGCGAGCCTCGAAGGGCGACGGCCCGGGTGTTGCTGCGGCATCTTGGCCGTCGTCCTTCGAGGCTCGCCGCAAGCGCGGCTCGCACCTCAGGATGACGGTGAAAGAGCTGTGCATTCCTAAACCCTCTTCGTGTCGAACACCGGCCGCTGGCCGGTGCCGTAACGTTTCAGCGCGCCCTCCTCGCCGACCGCGTTCGGGCGCTGGAAGATCCAGTTCTGCCAGGCGGTGAGGCGCGCGAAGATTTTCGATTCCATCGTCTCGGGTCCGCCGAAGCGCAAATTCGCTTCCAGCCCGGTGAGCCCGTCGGGCGAGAAGCTCGCGCGCTCCTCCAGGAACACGCGGACCTCGTCCTCCCAGTCGATGTCGTCGCGGGCGAAGGTCACGAGGCCCATCTGCTCGGCCGTCTCGGCATCGAGCATGCGGCCGGTTTCGGCCTGCGCCACCAGGACCAGCGCCGGATTGGCGAGGAAGCGGCTCGCCAGCCGCGTGATCCCGTTCGACATCGGATAGGCGCCGAAATTCATCTCCGACAGCGCCATCATCGCCGGCGGCTTGTTGTCGCCGTCGCGCTGGCCGATCAGCATGTAGGAGCGGTCGGTCGCGAGCACCAATTCGGCCAGCGTGCCCGCAAAGCAGGAGCCCGGCTCGACCAGGGCGACCAGCGAGCGCGAGGTCAGATCGACGCGCTTGAGCACGCGCTTCCAGTAATGCGTGATCTCCCGCGCCAGCCAGTGGCTTTTGTTGGCTTCGAGGAAGGCGTCGTAGGCCAGCACCTGCTCGCCGTCGCCCGCCGACTTGAACACGATCGCCGCCACGTCGAACTCATTGATGCGGATATCGAGAATGGCGTCGTCAAGCTCGCGCGCGACGCGCAGCGGCCAGAAATCCGCGCCGAGCGCGACCATCTCGTCCGCGGTCTTCGGCGGCGCGCCCTCGGGACCGCGCAGCGTGATCGTCGCGAGCCGTCCGGCACGCTCGAACGCCACCGACACCGCGCTGTACTCGACCGTGTCGCCCGCGCGTTCGCGCTTGAGCGGCTTGAGCGCGATGCCTTTGGCGCCATTGCCGCGCTGCGACTTCGTTGCGAAATCCTGCGCGCGCTGCTTCACCGCGTCGTCGAACTTCGAGCCCGGCACCACCTCGTCGACCAGCCGCCACTCGACCGCGCGCTTGCCCTTGATGCCTTCCTCGGTGGTGCAGAAGAAGTCGGCGTGGTCGCGCCGGACTTTACGTTTGTCGGTGACGCGCGTCAGGCCGCCGGTGCCGGGCAGCACCGCGAGTAAAGGCAATTCCGGCAGCGACACCGCCGACGAGCCGTCGTCGACCAGGATGATGTGGTCGGCGGCGAGCGCAAGCTCATAGCCGCCGCCGGCCGCGGTGCCGTTGATCACGCAGATGGTCTTGAGGCCCGAGGCTTCGCTCGCATCCTCGATGCCGTTCCGGGTCTCGTTGGTGAACTTGCAGAAGTTGACCTTGTGGGCGTGCGTCGCGCCCGCGAGCATGCGGATATTGGCGCCGGCGCAGAACACCCGCGGCTTGGCCGAGCGCAGCAGCACGACCTTCACCTGCGGATGCTCGAAGCGCAGCCGCTCGATCGCGTCGGCGAGCTCGATATCGACGCCGAGATCGTAGGAATTGAGCTTCAGCTCATAGCCTTCGTACAGCCCGCCCTTCTCGTCGACGTCCATGGTGAGCGTCGCGACGTCGCCGTCGACGGCGAGCTTCCAGTGCCGGTAGCGCGAGGGATCGGTCTGGAAATCGATCCGCGTCTTGCCGTTGGCGAGCTTTCGTTCGGTGTCAGCCATGCCTGGCCTCAAATTCACGCCGCATGCGTCGCTCCTTCCTGGTGGTCGCGCAGCAGCCGGTTGGCGAAATCGGCGGTGGTCTTGAGCAGCACGTCCGGCGCCTCGCGGTGCGGCGCATGGCGCACGCCCGGCAGCAGCGCGACCTCGACCGGACAATAGCATTCGCGCTCCGCCGCCTCGATCTGCTTGACGGTGCCGTATTGGTCATCCGCGCCCTGCACGATCAGGATCGGCACGCGGATATAGGCAAGCTCGGTGGTGATATCCCATTTGCGGAAATCGGGATCGAGCCAGGCTTCGTTCCAGCCGCGGAAGGCATTGTCCACGTCGGCATGCCAGCGCGCGAGTTTTGCGCGCAGATCGGTCGTCGCGTAGGCCTCCTTGGCGCGCGCAATCTCGGTGATGCCCATGTCTTCGGTGAAGAAATGCGGCGCAATGAGAATGAGCCCGCGCACGCGGTGGTCCTGCACCGACCCCGCGTAGATCGCCGCGATCGAGGCGCCGTCGCTGTGGCCGAGGAGGAGCCCGCGGCGGAAGCCGATCGCGTCGAACAGCTTCGGCAGCACCTCCTTCGCCTCTTCGTGCATGAAGGTCAGCGGACGCGGCAGGGTAACGGGCGACGACTGGCCGTAGCCCGCGCGCGAATAGACGAACACGCCGGCGCCGGTCGCGGCTGCGAGCTTGTCCGGAAACTCGTTCCACAATCCGACGCAGCCGAGCCCTTCGTGCAGCACGACGATGGTCGGCGCGTCCTGCGGGCGCGGGCCGATCATGCGGTATTCGAGCCGCATGCCGCCGAGATCGAGGAAGCCCTGGTCCGCGAGCGTCATGGCGTCACCTGCTGCCGCCCACATAACGCGTCGCGAGCCGCATCAGTTTCTCGAAACTTTCCTGCTCCGCATCGCCCGAGGTGTCGAGCGCGGCCTCGGCGCGCCCATAGTCGGCGCTGCGCGCGTCGAGGATCGCGACCAGGTCCGCCATTGCTTCGCGGTTCTGCGCCATCGGGCGGAAGTCGCCCTGCGCCATCACGCGGCGCATGTGCTCCTCGGGCCGCGCCTTGATCCAGACCGTGTGCGTCCGCCGCAGCAGCAAGCCATAGGTCTCCGGGCTCGAGACGATGCCGCCCGCCGTCGCGATGACGGCGGCAGCGTGCTCGGCGATGACGCGGTCGAGGCAGGCGCGCTCGAACCGGCGGAAGGTCGCGAGCCCCGCGATCTCCACCAGGTCGGAAATGCGCGCGCCGTAGTCCTGCTCGATCAGCCGGTCGAGCTCGATGAAGGGCACGCCGAGGCGCTCTGCGAGCATCCTCCCGAGCGTCGACTTTCCGGCGCCGCGCAGACCGACGAGCGCGATCCGCCTGCCCGATCGGCGGCGAGATCGGCTTTGGTGCGGCCCTCGATGAGATCGGCGATCGCGGTCAATTCGGACGGCGGCGCGCTCGCGAGCAGATCGAGGATGCGGTTGACCGCTGCGCTGCGCGCGCCGGTGCGCGGCAGCAGCTCGATCACCGGAACGTCAAGCGCGTCCGCGATCGCCTTGAGGATGATCACCGACGGATTGCCCTGCCCGCTTTCGATCTGGGCGAGATAGCGCTCGGATGCGCCCGACTGCTCGGCGAGCTGCCGGCGCGTGATGCCGCGCTTGGCGCGCGACGACCGCACCAGGCCGCCGACCGCAGCCGCAAAGGCGTCGGCGCCGGCCGGCGCCGGTCCGGACTTGTCGCGCGGTTTTGGCTTGGTTTTCGGGCCGGCCACGGGCGCTTTTCCTACCTGCATTATAATGCATGCACTATAGTGCAGGCCCGCGCTCTGGCGCAACATTGACGTAGGTAGCGCTATCATATAACAATATTGTTATGGAAAGACTTGGTTATACAGCGCAACCGAGGGACCTCGACGCGGTCTTTGCCGCGCTCGCCGATCCCACCCGACGGGCGATCCTGACCCGGCTGGCGGCCGGCGAAGCGTCAGTAAATGAGATCGCCGCGCCGTTCGAGATGAGTCAACCGGCGGTGTCCAGGCATTTGAAGGTGCTGGAACGGGCGGGCTTGATCGAGCGCGACATCGACAGACAGCGCCGGCCAGCGCGGCTGAAGGCTGCGCCAATGGCGGCCGCGGTGCATTGGCTCGAAGAGTTCAAGAGGTTCTGGTCGTCGAGCTTCGATCAACTCGATGGCTTGCTGCATGAATTGAAAAAGGCCGACACCAAGGGGCGCGGGAATGAGTGATTTGCCGACTTATGTGCTGGAGCGGACATTCGATGCGCCGCGTGAACTGGTGTGGAAGACCTGGACCGACCCGAAGCTGTTGTCGCGCTGGTACGGACCGAAAGTTGAGACGATCGTCCATCGCCTCGATCTGAAGGCCGGCGGGCTGTGGCTTGTCGAAATGAAATGGGGCGGCAATTCCATGTATCAGCGCGTCGAGTACACCGAAGTGACGCCGCCGGAGCGGCTGGTCTGGCTGCACGCCAGTTCCGATGCGGATTGGAACGTCATTCCCTCTCCCATGATGAAGGACTGGCCGCGGGTGCTGCTGACGACGGTGACGTTTGAGCAAAGCGGCACGCAGACCAAGCTGCGCCTGACTTGGGTGCCCCACGAGGCAACCGAGGCTGAGATTGCCTGTTTTGCCGCCGCGATCGGCGGCGCCGAGAAGGGCTGGGCCGCCGGCATGGAGTTGCTCGCAAAGCTCTTGGCCGAATTGCAAGCTTGAGCCGATCCTGAATGTTGATTGGACTTAGGGCATCTTGAAGTCCGTGGCCCAGAGCCGTTCGAGCTTGTCGACCGCCTCGTCCGGCAACGGCCCGGCCTCCACCGCCTTCACCGCCTCGTCGATGTCGCGCACGTCGCCGACGCCGATGATCCGGCTGGTGACGTCGTGATTGCCGAGCACGAAGCGCAGCGCGGTCTGCGCCGGCGAGCCATACGCGTTGCCGAGCACGGCGCGCACGGCGGCGGCGCAGCGCACCTCGTTGTCGAGGTCGGTGCCGGAGGTCAGCACCGCGAGCCGCGCCGGCCGCTCCGCCTTGGCGAGCGGACCGCCGGCGAAGATCCGGATGTTCATCACGCCCATGTTCTCGCGGAAGCACGCCGCCAGGATCCCGGAAAAATCCTGCACCCGCCAGTTCGCATGCGCGCGCGACCAGCCGGCGCTCGGATTGATGGCGTTGTAATAGACCTGCGCGCAATCGAAGCGCCCGCTCTTGATCACGTCGAGGATCGCCCTGGTCTCGCCGGCGGCGGTCATGCCGGAGGCGTAGAACAATCCCTGCTCCTTCAAGCGGTCGAAGGTATCGGCGACGCCGTCCCGTCCCAGCACCTGCTCGGCCGTCAGCACCGGCCGGTCGCCTACCGCATCGCCGAGCTGGTTGTGAAGCTGGAACAGCGCGACGCGATCGAGATTCAGCCGCTTGAGGCTCTCGGTGAGGCTCTTCTCGATCGCGCCCGGGATGTCGTCCATCTGGTCGCGCTCGATGCGCACCTTGGTGGAGATGTAGGGCTGCGGCTTGAGCGTGTGGATGTGGCGGCCGATGGTCGCTTCCGAGGCGCCGTTGCCATAGAGCGCGGCGGTGTCGATCCAGTTGATGCCGACGGCGAGCGCACGGTTGAACGAACGCACCGCGCCGGCCTCGTCGCCCTTGGTCAGCATGCCGCCGGTCGTCCCGCCGCCGAAGGCGATCTCGGAAACAAGGAACCCGGTGCGGCCGAGCAGATTCTTTCGCATCATGCGGTGTTGAAGTCCCCAACGCGCGTCAAGCGCGACTTAGTGTGCAATCGATAGCATCGGTGTCGTGCCGCTTCAAATCAACGGTCTGCGATTTCGGCCCGCAATTTGAAGCGCTGGATTTTTCCGGTGGCGGTCTTCGGAAGATCGGCCCGAAACTCGATCCAGCGCGGATATTTGTAGGGCGCGAGCTTCTGCTTGCAGTGTTCCTGCAGCGCGAGCGCCAGCGTGTCGCAGGCGGCGCCCGGCGACTTTCAGCACCACGAAGGCCTTGGGCTTGATCAATTCGTCCTCGTCCGGCCAGGCGACGACCGCGGCTTCCAGCACGTCGGGATGACTTTGCAGCGCGCCCTCCACCTCGAACGGCGACACATAGATGCCGCCAACCTTCAGCATGTCGTCGCGCCGGCCGCAGTAGACGTAGTAGCCGGCGTCGTCCTGGATATATTTGTCGCCGGAGCGCGTCCACTCGCCGAGGAAGGTCGTGCGCGACTGCTCGCGGTTGTTCCAGTACATGACCGCGCTGGTCGGACCGCGCACCTGCAATTCGCCCATCTCGCCCGGTGTCTCGATCACATCGCCGTCGTCGCCCACCAGGCGGATGTCGTAGCCCGGCACCGGTTTTCCGGAGGTGCCGTACTTCACGTCGCCGGGGCGGTTGGAAAGGAAGATGTGCAGCATTTCGGTCGAGCCAAGCCCGTCGAGAATATCGACGCCGTAGCGCTCGCGCCAGCGCCGGCCGATGTCGGGCGGCAGCGCCTCTCCGGCAGAAATGCAACAGCGCAATTTCAATTCTGCACGCGCCGGCGCCGCCGGGCTGGCCAGGAACGCGGCATAGAAGGTCGGCACCGCATAGAACACGGTGACCTGATGCATGCGCAGCAGGTCGGCGACGCCGTCGGGCGTCGGACGGTCCGGCAGCAGCACCGTGGTCGCGCCGACCGAAAGCGGAAACGTCATCGCATTGCCGAGCCCGTAGGCGAAGAACAGCTTCGCCACCGAGAAGCAGACATCGTCCTCGGTGATGCCGAGGATCGGCGCGGCATAGAGGTCGTTGGTCAGCTTGAGGTCGGCATGCACATGCACCGCCGCCTTCGGCTTGCCGGTCGATCCCGAGGTGTAGAGCCAGAACGCGATGCTGTCGCAGGTCGTCGGCGACGGCCGCTCCGCGGGATCGGCATCCGCGATCAGTTTTTCGAGATCCTGGTGCGGCAGTTCCTCGTCGCTGCCGGCAACGATCAGGTGAAATTCCGGCAGTGCGGTAACGAGCTTCTCGAATTTCGGAAGCAGTTGCGGCGAGACCACCAGAATGCGCGCGCCGGAGTCGGCGAGCATGAAGCGGTAGTCGTCCTCGGTCATCAGCGTATTGACCGGCACCGCCACGCGGCCCGCATAGATGGTCCCCAGGAAGACGCTCGGCCAATCCACCGTGTCGAGCATGCACATCAGCACGCGCTCGCCGGGCTGGATGTCTTTCTCCTCCAGCACCGACGCGAATTGCCGGGCACGCTCGGCGAGTTGCCGGTAGGTCCAGCGGCCGCGCGGATCGAGATAGGCCACCCGATCGAGCCAGCGCTGGTCCCGAAAGCGCCGGAACAGGTCGTCCGCGAAATTGTAGTCGCGCGGGATCGCATCCGCCGCCGCGCTTTCACCCGGACCTGCCGCCATGGCGCCTCAACTCCCGTCCCGCCGGCCAAAAACACGCGGCGGGTTTGGCGAATATACTAGGGATTATTCGCCGCTTTGAAAAAGGCCCGAAACCCCTAAACTCCAGGACCAAAGCGGCCCAAAAACCCCGCCGACACAACCCGCTATCAGCGCCACCACGCCGGCCAAATGCCGCTCGAAGCGCAGGGAGCCCCCCATGGACGACACCGTTCGCAGGATCACCGCCGAGGACATCAACCCGCGCTTCAACTGGGGCCGCGCGCTGCCGGCGCTCGGCACCATGGGCGTCGATTTCGAGGAGCGCGTGGACTACCGCCGGCTCCATCGTTACCGGCTGTCGCGCGTGAAGATGGCGCTCGACAAGTCCGAGCTCGGCGCGCTGCTGGTGTTCGACGTCAACAACATCCGCTACATCACCTCGACCAAGATCGGCGAGTGGGAACGCGACAAGCTCTCGCGCTGGGCGCTGCTGTCACGCACCGGCGAGCCGATCCTGTGGGACTTCGGCTCCGCCGCCGTGCACCACAAGCTCTACACGCCCTGGCTCGCGCCGGAGAATTGCCGCGCCGGTCTCGTCGGCCTGCGCGGCACCGTGGACCCCGCGTTCGGGCTGATGAAGCGGCACGCCGAGGAGATCGCATCGATCCTCCGTGAAGCCGGCGTCGCCGACATGCCGATCGGCGTCGACATCATCGAGCCGCCGATGATGTTCGAGCTGGAGAAGGCCGGGCTGAAGGTCAGGGACGGCCAGCAGGTGATGCTGGAGGCGCGCGAGATCAAATGCGCCGACGAGATCGCGCTGCTGAACCGCGCCGCCGCGATGGTGGACGGGGCCTATCACCTGATCCACGAGCAGCTCAAGCCCGGCGTGCGCGAGAACGACATCGTCGCCGAGGTCAACAAGTTCCTCTACACCCACGGCTCCGACGACGTGGAGGCGATCAACGCGATCTCCGGCGAGCGCTGCAATCCGCATCCGCATAACTTTACCGATCGCATGATCCGCCCGGGCGACCAGGCGTTCTTCGACATCCTGCAGAGCTTCATGGGCTACCGCACCTGCTACTACCGCACCTTCAACGTCGGCCGCGCCACGCCGGCGCAGCACGACGCCTACAAGACGGCGCGCGAGTGGCTCGACAACGCCATGGCGCGGATCAAGCCCGGCGCGGCCACCTCCGACATCTGCAGCGCGTTCCCGACCTGCGACAAGTTCGGCTTCCCCGACGAGATGTCGGCGTTCGGCTTGCAGTTCGCGCACGGCCTCGGCCTGGCGCTGCACGAGCGGCCGATCATCTCGCGCGTGGTGTCGATGGATCACCCGACCGAGATCAAGGAAGGCATGGTGTTCGCGATCGAGACCTACTGCCCCGCCACCGACGGCTATTCCGCCGCGCGCATCGAGGAAGAGGTGGTGGTGACCGACAAGGGCTGCCGCGTGATCACGCTGTTCCCTGCGGAAGAATTGCCGATCGCGAACAGGTATTGATCGCTACTCTGCCGTAGAGTTGCCCTGAGCGGCGGTGTCCGCCGTTTCCGTCGCCGTCCGGATGAACGCGCTGATCTCGCGCTCGATCGCGGCGAGCGTCACCAGCAATTCGTCGCTCAGGAGCAGCCGCCGTGGCGGCTCCTCATCCGGAAATTCCGAAAAATATCGCTGCCCGTCCAGCATGCGTGGCCTCCGCAAGCATCGTGGTCTCCAAACGCGCACACCGAATCAGTCTGGGCAGTGAATCAATCGGACTCATGGAGCGCAAGGATTAGCTTGGGGATACGGCCGAGAGCCGGAGCCCGGTGTGGCGATTTCATCACGTCGGATCAGGCCGTTAACGATTGGTTAACGATTGCGGCAAGGCCTGCTACCGTGCTGCGTCTCGGGAGGACATTGCATGCCATCAAGAACCTTCGCTGTCGCCGCGCTGGCGTTATCGCTCATCAACGGCGCTGCTTCGGCCGCCGAAATCCGGGTGATCTGCGCCGGCGGGATCACCCCGGTGGTCACCGCGCTGTCAGGCGAATTCGAGCGGACGAGCGGCCACAAGCTGGTCTTCACCTTCGTCTCCGGTCCGGTGGTGCAGCGCGAAATCGAGAAGGGCACGAGCTTTGACGTCGCCATCTCGCAGCCCGAGGTGATCGAGACGCTGATCAAGTCCGGCAAGATCGCAGCGGCCTCGCGCGCCGACATCGCCCGCACCGGCGTGGGCGTCTCGGTGCGCGCGGGCGCGCCGCGGCCGGACATCGGCACCGTCGACGCCTTCCGCCGCACGCTGCTCGATGCGAGGTCGATCGCCCACTCCAGGGAAGGCGCGAGCGGCGTCTATTTCATGGGCCTGCTCGACCGCCTCGGCATCGCCGCGCAGGTGAAGCCGAAGCTGATCGGCTCGCCGGCGGGCCCGGGCGGGCTGGTTTCGCCGGTGCTGAAGGGCGAAGCGGAGATGGTGGTCGGCACCGCGTCCGCGATCATGGAGCCGGGCCTCGAACTGGTCGGGCCGATCCCGGACGAGCTGCAGAACTGGACCGCCTTCACCGCCGGCATCGCCACCGCGTCGAAGGATCCGGCCGCCGCGCAGGCGCTGGTCCGCTTCCTGACCGCGCCGGGCGCGGTCGCGGCGATCAAAGCAAAGGGCATGGAGCCGCTCGGCAAGTAGGTGGCTGGAACAGGACGGGCATCCGGTTCACACTCGTTCGACGTCAAAAAAGAAAACGCGAGGGAGGATTGCATGCTGACCCGCCGTGGAATGCTCACTGGCGCAGCCGGAGCCGGCCTGATGCTGGCCGATGGTGCGCGCTTCGCCGCCGCGCAAGGTTCGCAACAGGGGTCGCAGCGCGAGCGCAACAAGGCCGCGGTGCTTGGCTTCAAGGAGGCGCAGAAGCTCGGCAAGTCGGTGAAGGAGGTCGAGGCGGAATTCATGACGCCCAACTACCGGCGCCACCGCGGCGGCATGTTTCATCTCGCCGCCAATGCTCAGGGCCAGGGCTTCCCCGGCGCCGGCGACTATCTGCGCGGCGCCTTCCCGGACCGGGTCGATAAGCCGGTGGAGATCATCGCCGAGGGCGACATGGTCGGGTTCCTGTTCAAGATCACCGGCACCCACAAAGGCAACCTGTTCGGCATTCCGGCGACCGGCAAGGCCATCGACGTCTACGAGGTCGGCATCTTCCGCCTGACTGACGGCAAGATCGCCGAGGCCTGGTTCATGGCCGACGAGGTGGCGCTGCTGCGCCAGATCGGCGCGGCGCTTCCGGCGCGCAAGGACGGCAAACGGATCGTGCCGCCGGTGACCGGCGAAGGCGAGGACGCCAATGCCGTGATCAAGCGGCTCGAAGCCGGATCGCTCGCGACCGTCGAGGACCGCAACAGGCTCCTGGTGGTGCGCTCCAAGGGTTCGGCGCCGCCCAAGGACGCGCGCAGCGCGGACTTCCGCCAGCGGCGCGCCGGATTCCAGAACCTCCGCGAGTTCGGCGAACGGCGCGGCGCCCCCGGCGAGACCGTCACCGCGGCGATGCCGGAACGGCGCGACCCGATCGACGGGCTCATGGCCGAGGGCGACAAGGTGTGGATGCGGTTCAAGCTCGCCGCGGTGCACTCGAAGCCGCTCTACAGCCTGCCGCCGACCGGACGGCGGGTCGAGGCGGCGGAGATCGGCATCGCGCAGATCGTCGACGGCAAGTGGAAGGATGCCTGGTATTTCGGCGACGAGCTCGGGCTGTTGCTGCAGCTCGGCTACGCGGACGAGGTGCTCAAATCGTAGCGGCCATCATCGCTATGGCCGCTGGCCCACGGTGCCCTCTTCGCGCTGCTGGGGGATGAGCGTGAAGAACTCGGTCGGCATCGACCGTTCGAGACCGTTGACGGTGTAAACGCCGACCACGACGATCCGCATCACGTCGAACGTCGCCTCAGCGTTCTTGACCGTGCCCGCGACGCCCGCGCGCCGATAGGCGGCAGTGGCGATGAGGCAGGCGTCCACGGTCTTGTTCTCTTCGTTGACTGCGTCGATCGCCGCTTCGGCGCTGCCGGATTTTTCGTCGAGCAGGGTAACGAACCGCTCGACCTGCTGCTGGGTGTCGCAGATCAGGTTGGTGTCGATCTCGATGCGGTCTTGTCCCTGCCCTTGGCTCTGCGGCTCTTGCGCCTGCGCCGGGAGTGCAAGCGCCAAAGTTAGGCATGCGATGCGCGCGATGAAATGCATGGGCACGAAAGTACATGGGGGGCCTCCATGATGGGCCGCGGAATCGTGCGGCGCCCGAAGCCGGGCAATGACGGACCTTTGAGGAACAACGACAGACGCGCCAAAAGGTTGCCGCGAAGTGCAAAAGTCATTCCTGCGCGCCGGCGCCGGTTTCCGTGGGAATTGAGGAGAGTTTGTCGTCAAAGCTGCGGCGGGAGTAAGATTGCAGAGCGTCAGGCTATCAGGCCTGTGTCCGACCGGGGGGAACCATGAAGCTTGCGGCTGTTCTTGCGTCAGCGCTCGCGATCGTGGGCGTGTGTGGATCTGCCTTCCCGGTGACGGCCGCGGACATCACGCTGATTGCCTCCAACGCCATCAACGTCATCCTCGACGAGGTTGTCCCGCAATTCGAACGCGAGAGCGGCCACAAGGTCACGATGCGGCTCGGCGTTGCCTCGGCGCTTCCGCAAGCAGATCGAGGACGGCGCGACATTCGATGTCGCGATCCTGGTCGGCAATCTCGACGGCCTGGTGAAGCAAGGCCGCATCGCCGCCAATACAACGGCTGCGCTCGGCCGCAGCGGCTATGGTCTTGCGGTGCGCGCGGGCGCGCCCAAGCCCGATATCGGCACGACCGAGGCGTTCAAGCGCACCCTGCTCGATGCAAAATCGATCGGCTATACCGAGGGCGGCGGCAGCGGCGCCTACTTCGTGAAATTGATCGAGCGGCTCGGCATCACCGAAGCGGTGAAGCCGAAGCTCCGGCCGGGCGTGAACATGCAGGGTGCCGTTGCGCGCGGAGAGATCGAAATGACGGTGAACGGGATCGTGCCGATATTGCGGGCGCCCGGGATCCAACTTGCAGGACCGCTGCCCCCGGAGTTGCAGAGCTACAGCACCTTCTTCGCCGGCGCCAGCTCAGTGACCAACGACAAAAACGCCGCAACGGCATTGTTGAGATTCCTCCTCACACCACAAGTGATTGCAGTCTTCAAGCAGCGCGGCGTCGAGCCGATGCCGTAGATTGATTTGCAGTGGCTTGTTGGGTCCGAAAACAAAAAGCACGATCGGCCCGCCCGGGGGGAGCGCCAGGCGAGCCGATCGACGACGAGCGCTAAGGAACCGGGGAGCGGCGCGTCGCTTTCTAACGACCTCGTCAGGACGTTACGCAGAGTGAGACGCACGGCAAGACCGTTGCGTTCAACGCCGGACCGCGACGAAACCACTTTCCGGCGCGACGAAACGCATACGAAACATTCATAGCGACGAAAGTCGAATGTTGCGCCATTTCGAGACTGTTCCACACCCGCAAGAATGGCTACCGTTGACGAACTAGACTAAAGGAGAATGCCTTGCCGAAATCGCCGACCAAAAAGGCCAGCGCGCCGAAACGCGTCAGGAAGGCAACCTCGAAGGCCAAGTCAGCAGTCGCAACATCACACCGCGCCGCCGGCGGACGCCGCAGCGCCAAGCAATCCGTCCTGGGCGCGGCGCGGGCGCTGCAAGCCGCGATCCGCAGCGGCGATGCGGCGGCGGCCGAAAAATTTCTGGCGCGCGATTTCAGCTTCATCGACGCAGCCGGACACGTGCATTCGCGCCGCAGCGTGCTCAACGCGCTCAAGGCGAGCCCGCGCGGCGCCGGGGCACAGCTCAAGGTGCGCACCTATGGCGGCGTGGCCCTCATCACCGGCAGCTACAAGTCGGGGCAGGCCGGCGAGCGCAGCGACCTGTTCGCGCTCGACGTCTGGATCGAGGACGACGGCAAATGGAAGGCGCTGATCCACCACAACAACGTGCTGGCGCGGCCGGACGCGCCTTCGGCGCATGCGCAGGCGGCGCCGAGGCCGATGGACGCGCCGCCGCCGCGCTGCGTCAATCCGCTGGAAGTGGTGCCCTACAAGCCGCGATTGGCAGCCGAGCGCGACATCATCGCCGCGTTCCAGGCGCTCGAGCTTGCGGTCACCCGCAATGATCCCGACGCGTGGCGCAACCATGTCGCCGACGAGTTTGTCGTCACCCGCACGCGCCAGCATCCGACCGACAAGGCCGCGCGCATGGCGTTCATGGAGACGCAACGCGCGATCAACGCCGAGACCTTCGTCGCCGAGGTCGTCTACTCTGAAATTCTGGGTGCTCGGCGATGCGGCGGTCATGCGCGCCGACCACGCCATGCCCGGCAACCGCCGGCCGCCCTATCGCGCCACCCGGCTGTGGGTGAAGCGCGACGGCCACTGGCAGATGGCGATCAGCCAGCAGACGACCATCCAGCCGTGAGGCGATTTGCTGCAGCCGCAGAGCGATCCTGCGTCTGGCATCATCACGGCCAACAACACCAACAACGAGGTACGGGAGAGCGAATGTTCAAGCCGATTGCCAAGGCCGCCATCACCTTTTCAATGCTCGCCCTCGCGTCGGCCGCCGTCCAGGCGCAGACGCCGGCCGAATTCTTCAAGGGCAAGCAGGTCAGTCTCTATATCGGCTTCTCGGCCGGCGGCACCTACGACCTCTACGGCCGCGTGGTCGCGCGCCACCTCGGCAAGCATATCCCCGGCAACCCGACCGTCGTGCCGAAGAATATGGAAGGCGCCGGCTCGATCCGGCTCACCAATTTCATGTATGCGTCGGCGCCGAAGGACGGCACCGCGCTCGCCACCATGGGGCGCGGCGGCGCCTTCGGGCCGCTGTTCGGCATGAAGGGCGCGCAATTCGAGGCCGAGCGGTTCCTCTGGCTCGGCAGCGCCAATGACGAGGTGAGCCTGTGCGCGTCGTGGCACCTGTCCGGCGTCAAGAGCTTCGACGATGTCCGCCGGCGCGAGCTGATCATCGCCGCCACCGGGCCGGGCGACGAGAGCCAGACCGTGCCGAAGCTGCTCAACGCGGTGGTTGGCTCGAAGTTCAAAGTGATCGGCGGCTATCCCGGCTCGAACGAGATGACCATCTCGATCGAGCGCGGCGAGACGCAGGGACGCTGCGCGTTCTCCTGGGCCAGCATGAAGAGCGTTCACCGCCAGTGGCTCGACGAGAAGAAGCTCAACATCCTGGTGCAGCTCTCCTACCAGAAGCATCCCGAATTGCCGGACGTGCCGCTCGCCGGCGACCTCGCCAAGACCCAGGAAGAAAAGCAGATGATCAATCTGCTGGCGGCGCGGCAGGTGATGGGCCGCCCGTTCTTCTCGACGCCCGACGTGCCGGCCGACCGCGCGGCGGCGCTGCGCAAGGCGTTCCTCGACACGCTCAACGATCCGGAATTCCTCGCCGAGGCCGAGAAGCTCAAGCTCGAGATCACGCCGGTGTCGGGCGAGCGCGTGCAGGACATCGTGCGCGACCTCTATGCGACGCCGCGCGCGGTGGTCGACCGGGCGGCGGAATTCGTGAAGTAGCGCCAGCCAAGGTCTATTGATGGTGAAACGCTTCTATCAACGTCATGGCCGGGCTTGTCCCGGCCATCCACGTCTTGCGTTGTTTCGAGGCCGCAAGACGTGGATGCCCGGCATGAAGCCGGGCATGACGACGGAGAGATGGTGGCCCACGGTCTGCACACTGGCGCTTGCTGTACTTTGTTCGTCACCCGCCGCGGCGCAGACGCCCGCGGAGTTCTACAAGGGCAAGCAGGTCAGCATCTATGTCGGCTTCACCGCCGGCGGCACCTACGACCTCTACGCCCGCGTGCTCGCGCGCCATATCGGCCGGCACATCCCGGGCAATCCGAGCGTCGTGCCGCGCAACATGGAAGGTGCCGGATCGCTGCGGCTCGCGAACTACATCGACCAGGTCGCGCCGCGCGACGGCACGGCGATCGCGACCATCGGGCGCTCGACCGTCGCCGGCCCGTTGTTCGGCCATCCGTCCGCGCAGTTCGACCCGCGCCGCTTCTCGTGGCTCGGCAGCACTAACGACGAAGTGAGCATCTGCGCCGCCTGGCACACCTCGGGCATCACGCGCTTCGACGACCTCAAGGCCAAGGAATATGCCTTCGGCGCCACCGGACCGACCGAAGAAGCCGTGCAGATCTACAAGACGATGAATGCGCTGCTCGGAACCAAGGTACGCACCGTTTCCGGCTATCCCGGCGGCAACCAGATCAGCCTCGCGATGGAGCGCGGCGAGATCCACGGCCGCTGCTCGATTTCCTGGTCGAGCATCAAGGCGAGCCTGCCGCACTGGATCGAAGAGAAGAAATTCGTGCCGCTGTTGCAGGTGGCGTCCGCCAAGCACGCCGACCTGCCGGACGTTCCGCTGCTGATGGACCTCGCCCCCGATGACGAGGCGCGGCACATCTTCCGGTTCCTGATCGCGCGCCAGGTGATGGGCCGTCCGTTCTTTTCGACGCCCGACGTGCCGGCGGATCGCGCGGCGGCGCTGCGCAAGGCGTTCATCGATACCCTCAACGATCCGGAATTCCTCGCCGAGGCCGACAAGGCGAAGCTCGAGATCAATCCGGTCACCGCCGCGCGGGTCGAGGATCTGCTGCGCGAACTCTACGCGGTGCCGGCCGACATCACGAAGAAAGCGGCGGTGTTGTTCAATTGAGGCGCTGTCATTCCGGGGCCGGCCGAAGGCCGGAGCCCGGAATCCATAGCCACGATCCTATCGAGTGATCGAGTCGTAGAGGTCTTCCCAATTCGGATTGTCACGCTCGATCAGGTTGATCTTCCAGTCGCGCCGCCACTTCTTCAGTTCTTTTTCCCTCGTGATGGCGTTCGTCGGATCGTCGTAGCATTCAAACCAGACAAGACGATGGATGCCGTATTGAGACGTGAAGCCGCGGACAACATCATTCTTGTGCTCATAGACGCGCCGCACGAGGTCGCGCGTGACGCCGATGTAGAGCGTTCCATGCTTGCGGCTGGCAAGGACGTGTATATGCAGACGGGGTTGATCCGGGCTCGCCGCTTCGCGGCGCCCCGGAATGACGGCGAATTAAGGCTGTATCCCCATCGCGTCGGCAAAAGCCTTGCGCACCTCCGCCGGCTGGCCGAAGCAATGGCGGAAGCCCTTCAGCCGGGCGTTGAGCAGCGGATAATTGGGAAACTCCGCGAGCGCGATGCCTTCGGTCGACGTCTTCTTGGTGATGTTCGGCAGCTCGATGCACTTCGCCACGTTGGAATTGCGCACGGTCGCCTTCGGCTCGGCGCCCTTGGCGACGGCGTCCAATTCCTCGAACAGGCGCTTCCGCATCATCGCGATGCCGAGATCGGACGCGCCGAGGTTCTCCTTGGTGCGGTCGGCGATGACGCCCTGCCCCACCCAGGCGATGATGTCCTGGTTGATGACGTGGCTCGAGATCCAGCGGCCGTTGTCGTCCTTGATCGGCGAGACCCAGGTCGGGACCTTGTCCTGCACGTAGGGCTCGCGGCCCTTCGGCACGCGCATGAAGAACCAGCACACCGAGAGCGTGTTCTCGTCATCGATCGGCACCCGCCATTCGAAATGGTTGCCGAGATAGAAGCCGTTCGGCCACAGCGTCACGCGGCCGACGGTCCAGACCGGATCGCCTTCCTTCTGGCCCTCGCGCACGCGCTTGTAGACGTAGCCGTAGTCGAATTCCTCGAACACCAGCTTGAGATGCTTCGCCGCATAAGGCGCGGTCGCCCCGTTGAGCCGCGTGTTCCAGTTCTCGTGCATCCATTCGAAGTGCACGGGATCGCAGGAGTTCTCCTGGCACTGAAACCAGTTGCAGGGGATGTCCGAGAGCACCACCTCGCGGAAGCCGTTCTCCCAGGTGAACGGCTCCCACACCGGCAGCTCCGGCGCCGGCTGCGGGCCCATATAGGCGAACAGCAAGCCCGCGCATTCCTTCACCGGATAGGCCTTGGCGAGACAGCGCTCGCGCGCCTTGCCGCGCGGATTGACGGTGTCGTCATAGGGCTGCTCGATCACGTTGCCGCGCTCGTCCATCAGCCAGCCGTGATAGTTGCAGCGGATGCCGGTCTCCTCGACGAAGCCGTAGGAGAGGTCGGCGCGCCGGTGCGGGCAGTTGCGGTCGATCAGCCCGTATTTGCCGCCGAGGTCCTTGTAGAGGACGAGGTCCTCGCCCAGGAGCCGGATCGGCTTGATCGGATTGTCGTCGAGCTCGCTCGCGCCGCCGATCGGATGCCAGTAGCGCCGCAGATAGTCGCCCATCGGCGTGCCGGGGCCGACCTGGGTGAGCACGCGGTTCTTTTCTGCACTCAGCACGCTTTGCCTCTTCAATGACCGTGTTTTGGTCCGATTCTTATTGGAATCTCGCGGCGCGGCAACGTGATTTTAACGGGTTTGGGAAGCCTTTACCTGCCATTCCAGGGAGCGTTATGTAAAACGCGTAAGTGACAGTCGTAGCATGAGAGTTCGCGTATCACTCGCCGCCCTGCTGCTCGCGACGACGAATAGTGTAGCGGCAGCACAGTCCGAGACGTCATGCGCCGCCGACATTCGCGCGGTCATGGCCGACATCGCCGCGCGCGACCTCGACACCGCAGGCGGCCCGCCGCTCAACGCCTTCCTCACGCTCAATCCTTCGGCGGTCGCGCAGGCCGAAGCGCTCGACCGCGCCGCCGCCGCCGGCGAGCCGAAGGGGCCGCTGTTCTGCATGCCGGTCGCGGTGAAGGACAACTTCGACACCTACGACATGCCGGCGACCGTCGGCTCGCTCGCGCTCATCGGCAACCAGCCGCAGCGCGACGCGCCGTTCGTTGCGCGCCTGCGCGCGGCCGGCGCGATCGTCGTCGGCAAGACCAACATGGACGAGTTCGCGATGGGCATCCGCGGCCTCTCCGGCGCCGGCGGCCGCGTCGGCAATGCCTACGACACGCGCCGCAGCGCCGGCGGCTCGTCGAGCGGATCCGGCGCCGCGGTCGGCGCCGGTCTGGTGCCGCTGTCGGTCGGCAGCGACAATTGCGGCTCGCTGCGCATCCCCGCGGTCTACAACGGCGCGGTCTCGCTGCGCGCCACCTACGGTCGCTTCGACAACAAGGGCGTGTTTCCGATCGGCTTCGTCAACGGCGTGCCGGGCGTGATCGCGCGCGACAGCGCGACGCTGAACCGTGCGCTGGCGGCCGCGAGCGACGGCTGGCGCGCCGCCGCGGCGGAGCCTGCCGACCTCACCGGCAAGCGGATCGGCATCCTGCGCCGCTTCCGCATCGACGACCCGTGGTCGGGCGCCGGCAAGGAGACGCAGGCGAAATTCGCGGCCTCGATCGCGCTGCTGCGCGACGCCGGCGCGGAGATCGTCGAGGGCGTCACCGTCGACGACGTCGACCACCGGCTCGGGCCGGAATATCTCAGGGGCTTCGCGCGCCGCGTGGATGCGAGCTTCGCCCGCTACCCGGCGAGCCGGCGCGACTGGCGCGACGTCTGCACGTCGGGGCTGATCCGTCCGGAATGGACGGCGGAGGAATGCAACGCGCTCGGCGCGTCGTCGCCGCAGGTCGAAAACCTCGCGGTGAGCCGCATCGACCGCAACCGCAAATCGATCGTCGCCGTGATGGATCGCCACCGCCTCGACGCCCTCGCCTATCCGACCGACGGCAGCGGCGGCGCGCAGGCCGACGAGACCGATCACTACACCTGTTTCATTTCCGGCACGTCCGGCCTGCCGTCGGCGGCGTTTCCCATCGGCCTCGATGCGCACGGAATGCCGCTCGGGCTCGAGCTCATGGGCCGTCCGAACGCCGACGAGGCGATGGTGGCGATGATGGCCGCGTTCGAGCAGAAGCGCGGCCCGCTGCCGGCGGCGCGGCGCACGGAGGGAAATCCCGCGCTCGCGACGCTCGACATCGCGCGCCAGAACGACATCCGGCGCCAGCTCGGCTGGCGCGCCTTCCAGTCAAGGCGCGGCAAGGATCTCGGCGCGCTCAGGCCCGACAAGTTCCGCAAGCTCACCGACGAGGTCGTGAAGTCCGCGCTCGCGAAGCAGTGATCAGGCCCGTTGCGCTGGCTCGGCCTCCGGCGTCTGCACGTGCTCGGGCCTGATGCCGAGCCCGACCAGGCGCGCGGGAATCCTCTGCAGCATCGGGCAACGGCTAACGAGCCGCACCGGCCATGGCGGCACCGGAGTGGTGCGGCCGGCCAGCACGGCGCTGAGCACGTTGTTCTGCGCGAACACCTGAAAGGCCTGCGTCATCCGGGTCGGGAACATGCGGCGGCGCTGCACGGCGGCGAGGTCATCCTCGCTCATGGTCCCAGCGGCGAGCGGCGCGGCCAGGCGGTTGGCCGCCGCCACCGCATCCTGCACCGCAAGGTTCACGCCGACGCCGCCGATCGGCGACATCGCGTGCGCCGCGTCGCCGATACAGAGCAGCCCCGGCCGGTGCCACTGCGCGAGCCGGTCGACCTTGACGGTGAGCAGCTTGACGTCGTCGAAGCTGCGCAACTCCTGCACGCGGTCATGCATCTGCGGGGCGACCGAGACAACGTCCTGACGAAACGCTTCGATGCCCTTGGCTTTGATCTCTTCCGCCGCGCCCTTTGGGATCACGTAGGCGCATTGCCAGTAGTCGCCGCGGTCGAGCATCACCATCGTCTTGCCGGCGGCGATGCGGCCGAACGCGCCCGAACCGTCGCTGTCCCGCCGCGACAACCGCATCCAGAGCACGTCCATCGGCGCGCCGAGGTCGTCGACCTTGAAGCCGGCGCGCTCGCGCACCACCGAGCTGCGGCCGTCGGCGCCAACGACAAGCGCTGCGCGGACGCTGAGCTCGACATCGGGCGTCGTCGCACGCACGCCGACGATGCGGCCGGCCTCCTCGATCACGCCGGTGACCTCGGCGCGCATGCACAGATGAAAGTGCGGATAGCGCCGGCCGTTATCGGCAAGGAAATCGAGGAAGTCCCACTGCGGCATCATCGCGATGAACTTGCAGCGCGTCGGCAGGTGCGAAAAGTCCGCGATCTGGATCGGGGTATCGCCGACGATGCCGCCCGCACGTTCCACGCGCCGATGCGGGAGCTTGAGGAACTCATCCAGCAGCCCAAGCTCGTGAATCACCTCGAGCGTCGAGGGATGAATGGTGTCGCCGCGGAAATCGCGCAGGAAGTCGGCGTGCTTCTCCAGCACGACCACGTCGATGCCGGCGCGCGCGAGCAGAAAGCCGAGCATCATGCCGGCGGGACCGCCGCCGGCGATGCAGCAGGTGGTGCGGAGTTCCTGCATGCGACGTCCTTTCCGCTCGTCCCCGCGAAAACAGGGACCCAGTCTACATCAAGACTGGACTCCCGCTTGCGCGGGAATGAACGGAGGAGTGAGCCGCCCTAAATGTGGAGGGCTCTAGCTCTCCAACCCCGTCGGGACGTTCTTGTTCTCGCTCTCGAGCTTCATGCCGGACATCAGCGCCATGGTTTCCATCATGGCGGCGAAATCCTTCTGAATGTACTCGTCCGGGTTCTTCTGCAGCATCGCGGCGCCGAAATGCGCCTGCAGCACCTCGCGCGCCGCCGCCGTCACCGGCATCGGCACGTCCCAGTCGCGGCCGAGCTCGAGGCCGAGGTCCATGTCCTTGCGCAGCAACTCCGGCGTGAAGGTCGTGGTCCAGTCGAGATTGACCAGCGCCGGCGACTTATAGGCCGTGAACATCGAGCCCATCACGCTGTTGTTCATGAACGCCAGGAACGCGTGGCGCGGCACGCCCATCTTGTTGGCGAGCAGCGTGATCTCGATCAGGTTCTCGATCACCACGCCGAGCATCACGTTGTGCGCGATCTTGCAGATGCGCGCGAGCTCGCCCTCGCCCACGTAAGCGACGCCCTGCGGCGCGATCGCCTCCATCATCGGCGTGACCGCCTTGGCGGCCGCGTCCGCGCCCGACAGCACGGCGGACAGCCGGCCGGCCTTGATCACCTTGGCGTTGCCTGAGATCGGCGCCGCGACGAAATCCGCGCCCAGCTTCTTGAGCTCTTCACGGATGTCCTTGGAATCCTCGACCGCGATGGTGGAGCAGTCGACGAAGATCTTCGGCAGCTTGCCGTTGCGGCCGGTGATCAGGCCGTTCGGGCCGAAATAGACCTCCTTGAGGTCCGGCCCGGTCGAGACGATCGAGAACACGATGTCCATGCCGGCGAGGTCGGAGAGCTTGTCGACAATCTTGCCGCCTTTCGCCGCCAGCGGCTCGGCTTTGGCGCGGGTGCGGTTCCAGATCGAGACGTCATAACCGGCCTTCAGCAGCCGTTCCGCCATGGCCGATCCCATGCGGCCCATGCCGATCCAACCGATTTTCTGTGTGTTATTCGCCATAAAACCCGTCTCCTGTTACCCCACAAACCTGCCAGTCATTAAGCCAGCGCCGCGGCCACATCAACAGCGTAACCAACCAATGGTTTACCCGCGCCGCGCCACCATCTTCTCGAACCGTCGCGCCACCCAGGCCGCGAGCCCCATGGTCATGACAATGCGCACGATCTGGAAGCCGGTGATCAGCGCGGCGTCGAGGCCGAGGATTTTTCCGGTCAGCGCCATTTCGGCGATGCCGGCGGGCGCCAGCGCCAGCACCAGCGTCGTCACCGGCAACCCGAGCAACAGGGAATAGAGCGCCGCCAACAGCGCGAGCATCACCAGCGCGAACGGCACCGTCACCAGCGACGCCAGCAGCAGCCGCAACAGCCTGGTCAGGAACTCGTGCTTGTATTGCGTGCCGACGGTCATCCCGATGATGACCTGCGCCACCACCAGGATCGGCTCGGGCACGCGGCCGGAGATCAGGCCCATGGCGCCGAGCGCCGCCATCACGAACAGCGAGCCGAGGAACCACGCGTTCGGCAGCGCGAAGCGATTGAGGAAAAACCCGCCAGCGAACGACGCGCTCATCAACGCCAGCACCGTCAGCCACGACATCACCTCGCCCTGCGCCACGACGTTACGCGCACCGGCCTCGGCGAGCGCGGTCACCACGAACGGCGCGGCGCAGACGGTCAAGCCGACGCGCATGGTCTGCAACACCATGATCGGCAAGGGATCGGCGTCGATACGCTTCGCGATGTTGGCCATCTCGATGACGCCGCCGGGCATGGTCGCGAGCGCCGCCGTCCTGGCGTCGATCGTCGGGACGATCCGCATCAGGATCAGCGCGCCGACGACCGCGATGGCGATCGATGCGAGCGCGCCGAGCATGATCGCCGGCAGCAGGGTGACGATCATCAGCAGGATCGCCGGCGTGAACGTGGTCCCGACCGCCGCGCCGGTGACGAACTGCCCGGCCGCGCGCGCCTGCCACAGCGAACGCACCGGCACCCCCGCGAGCCCGAGCACGGCCGTGATCAGCAGCGATCCGGTCATCCACGGCAGCGGAAAGTTCAGGAGCTTCGCGATGTAGCCGCCCGCGAACGCGACCGCGAAGGTCGCGACAAGGACCGCAGCGGTGGTGGCGATATCCGCCAGCCGCGTGCGCGGCGTTTCGGGTGGCGGCGTTTCGGCCGCGGGCGATTGTCGCGATGTGTCGCCGGGACCGGTCTCGGACGGCTTCTGGTCGAGGGAAGACTGAGACATTCTTTGTCTTTGTTGGACCGCGTGGACGGCTTTATCCTCGACTTTGGCGGACAACGCCAGCGCGATAAAGCGAGGTATCGCGCCCTGCCCGCCAGCGCGGGCGCGGACTTGACTCATGTCGTCCGCGCGGCGTTACGTAAGAATATTCATTCAAGATGATCGTTGGAGAACTCACCATGAAACTTGTGCGTTACGGCGCGGCGGGCCGCGAGAAGCCCGGTATCGTTGATGCCGACGGAAAAATCCGCGACCTATCGCGTGTGGTGCCTGATATTGACGGCGCCATGCTGGCATCCGGCGGGCTCGCCAAGATCAAGAAGGCAAACCTGAAGAGGCTGAAACCGGTAGCAGGCAAGCCGAGGCTCGGGCCCTGCGTCGGCCAGGTGCGCAACTTCATTGCCATCGGGTTGAACTATTCCGACCACGCCGCCGAAGCCGGCATGCCGATCCCGAAGGAGCCGATCATCTTCAACAAGGCGCCGACCTCGATCTGCGGCCCGAACGACAGCACAATCACCCCGAAGGAATCGACCAAGCTCGACTACGAGGTCGAGCTCGGCATCGTGATCGGCAAGCGCGCGCGCTATCTCGATCGCGACAAGGCGATGAGCGCTGTCGCGGGCTATTTCCTGTCGAACGACGTGTCCGAGCGCTCCTTCCAGATCGACCGTTCGGGCGGGCAATGGAACAAGGGTAAGGGCTGCGAGACCTTCGGGCCGATCGGACCCTGGTTCGTCACCAAGGACGAGATCAAGAATCCGCAGAACCTCGACATGTGGCTCGACGTCAATGGCGAGAAGCGCCAGCGCGGCAACACCAGCACGATGATTTTCGGGGTCGAACACCTGGTCTGGTATTGCTCGCAATTCTTCATCATGGAGCCGGGCGACATCATCGTGACCGGCACGCCGCCGGGCGTGGCGCTCGGCATGAAGCCGGAGCCGAAGTTCCTCAAAGCGGGTGACGTGGTCACGCTCGGCATCACCGGCCTCGGCGAGCAGACGCAGAAGATCAAAGCGTTCGGAGGTTAGCGACACCGACAGCGACCGAAATCGTCCCGGTGATGGTTGCCGCTGCCGCAAGGACGGGCGAATATCAGCCAACTTAAAAATCGTGAAAGGTGGCCCGCGATGACCACGGCAACGTTGAGTGCCAAACCACACGACATCGACGTGGACGATGTGGAGTACCTGCGCTATGGCGACAAGCCGCTGCTGGCGCGTGTGCACAAGCCGCGGGGCGAGGGACCGTTTCCAGCGCTGGTCGAGTGCCACGGCGGCGGCTGGTGCGCGCAGGATCGGTTCACCGAAAAGCTTCGCCACCAGGCGATGGCGTCGAACGGCATCGTGTCGATCGCGCTCGATTTCCGCTCCGGCAAGGAGGCGCCGTATCCCGCCTCGGTGCAGGACATCAACTACGCCGTGCGGTGGGCAAAGCTCAATGCGCGCATGCTCAAGACCAGGCCCGACCTGGTCGGGCTTTCAGGTCAGTCGAGCGGCGGCCATCTGGCGATGCTCGTGGCCATGCGGCCGAACGATCCGCGCTACACCGCGATCCCGCTACCGGCGGGCTCGGCCGCGCACGACGCCAGCGTTCGCTGCGTGGTGATGTCGTGGCCGGTGATCAATCCATCCAGCCGCTACCGCCACGCCAAGCGGCTGGTGGCGGCGGGCAACCCACCCGAGTGGGCGAAGGCCGCCGGCCCGCGCCAGGAGGACTACTGGCAGAGCGAGGCCAACATGGCCGAGGGCAGCCCGATGCTCATCCTCGAGCGCGGTGAAAAGGTAGAGCTCCCTCCCGCGGTCTGGTTCCAGGCGCACGGCGATGCGATGCACGACTACAAGGACGTCGAGTCCGGCTTCCCCGGCAACGAGCCGCAGCGTTTCGTCGCGGCGTATGGCAAAGCCGGCGGCGACATCGCGCTCGAATATTTTCAGGGCGGCCAGCACCCCGGCAGCTCGCCGGACTTGTCGCAGACCGGCGACATGTTCGAGCGCATGGTGGCCTTCGTCGGCAAGCATGTGAAGGCTTGAGCGGGGCAATAGCGCTACTCAATCGGTCGGAGGCTCGTGCTTTTTGCGATTTCCGTTACGAGCTCAGCGTATTATTTGCGATGGAAATGCTGCAAAGGTCGGCAATGTCCGCTTGGGGTCATAAGCGGACATTCGATCCCGGCCACGATGCGACAGGGCGAAGCTCGACACGTTCGCGAAACGTGTTGGTTTGCGACCGGCGGTGCGGCGATGGTGACGCCAATTTGAATTAATCGCGGTCGCCCTCCTGATAGTTGATAATGACTTCCCGGACGGCCTCATCTCCAAAAGGTGTTTTCTCATTGAGGACGCCACCCGTTGCAGCGGCAGTCCACAAATGAACGTGGGATGCTCTTTCACCAACTAGCTTGGCTAAGGCTCCTAGTAGAATCGCCATTCCTTTGGCGTCACAATCGATGTTTATTTTGCCTGAGGCATCGATCTGAAAGCTCAACATGGGCGCACCTGATTGAGATTCAATTCAACCAAATTCCTTGGCGATGATAGCAGACACGGTCACGCTCGCTGTAGCTAACCCCGCATTTACCCAAGTTTGATGGGATGTTGCCAACGGGAGCCGACATGGAAACTTTCATTGAAAGACGATTGCATCTTCGTGGCGGTGGCGAGGTGATTGTGCGTTTCTCCCAGCCCCGGCAAGATGGCAATGACTATCGTTGCGAATATCAGATTGATTGGCCGGATCGCGAGCGTCGATTTTTTGGGTGTGGCGTAGATTCCGTGCAGGCACTTATCGTCGCCATGAACAATGCCCATGCAGATTTGCTGTCTTCGGCTGAAAGCCGATCCGGCAAGCTATCTTGGTTGGGGCAGCGCGAACTCGGCCTTCCCCTAGCGGAACCATTGCGACCTGAAGATTTCAGCCTGCCAAAATCAAGCTGAAACACTCAGTTCCGGCCGTATAGAGACTAACCGCGCGGGGCATCGCGCGGTTCGGAGACCGGCGGCTATTGGAGATACAAAAGGATGAACGGGCTGGTGACGATGACGATCGCAAGCGACCCAATCCCTACCCAGATTGCCGCTGCGAAACCTTCGCGCATTTGCATCGGGAAACTCCACGCATCACTGACTGCTGTGGAGGATAGCTCAATTGCACTCCGAGATTATGGCGCTGACTGCTCCATCACTAACGATACTTGCAAGGATGCAAAATTGCCACATCGAGTGTGGCCGCAAATCTACATAAGGAACTGAAATGGCAAACGCCCACGGCGTCAGCGGATGGTCATCGCATCCAACGTGAGCGATGCCACGAGTTGCTTTGGCCCAAAGATGGGGTAATCGGCCGGCAGCTTGTGGATAGCTGAAGATTTTGGGTGCTGTGCTTCAGGCTGATGGTGAAACGAGGTCCGTGTTCACGGCCTCAAGCATCAGAAGGAGAAGCGCAGCATGGACCATTTTGCTGGACTTGACGTTTCGGTCAAGGAGACGAGCGTCTGCATTGTGGATGAGACGGGCAAGATCGTGCGGGAAGTGAAGGTGGCGAGCGAACCCGAGGCACTGCTGTCGGTGCTGTCGAACCCCGCCTACCACTTCAAGCGGATCGGATTGGAAGCCGGGCCGCTGTCGCAATGGCTGTTCAGCGCGCTTGCCGAAGCAGAGTTACCGGTGGTCTGTGTTGAGACGCGGCACATGCAGGCGGTGCTGAAGGCGCAGATCAACAAGACGGACCGCAACGATGCGCGCGGCATCGCGCAGATGATGCGGGTGGGGCTTTACCGTCCGGTGCATGTGAAGACGTTACGCAGTCAGAAACTTCGGATGCTGCTGACCCATCGCAAGCTTCTGCAGTCGAAGGCGATCGCGATCGAAAATGATCTGCGCGGTACTTTACGCAACTTCGGCCTCAAGGTCGGAATAGTCGGGAAGGTGAAGTTCGAGGCACGCATCAAGGAGCTTATCGGGAACCTCTCCGACTTGGTCGTGCTGGTCGAACCGCTGCTCATTGTTCGGCGGGCGCTTCGCGAGCAGATCACCATCCTGCATCGCCGCCTGCTGGCGATCGTCCGGGATGATGAGGTGTGTCGGCGCTTGATGACGACCCCTGGTGTCGGCCCTGTGGTGGCGCTGACCTATCGCGCGACCGTCGACGTGCCCGCTCGCTTCCGCAAATCCAAGGCCGTCGGGGCGGTGTTTGGGCTGACGTGCTCCAAGTATCAATCGGGCGAGATTGATCGGAGCGGCAGAATATCGCGCTGCGGAGACGAGATGATGCGGGTCATGCTCTACGAAGCAGCTCAGAGCATGTTGCGTTCGAAGAAATGGTCATGGCTCAAGGCCTGGGCGATGCAGATCGCCAGGCGCCGTGGGATGAAAAAAGCGATCGTGGCCCTGGCGCGTCGGCTGGCTGTGATCATGCACCGCATATGGGTTGACGGCACCGAGTTCCGGTGGACCAGGCAAGCTGCAACCGCATGAGAGCCGTACAGGATCAGATCCGATAGGAGGAAACTCGAGCTCCACCGTGCGGTGGAATGATGTCCCTCGCGGGACGATGGATGAGGTGAGTTCGTAGGTCCGCTTGGACTGCCGTTACATTGACGACAAGGCCGACCCAAAGATTGTTCCACCTCGTCTTCGAACCCCATGATGGAAGGGCCCTGGTGCCGATTCCGAAGAGAAGCACGAGCCCGTGAGCGACATCGACACTGTGGTAGTGGATGGTCTGAAAGCGCTTGACCTCGAACGGCCGATTAGAGAAGCGGACCTAGGACCGGCTCTCGATGTCTGCTGGTGATCTCTTATTGGAAGGCGATCAGGTCCGTGCGGCTCAGCGTTACGGATTTCGGCTTCAAAGGCTGGTTCGTCAGGTTGGCGTTGCCCGAATTCAAGACATTGTAGAAGCCGATGGCCGTCTCGTAATCGCTGGCGGCCGTGGTCGTGTCCACCGGGACGACGACGGTGTAATCGCGCACCATCGCTCCGACCGATGTGTAGGTCACCGAGCCGCTGACCTTCCAGCCGACGATAACGATCGTCGTGATGCCCTTCGCCTTCAGCGCCTTGTCGAGATCGGTATTGTAGAATCGGTCCTGGGCGGTGTTCACGATCTTGATATCGCCCGCGGCCGGCGCGACCTGCGGCAGCCAATGGGCCATGTTGTGCTCACGGGTGCCGTAGGCCACGACCAGGCCGGCCTTGCGGACCCGCTCCATGAAGGGAGTCATGGCCGGCAGCATCTGGCTCTTGCATTTCGGCTGGGTGGCGCAGATCTCCTCAACGTAGTCGAGCACCAGCAAAGCGGTGGTCTTGGGGTTCAGGGTCACGCGGGCCGGGTCTGGCATGGCCGGCATTTGGAGCGTCTGCATCGGCTTGCCGGTCGATTGCGCGTGAGCCACTCCACCACAGAGCGCGAGCACGAGGCCGCTCGTCAGGAGGACCGTACGAAACTGCGTCATGTTGGAATCTCCTCAAGGGGCTGGTGCCTCGGTTCCGGCACGCGTGGTTCGATCAAGATCGGCGATATCCGCTTATGACCCACAGCGGACATGCGAGGCGACGCGGTTGACGTTGAAGCTTTCACCTTCCTTCGGCCATCTCGACGAGCTGAATGAGATTACCGCATGTATCATCAAAGACAGCCATTCTGACAGGGCCTGCATCCATAGGCTCTAGTGTGAATTCGACACCAAGGTGGCGCAATCTCTCGAATTCCTTCTTAAGATCATCCACTTTGAAGGACGCTGCGGGAATCCCATCGTTCACAAGCGAAGATTTGTATGGCCCAACGGCAGGGTGCTCACTCGGCTCGAGGAGGAGCTCGGTCCCTTCCGGTGCCTCCTTCGACACAACAGTCAACCAACGATGATCGCCGAGCGGGACATCGTTCTTGACGATGAAGCCCAGCTTGTCCTTGTAGAAACTCAGGGCTTTGGCCTGATCGTCAACAAAAACGCTCGTTACATAGATCCTCATGTTGCACTCCTTTTTTTCAGATGCTTGCTTAGCCAGGCATCGGCTGCCTTCCGCAGAGGCGCATTGTCGAAGGTGTGCATTTTGGTGCGCCCGCTCCAATGCGTCTGGACAAGCCCGGCCCTCTCCAGCATGTCGAGGTGCTGCGAGATCGTTTGTCGCGATAGGCTTCTGCCATCCTCTGCAACCGACGAAGCGCAGATCTCAAACAAGGACTGACCGGGACGCTTCGCCAGGCGATCAAGGATGCGGCGACGCACCGGATCGCCGAGCGCCTTGAAGACATTGTCTAGTTGGTCGTCGTCCATGCAATAACATGCAGTAACATGCAGTAATTTTACTGCATGTCAAGCTGCGCGTTGCCAGGGAGCAGCGGCCCGCATGTTCTTCGAATAGTGCGATCACTCGCTCAGCCTGAAAGCTTCCGCCTATGGCCCCAAGCAGACATTCCAGGCGGCGTTCGCGATGTCTGCTTCGGGCCAGAAGCGGCCATCTCTGCCCAGGCTTTGAAGGCAATTTCCTTTAGGTCCTAGGGTCTGTCCGATTTCGAAGTTTTTGGGCTTACAAGTGAAATAGGTCACAGGTCGCCGGCAGCCACTCGGGCTACTGTTTGGCACACGGAAGCCAAACAAGGGGACCAGCCATGACCCAGACCACCCAGATCCGCGCTCGCTTCGCCCGCATGTATGCCGCCGGGATCATGACGCTGCTCGCGGCGACGGTCGCCGCCGCTGCCTACACAACGAATGCCCCCGCCCAGCCGGCCATTGATGTGTTCGCGATCCATAGCAGCGTGGACACTGCAACTCTTCCTGTTCAAGGCCACGTCGACGCTTTCTGAGAAATTCGGACGTTCACCGCATTGCCCCCCGAGCGACCCCGCCACCTTCTTACTGGCGGGGTCGATTTCGTTATAGCGACCGCGCACCTAAGTTCGCTTGGGCCAGAAGCGGGCATCACGTTTTGATCCAACGGAAGACAACGCCGCGACAGGCTCGGATAAAAAAACCGCGCGGCGAGGACTGGGCGGCTGCCTTAGTGCGTATGGCGTGCTGACCTAGTTTGCGCACGGCTGAGGTAATTTTGTTTAGTTCTATTAAGCGACGGTGGCTGTCAGTCTGAAAGGAACCATCCATGCCGCGATGGGTCACCTTTGGCTTTGCCGCTTCCGAAATGCTAGTTCTCGGGATGCTCATTTCCATCATGTTGATGTGATGGTCGTCTCAGCCAACAAGAGCAGGCGCGCCCTAGGCCCGCTTTGGGTCAAAAGCGGACATCATGGCAGACCACCGCGGATGTCTGCTTCTGACCCAAAGCGGATCTACTCAGGCCGCGCGGGTGCGCGTCTGGTGGATGAGGCGCGCGTCAACCGAGATCGTCGGGGTCTTGCAGGAGCAAGGTAGCTAGCTCCTTGTGTGACATCATAAGCTCTCGGACGTCGTCCTCGATTGTGAGGCCGGGATGAACGACGGTCCAATAATGAGCCGTTCTGATAAACGCGAGAAGCGCGAGCAAGTACTCAAGGCGCTTGGCACCCAGTGCTTGCCGCAATGCGTGTCGGGCGCGCTCAGACTTCGACGGCACGACAAAGATCAGAGCAGAAGCCGCAAATATCCAGTCTTCGACATCGCTGTCCGGGTCAGGCCAATCGAGAGGCGTCTTGAAAGCCTCAAGGCGTACGTAAACCGTTTCAAGCTCCCGCCGCCAAGGCGGAGGCACCTTGAGCAGCTTGACCACCTGCTCGATGGTCTGTGGCGCGGCCGAAGCATCACCCGACGGATAGCCGTAGCCGACCAAAAATCCGCAGTGCCGGACGATGCAGTAGCGAACGGGGCAGAAGCGCGACAGAAAGACAAACAGCCGTTCCTTAAAGAGCGCGGGCATCGGGTTGTCGAGATAGGCCGACTTGGCGAAGTCCCAAAGCCTGTCAACAATCTCCGGCGCATCCGGGGCTGACATGAAGAAATTGGGGACGAGCCCAAAGCGCCGACTTACTTCTTGATGGACCGGGCCCAAGATGCTCAGAGCGATCGCCGCAAGCCGGTCGGGATCGCGCTCACCATACTGCGCGGCTTCTACAATCTTTTTGGCTAGGGCCGCCTGCACGACGGGCGGTTGGCCTTTCGGGTGAAGGGAGCGGCACGCAATCTCATAGGCGGTGCCCAAGATTTGGGTCGCCTCATCGTCGAACCCGCCATCCCTAAAGAGCGGGACAACAGAGGACATTGTGGCCGAGGCTGGAGGCGGGATGGAGTTCGGGCCTTGAGTTAGGTCGGTCATGCAGAGGCTCCCTTGTTGCCGTACAGGCGGGAGCACTACTGGTCTCTCAGCCACCGACGCCTAGCCTTAGAGCCGCGGCCGGTGATGGATTTATCGTGCGCCATTCTGGTCCGATTAGCGACCCTCTTAAGCACCCATCAAAATGCGACTTTCCGACCGATGTCCGCTATTGGCCCAAAGATGGGGTAATCGGCCGGCAGCTTGTGGATAGCTGAGGAATTTGGGTGCTGCGCTTCGGGCTGATGGTGAAACGAGGTCCGTGGTTACGGCCTCAAGCATCAGAAGGAGAAGCGCAGCATGGAGCATTTTGCTGGACTGGACGTTTCGGTCAAGGAGACGAGCGTCTGCATTGTGGATGACGCGGGCAAGATCGTTCGGGAAGTGAAGGTGGCAAGCGAACCTGAAGCGTTGTTGGCGGTGCTGAAGAACCCCGCCTACCACTTCAAGCGGATTGGATTGGAAGCTGGACCGCTGTCGCAATGGCTGTTCAGCGCGCTCGCCGAAGCGAAATTACCGGTGATCTGTGTCGAGACGCGGCACATGCAGGCGGTGCTGAAAGCGCAGCTCAACAAGACCGATCGCAACGATGCGCGCGGTATCGCCCAGATGATGCGAGCGGGGCTTTATCGTCCGGTGCATGTGAAGACGTTACGCAGCCAGAAACTGCGAATGCTGCTGACCCACCGCAAGTTGCTGCAGTCGAAGGCCATCGCCATCGAGAACGATCTGCGCGCCACCTTGCGTAACTTCGGTCTCAAGGTGGGCCTGGTGGGGACGGTGAAGTTCGAGGCCCGCATCAAGGAGCTGGTTGAGAACCTCCCCGACTTGGCGGTACTGGTCGAGCCGATGCTCATTGTCCGGCGTGCCATCCGCGAGCAGATTGGCATCTTGCACCGCCGCTTGCTGGCCATTGTGCGGGACGATGATGTTTGCCGGCGCCTGATGACGATCCCCGGTGTCGGCCCGGTGGTGGCGCTGACCTACCGCGCCACCGTCGATGTGCCCACTCGCTTTAGAAACTCCAAGGCGGTCGGGGCGGTGTTCGGACTGACGCCGTCCAAGTATCAATCGGGCGAGATCGATCGAAGCGGTGGGATATCCCGGTGCGGAGATGAGATGATGCGGGCGATCCTCTACGAAGCGGCCCAGATCCTGCTGGTGCGCACGACGAAATGGTCCTGGCTCAGGGCATGGGCGATGGCGATCGCCAAGCGCCGCGGATTGAAGAAGGCGATCGTGGCCTTGGCCCGTCGGCTGGCCGTCACCATGCACCGCATATGGGTTGACGGAACCGAGTTCCGCTGGACCCGGGAGCAAGCCGCAGCAGCATGAGAAGCGCACGGCATCAAACCCAATAGGAGGCAACTCGAGCTCCACCGAGCGGTGGAATGATGTCCCTCGCGGGACGATGGACGAGGTGAGTTCGCATGTCCGCTTGGACCTGCCGTCACACTGACGACAAGGCCGACCCAAAGATTGTTCCGCCTCGTCTTCGAACCCCATATTGGAAGGGCCTTGGTGCCGATTCCGAAGAGAAGCACGAGCCCGTGAGCGACATCGACACTGTGGTGGTGGATAGTCTGAAAAGCGCTTGACCCAAAACGGCCGATTAGAGAAGCGGACATTGAGCCCGCGCTGGCCAATGTGCTTTGGGCCGGAGATCAGCCTCTTGGAAGCGGGGATGTCGCTGCGCCTCATCCCGCTACGACTTGTTTGTTCTGGAAGGCTGCGTTCGTTTCGTCGAGCGCAGCCCGCCTGGGTAGGAAGGGGCCTACGCCCCGGCTCACCTGCGTGCTCTTAACCTTGGCCTGATCGTGCTTCTTGGCATCGTCCGCCCGGCCATGAAGGTGGGCGTTCTGTTGAATGCCTGGGTCGCTATCTGGATCTTGGCCAGCAGCCCCGGTGGCGGGTTGTCACCTGCCGCCGCCATCGCGGGGCCGCCCAGGCCGACAACGAGGATCGCGGCAACTCCGGCACCGATGCCGAGCGTGGCCATGCGCGGTTTATTCTTCAGGGTGTTGTCACGCAATTTCGGAAGCATCGCATCTTTCCTTTTCGTTGCTGTTGCCTCCACCTCTGCGCTCGCCTAGCGGTTTGACCACCAGTCCTTTTGTCGCGACGAACGATGGAAGCGTTCAATTCACGTATCAAGGCGTGGTCCTCTCAAACGCGCAGATGGGAAGTCCGCTTTTGAAGTCAAAGCGGAAACATCTACTCGTTGTGGGTATTTCCGCTGGTGACCCAAAGCGAACAGCACAGCCAGGCACGGCGGACCTTATTTGGTGGTCGACTGACTGGGTATTGACGTCCCAAGACTAAAGAACGACCGCTCCTCCTACCGTCCGATCCGAAATAAAGCCCTCAGGCGACAGAGCATTCGGAAACGACCCGTCTATTCCCCTGACCGGCCTCCCAAGACGACAGGCTGATTTCCCGCAAAACCTTCGGCGCGCACAGTGCGCTCAATAAATGCGAAGCCAGGTCGAACACGCGCTGAACCGGCCTCGCTTCGCTGGGCGCGAAGTTGGCGCGATACGTCCGTGATCTGGGAATAGTCATGCCATGCTTCAAGTTCATCGGTAATCCGGCGAGCAGCCCACTAGCGACCGCGTGTGTCCCAACCCGTACTCGTCAAGAGCATGACATACGCCGACAAACTGTTGTCGCTGACCGATTCCTCCTGCGGTACATCGAAGGCTGGGCAGAGGCCGATGCAGCCAAGATCGGTGCGGCCGGCTCGCAGGATTACAGCTTCCTTGATCCGCTGGTCGGAAGTTTTGATCGGGATACGTTGCAACACTACTTTGCCATTCTGAGACGGCGGGTCGGATTCGAGAGCTCGTGCTTCACGCAGCGCAAAGTTTGCCTGAATGCCTTTCCGACGCCGCAATGGCCAGCACCGCTGCTTCGATTTTCGCGATCCATCCCCGAGTGCGGGTTATCGGGCACTTGTGACATCGAGTTTAGCGGCGCACTCATCCGCCGAGAAGTCGTGTGTTACGACCTTAATGTCGCCACCGAGTGGCTGAGGGGGATAACACCGCTACAAGCCCCGATTGATGATACCAAACGGCTTCGGCGCTAGCTGCTCCGAGAGTGAACGGCCTGGGCACAAAACAGGAAATGCCGGCGTCGGCGGCGCCCGCAAGCGCGACACGGTTCTGAAGCTCGTGAATGCCCAGGGAACCAAAGTGCCGATGCCCGCTTTAGTGCCGTGTGTGGCACGCGAAGTCCCCTTCTTCGTTGTGTCGAAGGATCTGGTTTGCCTTTCGCCGGAGGTTGTCCTTGAACCGCCGCTTCCTTCTCTTCGCTATTGCAATCGTTCTTATTGAGTCCTTTCCCACAAACGGTGCCTTCGCCGAGGGTGGCATCGCTTCGGTTTATTCCACCGAGAGCGGAAGCAGAACGGCAAGCGGTCAACGGTTGAACCCAGGCGCATTAACTGCGGCCCACAGGTCTCTACCATTTGGAACGAAGGTCCTGGTATCGAACCGCAGGAACGGGCGCTCTGTCGTCGTGACGATCAACGATCGCGGCCCCTTTGTCCGTGGTCGCGTCATTGATGTGACACCGGCGGCTGCACGCGTGTTGGGTTTTTCAGGGCTTGCGCCAGTTACCCTTCTGATTCAGTAACACGGCGCATGTCCGCTTTGGGCCACAAGCAGACGTATTGCCGCTCCACCAATCTCGGGATGTCGCGCGGAGGCGGTGTGTCGTCTTAAACCGCGGAGGTACGGAGTGCGCTAACCGGAACGTCGAGTTCGTACACGAGCCCCGCAGGCTGGTATGTTAACCGCGCGTCGCCATGCAACTGTTCAGCCAACCTGCCAATCAGGCGCGTACCGAAGCTGCGGCGCGCCGGCTCGGAGACAAGTGGGCCGCCGCTCTCGTTCCATGTCAGCTTTAAATTCTTCTCATCGACAGCCGCCCCGATCTCGATTCTCCCTGCTCCGTTGGACAAGGCGCCATACTTGACCGCGTTGGTGCAGAGTTCGTTGAGGGACAGGGTGATGGGCAGTACGGCGTTCGGCCCGATCTCCAACGATGTGTCCTGCACGGCAAACCGTGAAGCATCCGGGTCCTCGAAGGGCTCGATCGCGAACCGAATGACGTCCGCGAGTTTCGCGTTGGCAAAGTGAGCCTGGAGCAGCAGATCGTGGGCGCGACCGAGTGCGAACAGCCGGCTTTCGACCGCCATCCGGCCCTCATCCAGACTTCCCGCGGATCGAAGGCTTTGCGAGGTGATGGCGATAACGGTCGCCAACGTGTTCTTTACGCGGTGATGCAACTCCTCCAGCAGCAGATGCTGCAATCGCTTGGCGACCTCGTTTTCGGTCGCGTCGATGCCGGCCTGCTTCAGGATGCGCGCCGCGTCGATACCGGCCTGCGTGAGCAAGTCCCGGAGTCCGGCGTTTTCCGCCTCAAGCGCGGTCTCTTTGAAGCTCTTAGAGTTGGATGGCATCAGCGAACATAGCACATCCGAGGTGTGAAGTTTTTGGCTAAAGAGCCCGTGCAACACGTCGTTTGTCAGGCCGCCACGCAATCGGAGGCCCATGTCCGCTATGAGCCAGAAGCCGACATGGGATTGGGTTCGCACGTCGGCCCCTCCTTCCGTGCAGCCTTGTCGATGGCGGAAGATTTCTGTGCATGCGAGTTGTGCTGATAGCGCGGTGCTTGCCGCGTTGTTTGCGCCGCGCCCATCAACAGCTTGCCAACAACCCGCGTTGCACAAGTGTCGCTTTCATTTGACTGACCGTTGACCGCGACTAACGTCGCCGCGTCCCGTTCGCTTTGAGGGTGCTCGTCGCGAGGCATCGCATGGGCAGGACGGGATGCGGCGTCCCGCGCGTTTGCGCAATGCACGCAAGCTCCCGGGAGGCTCCGGAATCCCGCCCTCCGCCACGAGGAGCGGACACGAGAAGCTCGCAGACGGTGAAGCCTGATTGCTTCATTCCGTGCGGGACCGGGCCAACAACCGCTGCGGTGGAGCGCCGAGAGGCGAGCATCTCGATCGCAAGAGATGCGAGGCGCCTCGTGGAAGCGCGTTTACGCGCGTCTTCTACGCGCTATGCGCCTGCGGGCGAACGTCACTCGCCCGCGAAAGGGTGCCGCTGCACCCGAGCGCCTGTTGGCGCTCCGCTCCCCTCGTTTCGATGAGGGGCCGTTGGCAAACCTCGGAGGAGAAAATGCCTCGCGAGCAGGATGAAGCTTGTGCGAACTACACCGCCGTCATTCCGGGGCGCGCCAAAGGCGCGAGCCCGGAATCCATATCATTGGCTGCGGCGTATGGATTCCGGGCTCGCCGCTTCGCGGCGCCCCGGAATGACAGGTGGAAATGCCCCATCTCCCCTCGCTTGCCGTCCCGATCGAAGCCCCCTACCCTTGCCCGACCTGCCACGGCCGAGGCGCGACAGGCACGCCCATGACCGACGCTGTTTCCACCATTGACGTCCGCGCGACCGCGCCGTCGCGTGGCGAAAGCCGCCTGCGCTCCGCCGCGCGCATCGCGTTCCCGTTCCTGGTGCTCGGCACCATGTGGGAGATCACCGCGCATGCCGGTGTGTTCCCCGCGCGGCTGTTTCCGACGCTGGAGGAGATCGCCGCAGCGTTCTGGCGCCTCACCGTGGCGGGTATTCTGCCGCACCACGTCGCGGAAACGCTGCTGCGGCTGTTCGCCGGCTTCGTGATCGCCGGCGCCATCGGCGTTGCGATCGGCATCGCCATGGGGCGCTCGAAGCGCGCGGAGGACTATCTCCTGCCGCTGGTCTCGATCGCCGCGCCGATCCCCGGCATCGCCTATGCGCCGCTGTTCATGCTGTGGTTCGGGCTCGGCAATTTTTCCGCGATCCTGCTGGTCGGCTTCGTCTCGGCGTTCCCGGTGATCTTCAACACCTGGACCGGCGTGAAGGCGGTCAAAGAGATATGGGTGCGTTCGGCGCTGGTGATGGGCGCCGACCAGCGCCGGCTGTTCCGGCACGTCATCCTGCCGGGCTCGCTGCCTTACATCTTCACCGGCCTGCGGCTGGGCTTAGCGCAGGCGTGGCGCATTCTCGTCGTCGTCGAGCTGCTCGCCGCCGTACCGTGGGGGCTCGGCTGGCTGATCTTCGGCGCGCGCGAATTCCTCAACACCGACGTGATGCTCGCCGGCGTCGCCGTCATCGGCATGATCGGGCTCGCGCTCGAGAAGCTCGTGTTCGAGCGGCTCGAGCGCTACACCGTCGTGCGCTGGGGGATGATGCAGTCATGATCTCCTCCCTGCCCGTCTCCGACCGCACCCGCTCGATCCTGCGCGGCGCCATCGCGGTGCTCGCGGTGCTCGCCTGCTACGAGGCGACGGCGCGCTCGGGCCATTTCGCGCCCGCGCTGCTGCCGCCGCTGGGGAAGGTGGCGGCGACGCTGTGGACGCTGCTCCTCGACGGCACCATGCTGCACCACACCGCGATGACGCTCTATCGCATGCTGTGCGGCTTCGGGCTCGCCGTCGTGATCGGGATTCCGCTCGGCATCATGATGGGCCGCTTCCGTCCGGTCGAAGGCTTCTTCATGCCGCTCGCCTCGGCCTTCATGCCGATCCCGTCGCTGGCCTGGGTGCCGGTGTTCATCCTGTGGTTCGGGCTCGGCAACACGGTCTCGATCCTGATCGTGTTCTACGCGGCGCTGTTCCCGATGATGCTCAATGCCTGGTCGGGCGTGCGCTCGGTCAACCAGCTCTGGCTGCGCGCCGCCGGCGCGATGGGCGCCAACGAGCACGCGCTGTTCTGGAAGGTGATCCTGCCGGGTGCCTCGCCGTTCATCATCACCGGGATGCGGCAGGCGTTCCTGCGCGCCTGGATCGCGGTGGTCGGCGCCGAGATGCTCGCCTCGTCGGACTGGGGACTGGGCTGGGTGATCTACGACGCCAAGGAGTTCCTCAACGCCGCGGTGATGCTGGCGGCATTGGTGGTGATCGGCTTCATCGGCTTCGTGTTCGAACGGCTGGTGTTCGGCTCGATCGAGCGCGCCACCGTGCAGCGCTGGGGCATGGTGCGCGCGGCGAAGGCTTGAGTAACGGTGCGGCCGGCGATCGGGGCGCTGAGACCCCGACGCGGCTCACACCGCACACGTGCTGGGAGGACATCATGCGGCTCAGTCGATTGCTTGCGATCGTCATCGCAGGTTCGTTCGCCATCCTGTCGCCGGCGTCGGCGCAGGATTACCCCAACCGGCAGATCATGCTGATTGCGCCCTGGCCGGCCGGCGGCGCGGTCGACGCGCTGTCGCGCACGCTGGCGCCGAAATTGACCGACCGCCTCGGCAAACCCGTCATCGTCGAGAACCGGCCGGGCGCCGGCTCCATCATCGGCACCGCCGCGGGCGCCAAGGCCGCGCCCGACGGCTACACCCTGGTGATGGCCGGCAGCGGATCGCTTGCGATCGGCGCCACGCTCTACAAGTCGCTGCCGTACGATCCGGTGAAGCATTTCGAGCCGATCGCGTTCGTCGCTTATATTCCGTTCGTGCTGGTGGTCCATCCATCGGTGCCGGCGCGCACGGCCGGCGAGCTCGTCGCCTACGCCAAAGCCAACCCGGGCAAGCTGTCGTACGGCTCCGGCGGACCCGGTTCGCCGCATCACCTCTATGCCGAGCTGCTCAAGAGCATGACCGGCATCGAGATGACGCACGTGCCGTACAAGGGCAGCGCGCCGGCGCTGACCGACGTGGTCGCGGGTCACATCCCGGTCTTGTTTTCCGACACGGTGCCGTCGCTGCCGCTGATCCGCGAAGGCAAGGTCCGCGCGCTCGGCGTGTCCTCGGCCGCGCGCCTGCCGTCCGCGCCGGACATCCCGCCGATCGCCGAGGCCGGCGTGCCTGGATTCGACGCCGCCGGCTGGGGGCTGATCGCGGCGCCCGCGGGCACGCCCAAGGACATCGTGAACCGGCTGCACGCCGACATCAAAGCCGTGCTGGCATTGCCCGAGGTCCGGCAGCCGATCGTTAATCTGGGCATGGTCCCCGACAGCCGCGGTGCGACACCTGCGGCGCTGCAGGACTTCATCAATTCTGAGATGCTGCGTTGGGGTAAGGTCGTGCAGCAAGCCGGCCTTGCCGCCTCGCAATAGGAGTTCGCGTGAGAAAGCCATCGATGCTCGGCCGATACGCCATCCTGCTGTCGCCGCTGGTGGCGGTGCTCGCCGCAAGTTCCGTCGGCCCGTCCGCCCGCGCGCAAGGCGCGCAAGACTATCCGGCGCGACAGGTCACTTTCGTGTTGCCGTTCGCGCCCGGCGGCGCGATCGACATCTACGCTCGCGCCTTAGCGCAAAAACTCTCCGACAAGTTCGGCAAGCCGTTCGTGGTCGAGAACCGGCCGGGCGCCGGCACCGTGCTCGCGGCGAATTCGGTAGCCCGCGCGGCGCCGGACGGCCACACCGTGCTGGTGTCGCCAAGTCCGCTTGTGATCAACGCGACGCTCTACAAGAAGCTGCCCTACGACACGGCGAACGACTTCGTCCCGGTCGCTTACGTTGCCGACATTCCGCTGGTGCTGGTCGTGCATCCGTCGCTGCCGGTGAAGTCGATTCCCGACCTGATCAAGTACGCCAAGGCCAATCCCGGCAAGCTCTCCTACGCGTCGAGCGGAACCGGCACGACGCTGCATCTCTCCGGCGAGATGCTCAAAAGCATGACCGGAATCCAAATGACCCACGTGCCCTACAAGGGCGGGCCGCCGGCGCTGAACGACGTCGTCGCCGGTCACGTGCAACTGGTGTTCGCCGACCCCTCCTCCGCGATCCAGCAGATCCGCGCCGGCACCGTCCGCCCGCTCGGGCTGACCTCGAAGGTCCGGCTTCCGAGCGCGCCCGACATCCCGCCGATCGCCGAGGCCGGCGTCCCGGATTTCGAGGCGGTGTCCTGGACCGTGTTCATGGCGCCGGCCAAGACGCCGGAGGCGATCTTGCAGAAGTTGCATGTGGAACTGACGGCGCTGGCCGCGACGGCGGAGATGCGCGAGCAGACCGTCAAGCTCGGCATGATCCCTGTCACGTCGCCGTCACTGGCCGAGTTGCGCGGCTTCCTGCCGCAGCAGATCGCCCGCTGGGGCAAGCTGGTGCAACAGGCGGGGATCGCCGGCTCGGAATAGCTCTAAAGTCGTCGCGGGCAAGGAACGAATCGCATACCATGCGTCGTGTCGAAGAACGCTGGAACCGCCGCTCGTGTCCTGTCCGCGCCGCACGTGACCGAACGTTAAGCGAGCCAAATTTTCGTCCTTGTTCCAGGGCTTTGCTGGTGTACAAACATCAGCCGATGAATGTGTCTTGTGACGCGCATCAGCACTCGCAAGCCGGAGCATCGATCGCGCCATGACCGAACCACAGACGCAGCCGCGGGAAGCCCGGATTATTCCGTTGCGATTGATCGGGCAGGCAACGGTGCGCTCGGCCGAAGCGGCCGTGCTGTTCCGCACCGGAACCCGGACGTTGCGGCCGATCGACGTGCTGCTGCTGTCGCCGATCCTGGTTCCGCTGACGGTGGTCGTGCTGCTGTTGCTGCTCGCCTGGTTCGTCCTCTGGCTGGCGACCGTCGGCTCGCTGGTGACGGTCAACCTGATCCGCGATCTGTCGAGCGCCGTGTTCTGGCGCCTGAACGGCGCCGTGCTCCGCGCGCCTTGACCAACGGGCTATCGGCTTCCAGGGTATCGTCCGTGACCCGGTTGCAGGCGATCTATCATATCCGCTGCGACGCCAAATCCATCGACGAACGCGCGCGCGCGATCGCCGTCGAGCAGAGCGTCGAGATGCCGCTGCCGGCGATCGACGATCAATATGTCCTCTCCGAGATCGTCGGCCGCGTCGAGAACCTGCGCGAGATCGGCGCCGGGCTGTTCGAAGCTCGCATATCGTTGTCGGCGGCGACCGTCGGCCGCGACGCCGGCCAGCTCGTCAACATGCTGTTCGGCAACACCTCCATCCACGATGACGTCGTGCTGCACGACGCCGAGATTCCGGACGACGTCGCGGCCGCGTTCGGCGGCCCGCGTCACGGGCTCGACGGGCTGCGGCAACGCGTCGGCGCCGGCCGGCGCGCGCTGACCTGCTCCGCGATCAAGCCGCAGGGTCTGCCGCCCGCGAAGCTCGCCGAGATCGCGCGCCGCTTCGCGGACGGCGGCATCGACTACATCAAGGACGATCACGGCCTTGCCGACCAGTCCTATTCGCCGTTTGCGGCCCGCGTCACCGCGATTGCGGCGGCGCTCGGTGGCTCCAAAGCGCGCTATGTGCCGAGCGTCACCGGCGATCTCGACGCCATGCGTGCGCAGATCGCGATCGCGCGCGACGCCGGTATCGACACCGTGATGGTCGCGCCGATGGTCGCGGGCGTCTCCAATTTCCACCGGCTGGTCGCCGACAATCCCGGCTTGGCCTTCCTCACGCATCCGTCGCTCGCCGGCGCCGCGCGGATTTCGCCGCCCTTCCATTTCGGCGCCCTGTTCCGGATGCTGGGCGCCGACGCCGTCGTGTTCCCCAATCACGGCGGACGGTTCGGCTATTCGGCGGAAACCTGCCGGGCGATTGCCGCGCGCGCGCTCGAAAGCCGCAAGCGGCCTCAAGCCCTGCGTGCCGGTTCCGGCCGGCGGCATGAGCCGCGAACGCGTTGCGCGAGATGCTTGAATTCTACGGCACTGATATCATGTTGCTGATTGGCGGCGGCCTGTTGGAGGCGCGCGAGCGCCTGACCGAGGCGACGGCCGCCTTCGTGGCCGAGGTCCAAGCCTCGAAAGCTTGAACAAGCCTGGAAACCTTGAATGAGCGAGCGCCCCATCCACCGCAAGGCGACCGACGACTACCGCTGGGACAGCGTCGATCTGCTCCCCTACAAGGAGGACGACCGCGCGCTGTTCAAGGCGATCACCCGGCAGACCCTGTTCTCCGACCCCGCCATGAACGGCGAGCTGCGCTATTTCGAAATGGCGGCCGACGGCTTCTCGACCCTGGAGCGGCACGAGCACATGCATGCGGTGCTGATCCTGCGCGGGCGTGGCCACTGCCTGGTCGGCGACGAAGTCCGCTCGATCGAGACCCGCGACCTCGTCACCGTGCCGCCGATGACCTGGCATCAGTTCCGCGCCACCAAGGGCGAGCCGCTGGGCTTTCTCTGCATGGTGAATGCGCAGCGCGACAAGCCGCAACTGCCGACGGCGGACGACCTCGCGCAGCTCAAGGCCGATCCGAAGATCGCGGCGTTTTTGGATTCAGAGCCGAAAGACTAGGCGCGACCGCGAGACCGCTTCTTTGCGAGGCGCTTTTTGCGCCTCAAGGCGGCTGCCCGGGATTCCGATCGTTTGACGGCGGCCTTCTGCTTGCAGCCCACACAGCGGCAGCCGTGCGGCTTGATGAAGGTGTCGAAATAATCTTTGCCGTAATTGTAGGTGATCTCGTCGCCCGGATGGATGGTCCTGATCGCCGCTATGAAGACCTTGTGCTTTCTGACGTCGGCCTCGGCATTCGGCTTGCACGAGTGATTGATATAGCGCGCGATGTTGTTGCGGCCGGATCCGTCGACGGTCCAGCGGTTGTTGACCTCGAAGAGATACTTGGTCCAGAGCGCGTCAGCCCTCGCGTTCGAGATCAGCGGCCCCGAGTAGTAGGCGATGAACTCGCCCCGCCTGACCGGCTTCAGGGCAAACAAGCCAAGGCCGGTCTTGGACCGGCCAACTCGAAACCGGCGACGCCACGGAGGACTTCGTTTGGGCAAGACAAGTCGTTTGGGCACGAGACTATGTATATTTCCAGAGTGGTGTGACTAGGGTCCGCTGGCTACACCGCCCATAAGGTCCAAGTTTGATGATGCCGGACACTCAACGGGCATGCGGCGCAGGGGTTCCCTCGTGAGGTGGGACAGACAACTGACCGTGTCAATAAGGCAGCAGCCCGGATTCGCAAGAGCCGACGACATGATTTCAACATCGCGTGCCCAGATCGGTGCCTGCAACGTCTGTGCTTGCAATGAGCCGGCATTGACGCGGCCCTTGCCCAATCCATGAGCACCGGGATGCAACAATACGATGTCGTGATCGTCGGCGCCGGCCACAACGGGCTCACCTGCGCCGCCTATCTCGGCATGGCCGGGCTGAAGGTGAAGGTCGTCGAGCGGCGGGAGATCGTCGGCGGCGCGGCGGTAACGGAGGAGTTTCACCCCGGTTTCCGCAACTCGATTGCGGCCTACACCGTCAGCCTGCTCAACCCGAAGGTGATCAGCGACCTGCGCCTGCACGAACACGGGCTGCGGATCGTCGAGCGGCGGGCCCAGAATTTCGTGCCGGCGCCGGACGGCCGCTATCTCCTGTCGGGCGAAGGGCGGACCGCGAGCGGGATCGCCAAGCTCAGCCCCCGCGACGCCGAGCGCTATGCCGCCTTCGACCGCGAGATCGACATGGCGGTCGACGTGCTGCGCGAACTGGTGCTGCGGGCGCCGCCGAACCTGGCGTCGGGCATGAGCGGGCTCGGCGAACTCTTCAAGGCCGGAGCGCTCGGCCGCAAGCTCAAGCGCCTGCCGGACGCCGACCTGCGCACGCTCTACACCCTCTTCACCCGATCGGCGGGCGAGCACCTCGACAACTGGTTCGAGGACGATCTGGTGAAGGCCCTGCTCGGCTTCGACGCGGTGGTGGGCTTTTACGGAAGCCCGTACACGCCGGGCACCGGCTACGTGCTGCTCCACCACGCCTTCGGCGAGGTCAACGGCAAGCGCCGGGTCTGGGGTCACGCCGTCGGCGGCATGGGCGCGATCAGCGACGCCATGGCCAAGGCGGCGGCGAGCCACGGCGTGGAGATCGAGACCGGCGCGCCGGTGCGCGAGCTCCTGATCGAGGGCGGCCGCGCACGCGGGGTGGTGTTGAACGATGGCCGCGCGATCCGCGCCAACGCCGTCGCGGTGAACGCCAATCTCAAGCTGTTCTACACCTCGATGGTCCCGGACGGCGCGCTCGACAGCGAATTCCTGCGCCGCATGCAGGACTTCCGCTGCGGCTCCGGCACGTTCCGGATGAACCTCGCGCTGTCGGAATTGCCGAGCTTCACCGCGCTGCCGGGCCGCACGCTCGCGGATCACCACACCGCCGGCATCGTGATCGGGCCGAGCCTCGGCTACATGGACCGCGCCTATACCGACGCGCGGGCGCATGGCTGGAGTAAGGAGCCGATCGTCGAGCTGGTCATCCCTTCGACGCTCGACGACACGCTGGCGCCGAAGGGCGCGCATGTCGCGTCCCTGTTCTGCCAGCAGGTCGCGCCCGAGCTTCCCGGCGGCCGCTCCTGGAACGACCACAAGGACGAGGTCGCCGACCTGATGATCGCGACCGTCGACCGCTACGCGCCGGGCTTCAAGGCGAGCGTGGTCGGACGCCAGGCGCTGAGCCCGCTCGACCTCGAACAGACGTTCGGCCTCGTCGGCGGCGACATTTCGCACGGCGCGATGTCGCTCGATCAGCTGTTCTGGGCGCGGCCCATGCTCGGTTACGCCGACTATCGTGGGCCATTGCCCGGCCTCTATCATTGCGGCGCCGGCGCGCATCCCGGCGGCGGCGTCACCGGCGCGCCCGGACACAATGCCGCGCACGCCATCCTCGCCGACCGGCGCTGGCGGCGGTCCCGGCGGAAATAGATCGCAGCGCGAGACCTTGGCGCATCGCGACCGCCATGGCAGCATCCGGCCAACAGGCGCCGGCAAGGCCCGACCAGCGAATTCCAGGGGAGAGCACGATGCGGACCGACGCGTCGAAAACGATCGAGGATCGCATCCGCGCCATCGAGGATCGGCTGGAGATCTACAATCTGATCGCCAGCCATCCGCCGAGCGCCGACACCGGCGCGCAGTCCTATGTCCAGTCGATCTACACCGAGGACGGCTTGCTCGATCTCGGCGGCGCCAAGCGCGCCGAGGGCAACCAGGCGGTCTCGCAGATCGTGGCGCGTCCCGAGCATGGACAGGCCATCAAAGGCGGGCTCGCGCACTTCGCCGGCCTGCCGCATGTGACGATCGACGGCGATAGCGCCGTGGTCACGTCCTATCTGCAAATCCTCACGCCGCATCCGACCGCCGACGAAATCGAAGTGCCCGCGCACGGCGCGGCGCGCGGCTATCGCATCCACCGTGTCGGCGCCAACCGCTGGGAGCTCGTGCGCACACCGCAAGGCTGGAAGATCAAGCGGCGCACCTACCGCGCGCTCGACGGCTCCGAGCCCGCGCTCGACATCCTGCGGCAGGCGCTTGCACCGTCGTCATCCAACGCAACCGCCTGATCCGGCAGACGGCGCATCCAAAAATGGCTCACATCGAAGTCCGCGACGTCTCGCTCAGCTACGACACGCCCGCCGGCAGGGTCGCGGGCGTCGAGCGCGCGAGCTTCGATATCGAGCAGTCGCAATTCCTCTGCCTGGTCGGCCCGTCCGGGTGCGGCAAGACGACGCTGCTCAACATCATCGCCGGCTTCCTGACACCGACCGGCGGTGAGATCCGCATCGACGGCAAGCCGGTCACCGGCTATGGCATGGATCGCGGCGTGGTGTTTCAGGACTTCGCGCAGTTGTTCCCGTGGCGCACGGCGCTGGGCAATGTCGCGTTCGGCCTTGAGATGAAGGGCATTCCGAAAGCGGAGCGCGATGAGATCGCGCTCCAGCAGCTCAAGCTCGTGAAGCTCGAGAAATTTGCGCAGTCCTATCCGCATCACCTCTCCGGCGGGATGCAGCAGCGGGTCGCCATCGCCCGGGCGCTGGCCTACAATCCCGCGGTGCTGCTGATGGATGAGCCGTTCGCGGCGCTCGACGCGCTCACCCGCGACGCCATGCAGCAGCTTCTCGCCGAAGTCTGGCGGGAAACGCGCAAGACGGTGATCTACGTGACCCACAATGTCGCCGAGGCGGTCTATCTCGCCGATCGTGTGATCGTGATGAGCGCCGCATCCCGGCACGGTGAAGACCGAAGTCGCGATCTCGCTGGCGCGGCCGCGCAATCCGTTGAGCGTGGAATTCTTGGACTATCAGAAACTGCTGCTGCGCCATCTCGGGCAAGAAACATCACCGGACACGCACGCGGCGTAACGCACGATCGCTGCCGCCTGAACAACAAGACCGGAACAATCCGGTGTCGCCATGGGAAGGAATGCTTCGATGGGAATTCACCGCCCTGCTCTGCTGCTTGGCCTCGGCCTGACGGCGATCGCGCTGGTCGCGACGACCGCGGCCCATGCGCAGAGCTACGCCACGCGCACGGTCCGGCTGATCGTCGGTTTCGGCGCCGGCGGCCCGACCGACATTCCCGCGCGTTTCATCGCCGACAAGCTCGGCACGATCCTCAAGCAGCGCGTGATCGTCGAGAACAAGCCGGGCGCGGCCGGGATGCTCGCCACCCGCGACGCGATCTCGCAGCCGGCCGACGGCCACACGCTGCTGCTCTGCACGCATTTCGAATCGATCAACACCGCGGCCTACCGCAATCCGCAGTTCAAGCTGACCGACCTCGCGCCGATCTCGCTGATCTCGAAATATTACTACGGCATCGCGATGACCAACGCGCTGCCGGTCAACGACCTCGACGGCTTCATCGCGCATGCCAAGGCCAATCCCGGCGCGATCAGCTACGCGACGCTGGGCGCCGCCTCCGCGCAGGAGATTTTCGTGCGCCAGCTCGAGCGGCTGGCCGGCATCTCGCTCAACCGCGTCCCGTTCCGCACCGGCCCGCAGATCATGCCGGACCTGATCGCGGGGCGCGTGCACATCTATGTCTCGCCGACACTGGCGGTGCTGCCGCTGCACGACAGCAAGGAGCTCAAGGTGATCGGCATTACCAGCACCGAGCGGCTGGCGAGCGCGAAGGACATTCCGACGCTCGTTGAAAGCAAGGTTCCGTTCGTCCGCTTCGGCTGGCTCGGCATCTGCGCCCGCGAGGGAACGCCGCAGCCGATCATCGCCGAGTTGAATCGCCACATCACCGTCGATCGTCGCCATGCCCGAATACAAGGACGATGATCGAGAAAGGCGGCTCGATCCCGGAGGCGTCGACACCGGCCGAGCTCGGCAAGATCATCATCCAGACCCGCGACGAGGTCGCCTCGACCATCCAGGAATTCGGACTGCAGCAGGACTAAGCATGATCCCGAAAAGTGGGAACCGGTTTTCGGACAAGATCATGCTCAACGGAGATAAAGAACACTGCCAACGGAGGAACACGCAATGACCATCAAGCACGCATTGACGCGCCGGCAATATCTCGCCGCGACCGGAGCGAGCGCGCTGGCGCTCGGGCTCGGCGCGGAGCCGGCGTCCGCCCAGATGTCGGTCCGTCAGGGCTACCAGACCAACATCTGGGGCATGCCGACCTACTACCTGATGCGATCGGGCGCGCTCGAAAAGCGCGGCGTGAAAGTCCAGGAATTCGCGGTGCCGTCCGGCAATCTCACCATGCAGCAGATGGTGGGCCGCCAGGTCGACCTCGGCACCTACGCCGGACAGTCGTTCCTGATCGGACACGACAAAGGCGGCCTCGTCGCGATCGCGCTGATCGAATATGTCGGCAAGACCGCGCAGGTCGTGACCCGCAAGGACCTCAATCTCAAGTCGGTCGCCGACCTCAAGGGCAAGAAGGTCGCCAACCAGGTCGGATCGTCCGTCGGCAACGTGTTCGTCGACACGATCGGACCGAAATTCGGCGTCCGCAAAAGCGACTTCCAGGAAGTCCGGATGAACGTCAACGACATGATCGCCGCCATGGCGGCGAAGACCGTGGACGCCATGGTCAATGTCGAGCCCTACAACGCGATCGCCGTCGCCGACGGGATCGGCGTTTCGATCCTGGACTTCTCCGGCTTCGACCGGATGCCGGTGGTGATGGCCGCGACCCCGGATTTCGTCGCCAAGCATCCAGAGACCGTCATCGCCTATCTCAAGGCCTGGCAGGACGTGGCGGCCGAATTCAAGAACGATCCCGGGCAAGGTGGCGGACGTGATCTATTCGTTCTTCACCGGCAAGGGCTACAAGCTCAGCAAGGACACCTTCGCGCAGGCGCTGTCACGGGTCGAGGTGAGCCCCGGTTTCCCGGCCGACCTCGCAGAAGTACTTGCAGGGCGAGGCCGAAATCCTCCTGCGCGAGAAGAAGATCGACGCCATGCCGGACTGGAAGAAGGCGCTGCGCCCGGATTTCTGGGCCAAAGCCAGCAGCTAGCCTCGGGCCGCCGTTCGCTGTAAAAGGTGGCGCCTTTCAACGTCGTCATGGCCGGGCTCGTCCCGGCCATCCACGTCTCCACTGGAATCGGCAAAAGACGTGGATGCCCGGCACAAGGCCGGGCATGACGAGAACTCGAAATGCTTTAGGGGAGTTAGATAATGTCCGTCACCGATAGCCCGCTGCAGCAATCCGCCTACGATCCGGTTGCCTGGAACTTCAAGCTGCTGGCCCAGCACACGCTCGACGGCTTCGGCGGCATGGGCGAAGGCATGTCGATGCAGATCGCGCCGGACGGCCGCCGCATCATCTGGCTGGCGCATGAGAGCGCGCCGAAGAATTTCACCGCCGTCGACGTCTCCGATCCGCGCAAGCCCAAGGTGGTCTGCCAGACCGACCTGCCGCAGGGCTACATGCGCTCGAACTCGCTCGAGATCACCGGCAACGTGATGGCGGTCGCCTATCAGTGCCAGAAGGTCGGACAGAAGCCGGCCGGCTTCGAGCTGTTCGACATTTCGAAGCCCGAGAATCCGAAGTCGATCGCGTTCGTCGACTGCTCCGGCCCGTTCTCGCGCGGCGTGCACCAGCTCTGGTTCGCCGACGGCGAATACGTCCACATGGCGTCCGGCGCGGCCGACTTCGAGCCGAACCATCCGCTCGACGACCAGATCTACCGCTGCTTCGACGTGCGCAATCCCTCGAAGCCGACCGAAGTCGGCCGCTGGTGGCTGCCCGGCACGCGCAAGGGCGACAACGAGCCGCCGCCCGCGCGACACCAGAAGCCGGCACTCGACAAGGGCAACCGCGCCCACAACACCAACGTCTATCCGCAGCGGCCGGACCGGATGTACCTCGCCTATCTCGACGCCGGCATGTTCGTCATGGACATTTCCGACAAGTCGAAGCCGAAGCCGATCTCGCCGGTTCGACAACTCGCCGCCCTACACCGGCTTCACGCACACCATCGTGCCGCTGTTCGATCGCGGCCTGGTGGTGATGACCGACGAGTCGACCTCCGACAACGCCGCCGACTGGCCGAAGCTGATCTGGATCCTCGACGCCCGCGACGAGAACAATCTGGTTCCGATCTCGACCTGCCCGATGCCGAACCCGGACGACTACAAGACCCGCGGCGGCCGCTTCGGCGCGCACAACATCCACGAGAACACGCCGCGGCCCGTGTTCGTGGCAGTCGGACCAGATCATCCTCGGCACGTTCTTCAACGGCGGCTTGCGCGCCTACGACATCTCCAACGCCTATCAGCCGAAGGAAGTCGCGACCTTCGTGCCGCCCGGACCGGCGCTGTCGAAATACGCGTCGATCCAGCTCAACGACGTGTTCGTCGACGAGCGCGAGATCGTCTACACGGTCGATCGCTTCTCCGGCGGCCTCTACATCCTGGAGATGGATTTCTGACAGCGCTTGAACTCTTCCCCTCGCGCGCGGCGGGCCCGTTCGGACGGCGCCTGAAGCACGCGCGCGGGGGACGTATCCCGGTGACCGTGCTCACCGGCTTCCTGGGCGCGGGCAAGACCACGCTGCTGCGGAATTTCCTGGCGACGCCGGAAGGCCGCGGCACCGCCGTCATCGTCAACGAATACGGCGCGGTCGGCATCGACGACGCGCTGATCCGCGGCTCGACCGACCAGACCACGCTGCTCGGCAACGGCTGCGTCTGCTGCGTCACCCGCACCGACCTGCAGAATGCGCTGCGCAATCTCGTGATCGATCGCGAGCGCGGCAAGATTCCGCCGTTCGTGCGCATCGTCATCGAGACCAGCGGGATGGCCGACCCGGCGCCGATCCTGCAGACCTTCGCGACCGACCGCGCGCTCGGCGGCGAGTTCTTCATCGAGGTGGTGGTGACGGTGGTCGATACCGCGACCGGCCTCGAAACCATCGGCTGGTCGTCGGAATCGCGCAAGCAGGTGATCCTCGCCGACCGTCTGATCCTGTCGAAGGCCGATCTCGCCCACCCGGACGCGGATGATGGGTTGCGAAAACGGCTGCGCGAGCTCAATTCGCACGCCGAGACTCATCGTCGCGAACGAGGGCCACGTCGATCCGAATTGCCTGATCGAAGGCATCGAGACCGGCGAACGCTCCGCCTTCGTCGCCGAAGCCGAGCATTCCGACGGCATCGCGAGCTTCGTGGTGACCGAAAATCTGCCGCTCAAGTGGGCGTCGTTCGCCCGCACGATGGAAACGCTGGTGGCGTTGCGCGGATCCGACCTGCTGCGGGTCAAGGGCTTCCTCGACGTCAAGGGCTGCCGCGGACCGGTGCTGGTGCAGTTCGTGCAGCACCTCGCCCATCCGCCGGTGGAACTCGCGGCCTGGCCGGACGGCGAGCACGGCAGCCGCATTGTCTTCATCACCCGGAACATTTCAGAGGCGCAGGTGCGCGGGCTGCTCGCCGCCGTGAGCGCGATCGAAGAACGCTCCTGATCGCGGCTTTTTCACGCGGCGGAGCCGGCGGATTTTGGTGTTCCCAATCCCGGCCCCTTGGACTACCCTCGACTTAGAACAGTCCTAATCACGGTTCATACCGTGATCGTGGCCGATGCGCGGAGGCCCATCGACCACCCCCTCAAGAACCAGCCACCCCGGGAGAGATGCACCCATGGCCAAGATAACGCTCAACGTCGACGGCAAATCGCACACCATCGACGCCGATCCCGACATGCCGCTGCTTTATGCGCTCCGGGACGACATCAAGCTCAACAATCCCCAATTCGGTTGCGGCCTGGCGCAATGCGGCGCCTGCACCGTTCATCTCAATGGCCAGCCGATCCGCTCCTGCGTCACGCCGGTCTCAACCGTCGGCGACGCCAAGGTCGTCACCATGGCGGGCCTCGGCACGCCCGAGAAGCCGCACCCGATCCAGGCCGCCTATGTCGAAGAGCAGGTGCCGCAGTGCGGCTACTGCATCAACGGCTGGGTCATGACCGCGGCCGCGCTTCTCAACAGCAAGAAGAAGCCGACCGACGACGAGATCAAGCAAGCGCTCACCGGGCTCAAGTGCCGCTGCGGGACCCACATCAACATCATGCGCGCCGTCCGTCGCGCGGCCGAGATGATGGGTTGAGGGAGGTAATCATGACCAAGATGGAAAAGACCTCGACCTTCACCCGCCGCTCGATCCTGAAAGCCGGCGGCGCACTGGTGGTCTCGATCGGCAGGCCGATCGGCCTTCGACACCGTGCTCGGCATCAGCGCCGCCCACGCGCAAGGCGCCAAGCCGCCGCTGACGCCCGACCAGCTCTCCTCCTACATCGCCATCGACGCCGAGGGCGGCGTGTCCGCCTTCTTCGGCAAGATGGACATGGGCCAGGGTCTGTTCACCGCGATCGGCCAGATGGTCGCCGAGGAGCTCGACGTTCCGTTCAAGAGCGTCAAGGTGATCATGGGCGACACCGCCACCAGCGTGAACCAGGGCGGCGCGTCCGGCTCGACCGGCATCCAGTTCGGCGGCAAGCAGATGCGCGCGGCCGCGGCGGAAGCGCGGCGCGTGCTGATCGAGATGGCCGCCGAGCACCTCAAGGAGCCGGTCGAAAAGCTGATCGTCGTCGACGGCCGCGTCATGATCTCCGGCGGCGCCGACGACATGGCGAAAACGGTCACCTACGCGCAGTTGATCGGCGGACGCTACTTCAACGTCCAGCTCGCCTGGAACAAGCAGATGGGCAACGCGCTCTATGCTCCCGGCAAGGCGCAGCCGAAGAAGCCGAGCGAGTACAAGATCGTCGGCAAGCCGCTGCCGCGCGAGGACATCGCGCCGATCGTCTACTGCGAGACCGAGTTCTGCACCGACGTGCGGCGGCCCGGCATGCTGCACGCGCGCATGATCCGTCCGTCGGTCGCCGGCGCAACGCCGGTGAAGGTCGACGAGAGCTCGATCAAGGACATTCCGGGCGCTCGCGTCTACCAGGAGAACGGCTTCCTCGCCGTCCTCGCCGACAAGGAATGGGATGCGATCAAGGCGTCCGAGAAGCTCAAGGTGCAATGGTCGGACGCCAAGCCGCCGTTCCCCGACCAGGCCAAGCTCTACGATCACATCCGCAATACGCCGGCCCGCAAGCAGGAGCTGGAAGGCAAGCCGATCGGCGACGTCGACGCCGCGTTCAAGAACGCGGCGCGCGTGATCGAGGCCGAATACGAGTGGCCGTTCCAGTCGCATGCCTGCATGGGTCCGGCCTGCGCGGTGGTCGAGATCAAGGACGACCAGGTCACATGCTGGACCGGGTCGCAGAAGCCGCACTTCGTCCAGAACGGCATCTCGCGCACGATCGGCGTTCCGGTCGACAAAGTGCGCTCGATCTGGGTGGTCGGTCCCGGCTCCTACGGCCGCAGCGACGCCGACGACGCGGCCATGGATGCCGCGGTGCTGGCAAAGGCGATGGGCCGGCCGGTCCGCGTGCAATACACCCGCGACCAGGGCACCGGCTGGGATCCGAAAGGCCCCGCCTCGATCCACCGCGCGCGCGCCGCGATCGACGCCAACGGCAACATCAATGCGTATGAGTTCTTCAGCAAGGGGTTCTCGCGCAACGACGTGAACACCAACGGCAGCCAGCCGTTCGACACGCTGGCCGGCCACTTCCGCGGCATCGGCCTGCGCTCGGGCGACAACTTCGGCATCCCCGCCGAGGCGCTATGTGTTCGCCAACAAGAAGACGTCGTGGGAGACCATCCCGCCGTTCCTCGACCGCGCCTCGCCGCTGCGCACCTCGCACCTGCGCGATCCCGTGGGGCCGCAGGTCCACTTCGCCAGCGAATCCTTCATGGACGAGGTGGCGGCGGCGCTGAACGTCGATCCGGTGGAGCTGCGGCTTCGCTACCTCAAAAACGCGCGCGACATCGCCGTCATCAAGGCGGCGGCGGAAAAGGCGGACTGGAAGCCGCGGACGTCGCCGCGCAAGGACCAGAGCGGCAACACCGTCACCGGCCGCGGCCTGGCCTACGCGCGCCGCAACGGCACGCTGGTCGCGATCGCGCTCGAGGTCGACGTCGATCGTTCGACCGGCAAGATCTGGGTGCGGAGGGTCACGGTCGCGCATGACTGCGGCCAGATCATCAACCCGATCGGGCTGCAGCATACCCTGGAGGGCAACGTCATCCAGGGCATCAGCCGCGCGATCTGGGAAGAGGTGAAGTACGACAACAAGGCGGTGACCAGCGTCGACTGGCTCACCTACCCGATCCTCGACATCACCGAGACCCCCGAGCGGGTCGACGTCGTCGCGCTCGACAATCCCGACCTGCCGCCGACCGGCGCCGGCGAGGCGACCATGCGGCCACTGGCGGCGGCGATCGCCAATGCGGTGTTCGACGCCACCGGCGTGCGCATCCGCCGCGCGCCGCTGACCCCGGAGCGGGTGCGGGCGGCGATGTCATAAGCCGCCGCAATCGGCAATCGGAAAGGCCGGCCCAAAGGGCCGGCCTTTTTCTTGCGCGGGCACGGATTCCCTCTTTCCGGACCGGGGCGTTCATGGTTCTTTGCGCCGCACCGAAGAACAAGCGTGAGGAAACAGTCCCGTGAAGCAGGTCGAAGCGGCAGTCATCGGCGTCGGATGGGTCGGCGGAACGCGCGCGGAAACGCTGGCGCGCACCGCGCTGGTGGACAAGCTGCACCTCTGCGACATCCGCCCGGACCGGCTCGCCGAGGTAAAGGCGCTCTACAAGCCCGCCACCGCAACGCTCGAATTATCAGGACATCATCAACAACGACAACATTTCGGTGGTGTTCGTCTCGACCACGCCGGAGTCGAACCACTACCCGATCGCGCGCGACTGCCTGCGCGCCGGCAAGAACGTGATGCTGGAGAAGCCGATCGCGCTGGAGCTGTGGGAAGCCGACGAGCTGATCATGCTCGCCAAGCGCAACAACCTGAAATTCACCATCGGCTATTCGCAGCGCTTCAACCAGAAGATCGCCTACGCCAAGAAGAAGATCGTCGACGGCACGCTCGGCAAAGTCGTGTCGGTGCTGGTGAGCCGGCATCTGTCGCGGGCGCTCGGCAAGAAGATCGCGAGCCGGGTACGGCTATCGCCCGTGGTGATGGAGAGCACGCACGACCTCGACTTCGTGATGTGGCTGCTGGAGCCGGCCAAGCCGGTGCGGGTCTATTCGCAGGGCGCCTACGGCTACATGGAGCCGATCAACGGCTCGCACGACGTGATGTTCACCACCGTGACGATGGACAACGGCGTGGTGGTGATGATCGGCGGCGGCTGGAATTTCCCGGAGAGCTTCCCGAATTACTGCTCGACCTGGATCGAGATCACCGGCACCGAACGGCGCGCTGGTGCTCGACGACACCGCGCGCGACCACTGGCTCAACACGTGAAAAGACCGGCCAGGAGTTCCCGATGTCGACCATGCCGGGCGAGATGGTCGATCACGTGTTCGCCGGCGGCATGGGGCCGGAGACCATCCATTTCGTCGAGGCCTGCATCCGCAATTCGCCGGTGATGGTCACGCCGGAGAGCGCGCGCATGGTGATGGAGACCTACACCGCCGCCGACCTGTCCGCCGACCGCAACGAGCCGGTCGACCTGCCGCTGACCAACGAGACGATCGCGGCGGTCGCCGACTTCAAGGCCAAGTTCCGCAAGGGGGACAACACATGAGAACGCAAGCCAAGGACATCGGCCTCGCGATCATCGGCGGCGGCCGCGTCGGGCTGTTCCGCGGCGAGGTGGCGAACCGCCATCCGGCGGTGAAGTGGATCGGCGTCGCCGAGAAGAACCCGAACCGCGCCGGCGAGGTCGCGCCCAAGATCGGCGCCGACTTCGTCACGCAGAGCCACGTCGAGCTGCTCAAGCGTCCCGAGGTCACCTGCGCCATCATCGCCACCGACGAGCACCTGCATGTCGATCCGATCATGGCGGCGGTCGAGCGCGGCATTCCCATGCTCATCGAAAAGCCGCTGGCGACCGACCTGGCGCAGTCGGCGCGCGTGCTGAAGGCGATCACCGACGCCAAGCTCGACGCGGTCGTCGGCTACACCCAGCGCTTCCGCCGCAAATGGCTCGGCGCCAAGGAGAAGGTGCGCACCGGCGCGCTCGGCGACGTGACGCTCGTTACCTCGCGCGCGTTCATGAACCGGCTGGTCGCGATCGACAACTACAAGCGCACCGACGATCCCTCGACCATCTCGCCGATGGTGATCTCGGGCACGCACGCGCTCGACATCGTGATGTGGTACATGGAGAAGAAGACGCCGGTCGAATGCTATGCGCGCTCGGTCGACAAGGTGCTCGGCCCCGCTTTACGGCGGCATCGACGCCACCGCCGGCATGATCATGTTCTCGGACGGCAGCGTCTATCACCTCAACATCTCGTGGGCGCTGCCGGTGACCTGGCCGGGCGCGGTCTACTCGCTCGAGGTCGGCATCAACGGCACCGACGGCGTGCTCACCATCGACGACACCCATCGCGACATGGTGCTGGCGGTCTCGAAGCCGCAGGAGGAAGGCTACGCGCCCGACCGCACCCGGCTGGTCGACTTCATGGGCAGCTATCCGCCCGGCGACATGGCGCTCGGCGAATTGCGCGGCCCGATGGCGGACGAGACCGTGTCCTGGCTCAACCGCGTCGCGCTCGGCCTGCCGACGCAGGCCGCGACCGCCGCGGAGGCGCACCGCAATCTGATGCTGACCAAGGCGCTCGATCTCTCGGCCAAGATCAAGAAGCCGGTGAAGCTGCCGCTCGAGCCCGGCGATGAGCTGGCGGCAGCGTGAATTGGGCCATAGGCCCCGTCGTTTGCGCCGAAGCGGAAATAGGCCGCACCTGCGGTCATTGCTTTTGATTGAAGCAAGCTCAATCATCTCGCGGCGAGGGAGCGCGTCGTCGCGCGCGGCATCGAAGTGGCGACCAGCCGACGCTTGAATTGATGACTTCCGCTCGTCCGGCCGCTTGCGCGGAAATGAGCGGTGAGAATCTGACGATCTGGGATGGAGACGTCAATGCAAGGCTGTTCCTGGCGATTTGCGCCCTTGCTGCACTGCAGGCTTCGGCCCACGCGCAGACCGTCGCCGATTTCTACAAGGGCAAGACCATCCGCATGGTGGTCGGCATCGACGTCGGCTCCGGCTATGACGTGAATGCGCGGCTCTTGGCGCGGCACATCGTCAACCACATCCCCGGCAATCCGGCGATCGTCGTGCAGAACCAGCCCGGCGCCGGCAGCGCCAACATGACGGCGCAGGTCTACGCCAACGGGCCGTTCGACGGCACCCTGATCGGCGCCGCGTTCGCGGGGTTGCCGACCTACCCGCTGTTCACGCCGGCGGCGGCGTCGCGTTTCGACCTCACCAAGCTCAACTGGCTCGGCAACACCAACCGCGAAACCCACGTCACCTATGTGTGGCACAAGTCCAAGGTGCAGTCGTTCGACGAATTGCGCACCACGGAGCTGATCATGGGCGCGCAGGCGGCCGGCTCCTCGCAGGTCGATTTTCCGCTGGTCGCCAATGCGCTGTTCAATCTCAAGCACAAGGTCATCTCCGGTTATGGCTCCACCGCCAAGATCAACCTCGCGATGGAGTCGGGCGAAGTCGACGGCGCGATCGCCGCGCTCACCAGCGTGCGTACGCTCAGCTCGCAGTGGCTGGCGGAGAAGAAGATCAAGATCATCACGCAATGGGCGCTGCGGACGAATCCCGATCTGCCCGGCGTGCCGAATGCGCTCGATCTCGCCAAGACCGACGATCAACGCTCCGCCATGCAGCTCATCATGGCGCGGCTCGACGTCGGGCGACCGTTCTTCCTGCCGCAGAACGTGCCGGCCGACCGCGTCGCGGCGCTGCGTGCCGCGTTCGACGCCACGATGAAGGATCCGGCCTATCTCGCCGAGGCCGAGAAGCTCAAGATCGACGTCGATCCCATGAACGGCGCCGACCTCGCCGGGTTCGTCGAACAGGTGCTGAAGACGTCGCCCGACACCGTCGCGCGCGTGCGCAAGGCGCTGGAGACGAAGTAGCGGCGCGCGCTATTGCGCGGTGATGCCCGCCGCTTTCACCAGCGCGGCATTGGACTTGACCTCGTTGCGGATATAGCTGTCGAATTCGTCCAGGCGCATAAGCATCAGCTCCGCGCCGAGCTTGGCCATGCTGGCGCGGACCTCCTTGCTCTCAAGCGCCTTCGCCGTCTCCTGATGAATCTTGGTCACGACGTCGCGCGGCGTCTTCGCCGGCACCACCATGCCGACCCAGAAGTTGTAGTCCGAATTCGCCACGCCGGCTTCGACCGTCGTCGCTACGTCCGGCAGCGCCGCCGATCGTTTTGAACTCCCCATGGCCAGCGCCAGGAGCTTCTTGCTTTCGATCAACGGCAGCACCGCATTGACCGGGCAGAAATAATAGTCGACGCGACCGGAGAGGACTTCGGTCAACGCCTCAGGCGTTCCCTTGAACGGCACGTGGACGACCTCGATGCCCGCGCCCATGCGAAAGCGTTCGGCGTTCAATTGTGTTGCTGTCCCGACGCCCGCGGACGCGTAGTTCATCGCGCCCGGCTTCGCCTTGGCGGCTTTCACCAGGTCCGGCACCGTCTTGATGCCTTTGTCCGGCGAGATCACCAGTACGTTCGGCAGCAGCGCCAGCGGCGTGATCCCGACCAGATCGCGAAGCGTGTCGTAAGGCGTGGTCGGATAGGTCGTCGGCGTGATGGTGTAGGACGACGAATGCACCAGGATGGTGTGACCGTCCGGCTCGGACCGCGCGACCGCGCCGACGCCGATCGTCCCGCCCGCGCCGGGCCGGTTCTCGACCACGAAGGGCTGGCCGAGCTGTTCCGACAGCCGCTGCGCCACCGTGCGCGCCATGATGTCGGTCGCGCTGCCGGCCGTGAACGGCACGATCACCGTCACCCGCTTGGTCGGCCACGATTGCGACTGTGCTTGCGCCAGCGCCTCGCCATGAGCGATGCACGCCGCAATCGCCACAACCCATATCCAGGACCGTCTCATAACTCCTCCCTGAGGCGCTCTTCTGGCGCCGGCCCGATAATGAACAGGCCGCGTTGCGTCCCACAAGGGGGACGTGTGATCTTCCGCCCGGAGAATAGGATAGTGCAGCCTTCTTGATATCCGGCTGTCAGCGTCTTGAGGTCGCAGGTTGAAATCGCCCCCGTTTGAATACGCCCGCGCGGCCTCGATCGACGAAGCCTGCGAGCTGCTGTCGCAGCACGGCGACGACGCCAAGGTCATCGCCGGCGGGCAGAGCCTGGTCCCGATGATGGCGTTCCGGCTGCTGCGCCCCGCCTGGCTGATCGACATCAACGAAATCGCCGCGCTGAAATTCATCGCGCCCGGCACGGACGCCGTGCGCATGGGCGCCTGCACACGGCAATGCGACATCCAGCGCGACGACAAGCTCGCCGCCAGCCGTGCCGCTGCTGCGGCAGGCGCTGGCGTTCGTCGGCCACGTGCAGACCCGCAACCGCGGCACCGCCGGCGGCAGCCTGGTGCATGCCGACCCGTCGGCGGAGCTCCCGCTGGTCGCGCAAATTTTGGAGGCGCGGCTGGTGATGCGCAGCAAATCGGGCACCCGTACGCTGCCGGCCGCTGACTTCTTTGAAGGCGCGATGACGACCAGCGTTGCACCCGACGAGTGCCTTGAGGAAATCCAGTGGCCGGTCTGGCGTGAGCCGAAAACCGGATCGGCCTTCACCGAGATCAGCCGCCGCCATGGCGATTTCGCCATGGTCGCTGCCGCCGCCCAGGTCGCGGTCGACGACGAGGGACATTGCACGCGCGCGACCTTCGGCGTCGGCGGCGCGGCGCCAACACCCCTCGCCTTTCCCGCGCTCGCGCGCCGGCTCGTCGGCACCCGCATGGACAAGGCCGTGCTTCGCGACGTCGCGCATGAGGCGGTGGCGGCGCTCGAGCCCGGCAGCGATACCCACGCCAGCGCCGACTATCGGCCGCCACCTTGCCGGCGTGCTGACGACGCGCGTGCTGCAATCCGCCTACGACACCGCGAGGGCGGCGCCATGAGCGAGAAGCTCTATTCCATCGCCGTCGAGGTGAACGGCGTCAAACGCACCGGCCAGGTCACGGCGCGGACGTCGCTGGTCGACTGGCTGCGCGAGCACCTGTATCTCACCGGCACGCATATCGGCTGCGAGCACGGCATCTGCGGCGCCTGCTCGGTGATGCTCGACGGCGCGCCGGTCCGTTCCTGCCTGATGTACGCCGTGCAGGCGGACGGCCATTGCATCACCACGGTCGAGGGCCTCACACGCCCGGATGGACAGCTTGAGTATCCTGCAGGACAGCTTTTGCGAAACGCACGGGCTGCAATGCGGTTATTGCACGCCGGGCATGCTGATTGCGGCGCAGGCGCTGCTCGACGCCAATCCGCGGCCGACCGAGGACGAGATCCGCGATGCGATCGGCGGCAACCTCTGCCGCTGCACCGGCTATCAGCAGATCGTCGAGGCGATCTCCCTCGCGGCGCAACGCATCGCGGGAGAAGCCAAATGAGCGCGCCCGCCAAAAGCCCCTACGGGTTCCGCTATATCGGCGCCAAACGGCGCACCAAGGAGCATCCGCGCTTTGTCACCGGCCGCGGCCGCTACGCCGCCGACATCGCGCTCCCCGGCCTCAAGCATGTCGCGCTGGTGGCCTCGCCGCACGCCAGCGCGCGCATTCTGTCGATCTACACCGAAGCGGCGCGCGCCGCCCCGGGCGTGCACTACGTGCTCACCGGTGAGGAGTTCTGCGCCGCCACGGATTCGCTGCCGATCGGCGTCGACGCCCCGAAGGTGACGCGCTGGGCGCTGGCGCGCGACCGCGTGCGCTATGCCGGCGAATGGGTCGCCGCGGTCGTGGCGGACTCGCGTGCGCTGGCCGAGGACGCAGCCGAACTGGTCGAGGTCGAGTACGAGCCGCTGCCGCACGTCACCGATGCGGAGCGGGCGATGGCGGATGCGGGCGCGCTGGTGCATCCGGCGCACGGCTCCAACGTGATCCTGCATCGGAATTTCGTCTGGGGTCCGGTCGAGGATCAATTCGCCAAGGCCGAGCACCAGCTCAGCTTCCGCGCCACCTGGAACCGCAGCGCGACGGTGCCGATCGAGACCTTCGCCGTCGCCGCGCAATGGAATCCCGCCACCGAAATCCTCGACATCTGGGCGTCGATCCAGATGCCGAAATATCCCGACCAGGCCGCGCGGGCGCTGCGGCTGCCCGGCAACGCGGTGCGCGTGCACTACGACGTCGACGTCGGCGGCAGCTACGGCGTGAAGCGCGGGATCAAGCACACCGTGCTGGTCGGCTACCTGGCGAGGCGGCTCGGCATGCCGGTGCGCCTGATCGAGGACCGGCTCGAGAACATGCGCGGCGGCGACATGCACGGTCCCGATCGCACCTTCGACATGACCGCCGCCTTCGATGGCGACGGCACCATCCGCGCGCTGAAAATTCGCGCGATCGACAATGTCGGCGCCTATGCCGGCCGCGCGCCGTTCCAGCTCGGCAAGCCGGTCAGCGCCATCTGCGGGCCCTATCGCATCGGCGCGGTCGCCTACGAGCCGGTCTCGGTGATGACCAACAAGACGCCGCAGGAAGCGGTGCGCGGCTTCGGCCAGGCGCCGACCAACTTCGCGCTCGAACGCACCATGGACCGCGTGGCGCGTTACCTGAACATGGACGGATCGCGTTGCGGCAGAAGAACCTGCTCCGCAAGGACGAGTTTCCCTACACGATCCCGAGCGGGTCGACCTACAATTCCGGCGACTACCAGGCCGTCCTCGACAAGGCGCTCGCCGCGATCGACTACACGGCGCTGATTGCCCGCCGCGACGAAGCACGGCGCGCGGGCAAGCTCGCCGGCATCGGCATCTCGACCTGCCTTGAGCCGAGCGGCGGAAACTCCGCGTTCGAGCCGCTGCTCAATCCCAAGAACGAGACCACGACCTGGATGGATTCCTGCCTGGTGCGGGTCGACCTGTCCGGCGCGATCACCGGCATCATGGGCACGTCGTCATCGGGCCAGGGCCACGAGACGCTGGTGTCGACCGTCGTCGGCGAGATCCTGGAGCGCGATCCGGCGCAGGTGCGCGTGATCCACGCCGATTCCCTCCAGGCCCTGCCGTCGAACAGCCCGGTCGGCAGCCGCATGGCGATCATGCTGGGCGGCGCCGCCGCCGGCGCGGCGCGCCAGATCAAGGAGACGCTGCTTGCCATCGCCGCGCACAATTTCGAATGCGCGAAGGAGGACGTCGAATATCGCGACGGCAACGTGAACGTGAAGGGCGTGCCGGACAAGGTGCTGAGCTGGGACCAACTGGTCGAGATCGCACATCGCAAATTCCATGCGATGCCGGCCGGCATCGAGCCCGGGCTGCAGGCGAAATTCGTCTGGGAGGTGCCGACCGGCGGCGGACTGCCGACGGCGGACGGCCGCATCCAGATCTATCCCTGTTACGCGTTCGAGTGCCACATCGTCTATGTGGAGATCGACCCCGACACCGCCGCGCCCGCGATCAAGCAATATGTCTGCGGGCACGATTGCGGGGTGATGATCAATCCCGACATCGTGCACGGCATGACCTATGGCGGCATCGCGCACGGCATCGGCGCCGCGCTCTACGAGCACTTCACCTATGACGACAACGGCCAGCTCACGGCCGGCACTTTCATGGATTATCTGATTCCGAGCGCGCTCGAAATTCCGCCGGTGAAGATCGTCGATCATTGCACGCCCTCCCCGCTGACCACGTTCGGACAGAAGGGCTCCGGCGAGGCCGGCTATCTCGGCGCGCCCGCGGCCGTCGCCAATGCGGTCAACGACGCGCTCGCGCCGCTCAATGTCGAGGTCAACACGCTGCCGATCTCCCATCTCGCCATCTGGGAGACGCTCGAACGGGCCAAGCGCTAGTGTCCCGAATCTGAAGTTCGCGCACCCGTGCCGCCCGCTGTGCTCGCCTTAAGGATTGTCCGGTTCTGACCCAAAGTAGACCTGACGCGTCGGCGCCAGTCCGTCGGGCGAGTTGCGTGACTAGGCAGGAACGTAGGTCAACCTGATCACATCCTCGCCAATCCGATCATTAGCCACAAGGCGGAGCGGCGGCCGGGGTCCGGCGAAATATGGCTTGCCGTGACCAAGCACGACGGGGTGCAGGTAGATTCGATACTCATCGATCAGGCCAAGTTCGGTGAGGCTTTGCGCCAAGTCCGGGCCTGCAACTTCGATCTCCCCGTCGCGCTCGGCCTTCAGCTCGCGGATCGCGCCCTCAAGATCATTCTCAACAAGTCTGGCGTTGGGGCCGACCGACTTCAACGAGCGCGAGACGACCCATTTCGGCTGGTTCCGCCACGCCGCTGCGAAGGCGCGTTCCTCTGCACCCCATTCAGGATGATCGTCGTCCCAGTAACGCATGACCTCATACATTTGGCGACCGTACACACTGCCCGCCTGCCGCTGAGCCTCCTCGATGAAGTGGCGGAAGAGCGTGGGGCTTGGCGCAAACGCCATATGGTCGACGTAGCCGTCCAGGGACTGGTTCATTCCGAAGACGAGCTTTGCCATGCTACAAAATCTCCATCCTGGGTTCTTCAGAATAGCTTGAGCCGCCGTGACGCGTAAGTGAGGTTGGGCACAAACTGCGTGCCGCTTTGTCGGTGTAGGGCAGCAAGGTCACGCCGCATAGCATGGCAACGCCCACAACGATGATTGGACAGCCCACGCTCGCCATTCTATCCATTCGGCCAACCTATCGAGCGACACACGAGAGCCCAACATGACTGACACACCTGAATACACGCCGCCGGAAGTCTGGGTCTGGGAGAAGGACGACAGTCCCAAATGGCGCTATGGCCATACCAATCGCCCTATCGCGGGCGCGACGCATGAGAAGGAGTTGCCGCGCGGAAAGCATCCGCTCCAGCTTTATTCACTAGCGACGCCCAATGGGGTCAAAGTTACGGTCATGCTGGAGGAATTGCTGGCCGCCGGTCATGGCGGAGCGGAATATGACGCTTGGCTGATCCGGATCGGTGAGGGCGACCAGTTTGGCAGCGGATTTGTCGGGGTGAACCCGAATTCCAAAATCCCGGCGCTCATGGACTATAGCGAGCAGACGCCGCGACGCGTGTTCGAATCCGGCGCGATCCTGCTCTACCTGGCGGATAAATTCGGCGCCTTCCTGCCAAAGGATCGCGGCAAGCGCACTGAAGCGCTGAACTGGCTGTTCTGGCAGATGGGTTCAACGCCCTATGTCGGCGGCGGCTTCGGGCATTTCTATGCCTATGCTCCGGTGAAGATCAAATACGCCATCGACCGTTTTGCAATGGAGGTGAAACGCCAGCTCGACGTGCTCGACCGGCAGCTTGCGGACAATCAATTCATCGCCGGCGACGAATATACGATCGCCGATATGGCGATCTGGCCGTGGTACGGCAACGGCATGTTGAACGGCGCCTCATACAACGACCCGCGCAAGTTCCTGCAGACGCACGAATATAAAAACCTGACGCGCTGGACGAAAGAAATCGGCGAGCGCCCGGCCGTCAAGCGCGGGCGAATGGTCAACCGCGCCAGCGGGCCGCCTGAAGGACAATTGCGCGAGCGCCATGACGCCAGCGATTTCAAGACCAAAACGCAGGACAAGATCGAAGCGCGCGGGTAACCCATTTCATGCCTCACAAAATCAAGCCGTCGATGCCCAACCTCACTTCTGGTGCGTGCTGACGATCAAATGACAAAGCGCGATGTCGGCTTATGGCCCAAAGCGGACCTCCCGCGATGTCCGCTCACATGTCTGCTTTCAAGGGGATTGTGTTGCAAAACTATTTTGAGCGAGAACTAGAACCCAGTATTTTGAACCTAGCCACTACGCTCCAAGCCAAAGTCACATCAGCAATTCGTGCGCCTTTGGCATGTTTACTTTTGCTATCTGTTCGTCTCAAGAACCAACTGCCACGGAGCCCGCCATGCCAAAACAACGCCTCGCATCCATGTCAGTAGACGCCCTGTTAAAGCTTAGGAATGACATCAGCGGCATCCTCAGTCGCCGAGTTGAAGCCTTGAGACGCGAGCTTCGATCCTTAGGTGAAGATTATAAAGAAGTTGGTCGCATCGCCATCTACGGAAAGAAGTCTAAGAAAGCGAGCAAAGCGAAGATCGCCAAGAAAGCGAAGGCAGCCAAGAAACCGAAGGCAGCCAAGAAACCGAAGGCAGCCAAGAAACCGAAGAGAGCCAAGAAAGCCACCGTCGAAAGGTCGCCCGCGCCTATTCGCTCCCCTGACTCCCCCGTTCTCTAGCAGCGCGCCGTGAGTCCGTTGTTGGCCCAAAGCGGACCTCCCGCGATGTCCCCCTGGTGTGCCGCTTTCGGGGGCAAGGCGGACAGTCAGAGCAATTGTTGAACAATTGCGATTTATGAGTACACGCCCTGGCAACAGGGCCGCTCACGCGGCCGCGTCGGCGCCGATGGCGGCAGCGATTTTTTCCGCCAGCATGATGGTCGGAATGTTGGTGTTGCCGCGCGTCAGCGTCGGCATGATGGAGGCGTCGACGACCCGCAGACCGGCAAAGCCGCGCACCCGTCCAACCGTATCGACGACGGCCTGCGGATCGTCCGCCGTGCCCATGCGGCAGGTGCCGACCGGGTGAAACTGGCCGGCGACGTTGTCGCGGATGTGCTCGGCGAGCGCCGCGTCGTCCTCTACCAGCGCCGCGAGATCGACCCGGCGATCCGCCAGCGTCGCGAACACCGGCTCGCGCAATGCCGGAACCAGATCGAGAAGCTTCGCGATGACGGCGCTCTTTAGAGCATTCGCACGCGAAACCCGATTGAGCATGCGCAGCCGGTCGGTGAATTTGACCGGGAAGGTCACGCCGCCAATTTCGCGCACCCGCGCGTCGGCGAGCATCTCGACGGTGCGGCGAAACGCGATCTTGAAGCGCTGCAGATCGAGCTCATGGCCGGTGAAGTTGAATTCGACCAGCGGCTCCTGCCGCGGATCGGCCGCGGTGAGCGACACCTGCCCGCGCGCAAACGGCTTCCACAGCACCGGCGCGAGATTGGCGATCTGGTGGCCGAGCGCGCTCCAGGAGGTCTTGCTCTGGACGTTGATGTACATGTCGGCGGGCGGACAGCCGGGGACACCCGACGAGAACCGGAACAACGTGGTCGGATGCGGACGCAGCGAAGGCGCCTGCCGTCCATGCGCGCTTGAGGTGGATCGCCACGAACAGGATGGCGTGATTGGACAGATTGCGGCCGACGCCGGGCAGGTCCGCGCGCACCGCGATGCCATGGTCGCGCAGATGATCCGCCGGCCCGATGCCCGAACGCATCAGCATGGCGGGCGAGTGGATGCCGCCGAGCGACACAATGATCTCGCGGCCGCGAAACTCGATGTCCGCGCCGGCAACGTTGGCCTTCACGCCGACGGCCCGGTGCCCCTCGAACAGTAGTTGCGTCACGAACGCCCGATTGGCGACGGTCAGGTTGCTGCGCGAGCGGGTAGCCGCATCGAGATAGCAGATCGCCGCGGACGCCCGCTTATCCGGCCAGTTGCTCATCGGCACCGAGCAATAGCCGTCGCGGAAGTCGCCGTTCATGTCGGCGATGAAGGGAATCTGCCGCTCCTGCGCATAGCCATGCATCGCGTGCGACAGCGGCGGCCAATCCGCGACCGGCGTGCGCCGGACCGGGACCGGCCCATCGCCGCCATGCAGATCGCTGCCGGAGAAATCGAAGTCCTTTTCGAGCTTGCGAAAGAACGGCAGCACGCCGTTCCAGCCCCAGCCGGCGGCGCCCAGCGCCTCCCATTCGTTGTAGTCGTCGGGCGTTCCGCGCAGCGCCACCATGCCCATCACGGAGGAGCCGCCGCCCATGATGCGCGCCTGCGAGAATCCGACTCTGGGCGAATTGTGGCGCAGCCGCCAATGCACCTTCAGCTCCGGCCACATATAGGCGTCGTTGTAATAGGAGACCGGATAGGTATCGCGCACGTCGGCGGGCAGATCGTCCGGCGGCGTGTCCTGCCCGGCTTCGAGCAACAGCACGCTCCGGTTCGACGCCGCGGAAAGACGGTTGGCCAGCACGCAGCCGGCTGCGCCGCCACCCACGATAATGGTGTCGTAGTGCTTGGTAGTAGCGTTCATTGCGGGGAAAAGTGCACGTCACCAATCATGCCTTGATTGAAGCATGGCGGCGCGGTTCGGCAAAGCGGCTTCCCGCATTTCGCTTCCGCCTTCGCGCCAGCGCGCTTCGGCGAAGCCGCCGTGGGAAGCGAGCGGAGGTGGGTTGCTCAATGCGCCCTACACGCTAATCTTTGCTCAATCCGCTCGGTACGCCTTGGAACGAGGAGACATCGCCATGCCCTACACCCTCGATCAATTCTCTTCAGACTGCCGCGCCGCGCTGTTGCAGGACCCCGGTCCCGGCGGCCGCGAGCGGGTCCGCCAGTACACCGAACGCGCCTGTTCCGATCAGGACTTCGTCGCCAGGCACCTCGGCCCGGACGCAACCGACGACCGCAAGATCCTCTACGAAGACCCCGATCTGAAGTTCTGCATCCTCGCCCACGTCTACAGGGGCGAGAAGAACAGCAACCCGCACGATCACGGGCCGAGCTGGGCGGTCTATGGCCAGGTCGCGGGCGTCACCGAGATGACCGACTGGCGGCTGTTGCAGAAGCCGGCGAACGGCGCGCCCGGCAAGGTCGCGAAGGTCCGCACCTACGAGCTCACGCCCGGCATCGCGCACGTCTACAACGAAGGCGTGCTGCATTCGCCGCGCCGCGCCGGCGACACCCGCCTGATCCGTATCGAGGGCCAGGACCTCAGCAAGGTGAAGCGCGACAAGTTCGAGATCGCGGCTTAGGCGGCAAACCGTCTTTTCGGCGTCACTGCGGCTTCATGCCGGAGGCTTTGACGACCTTGCCCCACTTCTCGATTTCCCCGGCGAAGATTTTTCCAAACGCGTCGGGCGATCCCGGCAGCGGCTCGCCGCCGGTGTCGGTCAGACGCGCGCGCATCTTGGCATCGGCATAGGCGGCATTGACCGCCTTGTTGAGGAGGTCGATGACCTCGGGCGGCGTGCCGCGCGGCACGCCGATGCCGGTCACCGCGCTCGCTTCGTAACCGGGCAGCGTGTCGCTCATCAAAGGCAGCTCGGGCAGCGTCTCCGAGCGCTGCGCCGTCGTCACCGCCAGCGCGCGCAGCGTTTTCTTTCGCAGCGGTCCTATCGACGCCGACATCGGCTCGAACATCATGTCGGCCTTGCCGGCGATCATGTCGCGCAGCGCCGGCCCGCCGCCGTCGTAGTGCAACTCCTCCACGTCGACGCCGGTCATCAGCCGGAACAGCTTGCCCGACACATGCGGCGAAGAGCCGGCGCCGGTCATCGCCATCCTGAGCTTGCCCGGATTGGCCTTGGCAAAGGCGATCAGCTCCGGGACGGTCGACGCCGGCACCGAAGGATGCACGACCAGAACCAGCGCCTCGCGGGTGAGGCCGGCGACCGGCGTAATGTCGCGGCGGATGTCGAAGCTGAGATTGGGGAACAGCGACGCATTGATCGCGTTCGCCGGCCCCATCAGCAGGATGGTATGGCCGTCGGGTGGCGCGCGCACGACCACCTCGGTCGCGGGATTGCTGGAGCCGCCGGGCAAGTTCTCGACGGCAAACGGCTGACCGAGCCGGCCCGTCAGCCACTCGCCGATCAGACGCGCCAGGATGTCGTTCGGACCGCCCGGCGCGAAGCCGACGACGAAGCGCACGGGGCGCGCGGGGTAGGTTTGCGCCTGCGCGAGCCGAGACATGGCGGGCAGCACGGCCGCAGAGGCAGCAAGGCGCAGGAAACGTCGACGCGGAACGTACATTGCCTTCCTCCATCGCCGCGTATCGCGCGGCCGTTGTGATCACCCACCCAGTAGCTTCACCGCATTGCCGTTGAGGATCGCGGCCTTGTCGGCATCCTCGATCCAGAGCGCATCGACCTGGCGCACGCATTCGCCGGTGCCCATGTCGTAAGGATAGTCGCTGCCCATGAGCACGCGCGTCGGCCCCATCGACGCCACCAGAAATTCGAGCTGCGGCTTCGCGTGCAGGATGGTGTCGTAATAGAACCGGTCGATCCACGGTTCCGGCGACTGCTTGATGTTCACCTTCGGCTCCGGCCGCACGTGCCAGCCGTGCGCCCAGCGCCCGGCCTGGTAGGGCACGAAGCCGCCGCCGTGCACGAGCAGGACGTTGAGCTTCGGATGGCGCTCCATCACGCCGCCGAACACGAGGCACGCCGCCGCGATGGTGGTGTCGAGCGGATTGCCGATCAGATTGGCGAGATAGTACGAGCGCAGCCGGTCGGCGCCGGCGACGGTGGTCGGGATGGATGATCATGAGCGCGCCGAGCTCGGCCGCGGCCGCCCACACCGGCTCCAGCGCCGGATCGTCGAGATTCTTGCCGGCGATGTTGGAGCCGATCATGGCGCCGTGCATGCCGAGCTCGCGCACGGCGCGCTTGAGCTCCTCGGCGGCCTGCTCGGGCGCCTGCATCGGCAGGGTCGCGATCCCCATGAAGCGATCGGGATGCGTCTTCGTGAGCTTGGCGATCTGGTCGTTCTGGAGCGTGGACGTCGCCGCGGTCAGCGCCGGGTCCTGGTCGTAGAGATAGGTCTGCGGGGTCGCCGAGAGCACGTGCACATCGACCTCGGCGGCGTCCATGTCGCTGAAGCGGCGCTCCAGCTCCCAGCCGCCGCGCGGGAACGGCCGGTAGGGCGTGCCCGCGACCTCGAGAACCGCGAAATCGGCGTCGATCGGGGTGAGCTTCGGGGCGACCCAGGGCGCCTCCTTGGCCAGCAGCCCGATCGTCTCGTCGGTGAGGATATGGGTATGACAATCAATGGTGCGGGGCCGGGTCATCGCTGTCCTTTATGCGGGATGCGCGGGGGAGCGCGGCGGGAGGTCGCAAGCTGCGTCAGGCCGTGGCAGGCGTGCTACTATATCGACGATAGACCGCCCGGGCTCAAGCGCCCTTTGACAGACAACGGCGGCGGCCACCAAGGGGAGAGTTTGGAATGAAACGAGCACTGCTGGTTCTGTCTTTCGTTGCCGGATGTTGCGCGCCGGCGGCGGCGCAGCAGAGCGTCGCGGACTTCTACAAAGGTAAGACCATACGCATCGTGGTCGGCATCGATGTCGGCTCGGGCTATGACGTCACCGCCCGCGTGCTGCAACGTCATTGGGGCAAACATATCCCCGGCAACCCCACGGTGATCGTGCAGAACCAGCCCGGCGCCGGCAGCCGGACCATGGTGAACCAGCTCGTCGCCAACGGTCCGTTCGACGGCACCGTGATCGGCGCGCCGTTCAACGGGCTGCCGACCGCGCCGCTGCTGCAGCCGGACGGCGTGCGCTTCGATCCCGTGAAGATGATCTGGCTCGGCAGCACCAACCGGGAAACGCAGGTGACCTATCTGTGGCACACCGCGCCGGTGAAGACGTTCACCGACATCATCAAGACCGAAATAGTCACCGGCGCCCAGGCCGCCGGCACCACGCAGTGGGACTATCCGTTGCTCGCCAACGCGGTGCTCAACACCAAATTCAAGGTCGTCAGCGGCTACAAGAGCACGCAGGCCATCCATCTCGCGATGGAGCGCGGCGAAGTGTATGGCAATGGCGCAACCAACTGGACGACGCTGTTGTCGCTCAACGGCGACTGGGTCAGGGACAAGAAGGTCAACGTGATCGCGCAATGGGCGATGAAGAAGCATCCGGACCTGCCCGACGTACCGATGGTGCTCGACCTCGCGAAAAGCGACGCCGATCGCGCCGCGCTCGAACTGCTCATCGCGCGACTGGAATACGGCCGGCCCTATTTCGTGCCGCCGGGCGTTCCGGAGGACCGCGTACAGGCGCTGCGGCGCGCCTTCGACGCCACCATAAAGGACCCGGAATTCCTCGCCGACGCGAAGAAGCTCAGCCTGGAGATCGATGCGATCACCGGTGAGCAGGCGCAGGAGTTGATCGCGCGGGTGCTCGCGACGCCGGAGCCGGTCGCCGCGCGCGTGCGCAAAGCGCTGGAGCCGCCAAGGTAGAAGCAAGCCCCAGCTCTTTCCGCGTCGTCATGGCGGGGCTTGTCCCGGCCATCCACGTCTGCGCTATCGGCCTAAGGGAAGACGTGGATGCCCGCGACGAGCGCGGGCATGACGGAGGAGAGATCAGCGCGCGGCCAGAGGCTTCACGCCGAGCTCGCTGGCAAACGCATCGAGCTGAGCGATCAACTCGCGCGGCAGCGGCACGCCGTTCTTGAGCCGGTCGGCGCGGCGCGCGCGGCGCTCCTGCCCCGGCAGGCGGATGGCGTCGACGCCCGGCAGCGGCTTCGACGTGCGCAGGTCGCGCAGGTGGCGATCCATCTCGGCCTTGAACGTGTCGAGCGGCGTGAAGCGCTTGACGTCGAGCGCGACGATGAAGTGCCCGGTGTTGCAGACGTCGGTGTCGTTGTAGTTGAAGTCGAACACCTCGCGGCCGAAGGCGGCGCCGTTGAGCGGGCCCGCCAGCAATCCGAGCACCAGCGCGAGGCCGGAGCCCTTGTAGGCGCCGATCGGCAACAGCACGCCCTCGCTGCTGCGCGCCGGATCGGTGAGCGGCGTGCCGTCCTTGGTGTTGACCATCCAGCCTTCCGGCATCGGCTTGCCCTGCAGGCGGTGCGACTTGACGGTGCCGTAGGAGACGACCGAGGTGGCGATGTCGAGCACGATCGGCGCCTCCTCGCCGGCCGGAATCGCGACCGCGACCGGATTGGTGCCGAGCAGGGATTCGACGCCGCCCCAGACCGGCATGTGGTTGGCGCTCGCGACCACGCCGTAGATGCCGACCATGTCGTGCGGCAGCGCCATCGCGGCATAGACGCCGGCGGCGCCGGCATGGTTCGACCAGCGCGCGCCGACCCAGCCGACGCCGGCAGCGCGGGCAAGCTCGATCGCGGTCTCGGCGGCGCGCGCCATCACCAGATGGCCCATGCCGTTGTCGCCATCGACCAGCGCGGTCGCGGCTGCGGTTTTCTCGACGCGGATGTCGGGCTTGGGATTGACGCCGCCGCCGCGCAGGCGCTTCACGTATTGCGGCAGCCGGAACACGCCATGGGCGTCGGCGCCGGTGAGGTCGGCCTCGAGCATGAGCTCGGCGCATTTCGCGGCGTCCGCCGCCGGCAGCCCGATCGCCTTGAACGAGTCCGTGATCAGCGCGGCGATGGTCGCCGCCGGCACTCTCGACGACGTGTTGACCTGGTCCATGGCGCTCTTTCCCGTTTAGATGGCCGGTTTTTGCAGATTGCGGCCGGCGGCGAAAGCCCTACCCTGCCCCGCCATTTGGGCTATAAACGCGGGCCCGCGAAACCTCCCGGACGCCTCATGGACACCAAGACCACCGACAGCCACGCCCATCATCCACGCGTCGAGGACGACTACCTCGTGCGCGGCAACGGCCGTTTTGTCGCCGATGCCCCCGAGCCTCGTCAGACGACGGCGGCGTTCGTGCGCTCGCCGCACGCCCATGCCCGCATCCGCGGCATCAATGTGGATGCCGCGAAAAAAGTGCGCGGCGTCATCGCGGTCGTGACCGCTGCGGACGTCGACGCCGCCGGCGTCGGCAGCGTGACGCGCCATCCGCCGCTTCCGGGCCGCAACGGCACCAAGCTGGTGATGCCGCACCGGCATGCGCTCGCACGCGAACGCGCGATGTATGTCGGCGAGACGGTCGCGATGGTGGTCGCCGAGACCGAATTCGCGGCGCAGGACGCCGCCGACCTGGTCGAGGTCGACTACGAGCCGCTCGATCCGGTCGTCACCATGGACGCGGCGCAAGCATCCGGCGCACCGCAATTGTGGCCGGAGGCGCCCGGCAATCTCGCCCTCGACTGGGCCGGCACCCATCCCAATCCCGATGCGAACGCCGCCGAGGTCGAACGCATCATCGCGTCCGCCAAGCACGTCGCGCGCGTCAAGGTCACGCAGCAGCGGCTGACGCACGTCACCATGGAGCCGCGCGGCGCGACCGCGCGCTACGACGCGTCGAGCGACAGTTATCATCTGCGCGTCTGCTCGCAGAGCGCGGGCGCCATGCGCGATCACACCATGGCGGTGATGAACGTCCCGAAGGAGAAGCTGCGCGTCATCACCGAAGACGTCGGCGGCGCCTTCGGCATGAAGACCGGCGCCTATCCCGAATACATCGCCCAGCTCGTCGGCGCGAAGATCAGCCAAGCGCCCGGTGCATTGGATGGCGAGCCGCTCGGAGTCGTTCCTCAACGACGCCCACGCCCGCGACACCGTGACGGAAGCGGAGCTGGCGCTCGACGACAGCGGGCGATTCCTGGCGTTGCGGGTGCGGCACTTCGCGAACCTCGGAGCCTATGTCGGCTCGGTCGGCGCCAATCTGCAGACGCTGAATTTCGCGCGCTGCTTCCCGAGCATGTACGACATCAAGGCGATCGACGTCGGCGTGAAGTGCATCTTCACCAATACCGCGCCGACCTCGCCCTATCGCGGCGCCGGCCGGCCGGAGGCGAACTACGTGCTGGAACGCGCCATCGACGAGGCCGCGCGCATCACCGGCATCGACCGCGTCCGGCTGCGCAAGAAGAACCTGATCCCGGCGAAGGCGATCCCCTACAAGACCGCGGTGGGCACGACGTATGACTCCGGAGAATTTCCCGTCATCGTCGACAAGGCGCTCAAGCTCGCCGACGTCGACGGCTTCAAGAAGCGGCGCAAGGAGTCGCTCAAGCACGGCAAGCTGCGCGGGCTCGGCATCTCCTGCGTGCTCGAACATTCCGGTGGCGCGCCACTGGAAGGCGCGGCGCTGCGGTTTCCGGGCGGCGACGGCCTGATCCTCGCGCTCAACGTGCAGTCGACCGGCCAGGGCCACGCCACGGTGTTCCCGCGCGTGGTCGCGGAGCGGCTCGGCATTTCCGCCGGGCAGGTCGTGCACCGCCACGGCGATTCCGCCAACGAGATTCCGGGCTTCGCCTCGGTCGCCTCACGCTCGGCGATCACCGCCGGCGGCGCGATCGTCAAGACCATCGACACCATGCTCGCCAAGGGCAAGACCATCGCGGCGACGGCGCTGGAAGCCGCCGAAGCCGACATCGCCTACCGGGACGGGCGCTTCGAGGTGGTCGGCACCGACCGGCGGATTTCGCTGTTCGAGCTGGCGACGCGCGCCAAGGAGATGAAGCAGCGCGGCGAGATCGCGGAAGACCTCGACACCAAGACCACCACCGAGACGCCGCAGGCGTTCCCCAACGGCTGCCACGTCGCCGAGGTCGAGATCGATCGCGACACCGGACAGATGGCGGTGGTCAGCTACACGGCGGTCGACGACAGCGGCAACATCCTCGACCACATGATCGTCGAGGGACAGTTCCACGGCGCGCTGGCGCAGGGCCTCGGCCAGGCGATCGGCGAAAACATCGTCTACGACCCCGACGGCGGACAGCTGCTCTCCGGCTCGTTCATGGACTACCAGATGCCGCGCGCGGTCGACATGCCGGTGATCCGCGACGCCATGCATATCGTGCCGGCGACGACGAACCCGCTCGGCGTCAAAGGCGTCGGCGAGGCCGCCACGACCGGCGCCATCGCGACCGTCATGAGCGCGGTCGACGACGCCATCGCCGGCGCGCCCGGCGCGCTGATGGAAATGCCGGCGACCGCGGAGAAGGTCTGGAAGGCGATCCGCGCGCACAGCGCGTAACACTGGCGATATCGAGCGGGCGGCGATCAAACGCCCGCGACAACGAAGCCCGTTCTCGCGCCGAACGGGTGCGACTAACCTGCCAACGAGAGCGGAAAACGCTCCAAGGTGAGGAACGCCATGCTGAGGACCATCCCGCTGGTCATCGCGATGCTGTGCGCCGGCTTGGCCGCGGCGCAGCCGACCTATCCGGATCGCCCGGTACGCGTCGCCGTCGGTTTCGCCGCCGGCAGCGGTCCGGACATTCAGTCCCGCACCATCTCGGCGGCGCTGAGCAACAGCCTCGGCCAGCAGTTCTATGTCGAGAACAGGCTCGGTGCGAACGGTACGATCGCAGCGCGGTCGGTTGCACAGTCCAAGCCCGACGGCTACGCGCTCTTGTTCTCCAGTTCGTCGATCATCTCGACGCCCTATATCTACAAGAACCTCGGCTACGACACCCTCACCGATCTGCGGCCGATCGCAACCATCGGTCAGCTCGACGGCATATTCATGCTGGTCGACTCGAAATCGCCGATCAAGACGCTGGCGGAGTTCCTGGCCAGAGCGAAGACCGACGTCATTGCCTATGGTTCGCCCGGCGTCGGCAACGGACTGCATTTGACGACCGAAATTTTTGCCAAGAAGGCGGGGATCAAGCTGCAGCACATCCCGTATCGGGGCGCTTCCGAAGTGATGACGGCACTGCTCGGCGGCAGCGTCCAGGTCATGTTCGTCACGCCACCATCCGTGATGGGGCTGATCAAGGAAGGGCGGGTTCGCCCGCTGGCGTTTACCGGCACCAAGCCGTTTCCGTTGACCCCCGACGTACCACTGATGAAGGACCTCATCCCCGGCTACGAACCGCAGGGATCCTGGGGCATGTTCTTCGCGCCCGGCAAGACGCCCGACCCCATCGTCGAAAAACTCAATGCCGAAATCCGCAAGGCATTGCAGCTACAGGCCGTGATCGACGTCATGCAACGCGATGGCTACATCCCGGACGGGCGCGATGCCGCCGCAGCCGCCGCCTTCTTCCGCAAGGAGGTTCTGCAAGCGGCGGAGGCCGTGAAAGCCGCCGGGATTGAACCGAACTGATTGCGCGAGACGACGATCCGTTTCACAACTCCGGAAGCGGAGGATCGACGCCTTTATCAAGCTGCATGTCGAACACGGTCAGCATGACGGCGGTACTCGCATAGTTGCCCATCAGGGAGACAAGGTCGACAAGACGGCGCGCACCGAAAGTTTCAAGCGCCCGCCGATACGTCTCGGATGACACTTTGCGTAGCTCGAACGCTTCCCGCCCCAAGGTGACAATCAGCGCGTCTGTCGGATCGAGAGCATCGACCGGCTTTCCGAGCCGGATCGCTTCGATCGTTTCCCGCGGCACCCCTTGCCTGATCGCCTCTTGCTCATGCGCAGCCCATTCGAACTGGCTGTCGCAGCAGCGTGCGGTGATCAATATCGCCACCTCTCGGACGCGGCCCGTAAATCCGGCATCAACGCGCAGGTAGCGTCCGACCGGTTGTGCGTATTTGGCCAAGGCAGGACTATGCAACTTGATGCCGCCGGGCCCTCGCAGCCCGCGAAGCGTGTGCCCGCCGCCCTTTTTATGCGAATCGAACATCGCCTGCGTTTCCGGATCGAGCGCGTTACGGTCGACGAAAGGCAGACGGCAGCGTGAGTCCGGGTCAATGTCGTCGTGGTCCATGCAATTGTCTTTGTGCATCGTCGGCACGCACAGTGCATGCAAAGCCTCTTGCGGCATCCCGCCGCAGGGCGGATACTAAACGCCTCTCGCGAATCCCGGCGGCAAAGACCGGATCGCGCATATTCGTCTCGGGAGGCGACCCATGCAATTCAATCGACACAGCTTGTGGGCGATCATCGGCGGCATCCTGTTCGGTGCGCTCGCCAGCGTGCAAGTTAGCGCTCAAGCGCCTGCCGCACTGAGCGGACAAGTCTCCTCGGCCCAGGAAGCCACGATGGAAGGCGTCCTGGTCAACCTGAAGCGCGAGGGCTCGACCATCACCACCACGGTGGTGACCAACGAGCAGGGCCGCTACAGCTTCCCCGCCGACCGCATCCAGCCGGGCAAATACACGGTCTCGATCCGGGCGGTCGGCTACATCCTCGACGGCCCGAAGTCGGTGGAAGTCCCGGCCGGCGGCGCGCACTGCCGATCTCAAGCTCAACCGCGCGCGCAACATCCATCTGCAGCTCTCCAACGCCGAATGGATGGCGAGCCTGCCCGGCACCGATCGCGACAAGCAGTTCCTCACCGGCTGCACCGGCTGCCACACCTTGCAGCGGCTGTTCACGGCGCAGCACGACGTCGACGAATGGATCCAGGTGTTCAACCGGATGGGCCGCTACTATCCGGGCTCGACGCCGGCGCAGCCGCAGCTGCTGGTCAGCGGCGGCGCCCGCAGCGAGCGCCCGCGCGTCGATCCCAAGGTCGCGCAGGCGGCGGCGCAGTTCCTGGTCGACGTCAGCCTGACCAATCCGGAGGCCAAGGAATACGACTTCAAGCCGCTGCCGCGGCCGAAGGGCCGCGCCACCCGGGTCATCATCACCGAATACGATCTGCCGCGGAAGAACGCGTATCCGCATGACGTCGTCGTCGATGCCGACGGCCAGGCCTGGTACTCGGATTTCGGCTCGCAGGTCATGGGCGTGCTCGATCCCAAGACCGGCAAGGTCATCGACTACGACATCCCGGTCGTGCGGCAGAGCAGCCCAAGGGCACGCTCGATCTCCAGCTCGATCGTAACGGCAATCTCTGGATTGCGATGATGTACCAGTCGGCCATCGCCAAGATGGACCGCAAGACGCGGAAGCTCACGGTCTATCCCTATCCGAAGGAATGGCTCGGCTGCGAGCACCCAGGCCTCGATGGTGGCGCCGCGCTTCTCGCACGTCGACGGCAAGGTGTGGTCGAACAACCAGGAGACCCGCGAGTACTACCGGCTCGATCTCGCCACCGGAAAATTCGAGAACACCGGCAAGGCGATCGACAAGAACGGCCGGCAGATCAGCGCCTACGGCATTCCGACCGACCACGACAACAACATGTATCTGCTCGAGTTCGGCGGCACCAGCATCGGACGGCGCGACGCCAAGACGCTGGAAGTCGAGATCTGGCGGACGCCGTTCCCGGCCTCGCGGCCGCGGCGCGGCGGCATCGATCATCAGAACCGGCTGTGGTTCGCCGAATACCACGGCGGCATCGCGATGTTCGATCCCAAGACCAAGCAGATCAAGGAATGGATGACGCCGACCAAATGGGACAATCCCTATGCGGTCGCGCCGGCGCGGAACGGCGAAGCGTGGACGGGCTCGATGCACACCGACCTGGTGACGCGGCTGTTCCCGGAGTCCGGCGACATGGTGCAGTACCTGTTGCCGCGCACCACCAACATCCGCCGCGTGTTCCTGGAAGAGACCGGGCCGCGGCCGACGCTCTGGGTCGGCAGCAATCACGGCGCCTCGATCGTAAGGTCGAGCCGCTGGATTGATTTTTAAGCGCGCGCAAGCGCAGTGCTGGGATGCGCCCTCTCCCCTTGCGGGAGGGGGCTAGAGACGTGCGATAC